>NZ_JACHZL010000001.1:0-1288558 GCF_014193555.1 Rhizobium sp. BK275
CGAGGGTCAATTGCAAATAGCATCGAGACATTCCAAAATCTCCAAAGGGAAGCCATTGTTTTTCTGGCATGTCGCGCTTGGAAATAGAATGTACCGTTTGTGCTTTTAGTGTCGCATAACATACGGTATGGAATTTCAGGGGTTTAGTGACAGTGTATTTTCAATCACTTAGGGAGTTTCTCGCCGCTACAACGCGGCGAACAATTCATGTACATCTGATTTGCAGGTTTTCGTCAACTACCCACACCACGGAATGTACTTTTTTCCACCGCCGCCGCCCTTAGAACGGGCTGCTTTTTTGCTGTCAGGACGCTTTTTACACGTATTTACTTCGCGCGCCACAGGGGACGACTTCCTAGCGTCAGGCTCAGTGTGAGGCGTCAGAGACAGCTTGGATTGAGGACGGTGTTTTTCCGTTATGGTTTTTTCCGCCTTCCTCGCTTGCGCCGAGGAGGGCAGGGAGGTGGGAGCGGGGTCACGATGATTAGAGACCCCAAGCGACGACCGCACATCCAAGTGAACCGGAGCCGACTTGGATAGCTGCATTACTCGCCTTTTGACTGTTGCCGGTAGCCCGATAAGTACCCGCTGTCCGGGTCTTTCTTCGCGCGCGGATTGCCTTGGAGCAACACGCGCTTTTGCGGCCTCCGGTCGGACGTTCTGTTTGCGTCTGGTCTTATGCTTTCGTGCCATACGGCATCTCCATCGGTATCGAATGAATACCACAGACGCTTGTCGCCTGTGTCAGTGAAATAGCAGTTTGCTTTCTCGCAAAACTGCACCCTCGCACCTTCGAAAGGAGCCGCCACAGGGACGGCACCCTTCGCCTTGCGCTCGAAACGAGGTTCTTCGATTCGGGCGAGATACGCTTCGAGGAGCTTATGTTCATAGGCCCACAATGGTTCCGATCGCGGCGGATCGTCCTGGTAGACTTCCCGCCACCGATCGAGGAAATAGCCGAGAAAATTCTCGGCCGTCTTTCCACCCATGCGGAACTGCACAGGCTTAGCCTTCTCACGCAGCGACTTAGCGCCGGAGGCGCGCACGTGCTTATTGATCCGCCGAACATCGGGGAACGAATAGAAAAGGCTCTGAGGGGATAAGCCTTGCTGGACATGCTCATCCGCCAACCAGCGGAAGTAGTCATGCCCCAGCGGCGGCTTTTTAGATGGCATTGGCCCCCAGCCCTGCTGCTCTTCGTCCGCAGGGTCTTTCAGCAGGTACTTGCACGCATAGCGCACCGCCTCAGGCGATGCTTTGTCCCAATAGGACCAACCGTGCGGCCAATGCTTCTCCATGAAGTTTTCACGGAGCTTATGGTCAGGGACTTCGCCCTGCCAATAGAGGATGATGTGCCAGTGTGCGCGGCCCTTCATCGAGCCGTATTCGCCCACAACGAAATACCTCGGAGGATACCCGTTTGTACGCAGACGCTTGAGGTATTTTTGCACATCGGAGTAAGTCAGCACGGCTGCGCGGATATGGTCGATATCGCCCGTTGTGCGATCCTGCCCGTAGGTCAGCGTGACCACATGCGAGGCCTTTGCAGTCTTACTTTCGGCAATGTTCCGGCCAACCCAATCATCGATTTTGGTTTCCCGGCATTGCCAGCATTCGCGACAGGCCACAAAGCCGACATCAGCGATTTTCACGGGGTTCAAGCACATGCGTTTTGGTGTCCTGTCACTAAATGCACCTAGTACCAAGGGGAGGGTGTGCCCGCCGCGCCTATCCCCCAGCCCTACAGCCAGCTTTGATCCAAGCGGGCTGGGGGATAGGCACGACTACGCGACCGCCGAACGAACGGCGGGCGCGCTTCTCATATGCCGAAGGGGAGCTCTACAACTTACGGGATGCGGCGCGGCTCATAGCACGCTGATCCGATATCCCGCTAGTTTCGCTACGCTCAATTCACCGGGGCCATGCAAGCATGGCACGGCCCCGGTGCGGCAGGCCGCTAGACGCGGCCTTCAGGCGTACGCAGCGGCTCGTACCATGACGTGCCGATATCTCGCCAATTGGCGATCTCCCAGTGGGCCGGATCGTAGAACTTCCAGTCGCCGCCCCACTCGACATTAACGCCGAGTTGGCGGGCAACCTCGTGACCAACATGGCCGACCAGCTCCCACTGTTTGCGCGTCAGGTCCCACGCCTTCGTGCCATGCACGATATCCACCGCGAGGCCGTAGTTATGCGGGCTTTGCCCGCCGTGGGCCTTGGACAGGCCAGCCGCAAAAAGGCTGTCCTGTTCCACCATGCCGCGCACGAAGCAGTGCGCGAACATGGGCACGCCGAGTTTTCGAAACCGCGCTGTGAAGCGCCGTTCAAACTCGACGATGTCGGGGTGACTGCCCGCGCGATCCGCGCGGGCTTGCTGCGCCCTGTAGCGCTCCGCCAGGCAAAACGACCTGTCCATGATGGCGCGGAGTTCCGCGCCATAGGTAGATCCGTCAACCACGCCGAGTTCGTCAGGCGCTTGCACCGCTGCCGCCTCCCGGTTGTTCGCCTGCAACAGGCGCTCCGGCAGTTTCGCCGGGTTTTTCACCGGCTGCGCCTTGTGCTGGTACTTCACTTCCACCAGCTGCAACAGGCGCTGGCGCAACGACGGTTTCGGCTGCTCTTGCATCCTCGATTTCCTTGAGTTGGCGCGCATACTGCGCAGCGATTTCATCCGCTTGGAGCGCGAAACGCCGCTCCATGTTCGCTTGCATACGGAACATCATTTCTTCCAGTTCCGGATTGCGATGGCGGCGCTGTGCGATCTTGGTGAAAATCACCGGATCGACCACTTCCGCATGCGTGGGCTCGAGGTCCGCGCTCTGGTATTGGACAATGCCGCTACCCTTCTCGGCGTAGACCTTGAACGAACCGGCAATATTGAACTCGACAGTGTCGAGCCCCGGCCCAAGCGTGCAGAGGAAGCTTTCGCCAGTTTCGTCACCAATGAAAAACGAGGTGACGGCTTCCAAATTGAAATTGATCCGCACGCGGCGCTCCGCAACATCCGAGCCATCGAACACGATGGCATCCGTTGCGGGCAGGGCGGTCCAACGGGCCAGAGAGTTAAGTTTCACGACCATGGTCAAGCCTTCTCGATACGGGCTTGCGGCACCTGCGCAAGCACCTGTTCATAATCATTCGTGGCCTCGACCAGATGGCCGCCGAACACGGTGTTTCCTTCGATGTAAACATCGCCCTGGGAGACGACTTCGAACGGATCGCGGTTCGTCACGACGAACGGCTTGGTGTGCATGTTCGTGCACAGATAGAAGTCCGTCGAAAGCGTCGGGTTGAGCGTCTCGACCGACCAGATACGCTGGCGATCCTCGTCAAACGACGAATTCACCGTCGGACGGTAGAAGACGCCGCCGACGCGCGGGGCGTCGATATTCCACCGCGCATTCAGCGGCTCATATGCAAACGTCCCGTTGGGCGTTGCATGGGATACGTCGATGCGGCTGTTTTTCACGACATCGACCTTTTCAGGGTCGAGCGTGTCGCGCAGATATTGCGGCAGATCATCGACTGACAGCGCCGTCAGGAAGGGGTCTTCCTGCCGCTCGAACAACTGATCGGGCGTGATCTCGGCAACGATCATGATGACGCCGCCCATGCCGACGCGCGGCAACTGGATCGACATATCCAGCGCCGTCATTCCGTTGACGACGCTTTCCGTCAGGTTTCCGGCGTCCGACGCGTAGCGCTTCGCCTGCCCGAAGATCGTCCGCTTATCGGCCAGGAGCATCGGCTGCTTAAACGCCTGATCAGGGATATTGATGGCATCCATCAGCAGATTGATGATGTAATCATCATGCTGATTGTATTGGCGCCGAAGTTCGGCAAACGCCTGCGTCTTCCGCGCCATCTCGATATTGGAGAGCGACACGGTAATGCCGTTCGCTTGCAGCTCGGCATAGACGCCCGCCAAACCAGCGGTTAGTCCGGCCATCCCCGTTACCGAGCGATTGTTGGTAGCGGCCGGCGTCGTGTAAACGTCGCCAGTCGTCACTTTGACGGCAATATCCTTGTTGCCTTCTGCCGTCACGAACTTCGGATTACCGCTCACCGGGATCGTGTTGCCGCCGCCTGCCGAATAGACGGCCAGTTGCGACCCGACAATGTTAAGCGGCACCTCGCCGTCGATAATCGCCTGATCGAAATCCGGCACCATGTGGCGGAACTGATCATGCGCCCAAAAGGCTGGTGCCAGATCGGCCTGCAGACGGGTACGCAGGGAAAGGTCCGGCGAACGGTTCTTCGCTCGGAAGTTCCAGATTTGGTTATAGGCCTCGACATAGGCCGAATTGACCATCTGCGTTTCACGGCCATGCATGCCGAGATACCGATAAATGGCGTTCGAGCCATGCGCGCCGAACGCGACCTGCTCGATATATGGCACAACCGCTTCGCCTTCTAGCGGCGGCTTGCCTTCATAGGAGAGGTTGAGCTGATCCATTGAGCCGTTGAACCGGTCGAGGGCCAGCATGGGCACGAAATAGGCCAACATGCGGACGTTGATGGCATTCATGAGGACTTCCGCCGTCTCCATGTGCTCGAAGTTGAACCGGAGACGGCCCGATTTCACAGCGTCTTCACGCAACAGCGGAAAGGCCGCAATCGGCACCATCTTGCCAGCGGGCAGGGAGGTAATCCCGCGCGCCGACTGGCGGCGCATGGTACGCGGCGCAACAAGCGGCTGCGTACGCATACGGTTCATGTCACTTGCATTCGGTGCTTTCACTTTCGAGTTCCTTTCTTGAATACTCGTAGAAGTTTCTTTATCTTCGCCCGTCGCCGCATACAGGCGGCGCAGGGTTTTCTCTTGGAGGACATATGCCGACCCTCATTAAGTTATACATCGAACTATACGTGTGGATTTTCCGCCTATTCTTGCGTTTACTACCGTTTGCACTCGCAATAGGCGCAATCGCAGCCCTCGTTGCTATCGCCACTGACTAGATCAGCGCGCGAGCGATGGCACACTTTCACGTATATTTCTGAAATACTCGTCGCGATACTTGGGATCGAACTTGACGTCGGGCTTAGACTTCCACCACTTCTTACCGGCCTCATAGGCCGACCAGCCGTTGCGATAAACGCTGTACGCACCATCCATCGGTATCTTCACAGCCGAATAGAGGGTGCTCAAAATCTCGTTGTCGCCATAAATGGTCTCAACCGTCTCACCGTTCGGCATAAACGGAGCATGGAACAGACCCCATGTTCCGTCATTCCACCCCATACTCGACACCTCTGGATTATCGCCGCCGACAATGGTTCCTTCGCCCGGCCTATTCGCCTTGCTCAGTGCACCGGCCCCGCCAGACGGGCGGCGCTCAAAATCGCCCTGGGCGAACGATGCGGCACCACGCGGAGCGCCGGAAAGCGCGCCCGCGTTGAGCGCGGAAATCTGGCTTTCAATCAGCCGATATTCCTGCTCGCGCTTCTGATCCGCGAACGGATCAAAGTTTGAGATGAAATCCCCGATCCCGGTCAGCGCATCGCCTACCGCCGAGCCGCCAACCGCCTGCTTCACAGGCGCTTTGCGGGAGAGGGGAGCCATACCGGCAGCGGCGTTATAGTTCGCACCGCCGCCGTTACGCAGCGCGGTCAGCGGGTTGAACCCCGCCGCTTCCGCGTCTTCGACCAGCATTGAATAGACCTGACGAGAATAGGCCCGCGCTTCGTCGCGGTCCTCAAGGTCCCATTGACGCTGCAATTCCATCGCAGCCATGTCATTTTTGAACTGCTGATCGGCCTGCTTTTTCGCAGACTTATCCTTCATCGCCCCGCCAAGAAGGCCGAACGCGCCCCCGATAACGGGAGCGAGGAAATTCAGGAATTAACGACCCTCCTGTGACTTGGCCCGCTTCGCTGACAGCAGCAGGTCCGCCAACAGGAGGACACCGGCAGCGGCCCACGCTTCAACGCGGGCCGACAGAGCCGGATCAACGGCCATAGCGCCGGAGACAGCGCTTGCGCCCAACGCACCAATGCGAGAGGCGAGAGGCCGGATTAGAACGGATACGATACGGTTCATGAACAATCCTCGACAGGTTGTTCACTAAAATCCCCAAAAAGATCGCATAACATACGTTATGGAACTTCTCATCAATTTCGTACCGTGCATTTCAACGGTCGCCTGCCGCATCTCCGCCGGAAACGGTGTCGGTCGCGAGATTGACGACCGCATTGGGAGGCAGGTTCAGTCGAAAAAGCCCGCATCCTCTTCGCTGAGATATCTCCTGGCTCCTTCAGCGTCGATATCGAGACCCAGGCCCGGCGCTTCCAGTAGGTCCACCATGCTGTCCTTCACGATCTGCGGCGGCAAGCCGATTACCAAATCTTCCCACCAGGGATCGGAGGCACTCGGATATTCGAACGCGACGTAATTTGCCGGCAACGTGGCGCAGACATTGATCAACGCGCCGAGGCCCAGCAGGCCGTTGGCGGTGCCGTGCGGTGCCATCAGGATCGAGTGCATGTAGGCGTGCTCGGCAACCCATTTAAGCTCGGCAATGCCGCCAATATCGGCTGGATCGGGGCCGATGACGCGCACCGCCTGCGTCTCGATCAGTTCCTTGAAATTGTGCCGCAGGTAGATCTGCTCACCCGTGTGGATTGGCGTCGAGGTGGAGGTGGTCAGTTCCCGATAGGCCTGCGGATTGACCCACGGCACATAGTCGCCCGTCAGCATGTCCTCGAGCCACATCAAATTGTACTTCTCGACCGCGCGAGCGAACTTGATCGCATCGGGCAGCATCCAGCCCGGGCCGCAGTCGAGCGCCAGGCTGACTTTGTCGCCCAGCACTTCCTTCATTGCGATCACGCAGTCGAGCATGTGATTGAAACCGCGCTCGCTGATCACGCCCTGATCCATGGCGCCGTGATAGCCGGCCTTCTTCTGCGTCACGCCGTAATGGAAGCCTTCGATGGTATCCTTCATGTTGGAGTGGAACGAGATGCCTTGCTTGACCATGAAGAAGTTCTGCGGCTGCGCCATCATCCATTTGACGTCAGCGGCGTAATCCTCCGGCCGGTCACCCGTGCGTTTCTGGCGGATCGAACCGTTGTAGACGCGCACCTTGTCGCGCACCTTGCCACCGAGCAGCTTATAGACGGGCACTCCCGCGGCCTTGCCGGCAATATCCCACAGCGCATGCTCAATTGCGCTCACCGCCGCGCCGTACGGCTTGAAAGAACCCCGCTGGCGGATCTTCAGCATCACTCTCTCGACATCAGTCGGGTCCTCGCCGATCAGCGCCTCGCGGAAATGCAGCACAAAGGGCTTGAGGTAGGACTTGGTGAATTCGACTTCGCCCAAACCATAGAGGCCCTCGTCCGTCACGATGCGGACGATCGGGTGTCTGCCGATAACGGCGCAGCGGAGATCGGTGATCTTCATCTTCGTTCCCTTTCGCTTCAGCTCCACGTGCGATCCCAGGAATACTCATCGTCCCAGTGATCCGTAGGCCGCCAAATGCCGGTGACACCCGGCTGCAGATGCTGCGAGATCACTTCGTCGACGACGTCGTCAATCCCCAGACCCGGCTTGTCCGGAACAGTGATGAAACCATCCTTCACCAGAGGCTTCGGAGGGCCGGTGACGATATCGTCCCACCAGTCGACATCGGCGGAGTGGTATTCGAGCGCCATGAAGTTTTCGGTTGCTGTGGCGACATGTGCGGCGGCCATGGCGGCGATCGGGCTTTCTGCCATGTGGATGGCCATGGCGACGCCATGGTCCTGTGCCATGTCGCCGATCTTCTTGGTCTCCAGGATGCCCCCGCTGGTGAGCAGGTCAGGGTGGATAACGGAGACGCCGCCGCTGTTGAGCAGAGGCTCGAAGCCCTCCTTGAGGTAGATGTCCTCACCGGTGCAGATCGGTACCGTGGTGGCGTCCTGCAGTTGTCGGTATTGCTCGGTATACTGCCATGGGATCACATCCTCGAGCCAGGCTGGCACGTATTTTTCAATTCGCCTGGCAAGGCGAATGCCGTTCTGCATCGAGATATGGCCGATATGGTCGATGGCGAGCGGCACATCCATGCCGATGACCTCACGAACCTCGGCGATGTATTGCTCGAGCAGGTCGAGGCCCTTGTCGGAAAAATGCAAGCCGGTAAACGGGTGCTGGACGTTATGCACATCGTAGGCAGCGTTGCGCAGACGCCGCTCTTCAATGGTCTTCAGCGGCCCGCGACGGGGATCGTCACGGTATCCTTCCAGAGAGCCGGCCGGAAACACGACCGCACCGGGCACATCCGCGATCTGCATCAGCCCCAGATCCATCTTGAGAAAGGTGTATCCGAGCGCCATGCGCTCTCTGAGACGCTTGCCGGTCTCGGTACCGCTCGGCACGGTGGCGTCGGTATCGCAGTAGACGCGCACTTTGTCCCGAAACCGGCCACCGAGCATCTGGTAGATGGGAACGCCATAGGCCTTACCGGCAAGATCCCACAAGGCGATTTCAACCGCCGACACGCCGCCGCCTTGCCGCCCGTGCCCGCCGAACTGCTTGATCCGGCGAAACAGTCGATCGATGTCGCAAGGGTTCTCGCCAAGCAACCGGCTCTTCAGCATCAGCGCATAGGTGGCACTGGCACCGTCGCGCACCTCGCCAAGCCCGACGATGCCCTGGTTGGTGTAAATCTTGAGCAGCACTGAGGTGAACGGCGCGCCGACGATTTCGGCCACCCGCATGTCGGTGATGCGAAGATCGGACGGCCTGGAATGCGTGTTCACCCGATTAAGCGCTTCGTCGGCTCCATCTGCCTCTAGCATGATTTATCCTCGTTCTGGTGGGAGGGCACTTTGGGGTGGCGTCGGGCGTGGCCAGCTAGTCCAGCTCTATCTCGTGATCTTGGAGGTAGTCGCGGTTGATTTCGACGCCGAGACCGGGCTTGGAGGTAAGCGTGAGGCTGCCGTTCGAGACATCGAGTGGTCTGTCGACGAGGTGATCATATTTGCCCAGGTTCCATTCCGACGTTTCGAGTTTGTAGAAATTCGGAACGGTCATCATCACCTGCGCGCCCGCAACCACGTTGATCGGCCCTGCGGCGTCATGCGGCGAGACCGGGATGTAGTAGGCTTCGCATAAGGCAGAAATCTTCTTGAGTTCGGTGATGCCGCCGGTCCAGGTGACATCCGGCATGATGTAGTCGGCGAGCTTGTTTTCGAGCACCGGCACGAAATCCCATTTCGTGTGGCCGCGCTCGCCCCACGAAATTGCGGCGCTGACCTTCTCGCGGACCTGCTTGAGGGCGCTGAGGCTCTCCGGCGGACAGGGCTCTTCGAACCAGTCGATCTGACCAGCTTCCTCGAGACTGCGACAAAGACGAATGGCGGTCGGAACGTCGAACCGGCCATGCGCATCGATGAGGATGTCGACATCAGGCCCCGCCGTTTCGCGGATCAGGGCCGTGAGTTCAGCGGCTTCGCGCTCATCTTTGCGGGTCATGCTGCCATCGAGGTAGCCGTCCCGCTGTTCGCGAGGCAGCCCATCGGCAGTGCGGCCTTGGTAGGGGAAAGGATCGAACTTGAGTGCAGTGTGGCCAGACTCGACGATGTCTCGAATCTCCCGGACGACCGCCTCCTTGCTCGTAAAGTTGCGCTGGTTGGGATGGGTGTAGAGCGAAATTTCATCGCGCAGCGGTCCGCCAAGCAGTTCGTAAATTGGCTTGCCAAGAACTTTGCCGCGGATGTCCCAGAGGGCGATGTCGATGGCGCTTATACATTCGACTGCGGCGCCGCGACTGCCCATGTAGGTGAAGCTGCGGAATATCTTGTGCCACAGATACTCGATCCGCGCCGGGTCTTCGCCGGCAATAGCGGCACCGATCTGCCGCAGGATCGTACAGAGGGCGCGATTGGCGAGCCTTGTCGTGGTGGTGATCTCGCCCCAGCCGCTCACCCCCTCGTCGGTCGTCACTTCAACGAACAGGAACTCCCCCCAATAAGAAGCATCGGATTTGATAAGCCACGGCCGAACGCTGGTGATTTTCATCTCGACTGCCTTTAACTGAAGTGGTGGGGATAACGATATTAAGGGTTATGGATTCTATCCTGCCCGAGCGGCATTACGCGCACGCATATGTTCGAGGATGTGCCGGCCGGAGCCCTCGACATGGCGTGCAATAAGGTCGGCTGCCTCGTTCGCATGTCCCGCTTTTACATGCGCGATGAGCTCGCGATGCTCGCTAAGGATCGCGGCACGTCGGGCGAGCGTGAAGTCGAAACGCCGGCTCACGGCTCGCAGCACTTCGCGATGCTTCCACCAAAGCTCGGCGGCATGGCGGTTATAGTGCTTCTGGTACATGACGGTATGAAAGGCGGTGTCCAGCTCGCTGTGCCTGAACGGGTCGGCGAAGTTATTCTCTTCAATCAGGCTCTGGATGCGTTCGAGTTCAGCAATATCCTCGACGGTGGCCATATTCACGAACCATTTCGTCAATGCGGGCTCGATCAAGACCCCGATCTCGTAGATGTCCCGAACGAAATCCTGATCTATGGGCCTCACGCGCGCTCCGCGGTTGGGAACGAAGGTGACAAAGCCCTCCCCGCGCAACAGTTGCAGAGCCTCGCGCACGGGGTTGGTTGAGGTGCCGTGGCGCCGGGCGAGATCGGTGACAACAAGCCGCTCGTTGGCAGCAAGCCGCCCTTCGATGATGTCTTCCCTGATCAGTTGATAAAGCGAGGCACCCTCACTGGAGGCCCCGATAGCGTCGATGCCTTCGGGTGGCTGCGCTTTAAAATCGCTCGTTTCGGCCAAGATGGTCCCCAATCAATACACAGATCATTCCGATATCACGCGAATTTTCCCAAAACAATGTACGATTTCTCTCATTGACAGACAATCTGTGATCTGAAAACGTATGATCAGGTCGAAGGGATACATCAGGGAAGGTCCTGCGGCCGGGGAGAAGACCGCTCGCCTCGACGCAGAGCGGCATGGGAGAAAACCTGGGAGGTTACCTATGACGAGGATTTCACTCCGCCGTGCGGTTTTGCGCGGCACTATCTCGACTGCTTTGATGGTATCGTTGATGTCCGTGTCTGCGCGGGGTGCGCCGGTCGACCTGAGCAAGTGGTCGCCGGAATACGTACGCTCCATCGCCGGCACACAGGAGTTCGACACGGCCGGCGATTGCGCCAAGGTCACTCCGCTCGACTACAAGGGGCGACTGACTTTCTGGTATCAGGGCGTGTTCGAGGGCGACCCCGACCTCCTGCGCCAGTATTACAAGGACTTCTTCGAGACTTTCCGCAAAACCTATCCAAACATCCAGCTTGAGGAACAAGCGCTCACCTATAATGATCTTCTGGACAAGTTCCGGACTGCACTTCTAGGCAATGCAGCGCCCATGGCAGTGCGCCTGCAAATCCTTGGTGGCACCGAATTCGCCTCTAAGGGCTATCTGGAACCGCTCAAACCCGAAGATATCGGGTATTCGACCGATGACTTCTGGCCCGGTGCGATGAAGGCCGTAACCTGGGAGGGGGTGACCTACGGCATCCCAACCAATAATGAGACGATGGCGTTCATCTGGAACGCCGACATCTTCAAGCGTGCTGGCCTTGATCCGGACAAGGCTCCGGCAACCTGGGACGACGTCGTCAAATATTCCAAGCAGATCCACGACACGCTCGGCATTGCCGGTTACGGCCTCGTGGCGCGCAAGAATGCCGGCAATACGCCGTACCGTTTCATGCCGCAGCTATGGGCCTATGGCGGCGGCGTCTTTGACGAGGCCACCGCGAGCCCGACCTATAAGCAGGTCGAGCTAAACACCGCCCAGAGCAAGGCGGCGCTGCAAGCCTCGTACGATATGTATGTTCGCGACAAGTCGGTTCCGGTTTCGGCGCTCACCAATCAGCAGGCCGACAACCAGCCCCTCTTCCTCGCTGGCCAGCTCGGCATGATGATCTCGCACCCGTCCGACTATAACGTCATGCTCGACCTGCAGAAGAAGACGACGGGCAGCGACAAGGAAAAAGCGCAGACCGTCATCGACAACATGCGCTACGGCCTGATTCCGACAGGCCCCGACGGCAAGCGTGCCGTCGTGTTCGGCGGCTCCAACATTCACATCTTGAAGCCCGAATATGTCGAGGGCGGCAAGGTAGACGAGCCGGCTGCAAAGGCTATCATCTGCATGTGGACGAGCCCCGAATGGTCACTGAAGATGGCCTATGCCGGCTCTAACCCGGGAAACCTTAACGGCTTCAAGACCAAATGGATGAAGGAGCGTCTTGATAGTATCAAGTTCCTTGATGTCACGACCTCGATGCTGCCATACGGCATCCCGTTCCCGGCGCTGCCACAGTCGCCCGAGATCATGAATATCATCATACCGGACATGCTGCAGAATGCCTTGACCGGCGCCATGTCCGTCGACCAAGCAGCGGACGACGCGGCCAAGAAGGTCAAAGACCTGATGGATGGCGGTCTCTAGTCCGAGCCTGACCACGATCTGACCGGCTGCGCCGAGATTGCAGCCGGTTTCTTCCGAAGAACGAGGGCAGGCACAGTGACGATCTTGACTGATAAGGCCGATGCGCGCCGAGGACTGCAACCCGACAGGTCCGGCGTGCTGCAAAAGATTTGGGAGCATCGCGCTGACTATGCGTATGTGCTTCCTTCGATCGCCGTGATGCTCATCGTCATCGCCTACCCTATCTACTATACGATCGAGCTGTCGTTCTTCAATACACCGCCTGGCCTGCAGCTTCGTGACAAGATTTTTGTCGGCCTCGACAACTACACCGCCATCCTCACAAGTCCGGTGTTCTGGAAAGTCACCTCCAACACTCTTATCTGGACACTGGGATCCACTTTCATCTCATTTGTCCTGGGGTTTGCCTGCGCACTGGCGCTCCATCGCGACTTTGTCGGCCGCGGCATCCTGCGTGCCATCCTGATCATTCCCTGGGTCATCAGCGCGGTCGCCGCGTCCTATATCTGGAAGTGGATCTACCATTCGGACTTCGGGATCATCGGCGCGGTGCTGGTCGGCCTCGGATTGGCCGATCGGCCGCCGAACTTCATCGACAGCGTCAGCACGGTGCTGCCCTCGCTGATCGTCGTCAACATCTGGCGAGAGTTTCCGTTTGCCATGATCATGATGATGGCTGGCCTGCAGACGGTTCCCGACCAGTTGCTGCGCGCCGCGAAAGTCGACGGAGCCAATGCGTGGCAGCGGTTCTGGCACGTCACCTTTCCGCACTTGAGAAACGTCTCGACGGTGACGGTCCTTCTGCTCGCAGTGGCCAATTTCAATTCTTTCATCATCCCCTGGATCATGACCGGCGGGGGGCCGTCGAACGCATCGCATATCTGGATCACCCACATTTATGAACTCGCCTTTGGCCGCCAACGCTGGGGGGTGGCATCGGCCTATTCGGTGCTCTTGTTCCTGATCCTGATGTCGCTCGGCTATTTCTACGTCCGTGCGCTGAGCGGTAACGAACGGAAGGACGGAAGCGAATGAGCGCGATTGCCGAGACGGTTCATCGAAGCCAGACACGTCGCCGTACGCGCATCGATGGATGGCGGTGGGGCGGACGCATCTTCCTCGTGTTCATGCTGCTTTACACTGCATTGCCGATGGTCTGGATGCTTCTGACCTCGATCAAATCCGGCTTCGCGGCCATGCAATTCCCGCCGCAATGGTGGCCGGACCAACCGACCCTCGACAGCTACCAGAAGCTGCTCGATCCGCAAAACAGCGTCGGCCAGGACTTCCTGCGCTTCTTCTGGAACAGCCTTTTCGTCTCCACTGCCACGACCATCCTTTCGGTGATCGTGGCAGTTCCTGCGGCCTACGCCTTTTCGCGCTTCACCTTCCCGGGCAGGAACTTTCTGTTCTTCGCCGTCCTCCTTCGCAACATGTTCCCGGCTGTGATCTTTCTCGTGCCGCTCTTCATCCTGATGCGCGCAATCGGGCTGGTGAACACGCATGGGTCGCTCGTCCTCACCTACCTCACATTCGGCCTGCCGCTGGCAATCTGGCTCCTGAAGGGCTTCTACGACAACATCCCGGTCCAGCTCGAGCAGGCCGCACGCATCGACGGGGCAACGCGGTTCCAGGCCTTCCTCCTGATCGTGATGCCGCTCTCGGCGCCGGGCATCATCGCCACGGCGATCTATTCCTTCATCGGCGCGTGGAACGAGTACATCTACGCCTACACCTTCCTCTCCAAGAACGAGCAATTGACGCTGCCGGTCGGCATCCAGCGCTTCTTCTCGGAAAACACGACGGATTTTCCGGGCCTGATGGCGGCAAGCTTCATGATGAGCGTGCCCGTCGTGGTCCTGTTCCTCGTTCTTCAACGATACTTCGTACGCGCCCTCACGGAAGGCGCAGTCAAGCACTAGGGGAGTTGCCTGTGGCCCACGTGGTCCTCAAAGATCTGGTCAAGACCTATGGCGCCTTCAAAGCTGTCAACGATGTTTCGCTGACGGTCAATGACGGCGAATTCGTTGCGCTTGTCGGCCCTTCAGGCTGCGGCAAGACAACCACGCTCAATCTTGTGGCAGGGCTTATCCCCATCACATCTGGGGACATCGTCATCGGCGACCGGGTGGTCAACGACCTCGACCCCAAGGACCGGGACATCGCAATGGTGTTCCAGAACTACGCGCTCTATCCGCAGAAATCTGTCTACAAGAATCTGGCGTTCCCGCTGCAGATGCGCAAACTGCCGCGAGACGAGATCGACAAAAAGGTCAGGGAAGCAGCGCGCGTGCTCGACATGACGCAGCTGCTCGAGCGCAAGCCACGCGAACTTTCGGGCGGCCAACAGCAGCGCGTGGCGCTCGGCCGCGCGCTCGTTCGCGATCCGGCGGTATTCCTGATGGATGAGCCGCTCTCCAACCTCGACGCAAAGCTGCGCGTGCAGATGCGCTCGGAGATCAAGCGTTTCCACCAGGACCTCAAGGCGACGATCATCTACGTGACGCACGACCAGCTCGAAGCCGTGACCATGGCCGACAGGATGGCGGTGATGAACGGAGGCTACCTGCAGCAATACGATACTCCGGCGCAGGTCTTTGCCCATCCGGTGAACATGTTCGTCGCCAGCTTCGTCGGCAGCCCGGCGATGAGCCTTGTCCCGCTAGAGGCGTCAACGGCAGGCGGCGAGGCCGTGTTGACCAGCGCGGAGGGCTGGCGCCTCGAACTCTCGCCACGCAACGCCCAGAAGGTCGCAAGGTCATCCACCAAGAAAGTCGTGCTCGGCGCACGCCACTCGACGATCAAACTGCATAAAAGTGCGATGCCTGGAAGCGTCCCTGCCAAGGCCTACACGGTGGAGCCGACCGGAGACGTCACCTTCGTGCAGGCGTTTCTCTCCGGCGCCATCGTCAATGTCAGCGTTCCGCCAACCATTGCCGTCACGCCCGACGAACAGATTTGGCTCGAGTTCGATCAGGAGCGGATGCATCTGTTCGACGGCGAAACGGAAATGGCCCTCAAGGCCAACTGAGACCAGGCGGATGCGTGCGAAACGAGGGCGTGGATGACTGCGAAGCTTAAAATCACGGCGATCAAGCCCTATCCAGTATGGGTGGGAACGCGTAATCAGATGCTGGTCAAGGTTGAGACCGACAACGGCATCTTCGGCTGGGGCGAGAGCGGCTTGAGCGGTCGCGAGAAGGCCGTGACCGGCGCGATCGAGCACTATCGCGAGTTTCTCATCGGTCGCGATCCGATGCAGGTTGGCCGAATCTGGCAGGAAATTTATCGCAGCCAATATTTCGAAGGCGGGCGCGTTCTGCAGGCGGCGATTTCGGCGATCGACATTGCCCTTCACGACATCAAGGGCAAGGCGCTGGGCGTGCCGGCCTACCAACTCTTGGGCGGCAAGCAGCGCGACCGCATTCCGACCTTCGCCTCGACCGGCGACGAGGCCGAGGGCGATGTTGCCATCGAACGAGCCCGCGAACTGCGCGCACAGGGGTGGCAGGCGATCCGCTTCTTCCCCATCGGGCAAAGCAGCAACGACATCTTCGAGCCGCGCGAGTCGATCGGCGCGACCGCACGGATGCTGAACAAGGCGCGCGAGGCGCTCGGCGACGACGTCGTCCTCGGCATCGACTATCATCACCGGCTGTCGGTGGCAGAGGCGGCGAGCTTCTGCAACAAGCTCGGCCGTGGCGTGCTTGATTTCCTCGAAGAGCCGATACGAGACGAAACGCCGGAGGCCTATGAATCCCTGCGCAGGATGACTGACATCCCCTTCGCCATTGGCGAGGAATTTGCCAGCAAGTGGCAATTCCTGCCCTATATCGAGCGC
This sequence comes from Rhizobium sp. BK275, assembly GCF_014193555.1. NCBI lineage: Bacteria > Pseudomonadati > Pseudomonadota > Alphaproteobacteria > Hyphomicrobiales > Rhizobiaceae > Rhizobium > Rhizobium sp. BK275. The sequence continues at coordinate 16,297 of NZ_JACHZL010000001.1, forward strand.
GGCATCCATCAGTTCAACCGGCTCGATGTCTGCAACGTTGGCGGGCTCACTGAAGCGATGAAGGTCGCGGGCTGGAGCGAGGCGCACTATGTGGACCTGATGCCGCACAATCCCCTTGGTCCAGTCTGCACAGCCGCGACCATCCATCTCGCCGCTGCGGTGCCGAATTTCGCCTGGCTCGAGACCAGGGCGCCCGAAGCAAAGCTCGGCTTCGATAATTCCGACTTCTTTCCCGTGCAACCACGCCTCGACGGCCCTGACTATCCGGTGAGCGACCTGCCGGGGCTCGGCGTCGAGGTCAACGAAGAGGCGATCAAGGCGGAGAGCTTTCGTTTCTGGGAAGCGCCTCACCTGAAGCGCCGCGACGGTTCTGTCACAAACTGGTAGTTTCATCCACCGGAGCCTAAAATGACGCATACGCCCGATATTACGCGACCGCCCAGAGAGCTGATCGATGCGCTGAAGGAGATCGGCGCCGCGACCATTGCCGGTACGCTCGGCCACATGGGCTTCCGCAATCCGCATATGGTCGGTCCGGTATCGCAGAGCCGAGGGAAGTCGATCGTCGGGCCGGCCCTGACGCTTCAATTCATGCCGCAGCGGCCGGACCTCTTCACCGAAGGGGAATATGCAAATCCGGAGACGCAGTTGCACCGCCATGTGCTCTATTACGTGCAGGAGGGCGATGTGGTCGTGGTCGACGCGCGCGGCGACATGAGCTCGGGCGTCTTCGGCGATATGATGTCGACCTATTTCAAGGGTAGAGGCGGCGCTGGCATCGTGATCGACGGCTGCATGCGCGATCGGCCCAATGTCGAGAAGCTGGATCTCCCTCTATGGCTACGCGGCTGGACGCCCAACTATCATGTGCAGACTGGCATCTATCCCAACGCCGTCAACGTTCCGATTGCCTGCGGCGGCGTCACGGTCATCCCCGGAGACATCATCGTCGCCGACGATGACGGGGTGGTGGTGCTTCCAGTCACAATGGCCTCGAAGGTAATCGAAGAATCGCAAAAGCATCACGATTGGGAAGAGTTCTCGCGCATGAAGCTCATGGGGGGCGGGTCGTTGCAGCGCTACTATCCGCTGCATGACGATGCCCGCGGAGAGTACGAAGAGTGGCGCAAAATGAACAGCTCGGGAACTCCTTAGCCAATGGATTACCCGCTGGCCAGCCTCTATGCAAGGACGATGGCCGACGCCGCCATGGAAGCCCTAATGGCAGCGGTAGAGCCAAGGCGAATCTCGAACCGGTCGGGGTTTTCGTGGCATCTAACAACTGCTTTCGGCTCGATGAATTCCAAGAACATCGGACAAGCGCGACGTAATTGTTTTCATCACATCGGGTGAGCTTCTATCTACGCCATAAACGAAACCGGGAAAGTCCAGTGACTTCTGGAGTGCCCATATGGCTTCGTGCTGATCGGAGGACAGAATTTCCGCCGGGTCACCGACGGCGACCCATCCGATCGGCACGGTTGAGCCCGGCTCCAGCCGCGTTCGCAAATGCACGGTTCCGTTGATGCGGACTTCTGACCCGCGTCCGATCTGCGCCCCGTGAAACACGGCTGCCCCGGTTGCGACGAAAACTTCGCCGTCAATTTGCGCGCCTACCACATGGCTGTTAGGGCCGACTATGCAATGGTCTCCAATGGAACAGTCATGACGACTGGTGGCTCGGATCACGGCATTTTCGAACACGATGCAATTCCGTCCGATGTGGATGGATCCACCGGCTTCCGCCACCAAGCGAGCACCATGCATGATTCTGCTACCCGCACCGATGGTAACATCGCCACAGACCGTCGCGTCCTGCGTTACCCAGGCATCGGGATCGATCGATGGCGACTGTTCTTCGTACGATAAGATCATGTTTTACCCTCCTGCCTCGATCTCGGCGCTACGACGACGCCCTCACACTTTCAAGGTGCCAGACCTTTACGACGATCCGCCAGCCATCAATGCCTTTCACGAAGCAAAGATGATCGATAAAGATGTTGGCGTGGATCCGCAGCCTGACCTTCACGGTGGCCGCAGCTGGCGAAAGCCAATCAATCAGAATGATTTCGTCCTCACGGTCTTGCGAGCGGCTCGCGGGAGACTCTCGCCTGGCGATCACCTGGCGATAATTTGCAATCGGGTCCACCGTGATTGCGCCTTCGTCAGCGTCGAACAGGCTACAGGCTGGATGAAAGATCTGGTCAAAGAGCGAGAGATCGCAAGCGTAGAGCGCATCGAAATAGGTTTGTATCGCATTTAGCAATTCGGTATCGCGGCTCATCTGGTTTCTCCATATTTGTTGGCGGGTGACCGTGTCGCATGCCGACAGCACGAGTTGCCAGCGGCAGGATTGCCAGATAAGACGGCATTCATGCCAAAAACTGAGAACGCACGCTTTCCTGCAAACAGGCGTGTCGTCAGCCTCGTCTATGATGGCCTCTGTACCTTCGAGTTCGGGATCACGGCCGAAATCTTCGGTTTGGCCCGACCTGAGGCAGGACCCGACTGGTATCAGTTCAAATCGGTCTCGCTGGAGGATCAGGTGCTCAATGCCTGTGGAGGCTTAACGGTCGCGGCAACAGGCACTGAGACGGATCTGCACCAGGCCGGAACAATCATCGTCCCCGGCTGGCGTGGACCCGACGAGCCTGTACCCGATCAGATCTGCAACGCATTGGTTCGCGCTCATGAGGGCGGCGCCCGCATCGTTTCCATCTGCGGGGGCGCGTATGTGCTCGCGGCCGCCGGCTTGCTCAATGGCCGCCGTGCCACAACGCATTGGCGTTTCGCCGAGGGCCTGGTTCAGCGCTATCCCGCCATCAAGATTGACGCGAATTGCCTCTATATCGATGAGGGCGATATCCTCACCTCGGCAGGCAGCTCAGCAGGCATCGATCTGTGCCTGCATATCGTCCGTTCGGATTTCGGGACGGAGCTCGCCAATACGGTGGCGCGCCGGCTGGTGATGTACAGCCATCGCCAGGGTGGGCAATCCCAGTTCATCGAGCGCCCCGTGCCGCTCAGGCGGGAGGCAGATCGGCTGTCATCGATCCTGGACCACATTCTGGCCAACCTGCACTACCCGCACACAATCAGTTCTCTCGCCCGCCATGCCGGCATGAGCGAACGTACCTTTCAGCGCCGCTTTCACGCCCTGACCAGCCTGCCACCGCTCAAATGGATCCAGAGGGAGCGACTTGAGCAGGCCCGCATTCTGTTGGAGACCAATTCTGCCGTGCCTGATGACATCGCAAGGGTGACAGGACTCGGAAGTGCTGAAAACCTACGACTTCAGTTTGGTCGACATTACGGGGTTAGCCCAGTGATTTATCGCAATCGTTTTGCGCAACGACCGGAAATAGGCCAGGCGCTTGCGAAGCACACTGGCCAAAGTTCCTCGAACACCGATTTCCTCGTTGATTGAACTGGAGATCCTCCCCGCGAATGTCACTATTCATGCAACACGATAGGCGTCGCGCAAATATGGCCCGGTTGCAGCTTCCGGCGAACCGGCCGAGGATTGCTGTGCCGCTGCTTTCGGTGGCGGCATGCGTGTCCCTATGGCAAACAAAATCGCGCTGATGGCCGCGAACCCGGCGAATAACAGGAACATGCCAGGCCCGCCAAAAGCACCAAGCATGGCACCGCCCAGAGTCGGTCCAATGAAATTGCCGATGGTTGAGAACGAGTGAGCGCCAAAATAGCTGCCTCTGCTCCGATCGTTCGCAATGCCGTCGACCAGCATGTATTCGCAAGGTACGACGAGAATCTCTCCGATCGTGAAAACAACCATCGAGACCGCAAGCCCCCAGAAGCCGGCGGCGCTGAGAAACCCGACTTCGCCGAAGGCAAACAGCATACAGCCGATCACAAGGCCGTTGAGTGCGCCTGCACGTTCGACGAACCTGTGGGCAAACGGATTCCCGATCAGAACAGCCGCACCGTTGATCGAAACGAGATAGGCGTAGATTTGCATGCCTTCGGCGACATTTGCCGTGAGATACGGAGCGAGTGTCGCTGACCATTGGCCATAGACGGCGATCAGCAATGTGCCGCCACTGACAAAGAAGGCCAACCGCGGATCGCGGATCGCCGCCTTCAGGCTCTCAAGCAATGGCGGCGAAGCCGGTGCTTTGGAAACATCGTCGCTCTGGTGAATTGGAACGTGCAACATGTTCAGGGCAAGCGCGAACATCGCGTAGACAACACCTGCAATGACGAAAAGAATGGTGGAGGCAGCCCCAGCAGCAATCCCCATCAAAGGTCCGATGGCCCAGCCGACATTCGTGGCCGTGTAACGCCAGGAGAAATACTTGAGGCGCAGCGGCTGCGGACAGACGTCGCTCATCAGCGCACGTGAGATCGGTTCATAGATTGCCAGAGCGATGGCAGCAACGATCTGGGCAATGCAAAATGTCAGCACGGTCTCAGCCAACCCCATACAGGTTAGCGCAACAGCCATGGAAAGCAGGGTAAGCGTTAGCATCGTCTTGCGTCCCACCCTGTCCGACAGGGATCCCGCGAAGGGAGCCGCGACAGCGCCTACCAGGGGCCAATGCCCAGAAGCGCGCCAATCATGGCCGGACCAAGCCCGAACGACTGCTGCAGCTTGATGGCAAGGAAAGAGAGCGTCATTGCGCGCGCGATGGTCACGAGTCCTGACCCCGCGATGAGGAACAGGACGTAGCTCAGTCGTTGATTGTCGTGCCTCATCGGCGCCCCTCAGCAATTCGTGATCGTCAATATAGCTGTTGCGGCTGCCAAGCGTCGGAAATCGGGCCAGCAAAAACTGGAGACGGATCAGATCAAAAATCCCACGGGTTGACGAGATCGAGACCTGTTGTTTCAAAATCCTTGAGATTGCGCGTGGCTAGGCGTCCGCCGTTCACGCGAGCAACTGCAGCGATCATTGCATCGGGTGCTGACATTCCTCGCCCCTGACGAACCGCCCGCCCCATAATTTCTCCGTAAGCAAGCGCGGCTTCCTCCGTAAGCCCAAACATCCGATCGGCAAACCGGCGACGCCACTCTGTAAGTCCCTGTTCGAGGCGATCGGCACGCTGGTCCGGCTTGATCTTTTGAATGCCGAAAGCGATCTCGGCGATTGTCACAGTGGGCAGGGCCAATTCCGCGTCGAACCGAACCAGCCAGGCCATTAAGGCTTCGTTGGGATCCCTTCTCAACGTCTCGGAGACGACGTTCGTATCGAGAAATATCAAAGCTCAATGCCCTGATGAGGACGACGGCTTTCTCGGATGACAGCATCCAGATCGATATCTGCGGCAGCCTGCGCATTTACACGCGAGTAGAAGCTGGACGCAGGTTCGCGCCCCGCCTCGCGTATCTCGTAAGCTTCTAGCGCTCGTTCGACCACTTCAGCGATCGAACGATTTTCGCGCCGAGCCAGCCTGTGTGCCAAATCACGTGCTTTGGAGCTTCGAACAGAGAGTTGTGGTGCGGCCATTGCGGTCTCCTTCGCAGAAAATATAAGGTAGCCCGGTCTCGCCATCAAGATGGCAGATGACGGCTTGCCATCTGACAAACGCAGGGCAATTGCCAAGAGGTCAAAACAACGAACATAATCTCAGAGCGTCATAAACGGCAGCATGGATGTTGCGGCTGGAAATCGCATCGCCGATTCGCACGAGATCGAAACGCCCCTGACTACCGAGCTTCGGCAGTGGCGCCCGACGATTGATCAAGGCGGCATAATCCACGGCTCCAAGATTTCGCGAAAGCGGCTTCAGTTCAAGATAAAGCCCATCATTGGCAAGCGTGCCATGCTCTACAACGACCTGAGAGACACGCCGCTCCCACTGTGCGCCGTCTGCAAAATCCGATCCGAGTACGGCGACAAGAGCATTGCCGTCGCGCCGGACGGATTTGAGCCGCGTGTTGATGGTGACCCTGACGTTCCGTTCTGCAAAGGTACGGGCGTAGGGCACGTGGTTCATGCCCCCCATATCGGGCGCGAAAAAGCGTTCGGGTGACACAAGCTCGAGCTCGGCGCCGCTTCTAGCAATCACTTCGGCGGCCGACATGCCTGGATGTCCGCCATTGTCATCGAAGAGTAGGACCGCATCCGCAATCCTGACGCCGCCAGAAAGGATGTCCCAGGAGGAGGTCACGAGTTCATCGCCGGCATCGAGTTCGGGCTGCTGCGCAATGCCGCCGGTCGCAATGACAACGAGGTCGGGTTCAAGAGCAAGGACATCGTTTGCCTCTGCGTAGACATCATAATGCATGCGAACACCCAACCGCTCGAGTTCCGCCAGCCGCCAGTCGATGATGCCTATCATCTCCCTGCGTCTGACATTGCGGACGAGCAGATTGACCTGTCCGCCGGCTTTTCCCGTTGCTTCCAGGACATCGACCACATGCCCGCGCTCCGCGAGCACACGGGCGGCCTCGAGGCCGGCCGGTCCCGCACCGACCACGACGGCCTTGCGGCGAACCTCGGCCTTTTCGATCTCATGCGGGATCTGTCCCTCGCGTCCGGTCGCAGCATTGTGGATACAGAGTGCCTCCCCGCCTTCGTAGATCCGGTCGAGACAATAGGTAGCGCCGACACAGGGCCGGATGCGCGCCTCCTCGCCGCTCTCGATCTTGCGCACGATATGCGGGTCGGCGATATGGGCGCGCGTCATGCCGACCATGTCGAGCTTCCCCTCGGCGATCGCATGACGGGCTGTTGCTACATCCCCGATGCGCGCGGCGTGGAAGACCGGAAACTTGGTGATCGCCCTCACCTCTCCGGCAAAATCGAGATGCGGGGCAGATGCCATGCCCTGGATCGGGATGACCTCATTGAGCGCGACATCGCTGTCGATATGGCCGCGAATGATGTTGAGAAAATCGATGTCGCCGGATCGGGCAAATCGTGATGCGATCTCAATGCCTTCCTCCCGCGACAAGCCCTTCTCCCAGTCCTCGTCTGCGACGAGACGCATGCCAACGATGAAATCCGGCCCGACCGCCTTGCGAACCGCCCGCGTGACCATGACAGAAAAACGCATACGATTGTCGAGCGAGCCGCCGAATTCGTCCTCACGCCGGTTGGTTGCCGGCGACCAGAAACCATCGAGCAGATGGCCGTAAGCCTCGATTTCGATACCGTCGAGGCCGGCTTCCTGCATGCGCTGCGCGGCGCTTGCATAATCGGCGACGATACGCTCGATGTCCCAGTCTTCCACCTCCTTCGGGAAGGCCCGGTGCGCCGGCTCGCGGATCGGCGAGGCCGCCAGAACGGGCAGCCAGTCGCCCTTGTTCCAGCTTGTGCGGCGGCCAAGATGCGTAAGCTGGATCATGACCGCCGCACCGAACTCATGACAGTCGTCGGCAAGTCTCTTCAGCCAGGGCACCATCTCGTCGCGATAGGCGTGGAGATTGCCGAAGGATGGCGGAGAGTCAGGCGAGACGACCGCCGATCCCGCCGTCATGGTCAGCGCGATGCCGCCTCTCGCCTTTTCTCTGTGATAGAGCCGGTAGCGATCCGTCGGCATGCCGTTTTCCGAATAAGCCGGCTCGTGAGCGGTCGACATGACGCGGTTTTTCAGCGTCAGGTGCTTGAGTTGGAAAGGCTGCAGCAGGGGGTCTTTGGAGGACATGTCCGCACTCTTTGCTTGGGTGGGAGTGGCAATCGAACCGGTATTCTGACCCATGGCGCCTGAAATGACGATCCGATCGGCGTCGCTTTCTAGCCGGCATGCGCCCGCCGGCTGCGGCTGAGATCGACGGCGGTATGCCAGAGAACGGCTGCGAAGATGATGGCGCCGCCGAAGAAGGTGGCGACAGGCGGCTGCTCGGAAAACAGCAGCCAGACCCAGAACGGGGTCAGCACGATCTCCATCGTCCCGATCAGCGCAGCTTCGGCCGGCGGCATTCGCCTGGCCCCGGCCAGGAAAAGCACAAGCGCCAGCGAGAAATTGGTCGCACCGAAAGCTGCCAGCACGATCCAGTTGTGAAGATCAAGCGAGCCGACCGAGCCGAATGGAGCGAAGATGACGAGCGTCAGGAAGGCGCTGACAACCGTTGGCGGCAGGCTCGGCACCTCGGGATTGATGCGCGGGATGATGATGACGAGCGCGAAGGAGACCGTCATGCCAAGCGCCAAGAGGTCGCCGAACCCGGTGCCACCGCCGATCGACGAGGCGACGATGACCACGACACCCAGAAGAGAAATGCCCCCGGCAATCAGCGTGCGCCGTCCGACGCCCTCTTTTAGGATGATCCAGCCGAACAGGGCGGCGATGAAGGGTGCGGTCGAATAGATCATCGTCACATTCGCGACGCTGGTCATATAGAGCGCCCCGATGAAGCAGCCCTGGCTGACGGTCTGGCAGACAATCATCGCCAGGCCGGACGGATGCAGGACCGAACGCCATTGCTTTCGTGATATCCCGCCTTCGAGGAACAGGCAGGGTATCAGCAGGAACAACCCGCCGAACAGCGAGCGCCAGGCGATCGCCGTCCAGACGTCTGTCGTCAGGAGCCGCGAGTAGACCCCGCTGGCACTCCAGGCAAGTGTCGCCCCGATGACGAGGAGGATGCCCTTCTCGCGCTCGCCGGCACCGAGGTGCCTGGCCGGATGGTCAATGGTCACGCGGGTTATTCTCGAAGGAGGAAAAGTCGAACGCACCTCCTTTCTGCACCCGCGATTGACATCAGACAAACGAATAGTAGAGATGGATGGCATCGATTTTTTCTATGGCTGTCCATGCGCGAGCCCATCGAGAGTGATCTTCTCCGGACCTTCCTCGTCGTCGTCGAGACCACCAATTTTTCGGCGGCCGCCCAGCGCGTCGGCAGAACGCAGTCTGCGATCAGCGCGGCGATCAAGAAGCTGGAAGACACGATCGGCGAAGCACTGTTCGAACGCGGCGCTCGAGGGGTCGTCCTTACACGTCAGGGCGTCCAGCTTGTCCCCTATGCGCGGCGCGTCATCGATCTCCTGAGCGAGGCGGCAGCGACGATCCGCAGCAAGCCGCTCGGCGGACCGGTTCGCATCGGTATTCCCGAGGAATATAGCCAGACCGTGCTGCCCGCCGCACTTGCGGCCTTCGCCGTGCGTCATCCGGCTGTCGAGGTTACGATCTCCTGCGATTATACCGTCCGCAACATCGCCGCCCTTGAACGCGATGAGCTCGATCTCGCCGTCGTTTTCGACTGGAGCGATCAGATGAGTGGCGAAGTGCTCTGCATCGACCCAACCGTCTGGGTGACCTCGATCGTCCACCGGCTGCACGACATCGATCCGCTGCCGATCGCAACCTACAGAGACTCGAGCTGGTGTCGCGATTTTGCGTTGAAGTCGCTGCACCAGCTCGGGCGCAACTACCGGGTCGCTTTCATTGCCGATACCAGCTCCGGACTGAAGAACGCCGTGACTGCCGGTCTTGCCGTCACCACGCTGTCGCGCAGCAACATCCCGCCCGGCTGCCGGGAACTGACGACCGAGGATGGTTTCCCGCCGGTCGATTCCTCAAGGGTCGTGCTTCGTCGCAACACCTTCCGGTCGAGCGAAGCGGTTCGCGAGCTTGCTGAGATGGTGCGCGACGCCTTCCAGCCTATGGCCGGGCTTCCGATGGCCTGACCGGACGCCGCAGCCGTCGCCGCGTTTCCGAGGGACTTTCGGAATAGCTTGCCCGATAGCTTCGCGCGAAGGCGGAGGCAGAATTGAAGCCCGTCGCCGCGGCAATGTCGGCGAAGGACGCCGTCGTCTCGATCACCTTGCGCCGCGCCGCGTTCAATCTGAGCGCAAGATAATGGATATGGGGCGGCGCGCCGATCGAGGCCTGGAAGAGATCCTGCAGGTGCCGGGCGCTGATCCCGACCCTGCGGGCAAGACGCGTCAGCACGATCGGCTGCTCGATATTGTCCTCCATCAGCCGTACGGCGTGGGCAACCCGCGGATCGTCCATGCGCAAGCCTGCCGACAGCGCCTCGTCGGCATGAAAGGCTGGCTGCTCGTAGCGGAACAGCCGGCTGACCTCGAGCGCCAGCGAATAGCTCTGGCGCCGCCGGATGATCTCCAGCATCAGGTCCACGGTGGGCAGCGAGCCTGATGTCGTCACCCGCTTGCCGTCGATGACGAACCGGTCCTTGACCGCGGACACCTGCGGATAGGCAACCACGAAATCCTCGTAATCCTCCCAATGCACGGTCGCCGACAGGCCGTCGAGCAGGCTTGCTTCGGCAAGCAGCCAGGTGCCGGATTCGATGCCGGCGATCATCGTCCGGTGGCGTGCCGCCTGCGATAGCTGCATCTTCAGGCCCGGCGTTGCGCTTTGCCGCCAGTTGTAGCTCGCCAGCACGAAGAGCGGCGTATCCGATGCCGTCGTCTGGAACGTTCCCTGCGCCGGTATGGCAATGTGGCTGGTTGTCGGTACAGCTTCGCCGTCAGGCGTGAAGATGTGCCAGCGGTAGAGCTCGCTGCCGGAAATGCGGTTTGCTCCGCGCAGCGGTTCGATGACGGAGGCAATGAGAATGAGATTGGTATCCGGCAGGACAAGAAGATCGATGTCGAGCCGTTCGGTCGATCGCTGCAGCAAACTCCCCTCCCCGGTGTTCCGATAATGTATCGATCGATTCCGAAAATGCAAAGCATCCTCGCTCATCCTGGCGCGTAATGGCCTCAAGACGAGGGAGAACAACAAACATGCCTCTTGCGATGAACCGCGATGTCTTCATCACTTGTGCCGTCACCGGTGCCGGCGATACGGTTTCGAAATCCAGCCACGTTCCCATTACTCCCAAGCAGATCGCGGCCTCCGCGATCGATGCCGCCAAGGCTGGGGCGGCAGTCGTTCACTGCCATGTCCGTGATCCGGAAACCGGCGCCGCAAGCCGCCGCAACGACCTTTATAGGGAGGTCACGGACCGCATCCGTTCGGCCGACGTCGATGTGGTGCTGAACCTGACGGCCGGCATGGGCGGAGATCTGATCTTCGGCGATGTCGAAAGTCCCCTTCCCTTGAAGACCGCGGGAACGGATATGGCGGGAGCAACCGAGCGCGTCAGCCATGTCGCCGAATGCCTGCCGGAAATCTGCACGCTCGACTGCGGCACGATGAACTTCAATCTCGGCGATTACGTCATGACCAACACGCCCGCCATGCTGCGGGCAATGGCCAAGAAGATGACCGATCTCGGTGTGCGCCCCGAGATCGAGGCGTTCGACACCGGCCATCTTTGGTTTGCCAAGCAGCTCGCCGAAGAAGGCCTGATCCAAGATCCGGTGCTGATCCAGCTCTGCATGGGCATTCCCTGGGGTGCTCCAGACGATCTCAATACCTTCATGGCCATGGTCAACAACGTGCCCGATAGCTGGACCTTCTCGGCCTTTTCGATCGGTCGCAACGCCATGGCCTATCCGGCTGCCGCGGTTCTGGCGGGCGGCAATGTCCGCGTTGGCCTGGAGGATAATCTCTATATCGGCAAGGGCGCTCTCGCCACCAATGCGCAGCTCGTCGAAAAGGCCGCGCAGGTGGTCGAAGGCATGGGTGCCAGGATCATCGGTCCTGAGGACGTCCGCAAGAAACTGAATCTGACGAAGCGCTGAGGACGAAATGACAGGGATTACCAAAGCGGCCTGTATCGGCGGCGGCGTCATCGGCGGCGGATGGATTGCACGTTTTCTGCTTGCCGGCATCGACGTGAGCGTCTTCGATCCGCATCCGGAAGCAAGCCGCATCGTCGGCGAGATCCTTGCCAATGCGGAAAAAGCCTATGCCATGCTGACCGGCGCACCGCTGCCGCCACGTGGCCGGCTGACCTTCGAAACGTCCCTGCAAGAGGCCGTCTCCGGTGCCGACTGGATCCAGGAAAGCGTGCCGGAACGGCTCGACCTGAAGCGTCGCGTGTTGACGGAGATCGATGCTGCGGCACGACCGGATGCCCTGATCGGTTCATCCACTTCCGGCCTGCTGCCGAGCGACCTGCAGCGTGACATGCGGCATCCCGAGCGTCTCTTCGTCGCCCATCCCTATAATCCCGTCTACCTGCTGCCGCTGGTGGAGATTGTCGGTGGCGAGAAGACATCAAAAGCCACCATCGAGGCAGCGATGGAACGTCTGATCCCGATCGGCATGAAGGGCGTTCATATCGCCAAGGAGATCGAGGCCTTCGTCGGCGACCGACTGCTCGAAGCGCTGTGGCGCGAGGCGCTCTGGCTCATCCATGACGATATCTGCACCGTCGAGACGCTCGATAACGTCATCCGCTATTCTTTCGGACTGCGCTGGGCGCAGATGGGCCTGTTCCAGACCTATCGCATCGCCGGCGGCGAGGCCGGTATGCGCCATTTCCTCGCCCAGTTCGGCCCCTGCCTTGCCTGGCCCTGGACGAAGCTCACCGACGTCGTCGACCTCGATGAGGCGCTGATCGAAAAGATCGGAAAACAGTCGGACGAACAGGCCGCCGGCCTTTCGATCCGCGCACTGGAGCGCATCCGCGACGAAAATCTCGTCGGCATCCTGCAGGCGTTGAAGGGCGGAAACGACGGCAAGGGCTGGGGCGCCGGCCAGTTGCTGAAGGATTTCGAACGGTCCCTCTGGGCCGCAGGCGGCGGGAAAACCACTGCTGCTGATCCTGCAGGCCCTCTCAAGCTCGTCGAGACGAAGGTGAGCCCAGCCTGGGTCGACTATAACGGCCATATGACAGAGCATCGCTACCTACAGGTCTTCGGCGATACGTCCGATGCGCTTCTGCGGCTGATCGGGGTCGATCTTGCCTATGTCGAGGCAGGGCGGAGCTACTATACGGTCGAGACCCATATCCGCCATCTTGGCGAAGCAAAACTCGGGCAGGCGATCCATTCGACCTGCCAGATCCTCGCAGTCGATGAGAAGCGGCTGCACCTCTTCCATACCGTCTGCGACACCGAGAGCGGCACGGTGCTCGCCACTGCCGAGCAGATGCTGCTGCATGTCGATACCGAGGCCGGCAAGGCGACCTTGGCGCCAGCCGCAGTCCTCGACAAGGCAAATCTGATCGCCGCGGCCCATGCAAAACTGCCTCCCCCCGATGGGGTCGGCCGCCATGTCGGCCAGAAACGATAGGGAGATCGCTATGGATTTCGGCCTCAGCGAAGAACAGGAAATGATCGTCGAGACGGTCCGCGACTTCGTCGAAACCGAAATCTATCCGCATGAGAACGACGTCGAGCGCACCGGCGTCGTCCCGCCGGATCTCGCGGCTGAGATCCGGCGCAAATGCATCGACCTCGGCTTCTACGCCTGCAATTTCCCCGAAGAGGCCGGCGGCGCCGGCCTCGATCATGTCACCTTCACGCTGGTCGAGCGCGAGCTTGGCCGCGGCTCCATGGCGCTGACGGTCTTTTTTGGCCGTCCCTCCGGCATCCTGATGGCCTGCGAGGGCGAACAGCGCGAACGCTATTTGCTTCCGGCGGTCCGCGGTGAAAAGATTGACGCGCTGGCGATCACCGAGCCCGATGCCGGCTCCGACATGCGCGGCATGAAATGCACCGCTCGCAACGACGGCGGCGATTTCGTCCTCAATGGTACCAAGCATTTCATCTCGCATGCCGATGTCGCCGATTTCATCATCGTCTTTGCCGCAACCGGCGAAGAGGAAACGCCAAGGGGTCTCAAGAAGAAGATCACGGCGTTTCTGATCGATCGCGGCACGCCGGGCTTTGAAATCCTCAAGGGCTACGATTCCGTCTCCCACCGCGGCTATCACAATTGCACCTTAAGCTTTGCCGATTGCCGGATTCCGGCCTCCCAAGTGCTGGGCGAGGTGCATCGCGGTTTCGAACTCGCCAATCACTGGCTCTACGGCACGCGGCTGACGGTCGCCGCCACCTGCGTCGGCCGGGCGCGGCGCGTCTTCGACATGGCCTTGTCCTATGCCGCCGAGCGCAAGCAGTTCGGCAGGCCGATCGGCGCCAATCAAGGCGTCTCCTTCAAGCTTGCCGACATGATCACGGAGATCGACGCAGCCGACTGGCTGACGCTTTCGGCGGCATGGCGCCTGGATGCCGGCCTGACTTCCGATCGCGAAATCGCGTCTGCCAAGCTCTACGCCTCTGAAATGCTTGCCCGCGTCACCGATGAGGCGATCCAGATCTATGGCGGCATGGGCCTGATGGACGACCTGCCGCTTTCCCGCTTCTGGCGGGACGCGCGTGTCGAACGTATCTGGGACGGCACGTCGGAGATCCAGCGCCACATCATCAGCCGCGATCTCCTGCGGCCTCTGGGAGCGTAGCCGATGACAGCACGCGCGCTCGACCGCCTGTTCAGACCGCAAACGATCGCCGTCTTCGGCGGTCGTGAAGCGCGCCGTGTGATCGAGCAGTGCGACCGGATGGGGTTTGCGGGCGAGCTCTGGCCCGTTCACCCGACGCTCGACGAGGTCCTCGGGCGACGCTGCTACAGAAGCGTTTCCGAACTGCCGTCGCCGCCAGACGCGGCCTTCGTCGGGGTCAACCGGACATTGACCGTCGAGATCGTGCGCAGCCTGTCGGCGGCTGGTGGTGGCGGTGCGGTCTGTTATGCCTCGGGCTTCAGCGAGGCCGTCGCGGAATTAGCCGATGGCAACAAGCTGCAACAGGCGCTGATTGCCGCCGCAGGCGACATGCCGATCCTCGGGCCGAACTGCTACGGCTTCATCAACGGCCTCGACGGCGCGCTGCTCTGGCCCGATCAGCACGGCATGAGGCGCGTCGAACGCGGCGTGGCGATCCTGACCCAATCGTCGAATATAGCGCTCAACCTGACCATGCAGACACGCGGCCTGCCGATCGCCTATGTCGTGACGTCGGGCAACCAGGCGCAAACCTCGCTCTGCGATATCGCCTGCGGCCTGCTTTCCGATCCGCGCGTGACGGCGCTTGGCCTGCATGTCGAAGGCTTTGGAGACAAAGCCGCGCTCGAGCGCCTTGCCGCCACAGCCCGCCTGACGAAAAAGCCCGTTATTATCTTGAAAGTCGGCAAATCCGAACAGGCGAGACAGGCAACGCTCTCCCATACCGCATCCCTTGCCGGCGGCGATGCCGTGGCCGATGCGGTGCTTGCCCGCCTCGGCCTTGGCCGCGTCGAAACGCTGCCGGCTTTGCTCGAAGCGCTGAAACTCCTGCATGTCGCAGGCCCGCTGCAAGGTGCCGCGATCTCCTCCATGAGCTGCTCGGGTGGCGAAGCCTCGCTGATGTCGGATGCTGCCATCGGACGCGCCATCACGTTCCGAGACCTTGAACCAAAGCAACTGCCGCGCCTGAGAGGCATCCTCGGCAACATGGTGACGATCTCCAATCCGCTCGATTACCACACGTTCGTGTGGGGCGATCTTGCGCGTCAGACAGAGGCCTTCACCGCCATGTTCGAAGGTAGCTACGACCTCAATCTCGTCGTCCTCGATTTTCCCCGCGCCGATCGATGCGAGGCGGCAGATTGGGTGACGACGGCTGACGCGGTCACCGCTGCGGCGTCTGCAACAGGCGCGCTTGCGGGGATCCTGGCGACTCTCCCCGAAAACATGCCGGAGGCTGTCGCCGACCGTCTGATCGCCGACGGCGTCGTCCCCTTCTGCGGTATTGATGAAACCCTGATTGCCGCAGAAATCGCAGCCGGCATCGGTGATACCTGGCGCAAGCCGCCTTCCCTGCCGCTTCTCAATGTGGCGTCTGTCGAAGGCGCAATCGAAACGCTGACGGAGGCCGATGCAAAGACCGAACTCGACCTCGCCGGCCTCCGGATCCCCAAAGGCCGGGTTGCAGGCTCGCCGCTTCAGGCGGCAGATTGTGCCGAGCGGCTCGGCTTTCCTGTTGCCCTGAAAGCTCTCGGCGTCGCGCATAAGACCGAAGCAGGCGCCGTCGCACTCAACCTGAAGGATACCAAGGCCGTATCGGATGCCGCATCAAAGATGACTGCGACACGCGGTTTTCTGGTCGAGCAGATGGTCGACCGGCCCGTCGCCGAGCTGATCGTCGGCGCCTCCCGCGACCCGGTCTTCGGATTATCGCTAACGCTTGGCGCTGGCGGAATTTTCGTCGAATTGCTGGAGGATTCCGTCATCTTGCCGTTGCCGACAACGAGATCGGAAATTTCCGAGGCAATTTTACGCCTGAAGATCGCAAAATTGATCGAAGGGTATCGCGGGCGCCCGAAAGGAGACCTCGAAGCGACCGTAACGGCTGTCGCACGGGCGGCAGATTATGTCGTAATGAATGCGGCACGGCTGGAGGAACTGGACATTAATCCATTGATGGTTCTTCCCGAAGGTCACGGCGTGGCCGCAGTCGATGCCCTGATCCGGCGGAGGAGGTAGCATAGGTTGAGCGACGCCATTCGCACCCGACAGGTTGGCACAGTGCTGGAAGTCATCATCGACCGGCCGAAGGCGAATGCCATCGACCTTGCCACCAGCCGCGACATGGGACTGATCTTCCGCGATTTCCGCGACGATCCAGCGCTCCGCGTGGCAATCATCTCCGGCGCAGGCGAGAAATTCTTCTGTGCCGGATGGGACCTGAAGGCCGCCGCGGCAGGCGACGCGGTCGACGGAGATTATGGTGTTGGCGGTTTCGGCGGGCTGCAGGAGTTACGGGATCTCAACAAGCCTGTCATCTGCGCTGTCAACGGCATCTGTTGCGGAGGCGGCCTGGAGATCGCGCTCTCCGCCGACCTGATCCTCGCCGCCGAGCACGCGACCTTCGCACTTCCGGAAATCCGCTCCGGCACGGTTGCCGATGCTGCCTCGGTGAAGCTGCCGAAGCGCATCCCCTATCATATCGCCATGGACATGCTTTTGACCGGCCGCTGGCTTGACGTCCAGGAGGCGCATCGCTGGGGCTTCGTCAATGAGATATTGCCAGCAGACAAGCTGATGGACCGGACCTGGGATCTCGCCCGCCTGCTCGAAAGCGGACCGCCGCTCGTCTATGCGGCAATCAAGGAAATCGTCCGTGAATCGGAGGGTTCGACCTTCCAGACTGCCATGAACAAAATCACCAAACGGCAGTTTGCAACGGTGGACCGGCTTTATTCGAGCGAGGACCAATTGGAAGGCGCACGGGCTTTTGCCGAAAAACGAAGCCCTAACTGGAAAGGACGGTAATAAGGCGGCAACCGCATCATCTTCCCGCAAGCGTGCGGGCACCTCGGACGGAAGAGGAAACCGTTTGGGGATCATGCCCAAAAAATCGAAGTCAACGCACCATAAGAAGGAGAAGGGGAATGAACGACTATACGAAATATCTCGCAAGCCGGGTGACCGCCGGTGGCCTCAGCCGCCGCGAATTCCTGGGACGCGCCATGGCAGCCGGCCTGACGCTTGCCGTTGCCGACAAGCTCTTTACCGAAAGTGCCGAGGCCGCCGAACCGAAGCGCGGCGGTCATCTGAAGCTTGGCCTGGAGGGCGGGGCAGCAACCGACTCGAAGGACCCGGCGAAATTCCTGTCGCAATTCATGTTCTGCGTCGGCCGCTGCTGGGGCGACATGCTGGTTGAATCCGACCCGCTGACGGGCGCCGCCGTACCGGCGCTTGCCGAATCCTGGGAGCCGTCGAAGGATGCTGCAACCTGGACCTTCAAGATCCGCAAGGGCGTCAAGTTCCACAATGGCAAGGAACTGACGATCGATGACGTGGTTGCGACCCTCAAGCGTCATACCGACAAGGCGTCGGAATCCGGCGCGCTCGGCGTTCTCGGCTCGATCAAGGAAATCAAGGCGGACGGCGGCAACCTCGTGCTGACGCTTTCGGAAGGCAATGCCGATATGCCACTGCTGTTGACCGACTATCATCTGGTCATTCAGCCAAATGGCGGTGTCGACGATCCGCTCGCCTCGATCGGCACAGGCCCCTATAAGCTGACGAACTTCGAGGCAGGCGTGCGCGCCACCTTCGAGAAGAACAAGGACGACTGGCGCACCGACCGCGGTTATGTCGATTCCATCGAAATCATCGGCATGAACGATGCCACGGCGCGCATCGCCGCGCTCTCGTCCGGCCAGGTGCATTACATCAACCGTGTCGATCCGAAGACCGTCAACCTCCTGAAGCGTGCTCCGAATGTCGAGATCCTTTCGACCGCCGGACGCGGCCACTATGTCTTCATCATGCATTGCGACAAGGCGCCGTTCGACAATAACGACCTGCGCCTGGCGCTCAAATACGCCATGGACCGCGAGACCATGGTGGAGAAGATCCTCGGCGGTTACGGCAAGGTCGGCAACGACTTTCCGATCAACAGTACCTACGCGCTTTTCCCCGAGGGCATCGAGCAGCGCGTCTACGATCCCGACAAGGCGGCCTTCCACTACAAGAAATCGGGCCATAGCGGCTCGGTCCTTCTGCGCACGTCCGAAGTCGCTTTCCCCGGCGGTGTCGACGCGGCCGTCCTCTATCAGGAAAGCTGCAAGAAGGCCGGCATCGACATAGAGGTCAAGCGTGAGCCGGGCGACGGTTACTGGACCAACGTCTGGAACGTCCAGCCCTTCTCGACCTCCTATTGGGGCGGCCGCCCGACGCAGGACCAGATGTATTCCACCGCCTATCTCTCGACGGCCGACTGGAACGACACCAAGTTCAAGCGCCCTGACTTCGACAAGCTGTTGCTTCAGGCCCGCTCCGAACTTGATGAAGCCAAGCGCAAGGACATGTATCGCGCCATGGCGATGATGGTCCGCGACGAGGGTGGCGTCATTTTGCCGATGTTCAACGACTTCGTGAACGCCTCCACCAAGCAGGTGAAGGGCTACGTCCACGACATCGGCAACGACATGTCGAACGGCTACGTCGCGACCCGCGTCTGGCTGGAAGCCTGACGCCGGGCGCCTGCCCTCCGATCTCCAGGCAAGCCGGGACCGTGGGACAAAACCCGCGGTCCTCCTGACGTTTCAGCGCGAGGCCTTCATCATGTCCAGTCCAACCTCCGGCAATATCCTGCCCGGCCTCAGGTTCCGGCAGCGTTTTCCGCTGCTTGCCCTTATTCTCGAGCGCTTCGTGCTCAGCATCATCCTGCTTTTTGCCGTCTCCGTCCTCATTTTCGGCGGCCTGGAAGCCCTTCCCGGCGATTTTGCCACGACCTATCTCGGCCAGTCGGCAACGCCGCAGGCGGTTGCCAATATCCGCAAGGATCTCCGGCTCGACCGACCGGTGACGACGCGATATGTCGAGTGGCTCGGCAATGCCGTGCAAGGCGATTTCGGCACATCCTGGGCCAGCAAGAACTCCGTCAGCGAGCAGATCGGCAAGCGGCTCGGCAATTCGCTGTTTCTGGCGGGCTTTGCAGCACTGATCTCCGTGCCGCTTGCCGTCGGGCTTGGCATGGTTTCGGTGCATTTTCGGGGCCGCCTGCCCGACAAGATCATCAACATCATTTCGCTGGCGGCGATTTCGTTGCCGGAATTCTTCATCGGCTACCTGCTGATCATGTTTTTTGCGGTGAAGTTCGGCGTCGCCACCTTTCCCGCAACCGTCTATGAGAGCATGGGCTTTGCAGACCGTCTGAAGGCAATCGCACTACCGACGGCGACCCTCGTGCTCGTCGTGCTGGCCCACATGATGCGCATGACACGCGCCGCAATCCTCTCGGTCATGTCGTCGGCCTATATGGAGACGGCCGAGCTGAAGGGCCTTTCTGCGTTCCGCTCGATCGTCAAGCATGCCGCACCGAACGCGCTTGCGCCGATCATCAACGTCGTGGCGCTGAACCTCGCCTATCTGGTGGTCGGCGTGGTCGTCGTCGAGGTGGTCTTCGTCTATCCCGGCATGGGCCAGTACATGGTCGATGCCGTGACGGTACGAGACATGCCGGTGGTGCAGGCCTGCGGCCTGATCTTTGCCGCCGTCTATATCTTCCTCAACATGCTGGCCGACATTCTCGCCATCATTGCCAACCCCCGGCTGAGGCATCCAAGATGAGATTGAGAGACATCCCCATCACCGCCTGGATCGGCATGATCGGCATCGCCGTCGCCTTCATCTTCGCGCTTTTTGCACCTTTGATTGCTCCCTACGGGGAGACCGAGGTCGTCGGCAGCGTCTGGCAGATGCCGGACGCGCAATATGTCTTCGGCCTCGACAATCTCGGCCGCGACATTCTCTCCCGGCTGATCTACGGCGCGCGCACGACGCTTTTCGTGGCGCTTGCCGCAACGGTCATCTCCTTTTCGCTCGGCGTCATCTTGAGCTTCATGGCGGCCGTCTCTCGCGGGCTGATCGACATGGTCTTCTCGCGCTTCAACGACCTGATGATGTCGATCCCGACGCTGATTTTCGCGCTCGTGGTTCTGGCAGTCCTGCCACAGAACATCATCGTCCTGATCCTCGTCATGGCGATCCTCGATTCCACCCGCGTCTATCGTCTCGGCCGCGCCGTGGCGCTCGATGTCGCTGTGATGGAATTCGTCGAGGCGGCCAAACTTCGCGGCGAAGGAAAACTCTGGATCATCTTCCGGGAGATCTTGCCGAACACGCTGACGCCGCTGCTCGCCGAGTTCGGCCTGCGGTTTGCCTTTTCGATCCTCTTCCTCTCGACGCTCTCCTTCCTCGGCCTCGGCATCCAGCCGCCATCGGCTGATTGGGGCGGCATGGTCAAGGACAACAAGGACGGCATCATCTTCGGCATTTCGGCAGCGCTCGTGCCGGGTAGCGCGATCGCCATCCTCGCCGTCTGCGTCAACCTGGTCGTCGACTGGCTTTTGAAACGAACCTCGAGCCTCAAGGGAGGGCGTGGCGATGCCTGATCTTCTTTCCGTCCGCAATCTCAAGATCGAAGCCACCAGCTATCCGCCAGGTGAAGCGCCGAAACGCGTGACCATCGTCGACGGCGTTTCCTTTGATTTGCAGAAAGGCCGGGTGCTCGGCCTGATCGGCGAATCCGGTGCCGGCAAGTCGACGATCGGGCTCTCGACACTTGCCTATGGTCGAGGCGGCGCCGAGATCACCGGCGGAGAGGTGCTGCTCGATGGCGACAATATTCTTGGCCTTGGCAGGAGTGGCATCAGGCATATCCGCGGCGCCCGCGTCTGCTACGTCGCACAGTCGGCCGCGGCCGCCTTCAATCCTGCCCACCGGCTCGGCGACCAGGTGATTGAGGCTTCCGTCAAACACGGGCTCATGAGCAAACAGGAGGCGAAAAAGCGAGCGCTCTACCTCTTTCAAGTGCTTGGTCTTCCCCATCCCGAAAGTTTTGGCGAACGTTTCCCCCATCAGGTTTCCGGCGGCCAGCTGCAGCGCGCCATGACGGCCATGGCGCTCTGCTCCAACCCCGAACTGATCGTCTTCGACGAACCGACGACGGCACTTGACGTCACCACCCAGATCGACGTGCTGGCCGCAATCAAGCATGCGATCGAGGAAACCCATACGGCCGCTCTCTACATCACTCATGATCTCGCCGTCGTTGCCCAAATCTCCGACGACATCATGGTGCTGCGCCACGGAAAGACAGTGGAATACGGCAGTGTCCAGCGGATCATCGAAAAACCACGGGAGGATTATACCCGCGCGCTCGTCAACGTCCGGCAGACGCTGAGGGACGAAGCCGCCGATCAGTCCGATGCGCTGCTGAAGTTCGAAAATATCAGCGCGGAATATTCCAATGGCTTCAAGGTGTTGAACGATGTCAGCCTGCATGTACCGAAGGGACAGACATTGGCGATCGTCGGTGAATCGGGCTCGGGAAAATCGACGCTCGCCCGCGTCGTCACCGGGCTCCTGTCACCCACGTCAGGGACGATCTCTTTTGCCGGCAAGCCATTGACGCCCGACGTCCGACACAGGCCACGCGACGACCTGCGCCGCATCCAGCTCATCTACCAGATGGCTGACACGGCGATGAACCCGCGTCAGACCGTGCGTGACATCATCGGTCGGCCGCTGACCTTCTACTACGGCCTCAGGGGAGCTGCGAAGACGGACCGCGTGAAGGAATTGCTCGACCAGATCGAGATGGGCAACGGCTTCCTGAACCGCTACCCGGCCGAACTCTCCGGCGGCCAGAAGCAGCGCGTCGCCATCGCCCGCGCGCTCGCGGCCAAGCCGGAACTCATACTTTGCGACGAGCCGACGTCGGCACTCGACCCGCTGGTTGCCGAAGGCATTCTGAAACTACTGCTGAAGCTGCAGGAAGAAGAACATCTCTCCTACGTCTTCATCACCCATGACATCGCTATCGTGCGCGCCATCGCCGACAGCGTCGCGGTGATGCATCGCGGCAAGCTCGTCCGCTTCGGTCCCAAATCCCAAGCGCTATCGCCGCCCTTCGACGATTACACCGACCTGCTGCTGAAATCCGTACCCGAGATGGAGATCGGCTGGCTGGAACGGGTACTGACGACGCGGAAGATGGCAAGCGCTGGAAATTGAAGGCTCGAAATTTTCCGGCATTCATCCGGATCTGATGGCGTCGTCGCAAATCGGTGTCTTCAATACTCTGTCGGCACCGCATACACTTCCGCGGAAGGATCTGCGAGGAATGAGCGCACCGTTGGTGGCAGCTGGCGTGAAGACAGCGGCAGTGGTCCGCAGCGCGACAGAAGCTCGCGCAGGTCGGGCTCGGCGCCGATATGCCGCCAGATCATTCGCGATGCATAGGGGAGATTTTCCCTTCGCCAGGAAACTCCCATTGTCGTTCCACGCAGATAGACGCGCTGGTACTCGTCGAAGGGCAGGAGGATCGTCTGTGACAATATCGGATTCGGGCCGACGACCCGCTCCGTAATGAAGATCCGGTTTCGATAGAAGGCCGCAAGGCCGACATATTTCGAAAACTGCTGGATGCCGTTTCCAGGGTCCCGCAGACGCTCCATTGATTTGACATGCACAAGCCCACCCTTCTCCACAATGCGGCTGCACGAACAGACAACCATTCCCGGCCAGGACGGTGAGCGATGATAGGTCTGGAAATAGCCGATATGGCGCCGGAGCGCGGTCAGATCTCCTGGGAACGCCTTTAACAGTTCGGAACTTTGATTGAGATCTAGAGTCGGTTTGCGAAGCCGCTCGCGAAAGAGCCTGGGAGCGAGACCAAAGTCGGCTGCGTCGAGATCGAAATACTTAGCTATGCGCGTGAGATTATGGGCAGACGGCCTCGTCTGGCCGTTGATATATCGATTGAATTGCTGCCTGTTAATATCGATCGCGCGGCACAGATGCGAAATGGAACGCTGCGTGGCACAGGCAATCTTGAGGTTCTCGACCAGGTGAGGCATCGGCGGCTCCGACTTAATCATAGTAGCGTAAACTCGCTCAAAAATGCGTCAAGTCGCGAAATTGCGTGAAGCAGCCTGACCTCTACGTTCCTTTCTAATAGAGTTGAAAAAGGGGACTGCAATGACACGTGAAAAGGATCAATCCGCACCTCTGAGTATAGGCCGCCGTCACTTCCTGGGCGGTGCCGTCGCGCTGGGCGCTTTGCCTGCCCTCACCTCCGGCCTCCTGATGCCGCACGATGCCCGCGCGCAGGAAGCAAAGCGCGGTGGTCATCTGAAACTCGGCCTCAAGGGTGGCGCCACCAGTGATACGCTCGACCCTGCGACCTATAGCGCCTCCGTGTTGTTCGTCATTGGCCGTCTCTGGGGCGACACACTTGTCGAATCCGACCCCAAGACCGGTGCGCCCTTGCCGTCGTTGGCGACGTCCTGGACGCCATCGGCGGACGCATCCGTCTGGACTTTCAAGATCAGGAACGATGTGCAGTTTCACGACGGCAGCAAGATGACCGTGGCCGACATCGTCGCGACACTGAAGCGACATGCGGACAAGAATTCACAGTCGGGTGCTCTGGGACTCATGGCCTCGATCACCGGTATTGAAGAAAAAGCGGGCGACCTTGTCTTGACGCTTTCGGAAGGCAATGCAGACCTGCCTTTGCTTTTGACCGACTACCACCTGATCATCCAGGCGAAGGGCGGCCTCGAGAAGCCTGCGGCGGCCATCGGTACAGGTCCTTACATTCTGAAAAGCTTCGAACCGGGCGTTCGCGCAACCTTCGAGAAGAACCCTGGGGATTGGCGCTCCGACCGCGGCTTTGTCGACAGCGTCGAAATCCTCGTCATCAACGACAACACGGCCCGCGTTGCCGCACTTGCCTCCGGCCAGGTCCATTTCGTCAACAATGTCGACCCCAAAACCGTCCCGATGCTGGAGCGAGCACCGACCGTCGACATCCTCCGGAATGCAGGCAAGGGCTTCTATTGTTTCCTGATGCATTGCGACACGGCTCCCTTCGACAACGCAGATCTTCGGCTTGCGCTGAAATATGCCATCGATCGTCAGGCGATCCTCGACAAGGTTCTGGGCGGCTACGGAACGATCGGCGACGACTATCCGGTCAATTCCAATTACGCCCTCGCCCCGACCGATATCGAGCAGCGCCCTTATGATCCGGACAAGGCCGCCTTCCACTTCAAGAAATCGGGGCTCGACCGCTCCATTCAGCTGCTCACGTCAGACGCAGCCTTTCCGGGCGCCGTGGATGCGGCGATCCTGTTCCAGCAAAGCGCGGGCAAGGCCGGCATCACGATCGACGTCAAGCGCGAACCGGAAGACGGCTACTGGACCAATGTCTGGAACAAGCAGCCCTTCTGCGCCTCGTTCTGGGGCGGTCGTCCGACCCAGGATTCGCGCTATTCCACCTCCTACCTGTCGACCGCAGAATGGAACGACACGCGTTTCAAGCGCCCTGACTTCGACAAATTGGTTCTGCAAGCAAGGTCTGAACTCGATGAGGCCAAGCGCAAAGTGCTTTATCGGCAATTGGCGCTTATGGTGCGAGACGATGGCGGTCTGATCCTACCCGTCTTCAACGACTACATCATGGCCTCTTCGAAAATGCTGAAGGGATATGTCGACGATATCGGCAACGATATGTCCAACGGCTACATCGGCAGCCGTGTGTGGCTTAATGCCTGAAGCTCTTCTGGATATATGACCATGTCAGACCGCAGCTTCACGACCATCGAAAATCAGTGGATCACCTTGAAGGACGGCACGCGGCTCGCCGCACGCATCTGGATGCCCGACGGCGCGGAGAGCGACCCGGTGCCGGCGGTCTTCGAATTCCTGCCCTACCGCAAGCGCGATGGAACCAGCCTGCGCGACGAATCCACCTATCCGGTCTTTGCGGCAGCCGGCATTGCCGGCGTGCGTGTCGACATCAGAGGCTCCGGCGAATCCAGCGGCATTATCGATGGCGAATATACCGAGCTTGAGCTTGCCAATGCTTGCGAGCTGATCGCCTGGATCGCAGCACAGCCCTGGTCGAACGGGTCGGTCGGCATGATGGGTATTTCCTGGGGCGGCTTCAACTGCCTGCAGGTCGCAGCCTTGAAGCCCCCGGCGCTGAAGGCAGTGATTTCAATCGCTTCCACGGTCGACCGCTATAATGACGATATCCACTACAAGAACGGCTGCCATCTCTCTGCCCAGCTTTCCTGGGCGGCGACCATGCTTGCCTACCAATCGCGCTCCCCCGATCCGGCCATTGTCGGCGACGAATGGCGCGATATGTGGCGGCAGCGCCTGGAGCAGGAACCCTTCTTCATGGAAGAATGGCTGGAGCATCAGCGCCGTGACGATTTCTGGCGGCATGGGTCGATCTGCGAAGATTTCGCGGGCTTTGATATCCCCGCCATCGTCATCGCTGGCTGGGCGGATGGCTATCGCAACACGCCGTTGCTGGCCGTCGAGGGTCTCGGCGAGAAGGCGAAGGCGTTGATCGGTCCATGGATCCACAAGTATCCGCATTTCGCCTGGCCGAAGCCGCGGGTCGATTTTCATGGCGAAGCCATCGCCTGGTGGAACCGATGGCTGCGCGGCGAGCGCAACGGCGCGGAGACCATGCCATCCTTACGTGCCTATATTCTCGATGCCATAAAGCCCGCCACGCGCCGCGATTTCGACCCCGGTTTCTGGATCGCCCAGCGTATTTGGCAGCAGCCGGACATGCAGTGCTTCTATGTCGAGCAGTTCGGTGCCTTGATGGAAGGCATGCCGATCCCACATGCGCCGGAACATCCTGTTTATCTGCGCTCGCCGCTCGATACGGGCACGGCCTCGGGCGAATGGTTCACCTTGAAGCCGGATGCGGAACTGGCGATCGATCAGCGCCTCGATGACGCCGGATCGTTGATCTTCCAGACCGCGCCGCTGGTAGAGGACCATGATTATCTCGGACGCCCGGCCCTCACATTGACGTTGAGATGCGACGCCGAAACCGCCAATCTCTGCGCAAGGCTCGTCGATGTCCATCCAGACGGCACGGCAACGCGCGTCTCCTTTGGTCTGCTCAACCTCGCTCATCGCAATGGCAATGATGCACCGGAGCCGCTGAATAAGGGGGAACTGACAACTATTACCATCACGCTCGATGCCTGCGGCTACCGTTTCCGCAAGGGGCACCGTATCCGCCTGTCGCTATCAACGGCCTATTGGCCGATGGTGCTGCCCCCGCCGGAAGATCCGGGGCTGACAATCGACATCGCCTCCATCGGTCTAGCTTTGCCCAAGCTCGGCGCGCATGAGATCATCGACATCAAGCAGCCCGACAATCCCGATCCCCTACCGAAATATATCGAACACGCACCCGCCTCCACAAAACGGCAGGTGGTGCGCGATCTCTCGGCCGGCGTCACGCGCTATGAAATTCATGAGGATACTGGCCTTTTCGAGCATCCCGGCACCGGTCTTTCCACCCGGCAACTACGCGAGGAAACCTGGTCGATCGCGCCGAACGATCCGCTATCAATGACGGGCACCTCGACCTGGACTTGCGACATGCAGCGTCCTGGTTGGTCAGTGACGACGGTTGCGACAGCATCGATCCGTTGCACGGCAACACACTGGATCATCGCCGCCTCAGTCGTTGCCCATGAAGGCGGAATAAAGATTTTTGAGAAGGATTTCGGCGACACGGCAATCGCCCGCGATCTGATGTAGCCGTCAGCGCGACGCGAAGAGCCGCACCGCCTCGCATACCGCCTTGAAGCCTGCCTGGGCACCTTCGCTCATGTGGCGCGCGCGCAGCCACGCATGCACCATCTGCGGTTCCTCCCGGAACCAGACTTCCACGCCGGCCTCCGCAAGCCGGGCAGCGTAGGCTCGTCCATCGTCTCGCAGCGGATCGAACCGCGCAACCGTGATGAAGGCAGGTGCAAGCCCTTCGACCGATACCGCGTGAAGCGGCGCGGCGACAGGATGGCGCAGCGGTGCCTGCAGAACGCGGCGATAATAGGCGACTTCAGCCGTGGTCAGGCCCGGTGCATTTGCCATTTCAACATAGGAACCCTTCTGCAGGTCTCCACCCAGCGCCGGATAGACGAGGACCTGGCCGGCGATACCAGGCAGGGCCTCCTCCAGCGCCCTGATGGCGAGTCCCGCCGCCAGATTGGCGCCGGCGCTGTCGCCTATGATGACGACCTTGCCACCGGTGGACGACAGCAGATGCTTCAAGACGAGGAAGCAATCCTCGCTCTGCGCCGGCCAGCGGTACTCGGGCGCCAGCCGGTAATCGACGGAAACGAGTTCGGCGCCGGCGAAATCGGCGATTTCAGCACAGATCGAGTGATGGCTTTCGAGCGAGCCGACAACAAAGCCTCCGCCGTGCAGATAGAGGAGAACGGTTGATGTGGTTATTGTCCTTGGCCGATACCGGCGGATTGGTATCCGCAGCACCATGCCATCAGCATAGACCATCCCCTGCGGCAGAGCATGGTCGAACCGCGCGCAGAGTGCGTCATACCATTGGCGTTGCTGCTCGATCGATGCCTCGACTGCGTCAGGCGGATAAAAGCCTTCGCAGACATCAAGGAACTCCAGAATGCTCTCTTCGGTGGGCATCGGTCGGTCGATCGACATGAAGATCCTTCCGCGTGCTCGCAAGATACTGCCGAGGTGGCGACAAGCCAGCCGATACCGCATCATGCACGCGCTGCTCCGCGACGCCTGTCTTGCTGCGACCCCCGGTGTCGCCGGCAAGTCCGCCCCTGGAAAACAGGCATGAGCGAGCGCCCGGAACAACGGATGTCGGCAAGGCGATAGCGTGCAATCATCAAGCTGGTTATCGTGAGGTGATAACTGCGACCCACGCCGCCGAGAGGATCAGTCATGCGACGACCAGTGCCGCTTGTGAAGAGGATAATGGATCTGATCGGCGCTCGCCGAGCCAGACCAGCCCCCGTCGGCGGCATCCGATTCCCTCAGACGAACTGGTGGCGGACGCATCCGTAGATCACCTCCCCCACCCCCGAACTTGAGCAGCGTCGATATATCATGGCCCGTCCCAATATTCTCATCATCATGGTCGACCAACTGAACGGCACGCTGTTTCCGGACGGCCCGGCCGATTTCCTGCATGCGCCGCATCTCAGGGCACTCGCTGCCCGTTCGGTCCGCTTCGCCAATAGCTACACGGCGAGCCCCCTCTGTGCTCCAGCGCGTGCATCCTTCATGTCGGGCCAGTTGCCGAGCCGGACGCGAGTCTATGACAATGCGGCCGAATTTGCCTCCGACATTCCGACCTATGCGCATCATCTCCGGTCTGCTGGCTATCACACCAGCCTGTCGGGCAAGATGCATTTCGTCGGACCCGACCAGCTGCACGGTTTCGAAGAGCGTCTGACGACGGATATCTATCCGGCCGATTTCGGCTGGACTCCCGACTATCGCAAGCCCGGTGAACGGATCGACTGGTGGTATCACAATCTCGGATCGGTAACCGGCGCCGGCATCGCGGAAATCACCAACCAGCTCGAATATGACGACGAGGTCGCCTATAACGCAACCCGCAAGCTCTATGACCTGTCGCGCCGTCAAGACGAGCGTCCCTGGTGCCTGACCGTCAGTTTCACCCATCCGCACGATCCCTATGTCGCCAGGCGCAAATTCTGGGATCTCTACGAGGATTGCCCGGCCCTTGATCCGACTGTTCCGGCCCTGTCGTTCGAGGAGATGGACGCGCATTCGAGGCGCTTGCTGGAAGCCTGCGACTACAAGGCTTTCGACATCACCGCCGAGCAGATCCGCAGGGCAAGACGCGGCTATTTCGCCAATATCTCCTACATCGACGAGAAGGTCGGAGAGATCCTTGACGTACTGGAGCGCACACGGATGGGCGAAGACACCGCCATCCTGTTCGTGTCCGACCACGGCGACATGCTGGGCGAACGCGGTCTCTGGTTCAAGATGTGCTTCTTCGACGGTTCCGCGCGCGTGCCACTGATGATATCGGCACCGGGCTGGCAGCCTGGCCTGATCGATCAGCCGGTCTCCACTCTTGATGTCACTCCGACGCTTGCCGGCCTTGCCGGGCTTGATATTTCTGCGATTGCCCACTGGACGGATGGCGAGGATCTGGCCCAACTCCTGGGCGGCAGCAAGGCACATGGTCCGGTCCTGATGGAATATGCCGCTGAAGGATCGATTGCACCGCTTGTGGCTATCCGCGCCGACCGTTTCAAATTGACGGTCTGCGAAAAGGATCCACCTTTGCTGTTTGATCTTCGGGCCGATCCCCACGAACTCTCCAATCTCGCAGGTGATCCAGCCCATGCGGAAACGCTGGACGCCCTGCTTTCTCAAGTCCATCTCCGTTGGAACCTGTCAGGCTTTGATGCGCAGATCCGCGAAAGTCAGGCCCGTCGGTGGGTCGTCTATCCCGCATTGCGGCAGGGGTCCTACTATCCGTGGGACTATCAGCCACTGCAGAAAGCCGCCGAGCGATATATGCGCAATCATATGGATCTGAACGTCTTGGAGGAGAACCAGCGATTTCCTCGCGGCGAATGACGGGCAGGAGGAATAATCGCGACACCCGGACACTGGCCCTTCGCCCCGGGCGATTTCGGCCCGACTTCGCTCCGGCGGTCGAAACTGGCGCAGTTCTAGCGCAATGCACCCCATCGTGCGTCCCATTCTACCCCCTCGGATAGTTCGATGAGGATCTCACTGGCCCCGTGCAGGTGGCTGCGGGCGATTTGAAGCGCGGCTGCCGGTTCCATCTCCTCGCCGGGAAAAACACTGTAGTCCCTACCCCGGCCAGTCACTTTGCGCACGAAGCCGCGGATCTCGTCACCGGAATGATAGAGCTTGATGACCATGTCGCCCGGCTTTTCCAGACCTTTTTGAAAGCGCCGATAAATAGCCAATATATCCTCCTGCGCACGGCCGTCAGCCGAGCAAGGTGAGCCAGCGGCCGGTTACGTTTGTTCAAACGTGCCGGTCAGTGAGGTTTCAGCGATCGTATGTTTCCGTGCCTCTCGCCACATCGCCTGGATGCCGGCCGAGGCCGGAATTGACAGAGCGGGGACGTCGAGTGCCGCCAGCCTGAAGTGATAGTGATGGACGCCGTGGCCTTTGGGTGGCTGTGGGCCGTCATAGCGGCCATTGCCGAAATCATTGTCGCAAAAACGCGGCCCTCCATTCGGTGCCATATTGCTGTTTTCCGGTAACGCGTTGCGATCGCCCGGTATATTGAAGACGCCCCAATGACGGAAGGTTCCATTTGGCGCATCGGGATCTTCAACGATAAGCGCAAAGCTGCGTGTCTCATCCGGCGCTCCGGCCCATTCAAGGCGCGGTGCTATGTTTTCGCCAAGCCGTGTGTGCTTGTTTGGAATTGTGGATCCGTCCGTGAATGCGGAACTCGTGAGTGTGAACGACATGAAGACCTCCTTCGGCCGTCAGGACCGGCAAATGCCTTCACCGGTCCACAATCTGAGGATTGTTTCAAACATGCAGGTCCAACATGGATCGGGCGCCAAAGTTCCAGCCTTGGCCACGTTTGACCGGCGCATGTGGAACCTTTTCCGGCAGCTGTGGTTCGAATTGTAAGAGGCATACCCTTACCAACGACATGAAAGGGAAAGTGGTGCGCGGGGGTCCGCATTCGTCTCTCCGGCGGTCCCGAGATCCTGAAAATCGAGACGTGACGACGAACAGCGTCTCAAGCGTATCACTCGCACCGGTGCGGACGCGTTAGCCTTTCGATCCAGGCGGCGCTGTCGACGATCAGATAGAAGGGATCGAGCTTCACGCGAATACTGCCTTTCCAATCACGGGTGTCGACGGAACCGCCATGTCGCGCGGCTCCAGCATGCCGGCGCCGAATGCCTGTCGGCCGGCCTCAATTGCCCCAGCGAAGGCTTCCGCCATTGCCGCGGGGTCACCCGCGCCGGCAACCGCGGTGTTGAGAAGGACCGCATCGAAACCCAGCTCCATCACGGTCGTTGCATGCGACGGACGGCCGATGCCTGCGTCGACGATCAGCGGCACGTCGGGAAAATGTGCGCGCATGGATCGAAGGGCCGTAAGATTGAGCGGCCCTGAAGCGGTGCCGATCGGGGCGCACCAGGGCATCAGCACCTTGCATCCTGCTTCCAGGAGGCGCTCCGCCACTATCAGATCGTCGGTCGTATAGGGAAAGACCTCAAAGCCGTCAGCGGCGAGAATGCGCGCCGCCTCCACAAGGGCGAAGACATCCGGCTGCAGCGTATCGTGATTGCCGGTCACCTCCAGCTTGATCCAATTGGTCTGAAACACCTCGCGCGCCATCTTGGCCGTCAGCACGGCCTCGGATACACCGTGGCAGCCGGCCGTGTTGGGAAGAACGCGGACACCAAGCGCCCGGATCATATCGAAAAATGCGCCGCCATTGCGCCCGCCGGCCATTTCGCGCCGTAGCGACACGGTGACGATCTCCGTCCTGGACCGCTTGACAGCCTCGGCCAGGATGTCTGGCGAGGGGTAACGCGCTGTTCCGAGCAGGAGGCGCGACCCGAGCTGGGTTCCGTAGAGATCAAGCATGGGTCAGCCTCCCTGCATCGGGGCCAGGATCTCGATCCTGTCATTGTCGTTCAGAAGGTGATCGTCGCGATCCTCGCGATGAATGAGCTCGCCGTTGACGGCGGTTGCCAGCCACTCGCCCTCATAATCGAGTGCCGCCAGAAGCTGCGACAGCGTGGTTGCGACAATTGTCTCGGGTTCGCCGTTTATGATCAGGTGCATCAGGGGCTCCTTTGCTTCGTCTGTCCGGAAAAGACCAGATCCGCGGCTTCAGCCGCCATCGCTGGCGCCAGCAGAAAACCGTGGCGATAAAGGCCGTTGAGGATGATGATATTGCCCTCCCGCATCACGCGGGGAAAGTTGTCTGGAAAGGCAGGGCGGATGCCGGCGCCGGTTTCGACAATCGCAGCATCGGCAAAAGCAGGATGCAGTGCATAGGCGGCATTCAGCAGTTCCATCAGCGAGCGGGCGGTGATCGGCCCTTGGAATTCCGTTTCGATCATCGTCGCGCCGACCATGAACAGGCCTTTACCGCGCGGCACGATATAGACGGGAAAACGCGGATGCAGCAGGCGGACGGGCCGCGCGAGGGTGACCTCCTCAGTCTGCAGATAGAGCATTTCGCCCCGCACACAACGCAACTCCTCGCACTGGCCGATCTGGCCCACCCCGGTGCAATCGACGATTTCCGCGAATTCACCGTCATCGGCGATCTCTTCGGCAAAAGTGACGCCCTTTGCCGACAGATCATCTTTCAATGCGTGCAATACTTCGCGGGGATTGAGGTGCGCTTCCTGCGGAAAGAACAGGCCGTGCCTGAAGCGACCGGCGAGAGAAGGTTCGAGGGTGGCGATTTCGCGTTCCTCAACCCAACGATAGCCGGTCGTGCGGCCGGCGAAGCGCTTCAGCTCGCTCTCATCGCGGTTCGGTGCGACGACAAGCGTTCCCTTGCGGACGATCTTGCCCGGCGAAATCGCTTCCCATCGATCAGCGGAATCGCGGCCGCGTTCGAGTACGGCTTCATCGGCACTTTCCCGCTCGCACCATGGTGCCAGCATGCCGCCGGCAAGCCAGGAGGCTGCCCGGCTGAAAGTCTGACTGGGATCTGAGATCGTGACCTCAGCGCCGCGCCGAAACAGCTCGTGAGCGACCGTGAGGCCGGCGACGCCGCCCCCTTTGACGAGGACGCGCATGTCACTCGGCCGGATGCGCGCTGCCGTTGATCGGCATATAGAGATCGCCGCCTTCTCGATATTTCGCCGCCATCGCGTCCAGCCCCTCCTTCTGCGCCTCCGCGCGGATGTCATGCGAAATCCGCATGGAGCAGAATTTCGGGCCACACATCGAGCAGAAATGCGCAACTTTATGGGCTTCCTTCGGCAAGGTCTCGTCATGGAAACTGCGGGCGGTATCGGGATCGAGCGACAGGTTGAATTGGTCCTCCCAACGGAATTCGAAGCGGGCGCGAGATAACGCATCGTCGCGGACACGCGCCGCTGGATGTCCCTTGGCGAGGTCTGCCGCGTGGGCGGCGATCTTGTAGGTGATGACACCCGTCTTGACGTCGTTGCGGTCGGGTAGGCCGAGATGCTCCTTCGGGGTGACGTAGCAGAGCATGGCAGTACCGAACCAGCCGATCATCGCCGCACCGATCCCCGAGGTGATATGATCGTAGCCCGGCGCGATATCGGTCGTCAGCGGCCCGAGCGTGTAGAAGGGCGCTTCGCCGCAGACGGCAAGCTGCTTGTCCATGTTTTCCTTGATCTTGTGCATCGGAACATGGCCAGGCCCTTCGATCATCGCCTGACAGTCTTTTGCCCAGGCGATCTTCGTCAGCTCGCCAAGCGTTTCGAGCTCGGCAAACTGCGCTGCGTCGTTGGCATCGGCAATCGAGCCGGGGCGCAGGCCGTCGCCGAGCGAGAAGGAGACGTCATAGGCGCGGCAGATGTCGCAGATTTCCTCGAAATGCTCATAAAGAAAGCTCTCGCGATGATGATGCAGGCACCACTTCGCCATGATCGAGCCGCCGCGCGAGACAATGCCGGTGACGCGGTTGACAGTCAGCGGGATGTAATGCAGCCGCACGCCGGCATGGATGGTGAAATAATCGACCCCCTGCTCGGCCTGCTCGATCAGCGTGTCGCGATAGACCTCCCAAGAGAGGTTCTCGGCGATCCCATCGACCTTCTCCAGCGCCTGATAGAGCGGTACCGTGCCGATCGGAAGCGGCGAGTTGCGGATGATCCACTCGCGGATGTTGTGAATGTTGCGGCCGGTCGACAGGTCCATGACGGTGTCGGCGCCCCAGCGAGCCGCCCAAACCATCTTCTCGACTTCCTCTGCCATAGAGGAGGTGACGGCGGAATTGCCGATATTGGCATTGATCTTCACCAGGAAATTCCGGCCGATGATCATCGGCTCGCTTTCCGGGTGATTGATATTGGCCGGGATGATCGCGCGGCCGGCTGCGACCTCCTGACGGACGAATTCCGGGGTCACATGATCCGGAATATGGGCGCCGAAACTTTCGCCATCGCGAATTATGGCTTCGACCTTCGCTTTGCGGCCAAGGTTTTCGCGGATGGCGATGAACTCCATTTCCGGCGTGATGATGCCGGCGCGCGCATAGGCAAGCTGGGTGACCGCCTTGCCGTCTCTGGCACGTAGCGGCTGACGTTTGGCAGGAAATTGCGGTGTCAACCGCTCGCCGGTAACAAAGCCATTGTCTTCGGGGCGCAGATGGCGGCCTTCATAGGCCTCGACATCGCCGCGCGCGAGTACCCAGTTGCGGCGAAGCTGTGACAGGCCCCGCTCGATGCGGATATCTGCTCCGTCGGCGGTATAAGGGCCGGAGGAATCGTAGACGACAACAGGCGGCTCGCCCGATGTCGGATGCACGCTGATCTCGCGCATCGGCACGCGGATGTCGGCGTGAATATCCCCCGCGACATGGACTTTCCGCGACGCCGGCAGCGGGCCGGTGGTAACGGTCGGAGTGAGGTTTTTTGCGGCAATGGTCATGGTTTGAGGCTCCAAGTTGGTGTTGGAGACCCAGTCAATCAGCCGGAATGATGGAAAGACGCCGGCATGGATTCTACGCGTGAATCCAAAGTCTTCGAGCGCTTGCACCGTCCCTACGCCAGTATGAACTGGATCAGGTTCAACGGGTCACTGCGCCCACAATCGGCAAAGCCGTATTGCCTAGCAGTATCTCAGCCCCTTGCCGGGACACCCCTGGTGAATGTCGCAAAGACTATGTGCTCGGCCGAGTTCATGTCAACCCGGAACTGCGGAACTTCGGGCAAACCAGCACGCAGGGTGAACCGCACCGAGCTTGCCCTGAGAGCAATAATATACGACAAGCGCGATCCGCATAACGCAACCCGGAAGCCTTTCGGCGCCCCTCTAATGAAGGGCGATTAATACGAACGCGCGTGGGACGCACGACCAGACACGACACGAGGTTTAGGAACGTTCTCTGCCAGCCAAAGAGGCTCTATCCAACCTCCAGCTCATGCAAACACATGCCAGCACCAGAGCGTGCTGGCTAAGGCCGGTCGTTGTTTCCCATTCGCTCCCGGTAGATCGGGTTGATCGCGCGACAGCTGATCGCTAGATTGCCGGCGCGATTAAACCGCAAGCACACGAGGATTCTCATGCCGACTGGCAAAGTAAAGTTTTTCAACAACGACAAGGGTTTCGGCTTTATCACGCCTGACGACGGCGGAGCTGATGTTTTCGTGCACGTATCCGCATTGCAATACGGTGGTACACTGAAGGAAGGCCAGAACGTGTCCTTCGATATCGGCCAGGATCGGAAGACAGGCAAGTCAAAGGCCGAAAACGTCAGACCGCTCTAAACCGCACGGGATCTCCTTTTCGACAATCAGAATTCATCGCAGGGCGCTCATCGAGGGCGCCCCGCTCTTTCAATCCCATTCAACCAAGTCGAATGGGCCGCCAGGAAGCAGCCCAGTTAGTGCTTGGTAACGCCTGTGGCAATCTTAGTTGACTTCGGCGGCGGAGCCGTCGTCGGAACGCTCTGGGCGCCGCCCTTGGACTTGCCTGCTGCTTTTACCTTAGGGGCTACGTCCGCCTCCCCAGCCTTCTTCGACCGGGGTTTCTTGACCGGCTGACCACCGGTCTCGGTGCTCGCGGCGATTTCCTGAAACGCCTGCAGCCAGTGCTTCATGTCCTCCCCGTGAGGCCGACCCTCCTGCTCCCAGATCTCATAGGCGCGTTGTCTGAGACGGTCTTCGTTCATTGCCATCCGTTCCTCCCTGAGCTAGACCTTAAGACCACTGACATGGTGCGGCACATATCAGAGGCAAGTGCCACCGCGTATTTCCGGCAACGAATAATTGGCAGCACGGTCATGCCTCCGTTCTCCGGCTTGCTGGCCGTGCCAGCGATCTATTGGTAATGGCTGCTCTCCGGGCCGGCGTCGCAATTT
This sequence comes from Rhizobium sp. BK275, assembly GCF_014193555.1. NCBI lineage: Bacteria > Pseudomonadati > Pseudomonadota > Alphaproteobacteria > Hyphomicrobiales > Rhizobiaceae > Rhizobium > Rhizobium sp. BK275. Next base: position 52,499 of record NZ_JACHZL010000001.1, read on the forward strand.
GCCGATTGCGAATGCGGTTGTTCACCATTTCCTGAGAAGTCAAAGCCGATTGCGTGCCGTTGAATGATCTAGCAAGCAATTTCAGATAATAGCAAAGGCATCGGTAGCTGAATCGCCTCGGAGTAACGTCGTGAAATCTCGATTGTCGTCCAAATTTGTACTTTCAGCATCTGCGTTGCTCATCGGTTCGACGCTGGCTTCAGCCCAGGGATGGCAAACAGACACGCAAGGTACGTCCAATTGGCATGTTTCACCGCCGATCGGGCAGTGCAATGTCAGTCGAGCCAGAAACAGAGCGATACGCGCGGGCATTTACCGAAGCGAGATCGTCTATCGTGACGAGAATGTGCTGACCTTCAGGGGGCTGACGATTAACGGAGATCGCAAGGAGATCACCTTCGGAAACGAGCCAAGCTGTCCGGAACTGGAGTCGAGAGATATCCCATAGATCGCCGAACGAATGAATGATCTCCTAACTCAATTTTTTATAGCCGCCGACTGCCTTAAGAATCTTAATTTTTATGCATATCGCTAATGCGATCCAGCGAATTGCCTATTTTGTAGGCATTGGTATGCACTTTTTCGACCATTGCCAATACACAGCATACGTCATCCTAGTAAAATCAAACAGATACACGACCTGGCATGACGCTTGCTTCGATAGAGGCAGAGTTGGTGGCTAGGGTTCCGGCGTTCTCGGAGAGCGCGGCTGGTCCGAGAGCCACCACCGGCGGGGGAGAAATCCCGCCGGGTGCACGGCGGGACAAAAGCCCGGGAGACCTCGTAAGCCAAGGGATTGGCACGATGGTCATTGCCGATCCCTTTTGAAGAAAAGCAAAAGGGGAATTTCAATGCAGACTTTTTCGAAAATCCTTTCCATGACCGCGCTCTCTGTCTCGCTGGCTCTCGGGTTCGGCTCCATCGCCAGGGCCGAGCAGAAGACCGAATTCAAGATCGCATGGTCGATCTATGTCGGCTGGATGCCTTGGGGCTATGCCGCTGACCACGGCATCGTCAAGAAATGGGCCGACAAATACGGCATCAAGATCGATGTCACGCAATTCAACGATTATGTGGAGTCGATGAACCAGTACACGGCCGGCGCCTTCGATGCCGTGACCCTGACAAATATGGACGGCCTCTCGATACCCGCCGCCGGCGGCGTCGATACGACAGCGGTCATTGTCGGCGACTTCTCGAACGGCAACGATGCCGTCATTCTGAAAGACAAGGCGAGCCTCGCCGATATCAAGGGCCAGAACGTCAACCTCGTCGAGTTCTCCGTCTCGCACTATCTGCTGGCCCGTGCGCTCGAAAGCATCAAGCTGACGGAGCGGGACGTGAAGGTGGTCAACACCTCGGACGCCGACATGGTTGCCGCCTACAAGACGCCCGATGTCAGCGCCGTCGTCACCTGGAACCCGCTGGTTTCCACCATTCTCGAAGATCCCACGGCCAAGAAGGTTTTCGACAGCTCGCAGGTGCCGGGCGAGATCATCGACCTGATGGTCGCCAATACCGGCGTGCTGAAAGACAATCCGAATTTCGGCAAGGCGCTTGCCGGCATCTGGTATGAGACGGCGGCCCTTCTGAGGGCCGACACCGCCGAGGGCAAGGCGGCCCGCGAGGCCATGGGTTCGGCATCCGGCACCGATCGTGCCGGCTTCGAAGCCCAGCTCGCCGCCACCAAGCTCTTCGACAAGCCGGCTGATGCAGTTGCGTTCACCGCCTCGCCGGGCTTGCCGAAGACCATGGACCTGGTCCGCGCCTTCCTCTTCGAAAAGGGTCTGCTCGGCAATGGCGCCCCGTCTGCCGATGTCATCGGCATCGAAATGCCTGACGGCAAGGTGCTGGGCGATACGGGCAATGTGAAGCTGCGTTTCACCGAGACCTACATGAAGGCCGCCGCCGACGGTTCGCTCTGATCGCAACGGAGGCGCAGCCTACCCGCGCCTTCCCTCCTTCACCAGCGGAGCATTTCCCATGCGTTGGATCAACACGAGGCCGAGCCGGGGCGCACAGTTCGCCTTGATGATGCTGCCCTTCGTGCTGCTCGTCGTCGCCTATGCGTTCGGTTCGGCCGCGCGACTGGCGGAAAACACCAATGACAAGCTTCTGCCAAGCCTTGCTGGCTTTGCCGATGCGATCAACCGCCTGGTTTTCGTTGCCGACCAGCGCACAGGCGAATTTCTGCTCTGGTCGGATACAGGAGCAAGTCTGATCCGGCTGCTCTCCGGCCTCGGGATCTCCACTGCAATTGCGCTCGTCGTCGGCATGCTGATCGGCATGCTGCCCTATCTGAGAGCGCTGCTTTCCCCTTTCGTTGCCGCCATCTCCATGGTGCCGCCGCTCGCGCTCCTGCCGATCCTCTTCATCGTCATGGGGCTCGGCGAAACCTCGAAGATTGCCCTCATCGTCATCGGCGTCGCGCCGACGATGATCCGCGACCTGGCACTGAAGGCGCTGGAGCTGCCCCGCGAACAGATCGTCAAGGCCGAGACGCTCGGCGGCTCCTCATGGCAGATCGGCCTGCGTGTCGTGCTGCCCCAGATCCTGCCGCGGCTGATCACCTGCCTCAGATTGCAGCTCGGCCCGGCATGGCTGTTTCTGATCGCGGCGGAAGCGATCTCCTCGGATTCCGGCCTCGGCTACCGCATCTTCCTCGTCCGCCGCTATCTCTCGATGGATATCATCTTTCCCTATGTAGTCTGGATCACCCTGCTTGCCGTTGTGATGAATTATCTGCTCGACCGCCTGCGCATCGCCGTCTTCCCCTGGTCGGAACTGGAGAGGCAGGCATGAGTGAACTCAGGGTCGAACGGGTCTGGAAGGAATATGGCGACCAGATCGTGCTCGAGGACGTTTCGCTGACCGTCGATGCACGCGCTTTCGTCGCGCTGGTCGGCCCCTCCGGCTGTGGCAAGTCCACATTTCTGCGCATGCTGCTTGGTCAGGAACGGCCGACGAAGGGCAAGATCCTGCTCGACGGTGAGCCGCTGCCACCGGAACCGGGGCCAGATCGTGGAGTCGTCTTCCAGCGCTATTCCGTCTTCCCGCACCTGACCGTGCTCGGCAATGTGCTGCTCGGCAAGGAATTGACTGCCGCACGCTACAGGGCGAGGCTCTTCGGAGCAGCCCGCCGCAACGCGTTGGAAGACGCGCGCCGGCTGATTGCCGAGGTCGGTCTTGCCGGTTCCGAAGGCAAATATCCGGCCCAGCTTTCAGGAGGCATGCAGCAGCGCCTTGCGCTGGCCCAGGCGCTGATCATGAAGCCGAAGGTGCTGCTGCTCGACGAGCCCTTCGGTGCGCTCGATCCCGGTATCCGCGCCGAGATCCACATGTTGATGAAACGGCTCTGGCACGAGACGCAGATGACCGTCGTCATGGTCACGCACGACATGCGCGAAGCCTTCACCCTTGCGAGCCGAGTCGTCGCCTTCGAACGCCGCCGCGACCGGCCGGAGGAGAAGGAGCGTTACGGCGCCACCATCACCAAGGACATTTCCATCTGGCCGCCGCGCCTTGCCGGCCAATCATCAATCTTCAGCCCCGACCGGGACGGCCCGGTCGCTTCCCTGGGGCACGGCCGGGACGACCTGGCACCATCAGGAGAGATGCTATGATGCATATGAGACGCTCGCCCGAAGAGATCGCCGCCAACCGCGCGCGCTACGAGGAGCATCAGAAGAAGGGTCTGGAATTCGCCCCCAAGGTGCTACCCGGCCCGAGCCCGCTGCCTGCGCTGTCCATCGATGCCTCGACCATCGTCCATCAGGAGACCATCCCGGGCGGCTGGTACTGGTCGACGAAGCTCTTACGTGGCGAGGCGATCCGCATCGATCAGGCCGAGGGCAATTCCACCGTGGCGCTCGTCGCCTGGAACGCGGCCGACACCAGCGAGCGCATTAATCTGGTCGATACCGCCAAGGTCCAGTGGACGACGGCGCTCGGCAAGGGGCGTGTGATCTTCTCTGACATGGGTCGCGTCATGTTCTCGATGATCGAGGACAGTTCCGGTGCCCATGACTGCCTGATGGGTGGCTCGACGGCCGCCTCGAATGCAGACAAATATCCCGGCGAGAAGACGCGCAATACCCGTGACAACTTCGTCCTCGTCGCCGGCAAGCTCGGCCTCGACCGCCGCGACATACCCGGCATCCTCAATCTCTTCGCACCCGTTCGCCTCGCCGAGGCCGGTGGCTTCGGCTGGCAGAAGAAGCTCTCCAACAGCGGTGACTATGTGGAGCTGCGTGCGGAAATGGACATGCTGGTCGGCTTTTCCAATTGCCCGCATCCGCTCGATCCCGATCCGGCCTATCAGCCGAAGCCGATCGTCGTCACGCGCTACAAGGCCGCAGTCCCGGCCGTGGACGATCTTTGCCGGACGGCGACCGCCGAAGCTGTGCGCGGTTTCGAAAACAACGCCCTGATGCGGGCCTGAGGATACAACGATGACCGATTTCATCCAGACCTCTCCTGCGCGCACCGTGGAAAATGCCGCGCAGGATCACTTCATTCCGGCAGAAGCCCCGTGGTCCGGCATCGTGCGCATGGGTCAGACGATCCGCATCGAGGACAGTTACGGCCAGCAGGCTATCGACACGCTCTTCTATCGTGCCGATGATTTCTCCGAGCGCTATTCCAACCAGGATACGATGCGTATGCAGGGTGCCGCCTATGTCGGCATCGGCACGAAGATCGTGTCGAACGAAGGCAATGTCATGCTCACCATGACGGCAGACAGCTGCGGCCGCCATGACACGTCGGCCGGCGCCTGCTCCTGCGAGAGCAATACGGTGCGCTTCGGTCATGGCACGAAATATCTGCATGCCTGCCGCGACAACTTCGTCCTCGAAGTCAGCAAACATGGCATGGGCAAGCGCGACATCGTGCCGAACATCAATTTCTTCATGAACGTGCCGATCAAGCCGAATGGCGAGATGACGATCGTCGACGGAATCTCCGCGCCAGGCGATTATGTGGAACTCGTCGCCGAGATGGACGTGCTCTGCGTCATCTCCAACTGCCCGCAGATCAACAACCCGTGCAACGGCTTCGATCCAACGCCGATCAGGGTGCTGATCTGGGATGGCGAGGACTGAGGATGTTCAAGAAAGTCCTGATCGCCAACCGGGGCGAAATCGCCATCCGGGTCATCAAGACCTTGAGGAAGATGGGCATCGCCTCCGTCGCCGTCTATTCCGATGCCGACCGCTTTGCCAAGCCTGCCATGATGGCCGATGAAGCTGTCCGCCTCGGCCCGGCGCCGGCCAGCGAAAGCTATCTCAACGTCGATGCCGTCATCGCCGCCTGCAAGGCGACCGGTGCCGAGGCGGTGCATCCCGGCTACGGCTTCCTGTCGGAAAATATCGGCTTTGCCGAACGCCTCGCCGCCGAAGGCATCGCTTTCATCGGCCCGCGACCCGAGCATCTCTCAGCCTTCGGACTCAAGCACACGGCCCGCGAACTCGCCAAGGCAAGCGGCGTGCCGCTCCTGCCTGGCACCGGCCTGCTCTCGAGCGCCGACGAAGCACTCTTTGCTGCAGAGACGATCGGCTATCCCGTCATGCTGAAAAGCACGGCCGGCGGCGGCGGCATCGGTATGCAGCTCTGCGGTGATCCGGAAAGCCTCAAGGCCTCGTTCGAAAGCGTGCAGCGCACCGCGCGGGCGAGCTTCGGTGATGCGCGTGTCTATATCGAACGTTTTGTAGCCGAAGCCCGCCATGTTGAAGTGCAGATCTTTGGCGACGGGAAAGGCACGGTCATCGCGCTCGGCGAGCGCGACTGCTCGCTGCAGCGGCGGAATCAAAAGGTGGTCGAGGAGACCCCTGCCCCCGGTCTTTCCGCAGCAACCCGCGCTCGCCTGCACAAGGCAGCCGTCGATCTCGGTTCGGCGGTCTCCTACGAATCCGCCGGCACCGTGGAATTCATTTACGACCCCGTGCGCGAGGAATTTTATTTCCTTGAGGTCAACACCCGCCTGCAGGTCGAGCATCCGGTAACGGAAGCCGTCTTCGGCATAGATCTCGTTGAATGGATGATCCGCCAAGCGGCGGGCGAAGACGTGCTCTCCGGCGCCGAGCCCCTGCAGCCGCAGGGTGCGGCGATCGAGGTGCGTGTCTATGCGGAGATGCCGCATGCAGATTTCCGCCCAAGCGCAGGGCTGCTGACGGAGGTGTCATTCCCTGATGATGCACGTATCGACGGTTGGGTCGAGACTGGCACGGAGGTGACGCCTTTCTACGATCCAATGCTCGCCAAGATCGTCGTTTCTGCGGAGGATCGCCCAGCAGCGATCGAGAAGCTGAAGGCCGCGCTTTCGGGCACATCGATATCGGGCATCGAAACCAATCTGGATTACCTCCGCGCCATCGCCAGTTCGGATCTACTCGCCAGCGGCAAGGTGGCGACGACGGCGCTGCGTGACTTTTCCTTCGTACCCGATGTCATCGAGGTGCTTGCGCCGGGCGCGCAGTCGAGTATCCAGGAGCTGCCGGGCCGGCTTGGCCTGTGGCATGTCGGCGTGCCGCCGAGCGGCCCGATGGACGAGCGCTCGTTCCGCCATGCCAACCGCCTCGTCGGCAACGGTGATATGGTTGCGGCGCTGGAACTGACGGTTTCCGGTCCGGTGCTGAAATTTCATACCGATACGGTGGTTGCGCTCGCCGGTGCCAGGATGGCGATAAGCGTTGATGGCGCGAAATTGCCGCATGGCGAAGCCGTGACTATCCGCGCCGGCCAGATCCTCTCGATCGGCAGCATCGATGGGCCGGGGCAGCGGGCCTATCTGGCCGTGGCAGGCGGTTTTGCCGCTCCCGTCGTGCTCGGTTCACGCGCCACCTTCGGCCTCGGCCAGTTCGGGGGCAACGCTACCGGTACGTTAAAGACCGGCCATGTGCTGCATCTTGCCAGAGAGGCCGCTGTCGGGCCGCCGAAACCGGCGACGGAGCCGGCAGAATTGACCCGCGAATGGGATGTCGGCGTTGTCTATGGCCCGCATGGCGCTCCCGATTTCTTTGAGGACGGCGATATCGAGACGCTGTTTTCGACGAATTACGAAGTGCATTTCAACAGCGCCCGCACTGGTGTGCGCCTGATCGGCCCGGCGCCGAAATGGGCGCGCAGCGATGGTGGTGAGGCGGGTCTTCATCCCTCAAATCTGCATGACAACGCCTATGCCATCGGCGCGATCGATTTTACCGGCGACATGCCGATCATCCTCGGTCCGGACGGACCGAGCCTCGGCGGATTCGTCTGCCCTGCGGTGATCGCCCGCGACGAGCAGTGGAAGATGGGGCAGTTTAAACCGGGCGACCGCATCCGCTTCCACCCCGTTTCACGTTCTGAGGATCCGATCGCCGGCCCGGCGGTGCATCGGGTGACGGAAGAAGCGGGCTCGCCGATCGTCGGCCACCGTGACGATGGACCTGTCTCCGTCGTCTACCGCCGGCAGGGTGACGATAACCTGCTGGTCGAGTATGGGCCGATGACGCTCGATATCGCTCTGCGGCTCAGGGTTCATCTCCTGATGCAGGCTCTATCGAAAGCGCGTCTGCCAGGGATTATCGATCTCACGCCTGGCATCCGCTCGCTGCAGATTCACTATGACGGTACGAATTTGACCCGCAAGCGCCTGCTTGGCTTGCTCGCCGAGATCGAGGCAGGCCTGCCGGCAGCCCAGGACGTCAAAGTGCCGAGCCGCATCGTGCATCTGCCGCTGTCCTGGAACGATCCGGACGCGGAACTTGCCATGCGCAAGTATCAAGAGCTCGTTCGGCCGAACGCGCCATGGTGCCCGTCCAATATCGAGTTCATCCGCCGCATCAATGGCCTGGCGGATGAACAGGCGGTGCGCCACGTCGTCTTTGACGCCAGCTATCTCGTGCTCGGCCTCGGCGATGTCTATCTCGGCGCGCCGGTCGCCACTCCGATCGATCCGCGCCATCGGCTGGTAACGACCAAATATAATCCGGCCCGCACATGGACACCGGAAAATGCCGTCGGTATCGGCGGTGCCTATATGTGCATCTATGGCATGGAAGGCCCTGGCGGTTACCAGCTCTTCGGCCGCACCATCCAGATGTGGAATACGTGGCGGCAGACGCCGGTATTCGCCAAGGACAAGCCGTGGCTGCTCGATTTCTTCGATCAGATCCGCTTCTTCCCGGTCAGCCACCCGGAATTGGCGGAAGCCCGCAGCGCCTTCCCGCATGGCGGCTACCCCGTCACGATCGAGGAAACGGAATTCTCCTATGCCGCCTATGAGAGAGAACTCCGGGCGAATGCCGCCTCGATCGGCCGCTTCAAGGCAAGACAGCAGGCTGCCTTCGATGCCGAGCGCCTGCGTTGGAAGGAGGCGGGCCTCGACAGCTTCGTCGCTGACGAAGGCGCAGGGGAAAGCCTGGACGGGGATATTCCCGAGGGATGCTTCGGCGTTGCCAGCGCCGTACCCGGCAATATCTGGAAACTGCTGGTCGAGCCGGGCGTACCGGTCGCGGCCGGCGACACGCTTGCCATCATCGAATCCATGAAAATGGAAATCAACGTCACCGCACATGCGCCGGGCCGTGTCCGCGACCTGCGCGCCGGCCCCGGACGAAACGTCAAAGCGGGCGATATCATTGTTGTTCTGGAGGAATGCTGACCTATGCTGCCGACCATTCTTGATCTGACAAGCCTTCGCGCAGCCTATGAGGCAGGCACAACCCCGCTCGATGTCATCGAGACCGTGATTGCCCGTCGTGCCGCCTCGAAGGATCCGGCAATCTTCATCACGCCGACGCCTGATGACACGTTGCGGGCCGAGGCGCGCGCCCTGATGGAGCGCGCGCCTACGCCAAACAGCCTGCCGCTCTGGGGCATGCCCTTCGCCGTCAAAGACAATATCGACGTAGCAGGTCTGCCGACCACCGCTGCCTGCCCGGCTTTCGCCTATCAGCCCGAAAGGGACGCTACAGTTGTCGCCAGGCTGCGGGCGGCGGGCGCGATCGTCATCGGCAAGACCAATCTCGACCAGTTCGCGACCGGCCTCAACGGCACGCGCTCGCCCCATGGAGCACCGCGGTCGGTGTTCGACGCCGACTATATATCCGGCGGTTCGAGCTCCGGCTCGGCCGTGGCGGTGGCATCCGGCCTGGCCGCCTTTGCGCTCGGAACGGATACTGCCGGCTCAGGCCGTGTGCCGGCAGCCTTCAACAATCTCGTCGGCATCAAGCCGACGCCGGGCCTGCTGCCGAATACCGGCGCGGTGCCGGCCTGCAAGAGCGTCGACTGCATCACCATCTTTGCCGCTGTTGTCGGCGACGGCGTCGCAATCCGCAAGATTGCCGAGGGCTTCGATGCCGCCGACGCGTTCTCCAGGCGTGCCAAGCCGGCTTCGCTTCCGGCCGCCGCCCTGCGCGTCGGCGTTCTCGACGGCGCAGAGCGCGAATTCTTCGGCGATGCCAATGTCGAGACGCTCTACGATCAGGCGATCGAGCGCGCAAAGGCGCTCGGCGCGACGATCGTTCCCTTCGATTATGCGCCCTTCCGTGAGGCGGCTTCTCTCCTCTATGACGGCCCATGGGTTGCCGAGCGCCTGGCTGCCGTCGAAGATTTCCTGGCGAGCAACGCCGCCGATTTCGATCCCACGGTTCGCAAGATCATCGAAGGCGCCAAAGGCAGGACCGCCGTCGAAGCCTTCAACGGTCGCTACAGGCTCGAGGAGCTGCGGCGCGAGACGGAAGCCGAATGGGCAAAGGCCGATCTGCTGCTGCTGCCGACAGCACCGACGACTTATAAGGTCGCCGACATGCAGGCCGACCCGATCGTGCTCAACGGTCGGCTTGGCCGCTACACGAATTTCGTCAATCTGCTCGATTGCGCGGCAATCGCCGTTCCCGCCGGCTTCGGCGACAACGGCCTGCCGGGCGGCGTGACACTGGTTGCGCCAGCCTTCACCGACGATGCGCTGGCTCCCCTTGCCGATGCGCTGCATCGCGCAGCCGCAGCCGGCATGGGTGTCGACCGCACTGCGGCGATGCCTGAGCAGAGCCGTCTCGCCTCACTGACGGACGATACCATCGCCATCGCCGTAGTCGGCGCGCATCTGACGGGTATGCCGCTCAATCATGAGCTGACAACATTGGGTGGCACATTGGTAAGGGGCTGCCGCACCGCAGGCGATTATCGTCTCTTCGTGCTTCCGAATACTATGCCGCAAAAGCCCGGCCTCGTCCGCGAACCGGGGTATGACGGGCATGGACTGGAGATCGAGGTCTGGGCGTTGCCATCAGAGGGCTTCGGCCGTTTCGTTGCAAATATCCCTGCACCGCTTGGTATCGGCAAGGTGACGCTGGAGGACGGTTCGAGCGTATCGTGCTTTCTCTGTGAATCCCATGCTGTCGACGGAGCCGAGGAGATCACGGCTCTCGGCGGCTGGCGGAACTATATGCGCAGCAAATCGGCCGCTTGAATCGGAGGGGTACGGCAGTGAAACTCATAGTTCGACTGCTGATCAATGGACTCGCGGCGCGTGCCGGCGCGCTACGAGGTCGACCTGTCATCTTTGTCCACAGTCCGCTCCATGGCCGAGACGGGACGAAATGATGGCCACCGTGTCGAGCTGCGGCGGTACAAGCTTTTCCATGGCTCCGAGCGGGAGCCGTAGCGACGGCCCAGCTTCAATCCGGCCAGGCATAAATCACGGCTGGACGAGCGACGCCTTTGAGTGGAAAAATGCCGGCTTTCTCGAAACGGCCTGGCGCCTGCAAAACGAAATCGGCGGATGCAAGCAGGCTATGGCCGATTTCGTCGGCCAGCTTCTCCATGCGCGCCGCCTCATTGACCGCTCTACCAATGGCGGTGAAGTCAAGGCGGCGGGCCGCGCCGACATTCCCATAAAAGACTTCGCCGACGTGAAGCACGATATCGACGAGCAGCTCCGGCTCCCCCGCTTCCGCCCGCCTGCGATTGACGTCGGCATTGGCATTCATTGCAGCACGCGCCGCCGATAAGGCGCGGTCACAAGCCTCAGCCGGGTTGTTGATATCGGCGGAGAAGATGGCAAGCAGACTATCGCCCATGAACTTCAATATTTCCCCGCCCGCTTGTTCGACCGGAGCGCCGATCGCCTCGAAGTGCTCATTGAGCCAGGCAACGATGCGTTCGGGCGCATGTTTTTCATTGAGCGAAGTGAAACTCTTGAGATCGGCGAAAAGGATCGCTGCGTAAACCGCCGTACCGTCGCCACGACGGATATGACCGCTCAGAATACGATTGCTGGTCCTGGTGCCTGTATAAACGGCCAGCACATCCGCCGCGACACGCGTGGTGGCGATGCGGCAACAGGCAAGCGACAGCGCCGGCACCAACTTCTCCAGATCGGCGATCAGCCTGTCCGAAAAGCCATCGGGGTCATCAACGGCGATGGAGAAGCTGACGCCCGCGAGCGCTGTATCGCCGGGGAATGAAACGAGCTTCACCAGATAGTCGGTGGCGCCGAGTTCAGCCAACTCGGTCAGTAGCGGAAGCGGCGGAGCGTCCGGTCCTGGCGGCAAGCGCCAGCGGGCATATTGTTGATTATTTGCCAGCAGATAGGAGATGGGAGAGCGCCGGAACAATTCCTGACCCGCCTCATCATGCCCTTGAACCTCGGTCGAGAAGCCGGAAGAGCGATACCAGGCAACCGAAAATCCCCGCTGCAGGGGATCGATCGACGGCATCGCGATCGACGCACGAAGGATAGGATATCCGAGATCCGTCAGCCGTTCTGCAACACCTTGCAAAATGGTCTCGATCGTATCCGTCGATAGTCCTTCGGCGATGATCCAATCTATCAGGTCTTGCAAGCGAGGCATGGTCACGTCCTTTGCCCCCGAATTCGTGGAGGTTTGCCCTTCTACTCCAATTTCGTCATTGGTCCATCGGCCGCGTCACTTCGCCGTTGCAAAAAAATTCGACACCCGCGTCGATTGAGGTAAAATGCATGGAACAAAATCGCCGCTGCCGCGTCATCTTTCTCTTGGACACCAAAGAACCTGTTATCGCCCTAACAAGAAGCACAACCCCCATTTCGAGGAAGGAAAGGAATCTGTCTATGACCGTACGGACTGTTGATGTTGTGCCGCATGACGATCACGTGGTTACGGCCAAAGAGGCCCTAGAGGGACTTTATCTCAGGCTCGAAATGGAGGCGGAGGTTCGGCTCGTCGCCGCGGCGTTGCGCGCCGGCTGGACGGCAAACGAAGCGCTGGACGCAATCGACCAGCTCCGTGCCGACGATACGAAGCATTGAGGCTCGCTACGCAGAACATCGCTGGCCGCGGCCGCGAAATCAGTAGCTGCGGCTTATCGGCGTGCCTAGACGGCCACCAGATGCCCCGGTGATATCTCACGATACTCAAGCGGCTTGATCTTGTAATCAACAGGCCGGATCGGGCTCTTGATCTCGTCGTTGGCGACAGTCCGCTTCTCGCGGCGGCGATCGGGATCGGGAACCGGGACGGCCGACATCAGCTTCTTGGTGTAGTCATGCTGCGGGTTGCCGAAGACGGCTGCCCGTGGGCCGATTTCGACGATTTCGCCGAGATACATAACGGCAACGCGATGGCTGACGCGCTCGACGACGGCCATATCGTGCGAAATGAACAGGAAGGCGAGGTTCAGGCTCTGCTGCAGATCGAGCATCAGGTTGATGACCTGCGCCTTGATCGATACGTCGAGTGCGGACACACTTTCATCCGCCACGATGACTTTCGGTTCCAATGCAAGCGCACGTGCAATACAGATACGCTGGCGCTGGCCGCCGGAGAATTCATGCGGGAAGCGCGAGGCCATGTCGAGCGTCAGGCCGACCTTGGTAAGGAGGTCCGCGACGCGCTCCTTCGCCTGCTTGCCGGTCCCCATCCTGTGCTCCAGATAGGGCTCGGCGATGGCATCGCCCACGCGGATGCGCGGATTGAGACTGGCGAAGGGATCCTGGAAGATCATCTGCACGGTCTTGCGCATCTCGCGCATACCCGCCTTGTCGAGCGCCAGCACATCCTTGCCGTCGGCAATGACGGAACCGCTCTGCGCCTCGATCAACCGCATGATCGCGCGCCCGGTTGTCGATTTGCCGCAGCCGGATTCACCGACGAGCGACAGCGTCTCGCCAGCATGGAGATCAAAGGACACGTTCTCGACCGCATGGACACGACCGGTCAACTTGCCGAAGAGGCCGGAATGAATGTCGAAGCGCTTGGTGAGATTCTTGACCTCCAACACGGGACGGGATGTCGCGGCAACCGTGGCGGCCGTCTCGACCGGACTGTTCGATTCCCCGGTCGCCGTATTGACCACGGGAAAGCGCAACGGCCGCTCATAACCCTGCATGGAACCGAGAACCGGCACGGCTGACAGCAGGGCGCGGGTGTAGGGATGTTTGCCGCGATGGAAAATATCCGCCGTTGCTCCCGTCTCCACCTGCTCGCCGCGATACATGACGACGGTGCGGTCGGCGATCTCGGCCACGACGCCCATGTCATGGGTGATGAACAGGACCGAAGTGCCCTCTTCCTCTTGCAGCATCTTGATCAGATCGAGGATCTGGCCCTGAATCGTCACGTCGAGTGCCGTCGTCGGTTCGTCCGCTATCAAAAGCTTCGGCCGTGAGGCGAGCGCCATGGCGATCATAACGCGCTGGCGCATGCCGCCGGAGAAGCGGTGGGGATATTCATCAAAGCGGGAGGCTGCCGAGGGAATACGCACCTTTTCGAGCAGGCGGATCGTCTCGGAGCGGGCTTCGGTCTTCGACATCGACCTGTGGCAGAGCAAGGCCTCGGAAATCTGGTCGCCGATCGTGAAGAGCGGATTGAGGCTCGTCATCGGCTCCTGGAAGATCATCGCGACGTCGTTGCCACGGACCTTGCGCATCTGATCTTCGGCCAAGCCGAGGAGATCACGGCCGCCGAGCATGATCTTGCCTTCGATACGGCTCGAATCCACCTGCAACAGGCGCATGATCGATAGAGAAGTCACACTCTTGCCGGAGCCGCTTTCACCGACGATGGCGAGCGTCTCGCCCGGTGCTACGTCGAAGGAGACATTGCGAACGACAGGCTTCCAGGCGCCATCGACCAGAAACGATGTCGTCAGATTCTGGACGGAGAGAACCGGCTCCGCCGTTGCGATGGATTGTGCCTCGATGCCTGTCATGATCGCTTCCTCAACTTTCTCGGGACTTCCAGATCAATCCGGCCACTTCAGCACACCGTCGAAGCGACGCTTGCTGCGGTTTTCAAAAGGCGTTGCGATGATCTCGTTGGAGGCGCGCGCCTTGTCGAGTTCCTCTGCCAGACGGCTTGCGACGATCTTCTCTTGACCCGGATGCAGGTTGCAGGGATCGAGATAGAAGTAGCGGTGCTCGACTTCATGGTCGCGCACGATGATCGGCGGAGAACCGCGGCCGAGCGCATCGGCGAGATCCCAGGCGGTGATGTGCGCCTCATCGGTGTCGATGATCACGCGCATGCGATCGAGTGGGTTGTTGGTCGGGTCCGGCTCGATCAAAGCGATCACGCCGGGGCGCCCGTCCAGCGTCTGCTTCCAAAGATTGAGATAGTTCTTCTCACGCTCGCGAATGCCCGTGTGATCGCGCTTTTCCCAGGCTTCCAGCGCCGCCATGACGCCGAAAATGCTTTCCTTGCCGACCTTCATGCCGCGGCCGATGCCCATGTTCTGCAGGAAGGCGTTGCGCACCAGTTCCTTCGTGCCGGCGACGATGCCCGAGGTCGGACCGCCCAGAAACTTGTGGCCGGAATAGAGCGCCACATCGGCGCCCAGCTCCAGGAAGATCTTCAGATCATATTCCGAGGCAGCATCGACGATGACGGGAACGCCCCTGGCATGGGCGATCTCGACAAATTCCTTAAGGTTCAGAAGGCCGTAATCGACGACATGGTGCGACACGACATAGACGGCCGCTGCCGTCTTTTCGGTAATCGCGTGCTCCATGTGGAAGCGGTGCGTAGAGGTCGCCTGACCGACCAGCACCACCTTGCCGCCAGCAAGGCGGATCGCCTGATCGACCGGCGCGCCGTAGCTGACGACGTGTCCCATCTGGACGAGAACTTCGTTCTTTTCGGAGACGATATCCGGCAGCTTTTCGATGGCGAGTAGGTTGTTGCCGGTGATCGCGCCGGCGACAGCAAGCGAAATGCCAGCGGAACAGGATGCGGTCACAAAGCCCGCTTCGCCGCCCGTCAGCCGCGCGATGACGGCGCTCGCCTTGCGCTGCAGATCGTTGATCTCGACAAACTGCGGCAGGATCGACGACATGGCAGCAACAGCTTCGGGAACGACGATCGATGCGCCGAGGCTCGTCATGGTGCCGGAAACATTGATGACCGGGCGAAGACCGATCGATGTGCGGATGTCCTCAGACATGGGTGTCTCCAATTTCAATCTGTTGGGCCGAAACGATCACCGCATCCTCATTAATCCCTGAGCGCGACGATAGCCTCGATTTCGACGGTGATGTTTCCTGGCAGTGAACCGAAGCCGACGGCCGAGCGGGCATGAGGTCCGACCTCTTCGCCGAAGACGTCGATCAAGAGATCCGAGCAGCCGTTGATGACGGCGGGATGATCGAGGAAATCCGGCACGGCATTGACCATGCCGAGCAGCTTGACGACACGCTTGACGCGGGAAAGATCACCGAGCGCCTCATGCATGACGGAAAGCAGATTGATGCCGGTCACCCGGGCGTGGCGGTAGGCGGCCTCGACGTCGACCTCGGCGCCGACCTTGCCGACATGCATGAAGCCGCCCGCCTCGCGCGGCCCCTGCCCCGACAGGTAGAGCATGTTGCCCTCCTGTACATAAGTGACGAAGTTGGCGATCGGCGGCGGCGAGGCCGGAAGCGTAATGCCAAGCGCAGCAAGCCGCTCATAGGGCGACGTGCTGATGGTGCCGGCGGTGGCGGGAGACTGGTTCACGCAAACTCCTGTCATGCGATTTCTTTTATGCTCTGGTCTTATCGGTAGGAATAACCGTGGCTGTGGCGCACCAGCTTGCGGGCGCGCGGCACATAACGGCTGGAGGTGAAGGCCTCGTTGCCGATGACCGCATGACGCGGCTCGAAGAGCTTCTTCAAAACCGAGACGTCGCCATTGGAATCGGTGGCTTCGAGATCGGAATCGACGAGATCGAAGACCGTGAACTCGGCTCGAGCCCCAACCGTCAGACGGTTGTCCATCGACAGCTTGATGACCGAGGCCGGTGCATGGGTGACGGCATCGATCACCTTGTCGAAGGGCATGCCGACCGAGAGCAGCTTCGACATGGTGGTTGCCAGATCCCAGACCGGGAAGTTCATCGAATGGCCATGCAGGTCGGTGGAAATCGAGAAGGGCAGCAGGCCGCGGGCGATTGCCGCTTCCGCCACCTTGAAGGAGAAGGAGGCGCCGCCATGGCCGATGTCGAGGCGAATGCCTTCAGACGCACAGCGTTCGGCGAGGTTGAAGAGGTCTTCGTCCTCCATGATGCTCGAACCCGCCTTGCCGTTGAAGCAATGGGTGACGACATCGCCGGGGCCGAGGATTTCCAGCACCTCGTCGTAAAGTGCCGGCGGTTCGCCGACATGCACCATCATCGGCACTTTCAGGATCTTGGCGATCTTCTTGCCGAGTTTGACGGGGGTGACACCCCAGGAGCCGGTGATCACGTGGCTGGCGCGCACCTTGATGCCGACGATATGCTCGCTGTTTTCTGCATAACATTCGAGGATGCGGTCGAGGTCGATATCCCTGATGTCGCGCAGTTCCGCGACACGGTTGCAGGCAACGAGACCGATGGAACCGAGATTGAGGAAGGCCTTGATGCGTTCCTTGGAGGGCTCAATGATATATTCGCGGAAGCCATGGAAGCTGGCTTCACCGGCAGAGCCGGCATCGACCAGCGTCGTCACGCCGCGCTCAAGACCGCATTCGGACGGGCGGATCGAGATATCGGTGCCGCCGTGCCAGATATGCACATGCAGGTCGACCCAGCCAGGCGAGACGAAGGCGCCCTTGCCATCCACGCGCATCACGTCGTCAGCGACCGAAAGCTGCGGACCGAGCCTGGCGATCTTGCCATCGGCACCCACCAAGATGTCGATCGCGCCATCAGGCATGCCAGTACCAAAGCCGACAGGCTTCACATTGGTGAGGAGGAGCGGCTTGCCCGCCGTTTCACCGGTCATTCAAAGGTCCTTTCGAAGTTTGGGATCGAGCATGTCGCGCAGACCGTCACCGACCATCTGGAGCGAAAGCACGGAGAGAATGATGGCGATACCCGGAAACAGCGTCATCCAGTCGGCCTGACCGATATATTGGCGACCGGCGGCAATCATCGTGCCCCAGGTCGGGATTTCCGGGCTGACGCCGAGGCCAAGGAAAGACAGGCCGGCCTCGGCGAGCATCGCGCTCGCGAAGAGAAACGTCGCCTGCACCAGGATCGGCGAGAGCAGGTTCCTCAGCACATGACGCGTCATGATATGGAAGGTCGAAATGCCAAGCGCTTGAGCCGCCTCGACATAGGGCAGTTCACGGATCACGAGAGTCGAGGCCCGAACGATGCGCGCAAGACGTGGCGCATAGACGATCGACAGCGCAATGATGACTGTCGTCAGCGACGGGCCAAGAGCCGCGACAAGTGCGATCGCCAGCAGAATGTCGGGGAAGGCCATCATTGCGTCGATCAGCCGGGCAATCGGCGTATCGAGGTTCTTGAAAAAGCCGGCAAGCAGGCCGAGCGTGATGCCGATCATGGCCGACAGTGCCACGACCGCAGCTCCAACCAGCAGGGATAATCGACCGGCAAAGATGGTGCGCGACAGCACATCCCGGCCGAATTCATCCGTACCGAAGAAGTAGGTTCCGCTCGGCGGCTTCAGCCGGTTGACGATCGAAAGCTTTGATGGCGAATAGGGAGCAACCCAGGGCGCGAGGATCGCCAGCAGCACGAAAATCACAAGGACGAGGACACCGATAGCGACGGTCTTGCGCTTCAGGAAGCGGCTCAGGAATTTGCGGCCTTCGCTTTCGGCCGGTTTGATCGCGATATCCGTCATCAGTAGCGCACCCTCGGATCAACGAGCAGGTAGAGCATGTCGATCGCAAAATTGATCAGCACATAGAGCGCTGCAATCACCAGAAGCGCCCCTTGAATGACCGGGTAGTCGCGGCGCAGAACGGCTGACACGACGAGATTGCCGACGCCCGGAAGACCGAAGACAGTCTCGGTAACGACTGCACCTGAGATCAGCACGGCAGCGGTCAGACCGAGAACCGTGAGGATCGGGATCAGTGCATTCTTCAGGGCATGTTTGAGGATCACCCGGCGCTCGATCAGGCCCTTGGCCCGAGCGGTCCGGATATAATCGTCGCCGAGAACATCGAGCATCGAGGCGCGCGTGAAGCGCAGGATGAGCGCCGAGGAGACGATGCCAAGCGCGAAGGCAGGCAGCGTCAGGTGATACATGCGGTCGAGGAAGGTCGAGCCCGGTCCGCCATATCCTGACACTGGGAACAGGCCGAAGCGTACGGCGAAGACCTGCATGAGAATGAGACCGAGCCAGAAACTTGGGATGCTTGCGGCAAACATCGCAAGCGTCGTTGCCGCTTGGTCGACGAAGGAGCCACGACGGTAGGCGGCATAGATGCCGATCGGCAGCGCGATAAGGCTAGCGATGACCAGCGAGAAAATCGTCAGGAAGAAAGTCGGTTCGGCGCGATCGAGCAATGCCGAGGTCACCGGCATGTTCAGGAAAATCGACTGCCCGAGATCACCCTTCAGCAACTGGCCGATATAATAAAGATATTGCACGCCGATGGACCGGTCGAGGCCAAGGCTGGCGCGCAGATCGGCAATGTCCTGCGGCGTCGCATCGGGGCCGAGCATGACGGCTGCCGGATCGCCGGGCGTGACGCGCACGATGACGAAGACGATTGTGACGACGAGGAACATCACGACGATCATGCCAAGAAGGCGCTGGAGAATGTAGCGTATCATGAAGTCTATCCCGGTGCCGGGCGGGCACAATGGAAGAAGGATACCGGTGCGGGCACACCGGTATCCCGCGATGGAGCGTTACTTCTTGATGGACGCGTTCCAGAAGTACGGCCACGGAGCCGGATCGACGCCTTCAAGCTTGGTCGACTTGGCCGAGACGGCATTGAAATCGCCGATCTTCATGTAGGGCAACTCGTCATACATGGCCTTCTGAACGTCGGCCCACAGCGCAATGCGCTTCTGCGGATCGACCTCGGACGTGAAGGCATCGACGACGGTCTTGCGCGCCGGTGTATCCCACCAGCCGGGCGAGCTCGGAGACAACGAACCGATCAACGCCGGTTCCGGCAGGAAGGGGCTGTGGGTGATGTAGATATCCCAGAGCTTCGGATCGGTGCGGCGCTGTGTCAGCGTTGCCCAGTCGACGACCTGCAGGTCGACGGCAAAGCCGGCTGTCTTCAGATATTCGGCGGCGACCTGCGCCATCTTGTAGTGGAATTCGTACTGGCGGCTGGTCAGAATGCGGATCGGCTCGCCATTGTAGCCGGCCTTCTTGGCCGCTTCGGCCGCGCCTTCGGGGTCCGCGACATTATAATTGCCCTCGACACCTGCATTGGTATTCCAGACGTACGGCTTGGGATAGATGTCGCCGTCGAGCGTGTAGAAATCCGTGCTGCCGAAAGCGGCGGCGAGCATGTCTTCCATGCTGAGTGCCTGGCGGATGGCCTTGCGGACCTCGACGTTCTTGGCAAGGCCTTCCTTCGTATTGAAGACAAAGACCGGATAGCCGAAAGGCTTCAGGATAACCGGCTGCGATGCGCTCGATGCCTTCAGCTTGTCGAAGGATTCAACCGGGATCGAGTCGACATAATCATACTGGCCGGAAACGGCAGCCTCGACACGCGTGTTCGGATCCGGAACCGGCACGAAGCGGATTTCGTCGAGATATTGGTGGCGGGCACCGCCATAACCATCGCTCTCACCATCGCGCGACTTGTAGCCGTCGAAACGGGCGAGCTGGATATACTGGTCCGCCTTGCGCTCCTTCAGCATGTAGGGACCGGTGCCGATGAATTCCTTCATCGGTTCATCCTGCTTCTCGGAGGGAATGATGATGGCGGCAGAATTGTTGAAGGCGAGCAGCGAGGTCAGCGGCGCATAGGGCTGCTTCAGCGTGATTTTCACGGTTGCCGGATCGACAGCAATGATGGAGTCGATAAAGCCTGCAACCTGCTTGCCGCGCGAGGCGATCTTCATCCAGCGGTTCAGCGACGCGACGACGTCTTCCGAGGTCATGTCGGAGTTATCATGGAATTTAATGCCGGTGCGAAGTTTGATCGTGTAGATCTTACCGTCCGCGCTGATCTCAGGCAGGCTTTCGGCCAGAAGCGGCGTGACATTCCACTTCTTGTCGAACGTGTAGAGCGTTTCGAAAATGTGCTGCGTGACGATACCGACGAGGTCAGCGGTCGAGGACATCGGATCGAGCGTCGGCGGCTCTCCGATCGTCGCGACGTTGATCACGCCACCCTTTTCCTGAGCCATCAAGGTTGTCGGCAAAGCGACCAGCGCAGTGCCGAGAAGGAATGCGACAAAAGTCTTCATTTCATGCTCCCGGTTTAATGTTCCACAATTATGTTATATCGATTTTTATAATAGACTATCGACGGGAGTGGTCCTGTCAATCGGGAAAGTGGTCCTTCAGCGGAAATGCGTCGCTTGCGATTTCATAGCGATGCTCCTCAGAATCTGGCGTTTCGGCCGACAGACGCACTAATGTTCCTTTAGCTTCGGCCGAACGGCGTTAGCCTGAGGTCCTCGGATGTAGTCCATCTTAGGTCCGAGCTCGTGATTCCGAGAGTCCTCAGTCTGAGAAAGGGACCATATCCGCGCTGATTCTCGTCTGACTTGGACATCTGCTGGCGCGAAATCGTGTACGTCGAAGGATCTCGTCGACCTCCGATTGGACGTCCATGAGGCCCCACCCAACCCGCCAAATATTGCCATTTTCGTAGCTCGCCGCCGATGACTCTGAGCGGCAGAATCTTAGAAGTTGATAGTCGCGATGAACGATGCAGTGCGACTTGCTAAAGCCAAACGGCGATGACGAAGATTACGGCATCACTTTGGATGCCCATCAAAAGTCGCAGCTCACTAAGTTACACGCTATGGCGAAGGCGTACAGGTCTGCACTCGACAGCTTGGATTTAGGGGACGAAAGCGCCTCCCATCATCGATATTTTGCTGGACGCAATAAGCAGGGGAAACGCTCTCGCGCTACCCTCACTCATTGGCTTCGCATAGCGGCATTCGATAGGGGAAGAGTGAGCGGTCCAAGAGAGCGATAAGGCTCTTTACGATAACTCTCGCGCTCGAAGTTGTCGGCATGAATATCCGGGTCAATTCCGTGCATCCCGGCGCAATCGCCCCACCCTACGTATCGCCTTACCTGGAAGATCCCGAGAGCCGCCAAACCGTCCTCGCGCGCACTCTTATGAAACGTTCTGGTGAATCGGCCGAGATAACCAAAGTGGTGGCGTTCCTCGCCTCCGATACGTCTTCGTTTATGACTGGCTCCGAAGTGGGCGTCGACGGTGGCTTTTTGTCAACGTGATATCATAAGAAAGGCGTCGGCCACGTTTACGCGCGGCAGCGCCACCCGCCTGCCTCAGCGTTCCGCCTGATCCATCCCCGATAGGACGCAGCCACCGCCCTTTCCGCAGGTCCATTTGTAGTCGTACTCAACAATTCCAACAAAAAACAACTATTGCCGAATGTAAATGTCGGTTGTATTATTGCAAACTGCTACCTGTTAAGATTTCCAGGAGGGAAACAGATGGGTAAAACTTTAATCTTGATCGCTCTTGTGGTTGGAATTTCGTTCGGCTTACCAGGCGTCGTTGACTATGCTCATGCCGGTCCTTGTAATCCGGCCGTGCAGACCTGCGGCTAGTTTCTACAATTAATCTGAACTTCAGAGACTCGGGTTGGCGCGTCTCGGCGCGAGGGCTGGTTCATGTTTCTTTTCAGTCCGACATTCTGGCTTGGTAAAAGTGAGTCCCTCGCCCAAGATTTGGTCGGGTCATTCGTAAAAACCGCGCTGATCGCTGTCTTCGCGTTCGTCGTAATGGAATACGCGAAAGATCTGATGGAACTCTATGACAAGCGTCGAGCGCTTGTTCAGTTTCAAAATAGCACGGTAACAACCACGATTGCCTCGCTGCAAAACAGCTACAACACACAGTTTGGATGCCTGGCAACTTTGGCCCAGTTCAAAAAAGTCGAGTGTTTGAACGGTTTGAGAAACTTCCGGGTCGGGCTGGATTCGCAACAGGATGTCGTTTCCGGCGTCCTGGGTAACCAAGCAAGTGCCCTGGAAACACTAGCTGCTTCTGTCGATGCACTGTTATCCGCTCAGACCGATGCTTTGAGCTCGGACGAATTAGCCAGGCTGTCGAAAGCAGCGAAAAAGAACTTACGATCCGCGATAGATGAGCTCGCTCAGGAGATTCAGTGATGTCCCGTTGGGTCCGTGCATGGGGCTTCTTACTCATTTGTGGCTTTGCCATTGATGCGCTGGCGCAAGAACCTATCGGACGCTGGGTAAAGGTTGGAACCTTCGCGCTTTCAGGTTTCGCGCCTAACGCTGAACGCGAACATACTTACCGGGGCGCGGCGAAAGAGCGCTCTCGATTGCTTTCGTTTATGCCACCAATGACAATTGTATTCCCGGATTTTCTGGGATTGCTTACAAATGCCAACATTCCCAACGGATACGTCGCCGGGATTACCCAAACGGGCACTCCGATCATCGTATTGGACCAAGAACTTTCCAAAACGAAATTCGGCACCTACGACACACATGACGTGGTGATTCATACGGACCATGATGCTTGCAAAGAGCTTTACTGTGATCTGGATGCCGATGGCCGAACGGTCCGGGGAGGTCAATCGTACAAGCTGATGGATGACTCGATTGGAGGAAACATTCACCTTTTCAACGCCCAATCGGAAGCGGACTTTTACTATCGTGAGGAGCGTTTCAAGCAGCTGGAGCGCCGCGGCACGCTGACCCAAATGAAGGGCCGCATTATTCCACGTTGGGAAATTTACGAGGGTTACGCCAAAGAATTGTCTGTGGGATGCGGGGGCAGCCATCCTTCAGGGGCGAAGTTCCAGGCCGACAGCGTGTCCTACGAAAGTTCTCCGGCTACTTGGGCGTTGAATGCACCTCAGTGGAGCGTAAAAGCAGCGGACCTGTTTGTCGGAAGCGAGGTCGAGAAGGTCGGCGACGCTTATGTGGCCGAGCTTACGAAAGGCGTCCACGACGTCACTGCAGGAGATACCCCAAAAGACGGGTACCAATCTGCGATTGATTTTACAGTCTTCGCATACCGCGATCGCGCCACGTCCCCATCGAACTTTGAATACGCAGTCCTCATTTCCATAGTCGCATGCGTAGAGCAGCCGTTTAGTGACTTCGTACCCAGTTATGTTCGCGAAGCCCATTTATATTTCGACGACGAGCGGTTTAAGCTTCCTCAGCAATTGAGTGAAGATAGCAAGTTAGCGCTCTCGAACCGGCTGGAAAGATCGTTTTTGTACAGTGTCAACTCTCCTCGACAATACGAGCGACTTTTCGGCATGCTCGCCGAGGGTCTTGATGCGGAATCTTCAGACGCACGCTCGAACCTAGTCGCGGTCGTGATCGCCAGACTTAACGCAACTTGCGACGGACAGCGTCGCGCAGCATGTGCTCGTATTGTCGATGCAAGCGCCAAGTAGAGGCGTGGTCTTGTTCCAAAACGGACTCAGGGAAGTTGAAATCAACGAGCGAGTGTATCGGCCGCAATGACACACGTAAATCTATCGCGTCATAGTCGAAGTGTCAGCAGATCGAACGATAGGCGAAACTCAACGGACAAGCGCTACTGGCGCATGTCCGTAACATCGCGCGGATTTCAGACCTGCGCATAACCGCAATCGACGTGGTAATCTGCGCCGCTCAGGTCCGAAGCCAGGAAAGCCACAACTTCTGCGACTTCCCCGACTTACCGAGACGACCTAGTGGCGTCCGGCTCGAGAAGTAGCCATAGACGTTCTCAGCTTCTTCAGCGGCTAGCTTCGAAAGGCCTTCGGCTCCCAATCCTCACTGTCGACCCCGCACGGAATAACCGCGCGGATCAAGATTTTCAAATGCGTCAGCAGGCGGGCCATAGCTAAGCGGCCAACTGGCAAAAACTACAGGAACTGTCTTTCGGAAAACCTGGGAAATCTCGGATTTTTTATGATGCCTGCAGGAAGATTTTAAAGGGCCTGGCTATTTCATGCCGTTTCGCGACGGTGCAGGCGACCTGGTGCGTATTGTTGAAGGCGAGAGAAGCTCCGTCGCCTTTGAAGCCCGCCTGACAGCGGCAGTCGGTCTAAATAGGACCGCGTACCCCGAATTCCTGCAAATCTCTCGGGTCTTGCCGAGCCCGATTTTGAAGACAGCCCATCTGGCCTTCTGGAGTTAATTCCAAAATTAAGTGCGCTCTGGCTAGCCTATCGCCGCATTCGTCAATGGCGTCGATACTCACCCAGAAGAAGTACATCATGTCGGACTTAAGTCCGTGTTGTGCGGCGCAAAAAAAAGTTAGAACGCGCTTATGTCGCTTATTATCGAGGACATTGAGGGAGCGTCGAAGGCGGCCGCCGGGATCCACCCTCCAAAACGGCGTATGAGCTGGCGATCACTCCGTCGGTGCATCAATTTGCATATAGAAGCGCGGCAAAAATCTAGAAGCAACTGCCACTCGACCGGCCTCAAGCATCGTTGCGTTCGACGCAAAGGAGTCCGGAGCATCTTTTTCAACTCAGGCGCGGCTACGCAGATTAGTTGCAATTATCGATATTAGACCGAGATTTCAACACTAAATTCCAGAAAAGCGACCATATTATTGACCATTTTCTCAGATTGAAAGCATTCAAACATAAGAAAAGAGAAACGTATCATCTGCTGGAGAAGTCATGAAGAAAGTGCTTGTGGCGGGCGGAGCCGGTTTTCTCGGATCCCATTTGTGCGATAGGCTTTTAAATCGCACCGACATCGAAAAACTGGTCGTTGTTGATAACCTTTGGACTGGCCGTGAGGCGAATATTTCTCATATCCGAGATCCCCGCTTCCAGTTTGTGCGATCCGATGTTGAAAACCTTCAGACGTCGGACAAGTTTGACGAAGTATACCACCTTGCTTCTCCCGCATCGCCACCGTGGTATATGAAGGAACCCAAGAGAACCATTTCGGCAAATCTCATCGGAGCGTTCCGTCTTCTGGACCTTCTGAAAAAAGGAGGACGCTTCTGTTTCACCTCGTCCTCGGAGGTCTATGGCGATCCCCTCGTCTCACCGCAGCCGGAGTCCTATAAGGGCCAGGTCGATTGCACCGGGCCACGCTCATCCTACGATGAAAGCAAACGCTGCACCGAGTCCTTGCTGTTCGAGATGCAGCGCACACAAGGTCTGGACGTTAAAATCGTTCGACCCTTCAACGTATACGGACCGAGGACACGGCCGGACGACGGCCGCGCCGTCTCCAATTTCGTCGCCCAGGCCCTGACCGGCCGCCCCATTACGGTGTTCGGGGATGGCCTCCAATCCCGAAGCTGGGGCTATGTCGACGACATCATTGACGGCTTCGCGCGTTATTTCTGGATGAACGAGACGGATTATAGAGGGCCGCTTAACGTCGGGAACGATCGGGAGATCGCAGTCCTGGAAGTGGCTCAGTATATTTCGCGCCTGATGGGTGGTATTCCGATCGTCTTCGAGCCCTCACCGCCGCACGATCCGACAAACAGACGGCCGGATCTGACGAATGCAAATTATGTAATGCCCGAATGGTCGTGTGCGATCAGCTATGAGGAAGGCGTCGCAAAGACGCTCGACTGGTTCAGGCAGGACATGAAAATCACTGCGGCAGAGGTGGCCGAGGCGGGCTCCCGCCGGCTGGCCAAGGCAGGACGCTAAACAGTTCCCCGGCATCTGGTGCAGAGTGTAACAATGAGCGACGTCATCCCGCATGACATGAAAGACAATGTCTTTCCTGTGCCTATCCGATATCTGGATCTTTCATCGGATGACGTCGGTGCCAATGCCCCGGCCATTGACACCGGGCTTGTCGTCTTCGTCTCCGAAGGCCTTCCCGTCGGTCAGGCCTATATCGAGGGGTCAGAAAGCCCGGCCGCGCTGGCTGCGCACGCCGTGTTGCCAGAAACCGTTGAACACGCTCGGGATGTGATGCACACGCCGATCAGGAACCGCGACGTCAGCCTCCTGATCTGCACCAAGGATCGGCCGGACGAACTGGCCAGATGTCTGGCATCGATCCCCAAGCAGTCTCTGCCTCCGGCTGAGGTCATCGTCGTCGACAACGCCTCAACCGGTGATGGCACGCGCCGCGTCGTGGAGGCGGCCGGCGCGACCTATGTGCGCGAGAACAGGATCGGGCTGGACTATGCCCGCAATGCCGCCGTGCGCGCGGCAAAGACCGAGTTCGTGGCGTTCACGGATGACGACGTGGTCCTGCATGAACGCTGGCTGGAAAACCTGATGAAGGCCTTCGATCGGCCC
The DNA here is from genome assembly GCF_014193555.1 of Rhizobium sp. BK275. Classification (NCBI taxonomy): domain Bacteria; kingdom Pseudomonadati; phylum Pseudomonadota; class Alphaproteobacteria; order Hyphomicrobiales; family Rhizobiaceae; genus Rhizobium; species Rhizobium sp. BK275. Next base: position 79,124 of record NZ_JACHZL010000001.1, read on the forward strand.
GAAATCGGATGCGTCACCGGCCTTGTCCTTCCCGGCGAACTTTCCACGCCCGCGCAATTGATATTCGAAACCCATTGGGGATTTGGCAGAGGCTATAAGCGCCTGGATTTCGGCCAGGACTTCTATCGCCAAAGCGCACCATACGGGGCACCTGCCTGGTTGATCGGCGCGGGTGCAAGCCAGGCGTTCCGGCGCAAGGTATTCGACGATATAGGATTGTTCGACGTGCGGCTGGATATGGGTGCGGCAGGGTGTTCGGGCGATTCCGAATTCTGGAATCGCCTTCTCCATCACGGGGGTACCTGTCGCTACGAGCCGACGGCGGTTTCCTGGCATTTCCATCGCAAGGAGATGAAGGGGCTCGCCAAGCAGATCCGCCAATATATGAGCGGCCATGTGGCAGCCTTGCTGGTCCAGTACCAGAACACCGGAAACCGGGGCAATCTGCGGCGCATCCTGGTCGCGTTGCCGCGATATTATCTCCAGAGGTTGAAGAAACGGCTGCCCAACGGAGCGACCTCTGACACCTTCTTTCTCAAGGAGGAAATACTGGGGTGCCTGAACGGCGCCTGGTATGTCCTTCGCCGCTGGAAGATGCCGGCATGGTAACCGCATCGAAGCCGGACATATCGTTCCTCATCCCCGCCTATAACGCGGCAGAAACTCTGGCCGACTGTCTGGGCAGCCTGCAAAAACAGTCGGTGTCGAACTGGCAGGCGGTAGTCGTCGATGACGGTTCGAAAGACGATACCTGGAATGTGCTCGAAGGTTTTGCGAAAGCGGACAGTCGGATTCTGATCCATCGCCAGGCGAATGCCGGCGCATCCGCAGCGCGTAACACTGCCGCCGGGTTTGCGACTGCCCCTTTTTTCTGCATGCTTGATGCGGATGACTGGCTGGATCCTGTTTTTATCGAAAGCATGCTGCCGGTCGCTGCGGATGGCGCTCAGCCGGTGATTGCCTGCTGCAGCTATCGCCGCGTCACACCGGATGGCCGGATGCTGGGGATCGAAATACCCCCTGATCTCGCCGGCGACAGGGCAAAGCGGGAGTTCTCGTCGTTCTGTGCCCAGGCCATTCATACGGTGGTCTTTCCCAAGGATCTTTTCATCAAGCTGGGCGGCATGGATGTCGAGCTGCAGACCTGCGAGGATTGGGATCTCTGGCTTCGCATGGCGTTTGCAGGAGCAGCATTCCGACAGATCGACCAGTGCCTTGCATTCTATCGCATGAAGCCCGGCTCTCTCTCGGGCGATCCGCATAAAATGGTAAGGGACGCGGTCCGTGTTACCACCAGGGCGCAAGCCCTGGGCATGGAAGGGAAACAGCCGGCGGACGATGAGGATGCGCGGTGGACGGCGCCGGCTCTCGGGCAATTGCGGATGCTAGCATGGGCCGCTTCGGCCAACCTGTGTGTGGGGGCCGATCTAACCGCGCTGGCAGAGCTTCTTCCGGAATTTCCCAACGCCGCAGGTTATGAAGGCTTCCTCGCCGCGGTGATACTGCATGGATTGCAAACAGGTCTGGCAGTTGCGAATGCCGCCGATCTCGTCGATCTGCAGGAGCGTTGGAAACCAGCATTCCTCGACATTGTCCAATTGCTCGAGCAGCACTCGCTGCCCGGGACCGGGCGTCGGCTGAAGGAATTCATTGTCTGGTCGATCTCGGCGGCCGACATGTCGCGTTCCTTCGTGCTTGAGCATCTGCAGGTGGCTGTCGTCGATGCTGGCAAACTGATCCCTATTAGCAAGGTGGACGAGGCCGATACGCTGTTGCTGCAGGTCTTTTCCGGAGGGCGACATATCGGATCCTATGTCGGCCCCCTGTGGGGAGACCTCTCTGTTCGCGCTCAACTCAGGCTCATCATCGATGAACTGCGAGCTGGAAGGCGCTTGCCCACGCCTTTGACCTTTTCCTATGCCCGCTTCTGGGTAGCCGAAGCCATTCGCAACGCTAGGGTTTTGGGCAAAATCGCCCGTCAACGGCGGGGGCGACGGCGACAGCTTGGACAGCTTTCCTACGCGATACGTCGGAACGCGTTTATCAAGTCTGCGGCAAAGGGAGTTGGGGACAATGACGCGCGCCTGTTGGAGGTGCAATCGCGTTACGAGCGGCGGTTCACCGGACCGGCTGCTGAGGCGAGCGACGCCTCTCCCGAAACGGAAGGCAAGCAAACGGCTCTGCCGGAAGCCGCGACGAAAGAGGAATATTGGGAACGTGTTTTTGAGCGCCCGGATCCGTGGAATTACCTCTCTGTCTACGAACAGGTCAAATACGAGCAGACGCTGAGCCTTATTCCCGACGGTATAGAAAGAGCGCTCGAGCTCGCCTGCGCAGAAGGAATTTTCACGGCAAAGCTTGCACAGAAGGTCGGTTTCCTGACGGCCACGGATATTTCCCGCCGCGCCATTGAAAGGGCGTCCGAGAGATGTCGGGAGTGTCCGAACGCGGAGTTTCGCGTCCTGGATTTCGTCGGGAGCGAACTTCCGCCCGAGCAGGATCTGATCGTCTGTTCGGAGGTCCTGTACTATATGGACGACGAGAAAATCCTGGAGCAGGTATGCCGGAAGATCGCGACGGCCTTGAAACCGGGCGGTTGCCTTGTCACGGCGCATGCCCATATCCGTCGCGACGAACCCGGCAGAACCGGTTTCGACTGGAATAATCCGTTTGGCGTGGGCACGATCAAGAAGGTCCTGTCGAACCTGCCTGATCTTGTGCTGGAAGAAACGATCGAGACCGAGCTTTACGCGGTTCATCGGTTCGCAAAGCGCAAGTCGGCAACACCGGCCGTGCGTGTCGAACCCTACGGCGTCCCTCTCGATGCCGATGTGGCCAAGCACATCATCTGGGGGCCGGCCGGTGTCGATCGCGGGTCGGCATGGACGAACGAGGCTACGACTTCGGTTCCTGTGCTCATGTATCACAGAATTGCGCTCGACGGGCCGGACGCACTCCGTCGATTTCGGGTCGCGCCGGAGGTCTTTCGCAAGCAGATGCAGTTCCTCCGGCGGCAGGGCTATTATACGCTGACGGCCCAGAACCTGGCCGCGCTGCTGCGTGAGGGCAAACCCATCCAAGGACGTCCCGTCGTCCTGACCTTTGACGACGCCTATCTCGACTTTCTCACCGCCGCCTTCCCCATTCTGGCTGAGAACGGGTTCGGCGCAGACGTTTTCGTGGTAACGGACAAGGTCGGTGGCCGGTCGGATTGGGATGCCGCCTACGGGGAACCGGCCCCGCTGATGTCCTGGGCCGACATCAGGATCCTGCAGCGGCAGGGAATCTGCTTCGGATCCCATTTGGCGTCTCACAGGCCGGCAAGTTCGCTCGACAATGCTACATTGCTGGGCGAAGCGGCTCTGTCGCGCGATGCGCTTGAAAGCCGGCTGGGCGAGGCTGTGACGTCCATCGCCCTTCCCTTCGGCTCCACCGATTTCCGCGTTCCCGGCATTCTTGCTCACACCGGTTACGAGATCGGCTTTTCGACAAAGCCTTCAAGGGTGAGCTCTGCCGACCATGCACTTTCCCTGCCACGCCTTGAAGTTCGCGGCGACCTTCCCCTCGAGGCCTTTGCCGAGTTGATGGGCCAACCCGATGCGTTCATTGGATAGCAAGCGATGAGCGCCGATTTCCTCCCTTTGGTCACGGTCGTCATTCCGGCCTACAATGCCGAGAAAACACTTATTGGGACGCTTCTGAGCGTATCGAACCAGACCTATGAATGCCTCGAGATCCTCGTGGTGGACGATGGTTCACAGGACAGAACCTACGAACTGGCAAGCGAATATCGCCGCAAAGATCTGCGTGTCAAAGTCCTGCGACAGGAAAATGGCGGCGTGGCGCGTGCCCGCAATCACGGAATCCGCGAAGCGACCGGAAGCTACATCGCGCCGATCGATGCCGATGATCTCTGGCACCCCCGCAAGATCGAATTGCAGGTCCGGGCTTTAGGAAACTTACCGGAAGGACGAGGGGTCGCTTACAACTGGTATGCGGCAATCGACGCTGATGATGTGATTTTCAGCCACTCGCGGCCCGTGCTGTACAGAGGCGACGTCTTCGAAATCATGGCTCGGGAAAACTTTATCGGCAACGGCAGCACGCCGCTCATGCCTCGCGCGGATGTCCTGGCATGCGGCGGCTATGATCCGGCGTTGCGTGATCAAAAGGCCGAGGGATGCGAAGACCTGAAACTTTATCTCGCACTCGCCGAAAGGCTGCCTTTCGCCGCGGTTCCTGGTTTTCTGACCGGATACCGATTCACTCAGGGAAACATGTCGAGCAACGCCCACCGCATGCTGAGATCTCATACCCTGGTGATGGCAGAGGTCAAGAAACGTCACCCGCATCTTGCCGCCTCCGTCGCCGTTGCGGAATTCGACACGGCACGATGGTATTTCGACAAGGCGATTTCCAGTGGAGACCAAGATCAGATCAGGAAACTGGCACCGATGATCGCCAGACGGTTCCCTGTGAAATTCGCCGTCCATGGCGCTCGCCTCGTCTGGCGCGCAACCAAGAGTCGAGCGCGGCGACTGGCAAATCGACTGCCAAAGCATCCAACACCATTTGCCCCGCCGATGCTAGACGGAGCGATGAGGATCGCATTTCCTGAAAGCGGTACGTCATTCCATGATCGCGTTGAAGCGGCTGCCGCCGGTCGGGCCGGTCAGCCCATCAAGCCGCACGCTGGTGATGCATGACGACGATCCGAAAATCCGTTTCCGGCAAGCCAACAGGCGCCTTCAACCTGGTCATCGCGGCCCGTTTCCGAGAGCTTCTGCAACTCGTTCCAGGGCTTCGGATGAAGACCTCGGTGATGATCGTCGTCGGCATCCTGAGCGGTCTGATGGAAATGGTCGGGATCACCTTTCTTGTCAGCCTCATTTTTCTCCTCGGCCAGCAGGGTTCTGCTTCCGGCGCAGCTGTCGGCTGGCTTCCCGCATTTTTCGGTGAGTTCGATACCGCGATCTCGAAGCCGATGCTGGTCACCATCCTCATCTGCGCGATCGTCCTCAGGATCGTGCTGGGCTTTGCCAACTCCATCATTGCGAGCACTGTCAGCCATCAGATCAGCGATCGCATTCGGCGTCGTCTCTATTCAAAAATCCTGGCGATCCCGTTCCAGCGCTTTCAGCATTACGAGCGCAGCGACATCATGAATGTGATCGCCACTGAATCCTATGCCGTAGCTTCGGCTCATACGAGCCTCGTTCGTCTCGGGATCAGTCTCGGGACCATTGTCATCTTCGGCGCCGGAATGCTGGTGATGGCATGGCCGATCGCGTTGCTCGGACTTGTCTTCGGCGTTATCCATAACCTGACGCTCGGTCTTTTTGCCGATGCCTACCGGCGTATCGGCGAGACCGCCCTTTCGGCGGTGGAGGACCTGACGCAATTAACATGGACCACGCTTCAGGCCTTAAAGGCGGTGAAAAGCTTCGGCCTGGAAAACCGCCATGAGAGCATTTTCGATGCCCTTTCCAAAGATGTCGGGCAAGCCTGGTCCCGTTCCGACCGTTTGGGCGCGGCAACGTCGCTATTGAGCGAGGCGCTGACATTCGGCGTGATTCTGACGATCATCCTGTCTTCGCAGTTTCTCCCGGTGGATTTCCGCGCAGCCTTGTCGGCCACTGTCCTTCTCTACAGGCTTCAGCCGCATATCAAGGACTTCGACTCTCAGATCCTTGGCCTCCATGCCCTGGAGGCCTCCTTGCAGAACGTTCTCGCGATAATTTCCGAAGCGGATGATGCGCGACAAGCCTCCGACCGGGAAGAGCTGCGACATCTACAAGGCGAGATTGTTTTCCATGATGTTTCCTTCTCTTATGAAGGCAGCAGCCTTCCCGCTGTCAGCCATGTCAGCTTCTCTATCAGGACCGGCGAGACGACCGCGCTGACAGGGCTGAGCGGCTCCGGCAAGACAACCATCCTCAATATGCTTCTCGACCTCATCCAGCCGACGGAGGGTCGCATCACCCTCGACGGCAAGGATCTTTCGACCATCGAACGATCAAGCTGGTTGCGGCAACTTTCAGTCTCGGGCCAGGATGTCGAACTGATGGAGGGCACGGTCCTCGACAATATCCGCTTCCGTCGCGAGATCTCCGAGGAAGATGTCCGTTGGGCCGCCGATATGGCCTGCGCAACTGAGTTTATAGAGAAATTACCCTACGGCTTCGACGAATGGCTGGGCGATGAGGCAATAAGGCTTTCGGGCGGCCAGCGGCAGCGCATTGGCCTGGCGCGGGCGCTCGCCGGCCGGCCTGAGATACTGCTCCTGGACGAAGCGACAAATGCGCTCGACGAGGCGACGGAAGCGAGGGTGCTTTCCCTCCTGCTTAAGGAATATCAGGGCCGAACGCTGATTATCGTCAGCCACCGACCGTCCGTCGCCAGCCTGATGAAGCATCAAATCTGTCTCGTCCCGGCTTTGGCATAAGGAAGAAGCGATGGATCGAGGAGACGCTTTTCATTCCACCCTGCCGCTGGTTTCCGTGGTCATTCCGGCCTTCAATGCTTCGACGTATATCGAGCGCACGCTTCGATCCGCTGCGCGCCAGACCTATCCGGCCCTGGAGATCATCGTCGTCAATGACGGGTCCACCGATGACACGGCCAAACTGGTCGAGCAAATAGCGATGACGGATTCACGGATCCGCCTCCTGTCCACACCAAACCGCGGTGTAGCTGCCGCAAGGAATACCGGAATCGAGACATCGTCAGGTCAATTTGTGGCATTCCTTGACGCGGACGATCTCTGGCACCCGATGAAAATCGAGAAGCAGGTAAACGCTCTCAATCGCTTGTCCCCGCGATGGGCTGCGGTCTACGTGCTGCATTATGTCATCAATCATGACGACGAGATCATTCGCCCCGGCGGGTCCAATGTCGCTCGGGGATATATCTATGCCCGACATCTGACTTTCAAATATATAGGCAACGGAAGCGCGCTTCTTGTCCGACGGGACGTTGCACTCGAGATCGGTGGGTTTGATAGCTCCTACGCAGCAGCGGGTATCGGAGGCTGCGAAGATCTCGATTTCGAACTCAGGCTAGCCGCACGTTATTGCATCGAAGTCGTCCCCGAACGCCTGGTGGGATACAGAGAGTATCCGGGCAATATGTCATCCAATCACGTACGAATGGGCCAGGGTGCCTTGGAAGTTATCAAGCGCTCGCTGGCCGCAAATCCGCAGCTTCCGAGATACGCAGCCAGGAGCGCTGTCGCACTCACTCAAAAATATGCATTCCAGCAGTACAGAGAAGCCAAGAGCCTGCATCTGTCACTCGTGACTGCTTGGGCGATTTTTCAAAGGGATCCACGTTTCATACTTGAATTCGCATGGCAATCCAGCCGGCGCTTCATGAAGCGACTGCTGACACTCAAGACAAGGACAGCGCAGGGTGAAGATCCGCCGCAATCGAATAAATCGAGATTCGACGAGCAGATCACCCCTTCGCCTGTTGAATGCCCGGAGGGGACGGTGCGGTCGCAACGTCATCTGATGCGGCTCACTGTCATGGATGCCAGGCTGGGTTCAATTTGTGAAAGCGCCGAGTGAAAGGCTCCCCGGGGTACTGAAATCGCCACAAGACCACGTGACCTTTAATGCCCGTCGGGCGGCACGTCAGATTTGGACGTGACGTCCACCATGTTCTTGCGATGGAAGATGAAGAGGCCCGCGAGAACGATGATGACAGAGCCGACGAGAATCTGCTTGTCGGGCAGTTCGCCAAAGAAAATGTAGCCAAGGACGATTGCCCAGAGCAGGAGGCTATATTGGAGCGGCGCAAGCAGGGATGCCGGGGCGAGCTTCAGCGCGCGCGTGATCATCATATGCGCGCTACCCGCGACGATGCCGAGCGCCAGCATGGCGGCGAACTCGCGTGCCGACGCGGCACGCCAGTCGCCAATGCTCAGGATCAGACCTGTGACCAGCGCACCGACCGTCTGCCATGTGACGAGTGTGACATCGCTCGTCTGCCGCAGGCGGCGACCAAGGATCAGCGTCAGCGCGAAGGAAAGGCTGCCGATCACGCCGAAGATCGATGGCCAGGACAACATGGCCGTCGAAGGCCTCAGTGCAATCACGACACCGATGAAGCCGATGATGACGGCGAGCCAGCGACGCCAGCCGATCGTCTCGCCCAGGAAGAAATGCGAAAGAGCGGCGACATAGATGGGGCCGGCCATGTAAAAGGTCATCACATCGGCAAGCGGGAGATAGGCAACTGCGGCGTAGAAGAAGGCGACGTCACCCGTCGTCAGGATAACCCGCAGGATTTGCAGCGACACACGCTCGACCTGCAACAGCGAGCGAGGTCCTTGCCTGGCGATCATCGGAGCAAGGATGAGAAAGGAACCGAACGAGCGGATCACCAGGACCTGGCCGACCGCAAAGCTCGCCACCAGCCATTTGCCCATGGCGTCATTCAGCGAAAACAGGAAATCGCCAAGCAGCATCAGAAGTACACCGAAGAGCGCTGCGTTTCCCGCGGTCCGGCTGACGCGCAAATTCATGATTCGTCCCAATTGGTTAGGCTTCTTGTCTCCCATAGAACTTCATCCTGCCATCGTCGATTCCTGACTGAGGATTTTCATGACAGAACTCTAATCATTGAGAGGAATTCCGTGCTTGTTCGGCGTCGTCAATCGCATCGATGGCAGCGACACAGCCGTTAAAGTGATATGTGAAGAGCGACCAGAACAATCGGCATCAACAGTCGCCGCGATCACATTGAAAAGACTGAACACTTCTCCCCTTTCCTGCGTGATCGTCTTGTGGCAATGGTGAGGCTCAAACTCTGTAAAGACATCATGAAAGCGATTTCAGGCACCAATCTCGAGCAGGCCAAGTCACACAACAGGCGTGTCGTGATTGAGGCGATCCGCACCAACGGTCCGCTGTCGCGCGCCGCGATCGCCCGCATGACGGCGCTGACGGCGCAGACGGTCTCGAACATCGTCGAGGAATTGCAGCGCTCGCACCTGCTCGTGCCTGCGAAAGCGCAGAAGCTTGCCCGCGGCCAGCCGATCATTCCCTATTCCATCAATCCGCATGGGGCCTATTCCATTGGGCTCGAACTTGGCCGCCAGCGCGCCAGTGGCGTGCTGACCGATCTCTCGGGCGCCGTCTGCGCGCGCATCGAACGCCATGTCGAACATCCGCATCCCGAACAGGCGATGCCGGTGCTCGGTGCTATTGTCGAGGATCTGCAGCAGGCATTTTCCTTCGATCGCGACAGGCTGCTCGGTGTCGGCATGGCCCTGCCCGGCCGTTATGCAGACGGAGGTATCACGTCACTCAGCCCGCAGAGCCTACCCGGCTGGCAGAATTTCCCCGTCGGCTTTGAGCTCGAACGGCGCGTGAAGGTGCCGGTGCTTGTCGAGAATGACGCAACGGCTGCGGCCATCGGCGAGCGCCTGCACGGTGTTGCCCGCGGCTTCAGCAGCTTCGTCTATCTCTTCCTTGCGGGCGGCGGCGGGATCGGCGCCGGCATGTTCCTCGACGGGCATCTCTACAAGGGCAGCCGGCACAATGCCGGCGAGATCGGCCACATCATCGTCGAGCCGCATGGTCGGCTCTGCAGCTGCGGCAAGCGCGGGTGCCTCGATCGCTACGTGTCGCCGACTGTCGCCTATGAATTCATGGGCATTGCGAATGCGGAAGAGCTTTTGCCGGATCAACTCGACGCGCTGATCGCCAAAGGCGGCGAAGGCCTGGATGCCTGGCTGGATCAAGCGGTCCAGCCGCTGCGGCAGACCGTCGATTTTCTGGAACTGGCCTTCGATCCGCAGACCATCGTGCTTGGGGGCAGCATATCGACATCGCTGATGCAGCGGCTCGCCGAGCGGCTGGAACCGCTGCACATTCCGATCGACCCCAACCAGAAGCGGACGGTACTCCGCGTCATGATCGGCATGACCGGCAAGGATACAGCGATCCTCGGTGCCGCGGCCCTGCCGATATTTTCCGAGACCAATCCACGCTTCGACGTTCTGCAAAAGCCGCTTGGCTAGGGAGATTGTCGACGCCGGCCCTCATTCGCCTGCCGGCAGCCTCTCATCTGCCTGCAGCGGGCGACGGGCTAGAGGTCGCGCAAAGATGACGACGTTCCCGAGAAGCGTCAGTGCTAGGCCGATCAGGCCTAGACCGCTCCAGCGGTAGCCCTCGAAGACCGTCGACAACGACAGAGCGACGATCGGGAACAGGACGGTGGCATAGGCAGCGCGTGAGGAGCCGATGCGGGACACCAGCATGAGGTAGGTGGTGAAGCCGATCACCGATCCGATTGCCGCAAGGTAGAGCAGTGCGGCAAGATAGGTGATGTTGGGCGGCGCCACGATCGGCGTTTTCGTCACGGCAGTGAGGAAGAGGAGGATGATCGCGCCATAGGTCATGCCCCAGGCATTGGCGGTAAGCGGTGAGATTCCGGCAGCGCTGTTTCGACGCGATGCCATATTGCCCAGCGAGAAGAACAGCGTGCCAAGCGCCGCAAGCCCGATCCCTTTCAACGTACCCATATCGAAATCGACGACAACGTCCTGTCCGAAAAGGAGGAGAAGGCCGGTTGCTCCGAGCGCGGCTGCGAGAAGCGTGCGGCCTGTAATGCGGTCGCCGAAGAAGAGGCGCGCATTGACGGCATTGTAGATCGTTGCGAGCGAGAAGATCACGGAGATGAGCCCGGACGGGATAGAGGCGGCTGCGTTGTAGAAACAGATGAAATTGAGGCTGAATAGGCAGAGCGCTTGGGCAAGGATGAAAGGTTGATCGCGTAAGGCAGGGAGCTTGAGCCGCCGCATGACAGCCAGGATGGCGACGAGGATCACTGCTGCGGCCGCAAATCTGTAAAAGACCGAGACCAAGACCGGCACGGGACCGACCTGCATCGCAATGGCGATCCATGTCGTCCCCCATATAAGGACGGTCGCGATGAAGAGAGCGGCATTTGCCATGGAATGATCCTCGTTTTCCCGACCAATAGGCGAGTCGTGAGCAGGCCTCTTGCAGATTCTTGCTATGAAATCGATTTGCCCGGACTTCCTGCTCGCCATGCGGGTCGCCCAACGGTATCGTTCGCACGGCGTGGTCAGGTTTGGGGAAGAATTAGTGAAATATAGTCACCCGTCCGTTTTCGGGTTTTTGTCCGCATCTCCCACTGCGCGGATGTCACAGTCTACCGATTTGGGGTTCGGGCGATCAGCCGCCATCTGGAGCAATGCACACGACAGGATGAGCTATCAGCGGCCGAACGGTCATACGTTCAGTCTCTATCTCAGGGGCGGTGCCGGAACGCGTCGTCTGGATGGCAGCCCCGCAGCGCGTGGCCGTCCGGGAGTCCTGTGCATCATGCCACAGGAGCATTCCTCCGAATGGGAAATCACCGACTTCTCCCAATTCGTCCATCTGTACGTTCCCGACGATCAGATGCGCAGGATGTTTGCGGAGATGTTTGACCGCGATGCTCGGCTTATGGCTCTTCCCGAAGTGACCTTCGCAGATGCACCCGCCTTGGCGCGTACGCTTCTTCAGATGACGAAAGCGATGGTGGCGGGCAGTCATCTGCAGGCTGAAGAAGCGATGACACAGACGATCAACGATTTCTTCGTTGATCCCCGCTATGGCGGGATGCGTCCCTGCACGATCAGCGGCGGGCTCGCTCCTCATGTGCGGCGCCGGAGTCTGGAGTATATCGAGGCCCATCTCGATGAGGCAATCCGCTTGCAGGATCTGGCGGCGATCGGGCAGCTCAGCGCCTTTCATTTTCAGCGGATGTTCCGGGCAAGTTATGGTGTGTCCCCGCATGGCTGGGTGGCCCACCGGCGTGTCGAGCGCGCCAAATCGATGCTGTGCGGCATGGACCCGATAGCGCAGATCGCTTCAGCCTGCGGCTTTAGCAGCCAGAGCCACATGACACGAGCATTTAAGTTGGGCACAGGCGTCACACCCTCTGCCTACCGACAACGGCAGTGAAGCCCCTTCGCTCGAGAACCGTTTGCTCGCTCTGGGCGGCACGGGGCCGTCAGCCTTGAGGGCACCGCCCTTCTTCCAATAGATCAGGAATGCTTTCACGGGACGAACTTTCGTTTTAGTCCTGCGCCGGGAATACGATAGGCAAGCTCAACCGGGAAGCTTGTTGAATTTCCGCAGGCTTTTGTCGACTAAGGACTCGGGCAGAAAGCGGCGGATAAAGCGCACCTGTCCTGCGGCTTTTCCAGCCGTGTAGCGTCTCTTTGGCGACGGCGCATTGGCGGCCCGGACGACGGTTGCGGCCACCACTTCGGGTGCATCGCCGTTGGAGACGATTTCGCGCATCAGCTTTTCGGCGTCAGCGCGTACCGCATCATAGATAGCGAGCGGCCGGTCCGGCCGCGTAATGTTCTCCTCGAAGGAGGTGCGGGTGACACCAGGTTCGACGAGCACGACGCGGATGCCTTGCGTGCGCACTTCGTGGTCGAGGGATTCCGAGTAGCCTTCGATCGCGTGCTTGGTCGCTGCGTAGAGCGCATTGAAGGGCGCCGGGATCAGCCCGAGGATCGAGCTCAGGTTGACGATCCGTCCACCGCGTTGCCGCCGCATCACCGGCAGCACCGCATTCGTCATCCTGATGGTGCCGAAAACGTTGACGTCGAATACGGCTTTCGCCTGCGCCGTCGTCGATTCCTCGGCGCCGCCAAGCAGGCCGATCCCCGCATTATTGACGAGAAGATCGATCCGTCCTGCGCGGCTCAGAACCTCGTCAATAACGCCGTGGACGGATTGATCGTCGATGACATCGCAGATCAGCATCGTGACCCCGTCGGCGGTATCGGGCATCGACTTTCGGCTGGTGCCGAACACACGGTAACCGTCGCGCCGCAGTGCCTTCGCCGTCACCAGCCCGATGCCGGAGGAAGCTCCGGTGACCAGGGCAATACCGCGTTCTTTCTTGCTCATCTCTGCCTTCGTTTTATCGTGGAACATCTATGCGCATTCTGTTACTATTAATTTGATAGTCAGTCACTACTAAAACGATATCGACATGAAGAATCTTTCGGATCAGCCCTGCCTTATCGCCCGCAGCCTGGCGCTCGTGGGCGATGCGTGGAGCATGCTGATCATGCGCGACGCCCATGCCGGGCTGACCCGATTCGATGATTTTCGAAAAAGCCTCGGCATTGCTCCGACGATGCTGACGGGACGGCTGTCATCACTGACCGAGGAAGGATTGCTGGAAAAACGTCGCTATTCCGAGCGCCCGCCGCGCGACGAATATCTGCTGACAGAGGCTGGCCGCGACTTTTTGCCAGTTCTGTTTGCGATCGGCGCCTGGGGCCGCAAACACCGCGGCGGCGGCGAAGTCACCCGTTTCTTCGACGCCGAAACCGGAACCGAAATCGATCCCGTCACCATCGATCGCACGACCGGCGCTCCTGTTGGAACCCGTCCCATTCGCATCGCCAAACCTGGATGCGCCGCTCCGCCGCCGGATCAGCAGGACTGACTGCCAGCGCAGCGCACTTCGGTGTGTCTGCAACGCTCGAGCTCGCCGCTTGAGAGCGATGTCAGTATTTTGCCATCACCATCTCCGGTGATGGGCAAATGATCCTTGATCCTAATCCGAGCTTACGACTGCTGCAGCCCGTAGAGCAGCGGCATCAGCCCGGCGAGCGCCTTGAAGCGTTCCCAGGATTTTGACGATGGCTTCGTCCAGCCCGTTTCGGCAAGTGCTGACAGGCGTGGAAAGACGAGACGGTCGAAGACGGCGCGATCGGTCATCGGTTCGGACCAGATGCAGGCCTGGATGCCGCGAAGCTTCTGTTTCTGCGTTTCGGTCCATCCACCGACCGGATCGAACGCATAGAGTTTCTCCGCGTCCGACGTGCCGGCCCAGCTCGCACCCGGCTCATCCCAGTCCGGCCGTAGCGCCATATCAAGATAATAGACCTGCCCCGGGCAGACGACGATCTCATAGCCGCGGTCGGCAAGCTCGGCGGAGACTTCGACATTGCGCCACGAGCAGAGGTAGCTTTTCGCCTTGTCGATAACGTCGCCATGCGCCGCCTCCTCCCAGCCGCCCGTAATGCAGCCCTTGGAAGCCAGGAAGCTCTGGATGCGCTTCAGGAATTCCGCCTGCAGGATCGCCGTGCCCGAACCATGGATGTCGTCAGCGCCATGCGTATTGGTAATGACATTCAAGCGCTCGGCATGCGCATCGGCGATATCGTCGCCGGCGACCGCACGCAGCCGCGCGAGTGCTTCCGGCGAGCCGGACCATGCGCCGAGCGGCACTTCGTCGGCGCCGATATGGATGGTCTTGAAGGGGAAAAGCTCGATGAGTTCCGAGAAGATGGTCTCGATGACCTGATAGGTCTTTTCGCGTGCCGGATTGATGCAATTATCCGGGAAACCCTGAACCGAGTAGTAGCTGCCTGCTTCTTCCGGATCGCGCAGATCCGGTATTGCCTGCAGCATGGCGTAGCAGTGGCCGGGTATATCAATCTCCGGCACGATCTCGATGCCAAGCTCCTTGGCATAAGCGACGATCTCGCGGATAACGGGTTTGGTGTAGTAACCGCCGGTGCGCGCCGGACTGGAGCCGAGCAGCGGCGGCACGGCAAGGCCGTGGCCCCGCCACGCGCCGATTTCGGTCAATGCCGGATAGGCATCGATCTCGACGCGCCAGGCCTCGTCGTCGGAGAGATGCCAATGGAACCGATTGAGCTTGTTCCAGGCGAGCACCGCCATCAGCTTCCTGATTTCCGCCTCGCCATAGAACTGGCGAGCGACATCGAGATGCAGACCGCGCCAGCCCATCGACGGCTCATCGACGATCTCGCCGGAGGCCGGGAACTGGAAGGTTCGCGGATGCAGGCGCGCGCCGCGCCAGATCTGGCCGAGTGTGATCAGGCCATAGAGGAAGCCGGTACGGCTGCTCGCCTCAACAGTGATCGCCTCCCCTTTAAAGCTCAATCGATAGGCCTCGGAGCCGAAACCAACGGCCTTCTTGAGCGTTACGGCCGCGGCACCCTCAGCGGCCGAGCGGATGATGCCTTCGACAGCGAAAAGATGATCGACCAGCGCTTTGAAGCTATCAGCAGCGGCTTTTGCATCCGGATTCTCAGCCTGGAGCGTGAAGCCTGCCGGCAAGGGCTGCTTTGAGGCGACTGCCACATGGTTCGGCCAGGGGATGATCGACACCTGCACCGGCACGCTGGCCGGCACGGGAAAGATCTCGGCGCCGCGCTTCAATGGCGCATTGCTGGCGGCCGAGCGTGCGGGTTCGAGCGCCAGCGAAACGGTGCTGCCATCCGCAAAGGCGAGATAGGCGTTCGTGGCGCCATCCGTCCAATGGCGGAACTGCCAGCTCAGCGCGTGGACCGAAATCGTCCAGGTTTCGCCTGTGCCGAGAACGAAGCCCTCCGGCGGCTGGAATTCGGTGAAGTTCGACAGTCTCCTGGAAACCGTAGCCCCTTCGACGCGTCCGGCAGGATCGACCCGCCCCGGCCCGCTGATACAGAGCGAGAAGCCGGAAAGCGGCTCGGCGGCCAGGTTCTTGAGGTTCAGGACATAGGAAAAATCCTTGCCATCGGCCGGTGGATTCCAAAGGGTTTCGAGCCGCAGAGCCTGATGTCGCGGTGTGGACATGGTCGTTTCTTTCTGTTCGAAGTGTGGAAATCAAGTCTTGAGCATGCCGGCATAGATGCCGGGAGCGGAATCGGGGATGGGAATGGCACCAACGGCTTTTTCGTAGAAGGCGGATGGGCCGACATCGCCGATGATCGCATAGCCGTAGCCCATGGCCTTCAGGTCATTGAGGCTGGCAAAGAGCAGCGCCCGGCCGATACCAAGCCCGCGAAGGCTCTCGTCCACGCCGGTCGGCCCGAAGAAGTCGGGCGCGGTCGCCTCGTGGCAGGAAAAGCCGACGAGCTTGCCTTCGCGTGTGGCGATGAAGCAGGTCGGCGGCCGGTGCGTTATCGCAACCGTCGCCTCACTTGCCCAGGCTTCGCCGAAATGCTCGTCGATCCAGCGGACAATCAGCTTGAGTTCAGGCGGCAGTGCACGGCGGATGGTGACGCCTGCCTTCGCCATAGCATCAGGTGATTTTGTGTCCTGCGGAAGGGTCGACAAGTTGACGAGATAATCCATTGAAAATGTCCTGTTAGGTCTGCGAGCCGAGCGCACGCATCAGATGATTTGGAGTGATCTGCTAGATGACGGTGGACTCTGGACGACGAACGAACGTTAAGAGTCAATCAAATTGATTTAATTAAGCTAACGCAGGATTTCCGATCCGGTCAATCGTGTGGAAACCAAAAATTTCGGCTTCCAACATCTGAACCTGATTGCTTCGGCACACGCATTGGCGGCCAACTGAAGGATGCCTGGAGAAAATAAATTGTCATATTTATTGTGCGCTGCGAAAAGTTTGGCGCAAGCGCGGCCAGTCAGACTGAGTTCGTTGAAATGTAGTTATTTTGATCCAGCCTATATTGAAGCCATGACGGCTTGTTTTTCAGCACGATCGGCCGTCCAGCATCTGCTGGACGGCTATTCCAACGACGGTCGGGGTTCAGATCAACCTCTTAAAGACCTAGAGGAAAACCTTCGAACGGCTTGATTTCTTTAAGAACGAAGGTGGTCTGCATTTCCTTGATGCGCGGCAGGCGGCGCAGGACAGACATGGCGAAATCGGCATAGGAATCGAGATCGGGCGAGACGACCTGCAATAGAAAATCCGAGTCTCCCGCAATGCTGTAACAGGCAACGACCTCTTGCAGCCGCGCAACTTCGGCGGCAAAGGCATCCGCTTCTGCCTCGTTGTGACCGTCAATCTTCACCCGGATGAAAGTGAGGACTCCGAGCCCGAGTTTGCGTCGGTTGAGATCGGCCCTGTAGCCTTGAATCACACCTGTATCTTCGAGTTGCCGGACCTTTCGCCAGCAAGGAGACGTCGACATGCCGATGCGCTCGGATAGTTCCTGGTTTGTCAGCCGTCCCTCAGCCTGCAGGCTGGAGAGGATCTTCAGTTCAACCGGCTCAAATGTCGTCATTGGTAATATCTAACCGAAAATTGCGTTAAGTGGGTGGAGTCTACCAAATATCATCGCCGGACGGCAATATGAGGTAAGATTCTTCTGTGGGGATCACTTAGGCTGTGCGCATCGCAATCTCAGGTCCTTCCCATGCTCTCCGATATTCGTATCGCCATAGTCGTCGATCCCAAACTCCCACCTGCCCTCATCGCAAATACCGTCAGCGCCATTGGCATAGGCATGGGCGCCAAGATGCCGCTCCTCGGCGCCGAGAGGCTCAGCGACCGCGCCGGCAGGGCCACCGATATCATTTCCAACCGCCCCGTGCCGATTCTGCAGGCCGACGGGCAGACGATCCGCCAGATCATGCTGAAGGCGCTGAGCCAGCAGGAGGAACACGCCATCGTGCCGTTTCCCGGTTTTGCGCGTTCGCTACACGACTATGCCGACTATCAGCGCGGTTTCCCGGACCGGGATCTCAGCGAAGAAGGGATCGATGGACTGGGTCTTGCAGGACCGGCAAAATGGGTGAGGTCACTGACGGGCTCCCTGAAATTGCTCCGTTAGCTTGTCGAGCGAGCGCAGGACGGTCCGGCGCTGATCATCGAAAGTGGCGAGGACATCTTATGGGAATCCAAATTGCAGATACGTTCCTCTACTGCTGTTTGGGTTCAGGTACTTGTTGAGGGGTGTCGCCCGGTCGGATGACCGGCATGTTGCCGGTGGATGGGGCCGGTTTAACCAACCCGCGATCGCCGGTCGGTGGAGGCGTCAGTACGCCTTTGCACCGAGATATGTCGCTTTCCGACCTCCCATTCTCCGCCCGCCGATCTTTGTCGGCTGACGACTGGCTATCCGCCTGACACTCCGGTTGCCGCTCCTTGCTGTCGGCCTGGCTCATGGCAGCCTGCGATCCGGCAACGAGCAACCCGAAGACAAGTCCAAACAAGAGAGACTTACCGGAAAGGCGATGCATCGAAAGTCTGGTCAGGGATATTGGCCGCAAAGTCCACATTGGTGTCACTCCCCGTTCCCGAGAGGCCAAACTGCTGCGCGCTACACGGAGGTCATCGCTTCGCCTCACGAACGCGAATGCCTGGCTTGCCAATCGGCATCAGCCGGGGATCATTGATGCCTGGCCTTATGGCGTCCTGCTCGCTCGACTCCTTGACAGGCGGCCCGCGCCCAACCTTGTTTTCCGGAGCATCGGGAGGTGTCTGCAAATGTTCGCGATGTTGCTTGTCGAGTTTGCTCATAAGCGGCCTCCTTGCATCGGATCAATCGCGTGTCGGGCCGGGTATCCCGCGACGGCTTTTCGGACATGAACGCCGGTTGTTATCGCCGCGCCAGGGCGAGAAAGCGACAATGAACGCCATTATGCCGGACACCGTCTTGCGATTGGTGTGCCTCATATTAGGTCCAACCAGCACGGACCTCGAATGTTCCGGATAGAAACGGAGAATTGCCCTCGGAATCTCCGCAGCCAAGCGCTATGTCGTTCCTGCGTGATCATGAGAAAAGGTGAACTCGTGCAGACGGACCTCCAGAAAGACATGGCGGCTTGGTTCCAGTCGCTCGAACCTGTCGATCCCATAGAGATGATCGGACTTTGGAGAGGTGCCGGCATTCCGTCAGGACATCCACTGGACGGCGTTCTCGAGAATTTGCAATGGTTCGGCAAGCGCTTCCATCCTGACCGGCGGGCAGATCCCCTGCTCTTTCAGTGGCTTCCGGGGCGGCTCGTGGCCATCGATCCGCGCTTCGCCCCTATCGGGTTGGCGATCAGGCTCGCGCCGTTGGGACGGACATCCCTTGCCCGGAACCTGTTTTCACATCTTCACAAGGCGTTCCGCGCAAAGGGCACGACAGCCGCCCTGGAGGTTCGGACATCCGGGCAGATCGCAAGCGCTGCAATGATCTACGACGCACAGCCGATCGTCGACCACTTCAGACGAGTAGCCGATGACACGTTGGCTGGCATGATGTGCGTGCGCGACGACGAAAGACGGTTTTTCTTCACACTCACGAAGATCGACGCCCAGACCTAGAACGATGTTGAGAACAATAGTATGGGCGATCACGGCAGCAGTAGCGGGCAGCAGTTTTGCGGCCGACGTAGATCGTGGTGCGAGAATTTTCCGGGCCTGTTCTTCGTGTCACATTGTCGATGACACCAGAACTACGTTCGGCCCCTCTCTGAAAGGTGTCGTGGGACGGCGGGCAGCGATCATGGACGACTACGTCTACTCTCCCGCCTTGAAGAAAGCCGGCGAAGACGGGCTTGTATGGAACGAGCATGAGCTTGCGGAGTTTCTGGCAAGCCCGAGCAGAAAAATCCCGGGCACAAAGATGCGCTTCTGGGGACTCTGGAGCTTCGAAATCGACGACCTTATCGCCTTCCTGAAGGCAAATCCGTTGTAGCGCAGCGGCGGACTGCGGCAGGCATATATGAGGTCGGCCGCCTTCTCCACGTGAATCCTCAGGATGGGCGCCTCCACAATTCAAGCTCTGGCAACGCATGACACCCTTGCTGCGAACGATCCTCCCCCTAAAATAATCTGGGATACCGCGTCGTACCTCGGCCGGTGCAGACCAAACTGGGAGAAAGCGATGCAAGACGCCCTCGTCGTTCGCCGCGAAACGCATCTTTCCGCGCCGCCTGCTGCCGTATTCGCCCTGCTGACGGATCCGGAAAAGATCCTGCGCTGGATGGGAACAGAAGCAGAGATCGAGCCGCAGCCGGGAGGACTCTATCTCGTCAACGTGACCGGTGCACGTTTCGCTCGCGGTTCTTTTCGTGAAGTGGTGCCGGTCCATCGCCTGGCCTATAGCTTCGGCTGGGATGGCAGCGAGGTGGTGCCGCCGGGGTCGAGCCTAGTCGAGATCGATCTGATCGAACAGCCGGACGGAACGCTCTTGCGTTTGACGCACACCGGCTTGCCCAACGCCGAGCAATGCGCGGGCCATGCCGAGGGCTGGGCTCACTACCTTGGCCGGTTGAGCACGGTTGCGGCCGGACGCGACCCGGGACCCGATTCCTTTTATGGCAGGAAATGACCAGGCTTCTCATTTGAAGAGAGCCGAATTCATGAGGGAGGCGACGTCTGGCTGTGGCCGCCGTCCGGCTGACGTCCGGCTGACATAAGGCGAGCGCTGTGGCATGATCGAGGCATGGATTTGCCCGCCCATCTCGCCTGGCTGATCGATGAGGCCAGCGCTTCGTCCAGCCCCGAACACTTTATAGCCGAGCTTGGCCGGCAGTTGCTTGCCGATGGTCTGCCGCTTGCGGGCGGAGCCCTCACTCTTGCCGTTCCGCATCCGATCATTGCGCGCCGTACTTGGTTGTGGCGGGCGGAGACTGGTGCAGTCATCGAAGCGCTCGACTTTGCCAGCAGCTCGCTCAATAAGGCTGCGGGCGACTGGCTTGCCGGGCTTGGGCCTACACACGAAGGAAAGATCGACCGCGGTTCCGACAGTCCGATGTTGGGCTGGGCCGGAACCCGACCGTTCGGTCCGGCCGAGGCGGATCGTCTGCACCAGACCGCGCGTTTTGCGGCCGCACCCCTGGCAGCTCTGACCGCGCGAACGGCGCTGACAACGCTGCTGGAGGCCTATCTCGGCCGGCGCAGTGCCGCGCAGGTGCAGGCCGGAATGCTCGGCCGCAGCAGCAGCGAAACCATCCGTGCCGCTTTGCTTTGCGCCGATCTGCGCGATTTCACGGCCCTCTCCGAAGCGACGGAGCCCTCCCTTATGATCGCCACTCTCGATGCGTGGTTCGATCGTATTGCCGGAGCGGTCCACGCTTTCGGCGGCGAGGTACTGAAGTTCATTGGTGACGGTGTTCTGGCGATCTTTCCCGTTACCGGCACGCCTAGCGAGGCCTGCGAGGCCTCGCTGCGTGCCGTCACGGCCGCCCGTGCCGGCATGGCCCATCTCGATGCCGCGCGGCAAGCACAAGGCCAGCCGCCGCTGCCGTTCGGCGTGGCACTGCATTTCGGCGAGATGCTTTGGGGCAATGTCGGTGCGGCCGACCGGCTGGACTTCACCGCAATCGGCCCCGCAGTCAATCTGGTCAGCCGGCTGGAAGGGCTCTGCAAGTCCCTTGGCCACCGTGTGCTGATATCAGGCGCACTCGCCGCGCAGACTACGACGCAACTGGTCCCCCTGGGTGAACACCGGTTGCGCGGCATCGCCGATCCCTGCGCTGTCTTCACTTTGCCAAGGGATTGAACGACGCAGGTCGCGGCAATCGCCGGGGCAGTGACATCAGTCAATCTGCCCCGGCAGTAAGTTCTCATTTGGCCGCTATCAAATAGCCCTCGTTCAGATCATCGAGCGCAATACCGTTGATGGTCACAGAGCAGCGACCCGCGTCCACCTTCGAAACGGAAACCTGGTATTTACCGCTCGGCAGTTCAAGCTCCGCCGAGAAGCCGTCCCATCCGGCCGGTAGAACCGGATTGACGTACAGGCGGCCGTTCTCCGAGCGGATGCCGAGGATGCCCTCAATTGCCACGCGGTAGAACCAGCCGGCCGAGCCGGTGTACCAGCTCCAGCCGCCGCGGCCCTTGAGGCCGCCTTCGCCATAGACGTCGCCGGCAATCACATAGGGCTCGATGCGATAGACATCCGCGGAGGATTTATCGAGCGAGTGATTGATCGGGTTCAGCATTTCGAAGGCGCGCCAAGCGTCTTCACCGCGGCCCATTCGGGCGAGAGCAAGGACAGTCCAGGTGGCGGCATGGGTATATTGGCCGCCGTTTTCACGGACACCCGGCGGATAGGCCTTGATGACACCGGGATCGTTGACCGGTTTGACGAAAGGCGGCGTCAGCAGGCGGATGAATTTGCCCTCTTCATCGACGAGCTTGTCGAGGACGGCCTTCATCGCCATGTCGCTGCGTTCCGGGTTACCCTCGCCCGACAGCACACTCCAGGATTGGGCAATCGAGTCGATCTTGTCCTCTTCCGACTGGCTGGAGCCAAGCGGCGCGCCGTTGTCGTAATAGCCACGGCGATAATATTCGCCATCCCAACCGGCCGTCTCGATCGCGGTCTTGAGCTTTTCCAGATGCGCCGTCCAATGGCTGACACGCTGGGTGTCACCACGGGTTTGTGCATAGGCGATGAAGCGGCGCAAGGCGCCGGCCAGGAACCAGCCCAGCCATACGCTCTCGCCGCGGCCGGCCATGCCGACGCGGTCCATCTTATCACACCAGTCGCCGCTCATCATCAGCGGCAAGCCGTTGACGCCAGTCCGCTTGATCGCGAGATCGAGGCCGAGAGCGGCATGCTCGTAGAGCGATGCGGTCTCGTCGGAAACGCGCGGCTGCAGGAAAGCATCATATTGGCCGGGGCTGAGCTGCGCGCCTTCGACGAAGGGCAGCATCTCGTCCATGATCGCGGCATCGCCGGTCGCCGTGCAATATTGATCGACCGCATAGGCAAGCCAGACCGGGTCGTCGGAGATGTTCGTGCGCACGCCAGCGCCGCTGTCTGCCAGCCACCAGTGCTGGAAGTCGCCTTCCGGGAACTGGCGCCGACCGGTGTTGAGGATCTGCTTGCGGGCAATCTCCGGCGAGTGCAGGAGGAAGGCCAGCGAATCCTGCAGCTGGTCGCGCAGGTTCCAGGCGCCGCTCGACTGGTAGAAGGCGGTGCGGGCCATGATGCGGCAGCCATAGGTCTGATAGGGCAGCCAGTTGTTGACCATGAAGTCGAGCCGCTGGTCCGGCGTCGAAACGCGCGTTCGGCCGGTGAAGCTCTTCCAGAAATCGCGGGTCTGGCCGAGAACGTCCTCGAAGCTGACAGAGCGGATCTCGGCAATGAGAGCCGACGCTTCCTCCTGCGAGGCCCCATCGCCCATATAGAAGTAGATATCGCGCACTTCGCCGGGCTCGATCGTCAGATCGAAGGCCATGGCGGCTGCCGGATCGCCGTCGAGATCCATGGCATTGGAGAGGCGCGAGCCCGCCGAGACGGTCCGTGGCTGCTGGATCGTTCCGTGGCGGCCGATGAATTCGCGGCGGCTGGTGGAAACGCTCGACGGCGTTTCGCTTGCCGCAAAGGCCGCGACACGCGTTCCGAAATTCACGCTGAACGGATTGCTCGCGAAGATCGCTCCTCTATCGCGATCGAAGCTGGAGATAATGAAGGGTTTGCTCTTCGTCGGGTTGTTGCCGAGGATCCATTCGGCATAACCGTAGAGACGAAGCTTGCGTGCCTCGCCCGCATCATTGCGGATGCGCAGCTGCGTCAGTTTCACCGATTTTTCCATATGGAGGGTCTGCGTGACCTCCAGGGCGATTTCATCCTGAACTGTTGAGAAGACCGAGTAGCCGAGGCCATGCCGCGCTTCAAAGCGCGTGTCGGAGCGCTGCGCCAGAGACGCATATGGCACGATGACGGAGCCGCGGTCGAGATCCCTCAGATAGAAGGCCTCGCCCGGTCGGTTGGCAACCATGTCATTGGTCCAGGGCGTCAGCTGGTGGTCGCGGGAGTTCTGGCTCCAGGTGAAAGCCGCGCCTTCAGCCGAGACATGGAAGCCAAAGCTCTCATTGGCGATGATATTGACCCACGGATGTGGCGTCTGTTCACCGCCCGACAGGCGCATGACATATTCGCTGCCTTCGGCTGCAAAGCCGCCATAACCGTTCCAGAAGGCGAGATCGCCGCCTTCGGCCGGCGCCGGGGCGCCGGTGCTGCGATCCATTCTCGGTACGAGGGTGGAATCGCCCCACTGGCCGAGCAGCGCCGGCGAGCCGGAAACGGAACGCGCCTTCTGCAGCTGGTCGATGAGGCTGCCGTCGCGGCCGCGCAGCACGACGCGCGAAGCGGCAATGATGGCGTCGTAGGCTTCCGGTGTCGTCAGATCCTTGCGCAGAACATAGATGTTGCGCTGGATGCCCGCCACTTCACTGGCGTGGCGCGCCGCGTCGCAGAGCTGGTCGATGGTGCGCTGCATCTCGGCCGCAGCCTCGCCGGCGCGCTCGTTGAAGATCACGAGATCGACCTCGACGCCGCGCGATTGCAGCAGGCCCTGGGCGCGCAGCAACTCCTTGACGAGATCCGTGCCAAGCTCGTCGGTGATGCGCAGCGTCATCAGCGGCGCATCGCCTGACAGCGTCGCGCCCCAAAGGACGGACTGGGACTTGAGGCCTTCGCGCACCGCCTTGCTGTCGGCACGCAGCGCCATGTCGGGATAGATGATATAGCGCGCAAAGCGCTGGTAGGCGGCTGCCTCCTTCGAGTTGACACCGATCTGGCGCAACTGGCTCTGCGTTCTCGTCCAGGCCTGAACGAGGCCCTGGGCGAAGCTTTCCGGCTGGCGATAGTGCTCCAGCGCAGCCTCGAGTTCGGCGCGATCCGCACCTGCAATCGTCCAGAAGGTCACGCTGACCTTCTCGCCGGCCGGCACACGAAGCGTCCGGCGCAGCGACACGCAGGTGTCCATGGTGAAACCGTCGGTGCCCGAGAGCTCCGCACCGGCATCGAAGGCTGCTGCTTCGGTCAGTGTCCGTCCACGGCCGAGGAAGCGCATACGATCGGTTTCATACTGCGTCGGGCCATCTTCGCCGGATGTGTCGACGATGAGCTGGGCAATGGCGACATCGGGATCAGTCAGGCCGCGCTTCTGGCGCTCGACGAAGATCGCATCGCCGCGGTTGGCGATCTCGGTCTTCAGGAACATGCGTGCAAAGACCGGATGGCCCGTGTCGACGATATCGAGCGTTGCGACAGGCTCCATATACGAGGTCACTTCGATGACACGGTCTTCGGTACCGGTGTTGGTGATCGTCAGGCGGCGGCCTTCCGCATCATAGTTGCTCGCGACGAAGACTTCCATTTCGCTCGTCAGCTCGCCGACGGTCTTGATGAATTCCGCCTTGTCGTCGCTGAAGCTGACGCGGACATGCTCGTTGGCGATCGAGCGCGGCTCTGCGGTCGCAGACCACCACTCGTTCGATGCGGTGTCCCGCAGGAAGACGAAGGAACCCCAGCGATCCTCGGTCGGATCGGCCCGCCACCGGTTGATGGAGAGGTTTTTCCAGCGGCTGTAGCCGGAGCCCGTCGCCGTCAGCATGGTCGAATAGCGACCGTTGGACAGCAGCAGCAATTCGCGTTCGCGCGATGCCGGATCTTCCAGTCGGCGTACTTCCGGACGCATCAGGTCACCCTGAATGGTCGCCGGCGCATCGGTCTCGTGCTTTGAGGCCATCACCGGAATGTCGCGCGGCGCCTTTTCCTGCAGCAGCAATTCAGCAGACTCGATGACGGGATCGGCATGGAAAAGCTCGCGCAGCATGCCATCGAAGGCGACATTGGCAACGGCTGCAATCGACATGCCGTGATGGTGCGCATAATAGTTGTAGACGACAGCGCACTGCTTGCCCTCGGGCACGCGGCTTGCCGTGAAGTCGACAGCATCGTGGAAACCATACATGCCGAGTGCGCCGACCGCCCTCAGCCTGTTGAGGTTTTCAAGCGCCGCAACAGGGTGATACTGGCTCGCCAGAAGCGACGCATAGGGTGCGATAACGGCGTTCTGGCCGAGACCGCGCTTCAGGCCGAGCGTCGGCACACCGAAATTGCTGTACTGGTAGTTCATCTGGTGATCGCGAGCGTTGAAGGCTGCTTCCGAGATGCCCCACGGCGTACCGAGCTTGCGGGCATAATTCATCTGTTCGAGAACGATCAGATTGTTGGTCTGATTAAGAATGCCTCCGCTGCGCTCCTGCATGACGAGCGGCGGCATCAGATATTCGAACATCGAGCCAGACCAGGAGACCAGCGCGCCGCGCGATCCAACCGGAACGACATGACGGCCGAGCTTATACCAATGCTCCGTCGGCAGATCACCCTTGGCGACGGAGAAGAGGCTCGTCAGACGGGCCTCCGAGGCAAGCAGGTCGTAGCAGGCCGCATCAACTTCCTCCGTCTCGACCCGGAAGCCGATCGACAGCAGCCGGCGCTCGGGACGGTAAAGGAAGCTGAAATCCATATCGAAAGCAATTTCGCGGGCGCGATTGCCGACACGGCTCAGTCTTTCGCTGATGGCATCCACCTGCGAATGATCGAAGGCCTTGTCGGCCTGATGAAGTTCGCAGGTTTCCACGAGCTTTTCGGCCCAATGGACAACCTCGTCGCTTTGCGCCGTCTTCACCTCTCGGTCGAGGCTGCCGGCAAGTTCACGGATTTCCCGCGCCTGCCCGGCAAATCGCTCGATCAACCCCGAAGAGAATTCTTTCTCGCGCTTGCCGGTGGCGACTGCCGCTTCGAGGTCGGCAATTCGGCCATCGAGCCGGTCGTGCAGAGGGCGGGCCGACTTGTTGTCTTGCCCAAGCTCCGCAAGCACCTCGCGAAGAATGGCCGCGACATCGCCAATACCATCGAGGTCGGTGTGAATGTGGGAAAGAGGAGATTTGGCCCAGAGGCGGCAAGCCGATGATACGGCAATCAAGTGACCGGCAAAATTGCCGCTGTCGACCGATGACACATATCTGCGGCCAAGCGGCTTCAGCGTATCCGTATGATACCAGTTGAAGAGATGACCCCGATATTTCTCGAGCCTATCAACCGTCTCGATCGTCTGTTCGATGCGCGTGACTGCATCTTCGAACGAAATCCAGCCGAAACGACGCGCCGAAATGACCGACAGCAGATAGACGCCGATATTGGTCGGCGAAGTACGCATGGCGACGACGGCGTGCGGCGTCTGCTGGACATTGTCCGGCGGAAGGTAGTGCTGGCCGGGAACCACGAAGTGGTCGAAGTAGCGCCATGTGCGCCTTGCGATCTTGCGCAGCTCGTTGCGGACATTGTCCGGCACATCGAGCCGATCTTCGGTTTCCGCCGTCTGGCTGACCGTCCAGGCGATAGCCGGCGAGAGCACCCAGAGAATGACGAAGGGAAGGCCGACCATCCAGGCGCTGTCGCCGGAGGAGACCGTAAAGATCAGCGCCAGAATGGCCAGAACCGGAGCCCGCCACATGACCTTGTAATGGCCGAGGATCGTCGTCTGCGCCATGGCCTGGGCACTGGCAGCGGTGCGCCATTGCAGCATCAGCTTGCGGCTGACGAAGAGGCGGTAAAGCGAGCGAATGATGGCGTCAGCCATGACGCAGGCAATATCGGCGATGAAGACGATGCGCATCGCCACCTGGGCGTTGGCATTCTCGATGTCTTTCCAGACAGTGTGCAGATGCGCCTGCAGGATGATGTCGCTGGTGCGCGGAATGATGCCGTTGATCAGCGACAGGGTCGGTGCGACGAACAGACTGAAGATCAGCAGGATCTGCCAGATGAGCGCGCCGAGCGGGTCCATCCAGTACCAGCCGAGCACGGATGCCAGGAACCAGGCGATCGGCGTCAGCGAGCGGCGCAGGTTGTCGAACATCTTCCAGCAGCCGAGCGCAGTGACGCCGCGACGGTCATCGAAAATGTAGGGGAGAAGCTGCCAGTCACCGCGCGCCCAGCGATGCTGACGCGAGACTTCGACTTCGTAGCGGATCGGGAAATCCTCGACCAGCTCGCAATCCGTGACCAGCGCGCAGCGCGCCATCGAGCCTTCGAGCAGGTCGTGGCTCAGAACCGAATTTTCCTTGATCCGGCCCTTCAGCGAAGCTTCGAAGGCATCGACATGGTAGAGGCCCTTGCCGGTGAACGTGCCTTCGCCGGTAATGTCCTGATAGACATCGGAGACGGCGAAGACGTAAGGGTCTAGACCGCGGTTGACCGAGAAGACGCGCTGGAAGGTCGATGCGTCCTTACCTGTCGTCAGCGACGGCGTCACACGGGGCTGAAGTACGCCGTAGCCATCGACGACGCGCTGTTTCTGGGCATCGAAGACCGGGCGGTTGATCGGATGATGCAGCTTGCCGACGAGCTTGGTCACGGTGTCGCGGACGACGCGCGTGTCGCTGTCCAGCGTCATGACATATTTGACGTCCTGCGGCACTACGTTGGCGCCGGGCAGGAAGCTCGTGTTGGACTCGCCGCGCAGCAGCATGTTGAGTTCGTGCAGCTTGCCGCGCTTGCGCTCCCAGCCCATCCAGGCGCCTTCGGCCGGGTTGTATTGCCGGCGGCGATGCAGGAGATAGAAGCGCTGCTTGCCATCCTCGGCATAGCGTGCCTCCAGATCGGCGACCTGGCTCAGCGCATAATCGAGGACTTCAAGATCGCGGGCGTTTTGCTCCTCCTGGGCATCCGGCCAGTCGCTCAAAAGCGCGTAATAGATTTCGCCGCGCGCATTGGCGAGGTAGTGGACTTCGAGGTTGCGGACGAGCTCATCGACATGTTCGCGCTTGCCGATCAGGCAGGGAATGGTGACGAGCGTACGGGCTTCCGCCGGCAGACCCTTCTTGAATTCGTAGCCGACCAGCCGGTCGGGCGTGATGAAGAAGGTGGCAAAGAAATTGAAAAGACCGGTCGCACCTTCGGAGGCCGGAAGCGCGAACATCAGCAACAGCACGATCGTCGCAAAAAGCGGCATGCCGGCATCGACGAAAACCCAGTCGACCACGATCAGCGCCAGCAACGTCAGAAGCAGCACTGGTATGGCGATCGCCAGCCAGTTCAGCTTGCGGATCGCGCGCATGAACCGCAGACCGAGCGTCGGCCGGAAGCCGATTTCCGTTTCGAGCGCCGGGCGACCATTGCCGACGAAGTAATAGCCGACATTGCCGGCTGACGCGGCGAGATCCTGGCTGCCTGCCTTTGCGCGGTCGGCCAGACGGACGGCCGCCTCGGCGATATCCATCTCCGTCTTGTCGGAGCGCTTGGCAAGCTTTTCGATCTGGCGGCGATAGCTGTTGCGGGAGCCGGAATCGAGCTCTGCATAATCCGTCTGCTGCCAGAGCAGCTTGTCGATCGTGCTGACCTCTTCGACCCATTCCGACCAGTCGGTATCGTTGATCTCGCGCAGGCTCTTGATGATGCTCCCCATCAGCGCATTGGCCGCGCCGAGACGGATCTGCTCTGCCGACATCACCGCTTCCGCATCGGTCCCCCTTGCGGAAAGCTTGCTTTCGAGCCAGTTCAGTGCGGCTTCGGTCGGCTCCAGGGCATTGCGAAGGCGATAATGCAACTGAGTGACGAATGTCGTGTCATCGAGATTGGCAGTCAGCGTCTCCAGGAATCCGGCGGATTCGGCATCGCCGAGCGTAATCGCCTGAGTGGCTGCCGCATTGGCGCTTGTCCGCATCTCGCGGCTCTTGTCGATCTGCGACGCCACTCGGCGAAGATTGTCAATCAGCACGTAGCGGACAAGCGAAGGCAGCGCCCAGAGTTCGCCGATGCGCAGCGTCTCCTTGTCCTGGAAACCTTCCGTGACAGCCGCCATGCCGGCATTGCTGATATTGCTGTGTGCATGCGCCATGTAGAGCCAGGCGAGCGCCAGCGTGCGCGGCACCTCCGTCCCGTCAAGTTTGATCTTGCGCAGCTCGCGATAGAATTTTTTCGGAAAGTCGCGACGGACTTCCTGGATCGCTTCCTCGACAATATAATGGTTGTCGAGCAGCCATTCGGTGGCCGGCGTGATGCTCTCGCCGGCATCGACATCTGCAGCGGCGGCGCGATAGACCCTCAGGATCTCGGCCTCGTTCTCCCGGTGCCGCTGGAAGAAATCGAAGTTCGTGAAGCTTGTAACATCAAGCGTACGGCTCTCCGCAAACTGCGCGGCCCGCACCCTCAGCTGGTCGTTCGACAGCAGGGGCGCGCGGATGCCGAAATCGGGATCCGCGGACGATGCTTGAACATGCGCGCTCGAAGCACCCACAATATTTTGAGAGGTCATAGTGTTTTCTCTTCTACTGGGTTCGTGTCCAACGAATGCATTCTTGCGGAACTGGATGCGAGCAGGAGCACGAGCGTTTCGAATTAGGCATCTTCATCGCTTTTGAAAGGGAGTTTACATTCAAACTGGGATTGTTCGAAATGGCGGATAGTGGTCAATAGCGACCACAAAATGAACGGGCGATTAATCGGGTTCCCCATCGCCGAAAATGACCCCACCGGGGAGCAGCAACCGACCGCGAAGACGGATTCCTCGCCCAATAAGTGGCGGCCCCTCCATCCAATTTATCGTGTCAAGACGATCTTTATAACGAGATCGACCAGGCGAAGCCGTAAGCCGGCTTCGCCTGGTCGCGAATCTGAAGATGTGTGGAATTTAACTGGCTGAGCAGACAGCTTTAGGCGGCCAGCGCCTCATCGGTTGGTCCGAAGAATTCGTAATGGATGCGATCGCGGGAAACGCCAAGGCTTAGTAGATCACCAACGATTGCCCGCACGAATGGCTTCGAACCGCAGATATAGAAATCTGCCGTCTCAAGAGGCGACAGCCGCTTTTGTCGGCGTTTTCGACCAGTATAGCGTTGCCGATATGATAGAATGGAAAGATGTATTCAGGGCATTCTTTGCCGCCGCATGATCTGCGGATTTTCAGAAGGCCACATGCCCTTCAGGTGCTTCCGCGCAATTCGACATGCGGCTCGATCAGCAAATGCCGCGCTTCCTCACGGCCATCAATCCTGCCGAGCAGTATTTCGGCTGCGGTTCTGCCCAACTCCGCAGCGTTCTGGTCCACGCTAGTCAGGCCAACGAGCGGCATGGCGGCCATCGGCGAATTGTCGTAACCGATAATCGCAAGATCTTCCGGAACCCTTATGCCGCTCATGCGCGCGGCATTGATCAGCGGCACGGCATCAAGATCGGACCAGACGAAAACTGCACGGGGACGATCTCGCAAGGACAGGAAGTCATCGATCGCGGCGCGACGATCAGTCCCTACCAAAGGCAACCGGATAATGCGCCCCTCAAGACCCGCCGCCTTCATGCCGTCAAGATAGCCCCACTCGCGCTGGAGGGTGACAATGGTCGGCGGTGAATCGGCAAGCTCATAACCAAGCATCGCGATGTCAGTGTAGCCGCATCGCAATGCGGCTTCCACTGCCAGAGTGGCGCCCTGACGATCATCAGAATTGACGGTGTCGTAGGTCTGGGCATGCGGCTCATGATGGGCGATCACTACGATCGGGATTTGACGCGCATAACGCTCCAGCACCCTGCCCGATATCCTCGGAGCAATGATCAGCACACCATCCATCCGGTTGTCGATCATCGATTCGATCATCGATGCTTCGATCGGGCTCGTGGAGCGGCCGATCCCGATCAGCGCCTTGAAGCCATTCTCCGCCAACGTTGCGTTGGCCTCCTCGATGACACCCGCCAGGAATGGGTTCGACAATTCGACCACCAGCACGCCCACCGTCCGCGTGCGGCCGCGCATGGCGCGCGCTGCGACAGAAGGCCGATAATTCAGCTTTTCGATCGAGGTCTCGACCTTCGTTCTCAAGACTTCGCTGACGCCGTAAGCGTTGCGCAAAACTTTCGACACCGCGGCGACGGAGACGCCGGCATCCCGCGCCACATCACGGATCGTGACCCTATCCCTCATCGCGTTAACGGTCTGATTTTTCATTCCAAATTGCCTCACTTTCAGGTGTCGTGAAAATTATAGGCACAAAACCTCTTGCGCGGCAATCGATAGTGTAGAATGATATACATAGAACGATACACACGGAGCAATCGCCGGAGGGATTGGTGATTGAGGGAGGTTCTCAATGAAGACTGTTTCGGCCCACGGCATCGCCGGGGAAGACGGGCTTGCCGGTTCTGCTTTCCAGTTTACGGCATCGATGATCGGCCCGTCCTGCGACGGTGGCCAGGCGACGGCCGGCACCTTCGTGTCGCGTGAATTCACGCTCGAAGCGGTTCCGGCTGAAGCAACGCTGCGCATCTCGGCGCTCGGCCTCTACCGCGCCTTCATCAACGGAAAGCGCGTGGGGAGCGACCTCCTGACGCCCGGCTGGACCTGCTACGACGACCGTATCGCCTATCAGACCTATGATGTCGCAAAGCTCCTGCAACCCGGCGGCAATCGCATCGAGATCTGGCTGGGCGACGGCTGGTACCGCAGCCAGCTCATGTGGGCTTCCAATCCGATCATCAATTGCTGGGGCGACCGGACGGCGGCAATCGCAGAATTGCGCGCCGGCGGTGAAACACTTCTGAAGACGGATGACAGCTGGAAGAGCGGCTTCACCCCCCTTGTCCGCAACGGGATCTATTATGGCGAGGATTACGACGCTCGCATCCGTCCACAGGATAGTCACGGCGTCGAGGTCCTCTCCTTCGACAAGGCTTTGCTCGTTCCGCATGAGACCGGCGCAGTCAAGGAACTGGCCGGTCTCTCTCCCATCGATCGCTGGATGGAGGCCGATGGCCGGATTGTCTATGATTTCGGACAGAATGCCGGCGCCTATATCCGCCTGCGTCTCAAGGGTGTTGCCGGTGCACAGGTGCGCGTCGAACATTCCGAAGTGCTCGGCCCCGACCGCTTCTTCGATAACCGCAATTATCGCAGCGCGCGTGCCGAGCTGATCTATACGCTCTCTGGACAAGCCGAAGAGGAATACGCGCCTCTCTTCACCTTCATGGGCTTCCGCTATGCGCGCGTCACCCTGACAGGCCAGGTTGAATTGATCGCGATCACTATGGTGCCGGTCACCTCGGTGCCAACAAGTGCCGGCGGCTTCACATCAGGTGTTGCGGCCGTCAACCGGCTCGTCGACAACACGATCTGGTCGCAGCGTTCCAATTTCATCGAAGTGCCGACGGATTGCCCACAGCGCGATGAACGCCTCGGCTGGACCGGCGATGCCCAGGTCTTTGCCGGCACGGCCTGCTGGCTTGCCGATAGCCAATCCTTTCTCAAGAAATATCTTCGTGATGTGATCCACGACCAGCGTGCCGATGGCGCAGTCCCGCATTTTTCACCTGATCCGACGCGGCTTCATCCGATCGACGGGCGTGGCGATTGGGCGGGTTCAACCGGCTGGGGTGATGCGATCACCATCATTCCCTGGCAGCTTTACCTGCATTACGGCGACAGCGCCGTATTGGAAGAATGCTTCCCTGCAATGCTTCGCTGGCTCGATTACCTCTGGGGCATCTCGGATGGACCGATCATTCGTCCACCGGCAGTCTGGGGCGCGCATGGCTTCACCTTCGGCGACTGGCTGCAACCGGTCGGGGATAACCGCAAGCCGCGCCCGACCGTGGCGGATGATTGCGCAGCAACCCTCTACCACTTTATTTCAACGCAGTTGACGGCAAAGATCGCTCGTATTCTTGGCGAAAACGTCGAGGCCGCACGGCTCGACAAGCGCGCTAATGAGATCAGGGCCGCGTTCAAGCACGAATTCTTCGCGCCCTCCGGCCGCATTGCGCATAACGACCAGACCTCATGGTCCCTGGCGTTCCTCTATGGCCTCGTTCCGCCGGAATATGAGCCGGCTGCCCGCGACTATTTCCGCAGGGTGGCGGAAGAGACCGATGACGTCATCGGCACAGGCTTCATCGGCACCCCCGCCCTGCTGCCGGCACTGACCCGGCTCGGCATGCTGGACCTTGCCGAAAAGATGTTCCTCAACCGGAAGGTTCCCGGTTGGCTGTATCAGGTCGAGCGCGGCGCGACATCGATCTGGGAGCGATGGGATGCGCTCGCCGAGGACGGCACGATCTATGATCCCGATATGAACAGCTACAACCACTACGCTTATGGCGCGGTATGCCAATGGCTCTTCGAAGATGTTGCCGGCATCAAGCCGCTGGAAGACAAGCCGGGCTTCGAGGAAGTCGCCTTCGATCCCGCG
Organism: Rhizobium sp. BK275; assembly: GCF_014193555.1. Taxonomy (NCBI): domain Bacteria; kingdom Pseudomonadati; phylum Pseudomonadota; class Alphaproteobacteria; order Hyphomicrobiales; family Rhizobiaceae; genus Rhizobium; species Rhizobium sp. BK275. The sequence goes on from NZ_JACHZL010000001.1 coordinate 112,859, forward strand.
ATCCTGCCTGCTCTCTCGCCGGTTTCGGCCTGGCATGACACGCGCTTTGGCCGTATCGAAGCTGGATGGATCCTAGAGGCGAAGACCGTCACGTGCCGCCTGGTGCTGCCGGAGGGTGTGACTGCGCGTCTGCAAGGTAAGGACGACCGCAAGTCGCTGAAGGCAGACGGTACCCTGATCGAGCAGGGTGAGGAGACCAAGCTCGGTGCAGGAGAACATACGATTACGTTTTCTATCTGATGCGGTTGCTCGCGGGTCTTTGATCCGCGGGCAAACAGCCCAACGCATTCCGGTCTTCAAGAGGAGGAAATGACTATGCGAATGACGAAGTGCAGCATCCTTGCAGCCAGTATCATGGCTCTTGCCGCTGGAGTGGCGCATGCAGATGTGACCCTCAGCGTCCTGATCGACACCAATCCGGAGACGATTGCCTCGTTCGATGCCGTTTCCAAAGCCTATATGGAAAAGCATCCCGACGTCACATTTGACGTCGAGCAGCGTGCCGGAGGCTCGGAGGGCGATAACATCATCAAGACCCGGCTCGCCACAGGCGAAATGGCCGATATCTTCCTATATAATGGCGGCTCCCTCTTCCAGGCTCTGAAGCCGCAGGAAACGATCGCAGATCTTTCCGATCTTCCATCGGAAGCCGGTATTCTCGACAGCTTCAAGAAGGTCGTCACCAGCCCGGACGGCCATGTTCGCGGCCTTCCATTTGGTCCCGCCATGGGCGGCGGCATCTTCTATAATAGAAAGATCTATGCCGATCTCGGGCTGACGCCGCCGAAGACATGGGCGGAATTCATGAGCAACAACGAGAAGATCAAGGCGGCCGGCAAGGTCGCCGTGGCGCAGACCTATGGCACGACCTGGACCTCGCAGCTCTTTGTGCTTGCCGACTTCTATAACGTCCAGACCGAGGTTCCGAATTTCGCAGCCGACTATACTGCCAACAAGATCAAATATGCCACCACGCCTGCTGCGCTGCGCGGCTTCGAACATCTTGAGGAGGTCGCGAAGGGCGGCTTCCTCAACGCGGACTTCGGCGCGGCGACTTTTGACGACGGCATGCGCATGGTCGCCACAGGCGAAGCCGCGCACTATCCGAACCTCACCTTCGGTATCGGCAACATCCAGCAGAATTTCCCTGACAACCTGAAGGATCTGGGCTTCTTCGCTCAGCCTGGAACGGACGCTGCCAAAAACGGCCTGACCGTCTGGATGCCCTCCGCGCTCTATGCTTCCGCAAAGTCCGAAAACCTCGAAGAGGCCAAGAAATTCCTCGATTTCGTCGGCTCCAAGGAAGCGTGCGACCTGATGGCGAAGGCCGTTCCCTCAGGTCCCTACCTGGTCAAGGGGTGCGAACTTCCCAAGGACATTCCGCCGGTTGTTTCCGACATGCTGCCTTATTTCGATACTGAGGGACGCAACGGTCCGGCGCTCGAATTCCTCTCGCCCGTCAAGGGACCGGCGCTCGAGCAGATCACGGTCGAGGTCGGGACCGGTATACGCTCCGCCAAGGATGCGGCTGCTCTCTACGATCAGGATGTCGAGAAGCAGGCCAAGCAGCTTGGCCTGCCGAACTGGTAACCTTCCAGCCGATCCCCCACTCACCTCTTTGAGCCCGAGTGGGGGACGCTTCGCGGTGTCCATATGATAAAACGCAAGTCACCCTATCCCTACTGGTTCGTCCTGCCGGCGGCGGTGATATTCACCGTCCTCTTTCTGGCTCCGACGGTCGCCTCCTTCTGGTTCAGCCTCACGCGCTGGGACCTGTTCACCACGCAGTTCATCGGCCTGGAAAACTACCGGCAATTCTTCCGCGAACCCTTCCTGATCCAGGGCCTGGTCAACACCGTCATCTATGCGGTGCTGACCTCAGGCACGAAAACTGTTCTCGGTCTCCTGCTCGCAGTACTGTTGACCTCCGGCCTCTGGGGACAAGGCCTGCTGCGCACCGTGATCTTCTTTCCGGTTCTGGTATCGACGATCGGTGTCGGCATCACCTTCTCGGTGCTCATGCATCCGACCCGCGGATTGATCAATGTGGCGCTCGCCGCCATCGGCATTCATGGCCCCGGCTGGCTGACCGATCCGGCTCTCGCCCTCTATTCCATCGTCTTCGTAGACCTATGGAAGGGTATCGGCCTTGCGACCGTGATCTATATCGCCGGGCTCGCATCGATCAGCCCCGACTATTATGAGGCCGCCCGCATCGATGGCGCGACCCGCACCCAGATGTTCTTCCGCGTGACCGTCCCGCTGGTCAAGCCCGCGACGGTGACGGTCGTGACGCTCTCGCTGATCGGTGGCCTCAGAAGCTTCGACCTGATCTGGGCAATGACGCGCGGCGGCCCTGGCTTTTCCTCGGATGTGCTCGCAAGCGTCATCTACAAGCAGTACCAGGCGGGCTTCTATGGCCTTTCAACGGCCGGAAACGTGATCCTCTTCCTCCTTATCGGCCTCATTGTTCTGCCGCTAACGGCCTGGTTCAATCGCAAGGAGGTGGATCTATGAGCCGCCGCCAGTTCTACACCGGGATTGCGGCATTAGCCGCCTGCGGCATGATTTTCGTGCTGCCTTTCATCTTCATCTTCATCACCGCCGCCAAGACGAAACAGGATGCGGCAACGCTGAGATTCAGCTGGCCGGTCGAGTGGCAGCTCTGGCAGAATTTTATGGAGGTCGTGCAGACCCGCAACTACATGCTGCTGCTCGCCTATTTCAATTCGACCGTCATCACGGTGGCTGCCGTCACCCTGCTGGTGCTGTTCGGCGCCATGGTCGGCTATGTGCTGCAGCGCCGCCCCTCGCGCTGGAATACGGCCATCTATGCCTGCGTGCTCGCCGGCCTGATGATCCCTCCGGCCATCGTGCCGACCATCTGGGTGCTGCAACTGCTCGGCCTCTTCAAGACCCTGTCCGGCATGGTGCTGATCCAGGTCGCCTATGGCCTCGGCTTCACGGTTCTCCTGTTTCGTAGTTTCATCGCGACCATTCCGAGGGATCTCGACGAGGCGGCCATCATCGACGGAGCAAAGCCGTTCCAGATCTTCTTTCGCGTCATCCTGCCGCTTTTGAAGCCGGTCACCGTGACCGTCATCGTCGTTCAGTCGATCGCGATCTTTAACGATTTCACCAACCCTCTCTACTATCTGCCGGGCCGGGAAAACGTCACCGTGCAGCTGACGCTCTATAATTTCCAGGGACAGTTCCAGACCCAGTTCAATCTGCTGTTCATGAATATTCTTCTGGTAACCATTCCGCCCCTGATTATCTTCATTTTCTTCAACCGGCAGATCGTTGCAGGCATGACCGCCGGTGCAGTCAAGGGATAAGCCATGACATCAGTTGTTCTCGAAAGTGTCCGCAAGAGCTTCGGCAGCCTGGAGGTGATGAAGGGCGTCGATCTCACCGTCGATGCCGGCGAATTCTGCGTCTTCGTCGGTCCGTCCGGTTGCGGGAAATCGACGCTGCTGCGCATCATCTCCGGACTGGAGACACAGACGTCGGGCAAGGTCTTCATCGATAGCAAGGACGTCACTTATGCCGAGCCGTCCGAGCGCGGTATCGCCATGGTCTTCCAGTCCTATGCGCTTTATCCGCATCTGACTGTCGCAGAAAACATCGGCTTCGGCCTGTCGCTTGCCAGGCGACCGAAAGCGGAGATCGCCGAACGGGTAAAGCAGACAGCCGATATCCTGCAGCTCTCGCATCTGCTCGATCGCAAGCCGAAGGCACTCTCCGGTGGTCAACGTCAGCGCGTCGCAATCGGCCGGGCGATCATCCGCAATCCGAAAGTCTTCCTATTCGACGAGCCGTTGTCGAACCTCGATGCGTCGCTGCGCTCGCAGATGCGCATCGAGCTGACCGAGCTGCACGCCAAGCTCGGCGCCACCATGATCTATGTCACCCATGATCAGGTCGAGGCGATGACTATGGCCGACAAGATCGTCGTTCTGAACGGCGGTCAGATCGAGCAGGTCGGAACACCGATGACGCTCTACAACAATCCGGCCACTCCATTTGTCGCAGGCTTCATCGGTTCGCCGAAGATGAACCTGTTCGAGGGAGAGATTGCGGCGCGGGAAGGCTGCAAGACCTATGGTATCCGCCCTGAACACGTCGCGCTCTCATCCACTGACGGGAAATGGCAGGGCAAAGTGCGTCACATCGAGCGACTCGGTGCCGATACGGTGGTCTATCTCGATGTGCCGGAATTGCAGACACTTGTCGTACGCACGGACGGCGACCGGCCGGTCAAGATCGGCGAGACGCAATTCGCCTCGCCACTCACCGGGAAGGAACACAGGTTCTCCTGATCTCTATCGAACGATACGAAAGTCGTCCGGCACCTCATCGAGATTTGCCGCCTCCGCCTTTACATCCGACACGGAGGAACCGGCAGGACCGCTCCAGAAACGCTCGAGCATGGAGCCGGTGGCGCCTTGGGAGCCGATGATCAGCGCGCTGACCGAGCCGTCAGCCTCATTCCGCACCCAGCCCGTCAAGCCGAGTTGGAGGGCCTGGCCGCGGGTCCAGACGCGATAGCCGACGCCTTGCACCCCGCCGGTGATGCGCACACGAAAAGCATCCAGGGTGACGGTCATTTGAAGTCCTCTCTGGCAACGAGGTGAAGATGCCGCTGCTGGCCTTCATTGCAAGGGTCTTATTTCGACCAGCGGAGGACCCACACATTCACGACATCTTTTCATGAGGTATCTCTTGACTCTTGGGCAGCTATGCTAGCGCCCGAGCGGGACTAGGCGATCCGCCTCCATGATCAAGTCCCGTTTCGAAGACAAACCAAGGGCGTCTCAACCGGCGGCAGAGAGAGTGCTGATCACCGAGCGCATATCCCGCCGGAAATCCGATGGCGACATGCCGGCAATATTCCGGAAGGATTTGTTGAAAGCACTGATGGAGCCGAAGCCGCTATCCATCGCAATTTGAAGAACATTCGCCCCTTCGCCCATGAGCTGCGCCTGGGCATGTGAAAGACGCAGCAGATTGATATATTTGCTGATCGTCATACCCGTCGTCTTCTTGAACAGGTTCATCGCATATTTCGGATGAAGATCGACTGCACGGGCGATTTCGACAGTGTCGATGTCCTGCAGGAAATTGCTTGCAATGAAATCGCACATGCGCGCGACGCTGCGGGAAAGATGCGAACTGGGCTGCTCAAGTCCCTCGACGCCGGTGCCGGGCACCATCAGATATGATTCCAGGGCAATCCGCTCGATACGCAGAAGCAATTCATCGACGGCATGCTGCGTCTTCCTGACATCATTGGATTTCGCATAGTCATACCAGCGCGGGAAATTTGCCTCATCCGCCGCATCGGTCGCCGATGTCAGCAGAATTTCTCCCTTCATCAGACGTGTGCCTATGGTCGGAGGCAGGCGCATTCTGAAGAAGTAGACGAGCGGCAGATGCGCGCCCGCATACAGGGAATCATCCGAGGAGTCGTCCATCTGGTGTGGCTGCCCTCCCCAGAAAAGGCACATCTGGCCGGCTTTGAGGGTAATATCATGGTCGTTCATCTGGTAGTGGACGCTGCCACGCATTATGTAATTGACCTCGACCTGAGCATGCCAGTGCGGCATGGCCATGACGGGCGGATGGGCATAAAACATCTGCAGCGCCATCGGCATGCCTTCAATGGTGCTGGCACCAGGCTGGTAAACAGGTTTGCCGACGACCTTACTTTCCGCCAATTCCATATTCCCTTTTTATGAGACAGCCGCTTCCGCCGCGTTAGATTAGTCACGTTCGCTTAGCGACGGCAATTGAAAAGGGAGGATTTTCATGCGCTCTAAACTCACCGCGGCAACGACAGCGCTCGTGCTGCTTGCATCCGGATCTGCCTATGCGCAATCCGCCACGCTTACCATCTGGAGCTGGAACGTCGCAGCTTCCGCTCTCAAATCGACGGTCGAAGGCTTCAACAAGCAGTTTCCCGACATCAAGGTCGATGTCCAGGATCTCGGCAACCAACAGGTCTTCGACAAGACGCTCGCTGCCTGCGCCGCCGGTGGCGACGGTCTTCCCGATATCGTCACAATCGAGAATTTCGAGGCGGAGATCTTCTGGAGCCGCTTCCCGGATTGCTTCGCCAACCTGAAGGACCTCGGCTATAACGCCGACATGCAGGCGAAATTCCCCGAGTTCAAGCGCACCGAACTCGAGATCGGTGATGTCGCCTATGCCATGCCCTGGGATTCCGGCCCGGTCACCGTCTTCTATCGTCGCGATTATTATGAAAAGGCCGGCGTCGATCCGAAGTCGATCGTAACCTGGGACGATTTCATTGCCGCCGGCAAGAAGGTCTCGACGGCCAATCCCGGCGTCGTGATGGGCCAGGCCGATTTCAACGGCGATAGCGAATGGTTCCGCATGCTCGCCAATGAACAGGGCTGCGGCTATTTCTCGACCGATGGCCAGTCGATCACCATCAATCAGCCGGCCTGCGTGCAGACGCTGGAAAAAGTCAAGGCGATGAAGGATGCCGGCACGCTGACGGCGGCAAACTGGGATGAGAAGATCTCCTCCAACACCGCCGGCAAGGTCGCAAGCCAGGTCTTCGGTGGCTGGTACGAAGGCACGATCCGTTCTGGCTCTCCCGATCTGTCAGGCAAGTGGGGCGTCTACGCCATGCCCGGCATGAGCGCTGACAGCCCGCATGCGGCTAACCTCGGCGGCTCCTCGCTTGCCATCAATGCCAATTCACAGAACAAGGAAGCGGCCTTCAAATATCTGACCTATGCGCTCACCACCAATGAGGGTCAGGTCACCATGCTGAAGTCGTTCGGTCTCGTGCCGTCGCTGCTGTCGGCCGTTCAGGATCCCTTCGTCAACGAGCCGCAGCCTTATTGGGGCGGCCAGAAGATCTGGGCCGACATCCTCGCCACCCTGCCGAAGATCGTGCCGAGCCGCGGCACGGCCTTCCAGACGGATGCAGATGCCATCTACAAGACGACACAGACGAAATATTTCGCCGGCGGCTATCCCGATGCGAAGACGGCTCTCGACGATGCCGCCAAGCAGATCGCGTCGGCGACAGGTCTTCCGATCGCACAATGAATGGCAAGCCGGGCGCCAAAGCGCCCGGCTTCGCTTGCCGCGGGAGGTGGCTGGCACATTCGTTTCGGTAAGGAGGTACCATGCCGATCAGAAACCGGAGCGCCTATGCGTTCCTTGCACCCTATCTTCTGGTCTTTGCCGCCTTCTGGGTCTGGCCGATCATCAATTCGTTCCTGATTTCCTTCCAGAACACGCGCATCAATCCGTGGAAATTCAGCCTGCAGGCCAATTGGGGGCGCCTCTTCGGCGACCCGGCCTTCTATAACGCCCTTTATAATACGCTCATCATCCTGGTCATCCAGGTCCCCGTCATGATCACGCTTGCGACCGTCATGGCGGTACTGCTGAACTCGCCGCTCCTGAAAGCGCGCGCCTTGTTCCGCTTTGCCTTCTTCGCGCCTGTCGTCGTCGGGGAAGTCGCCTATGCGGCCGTCTTCCGCCTGATGTTCAATCTCGATTTCGGCATCATCAACAAGCTGATCGGCGCGGCCGGATTTGCGCCCGTATCCTGGTTCGACAATGCCAACGCCGCCATGGTCGTCATCATCATCGCCGTCACCTGGCGGTGGGCGGGGTACAATGCCATCATCATCCTGGCCGGTCTGCAATCGATCCCAGAGGACGTCTATGAGGCGGCAACACTCGACCGCGTCAGCAAGCTGCAGCAGTTCTTCCACATCACCCTGCCGCTGCTGAAACCGATCATTCTTTTCTGCGTGGTTCTGTCGGTCATCGGCACGATGCAGCTCTTCGCCGAACCCTTCCTGATCACCAATCGCGGTGGACCGGGCGGCGGCACGGAGACACTTGGCCTGCTTCTCTATCGCCAGGGCTTCACATCGCTGAACTTCGGCTATGCCTCGGCCATCGCCTATACGATGGCAGCGCTCGCAGTGGCCATCTCGCTCCTCAATCTCTGGGTCGGGAGGGATCCGAAATGAGATCCAAGTCGCAATCCCTTCTCATCCGCAAGATCGCCCTGCACGCTTTCCTGCTGCCGCTTGCAATCATCTGGCTCTTTCCACTCTGGATGATGTTCGTTTTCTCGACGATGCCGGATTACGGCATCTTCAGCCCGCAAATCGTTCTCTGGCCCTCGACCAATTTCGTCGCGAATTTCCAGAACCTGCAGGCAGACACCAACTTCATCGGCGCAATGGTGATCTCGATCGTCGTTGCCACGATCTATACCATTTTGTCTGTACTCCTGACGTCCATGGCCGGCTGGGCGCTCGCTCGCTATCGCTTCGTCGGCCGCTCTCTGGTCATCGCCATCATCCTCGGCACCATCACGCTTCCTTATTTCGTCGTCGTCATTCCGCAATTCATCATGGTGGCGCGCGAGTTCAAGCTTGCCAATACCTGGGTCGCGCTCATTGTGCCGCCGCTCTTCAATTCGCTCGGCGTGCTCTTCATGCGGCAATCCTTCTCCATGATGCCAAATGATCTTTTCGATGCGGCACGCGTCGAAGGCGTCAAGGAATGGCAGATTTTTCTGCGCATTGCCCTACCTCTCGCCCGGCCGACCATGGCGGCACTTGCGATCATCCTCTTCCTCGCCTCCTGGAACAATTACCTCTGGCCGCTGCTCATCAATTCGAAGCCGGGCATGATGACGGCTCCGGTGGCGCTCGGCGTTCTGATCGGCCTCACCAAGGTTTCCTGGGGCGGCATCATGGCGGGTGCGGTGCTTTTGACGGCACCGATCCTTGTCATCTTCGTGGCTCTACAGCGTCACTTCATCGCCGGCATTGCGGCCGGCGCAATCAAATAATCGGGGAGCCCATGGCAGAGCTTTCACTTAACAATATCGTCAAGCGCTACGGTGCATTCGAAATCATCCATGGCGCCAATCTGGACGTGAGGGACGGCGAGTTCGTCGTCTTCGTCGGTCCCTCCGGCTGCGGCAAGTCCACCCTCCTGCGCATGATTGCCGGTCTTGAAGACATCACCGGCGGTGAGTTGAAGATCGCCGGTCGCACCGTCAACGACGTTGAGCCGGCGGATCGCGGGATCGCCATGGTCTTCCAGTCCTACGCGCTCTATCCGCATCTAACAGTCGAGGAGAACCTGAGTTTCGGCCTGCGCATGAACGGCAATCCGAAAGCCGATACCGAACGGCGCGTGCGTCATGTGGCCGAGATCCTGCAGATCACAGAACTGATGAAACGGCGGCCAAAACAGCTGTCCGGCGGCCAGCGGCAGCGCGTGGCGATCGGCCGGGCCATCGTACGCGAACCACAGGTCTTCCTGTTCGACGAACCACTCTCGAACCTCGACGCGGAACTGCGCGTGCAGATGCGCGTCGAAATCTCCAGGCTGCACAAGCAGCTCGGCACGACGATGATCTATGTCACGCACGACCAGACCGAGGCGATGACGCTTGCCGACAAGATCGTCGTTCTGCGGGCCGGCAATATCGAACAGATCGGTGCGCCGCTGGACCTTTACGACGATCCGGCCAATCAGTTCGTCGCCGGCTTCGTCGGTTCGCCGAAAATGAATTTCCTCGAGGCCGAGGTGGCAGGTGTGCAGGCAGGTAAAGCAACGGTCGTGCTCACCGGCGACAAGACGGTTCGGCTGGAGGTACCGCTTGCAGACTCGTCCGTAACATCAGGCGCGGCGGTAACACTCGGTATCCGGCCCGAGCATTTCGGCGAGGCGGGCCAGGGCGAAGCGGATCTGACGGTTGCCGTCGACGTCGCAGAGCACCTCGGCAATACCAGCTACATCTATGCGAACTTCGGCGGCGAGCAGCTCATCATCGAGCAACCGGAATCCCGCAGCCTTGGTAAGACCGAGACGCTGACGGTGTCGCTGCCCACCACCCGCACCTTTCTGTTCGATGCCGCCGGCAAGCGGCTTCGCTAACCCATCCCAGGACTGAAAGACGAAAGAGGATAGTCATGACTTCAGATAATCCAATCCGCTGGGGCATCATCGGCCCCGGCACCATCGCCCGCACCTTTGCCGATGGCGTTGCGCATTCGCGCACCGGCAAGCTGGTTGCGATCGCCACCCGCAATCCCGACAAACCGGGTCTTGCCGATGGCTTCCCGGGTGCACGCATCGTCAACGGCTATGAAGCGCTGCTGACCGACAACGAGGTCGATGCGATCTATATCGCCACCCCGCATACCGGCCACGCTGAATGGGCCATCAAGGCGATCCGCGCCGGCAAGCATGTGCTGGTCGAAAAGCCGATCGCGCTCTCCGCCTATGATGCCGAGGCGATCTACCACGAGGCGAAGAAGGCCGGCGTCTTTGCCGGCGAAGCCTTCATGTATCGTGTGCATCCGCAGACGGAAAAGCTGATCGAGCTGGTCAAGAGCGGCACGATCGGCGATATCCGCATCATCCGCTCCTCGTTCGGCTTCAGCATGGGCACCTACAAGCCGGAACACCGCCTGTTTGCCAATGAAACGGCCGGCGGCGGCATTCTCGATGTCGGCGGTTATCCCGTTTCCATGGCCCGGCTGATTGCCGGTGCTGCGGCCGGAAAACCCTTCCTGGAGCCGGAAAAGGTTGCTGGTGTTGCCCATCTCGGCCAGTCCGGCGTTGATGAATGGGCCTCTGCCGTCCTGAAATTCCCGAACGAAATCATTGCCGAAGTCTCATGTTCGATCATGGCGCAGCAGGACAATGTGTTGCGCATCATCGGCTCGCAGGGCCGTATCGAGGTCAAGGACTTCTGGTTCGCTTCCGGCCACAAGGGCGGTGTCGGCAAGATCGAAATCTTCAGGAACGGCGAGCAGGAGACGGTCGAGGTCAAGGAAGACCGCTGGCTCTACTCCTTCGAAGCAGATGCGGCCGGTGACGCGATCCGCGCCGGCGAGAAGGAATTCCGTTCACCCGGCATGAGCTGGGCGGATTCGATCAACAACCTCAAAGTGCTCGACCAATGGCGCGCTTCGGTCGGTCTCGAATATGGTATCGAGAAAGCCGTCAAGCGCACTCTGAACATTGCCGGCGGCACCGTTCGACGCGGCAATTCTATTTCGAAACGGCAGATCCCCGGCATTTCCAAGCCGGCTTCCGTCGTTACCCTCGGCTTCGAATTCTTCCCGAATTTCGCTGCCGCGTCCCTGACCCTCGACACGTTCTATGAAGCAGGCGGCAATATCTTCGATACGGCCTTCGTCTACGGCGGAGGCAAGACGGAGAGCATTTTCGGCGACTGGCACACCAGCCGTCAGGTGCCGCGCGAAGAGATCGTATTGATCGGCAAGGGCGCCCACTCTCCGCTCTGCTATCCTGACATCATCAGCAAGCAGCTCGATCAATCGCTCAATCGCCTGAAGACCGATTATGTCGATATCTATTTCATGCATCGTGACAATACCGACGTGCCTGTCGGCGAATTCGTCGATGCCATGGATGCCGAGGTCAAACGCGGCCGCATCCGCGGTATTTTCGGTGGCTCGAACTGGACGCGAGAGCGTTTCGATGAGGCGATTGCCTATGCGAAGAAGAACGGCAAGGCTGCACCTGCCACGCTTTCCAACAACTTCTCGCTGGCCGAAATGCTCGATCCGATCTGGGCCGGCTGCGTGGCCGCCTCTGACGATGAGTGGAAGACGTGGCTGAACGAAAAGCAGATCCCGAACTTCGCATGGTCGAGCCAGGGCCGCGGTTTCTTCACCGACCGGGCCGGACGCGACAAGCGTGACGACGAGGAGATCGTGCGTTGCTGGTATTCGGACCGCAACTTCGGACGGCGTGACCGGGCAATCGAGCTTGCCAAGAAGCTTGGCAGACATCCGATCCACATCGCGCTTGCCTATGTCATCGCCCAGCCCTTCCCGGTTATTCCGCTCATTGGACCACGCACGATCGCCGAACTCGAAGACAGCCTCTCGGCGCTGGATATCAAGCTGACACCCGAACAGGTGGCGTGGCTGGAGGGCTGATTGCCTCCCCCAGAGAGTATGTGATGAGAAGCGGCAGGCCTGCGTGCCTGCCGCTTTTCTGTTGCGCGACGGAGTAATCACGAACGACAACTAATCCGTCGGTGTTGCATTCTCGCCATTGCCCTCAACCATAGGTCATCTAATGTGAGGCTGCACCAGGGAGCAAGGCGATGACGCGAACGGTTTGGCCGAAGGAAGCGCTGACGTCGGAGGCGATGAACTTTCTCGACGGCATTCACCAGGAATGGTGCTCGACCGCTCGTTGCCGCCGTGACAGCGACTTGGGAATGGCAAGGGCTAAAGCGCTTATCGACTGGTTTGAATTCGGCGTGCGGGATCGCGACGAACTGCTGGGTCTGCTGTCGGAAGATTTTTCCGGTGCCGCCTGAGGTCCCACTTGTTTTTACCGCATTGGCTCTACCTCATTCTGAACAATGTTCGGAGGAGAGACCCTTGCGTAAACGTTTAGTATTATTCGCCATTGTCCTGTTTCCGGCGGCAGCTTTCGCGCAATCCCCCGATCTCGAGGCGACCTGCCAGGCAGTTGCCAAGGGCTTCTTCATGATGGAACAGCTTTCGATCGGCTCCGTGCAGTCCTTTCCGGAACTCAAGCCGCCGGGTGTGCGGATGACTTACTCCACCCGGGCGGGAACCGCTCCGGGTGACATGACGGATACGTTTGAATGCGAATTCGACAAGGCCGACAAGCCGCATCATCTGGTGCGGTTCTGCGTGTCGAATACCTGTTATTCGCCGAATGAAGACGATAGCGACCGAAAGCGCCGCTTCGAGGAGGCACGCATTCTGCTCGAGCGAGCGGAAAAATAATCTACCTATACGCGACTAGCGACGTGAGTGAATATCGCCGCTCTCACCTGCACCTTGCAGCAGAGCGGCATCGTCGCGATCATCCTCGTCGATCAATTCCTGCAATGTCTCATGTTCCTCGTCTTCGCTGAATTCATCAGATGCCTGCAGCCAATGGCGAAGCGCATTCCCTTCCGGACGGCCTTCCTGCTCCCAGATCTCGTAGGCGCGCTGACGAATTGCTTCTTCCTTGTCCCTGGCCATCGTGCTACCTCCAATCTCCGCATCGTCGCCGGCATGGCTTCTCAGCGAGCGGTTTGCGCCCGGCGGTTGGAGCGCTGGCGTTGTCTGCACCCATGGCGTATCTCCTTTGCTCAGAAACACGACAATCCGTCCGATGTTCCGCCGCATAGGCGGCAATGGAGAACACGATCGAGACGGAGATCGGTGGCCCCATCCTCAGAGGGGCCACTCCGGGAGCGATGGGCAGAAGCGCTTGAACACCATCACTTCGCTGCTATCCGAACTTCTCGGTCGTATCCGCCTTACCCTTGACCCAATAGCCTGATGCCTTGATCCAGCTAAGCGGATATCCGCGATCTTCGGTGAGATAAGAGCGGATTGCCCGCACCACCGACGCCTCAGCCGCGATCCAGACGAATGTCTGGGAAACGATGTCGATCTCTGCCAAAGCAGCGATCAGCGGTTCGGCATTCGTCGCATCGGAGAGAGGACGGTAAACCCAGCGCATCATGAGCGTTGCAGCCGTCTCGAACGACTGCTGCTCTTGCGGGTCTGCGACCGCGGCGATTGTCATAATCGTCGTTTCAGCCGAGCTCTCCTCAATTCGCCGACCAATGGCGGGCAAAGCCGTCTCATCGCCGATCAGAAGCCACCTGTTCACTGTACCGGCGACAACGGCCGAACCACGCGGGCCACCGATTTCAAGAGGCGTGCCGACGCGGGCGTCGATTGCCCATTGCGTGACGGGACCCGCCTCATGCAAAGCGAAATCGATGGTCAGACTACGAGCTGCGTTGTCGTAGCGACGCGGGGTGTAATCGCGACGTTCCTCGGCGCCATCGGTACCGGGCACGATGATCTTGATATGGTCGTCGGGTGCCAGGCTCGTGAAATCGGCGAGATCTTCGCCCTTCAGCACGATGCGTCGCATGCCAGGCGTGATATCCGTCACGCTCTCGACCGTCAGGGAGCGGCGGCGCAATTCATGGCGGACCCGCTCGATTGAGGGCGCAGGGAACGGGTGATCTGTGGATTGCTTGTTATCCATCATGTCCTTCCGGGGCTTCGGGAAACGATCCGCAGGACACAGTCGCGCAGATCGAAACCGCAAAGCTGTTCGATCATACGCGTTGAGTGACGTTAACGCTTACGTGGCCGGATCGCATCCGGCCAATGACGGCCTTCTTTAGCGAAGGCTGGAGCGCCGCGCAATGAAAAACTTGAGTTTTAATCTCCATTTTTTGAGGCTGCCCAAACACCAAATCCGACCCGTAACCCTAAAGTTGTCGGATGCACGTTTTTCACACGCGATCGGTATGGTTCTTGCAACGTTACCAATATCCTTACGTTGGGGAGACCAAGTGTAATGGAATGGAACATATACGAGCGCTTTCCGCCTCTGGTGCTGATGTTGGGTGGCCGGGAAAAATACAGAGTCCTCAGAACGTTGAGAGACGCCGCTGAGGTTTTGATAGCGGACTGGCCATCCGAGGACGGCGAGGAATATGTCGTGGCCGTCAAGGCCTGCGTCGATGCCATCACTGGGCAGATCGATGTCAGCGAACTGCAGGATGCCATTCGCCGTGCGGCTGCCGAAGCAGGCATTGCGATCCTGACGGTTGTGCACTGAAGCTCGTCGCCCCCGGCCAAGACCGCGGGCGACGAAGGAAGCTTGCCGTCTTGCCTGAAAACCGCGACGATGTCGTCAGGCAAGGTTTGGCGATGATGAGATGCGGCAGAGTCTTGATGGCTGCGGTGCTGATTTCCGCAGTATGGGCTGCGGCAGCGCCTGCGATCGGCGCTGCCGAGCCGTCCGCTCCAGAAGCGGCTTGCCTTTACCAGGGTGACGCTGGTGACGGGCAAACGCTCTGCATCCGAAAAGATCACTTCAATGCCGATCTCTGCGCCGTCATGGACCGTTTCGCAGCGATCCATAACATTCCATCTGCCTTCCTCGCCCGCCTGATCTGGCGCGAAAGCCTGTTTCGCCCGGAAGCGGTCAGCCCCAAGGGCGCGGAGGGTATTGCGCAGTTCATGCCGGGCACCGCCCGCTTGAGAGAGCTGGAAAACAGCTTCGATGTCGTTCAGGCGCTGAAAGCCTCTTCCCGCTATCTCGACGAACTCAGGCTTCGTTTTGGCAATCTCGGGCTTGCGGCGGCCGCCTATAATGCGGGCGAGTCCGGTCTCGGCCGGTTTCTCTCCTCCGGCCGCCTGCCGATCGAGACCCGCGACTATGTTTTCGCAATCACCGGCCAGACCGTCGAAACCTGGCGGGACAGCCCTCCGGAGACCGCCGCTCCGGACCTGCGGGACGGAATGCCATTCCGGGAGGCATGTGTGGCGCTCGCCGAAACGCGGCAGATGAACGAGCCCGTCCTGACCGGATCGGCCGACTGGGCGCCCTGGGGCGTGCAGCTTGCCGCCCACTATAATCCGTCCGTCGCGGACCGGCTCTTCACGGTATCG
The DNA here is from genome assembly GCF_014193555.1 of Rhizobium sp. BK275. Taxonomy (NCBI): domain Bacteria; kingdom Pseudomonadati; phylum Pseudomonadota; class Alphaproteobacteria; order Hyphomicrobiales; family Rhizobiaceae; genus Rhizobium; species Rhizobium sp. BK275. The sequence goes on from NZ_JACHZL010000001.1 coordinate 128,371, forward strand.
GTGGCAAAGCTTCCCGAACCACTGAATGCGGAGCGCGCGGTGATCGTGCGGCAGAGAGGCGGAAATTTCGGATACCGGCCACGCTATGCTGCAAGAATCGGCAGAGAGACGCGTGCCGAGGCGACCAAGCTCTGCAGCACGATACGCGCTGCCGGCGTTGCCTGCACGGTCTTCAGAAATCGCTGATTGCGAAACCCATCCCGGATCGACCTACCCGACTGTTTAGTAACGGAGCGCCATCCGGCGCTGCCAGGTTTGGGGGCTGACATCAAGGGATCGAGATGATCAAAACGGCCGAACCTGCCAACAAGCCTGCAGACACCGAAAGCGCCGAGCAGGAGCAGGACGACTTTCTTGAGGAGTCGCTTGAAGAGACATTTTCGGCAAGCGATCCTATAGCGCCCGGCCACACTTCCCGGGAGCCGTCAAAGGATGCATCCTCACGCTAGCCGGCTTCCCGTTCCCAGTACCAGGCGACATACATGCTTTTCCTATCGTGCCGGCGGGATTTCAGATAGGTGCGCATGGCGCGCACATCCTCCTTTTCGCAGGCAAACCAAACGAAGGTTTCACCCTCGGTTGCGGCAATCGCCTGTTTAGCTTCCTCCAGCAGAACGCCCTTGGCGTCCTTGGCATAATCCCGGCGGTGCAACCAGCGCACCTCGAGCGAGCCTGCCGAGTATAGTCGCTGTTCTTCCGCCTCGTCAGCCACCTCGATGATTGCCTGCAGCCGCGTACCCGCTGGTACTTCCTCGGCGATGCGGGCGATGGCGGGAAGCGCGCTTTCATCGCCTGCAAGCAGGATGGACTGCGCCACCGGAAGATTGCCGCCACCGGGGCCGAGCAGAGCCACCCGTTGACCGGGCTCGGCATCGCGGGCGAAATCGGCGCCGGGCGTTTTGATGCCAAGGGTCGAATGCTGCAGGAAGTCGATCCAGAGTTCGCGTTTTCCGACGTTGACGGTACGGATCGTATAGACACGCACCAGAAGCTCGTCTTCGCCTTCGGGCCAAGCAACGCGGCCATCGGCGCGCAGTCCTGGCCAGACCGGCGTCCTGCCCTTCGGCGGCACGAGCAGGCGCACATGCATGTCGCCGCCGATGAACGGGGTGACATCGGCGCAGGCGAATTTCACCCGGCGCATATTTGGCGTCACGTCCTCTGCGGAAATGACGGTCACCTCATGAATGTTCGGCAATACGGCAAGCGATGCAGGATCGGACCAGGCGAGCTCCAGCGGATCTTCGCCGGCGAAATAGAAGAGATGCTCGGCAAGCATCGTGCGGCTCATCTGCAACGCCGCCTCCGTCGGACAGGAAAGCTCGATCAGCAGCTTGCGGTCCTGAATACGGATCTCGGCAGTGCCGGCTTTGCTCTTGAGAAGCGCAAGGTCGCCGCTCAGCTGCACCTCCGCATGTTCGACGAAGTGCTCGCAGATTTCGCCGAACATGGCAGCCGCATCTCTGGGAAGCGCGACACCCGAGAGCTTGAATTCCTGAGCGATGGTCATCTGCCCTCCTTGTGGAATGCGTGTTGTGGGTCGGCCCTGCCCTCCGCCATGCGGTGGCGACCGATCGGCAGCATGATAGGCCGGCCGGATGTGGGATCGGTGATGATGCGGCTTTGAAGGCCAAAGACCTGTCGCACATTGTCTTCCGTCAGCACATCCTGCGGCAGACCGGACACGTGGACGCTGCCATCCGTCATGGCGACGAGGTAGTCTGCGTAGCGCGCCGCGAGATTGAGATCATGCAGCACCATGACGACGGTGGTGCCGCGCGCATGGTTGAGATCGGTCAGGAGGTCCAGAACCTCGACCTGATGACTGATGTCGAGAAAGGTCGTCGGCTCGTCGAGCAGCAGGATTTCCGTCTGCTGCGCCAGCGCCATCGCAATCCACACGCGCTGGCGCTGCCCGCCCGAGAGCTCGTCGACCGGCCTTTCGGCAAGATCAGAAGTGTTTGTGGCGGTCAGCGCGGCGTCCACTGCCTCGTCATCCGCACGGGTCCAGCGTGAAAACAAGCTCTGATGCGGATGGCGCCCGCGGCTCACGAGATCGGCGACGGTAATACCCTCCGGCGCGATCGGCGATTGCGGCAACAGACCCAGCGTGCGGGCAAGGTCGCGCGGCGGCGTGCGATGGATCGACTTGCCGTCGAGCAGCACTTGGCCCTTGCGCGGCGAAAGCAGCCGCGACATGGCGCGCAGCAGCGTGGACTTGCCGCAGGCGTTCGCCCCGACGATGACGGTTATCTTGCCGGGAGGCACGGCGAGATCAAGTCCATGCAGGATCTCGTCTTCGCCATAACCTGCGGAAAGCCCGGTGGCTGTGAGGGTATGGACGGTCATAGCGAGCCTCCGGTCCGGTTGACGCGCACAATCAGGAAAATCAGGTAGGGCGCGCCGAGCGCACCGGTGACGACACCGACCGGATAGCGGCTCGGCAGCAGGAACTGACCCGCATAATCGCCCGCCAGCACCAGCACCGCACCGACAAGGGCGGCGGGAACGAGGATCGAGCCGTTATTTCCAACGATGCGGGCGGCAATCGGCCCCGACAGGAAGGCGACGAAGGCGATCGGGCCTGTCACAGCCGTTGCCGAGGCGATCATGCCGACGGCGGCGATGATGACCATGACGCGCGTGCGCGACACGCCGACACCAAGGGCGGCAGCCATATCATCTCCGAGCCGCAACGCTTCCAGGTCGCGTGTGCGGCTGAGCAGCAATCCGCCAAAAACGGCAAGCGCCAGAAGCAGCGGAGCCGCCTGGTCAAGCTGGGCGCCGTTGACGCTGCCCGTCAGCCAGCGGATCGCTTCCTGCAGGCTCCAGGCCGGCGCCTGCGACAGGATATAGGCGATGACGCTTTCCAGCATCGCGGATACGCCGATGCCGACGAGGATGAGCCGTGTGCCCGCCACTCCGTTGCGGAATGACAGGCCATAGACCAGCAGCGCCACGCCGAGCCCCGCAATGACGGCGACGACGGAAACGATCGGCCCTTTCAGCGACAAGACGACGATGACGAAGACCGCTGCCGCACTCGCCCCCGAACTGATGCCGATAATATCGGGGCTTGCGAGCGGATTGCGCAACATGATCTGGAAGGCGACGCCACCGAGCCCGAAGCTCAGGCCGGCGAGCACCGCAAGTGCTGCTCGCGGCAGCCTCAGCTGTCCAACGGCAAAGGCCGCTCCCTGCACATTCTCACCGAACAACACGCGGATGACATCGCTGGGCGAGGTGAAGGATTGGCCAAACGACAGAGTAAGCGCAAAGAGCGCGACGACGAGGCAGAGCAACAGAAAAACCATGAACACATGCCGACGCGCCCTGCGGCGGCGGTTGTCGATGATGCTATCGAGGGAAGAGACAGGCACGGTCATAATTCACGCATCCGCTGGCGCCGGACGATGGCAATGAAGAATGGTGCGCCGACAAGCGCTGTGACGATGCCGACATCGAGCTCGGCAGGTCTCGCAACGATGCGCCCGACGATATCGGCTGCGAGCAACAGGCTGGCGCCGCCGATCGCGGAAAAGGGCAAGAGCCAGCGGTGATCGATCCCGACCAGCAGGCGGCAGAGATGCGGCACGACGAGGCCGAGAAAGCCGATCGGACCGCAGACCGCCGTGGTCGCGCCGCAGAGAAGGATGGCGCCGAGTGCTGCAACGCCGCGGGCAAGCGCCACGCGTTCGCCAAGGCCGGCCGCCAGCTCATCGCCGAGCGCCAGCGAATTCAATTTTCGCGCCGACAGCAGGCTGATGAGGAAGCCGATCGCCAGAAACGGCAGAACAGGAAGGATGCGCTCAAAGGTCGCCCCGCCGACCCCGCCGATCTGCCAAGAGCGGATGCCGCCGGCGATGTCATTGCGCGGCAGCACGACGGCAATGACCATGGAGGCGAAGGCGACCGAGGTCGCTGCGCCGGAAAGCGCCAGTTTCAGGGGCGTTGCGCCGCCGCGTCCGAGCGAGCCGATCGTATAGACGAAGACCGCCGAACATCCGGCGCCGAGGATCGCCGTCCAGATATAGGCCTCGTTCGACGAGATATCGAACCACGCGACCGCAACGACGACTGCGAGCGATGCGCCCATGTTAACGCCGAGAATGCCGGGATCAGCAAGCGGATTGCGTGTCACCCCCTGCATAATAGCGCCCGCAAGGCCCAGCGCTGCACCAGCGATGACGGCAAGCAGCGTGCGCGGAATGCGTACCGTCACCGCCGCCTGGCCGATATTGTTCGCATGCCCGGCCAAGGCGGCGAAGATATCGGCCCAGTCCACGTCGCGCGTGCCGACCGTGACCGAGAGCGCACAGAGGCACGCAAGAGCCGCGGTGAGCCCGAGAAGCCAGAGGCTGCGAACCTGGTTAGACCGGGCGGATGCTGGCGGCCGGGATGATGATTTTCGACTGCGCACGATCATTGAGATTTGTCGGGAGACTTTCTGGCGGCGTCTGTAAGCAGTGCCACGTAATCCTTGAGGACCCAGGAGATCGATAGCGGCGTCGGATTGGCGGCTGTGCCGACCGGGTCGCGGCCAAGTGTTACGAGCGCGCCCTTGGAAACAGCCGGCATTCTGGCCATCAGCGGGTTCTTCTTCAGCGCTTCGAGCAGCTGCTGGTTTCCATAGGTCACGACGATATCGACACCATCGAAGGAATCGATGCGTTCGGCGCTGATCGAGCCTGCGAACTTGCCCGGCGTGGAGGCCTCGACGACGCTCTTTGGGGACTTCAGCCCGAGATCGGCGAAAAATTTCACGCGCGTATCGTTGGTCGTGTAGAAATTGACCATGCTGAGATCGGTCGCATTGAGATGCGTGATGAACATCGCCGACTTACCCTGCAGTTCGGGATGGCCGGCGACGGTCTCTGATATTTCGCCCTCGATCGTCTTGATCAGCGCTTCGCCTTCTGCGGCCATGCCGATTCCGGCACTGTCCAGTCGGATCATGTCGCGCCAGTCGGTCGACCAGGGCGCATCCGGATAGGCGACGACAGGGGCGATCTGGCTCAGCGTATCGTAATCGGACTGGCTGAGGCCGGAATAAGCCGCCAGAATCACATCCGGCCGGGTGGCAGAGACCGCCTCGAAATCGATGCCGTCACCTTCGTCGAACAGAACGGGCTTTTCAGCGTGCAGTTCCTTGAGCTTGTCGGCCACCCAGGGCAGCAGTCCGTCACCGTCATCATCACCGAAATTGGCAGCCGCAAAACCAACAGGCACGATGCCGAGCGCCAGCGGCACTTCATGATTGGCCCAGGCGACCGTCGCGACCCGCTCCGGTTTCTTGGTGATGACGGTCGTGCCGAAAGCATGCTTGATGATGACAGGATAGGACGTGCTCTCGTCAGCCCAAACGTTGCCGGGCGCGGTGGCCATCAGCCAGATACAAGTTACCGCCAGCTTCGCGGCCAGAAGCAAAAAGCGCAGCATCACGCAAACTCCGCCAGTTTTTAAGTTGACCTCCACTTTCAGGTTAATCTACCTGCGTCAACGGTCATGCCAGCGCTTCAGGGCCGTGGCGTTGAGATTTCCGTGGGATCCTACAAAACACCGGAAATTTACAATACTGGACAATGGCGCTCAAGTTAGTAGCCGTCGCAGGGGACATCGAACCAACCATTGCGGCTGCCGGTCCGGGAACAAATCTCTCGTTCGCACCGGCCGCCGACATGCCGTTCGGACCGATCCTCAAACCGGCATTCCATTCGGCACCCCTGTCGAAGGGCCGCAACGGCGACACCAAACTCTGGAACGTGAACATGGACATCGAAAGAACAGGCGCTCACTCGCGACAGACCCTTCTCCGCTACCGGAATGCGGTCCTTCTCGGTTGCACGGCGCTTGTCACCCTTGCACCGGGCGCGGTGCTCGGTCAGGAGAGCGGGAATTCCAATACCGTTACCAATCTCGCGCCCATCGTCATCCAGGGCAGCGGCCTCGATACCGACAATGATTCAAAATCGATCGTCGCGACCAAGACGATCAGCGGCAACGGTATGGCGACAGACATTCTCGACACACCGGCCTCCGTCTCCGTCATCACCTCGAAGGAAATCCAGGAGCGCGGTGCGCAGGACACCGAACAGGTGCTGCAATACACATCCGGTGTGACCACCGACTTCTATGGCTCGGACGACCGCTTCGACTATTTCAAGATCCGTGGTTTCGATGCCTATACCTATCGCGACGGCCTGACGCTCGGCGACTCCTTCGGCGGCATCCGTGAAGAGCCCTTCGCCTTCGAGCGCGTCGAAGTGCTGAAGGGCGCCAATTCCACGACCTTTGGCGTTTCCGACCCTGGCGGCGCGGTCAACTTCGTGACCAAGCGGCCGAAGAGCGAGCGCTTCGGCGAGGCCTATGTCACCGGCGGCTCCTTCGATCATCGCGAGACAGGTGTCGATTTTGGCGACAACATCACCGAGGACGATACATTCTCCTACCGCATCACCGGCAAGGTAAAGCGCGCCGACGAGGAATATGACTACTCGCAGGACGACGAGAATTTCTTCATGGGCGGCCTGACCTGGCGCCCGAGCGCCGACACCAATCTGACCGTGATCTATGACCACCTGGACAAAAACGGGGTGCCCGGCAGCGGCGGCCACCCGGTCGGTTCGGATTTTGCGAGAAGCCGCTTCTTCGGCGAGCCTGATTTCAACTATCGCGATGTCAACAGGAACACGCTGAGCGTCATGTTCGATCATGACCTCGGTTCGGGCCTGACCTTGAGCTCGAATGCGCGTTACAGCAATACCAAGAGCAATTTCGGCTATGCCTATATCTCGGCGACGCCGACGAACGGCTCGACCATCGCCGACCGCGCCTTCTTCGCCAATGACCAAGCGGTCGAAAACTTCATCATCGATACCCGCCTGCAATATGAGACGAACTTCGAGCATGTCGACAGCCGCAGCCTCGTCGGCCTCCAATACAACAATCTCCAATCGGACAATGACGGCTATTTCGGCGGAGCTCCTGGCATCGACTGGACAAACCCCGTCTATACCGGCGCACCGACCTCGGTTCCGCTCTACCAGAGCCTGACAAACAACCAGAAGACCACAGCCCTCTATTTGCAACAGGACCTGACCTTCTTCGACAAGCTGACCGCCTCCGTCGGCCTGCGCAACGACTGGCTTGACCTTCAGCAGCAGAACAACATGGCTGGCTCGACGACCGACGCCGATCTCAGTGAGTTCACCAAGCGCGCCGCGTTGAGCTACAAGGTCACTGATCAGGTAGCGACCTATGTCAGCTACGCGGAATCGGTACTGCCGGCCTCGCTGACGCTCGATCCCGAGCGCGGCGAACAATGGGAAGTCGGCGTCAAATACCGGCCCGACGAATTCCCTGCCCTCTTCAGCGCAGCGGTCTACGACCTGACCAAGAACAACATCACCCGCACCAATCCGGCGACCGGCTTCCAGGAGACGATCGGCGAGGTGCGCGTGCGCGGTATCGATCTCGAAGCCAAGGCTGAAGTCACCGACAATATCAGCCTGACAGCCGCCTATTCCTACATGGTCTCCGACATCGTCGAGAACGGCACACTCGGCAACGAGGGCAACGAAATGTCCTTCGTGCCCAATCATATCGCCTCGCTCTGGGTCAATTACGGCATCCCCGGCAACGGCTTCCGCGGCGACATGAACTTCGGCCTCGGTGCACGCTACACGGGCTCCTATTACTTTAACGACGCCAACACCCAGTCGACGGGCAGCAGCATCGCCTTCGACGCCGCCTTCAGCTACAAGATCCAGGAAAACACATCCTTCGATGTGAACGTCAGCAACCTCTTCGATGAAAAGCACGTCGCTTATGGCGGCTTCGGAGCGGATTTCTATAACCCGGGCCGTGCGATCTACGCGACGCTGCGCCAGACCTGGTAACCGGCCGGTCCCGCCTGCATCCTGCGGGTGGGACGGTTTACGAACGGATCTGCCGAATCCGCCGCCAGGCGGCAGGTGTATCGCCGACGATCTGGCGGAAGACCTTGGTCAGATGCGCCTGATCGGAAAAGCCGAGCTGAGCGGCGATATCGGCGACAGCAAGTTCGCTTTCGACGAGCAGCGTCTTGGCATGGTCGATGCGTTTGCCGAGCTGCCATTGCAGCGGCGTCTTGCCCGTCGTCTGCTTGAAGACATTGGAAAACCAGCTTTCCGACAGGCCGACTGTCTCTGCCATCTCGGCAACCGTCAGACGGCAATCGCTCAACCGTTCGACGCGGGCGATCAGCTTGTTCATCTGCGCCTGGGTCAGCCGGCCATTCGGTTGTTCGACACCCTGTCGAGGAATATCCAGCAGACCGCTGACGATACTGCCGACAAGGCTCTCGCCAAAGATCTCATGTTTCGACGGGCTGGAGACCTCGTCGACGACGAGGCGTGCAAGCGTTTCGAGCGCTCCGGTATCCTGCACCTCGACCGGATTGCGAAGTGCCGTCATCGCCGCGGAATTGCCGACCGACGGCGCGAGATATCTCAGGAGCCGGTCCTTATGCATATGCAGGTTGAGATGCGAGAAGCGGTGCGTCGTGCCGCTCGTCGTCCACATCGGCATACCGGGCGGAACATAGACCGCCCGCGTCATAGGCCGGTAATGCTGCTGAAAATCACCGTCGCGATTCGACATGCGGATCTGAGACGAGACATCGCTGAAGAAGATCATGATGCGCGGATCGTCCGAAAGGTAATAGCCCCTGGCGCCCGACTGGCTTTCGGCTTCCCAGAAGACACTCACGAGCCCGTCGAACTGGCGCCACTTGACCGGCGCCATGACTCGGATGCCCTCGGTATGCCAGACCATGGAATGCCAGAAACTCAAACTATGGATCCATCCTTGCTCGGCATCGGCGATATCGCGCTTTCCAACCGCCTTCTACGCCAAAATAACATGAGTTCAATTATCATGTTTAAGAGGCATGGCAAGCGGCGATAGAGGGCCGGTGCGCGTGATCGCTGAAAAAATATAGCTACGCTCTTGGGAATGACCGGCAGATGAGGGCAAGCGCCAAAAAATAAGGCGTCTGCCGAGGGAGGAGATCCGGCAGACGCCTTTTATGACGCGTGGCGGCGGGAGGAGGATGCCACCACGTAGACGCTGGCTCGGGAGGAGGTAAGCCGCGTCTCGGACAAAGCGACGAGGGAGGAGTTTCATCGCTTCGTTGAAAGGAGATATATGCCGAGCCTTGCCACTCTTCTAGGCACATATTTGCAAGGCTGCCATGCGCTATGCGTCAGGTGAAAGGCTCACCAGACAAAAAAGCGCCCGCCTTGGGCAAGGCGAGCGCGTGTTTGAATTCATTCAGCAGCGGTCTTAGCGGCCGATGGCTGCGCGTGCGACGTCACGGATATCGCCACGTGCGATGCCCAGATCGTTCAGCTCGCGGCTCGACATACGGCCAAGCTCAGCAACGGTTTGACGATACTTGCGCCAATTGTTGAAGGTGCGTGCGATGCTCATTTTAATCCCCTTTCCGTGGGTCCAGCGACAGCTGCCAGGTGGCGGCGCTTCGTTCGCTTCGATAAGAAATATATAATATGGGACTGCGAGGAGGAGTAGCGTTCAGACTACAGCTCACCTATGCATCTGATGCATGGCTAAATGAGACGACAGCCCATTCCAGTGCCGTTCCCCTATCCCCGCGTATAGTTGAAGGAAGACCGGCCGAACCCCACGTGAGCTTTACAATCCTCCAATGCCGATCAGGGACACATCCGATGTCTAACTCAGTCTGCGAAACCTATCCTGGAATATGCAGTAAATCCCGCCTCGCCCATCCTCGCCCCACCCGCCTCTTCCATCCCGCAAACGACAACAGCCGGACTGTCGCACGACCGCATATCGCTCCGCCCGCTGCGTCTCTGGCATCCGTCAACAATCCCATGCCACTCATCGAAGCCGGATCGGTTATCTCGATACTGGGACTGCTCATTTTTGCTGCTCATGAAGAGATCATGGCGATTGCCCCGGTGCTCGCTTTCGCTCTCGATCAGTTTCTTGCAAGCGCGCCGGTCGCGCTCTGGTAGCGACAGGCAACGGCAGGACATCGACTTCGGCCTTCAACTGGAGCTCGCCCGGCGCGCCGATGAGCTTGGCTTTGCAGCGATGTGGGTTCGTGACGTTCCCTTGAACAGTCCGGCCTACCCGGATCCCGTCGGTCATTCCGACCCCTGGGTCCTGCTTGGCGCGCTCGCCGCCTCCACCCGATCGATCACGTTGGCAACAGGCGCGATTGTCCTGCCCTTGCGCCATCCCCTGCATGTCGCCAAGGCCGCCCTTTCGATGGACATGCTTTCATCGGGCAGGTTTGTCCTCGGCCTCGGTTCCGGTGATCGGCCATCGGAGTTTTCAGCATTTGACCGCAATGTCGACGACCGCCGGGAATTGCTTCGGGCGAACTGGGCCGCTCTCGAAGACGCGCTTGACGGCCGCGTTGGCAACCAGACAGACGAGAACCAATTCGAAATCCGTCCACGCAGCCGCCGCCGCATTCCCCTGGTCGCAGTCGGTTCATCCTCGCAGTCACTCGAATGGATCGCCAGAAACGCTGGAGCCTGGATGACCTACCATCGACCGTTCGCCGCACAGAAAGACCGGATCGCTCTATGGCAGGGGGCCGTGCAGCGCACGACCGACGAATTCCGCGGAATGGGCCAGGCCATGGCGCTTGAGCTCGTCGATACATCTGCCGACCGTGTCGATGACATCAATCTCGGATATCGGGCGGGGCCGAATGGATTGCTTGCCGCTCTTGTGGCCCTTCGCGAGCTCGGCGTACATCACGTCGCGCTCAACCTGACCGTTGACAGTCGCAGGGTGCTCTCCGACCTCGAAACAATCGCAAGGGAGGTCCTGCCGCGGTTGGAACAGGCAGGACCTGTCGCCGCAATTTCGAAAGCACGATGAGCACTCAGCGATCGAAGAAGTTCTGCCACAGTTTTTCGCCGACAAGGCAGTCCGTTGTTGGCTGATTGGCCGCGATTTTGCGGATCTGCGGTCGGGGCTCGATGCCGCTGATTTCCCAAACCAGCTTCCTGCGGACGGCAACTGCGAAATCCTCGATCTTGTGAACCGGCAAAACAAAGGAGCCGGGGCCGCCGATGACGCAATCGGCATAGTATTTATCAAGCCCTTCCGGCACATCGGATGGTCTCAGCATAATGGCAAGGCCATTGATGACCGCACCCGTCCCGAGCGCCGTGTCGCGGGCAGGCGTGACAGGATCCCCCGAATTGTTGGGACCATCGCCGGAAACGTCGATCACTTCGCGATTGCTTTTGTAGGGGCTGGCGGCGAGCATCGAGACGCCTTGAACGATCGCTGCGGATATGGATGTGCGGCGCTGGGTGGCAATCGGCCTCGCTTCGAGCTTGTCGGCGAAATCCAGCGCATCCTTTTGCGTTTCGATCACCTGCCAGTCGAGGACAGAGCCCGGCACGACATAGCCGGCCCATTCGAAATAGCTGATGGCGATCCGTCCAGTCAGCCCTCCTTTCACGGCGTCGAGGAATTCCTTGTGCCTGAGCGCCTCGACATAGCCCTCGCGCTGTATGCGGACTTCCTCGTAATCCATGGAGCGGGACGTATCGACGGCCAGCACCAGCTCGACGTCGACTTCATCTTGGCTTGATTGCGCGATCGTGGCGGCAGCGCCAGACAGGCTCGCGAGCATCGCAAGTGTTGTCAGCATCATCACTTCCCATCACTGCGTTATCCCGAGAACTCTAACATAGCTTGACGCGGCGGCGACCGCTGCCGCCGGAGTGTATTCTGTCAATTTTCGGTGATGTGGGGTTCCATCGAACGAAGGGGCAGCATTTGAGGAACCATGTCTCCGCGACCGGCTTCACCACTTGTGAAGAACTCATAGCCATTCTGCGGGACACTTGGCGATTCGCCCAGCAATGACGGAGATAGCATGCCGCTTCTGCAGTTTCCCGCCGACCGACGCACAGCCGATATCAGGCGCTGCGCAGAGGCCCTTCAGAACCTTCACGGCGAGGCCGCCAACCGCTTCTGGCGGTCGGAGATGGCCGGGTTCGCGGCCAATTTGAAAGAACAAGGCTGCAGCGATGCTGAGCTCTCGAGGCAGGCCGCCCTGTTCATGGACGCGGTCCAGATGGAGCTTCGGGTCGTCTACGCCGCAGCGGCCGAGCGATAGAAAGCACTAGTTGGGAAAGCGGTTGTAGAAGGATTGCGGGTCGTAAACACACTCGTAGTCGAGCACGCACATTTCCCCATTGGCCGCGCGCACTCTGGCCACGCTATATTTATCGCCTAACCGGCATCGCGCAGGCGGGTAACGGAAACTCCGGCCACCGATGCCCATACGAACAAAGACGGCCTTTTTCTGCTGGATAATCTGCGCGAGCTCGCGGCAGGAATGGTCGCGGGCATTGACCTCCACGGCCTCGACGGCAAAGGCAGCCGTGGGGAGCAGAACAGCGGCCGCCAAAATCAAACTTCTCATAATACCTCCTGGGCGGGTCAGCAGCGCCTGCGGCCTTCAATCGCAACAGCAGCGCTGATGGCGCACGATAAAGGTAGGATTTGGGCGGCTGACAAACCAGATCGGTCCATCCACATTGAAGACGCGCGGGCTTCAGATCTTGCCGCGGGTGGCAAAGCCCAGCGTCTTCAATTGATCGCAATACGCGCCCTGCCTTCACCACCTGGAATTGTTCCCGCAGTTACGAACCCAAAGGGACGTTGCGACATTTTCGACCGGAACCGAAGCCGATGATCCGGCGTTGGTCTCAGGTTTTCAAAATGAAAGACATTGTCGTGCCCCAGAACCAGCCCGCCTTCGCCGGGCAAGATCAGTCCTCCGATCCCGCAAAAAACGAAGCCCCTGCCAAGGCAGTCGAGAAGGACAAGGAAGCCGAGAAGCGGCCTTCAATCATCAGGCGCCATCCGGTCGCGACGCTACTCATCGTTCTTGCGCTGATTGTTCTTGCGGTCGCCGGCTATTTCATCTGGCTCATCTATTTCCATCCCTACGAGACAACGGACGACGCCTTCATCGATGCCCGCAGCTTCTCCGTCGCGGCCAAGGTGTCGGGTTATGTCTCGGATGTTCCCGTCTCCGACAACCAGCATGTCGACGCCGGCGCAGTCATCGCCAAGATCGATTCCCGCGACTACCAGATCGCACTGGACCAGGCGCATGGGCAGGTCGATGTTGCAAAGGCAGCGATTTCCAGCGCCGAAGCACAGATCGCCGCTGCAGCTGCAGCGATCGACGAGGCCAAGGCGCAACAGACCTCCGCAGAAGCCGCCCTTCAGTATGCGCAGGATGAAAACGACCGGCAGCAGCAACTAGTGAAAAGCGGCGCCGGTTCAGAACAGGCCGCACAGCAGGCAACATCCACGTTGCGCCAAGACAGGGCAAGTACGGCCCAGACGCAGGCAAGCGTCACCTCGGCCATCAAGAACAGGGCGGCCGCCGAAGCGCAACGAGCAAGCGCCGTCGCCAGCCTGCATCAGGCCGAAGCCCAGGTCGAAGCCGCCGAACAGAACCTGAGCTACACGACGATCACGGCTGCCCAGCCTGGCCGTGTCGTCAAGCTCAGCGGCTCGAAAGGGCAATATGTTCAGGCGGGACAGGCAGTCTCCATGTTCGTACCCGATGAAATCTGGGTGACGGCCAATTTCAAGGAAACCCAATTGACGGATATGCGACCGGGCCAGCCTGTCGATGTGACGATCGATGCCTATCCGGATCACGTCCTTCGTGGCCGCGTCGATTCCGTCCAGCCCGGTTCGGGCACAGCCTTCTCGCTGCTTCCAGCGGAAAACGCCACCGGCAATTATGTGAAGGTGACCCAGCGCGTTCCGGTCAAGATCGTCATCGACAACTGGCCGAAGGATGTGGCGATCGGCCCCGGCATGTCCGTGGTGCCGACGGTAACCGTGCGCCCGAGGAACTGACATGAGTGATGCCACAACAGCGGATGGCGCCCCGGCATCGGGTGCCAGGCTTGCCAATCCATGGCTGATCGCGCTCGTCGTTTCACTCGCCACTTTCATGGAGGTTCTCGATACGACGATTGCCAATGTGGCGCTGCGCTACATCTCCGGCGGTCTTGCCGTCAGCGCCGACGAGGCATCATGGGTCATCACGACCTATCTCGTTTCCAACGCCATCATTCTCGTCGCCAGCAGCTTCATCGCCAAGCGTTACGGGAGACGGCGTTTCTATCTGCTCTGCCTTGCGACATTTACGGTTGCTTCCATCTGTTGCGGCCTTGCCTGGAACCTGCAATCCCTGCTGATCTTCCGCATGATCCAGGGCTTCGCCGGCGGTGGCATGGTGCCGATCTCTCAATCGATCCTGGCCGACTCCTTCCCGCCGTCGAAGCGTGGCCAGGCCTTTGCCCTCTTCGGCGTCGCCGTGGTCGTGGCCCCTGTCGTCGGGCCAACGCTCGGCGGCTATCTCTCTGACAATTTCTCCTGGCACTGGTGCTTCCTGATCAATGGGCCGGTCGGCCTCTTCGCCTTCGTCCTCGTCTATTTCCTCGTCAACGAACCGGACTCACTGCGACTGGAGCGGGCGAACATGCGCAAGCAAGGCGTGCAGTTTGATATTGTCGGCTTTCTCCTGGTCGCGACCTTTCTCGGCGCACTGGAACTGGTTCTCGATCGCGGCCAGACGGAAGACTGGTTCGATTCGAACTTCGTTGTCACGATGACTGCAGTCTGCGTTACCGCCCTTGCTCTCTCCATCCCATGGCTGATGAACGCAACCAATCCGGTCGTTGACGTACGCTTGCTGGCAAGTCGGCAATTCGGCTCCTGTTTCATCGTCATGCTTGCGACCGGGGCGATCCTGATTGCCACGACCCAGTTCATTCCGCAGGTCCTGCAGGAGAATTTCGGCTACACGGCGACTTGGGCCGGGCTGGCACTTTCGCCCGGCGGCCTCGTGACGATGTTTATGATGTTCGTGGCGGGGCGGATCTCCAACAAGGTTCAGCCAAAGTATCTGATCGCTATCGGCACTGCGATTATTGCGTTCGCAATGTATGATATGACGCGGCTCAATGCCGACCTGAACTTCGGCTTCTTCGTCTGGTCGCGCATCTATCTCGGCTTGGGTCTGCCGCTGATCTTCATTCCGATGACTTCTGCCTCCTATGATGGCTTGAGGCCCGATCAGACGGATCAGGCTTCTGCTCTCATCAATGCGGCGCGCAACACCGGTGGCTCGATCGGCGTTTGCATCGCATCAAACGTGCTTGCCCATCGGGAGCAGTGGCACCAAAGCCGGCTGGTCGAACACATCATCCCCTCCGATCCGGCCTACAATCACGCATTGCAGGGCGCGACGCAATATTTTGCCGATAGAGGGGCGGGGGCTGTCGACGCACAATCGCAAGCCATGGGCTGGATCGGCCAGCAGGTGCAGATCCAGGCGAGTTATCTCGCCTATATCGACGTTTTCCACACACTCATGTGGCTCTCGCTCGCCGTGCTGCCCCTCGCCTTCATCCTGCGCAAGATCAATCTCGATGAAGGATCGAGCGGGCCAGCGGGGCATTGAACTGCTCTTTTTCAACAACTCTTCATATATCCCCTGATCTGGGGGTTCATTCGAATCGCCGCATACACTATATTCGCGGCGTGATATTCACACGAGACAGGTACTGATGACCCCAGAAATGTCCGGCTTTGAATGCACCCGCGGCAATGCCGTTTCCGGCAAGCTCAAGCTTTCAAGCAAACTCCCCTATTTTATCGTCGCAGGACTTGCTGTGGCCGTGTGGGCAAACTCCAGCGAACGGCCTCAGGATGTCGAGGTGGCAGCCAAGCAAGCTACGCCGGCTTCGCTCGCGCGATAAGAACGGCAATGTCCCGCAGCTGAGCGCTGCGGGAACTTATCTGGCAGACGCCGGATCTCAAATTCTGACGCCGCTCGCCTCGTCGAAGAGATGTACCTGCGCCGGATCGACAGTAACACCAATCGTCTGGCCCGGCTGAACCGTTCCCCTGCCTGTTTCGACGATGGTCAGTTCAGGGGTCGTTGCGGCGGTGATGAAGGTCGAAGAACCCGTTGATTCGACCACTTCAACCGGAACATCAAAGCTTCCCTGCCCTTGACCGGTAATACCGATATGTTCAGGGCGGATACCGGCTGTGACCCTCCGGCCTGGCTGGAGCTGATGGTCTATAGAAACCTGCTGCCTCACCGAACCGAGATCGAGCGTCAGGCTCTTGCCATCCTCGCCGACGATTGCCGGTATGAAGTTCATTGCAGGTGAACCGATGAAACCGGCGACGAATTTGTTGGCGGGCTTGTCGTAGAGGTCGAGCGGCCGGCCCTGCTGCTCGATGATCCCATCACGCATGACGACGACATGATCGGCCATGGTCATCGCCTCGATCTGGTCGTGCGTCACGTAAACCGAGGTCGCATGCAGACGATCGTGCAGCGCGCGGATCTCCTTGCGCATATGGACGCGTAGCGCCGCATCGAGGTTGGACAGAGGTTCGTCGAAGAGGAAGGCCTTTGGGTGGCGGATGATGGCGCGGCTCATGGCAACGCGTTGACGCTGGCCACCGGAGAGCTCACGCGGATAGCGCTTCAATAGATGCGAAAGGCCCGTGGTGGCCGCGACCTCCTCGGCTGCCTTTTTCGCCTCCGCTTTTGCAACGCCCCGCATGCGCAGGCTGTAGGTGAGGTTCTCCTCCACGGTCATGTGCGGATAAAGCGCATAGGACTGGAATACCATTGCGACATCGCGTTTACGCGGCGGGACCCCGTTCATCATCTCGCCGGCAATCTTCAGGCTGCCATCGGAAATGGTTTCCAGCCCGGCGAGCGAGCGCAGCAGAGTCGACTTGCCGCAGCCGGAAGGGCCAACGAGCGCGACGAAGGTCCCCTTGGCGATGGAGAGGTCGATATTCTTCAGGGCATGGAAGGCGCCGTAATATTTGTTGACGCCGGCAAGCTCGATCTGAGGGGTCATTTGAGGGCTCCCGAAGTGAGGCCGGATACGATGCGGCGCTGCAAAAGAACAAAAATGGCAAGGATCGGCGTCACATACATCGTGGCGTAGGCCATGATGTTGTTCCATTCATTGGTGTTCGGCCCCATGAAAGAGTTGAGCCCGACGCTCGCCGGCTGAAGCTCGGCCGCCTGGATCATCGACTTGGAATAGACGAACTCGCCAAAGGCTTGCATGAAGATGAGAATGGCGCTGACCAGAATGCCGTTGCGGGCAAGTGGCAGCACGATGTTGAAGAAGGCACCGACACGCGAATTGCCGTCGACGAGGGCCGCCTCTTCGAGCTCCATCGGAACCGCCATGAAGGTGGCCCGTACCAGCACCACGAAGAAAGGCATGCTCTTTGCGGCAATAGCGATGATGACGGCAAGCCTTGGATAATTCAGCATGCCGATCTGGGAGAAGCCGACGAAGATCGGCGTGATCATCAGCGAAGCCGGCAGAACCTGCAGCATAAGGATCAGGAAGAGGCCGATATCCACCCAGATGTTGCGATAGCGCGCCAGCACATAGGCGCAGCCGACACCGAGCACAGTGATAATGACGACCGCGCCGATCGCAATCAACAGCGAGTTCCAGAGATAGAGCCCCATGCTCCGGCTTTCCCAGACATAGGCATAGGTGCCCCATTGCGGCGAGGCCGGCCAGAAGCTCGGGGGTGTGGCGAACATCTCCGAGCCGCTTTTCAGCGCAGTGATGTACATCCAATAGAGCGGGAAAAGGTAGATCGCCGCCATGATGATGGCGATCATGAGCATCAGGCGATTGCGTGCAGTCTCGCTCATCCGCGCACCTCGTGGCGGGTCGAGCGGACATAGACCACGGAGGCGAACATCACGAAGACGATCATGATGACCGAAATGGTCGCGCCCTTGGCGAAGTCATATTGGCGGAAAGACAAATCCCAGGCCCAGTATTGCGTGACGTTGGAGGAGTTGTTCGGCCCGCCCGAGGTGATGGCGGCAAAGAGGTCGAACTGCTGGAGGGTGAAGATCAGGCCGAGTGCGATGATGGCGCCGATCGTCGAACGCATCATTGGCAGCGTAATCGTCCAGAAGCGCTGCCAGGCGGTGGCACCGTCGAGTTCGGCCGCCTCGTAGAGATCGCCCGGAATGCCCGAAAGGCCGACGGAAAGAAGGATCATGTTGAACGAGGTGCCGAGCCAGACATTCGCGATGATGACAGCATAGAGCGAATAGTGCGGGTCCGACCGCCAGAAGATATTACCGGAGATGATGCCGCTTTCCTTCAGAATGAAGTTCAGCACGCCGAAGTCACCCGAGAGGATCCAGTTCCAGATAGCACCGACGACGAGGCCGGGCATGACCCAGGAGACGAGGAAGAGACCACGCAGCCAGGACGCGCCGGGGAAATTCACCCAGAAGAACAGCGCCAGACCGAAACCGATCAGGAATTGGCCGGCGATCGAGCCAACGACGAAGATCGCCGTATTGTACAGGATCGGCAGCGTTTCAGGCTGCGCAAAGAGGTCCACGTAATTCTTGAAACCCACCCAGGGGCGCGAGAAGGTGCCGAGGCTGAACATGTCCACCTCCTGGAAGCTCATCACCACATTGTAGATGAGCGGCAGGCCTGCCATCAGGAACAGAAAACCGAGCGGAAAGGCGACCAGCACGATATCGAAACCGCGGCCGTCCCTGATGCTGGAAAAGGTCCTTCTCATGGGTCCTCCAATGCTCCGAACGGGGCTGCCTTGGCCGATGCCTGAGCAGCCCCTGCCGGGAGGAAAGTCTTGGACGGCCGGCAGGCCATCCGGTGATGCGGGAGATCAGCCGAGAACCGCCTTGATCTTGTCGGCAGCCTGATCAAGCGCATCCTTCGGGCTCATCTGGCCGGTCAGCGCGGCCTGAATGGCGTCCTGGATCGCCTTGGAGATCTTCGGCCACTGCGGATGCGGACCGCGCGGCTTGGCATATTTCAGCTGCTCGAGGAAGACCTTCAGCGCGGCATCCTTGAGCGGCTGGCCGGTCTCGGGGATCGAGATGTCGGAACGGGCCGGAAGCTGGCCGAAGTTCTTGAACATCTTGTCGTCCTGCGAGGCGAAATATTCGAGCGCCTTGAAGGCTTCGGCCGGATGTTTGGTGGTCGAGAAGATCGCCCAGTTGAAATCACCCATGGCCGAAGAGCGTTCAGCACCTTCCTTCGGAACCGGCAGCAGCGTGACGCCCCAGTCGAACTTGGCTTCCTTCATCATGCGGTCCAGTTCCCAGGGACCGGAGATCGCCATGGCGGCATTGCCGGAATTGAAGGTGCCGGTCGAATCCCACTGGCCGCGGGTCAGCGTATCGGGCGAGGCGAGCTTCTCGTCCATGATCGTCTTCCAGACTTCGAGTGCCTTGACCGCGCCGTCGGCATTGATGTGCTCATAGCTGCCGCCGCCCATCTGCGCCCAGGGCAGGAACTGGAAAGTGCCTTCCTCATTAGCCTTGGCCGAGAAGGCGAGACCATAGACGTTCTTTGCCGGATCCGTCAGCTTGCGTGCGTCCTCGACGAGCTCGTCCCAGGTCTGCGGCGGCTTGTTCGGATCGAGGCCCTTCGCCTTGAACATGTCCTTGTTGTAGTAAAGCGCGATCGTATTCGTCGCCTTCGGTACGCCGAAATATTTGCCGTCCCACTCGACCGATTTCAGCGGTCCGGGGAAATAATTCTCGGGCTTGATGACCTTCGAATTCTTGATCATGTCGGAGATATCAAGGAAGGCGCCACGCGAAGAAAACAGCGCATGCTCGGGATTGTCGACAGCGATGATATCGGGCGCCTGGCCGGTGGCATAGGCGCGCATCGCTTCGGTAACGACGTCATCGAACTGAATCAGGCGATATTCGATGGTGATGCCGTTATGCTGATCGTTGAATTCCTTGACCAGGGTCGGCGCCGGCTGGGTATCCTTGTCCAACGACCAGAGCGTCAGCTTGACGTCTTCCGCCTTGGCGGAAAGGCCGAAGAGCGAGACGCCGACAAGAGCCAGCACGCCCAGAACTGCGAATTTGCGGATAGCCATGGTTCTCCTCCTTTGTGGTTATCCTTGCGATGGCCGGCGATTTCCTCCACGCCGACCATATTCACTCACACCGGATCGACGACGAAATCGCCACCCCGGGCATGTTTCAGATGATTGAGTGCATAGACCTGACCGGTCATTTCCAGGGCGTCGCGATAGACCGGATCATGCCAGCCCTCGATGTCGATGGAGCCGGACCAGCCGGCAAGCCGCAGTTCGGAAATGATATCTGTCCAGTTGCTGTCGCCAAAGCCCGGCGTGCGCATGAAGACGAACTTCTCCTTGCCGAAGATGCCGTGCTCCTTGATGACATCCCAACGGATCGTCGCATCCTTGCCGTGGACGTGGAAGATCTTGCTCGCCCATTTGCGGATCTGCGGCAGCGGTTCGATCAGATAGACCATCTGATGGCAAGGCTCCCATTCGAGGCCGATATTGCCATCAGGCGTCTCGTTGAAGATCAGTTCCCAGGCATCGGGATTATGGGCAATGTTCCAGTCGCCGGTCGCCCAATTGCCATCCATGGCGCAATTTTCGAAAGCGATCTTGATGCCCTTGTCGGCTGCACGCTTGGCAAGCTCACTCCAGACCTGTTTGTAGCGCGGCAGGCTGTCGGTCAGCGGCTTATTGCGGATGCGACCGGTGAAGCCGGCAACGCAGGTGGCGCCGAAATGATGGGCGTTGTCGATACAATCCTTCCAGCCCTGCAGTGTCTGCAGGTCCATCTCGGTCTCCTCGAGCGGATTACCGAACATGCCGAGCGTTGAAATCGTGATGTCGCGATCGCCGATAGCGTCCACGCTGCGCTTGCCGAGTTCGGCAAGATCCTGGCCGTTGGTCGTCTGCCAGAAGAAGGGCTCGAAGCTTTCGAAACCCATATCGGCGATCTGCGCTATGCGCTTGTCGGCGCCGCCCTTCGAGGCGCTGACCATGGTACCGATGCGAATGGCTTTGGCGGGGTTGCTCACGTCATCTGTCCTTATGCTGAAATTTCGACGCGCCGCCCGGTCTTGGCGCTTTCGATCGCCCCGAAGACCATGGCGAGGCTTCTGATATTGTCGGAACTGACCGTCTCCGGCCGCTTGCCGGTGCGGATCGCCTCCACGAAGCTTGCAATCACGCTGGCATGGCCATGCGTTTCGTTCTCGCGCTTAGGCGCGGGAACCTCAACGGGTGAAAAGCCATGAAGCAGGCCAGGCTCATTGCCGGAAACCGCCGCCTTGAAGCCATCATCGCCATCCCAGGTCAGCATGCCGTTCGAGCCGACAATGCGCCACTGGCTTTCCCAGCTCGTGCGCTCGCCTTCCGCGCACCAGGAGCCGCGATAGGTGAAGACGACGTCGTCGGAGAATTCGAAGGTGGCGTTGGCCGAAGCGCCGTGGCGATACCAGGAACCTTTGGGATTGCGTTCGACGCAATAGACTGCGAGCGGCTTCTTGCCAGCCACATAACGTGCCGCATCGAACGTGTGGATCGCCATGTCTAGCAAAAGGACATTGTCCATCTCTTCGCGGAACCCGCCGAAATGAGGAGCGATGAAGAAATCGCAATGAATGCCGGTCAGATCGCCGATCGCCCCGCTTTCGACGAAGCGACGCAGGCGGCGCACGCCGGAAATGAAGCGACGGTTCTGGATGATCGCATGAATCTTGCCGGTCTCGGCGGCGAGATCGATGAGTGCGGCCCCTTCAGCAAGCGAAGTCGCCATCGGCTTCTCGCTGAGCACATGGCAGCCAGCCCTCATGGCCGTCGAAACGATATCGAAACGGGCGGTCGGGATAACGACGTCGAAGACGATGTCAGCCTTGGTCTCGGCAATGACGGCAGCGAGATCGTTACCGATGCGAGCCGCGCTCAAGCCGAATTCGTCGGCGAGCTTTTCGGCGGCGGCACGGTTGACGTCGACAAGGCCGACGATCTCGATCGCCTCAGCAAGATCAGGCGTTTCCCTGATAGCGCGCAGCCAGCCTTTGGACATAGCTCCGCACCCGCACAGAATGGCATTCAATTTCACGATTTCCTCCAGCGGTGCGTTTCAGATTCCTCCCGAAACACCTTCCGTAAACGTTTACGATACTAAGCGGAAACGTTTCCTGCTGTCAATGCCAGCGTCGCTCGACAAAATATTGCGAAAAATCACAATGCGAACGGGCGCTTAGGCAAAAACCTTCGGCGATGCAGCAACAAATTTTTCTCAGATTGAGTAAAAATACATTCCGCCTTCACGGCAAATGCTTTCCGTAAACGTTTTCCCATGGCAATAAGATGAGAGGGTCCGCCTACCGGAAGAAAGATTGCAGATGAAGGGTATCCGCCAGCTCGCAGAACATCTCGATATATCGATCGGGACGGTTTCGCGTGCGCTGAACGGCAAGGCCGATGTCAATGAGGAGACCCGCAAACGCGTGCTGGCTGCCGCCGAAGAATTCGGTTACGTGGCCAATCAATCCGGCCGCAGCCTTCGTCAGGGAACGACCAATGTTATCGGCCTGATGATTGAATCCAGCAAGGAAACGGTCGAAAACAGCGACAACTTCTTCCTTGGCGTGACTGGTGGGCTACAGAGCGTGCTATCGCGCCATAAGCTCGATCTCGTCATGCTGCCCTGCCCCAGCGATGAAGACCCTTACGAATATCTGAAGCGTATGGTTGCGCGCCGGGTCGTCGATGCCATGATCATCTCCGCAACGCAACGCATCGACAAACGTATCGATTTGCTCGTCAAGGCGAAGATCCCCTTCGTCGCTCTCGGCCGCAGCTCTTCCGGCGGCGGCAACTTCACCTGGATCGACCTTGATTTCGAAGGTGTCGCGACCTGCGCCGTGGACCGGCTCGTCGGCAAGGGGCATCGCCGCATTGCGATTGCCGCACCGTCAGGGGAGATCAATCTCGGTTATATCTTCGTGGATGCCTATCGGAAGGCTTTGGAACGGCACGGGATTAAATATGATCCGGAGCTGGTTATCCGTGTGAAGTCCAGCGAACAGGGCGGCTACCGGGCCGGCGACGAGCTGCTGCGAATCGAGGATCGACCGACAGCGATTATCCTGATCTACGAACTGATGGCAATCGGCCTCTACCGCCGCCTGGTTGAAGCCGGCATCGTCCCCGGCCGCGACCTCGCCGTCATCGGCTTCCGCGAGGAACCCCGTGCCAAATTCCTGCAGCCGACGCTCACCTGCTTCCGCATGTCGCTGCCCGACCTCGGCGCAGCACTCGCCGAAACCTTGCTTGCGGGCATGCCTGCCTATTCGGAAACCTACCGCAATAGAGTGGGCAATCGGATCTGGCCCCTAGAGCTTGCTCCGGGTGAGAGCGATGCTTTTAGTCTGAACGGCTGAATATTCGAATTACACGCTGAAACGAATATGCCGCCGTACGGCGGCATACTCCCGATCTGAGAAAATCACTTCAGGTGGTTATGCGGTGAACCAGCCATGGAAACCGGTAGCATCCACACCACTCAGCACAATCGTTTCACCCTTATGAGCGACATCTGCACCGACGTACTTCACAACAGCGTCACCACCGAAGTCCGTCGAGGTCCAATCGCTTTCCACAGTACCCACGAGTTTGAGCTTATCCGTAGCTGCGTTGAACCCGTCGATAGTATCCGTGATCAGAGACTTAGCCATGTCGCCCAGGTGGAATACGAACGTATCCGCCCCGCTGCTGGCGATCATGTGATCGATACCGGTGCCACCATCGACTGTCGAGGACTTCAGATGGGTGTCCGAAAGATCGATCGTGTCGCTGCCAGCGCCGGCCTTGATGTCAACAGTTGTGTAGCGGCCATCAACAAAGCCGTTGCCGCCATTGAAGGCAGTCGCGCCGGTGATGCCGCCCGTTCCGGCAGCGCTGCCATCGTTGAAGCCTACACCCGATTTGATCGTGATTGTATCGTTACCGGCGCCGCTGTCTACGGTTACAGCATTTACCCAGCTGCTGTCATTCGTTAGCAGTGAAATGGTAACCGTGTCGTTGCCGGCACCAGTCGAAACGTTTGCACGCTTCACGTTCAGAATCTCGACGGTCGATGAGGCGCTGCCACCGAGATGGACGTCGGCCTGAACAAAATCCTTGAAATAAACATTTTCTGCACTGTCGGATTGCGCCAGAACGTTCCTGACCGAATTCCACTTGCCGACAACATCAAAGTTGAAGGAATTCGTGTTCGGATCGAAGTCTACGGCGACCTCGCTGCCGGGACCTCCGACCACCACAGAATCGACGTCAAAAGTCGATCCGCTCGGGCCTGTCGTTTCATGATGCTCGGTGCTGCCGTCAAGTGCGTTGGAATTCTGGGCTTCGAGGCTCAGAAGATCGGAAACGTTAGAGGCGCCACCGTTACCGAATGTGACTGTAAAACCTGCCATGAGTGTTCTCCATTGCTCCTTCGAATAAAGCTCTTAGTTGCGACGCCCGATTCACTAACTTTAGCAGCTACAAACGCCTAACTTTACTAATAGATAAGCATAAGATTTTGGCAAGTCTGTAACAGTGACGAAAGAGATATTTGCCCGGACCCTTTTTGGGACAATGTTAGGCTTTCTAAGTTCACTCTTCTCGAAATGCCAATCTCAACCTGTCCTTGAAAGGCTTGGCAAAATACGAGATGACCGTCCGGTCGGCGATCTTGATAAAAATCTCAGCAGGCATGCCCGGATAAAGGGATCCTTCGGACAGATTCTTCAGAGTGGCCATGTCCGGTGTTATGCGCAGCGTATAAAATGCTGCACCGGTTCGTGGGTCCGTCTGAAGGTCCGGCGAGATGACGGAAACCTGGCCAGCAATGTCAGGCGTCGTTGTCTGGTTGAACGCCGTAAACCGGATATCAACCGGCTGTCCCTTATAAATCTGGTCAATATCCTTCGGTGCGATGGTTGCTTCGACCTGCAACTCGTCACGCTCCGGGACGATGAGCATCAGAACCTCACCCGGTTGCACAACTGCGTTGATATTATGAACGCCGAGCTGATAAATGCGGCCGGCAATTGGCGCACGAATTTCCAGGCGAGCGAGCTGATCCTTTGTTGCGGCCAGCCGCTCCTCGTACTCCGCGATACTCGCCTCGACGGAGGTCAGATCCTTGGAAACTTCCGATTGCCGGTCCTCGTCGAGCTGCAAGAGCTGGAGATCCAGCTCACCGATCTTGCCTTCGGTTTGCGCGCGGGCCGCGATACCCTGCCCTAATTGCCCCTCAAGTTCGGACTTGCGGCGCCTGTAGTCATTGAGCCGCTGCTGCGTGGTCAGTCCCTTCTTGAAAAGCGTATCGACTTTCTCAATGTCCTCATCAACCAGCTTGACCTGATCGGAAATTGCATTGATCTGGACCGTCAGACCATCGACCTCGTCATTCAACTGTTGCTTGCGGGTCGCGACCTGTCTCTTCATACCCTCAAGCGCATTCTTGCGGCTGGTAAATAGGTTCCGTTCGCTTGCAACCAGCGTTGCGGCCGACTTGGACGTTGTTAGCTCGGACAGTTTTTCGGGAACCGTCAATTCAGACGCATGGGACGCCTCCGCCTGCAATCTCGCGCGGCGCGCATAGAGCTGCGCGAGCGTATTCTCGGCGATCGAAAGGTTTGCCTGCACAACGGTTCCATTCAACCGGACGAGCACTTGATTGGCATCTACCCTATCGCCTTCTTTCACGTCGAGTTCGCTGACTATCCCACCGGCAAGATGCTGAATCTTCTTTGCGTTGCCCTCGACGATGACACGGCCGGACGCAATGACCGCACTCGAAAGCTCGGTCGTCATCGCCCATCCAAAAACACCGACGACCAACCCGAACGCCAGCAGAACGACAGCCGCGACGTGCTTGGCAAGCGGTAATTCTGCTAGATTTCGCAAACGCATGGCGGCTCCATCACATATCGTTCGAAGCGACGGACGATCCGGCATCTTCAATCGCCCGCGGCTGATGGTCGGATGTGACCGGTCGGATATTCTGACGCAGCACCTGCCCGAAAATCTCTTCCTTCGTGCCGAACCGCTGCAACCTTCCAGCAGCGATAACCGCGACCAAATCCACATTGGCAAGCGCACTCGGCCGATGCGCGATTACGATCACAATCCCGCCTCTTGCCCTGATATTGGCGATCGCATTGCTGAGGGCATTTTCGCCTTCCGCGTCGAGATTCGAATTTGGTTCATCCAGCACAATCAGGAACGGATCCCCGTAAAGCGCGCGAGCCAGGGCAATACGCTGCTTTTGACCCGCAGAAAGAGCTTCGCCGTTAGAACCAATCTTGGTCTTGTAGCCATCCGGCAAGTTCAGGATAAGATCATGAACATTCGCCGCTTTAGCTGCATCGATAATCGACGCAGCAGTCGCGTCAGGCCGGAAACGAGCAATATTCTGCGCGACCGTGCCGGCCATCAATTCCACAGTTTGTGGGAGATAACCGAGATATTGGCCGAGCTCATCCATGTCCCACTGGTCAAGGCTTGCACCATCAAAGCGCACTTTGCCCTGACGTATCGGCCAAGCGCCGACAACAAGACGGGCAAGCGTGGATTTTCCGGATGCACTCGGTCCAATCACCCCGAGTGCGTTTCCAGCCTGCAGTTCAAAGGAAACGTCCATTAGCGTAATTGCGGACCCGCCCGGCGGCGAGCCGGTTAGATTCTCGACCGAAAAGGTAAAGGCCGGCCGGGGCAAGGAAAGGGCGACTTCCGTTTCGGGAGCGATCTCGAAAAATTTCTGAAGGCGCCTCCAACCCTGCCGGGCGGATGTGAAGCTTCGCCAGTTGCCGATTGCCTGCTCTACAGGCGCAAGAGCCTTTGCCGACAGGATCGATCCGGCGATGATACTGCCCGCCGTCGCATCGCCATTGACGACCAAGACAGCTCCCACCGCCATGACGCCGGACTGGATGATCATACGCGCCACGCGCGACGCAGCACCGTAGGCACCCAAGATGTCCGCGCCTCGCCGGCTCTGTCGTTTATACTGACCGTGCAGCTCGCGCCATATGGCCATCATAGTGCCTGACATGCCCATGACCTGAATGGCTTCCGCGTTACGGACGCTACCACCTGCAAACATGTTACGCTGGCCACGGGCAATCGCAGCGCTCTCGTTCAGCGACGCCGTGGACCAATTCGTCAGCACCGTTATGACGACCAGGATGACTGCACCGATCAGAACGCTGACGCCGATCCACGGGTGCAGCATGAAACAAATAAGCAGGTAAAATGGCAGCCACGGGAAATCAAACAACGCGTTAGGACCGTTGCTCGAAAGAAATCCGCGAATTTGGTCCAGATCGGAAAGGGCCTGCAGACCGTCACCTCTGACCTCGCCGGAGAAGGGCATTTTGAGAAGCGCCTTATACATGCGCCTTTCAAGTTGCTGGTCCAGAATGTCGGCGACCCGGGTCAACATCTGACCTCGAACCACATCGAACCCCATCTGAAAGCCGTAAAGCAACAGGACAAGGGCACATAAAGCAATCAGAGACGGGACGCTTTTGCTCGGCAGAATGCGGTCATAAACCTCGAGCATGAACAATGAACCGGTCAAATGCAGCAGATTAATGAACCCGCTTGCAACTGCAACAGCAAGGAACACATGCCATGTTCGCGCGAGGGACACCTTGTATATCAACCTATTTACCAAAATAACGCCTTTACGCGCATTCTGATACACAGGTTTACTGCATTGGAAAAGTCATCCAATGCTCATATCAAGAGTCGTCGCTCTAAAATCTCTCTGTATTTCGAGACCATTTTATAATCACTACTAAGGGTATATCGCCTTGAGCAACACGGCTACTTGAGGAATATCTTATTGGTTGTATCAATCCTGACGCGATCGGAGAATCGGCGAGATAGTTGCAATGCTGCCTTCAAAGACAGTTACCGCTGAATGTCAGCGCTGAGCGAGCGCCGTAGAGCGATATTCAAGCGACCGAGTACGATCTTTAGTCTCAAGATACGAGTCCGCAGCCGCAGTCAAACACGGTGTTCGCATTTCGCCGAGATTCTTTCAATCCTGGCCTGCCTAAGCAGCGTTAAAGTTCGTACCATACTCGTGGGTTATCACCCGACTGAATCATCAGCCAGCGAAGGTCCGTATCTTTCCAGCTCTTGATCGCGTTCGTACGGTTGTCGAGCACCAGATCACCACGATCCGTCTTGACGACGAGAACCGCATGACCTTCGCCAGTGGGCGTCTTGGTCACGGCGATGCGCAGTGTCTTCGGCGACCAGCCCATTGCGATGAGATGGTCACGCTTTGTCAGCGCGAAATCCTCGCAGTCGCCAGCCTTTACATTCACTTGCCAGACATCGCCCTGATCGGTCCGGTCGTTAATCGCGCGGATCGAGCGGTTGACGGAGGCGTTGACGGCGCGAAGCTGTTTATCTGCAAAGGGGCTTAGCGAAACTTCGGACGCGCCGCCACGAGCAACGCACTCATTCGGATTTTGCGCACAAAACATCACATGCGCGAAAGGTGCGGCAGTCCGGCGCTTTTCAGATATGTAACTGAATGCCGGTGCCGTCTTCAGACCACGGGCGAAACCGCCGGGTCCGGCTGCCTCAGCAGTCTGAACCGCAAACAGAGATGCAAGCGTCACCGCCGTAACCAGCACATGCTTAAACATTTTCTTACCCCGTTTCGACGACCACTACGCGATCATGTTGAAATCCGGCTTTGATATTTTGATCGAAGCTCTATCCAGCTCCAACCAATGATCGGGACCATACGAGGGAAGAATCTCGTTCCCTTTAAACCGATCCGAACAATTTTAATGGAGTGCGTTTTCTCAAGGCGACAGCATGCATGCCGTCCAATACTGGGATGGCATGCCGCATCGGTATTGGAGAGGGTTGCAAAACTCGCGGAATTCTTGCAGAGACAGGCGCAACGGCGCCGGAGGGGCAGCCGATCCTTCAAAGTTTTGGCCGTGGCTGTTACGGATAGATTAAAGACGATATTTGCCGGCCTCTACTGCACGCTCGTGCTGGCCGCCGTCATTCCCTTCGGCCTGGTCGATGCAACGCCTTTCGCGGCAGTTGCCATCTGTATGTTCGTGCTAAGTGTATCGGCCCTACTGCTTTTCGGAGAACCCCGGCGCGGCCGTTGGGTATTCGTCTGGACGTTGCTGCTTTTCATAATCACCTCGGCCTGGGTCGTCATTCAGACGATACACATGCCCTGGCCTTCTCTGGTCAATTCGATCTGGAAGGACGCAAGCACGCTCGCTGGCGCCTCCAGAGACACGATCTCGGTCGCGCCGGCCGATACACTCGCCTCTCTCCTGGAGATCGCACTGCCCGTCATGACGTTTCTGACCGGCCTCATCATTGCCGACACAGACAGACGAGCCCGCCGTATCCTTATGGCGCTTGCGATCGGCGCGGGCCTCATCTCGCTGTTCGGTCTCGGCCAGTTCCTGCTGTTTCCAAAGATGCTGTTGACCGATTCCAAACGCTATTATCTTGACAGCCTGACCGCGGTCTTCGTCAATCGCAACACAGCTGCGACCTTCCTGGGGCTCGGTTTTTTGTTGCTTGCGACATTCGCTTCTGAAAAAGGGCGTGCCTATTTCGGCTTCTCATCCGCACCCTCGGGCAGTTTCAACGAAGGTCTCGGCTTCTGGCTTTTCACGCTTCTCTGCCTATCGTGCCTGACGGCGCTGATGCTCACCCAATCCCGTGCTGGACTGGTTGTGACGGGCCTTGGCTCCGTCTTTTACATCCCCTATCTTGCCAGCCAATGGAAAGGCAAGCGCTCGAGGCTCTTCTCGCAGGCGACCGGCTCCGTTACCCGAAGGTGGCTGCCGGCAGTCGGGGCAATTGCGCTTGTCCTCGTTTTCATCGCCATTTTCGGCGGCAGGGCTATCCTGCGTGCCGATCAGCGCGGCACAGATGACGGCCGTTTCTGCATATGGTCAGATACGATGCATGCCATTTCTCAGAATTGGTTTCAGGGAACTGGCTTCGGCACGTTCCGGACCGTCTATTCAGCCTACCGGACACCCGATTGTGGAATCGGCGGCATCGTCGACAGGGCTCATAGCGCGTTCCTCGAAGGCTTTTTGACTCTGGGGATAATATTCCCCGTCGTTGCGATTCTGATTTCCTTCGTGCTTATACGAGCCTTCTGGATCGGCTATCGCGCCCGCCATCGGCTACGGCACTATTCAATCCTTGGTTGTTCAGGCGTCTTGTTAACGGCGTCGCATTCTGCCGTCGATTTTTCGATCCAGATTCCCGGTTTCGCCATCTTCTTCATGGCCTTTCTTTCGGCGGTAATTTCAATTTGCTGCGGGCGCGAAGAAAGAGTGAGTAAAAACAGCAGCGATGCATCCTCCGCCCTGCGAATCGGGCAGCCGGCGGAAATCTTTGAAATATGACAATTTATAGGCGCCCTGCCCATAAAAACGCCACTAAATAACATCATAATATTCGTTTGGGTTGCACCCAAAGCACTGCAGAATCTTAACGTATCAACTCCTCCTAATTTACCATAACAGGGAGAATTCATGTTGCCCTATTGCCACAATAACCTTCTGTTAGGTATGCAGTATCTGGCAGAGTTCGGGTATTTACTTGTCTTTTAAGTTGTCGGCGGGCTAGACGGTTTTAGTGCTATTAAAAAGTAGGGTCACGATGGGCATTCCTGTAACTCGACGCGTCGGCATCATTGTACCGATGCTGGTCATGCTTTCCAGCTGCACGTCTCTCCCTAGGTCCGGTCCCGATCACACTGACATCGACCGCAGTGCAGCAATTAAAGTCACTACGCCTGAGCGTAAGGTGGGGATTGATTATGCTCTGATCGATCTCAACAAAGCGATTCTGCCCTATTTCGACAAGATCCCGAGCAGCTCCCTGCGCAGTGGTTTCGGTGGCGGCCGTGGGGGCGCTCCGGATATCCCACTCGGCTTCGGTGATATCGTACAGGTTTCAATTTTCGAAGCGCAGTCCGGCGGTCTCTTTATCCCGTCTGATGCGGGCAGTCGGCCTGGTAACTATATCACCTTGCCTCAGCAAACGATCGACAAAGCCGGTACGATCAGCATTCCTTATGCAGGCCGCGTTCCTGCTGCCGGCCGCATGAAGGAAGAGATCGAACAGGATATCGAAGACAAGCTGGCAAGCCGCGCGATTGAGCCTCAGGTAGTCCTCACAACGACGACCAGCCGCTCCTCGGAAGTAGCCGTCGTCGGTGATGTCAACAATCCGCAAAAGATCGTCCTTTCGCCGGCCGGCGAACGCATCCTTGATGCGATCTCCGAGGCAGGCGGCCTGACGACACCTAATATTGAAACCAACGTCACGCTGCAGCGCCGCGGCAAGACGGCAACGGTCGCTTACGAAACGCTGTTGAAAAACCCATCCGAGAATATCTATCTCGCTCCGGGCGACACGGTTTCAGTTGAGCACGAACGCCGCACCTTCATTGCGCTCGGGGCATCCGGCCTCAACAGCCGCATCGACTTCGAGGATTCGAACCTGACCCTTGGCGAAGCCATGGCGAAGGCCGGCGGCCTCATCGATACCCGCGCGGATCCACGCGAGGTCGTGGTCTATCGCCAGGTTGATCGCGGCACCCTTCAACGCCTGAATATCGACACCAGCCGCTTCAAGGGCGACAAAGTGCCGGTCATCTTCCGGGCCAATCTGCGCGATCCGGCAACCCTGTTCGCAGTTCAGGAGTTCCGCATGGCGGACAAGGACGTCATGTATATCTCCAACGCTCACTCTGTTGAGCTCGTGAAGTTCTTCGACGTCCTGAACTCTATTACCTCGACAATCTCTGGCGTATCCAACGACGCCGCCGATACGCGCTCGGCGGTGGAGTCGCTCGGAGATTAAATATATTGGACAATACTTCTAACACCTGACATTAAACGGACTGGTACGTAATGGAGTTTATGTTATAAGCTCCATTATCTTCTGGAGGCTGGGTATGATAAACACAGGCAAGAATATAGTGAAAGGTGCCGCTGTCTTCGCGTTCGGCGCTCTTTGCTTCGCGACCTCGTCGCTTGCGGGCAACTGCTTTTCAGGTCCGGGCGCGGCGAGCGGTTCGCAGATGGATGCATTCAACGCGACCCCGGCAAGCATTCTGACGGGAAATCCGTCCGATAGCGCGCTCATGGGTTCCGTTCGCGATCTCACGGCAACCGAAACAAATGTAACGGCAGCTCTCCTGACGCTGGCAGCGGCTCCGGCGACGACTGATGCACAAAGGGCGGCTATCGGTGCCGGCCTTGGCCGCGCCGTCAACGTTTGCCGCCCACAACATTCCGATCTTGCCGACGAGATTGCAGCGGCTGTTGCAGCGGCAATCTTGAATAATCCCGCGCTCGGTAGCTTCCGTACGGCGTTTGAAGCTTCATTGACCGGTCAAACCGCCGTTGCGGCGCTTGGTGGCGCTGGAGCCGGTCCGGCGGGTGGCGGTGATATCGGCGGCCCCGGCGCACCTGGCCTGGGCGGTCCGGCCGCAGATGAGGCTAATGATGGCGCTATTCAAGGAGCAGGCTCTCTGAGGACAAGCGCATCGGGCGGCGGCAATTTTACGATCATCCGCAACGACTCCGTCAGTGGCAGCATCTGACCCAAGCCTTTAGCGCTCGATTAGAGCATTTTGGGAGAGGCTGTACGGCCTCTCCTCTCCCCTTCATAGTTTAGAGAACGGCTCCTCCCTCGCGCGAACCTTTGCCGGCATTGGAGCAGATCGCTCCTGCAGCAGGTCAGACCAGTAGGACATGTCGCAACGTGCCAGAGCAAGCGGACAAGCGCGCCCAAGGGGCGTGGTCTGGACTGCGTTTTCAGCTCCTTCTGCACCATCCGTTCTTTTTCTTCTTACGGCAGTCGCGCTTCTTGTTTTTGCTGTCAACGACATAAGGCAATCCGCGCGCTTTGCGGACGTTTTTCTTATCGCCGAGCGACTTGAGCGATCCGAACAAGTCAGCCCTGAAACCCTCGCTAAGACAGCGGCCAATGCCGACGATATCGTCTCCGGCGATTATTGCCGTTCCGATATTATCATGGCGGGCACCACGCTGGTTCTGAACCGGCTGGATGCCGCCAATGAGATCACTGGCTACGATGCCTGGGTAAGGGCCGCTGACGATGCAGAGCGCTACACGCGCCATGCTGTTACTTGCATGCCAACCGAGAGCAATCTCTGGCTCAGATTGGCAATCGTGCGTGCGGTCATCGTTCAAGAGCCAACGGCGACTGCCCGTTTGATGAACATGTCGGCCTGGCTCGCGCCTACCGATGAAGTCGCACTGCTCGCCCGGCTCTATTTCTGGAACCGTCTCAACGTCACAACGCTTGAAAACGCAAGAAATTCCGTTGAAAGCGACATGAACCTTCTTCTCAAACTCGGAGACCCGCGAAAGGTTGGACCGGCGCTGACGCGGATTAGCCCTGCCCTCTTGCCCTATGTAAAGGCCGCCGGCACAAAGCTCACTTCTGAGAAGAAGAGCTCACTGGCATGGTTCGGCCTGAATCTCGACAAGCTGCCATAAGCCCGCCGACACTGCTTTCAGGTAAGTACGACTGCTTGGCGATTCATAATGCGTAGCACGGTAAGCCTACCCGTCGCGAAAGCACCGGTGTCTATGGCGATACGCCCATTTCCAAAAAAGGGCCGCTGTACCGGCGTATGCCCATGCACGACCAGCAACGGCAATTCCGGCCCGCGCGTAAGAAATGGCTCGCGCATCCAAAGCAGATCCGAATCCCTCTGCTGCAGTAAAGGCACGCCTGGCTTAAGGCCGGCATGTACGAAGACGATATCACCGACCGTCAACATCGAGGGCAGCTCCTCAATAAACTGTCGGTGATGGGCCGGAACAGCATCCTGCAACGCACGGTCCAGTGCCGGGATTCCGCCTTGCCGCATCAGATAGGCAACGTCGACTCCATAGGAGGCCAGGGTCTCCGGGCCTGCAAATCGCTGCCATTCGGGAAAACCGGCCGGCTCTTCAAGCAACCGCCGGAAGGCCTCTTCATGATTACCGCAGAGCGCAATCCGCGTAAGCCCTGCATCCGTCGGGCGGCAGAGATGCTCGATCACCTCCCTCGAGCGACGACCGCGGTCCAAATAGTCACCCAGCATCACCACGAGCGCCCTCTCCGAGTGGATCGCAGCGTCCTCTCTGATGCGCCGCTCCGCTTCCAGGAGTAGGTCGTAGCAACCATGCACGTCACCGACCGCATAGATGACGGGGAATTCGTCCGGTTCCAAGCTTAGCCGTGAGCGCATTCTCTCCACAGAGATATCTGCCTGCGTCGCGTCCCTTCCCATTAATTTCTGCACCCAGCCAAAGGCACTGGTCCGGAAATTGTTGCGGCTAACCTTGCTCTCGGCTTTCGATGTTTCGTTCATGTCCACTAACATATTGAAGTTTATCAGCCTGACTAGATTGAGCAGGCACATGTTCCCGGTCATATCGCCGCGGCCATGCCTCGAATATTATAATCGGCCTGGCGATAAAAGCTCTGGCTGGTGCACCAAAGAAAAATTCAACGAATACTTTTATCTTTATTTCGCCATCCTTGTATTGAATCTTGAAAATCAAAGTATTCGAATTTAATTCCGCCGGGACGAAATTACCGCCCCTGATGAAGACGAAATACGTGAGTAAATACATCCGGGCGTACTGAGCACGGCGAAGGCTAAGCTAGGCAGACATGACCGCTCGCGCGCCTAATTTCAGTGTTTCCATTTGTATACCAACCTGTAATCGTCCGCGACTCCTTGAAGCGGCACTTATTAGCTGTCTAAGCCAACCTATATTTCCCTCTGAGATTTTAATCGGTGACGATTCACATGATCGAAAAAGCACAGCAATCGTGAATCGGTTATCGCGACAGGCCAATATCGACATAAAATACTGGAAACACTCCGAGAGTATTGGTCAAGCAGCCAATCTCAACTGGCTGATCGACAATGCAAATTCGGAATACCTGATATTCCTACATGATGACGACAGGCTTTGCGCCAGCGCAATCAAGATACTTTATGAAGCAAAGCTAAAGTATCCTGGCGCGCAGTGCTTCTACGGCAAGCAATATCTGATAGATTATATCGGCAATATATTACCAAATCGTACAGAGCGCTGGAATCAGCGCTACTTTCGTATTCGTGAGTATGCCGGTTTGCAGAGATCAAATCTTTCAGCTGCACTCTCGCAACAATTTCCCAATAATGGCTTCCTCATAGAAAATCAGTTGGCGCGAAAAACACGCTACCGGCCCGAAATTGAGATCGGCCAGGCAGTCGACGCTGACTTCGGTATTCGCGTCGCGTTCGCCGCCCGTCAACGCTCCTTTGTTTACATTGATAGTTTTGTCTCGGAATACAGACTAAATCCGGACTCGATTTCCCAATCGACGACACTCAATCGCCGAGAGGACTTACTATATGAGTATATTGAGAAACTGAAAATTCCAGCCGATGACGAGAAAGCCAGAATAGGGTTTCTGGAGCGGATTGCCGTTGCTGCCGCACTTGACGCCGCACGCGCGGGCCGCCGACGCAGTGCGATCCGGATAATCTTCTCCAGGCGTTACAAAGAAGCCCTCTTAAGCCGCTGGACCCTCTATCGACTCATTTGTACGGTTTCGCCTGCCATCGGCGAAAGGATGAAACGCTTCCTCACACACATCAACCCGGATCTAGGGGGTGATCGCGAACGGCAATGGCGGCAGTTTGGCAACGGGCACATAGAGAAGTAGTATCCTCGGCAACTTCTAGTTACCGGTCTAAATTGGTGATTGTCGCCAGATTGACCTCTTAAAAATGGCTGTATATTGCCTTGCAAAAAATATATTGCTCTGCAAAAAGAGTTTGCCGCTGAACCTTGAGTTTGGCAGGGTGTTCGATATGGTGACGCGGAACCGGCCTCCTCCGCCTCGCACGTTGCAAGCATCAGGCGATGATGGAAAGAGAGGCGAAGATTGATGCGGGAAAATCAGTTGGTCCTCCGATTTTGCCTGAAAAGCATCTCTCCGCCCAAACTTTACCAAGAACGTTCCGACAAGAGTGGCCTTCATGAATGATATGAGCAATTTTCGTCGTCGTGCGGTCAGCGCTCTGTTCTGGTCACTATTCCAGAACTGGGGCGGCCGCGCGCTGAGCATGGTCGTATTTGTCCTTCTTGCCCGCCTGCTCGCGCCGGCGCAGTTCGGTATCGCTTCTTCCGCTTTCCTGGTGATGTCGATGCTTTCGCTGGTCGCGGAATTTGGTTACGGCGACGCTCTTATCCAAAAGCAAGGGCTGAAGGACCAAGACGTCAACATACCATTTTACGCGTCTATGATACTCTCGACGGCACTGGCGTGCATTGCCGCTTTCATGTCCCAGGACATTGCACATCTGATGAATGTCGAAGGATTGGCGCCCTACCTGATCGGAACTGCTGCAATCTGCCCGTTCCTCACGCTCGCAAGCTTTCAGGACGCAATGTATCGACGTCACGTTCAATTCCGCGCGCTGGCCATGCGTACGCTTGCCGGAATCATTATTGGCGGCATTGTCGGTGTTGCTATGGCCCTCATGGGTTTTGGAACATGGGCGTTGATCGGACAGTTTGCCGCCCAGACACTGACAAGCGTAGTTTGGCTATGGGCAAAGCCCGTATGGAAGCCGAACGCCGATCTTACTTGGGATACGTTGACCGGTCTCAGCAAGTTCGGCTTCAACGTCGTCGGACAGCGTCTTATCGATTTCTTCACGTTAAGGAGTATCGATTTTGTTATTTTGCTTGTCTACGGTCCGGCAGCGCTGGCGCTCTTTACAGTATCCTCGCGCCTTTACCAATTGTTATTGCAGCTGCTTCAATCCAGCATTTCAAACGTGGGATTGACGATGCTCTCCAAGGTTTCGGACGATAAGGTACGCCTGCAACGTCTCTACCTGCGCAGTTCGTCGATCGGCGCATTTTTCGGCACGCCCGTTTTCTGCGGCCTCGCAGCACTTGCTCCAGAAGTCAATCACATTATGTTCGGCCAGAAGTGGGCTGGTGCTGAGCACGTCATGGTTCCGTTGCTGCTGATGGGCGGGATTCATTGCGTGCAGTTTGTCAATGCGTCTTATCTGACCGCACTTGGGCGCCCTCAGGCTCTCTTGTGGCTGGTCATTCTGAAAGCCGTATTGGTGCTGCCTCCCCTCTATTTCATACGCATGGATAGTGTGGCCGGCACCGCAATGCTTTACTGCGCAAGTCTTGTTTGCCTCACGCCGTTCTCCTTTGGGGCGACGTTAAATGCGCTTTCGCTCAATTGGAAGGCCATGATCAGGCCTGTGGGCGTGCCTATGCTGGCCTGCGGGGCGGCATTTTTTGCTGTCTACGCTACCCGCACATGGGCAGGCTTGGGCGAATTGAACATCTTATTCAGCCTACTATTATTCGGCGCAATTTTCACCGCCGCATATGCAGTATCCGTCGCAATTCTTGCTTTTGATATCGGCCGCGAAAACGTGCTGTTCCTTCGTAATGCAGTTCGCAGATAAGCAAGCAATAATCTGCTCTAGATAGGTTCAACCTGCTCAAGCAACAAAAGAGGAGATCGAGGATGGATGGCACATCGCTGCGCGTGGCTCAGATCGACGTTCTCATTCCTGCTTACAATGCAGAAACCACCATTGAAGCCGCTGTTGCCAGCATCCAATCTCAGACCATCCGCGATATCAGGATCATCATCGTCAACGACGGCTCGACCGACCGCACGCAGGATATCTTGAATAAGATCGCAGAGGCCGATGAGCGAGTTCACGTTCTAACGACCTCTAATGGAGGAATAGTATCGGCATTAAATGCCGGCCTGGAAATTTGCAACGCCGAGTTCGTCGCCAGACATGACGCAGACGACTTGGCCTACCCCAATCGTTTTGAAGCGCAACTCAACTTCTTGCAGAACGAGAAGGACTGCGTAGCGGTAGGCTCGAACATTCGACATATCGACCAATACGGAAAGTTAATTGGCACACAGTCGAGACTCTATGGGGATGTTCGGCCAGACCCTGATTGGTTTCCTTCAAAGGAACCCTATCTGATGCACCCTTTCCTGATGGTACGTCTCGACGCGATAAGGAAGGTCGGAGGATACCGCTACGTTGTCCATGCGGAGGATACGGATCTCTATTGGCGCCTGCTCGGCGTGGGTCGTTTGCATAATTTGCGTGATATTCACGGGGAGTACCGCATCCACAGCGGCAGCATATCCAGTGCATCCATCGTCAACGGTCGCGTTGCGGCAGTTGCATCCCAACTTGCAGCAATTTCCTATAAACGCCGCCTTCAAGGCGTTCCGGATATCGACTTTTCGCCCGGGCTGCGAACGGATTACGAGCGCGCCAAGACACTCAGCAACATACTAGAGCTTGTGGGGCAATCTCTTTCACCCGATGAGCTCAGCTACCTTAAGGCTGCTGCTTCGGCAAAACTCCTCTCTTTGATGGAGTATAGGCCTTATATCCCGGATCATCAGGATTGCGCCTTAATCGGTGAAGCGCTCGGTCAAGTCGCCTTTTCCACACAGAACATGCGCGAGATAAGCCGGCTCAAAGGCAAAACCGCCTTGCGCTTGTTGAAACTCGGCAGGCTGTCCGATGCCTTTGCGCTGCAACCTTCAGTGGAGAATATTGCGCGAGCCGTCGTAAGCAATTTAAAGAAAAGCCTCTTTAAACGCAATCGATCCACCGCCCTGACAAACTAAAATCGAAATTACAATTCCTGTCGACGGAGAATAGAATATGAGCGTCGTATCTCAACTGCAACAGACGATACTCTCGACCATGAGTGATCTAGTGCCGAAGGATGGGCGCTTTGCTTTGGTGGATTTTCCCGATCACAATAACGTAGGTGATAGCGCTATTTACGTCGGCGAATCCGATCTCTTTAAACGGTTTTCGTTGCGGCCTGCTTACATTTCGTCAGTCCATCACACCAATTGGGCAGATATGGAAAGCGCGATCGGCGACGGTCCTATTTTCATTCACGGCGGAGGAAATTTTGGCGACCTATGGCCGGAATTCAATGATTTTCACGAGGAAATCCTGAGACGCTATCCGAACAGAAGAGTCATCCAGCTTCCTCAAACGATATTCTATGAACAGCCCGAAAAGGCTGCGAGTATGGCAGCGCTTTGTGAAGCACATAAGGATTTCGTGCTGTTGGTGCGCGACCAGCGCAGCTTTGAATTTGCGAAGGAAAATTTCAAGGCCGATATCAGGCTGTGCCCCGACAGCGCTTTTATGATCGAGAAGCGAGACCGGCTGGCGCCTACTCATGAGCTGTTGATGCTTTTGCGGCAGGACAAAGAGACGCGCGGTGTTGACACATCGAAGCATCAATATCCGAAGGATCGTGTATTGGTCGTCGACTGGCCGGAAGAGATTTCCGACAATTCGAAGCTGAACAAGATCAGGTCATATCTCTCGGCCAATGCTCACGAGCCCTGGCTGCTGCTCCCAGGTAACAAGCATCATCGCAGAGGCAATCTGTTGGAGATGGTTGCCCGCACTCGGTTGAAGACTGGCACCGAACTGCTGTCGAAGGGGCGAACGGTAATCACGGATCGTCTTCACGGACATATTCTTTGCACCCTTCTGGATATTCCGCACGTCGTCATCGATAACAGCTACGGCAAAATCAGCGGCTTTGCCAAGGCGTGGGGAACATTCAGCGAAAACCGCTATTTCGCTCAGTCGCTCGATGAGGCAATTTCTATTCTCAAAGAGCGACAAAACCTTGCGATCTGACGCCATCCAGCGATCGGTTTACGAACGCAGAGGAAATAGCTCAAGGCCTGGCGCGCTCACATGCGCGCTGGGCCAATATGGTAAGGTGAGCCTCTCAAACACGCACTAGCGCATCGCCCAAATGCTAGGCTTCCTAGATTTGATCACGGAAGCGCACGCTTCTGAAAACGGACAATCCTCACAAGCTCGGCAGCAAACTTTGCGAAATGCTCCGACAAACCAAGCAAGCCGCCCCACAACCTCTTTTCTGAATGGGTCGTGGTCTGCGCGAGGAATGCCCTTGCACTCGCAATTTCGCGTCCAAGGCGGCGCCACGTGATAGGCCTGTGCGCCGGGCCTGAAGTTTCCCACCAGCCTCGAATATAGGCGGTGCGCGTCTCAGGTTTCAAAAGATACTTCATGTAATAAGCACCACGACCACGATCATAGCTCAGCATGATGTCTGGGACATCGGCTGCCTTTCGACGATGATGGTGAAGAATGACGGGGCGAGGATCATATGCGCCTCGATAGCCAGCCCATACGGCCGCTGCTACAGCATCAATATCCTCGCACGGAAATGGTGTACCGGCTCCGAGGCGGCGATCAAACCCGCCGATTTCGACCAACACATCACGTCTGATCGCCATATTGGCGCCTTGCAGCATGCCTGCGGAAACATAAGCCTTGGCAGGAATTTCAACCCTATGATCCCGCAGGTCAATGGTGACCGGCGCATCATCCGGATCGAAGAGCTCAATACGTCCTCCCATAAAGCCCAATGCCGGATCTTCGCGAAAGACCTCCGCTACACGATCGATGTAGTCAGCCGGTAATATGCAGTCATCATCTGTAAAAGCGACGATTCTGCCACGCGTCGATCGCCATGCCGTATCGCGCGCTGCACCCAGTCCACGCTGAGCCTCATATGCGTAGCGCGCGTTCGGGCAGACTTTCGCAAACGCCTCTATAACGTCCTTCGTTCGGTCCGTGGAAGCGTTGTCGAGGATGACGGCCTCCCACTGATGACTGGAACGCAGTTTCATCAGCGAATCCAGCGTCTCCTCAAGTTGGTCGTGCCGATTTCTCGTGCATATCACCACCGAGACCTCAATCGGGTAATCAGCTTCGGACATCTTCACGCTCCTGCTATTTCAAGGCCATTCTGCCGATTGAAGTTACACAAAAGGGACGTCTATGAAAGGAAAAATTCGTTGGGATTCGGCATTGTCCTGACACATTGAACCTGAAAAATATACGCAATTTCAGGCGGAGAATTTTATGCGCAATAATATTGGTCAGTGGCCTACAAAGCATATTGATCGGCGAACTTTCCTCCTGGCCGCCGGCGCCGGGATCGCTGCCGCTTCCGTTCAAGTCAGCAGGGCCGATGAACCGAGCGAAACACCTTTGCGGCAGAGGGCCGAGAAGAAGGGCCTTGTTTTCGGCACCGAAGTCAACGCCGGACCTTTGTTTAGCCTCAAGCAGTATCAGGATGCCGTGCTACGTGATGCCGCGATGATAGTCCCTGAAAATGAGATGAAATGGAGGCCTACGCAGCCAACGGCACGCCAATCCAACTATTTTAACGCCGACCGAATTGCCAAGTTTGCCAAGGACAATATGCTCCTATTACGGGGCCATACAGCGGTCTGGCATCAAAATCCCCCGGCATGGACGAAAGACATTATCGGCAGCGATGACGGGCAGACGCTCGTTCTCGACCACGCTCGCGAACTCATCAGCCATTTTCGCGGACGCGTCATGGAATGGGATGTCGTGAACGAGGCGATCGCGCCGGAAGACGGCATGCCCGACAATCTGCGCAACTGGGCGCCGTACAACAAGGGAGGCATCGACTTCATAGCGGATTGCTTTCACGCCGCCAGAGAGGCCGACCCGAACGCCAATTTGTACTATAACGACTATAGCGTCTACTATCAGAACCAGGGTCATCGAAGAGATGCGATCTTGAGCTTTCTGGAAAAACTCAGATCCAAGGGTGCGCCGATTGATGGGTTCGGCATTCAAAGCCACTTGATCGCCAACGCGGAATTCGATGAAAACGTCTACCGACGTTTTCTCTCAGAGGTCGCCGACCTCGGCTTGAAGATACGTGCCACGGAGCTTGACGTAAGCGACGTCAGGCTTGAGCCCGATATAAAATTGAGAGACACAATCGTAGCCGCCCACACTAAACAGTACCTCGATGTGTTTTTCAACGAACCCGCCGTCGTCGGCCTTCTTACCTGGGGCATGACGGATCGCTTTAGCTGGCTCCACGAAGGTTGGCCGAGGAAAGATCGCTTGCAACAGCGCTGCTTGCCGCTGGATGACAAATTCGCGAAGAAGCCAATGTGGTACGCGATCGCTGACGCGCTTGACCATGCGCCTTCACGCTAAATTCGAGATGTGATGCGAAGCGGTCTTCAAGACCCGGCGTCCAATAGCGGCCAGCTACAGCACTTCCCGAACTAGCGCGCGTGTGGTCGGGAGACATCCCATCACCCGGTAAGGGGTGGTCGGACGCTCAACTGAATTGCCTGCGCAGACCCATCTGCCTTCCAAGTATAACCCCTATCATTCTATGGGAAAAATCGCCTATTTTCTTATTTTCGTAGAGAAATTAACCGTTTCAAGATCAATCCTGACATACAGACTATCATTGTGAAGTTACTTGTGCCATCCAGCAAAAAATATGCTGTATTAGCTAGGGGGCTTTGCGTGCACATCGGTATTGATGACGTAGTTCATAATAAAAATTTTTCTGCTTGGTTAGATTTTTTCCGCTGGGCGGCGGCATTGGAAGTGGTGATCTACCACATAAATCACCGGTATTTTGTGAAGCTCTTCGAGGTTCCTCACTCTGAGCGACTTATCGGCCACTATTTATTTGCATTCATTTCATCGTTCGGCGGTCCAGCCGTCATCCTTTTCTTCGTCATGAGTGGGTACCTCGTTGGAGGAAGCGTTGCAGGGAGATATCTTCGATCAAGCAAATTCGATAGCGTCGACTATTTCATCACGAGACTGTCGCGGCTCTGGACTGTGCTTATCCCGGCGCTTCTCTTTGCTTTCCTGTTTGACACCCTCGCGCTCGGCATCTTCCACGCAGCAGAGAACGGTATCTTTGCCCTCGACGCAGAGGGTGCCGGCACAGCATTGAACCACGATGCCTGGACGGCAGCGTGCAACATCGCCTTTCTTCAAACGGCGTTCTGCACTCAGTTCGGCAGCAACGGTGCTCTCTGGAGTCTCTTTCACGAATTCTGGTACTATATGACGTTCCCGCTTGTGATGATGGCGTTCTGGGGCAGGAGCGGTGTCATTGCTAAAGTCGCCATGACCATTGCCGCCGCCGCCATCCTGCTGGCCCTGACATGGTTCCAGTTCGTCGGCTTCTCGATTGCCGGCTATGCCGGAATCTGGCTTCTGGGTACCTTTGCGGCGCTCAGATCCAAACCTGTTTTGCCGATCAATGCAACTTTTGCTGCCATAGGCTGTATCGCCTGCCTGCTTGTCTGGCGCGTGCTCTACACGCCAGGTACCGCGACCCCAGCAACGTTTTTTTCCAAAGAAACGGTTCTGGATTACACGATAGCAGCGAGCTTTGCGAATCTCCTGATGGCAATGAGGCAGTCGAAAAAGCTGCTACGTATGCCGCTGCCGCGCCTCAATGAACAACTCGCGGGCTTTTCCTACTCCCTCTACTGCACCCACACTCCGCTGGTTATTTTGATCGGGGCGATATGTGTATGGGCCTTCCAAACCGGGTGGCACATGAAGCCGACGGAGAACACGGATTTTCTTTACGCCGCGCTCGCCGTCGCAATCTGTGTTGGTTTTGCGTTTCTATTTTCTCTGGCGACCGAGCGGAACACTCCGGCAATTCGGGCATTGTTCCGGCGAATGCGAGCGAGAAAAGAATCGCTGGCCTATGAGCAGGAGGCGGGATAAGCCACCTTCGGATGATGGTGATACTGTGAAGCGCCGAATACCGTAGCGCGCATTTGGTGGAAAGCACTCTCAGCATCACCCGCTGCCCCCAAACACCAGTTGTAAGTCGTAAGAAGGTCGCGCGTCCCTTGTCCGAAGACTAGACTGCCGCCGGCGGTGACAACCCAGCGAGCATCCGCCGCGACCGAAAGTACAGGTCCTGAACGTCAACTAAGGGGCGGTATCGCACGCTCGCGCGCAAATGTCTGCTTGGAAACTATGCGCGTCGGCTCTTTCCATGATCTGCGAGCGAGCGTCTGCTGACGCCGACGAAGTCGCTCGCGAACCGGTAGAGCTGCGAAAGCAGCGTAGGAGAAGGCGAGCCAAAACATCTCGTTCA
Organism: Rhizobium sp. BK275; assembly: GCF_014193555.1. NCBI lineage: Bacteria > Pseudomonadati > Pseudomonadota > Alphaproteobacteria > Hyphomicrobiales > Rhizobiaceae > Rhizobium > Rhizobium sp. BK275. The sequence goes on from NZ_JACHZL010000001.1 coordinate 172,470, forward strand.
AGGACGGATCGACGATGATTGTCTCCGTATAAGAACGTATGCTCAGCAATATAAATATAGCCGCCGGAAGTGCCATTTCCGGGATACGTCGAATTGAAATGGCGTAGAGCAGCCTCATCCCGATGATCGCCCAAATCGCAACAGCAAAACACAGCCCCGGCAATCCCAACTGCAATCGAAAATCTATCCAGGCATTATGTGCGTGGGGTGCAGGCCAATGCAGTTCCTGCAGAACGATCGGCTTAAAGTATTCCGTTCCCCAGATACCGTTCCCATAGCCCCAGAAAGGATTTTGGTTGATCATGAGGGACGCGAATTCCCAGACCTGCGCACGTCCGGTCAGGCTGGCATCGCGTCCTAGAAGGGTGTAAACGATGCCGCTTGATATGATTATGACCCCGACAACTGAAGCCACGAGCCCCGTGAAGAACAGCAGCACCAAGGGATAGGAAACCCTGTTAACCACGTAGATCAGATAGCCGAGAATGGCCGTGATTACGAATGCAGCCAAAAGCGCCGTTGCCGAATTCGCGATAAGCAACAAGAAGGTGGCCAGACACGCAATAACCACAATGTGGTAAGGATTCAGCAGTTTCATGCGCCACGACACAAGCGCAACGAGGAAGGTCATCGACGCCGTACCTCCCATGACGTTCTTGTGTATCATCGCGCCGCGCCAAGCCCCGCGCAAATCTTCCGAGCTGTAAGAAAGTGACGGCGCTGCGACGATCATAACAAGCGAAATCGTACACGAAATTGCCAAGCCTATGGCGAGAAGCTGAAGGACACGCCGATAGGGTACAAATTCTATGAGATAGACCGCATAGAGTGTGAAAACCAGCATTCGCCCCGTTCTGTTGAACGATTGCCCTGGCTCAGGCATCCAGCGCGATGTGCAAAACGCCCATAGAAGGAAGGCGAACACTATCCAATTGCGCTTCAGCGCAGAAATAGACTTTTGTGGGCTCCGGCTAAAAAGCCACGCAACATAACTCAAGATCACCGTGAGTATTATTGTCGTGTTAAGCGGGCTCCTCACAACAATGGCCGCAAGCGCCGGAGATTTCCAACCAAGATACGAGTCCAGTGGAAAAAGCGTGCCAATCAGAGGAAACGTAATGATAAAAACGAGTGCGAGCTCGCGCGGCGAAAGACGATAAGGAGAAGTCTCCTTTTGCCGGGCAGCATTCATGCTTCGATCCTCGATACCTTCTGCTCTGGTTTAATACCGCTCGTTTCGTCATTTTCCGCGGGATAGCGGTCCGTCAGCTGGGTTTCTCTACGCGGCTCCATGATACGACGCGTAAACCTTATGAGCCGGCGCTCGATAAGATAGTGATAAGAGATCCCAAACGCTGCGGCGACGGATGCGATCATGATCGCAACAATATTCAACGAAAAATATGTCGAGATTCCGAGCCGTGACGATAGGTTTATCGAAAACGAAAGTACGACCGGATGCACGAGGTAAACAGCGTAGGAGGACGCACCGAAGGCGAGAAGAAATCCTGGCACGTTCAGTGGGCGATGACGTTCAATTTCCACTGCTCCAAGAACGAACAACATGGACGCAGTACCAAAAGCCAAACGTCCAACCAGCGGATCGTCCTGAATGTTCACGAAGAACCACGTCAAGAGGAAGAAGACGACGACGCCTAGAGAGGCGAGCACATATGGTACTGGTATTCTCGCATGTCGCAATATCATCGCCACGCCGACACCCATGATAAATTCGATATTGAACGGGCTGAAAAAGAACGAAAACGGAAAGGCCAATGAGCCGATTGCCTGGAACGTCACCAGAAGATTTGCTGTGACGATAGCTAGCGCCCATGCTGGCAAGATCCACAATGCCTTACGGCCGTTCCAGATGATCACGGCAAAGAGCGCGTAGAAAAAGATCTCGTGTATCAATGTCCAGGCCACGCCGAGGACCGGTGGAATTGGATTGGGCAGGAGAAAAATGGACAGGACGATGTTTACCGGGTCGCGCTGGCTTGGCTGCCCTGCCCCCGTGAAGACCAAATAAAGGATGACAAGCGGAAAGAGGATGAACCAATAGGGCGGATAAATGCGGATAAATCGCTTGGCCGCAAAAGAACGGATCCGTTCTCTGCGACCTATATCGCTCCAGTGAATCCAGGTGATGATGAAGCCGCTAAGAACGAAAAAGAAATCCACTCCAACATTAAAGTTATTGAAATGGCTATTAAACGGCTCCGCCCCAAAGAACCGTGGTTCAGACATGATGCTACCAGTGTGGTGGAAAACGACGAGCAGAGCGGCGACTCCACGCCCGACCTCGATGCTGCCGAACTTATCGCGATTGGCATTCTTGTTAACGCCATTCATGCAAGCACCTCACAATAAGATTCCGCGCATCTGGCGACACTGAATGTTTGCCCTCTCGCTTGAAGCTCCGCAGCATCAACCGGACGACCCAAACTGTCGACAATGGCCTTCTCCAAAGCAGCAACGTCACCGACGGGAACAAGAGATCCAAAACGGCCGCCATCCAGAATCTCGGCCGGACCATGCGGACAATCGGTACTGACGACTGGCGTACCGCAAGCAAGCGCCTCGGCAACTACGTTTCCGAACCCTTCAAATCGGGAAGAAAGCACAAAAAGCTTCGCGTGCTTCAAGTAGGCGAGCGCATTCTCGCTGAAGCCTGGCATGGAAATACGCTCCTGAAGACCTAGACTTTTCACAAGTGTCTCCAGCTCTTCCCGCATCGGACCATCACCCAAAATGAGAAGCCTTGCGTCGCTCTGCTTTGAAACGCCTGCAAATGCCTTGATCAGGGTCGTGAAATCCTTTTGCGGCACCAACCGTCCCATGGCTAGAACAATTGGTTGAGGATCGTCAAACCACGGATGTTCCGGCGTCCTCGACGTGCGCTCCTCGAAATCTTCGGTGACGACACCATTGTAGATGACACGTATCTTCGAACGCTTGATGCCTGCTCTGGAAGCAAGGTCATCGGCGACACCGGCCGAAACTGCGACGATGACGTCTGCGAAAGGCATCGCCATGCGATAGAGCGCGGGTAGCACGCGGAATTGCCAGGAGCGCCGCTTCACCTGCTCGGAAAAGGCGTTATGCTGAGTTACGAGTATGCGTGTGCGAACACCGGCCAGCCGTCTGGCTAGAACCGCCATCACATTCATGTGCTCCATATTCGCGATGAGAATATCGGGCTTTTCCTCTTTCAGATAGCGTACGAGCTTGGGCAAGGCACTGAGCTGCCGTTTTGCATCGAGGGCAACTATCCGCGCGCCCTGCTCTTTCACCGGGTCTGTCAGTTCGCCTCCCTCACGGTCGAGGAGGAAGGTGACGTTGAAGCCTGCTTTGGAGAATTGCGGGAGAAGGCGCGCATGCAAGCGCTCCGCGCCACCGCCGGAAAGATCGGGGAGATAGATGGCCAGGGAAGCCCGCTTTGCGCCGTTCTCGGTCATGCTTCTCGCTTTCACAACATTGACGGTATTATCGGCCACCACGGACGGCCGCGATCTCACGCCTGCCGGCTTTGAAGCTCGTCAGCCTCGGCTTCACTGGGGACCTGCTCTACGACCCGTGGAATACGGCCATAGGGATCAAGCCCATTATTGGAGCGTATAACGCGCGCGGGATTGCCTGCGATGATCGAATAGGCCGGCATGTCCTTTGTTACGACGCTGCCGGATCCGACGATGCAGTGATCACCGATCGTCACCCCAGGCAAAATGATGCTTCTGGCACCAATGAAGCAGCGCTTGCCGATGCGTGTATCGCGATACATTCGACGCGTTGTGTCGTGCGCGAGAATAGCAGCGTCAAAAGCGACATAGCTTTCCTCTCCCACATAAATGCCCTTGGGGTGTGTCTTATCAAAGCGTGCAGAGAGCGAAAAATCAGCTGTCGGATGGATGTTCATCCCCCAGAAACGGTTCAGATAAAACCGTCGCGCATCGACCACGATCCGGCGAAGCTTCAAAAATCGGTTCAAACCAGGCAATTCGATGCTCTCCTAATTCTTGCTGCCGTCCACTTCACTTGTCGGAAATGGTGCCGTTAGGTGATGAATATGTCTTAGCAGAGGAGCCAATTGGGGCGGACAAACCGCTACGCAGAAACAGCTAAGTCACAGAGCCGCAGGACGGTGGTTCGACCTCCAATGGTGCAATGCAGCATTCGCTTTCCGATAACACGTACCTTAGCTTGAAGCAACAAAATGGCCAAGGAAAGTCGGATAGATCAACATGTCTCACACTTCATGCCGATCCGTCGGTCAAATCACCCCGCCGGATCACGAATAGAATATTGCGGGACAATCAGGCTGGCAGGCCTTCGGCACTTGAGGTCTCGCCGGACACAATATCAAGCAGCTTGATCGCCCGATTTCTCCAGTTGTAAACCGAGGCGGTTGACCCAGTATTGCGGCGCGCGATCGTACCTTCAGCAAGCCCGCAAAGCAGTGGCCCCACTTCGGCAGGGTCTTCCACGCAATGCAGGACACTGCCGAAATCACGGGCCTTGGGAATGCCGGTCGAGATGACTTCCATGCCAGAATTCAGGCAATGATAGAAACGCAGCGGATCAATGTAATCGGTCAGTGGCGAGCCGACGACGTAAGGCGCAAGGGTAACGGCATAGGCGCCGAGGACCGTGGGCAGTTCGCTGTTAACGTAAGATCCCAGATAGTGGATGTTGGCGTGCGCTGACGTCAGTTCATCAACCTTTTGCTTAACTTTCGGGTCGTCGCTGGCAATGTGTCCGCGTATCTCGAAACGCAGTCCAGGATTTGCCGTTGCCGCCGCTCCCAGAAAATCGAAATCAAGCCGCTCGTCCACGCTCGCCAGGATCAGAATTTTTTTCCAATCCGGCGCTGGCCGCTCGATAGCTGTCACCGAGGAAGCATTACCGAGATGACGCGACGTCGGGAAAAGTCGCTTTAGTGTCGGCGCGGCGTGAACAACAACATCCGAGCCGCCGAGAAGAATGGTCTGCGCGATCTGCGCCTTCACGCGCGAGTAGCCAGTGCGGCCATACAGCAAGTCATCGTGCATATCCAGGCACCATAAGCCGCCACAGAGCACCCGCAGCATTCGGCTCATTGCCGGGAAAACAAGATTGGTGGAGTTGACGAAGAGCAGCGGTCTGCGGTCGCGGAAATTATGACGCATGAAGCTCAGGAATTTCGGCAGTGAGAAAACTCGCTTCTCCTGGCTATTGTCCATATCGATGACGACGGGGCGCCGCTTCAAAAAGATGTAGAAGACCTTATGCCCAAGAAGATGCAGCTCTTCCGCAAGCGGCAGGCGGAAATCCTTGGCAGGATCGCGGCAGGTTAAGAGGACGATGGTCCATCGACCCTTGTTCTCTTCCAATGTCAATGTCCTCCTGATCGAAAACGGAAAGCGGGTCCGCACAAAATATGCCCGCATGGCATATCAGCCGAAGCCAGCGAAAATATGAAAAATAACAAGTTCCGCCAATCTTCTGCCCACATCCTGGAGAGGCGGCCAACAGGCCACGGATGCCTTGTCTCCGCGCTCATGCAATGCCTTATCTCAAAAGCTTCATTTGAATGCAGACAGGAAATCATGTTCAGCATATTGGGAGGAGCGACGGATAATTGTCGTTTTCATCCGGTAGCATTCGACAGGATATTTCCTTGCGCGTCAACGACCGTGCTGCGAATAAACTGCTTCTTCCGAAAACCTACCCGGTGGGCTTCATAGATGAACCGACGACCTGCGACACGCCGTGAACTCCTGCAAGGAGGAGCTGCGATGATCGGAATCGGCGTTGCTTTTCCTCCAAAGGCAACAATAGCCGCAGCTCTCCCACTTCCCTTGTCCGGCGCCGTTATCGACGAAGACTCAGTCACTGGCGCAATCGACACCCACCGTCCACTGCCTGCCCTTCCCCTTCCGACCGGAACCAGGGTATCGGCCATTGGCGACAGCCATATCGGCTACGGTGTTTATGCGGGCTCTCCTTTGGTGCCAAACCCAGGTAATACATTCGCCGTAGGCTACAGCATGGCGAACGGTTTCATCGAATGGACCCGCGCACTCGATCCCCGCTTCGACCATGATAGCTGGTACGATACAGCCGACCCGACCGGTCGCAATATTTCCGGAGCAAACCAGGGGATATTCGGAGCCCATCTCGAATGGAGTAATGAGGCATCCACCGGCATTCTCACCCGTCTCCCTGCGCTTCTTGCGAAACGCCCTGCTGTTATCATCCTGGAGGGAGGGACCAATTCGGTAAATTCAGGTGATACTGCCGGAAAGAACAGCCCTGCAGCCGCAGCGGAAATCATAGCCAAGCTCGACAAGGCGCTGCGGCTGGCGCGAGCCGGGGGTGTATGGGTTATCCTGATGACGATCTATCCACGGGGTGATTGGCCCAAGAACGACGCCCGCCACAGGGCCGTTGCCGATTCAAACAATTGGATAAAGGCCCAGGAAGGACGCGATGGCGTACTCGGCATTGTCGACGGCAATGATGATATTCTTGCACCAGGCGGCGTCCAAGACCTCAGCATGTACGAGAAAGACAAAATTCATCTGGCGCCAAAAGGCGCGCGGAGGATCGGTAAGGAAAAGCTGCTGCCTATCCTACAGTCCGCTATCAGCGCCGGATCCACGTTCAATTTCGATCCAGCCGTTGAAAATCTTGCGGGCGAAAGCATGGGACGATTGAGCGGAGCAGAAGGCGGGAAAGCCAGCCCGGCAATCACGGGACAAATTCCGAGCGGTTTCCGATGCGGCATCGGGCGTAATGCCGAGACCGTTGCCTGCTCCATTGACGAGCTTGAGGGCGCCATCAAGGGCGCGCGTCTAGCTGTGACGCCGACCGACGATAACGATGCGGCCTACACACATATGCAGTTCAACGCCGACCCGATCGCGACTACAGGGAAGCTGGCGCCAGGCGACTGGATATACGCTGCTATGTTCGTGGAACAGCTAGCCGGTGATCAGTTGGGTACGGCGCGAATCGTCTTCAAATTGCGGCAGGACAAAAAGCTCCTCCAGAGCGTTGGAGGGCTTTGGACCTCATCCGGCGATTTCGCGCATTCGATCGGGGCCGGCAGCGAAGGCTGGTGGATCAAGACCAACCCCTTCCTGATGCCCGACTTGCCCTTCGACAACCTGAAATGCGATCTGGACATCACTTCAGACAAGAACGGCACACCTTTCACAATCAGGCTATCCCGTTTCATCATTAGAAAAATCGCTGATCCGCGGCTGGTGAGCTAACTTCCAATCATAGGTTTCTCCGAGTATGTGGACACACTCGGAGAACTATCCCGACCGAGGCAATGCGCTTCAATGACGAGCAAGCTACGACCGGCCTTCCAGCGTTTGGCCGCTGGCCGTCCCTTGCCGTTTGTCGGCGCCTGAGGCTTCTTCATAAATGCGATGAAGCAAGGGCAATATGACGCGATCGCAATAATGTTTTTCCACCCGCATTCTGCCGGCTTCGGCGAGACGCGTGCGAAGTCCTTCATCACTGACGAGAGCAGAGATTGCGTTCGCGAGCCCGTCTTTATCGCCGGCGTCGACCAGCAGGCCGTCGACGCCGTCGGTGATCAACTCTGGTATCCCGCCTACGCGCGTGGTGATAACCGCAACACCGGCAGCCATCGCTTCGAGCACGCTCATGGGCAATCCCTCGTTATAAGAGGGAAGAATATAGATGCCGCTTGCCTCCAGCAGCGCCTGCTTCTTCTGCCCGTCGACCCAGCCGGCCAATATCACGCGACCGTCCATGGAGAGGGTTTTTACGAGCTTGCTGGCCTCCTCAACTTGGCCATTGCCGCCGATCACCAGCTTCGCATCCGGATGATCTGGAGCTATCCTGGCGAAAGCCGGGATGAGGTCGAACGTTCCTTTGCGTGGTCCGATCAGCCCGAGGAAGAGAAGATCATGCGGCTTCCTTATCTGCGGATCTGCAGGGGGCGGCACAATCACATAATTCGGAACGACAACGATGCGCGCCGCTGGCGCGATCCCGCCAACGAATTCCCGCCAGCTTTCCGAAAGCACAATGACGCGCGTCGCCTTCTCAAGGTGACGCCGGATAAGTCGGCGCAGAAACGGACGCTGGCTCTCATAGAACGGCTTCATCTCCGAACCATGCAAATGCAGGACTACCGGTATGCCGAAAAGCCTTGCGAGCGACGTAAACAGCCCCTTGCGCCAAAAGCTGCCGCGCATTGCTGAATGAGCGTGCACAAGCTCGACGCGCTTGGTCGTCAACAGCCAGAGATAGACGATGAGTGCGCGCAGCAGCACGAGCTGCTTTACAAGAAAATTGCCATCCACATAGGAGGCGACGAGACGGACATCTTCTTTTTCAAGAAACCCGTCACGCTCATAGGCTTCGACGACGCTGCGCATGCCGCCGCGCGCGGCGCACCAAACCATGATCTTCATAAGCTTGTCCCTTCGATAAGGTCGACTGGTTCAATTCTGACATTTGCCCGATGCGATCTCCTGGGTCAAACCAGGAACGATGACGGCGGATGCCGCCTGCGGCAACGGATGCGAGCCGTCCGGGATAGCCGCAGAAAGCTCATCCGGGGCGAGCTCGGCCCAGGCCGGCTGGTTATCGTAGAAATCAAGGCCCATCTCGTTCGCAAGCTGACGATGGGCATCGATATAGCTGTTGATGAACGGACGAATGAAGCCCCTGATTCCAAAGATCGGATTCATTCCCATGACGATGATGCGCGCATGAGGCAATTGCTGTTTCAGCTGCCCCAGGATCATCGCCATGTTCTGACGACTGCGCCCTACAGTCATAAAGCGATTTAGAGCAGCATCGTTAGCATAGAATTCAACGAGTACGACATCAGGTTTCGCCGCTATCACGTCCCCTGTTTTTTCCAGAGCCCATTCAGATGTGGCACCACTGCGTGCAACTGCATCTACCAGAACCGGACGCCTAAGGCACTTAGTCAGCGCCTCTTGCAAAGGTAACTGCCAACCGCCCCGCTCGGTCAGAGACGTTCCGAAGGTCACGATTTTATAAGTCATGTCGTCTGCTCTGCTGATTGAGGCAACTTGGCCAGAGATCACACCCAGGATAAGCACAAGGCAAAGGCCAATTCCGAGCCATATTCGCATCATTTCCTCACCTGTTTGTGCAAATGATGTCTTCTTCCCGTCTTAATTCTCTTCGCTGTCCGCTAGCCTCAAGGACCATATCGAAGAGCGTATCCCATCGGGACATTAACCGCGCACCCCAAAAAAAGCCTCACTTCGATGGCATTTTTTTTGCACTGCAGCGAGGAATACGATAACGTCACGCTTAATTAGGTGTGAAGAGCTTTTGCAACAAAGTTTGTGCGATAGGTTGGAAGCTCTTGATTTAATTGCTGACGTTAGGCGTTGTTAACTGATGGATACGCAAGTCGTTTGGTGAAACGAGCACGCTGCATCGAGAACTCTCACAAATTGCGAGGCTTCGCCTCAACGTGAGGGTCGGCCAGCAAGGCTAAGTACTGCAACTTCAAATCAGCCCTTATTCAACTCGAATCATAGGACCAGATATGCCTTCCTGCGTGATTATCGTTGAAAATCTCCCAGTCCCGTTTGATCGACGAGTATGGCAAGAGGCGTGCGCGTTGCGGGATGCGGGCTGGCAGGTTTCTGTGATATGCCCGAAGACAGAACAGTATCCCGAGAAGTTTGAGATTATCGACGATATCGAGATCTTTCGGCATCCACTCCCACTCGAGGCTCGTGGAAAACTTGCCTTCCTTGCCGAATACAGTGTGGCATTGTTCTACGAATTCACCCTTCTCTTCAAAGTGCTTCAGAGAAGAGGATTCGATGTCATCCAGGCCTGCAATCCCCCGGATTTGATTTTTCTGGTTGCGCTCCCCTTCAAGCTGTTCGGGAAGAGCTTTGTTTTTGACCACCACGATGTAAGTCCGGAACTCTTCGTCGCAAAATACGCGAGGCGCGGCTTCTTCTATCATCTGCTGAGACTTGCCGAACGGCTGACTTTCCTCACGGCAGACCTCGTGATTTCGTCCAATGAGACTCACCGTGAATTGGCGATGTCGCGAGGAGGAAAGAAAGGAGAAGATGTCGTATCCGTTTACAGCATTCCGGATAAGTCCCGAATTCGCCGCGTTGCGCCGAATTTAGAACTTCGTGGCGGCGCCCGCGTCGTTTTGGGCTATGTTGGAATTATCGCAGATCAGGACGGTGTCGATCACCTGATCCGTTGCGTTCACCAGCTCGTAAAGGTTCACTCAGTTTCTGATATAAAAGCAGTTGTCGTGGGAGATGGTCCGGCACTTGAAACGGTTAGAAGTCTTGCTGCAGAGTTAGAGATAGAAGACTTTGTCACCTTCACTGGATATTTGCGCGGAGAGCAGCTACTCGCCGCGTTAAGTACCTTTGACATAGGGATCATACCGGATCCGGTAAATGAATATAATGACAAGATAAGCATGAACAAAGTTTTCGAGTACTCCGCGCTTGGAATACCCTCCGTTTCCTATGATTTGCGCGAAACGAAACGCTTGCTTAAATCGGCGGGGCGCTACGCCGATGCACCGACGCCCGAAGCCCTTGCAAAGGCTTGCTTGACACTAATAACGGATGACAACGCTCGAGCAGAAGCTGGCCGGCGCGCAAAAGCGTTGGCGGAAGCTGACTTCAATTGGGATCACGAAGCGCAAAAGTACGTCGACGCTTATTCTCGATTCCTTAAGCAGGAAGAGGTTAGCCTTCAGACTGGCACTTGATGAAGAGCTGTCATATTCTATTGCGGATATTGATATCCCACTCGGAATATTGATATCCCGGTCAATTGTATTGCCTGAAGATGGGCGCTTTTAATGTGTTCGATCGTACATTCACTTGAACTTGTTAGCTAACGGAGGCCCGGATTGCTATCGCCAGATAAGGTCTCGGCGCATGCCGATGAAGATTGGGAAAACGCCGGCGCCGGCGATACCATTGATGTCGAACGGCTTGTTGCAGTCGCACGCCGTCAATGGCGTGTCGTTGCAGTCTGCATGGGAATCTTCGCAATCTTGGGCCTCGTCTATATCCTGACGGCGGTACCCAAATACACTGCGTCGACAAGCGTTCTCATCGATCGCGGCAACAGTCAAATTGTGAACCAGATGCAGGCCAATGTCGCCGCAGCTCTTCCGATTGAGGACGACGCCTCCGTGCTCAGCGAGGTCGAGCTTTTCAAATCTGACTCGATCGGTCTAGCCGTTGTCGACAAACTGAAGCTCCTCGACAATCCGGAATTTACTTCGCCGGCCCGTTCGCCAATCAGCATGCTTCGCTCGCTTCTGAACTTTCGCACTTGGTTTGCCAGCGATGACGTCGCAGCCGACGATCTTGACACCTTGCGCCATAACGCAGCCGACAAGATCGTTACTGACATGGACGTCGATCGTATCGGACGCTCCTACGCACTTTCAATCAGCTACACTTCGACATCTCCTGAGCTGGCGTCGAAAATTGCGACCTCTATCGCCGAGGCCTATCTCGTCGACAAACTAAACTCGAAATACGATGCCACCCGTCGTGCCTCCGAGTGGCTTCAGGAGCGTATCGACGAACTCAAGCAGAGGGCGCTCGATTCAGATCTTGCGGTCCAAAAGTTTCGGACTGCGCATGGCCTTCTCTCTACCGGCGGTCAGTATCAGCTTCTTAGCGACCAGCAGCTTTCCGAATTGACGACCCAGTTGATCGGCGCGCAGGCCGATACAGCTAGAGCGCGGGCAAAGTACGAGCGTGTGAAATCGATCATCGATAATAAGCGCACTGACGCCATCGTAACCGACGTTCTCGATAACTCGATCTCTAACGATCTGCGCAAGAAATATTTGGAAGCTTCAAAGCTTGAAGCTGAAATATCTGCTCGTCTCGGGCCGGATCACATTCAGGCCGTTCGCCTTCGCAGCGAGATGGCTGAATATCAACGGCTGATGTTCGAAGAATTGAACCGTATCGCTGAGAGCTATCAAAGCGAGCTTCAGGTCGCGCAAACTCGTGAAAAGTCCCTTCAGGACAGTGTCACGCAAGCGAGCAGCGTAACGGCCGCGGCCGGTGAAACTCAGGTTCAGCTTCGAGAACTCGAGCGCACTGCAGATACTTATCGCAACCTCTACCAGACCTTCCTCGCCCGCTTCCAGGAAGCAACTCAGCAGCAATCCTTCCCGATCACCGACGCGCGCATCATCACCAGAGCACAGGTGCCGACGGCTCCGAGCGCGCCGAAGAAGCCATTGATCCTTGCTCTGGCTATGGCGCTCGGCGCAGCCTTCGGCGGTGGGATCGGCGCCTTCCGTGAATTCCGCGACCGCTTCTTCCGTACTGGCGAGCAGGTGCGGGACGTGTTGTCGCTCGAATACATTGGCCATATACCGGCTGTCGACGCGAAGGAAGCGAGCAGCGGCGCCAGCGAGCCGGAATCTGCCCGTGGCCTGCAAAGCGGTAACGGGATAACCAATTACGTGGTCAATCATCCACTTTCAGCCTTCGCTGAAACGATGCGTAGCGCCAAGATCGCCGTTGACATGGAAAATCCAAGCTCACGCTGCAAGGTGATCGGTGTGATTTCCAGCCTTCCCGGTGAAGGCAAGTCGACCGTCGCCATCAATCTTGCACAGCTTCTTGCCATGCAGGGCTCGCGGACTTTGCTGATCGATGCCGACCTTCGCAATCCGGGCGCAACGCGCGCTATCGGCCGCCATGCGGAGCAAGGCATTCTAGAAGCCTTGCTGGAAGGTAAGCCACTGAAGGATGTGCTGCTGCTCGACAGCAAGACAAAGCTCGCCTTCCTGCCGGCAGTCGTCAAGCGCCGCGTGCCGCACTCCTCCGATCTGCTCTCCTCCTCCATCATGGTCAATCTGCTGGAAGAGCTGAAGGTGCACTTCGACTACATCGTTCTGGACCTGCCGCCGCTCGGCCCGGTCGTCGATGCCCGGGCGGTTAGCCCGATGCTGGATGCATCGCTGGCCGTTATCGAGTGGGGCCGTACGTCACGGCGCGTCGTTCGCACCACCTTCGCAGTTCAACCCGAACTCATGGAAAAGTGCATCGGCGTCGTACTGAACAAGGTCGACACCGAAAAACTGAAGCTCTATCGCTCCTATGGTTCCGGCGAGTATTATTACAATCGCTACTCGGCCTACTACCACGAAGCGTAAGAGCGCTTTCCAACTGGAATCTGAAACGCATTATGCGGCGAAATTCGCCGCATAATTTTTTGATCAGGCGTATTCCGCAAAGAATTTACCGATCGCCTCTATTTCATTCGTCCGGATATCGTGACCGCCCGAATGCCATTCCAACAGCACAGCGGCCTTTTGGGCCTCGAAATAGTCGGAAAGCGCATCGGTCAACGCGACCGGCGAGATCGGGTCGCGCTGGCCTGCCGTGATCAAGACCCTTCGACCGCCGAGATCGGGATTGGCGCGCGGCCGAAAAGGGATGAGCGGATGGAGCAGTGCTGCCGCATCGAACAGGCCCTTTTCGATCAATATGTTCGCCAGAATGTTGGCGCCGTTCGAAAAGCCGAGCCCGAGAATTTCGGAGGCGCCGTGTGTCGCCGCCAGATCCTGGACATAGTCAGTCATCTTCGCAGTCGCCCGCGCGAGGTCGGCCATGTCGTAGACCCCTTCTCCGGTGCGCTTGAAAAAGCGGGCTGCTCCATATTCAGAGACATCGCCGCGCGGCGAAACGATTGTTGCTTCCGGCAGCAGTCGCCTGCCGAAGTCGAAGAACTGGTTCTCGTCGCCGCCTGTTCCGTGCAGCACGAAAAGGATGGGTTTGCCGGGCGCACCGGCATGCAGCCGGTGCACATAACCATTGTCGGTCATTGTCCTGCCTCCGCTTAGGCTTCGAGCGGCTGCAGATGCTGCTCAATAAGGGCGCGCAGATGAGCATGCTGTTGCGGCAGCTTCAATGCCTCGCCGAGATGAGCCGTATCCTCGTCGCGGTCGAAACCGGGCTCGTTGGTTGCGATCTCGAACAACACGCCGCCGGGCGTGCGGAAATAGATCGCCCAGAAGTAATCGCGATCAATGACCGGGGTGACCTGATAGCCCGTATCCATCAGCGCCTTGCGCACCTCAAGCTGCTTTTCGCGGTTTTCAACGGCGAAGGCGACGTGGTGGACGGAACCGGCGCCCGGGAGCGCACGAGCGATATTGGGCATGGTTTCGAGATCGACGAGATGCGCACCGTTGCCGCCGGGAATGACGAACCGCTTGACGCCGTCTCGTTCCTCCTGAACCTCATAACCCATGAACTTCAGAAGTTCGGCGGTGGCGCCATCATCCTTCAGCCGCATGGCGACCGAGTGGAAGCCTCTGATAGCCTGATCCTCGCTGATGCCGCCATGTGTCCAGGGAGCGCGGGTATCGTCCTTGACTTCGACGAGGGCGAAACCATCCCCGTCAGGGCCAGCAAAATTCAGGCGCTTTTCACCGAAGGTTTCCTCGGTTTTTAGACCGCCAACGTTGAGTTTCGTCAGCCGATCGCTCCAGAACCCGAGCGAGCCCTGCGGAACCGAGTAGACCGTGGTACCGACTTCACCGGTACCCGGGCGGCCCTGCGGCATCTTCGGGAACGGGAAGTAGGTCATGATCGTGCCCGGCGAACCGGTCTCGTCGCCGTAATAGAGGTGATAGATGTCGGGAGCGTCGAAATTGACGGTCTTCTTGACACGGCGCAGGCCCAGCGCATTGGTGAAGAACTGGTTGTTGGTGCGGGCGTCCTCCGCCATCGATGTGACGTGGTGCAGACCCTTGATTTGATCGAGCATTTGAGACCTCTTTCTGCCCGCATCGGGCGGGCTTTCGATGGGTCATAGATGAGCTCTTCCGCCCGTTTCTCATAGCCTGGCAAGCCGACACGCATTGTCTCCATTTTGTGAACGACGATGCGGGAGCGTTCACGGATTGGCGGGAAGCTGCCAGTCGATCGGCTCGCGACCGTGCGACTGCAGGAATGCATTCGCCTTGGAGAAATGCCGGGATCCGAAAAAGCCGTTATGAGCCGAGAGTGGCGACGGATGCGGCGCCTTAAGCACCAAATGCCGCCTTGCATCGACAAAAGCCGCCTTCTTTTGAGCGTAAGAACCCCAGAGCATGAAAACGGCAGCTTCGCACTCATTGTTCACCTTGCGGATAACAGCGTCGGTAAACTGCTCCCAGCCCTTGCCCTGATGCGACGCAGCCTGCGCCTCCTCCACAGTCAGCACGCTGTTGAGCAGCAGCACTCCCTGTTGAGCCCAATGTTCCAGGAAGCCGTGCCGCGCCGGCAGAATGCCGAGATCCGTCTCCATCTCCTTGTAGATGTTGACGAGCGACGGTGGAATGCGCACGCCAGGCCGCACACTGAAACACAGCCCATGTGCCTGCCCCACGCCGTGATACGGATCCTGTCCAAGGATCACGACCTTGACCTTCGCAAGCGGGGTCAGGTCGAGCGCGCGGAAATATTCACTGCCCTTGGGGAAAATCCGCCGGCCGAGTTCCTTCTGCTCCAGCAGGAAGGTCTTGAGCTGCTGCATATAAGGACTTGCGAACTCACCGGCGAGAGCCGCCTTCCAGCTCTCTTCTAGAGTGACTGACGTCTCGTTCACGACGCAAACCTCCGGGATCAACGCACTTGATGTAGGACTGCGGTTCTAGCAAAAGTGTCTATACCCGCAATACGCAACGGTTGCAGCGGAATATTTTCCGTCTCGCAAAGGCGAGCAACCGTCATAAATCTGAAATTCATTAATATTAGCAAAAGCTCTGGTAACGACGCGTAAATGATGGCAATACTTCGCTTATGCCGCCGGCCGGTTTAACTATGTCCTAATTTTGCTGTTTACCCAAGCAAATCAGCACAGTAGAAACGGTTGTTCACAGCGCGAGGGTGTTTCGCATGAAGTTTGGGACAAGCGGCCTTCGCGGTCTGTCAGCGGATCTCAAAGGACGCTCATCGGCGCTCTATGCCACGGCTTTCGGCAAATATTTGCTGCAGAGCAAGAAAGCAGAACAGGGCGATGTCATCCTGATCGGGCGTGACTACCGCGACTCTAGCCCGGAGATCGCGGGCAATTGCGCCGGCGCACTGGCAAGCCTCGGATTCAAAATTCTCGACTGCGGTACCGTTCCGACGCCGGCACTTGCACTTTATGGCCTCGAGAGAAAGGCCGCGTGCCTGATGATAACGGGTTCGCATATTCCAGCGGACCGCAACGGCATCAAGTTCTATCGTCCTGACGGTGAGATCGACAAAGCAGACGAAGCCGCCATTACCCGGTTTGCAGCCGAGATCGAAGCCTCCGGCGAAGCTGTCGTCAGCGCGCCCGCCACCTGCGAGGATCACTCTGCGCCGTGCCTGCAGTTCTTCTTCGAGCGCAATACGGCCCTCTTGCCTGAAGCCGCGCTCGCCGGCATGAAGATCGGCGTCTATCAGCACAGCACCGTCGCCCGCGACCTGATGGTCGATATCCTCGCCTATTACGGTGCCGAGGTCGTCGCCCTTGGTCGGTCCGAAACCTTCATTCCCGTCGATACCGAAGCCGTTTCAGAAGAGACGATCGCCCTCCTGAAGGGCTGGGCTTTAACGCACGGCCTTGATGCGATTGTTTCCACCGATGGCGACGGCGATCGTCCACTGGTTGCCGACGAGACCGGAATGCCGCTGCGCGGCGATCTTCTCGGGCTGATCGCGGCGAACTTCCTGGGCGCCGGAACCGTCGTCACGCCAGTCACCTCCAATTCCGGCATTGAGGCGGCCGGGCCTTTCACCGTCATCCGCACCCGCGTCGGCTCCCCTTTCGTGATTGCCGGCATGGAAGAAGCGGTTGCCGCCGGCAAGGATCTCGTCATGGGCTTCGAGGCGAATGGTGGGATGCTGACGGCAACACCTTTCGATATTAACGGCCGTAATGTGCGGGCATTGCCGACACGTGATTGTTTCCTGCCGATGCTGGCGACGCTTTCGCTTGCTGCGATCCGCAGGGAGCCGCTTTCGGCCATTGCAACCTCCTATAAACTGCCCTTCGCCGCGGCCGACCGCCTTGAGAATTTTCCGGTCGAAACCAGCGCAGCCTTGATGAACTACCTGCGCGCATCCGATGCCAATCTTGCGGAGTTCCTGCAACCCATCGGGGAAGTCGGTTCAAAAAGCGATATTGACGGCTTGCGCGTGACGCTGCGTGATGGCCGCATCATTCATTTCCGTCCGTCCGGCAACGCACCGGAAATGCGGTGTTACGTAGAAGCTGAGGGCGAGACAGCCGCCTCAGACCTATTGAACGCCGGACTAACCCGAATTAAGCGCTGGGCAGAAGCCCGGTAAGCATGCGACAAACTTGGCCATACATTTCGAGGAAGAACATCCTATGACACAGAAAATCGTCCCCGTGATCATGGCTGGTGGCAAGGGTACACGCCTTTGGCCGCTCTCGCGTGCAACCGCACCGAAGCAATTCATCCAATTCGTCGGGGACAAGACGCTGTTTCAGGAGACTTTGGTCCGCGTTGCCGATCCGGTCCTTTACGAGGCCCCCATCGTCGTAACGAATGAGGATTTTCGCTTCCTCGTTGCAGAACAGGCCCGCGAACTCGATATTAAGCTTGCCGCCGTCTTGCTGGAACCTGTTGCCCGCAACACTGCTGCGGCAGTGGCAGCAGCAGCAACTCTGGCCTCCGAGCATTTCGGCAAAGACGCCATTATCCAGATGCTGGCATCTGATCACGAGATTCTTGCTGATGAAACCTATTTCGACGCCATCCGCGCGGCACGGGATGCAGCAGCCAAGGGCAAGCTTGTTACCTTCGGCATCACGCCGACCGAACCGGCGACCGGTTATGGTTATATAGAGGCCGGCAAACAACTTTCGGCCGGCACGCACGAGGTCAAGCGCTTTGTTGAAAAACCGGTTCGCGAAAAAGCCGAGGAAATGTTGGCCGCCGGTGGTTTCTACTGGAACTCCGGCATCTTCATGTTCCCAGTCACTGAGCTGCTTTCCGAAATGCAGGACTATGCACCAGATGTTCTGAAGGCAGCCAGCAAGGCTGTTTCCGGAGCGACACGTGATCTGGACTTTACACGTCTCGACGCAGAACAATTCGCAAAAAGTCCTGACATCTCCATCGATTACGCAATCATGGAAAAGACGTCCAAAGCGGTGGTCGTGCCGTCTGCCTTCAAATGGTCGGATCTGGGCAGTTGGGATGCCATATGGAAGACCGGCGTTCAGGACGAAAACGGGAACATTGCCGCTGCCAACACGACTGTTGTCAACACCCGCAACTCGCTCGTCATGACCCATGGCGTGCATCTCGCCGTCCAGGGCATGGACGATGTCGCAGTCATTGCCAGCGAGGACGCTGTCTATGTCGGCCCGCTGAAGGAAAGCCAGCAAGTCGGCAGCCTCGTCAAGCTGCTTGCCGGCCAGAAGAAGACGTCGAAGCTGACAGAGACGCATCCCACCTCCTATCGCCCGTGGGGCGGCTACACCTCGATCTTCAACGGCGATCGTTTCCAGGTGAAGCGTATCTTCGTGACACCCGGCAAGAAGCTGTCGCTACAGAAGCACCATCACCGCTCGGAGCACTGGGTTGTGGTGAAGGGAACGGCGGAGGTCACGATCGGCGACAACGTGCAGATGCTGCGTGAAAACGAATCGGTCTACATCCCGCTCGGCGAAGTCCACCGTCTCGCAAATCCTGGCAAGATCCTCCTGGAACTCATCGAAGTTCAGACCGGCTCCTACCTCGGCGAAGACGACATCATCCGCATTGTCGACGAGTTCGGCCGCTCTTAACATTTCCTTAAAACGCCATTTAGGCTTGATTTGTTGCGTTGCAGCATATAGCCCAAGTGGCGTTATTAACTTGGAGATAGCTTCATGCGTATCGTTATGATTGGTTCCGGCTATGTCGGCCTCGTTTCTGGCGCCTGCTTTGCCGACTTTGGTCACCACGTGACTTGCGTCGACAAGTCCGAAGCAAAAATAACAGCGCTAGAAGCCGGCGAAGTGCCGATTTTTGAACCTGGGCTCGATGCTATCATTCAGCAGAACCGTGAAGCTGGGCGCCTGGATTTCTCTAAAAATCTCGCCCCTTCCGTCGGTGAAGCGGACGTCGTCTTCATCGCTGTCGGCACGCCTTCGCGCCGCGGCGACGGCCACGCGGATCTGACTTATGTCTATGCTGCGGCGCGCGAAATCGCTGCCGCTGTTAAGGGCTTCACCGTCGTCGTTACCAAATCGACCGTGCCCGTGGGTACGGGGGACGAGATCGAACGGATCTTCCGCGAAGAGTTTCCGGAAAAGGATATTGCTGTCGTCTCCAATCCCGAATTCCTGCGGGAAGGTGCGGCTATCACTGACTTCAAACGTCCTGACCGTATTGTGATCGGCACCGAGGATGCCCGTGCGATCGAGGTCATGCGCGAGGTATACCGCCCGCTCTATCTCAATGAAGCGCCGCTCTACTTCTGCGAACGCCGCACCTCCGAACTCATCAAATACGCCGCAAACGCATTCCTTGCGATGAAGATCACCTTCATCAACGAGATCGCGGATCTCTCCGAAAAGATCGGTGCCGACGTCCAGAAGGTCGCTAAAGGCATCGGTATGGACAAGCGTATCGGCGACAAATTCCTGCATGCTGGCCCGGGCTACGGTGGCTCGTGCTTCCCCAAGGATACGCTCGCCCTCGTCAAGACCGCGCAAGACTTTGACAGCCCTGTCCGTCTCATCGAGACGACAGTCGCGATCAATGACAATCGCAAGCGCGCCATGGGCCGCAAGGTTATCGCCGCCTGCGATGGTGACGTGCGCGGCAAAAAGATTGCCGTTCTCGGCCTCACTTTCAAGCCGAACACAGATGACATGCGCGACGCGCCGTCGATCACCATTGTTCAAGCCCTGCTTGATGGTGGTGCAACGGTCCACGCCTACGATCCCGAAGGCATGGAGGCCGCAAAAGACATACTCGGCCCGATCACTTACGGCAAAGATCCCTATGAGATTGCCGTCGATGCAGACGCAATTGTCATTGTCACCGAGTGGGAGGAATTCCGCGCGCTCGACCTCAAGCGCCTCAAAACCGTTATGAAGGACCCGGTCATTGTCGATCTCCGGAACATCTATCCGGCAAGCGAAGTCGCCAAGCATGGGTTCGGTTATTTTGCCATCGGCAGAAAGCCCGAGAGAAGGTAGGAACGAGTTCCTGCTGAGCAGGGGCTGCGGAATTGATGATTCCCATCCGGCGTGCCTACTGCAGAATAGGAATAGCGAACCACCTTCGAAGGTGGTTCCGTTAGCTGCATTATGTGGCGCTGCCGCCTCAACCTTGCGAACAAAATGAAGCCACTGTCTCGGCCTCATTCAGCAACTACAATCCCGTTCTACGGCACAGGACGGGATTCGTCCGGCAGAAAGACAGGTCACGAGATCTCAATCTGTACAGGAGTTCGGCGTAGCGTAGGAATGGTTGAACGCTTCGCCGAATCTCCTAATGAGTTTTTCCATGCCAACGACGACGAGATATCTCTCCCTATACGAAGAGGAAGTCGTCAGAAGACAAGTTCGCCATCGCGACCTTGGAGATCAACACGCTGTTATGATCATCGAAGGTGATGAGTGTTCCTGTGGAGGTAGAGCTCATCAACGTATATAGGCTGGCGTAATCGTCCACCAGCGAACTGTCGAAGGCAATTCGGTCATGAATGGTCCCGCCATGCGGCTGAAAGCCGGAGATCGTATCCTGGCCCGCCTGATTGTGGAACATGAACGTGTCGTTGGCAATGCTCGATCCGATCAGTGTGTCTTTCACGCCCTCATGCGATGTCAGGATCACACCTTCGGCAAAGGCCGTCTGCGTATGGGCGCCGTCGACATTCGTCTTGTCGGTCCATTGTTTCTTGCCGTCGATACCATAGTGCGACTGCTCGATCGTGCTTGGTGACGCTCCGTCCCCGGCATAGACGAACAGGATGTAGTCGCGGGAATGGTCGGAATGCGTCGTGTCCGAGACCGTCTGTCGCCCATTGATGTCGAAGTTGCTGCTCTCCTGCGATCCATCTGCGTTCAGATGGTATGACTGGGAAATGGTGTGCGCAGCGTCTCCGTACTTACGGACGCTGTCGATGAGCTTGCCGGCAGCATCGTATGTCTGAATTTGTTGCGCGTAGTCCCTGCCGGTAATCGCAAGACTTGCCTCGACACGTCCACCATCGGCATAGCGGATGCTGTAGCCGGTTTCGTTTCCGGTGGCAGGATCAAACCGATGTGTCTCCTTCGAGCCATCAGCATTATAGACCGAGAACTCCTTGAGATGCTCATCGGGCGCATAAGTTTCCGTTTTGATCAGCTTCTGACCTGCCGCGTAGAAAAGCGCAGTTGTAAGCTGACCCGCCGTGTCAAAATTGCGGATCTCGCCCGCGCCGGTACTGTCGAAATGTTCGGTATGGGCGATCGTATGAGCCGGGTCGCCATACTTGCGCACGAGATCGGTGACCTTACCGTTGGAATCGTAGCTGATGATCTGCTCGGCATAATCCTTGCCGGTGACCGCTAAATTGGCTATCACGCGGCTGCCGTCCGCATTGCGGATCGAATAGCTGAGTTCCTTGCCAGTGTCGGCATCGTAGCGATGCGTTTCTGTCGATCCGTCGCTGTTTCGAATCTCCTGATAATAGGTGTTGGTTACGGGGTCGTAGGTGCCAAGGGAGGGATCCGGCACGAGGATATCGGTTCCGATGAGGTTGCCGGTGGCATCGTAATGGCTGATCCTGGCCACAGTCGTCGTGCCGGCAACATAGGTGGCTACGTCATAGGAATGGTCGGCAGCATAGAGCGTATAACCCGTGGCCGGACCGGTGCTGTTGGCATAGGCAAATACTTTCAGCGTCGGGTTTATTCCGAATGTCTCGGTGCTGATAAGCCTGCCGTTCTGGTCAAGCAGATCCTTCGAGATCATCGCGTTACTGGCGTCATAGGTGACGATCTGGCCTGAATAGGACTGACCGGTGATACCGAACGTGCCTTCGACATGCGACTTGTCCGGGTGCACGATCGAAAAACTCGTTTCCTGACCGGCGGTGTTATAACGGTGTGTTTCAGTCGTCCCGTCCGGTTCCCAACTGGCGGACAGGATCTTTATGTGCCCAGGCGCGAAACGCTCCTGAAGAATCAGTTTGCCTGCCGGGTCGTACGTATAGGCTTCTTCGACATAGTCTTTGCCGGTGATGCCGTAGGTGGTGCGGGTATAACTCTTGTCTGCGTTATAGATCGTTTCGATCGTTTTTGCCCCGGAGGCCGGATCGAAATAGGTGACAGTCTTGCGGGAACCGTCGTCGTTGAAGGTCTGCTCGAACTTCAGTCGGTTCAGGGAATCATATTGCTCGTACTCGATCAGGACGCCGTTCTTGGTGATATTGATATCCGACGAACCGTCTGTCTTCCAGGTCTGGGTCGTGGTGACGCCATCGGCGCCGATTTTCTGATCGAATACTAACTTGCTTCCGAGATATCGCTCGGATTCAATGACCTTGCCTTGCTCGTTGTAGATATAGACCTGCCGGTCATAGCTGCCGCCTGATACCGCCGTGCTGGTCTTGAAGGTAACATCGTCGCCTGCGATCTTGTTCAGGACGCCTGAATTTATATAGAGGCGCATCACATAATCGGAGGGAACCGTCAGCATATGCGTGTCGGTGAGGATGATCGATTGGACACTCGCATCCTTCATGATGCTGTCCATGCGTCCGACGATTTCTGCAGCCGTGCCGATCTCGATGCCCGCCGGGGCGGCGGTAATACCGTAGCGACCCGACGAATCGACCGCGACCGCGCTCAGACTATGCTCGCCCGTCGTCGCAAAGACGATGTCGGTCGTATACCGCCCCATGGCATCTGTTTCGGCGGTGGCGATCACCGTGCCGTTTTCGTAGATCACGACTGTCGTACCGAGCTTGGCGGTGCCGCTGATCGTTGCCGAATTAACTCCCGATGGATCGTGCGCGGCATTGCTCACTAGGACGGAAGGGGCTCCGATATAGGCGTCCGGATCGGGAAAGTTAACTGTGGAGCCAGTCTCGATATCCAGATCGCCGTAGACTGCTGCAACGGATTCCGTCGCGTTGGAATGGCGATAGATGCCTTCGGCCCAGTAGACCCCCTGGTCCTGAATGTAACCAAGCGGCCCCATATAGTCGACAATCGTCACTCCGTCGCGTGTTACGACAAGCCGGCCGTTTCCGTCAGGATCGAACGTGGCCTTGATATCCATGTCATAGTTGTGCCCACGCTGGATATCGTAAGCGTCGGTAAAGATCACCTGTTGAACCGGGTTGCCGTTAGCATCGCTGAAGCCGATGCTGATGCCCATCTTCTCGCCCGTTAGCGTGATGGAGAAGGGAGGAGGGACGACAAGCGCACCCTCGTGCACATTCTGATGAAGCTGGCCGAGCACCATGAAATAGGCCGTATTGGGCTGGCCGGGTTCGAGCATGAAGTCATAGGAAACCTGTAGCGGCGTCCCGTAGGTGATCGGTTGCCTGTCGGCGATCTCGATGCGCTCGGAGTCGTGATTGTTGGCCGCATCCCATGGGGCTTGGTCTCCGTCGTGCAGCTCGAAGCGGATGGCGCCGCTCCGCGGCACCGACAAGGAATAATCCTTGCCTCCACCCTGATACTCGAAGGGTTGGTCGTCCACTTCGATGGAATAATAGCCTGTAAGAGAGCTGTTCCAGTCTTCCGGCTGAATGATGGTGACCATTTCTCCGCCGCCTTTTGTTGTTGGAGGAATGCCAACAGGGTCCCAAAGGAATGTTAAGGAGGCCGAAAACAAAAAGCTTAAAATTTAATGTTTTTTTCTACAGCGCACGGTCGAATTGAAATAACTCAACAACCTTAAGTGCTTAAGGGGGCCTCAGTCACAAAAAATTCATGCAGGCTTCAAGAAACTGTTTCGTCCGCGGGCTACTCCTCGCCAAAACGGAATGCAATATTTTTTGCAGAGGAGAAAATTATGTCAAACAAATTGCAGAATACGGTCGCAGTCGGCGTTGTTGCCCTGATGTCCATGGTCGGTTCGGCACATGCCGATACGACGGTGAAGTTCTGGCACAGCTTCAGCAAATCCTCCGGCGAGGCGCTCAACAAGATCATCGCCAATTTCGAAGCCGCCAATCCAGGTATTCATATCGAGAGCGAGTTCGTCGGCGATTATAATGATATCGTCGCCAAACTGCAGGCCGCCATTCCCGCTAAACGTGCGCCTGATGCCGTCATCATGGAAGTCACCCGCTACGGTCTCTTCGCCGACCGCGGCGCCCTGATCGACCTTACGCCCTATTTCAATGCCGACCCGTTGAAGGACGACCTTTACGACTATGCGCGTGAGGTTGGCGTCTACAACGGCAAGAACTACATCGTGCCGTTCAACTCCTCCACGCCGGTCCTCTACTACAACAAGGATATCCTGGCGCGCGCCGGCTTCACGACCGAACCGCCGCTGAAGACTTTCGCAGATATTCTTGCCGTTTCGAAGACAATCACGGAGAAGCTCGGCTCGGAAGGCATCACCGGCATCGCGGCCCCCGGCCAGTTCGCCCGCTGGGGGCTCGTCATGTCCAATGACAGCGAGCTCATCGATTCCAAGACCAACGATATCCTGCTCGACTCGCCGAACACGATCGAAGCCTATCAGTGGATGGCGTCGCCGGTTCATGACCAGAAGGTTGCCTCTCCGGATGGCGTCACCGATGAAGATGTCGGTCGTGATGCTTTCTTCGCCGGCAAGGTCGGTATCTCTCTGAATTCCACGGGCGATTACGGCGGCGCCAAGAAGGCGCTCGGCGACAAGCTCGAAGTGCGTCCAATGCCCTGCAACAAGGTCTGCTCGGTTCCGATCGGCGGCGCCGGTATCGGCATTCTCGCGACTTCGCAAAAGGACGTTCAGGACGCCGCTTACAAGTTCATCAGCTATGCCGCCTCGCCGGAAGCCAATGCGATCTGGTTTGCTGCGACCGGTTATCTGCCGATCAACAAGAAGAGCGCGGCACAGCCAGTTGCCGCCGAAGCGCTTGCCAAGAAGCAGGGCATCGATGTTGCCATCAAGCAGCTCGAATTCGCCCATGGCCGCGCTCGTCCGCCCGTCGTCACCTGGATGCGCACGACCGAGTACAAGATGTGGGAAGCCATGGCGCTCGGCCAGCGCGATGTCACTGACACGATGAAGGACTTCGCCGCGCAGACCCGCGAAGAAGCCAAGCGTTCCAGCAACTAAGCCCCTCTCTTCGGCAAGACGACGGACCGTGAGGCCCGTCGTCTCAACTGTCTCGGTCCCATGCTGCGCAAACTCACACCCTATCTCCTCGTCGCACCGCTGATCCTCTTCATCATGGTCTTCACCTATATCCCCGTCATCACCAGTGTGAACCTCAGCTTCCGACACTGGGACTTCCTGTCGCCGACCATGCCCTTCGTCGGCTTCGAGAATTATCGCCTGTTGCTGAATTCGCGCGACTTCTGGAATTCGCTTCAGGTCACAGCGATCTTCGCGCTGATTTCCGTGCCGATCCGACTGGCCTTGGCGCTGGCGGTCGCAAGTTATCTCGTCCGCGAGACGTTGCCCTCACGCCTCTTGCGCGGCGCGCTCTTCCTTCCGTCGGTCACGTCAACCGTCTCGATCGCCGTCGTCTTCTCCTGGGTCTTTGCCACCGATTACGGCATGGTCAATGCCGCACTGACCTCGCTCGGTCTCGGCAAGGTGCAATGGCTGCAGGATCCGCAACTCGCCCTCTGGGTACTGATAACAGTCAATACGTGGAAACAACTCGGCTACGATATCGTCATCTATATTGCCGGCCTGCAGGCTGTGCCGCAGGAACTCTATGATGCTGCCGCAGTGGACGGCGGTCGGCGTTTCCATGTGTTCCGGCGAGTCACCGTGCCGCTCGTGATGCCGACCACCTATTTCCTGCTAGTGATTTCCGTCATCGAGGCCTTCCAGGTCTTCACCATCGTCAACATCATGACCCATGGCGGCCCTGCGGGTGCTACCGACATGCTCGTCAACCTGCTCTATCGCGTGGGTTTCACCCTCTTCGACATCGGCAGGGGTTCGGCGCTTGCCGTCCTGCTCTTCATCTTCCTGATTGTGCTGGCGCTGATCAAATCCTTCGTCATCGGCCGGAGGGTCCATTATGAAGCTTGAGAACCCGATCGTCACCGGTCTCGCGCTTCTTGCGGGGCTGATCTTCCTGTCGCCTGTGCTCTATTCCATCTGGATGTCGTTCGAGACGGCGCAGTCCTATTACACGGGCCAATATGAGTTCACGCTGGACAACTACGTTCGCGCGGTCGCCGAGTACAATTTCGCCCGTTATCTCATGAACAGCATCATCGTCTCGGGGCTTGTGACGCTGCTCGGGATCACGGTCGCGACCATGGCCGCCTTCGGCTTTGCCCGCTACCAGTTCCGCGGCGGCAACCTTCTCTTCGGTGCAACGGTCGCCACGTTGATGATCCCGAGCCATATCAGTCTGATCCCCAACTATCTGACGCTTGCCAAGGCAGGACTGCTCGATACTTATTCCGGCCTCATCCTGCCGGCGATATCGAATGGCTTTGCTGCCTTCTTCCTGCGTCAGTACATCAAGGGCATTCCCAAGGCGCTGGACGAGGCGGCCTATATGGATGGGGCAACGCCGCTGCAGGTGCTTTGGCGGGTGATCGTACCGATTGCCCGACCCGCCATCTTTTCGATGGGCCTCTACATCTTCATCACCGAATGGAACAACTACATCTGGCCGCTCGTCGCCGTCGGCAAGGAAGACCTCTACACGCTGCAGATCGGCCTTGCCCGCCTCTACCGCATCAATCCCGGTGAGGGCCTTGTCGACTGGCCACTCGTCATGGCCGCCTGCACCCTCAGCATGCTGCCCGTGCTGCTCGGCTTCCTGCTGGTCGAGCGCCATCTCGTGCGCGGCATCACGCTCGGCGCGGTCAAGTAGATCATGAAGAAGGACAAGCATAGAATGACACGCATCGCTTCGCACCGCGGCGGTACTCTCGAGTTCGGCGACAGCACGCCGCAAGGCTTTGCGGCTACGGCAAAAATGCCGTTGGAGGAGGTGGAATTCGACGTCCATCCCACAGCAGATGGTGCGATCATGGTCCATCACGACGCAACGCTGGACGGCACGACGGATCGCAGCGGCGCAATCGCCGCCATGAGCGAGGCAGAGGTTCGCGCGGCCATCATCAACTATGGCGCCGGCGGACATCCGATCTCGCTTGTCGAGCTCTGCGCCATCTATGCCGACAGTTCCGTGGATTTCCGCTGCGAGATCAAGCCTGGCGTCGATGGCCGCCCCTATGAGAATTTCGTGCCCCGCGTCGTCGAAACGCTGGCGCGCCACGGCATGCTCGAAAGGACGATCTTCTCCTCCTTTCTGGTGGAGTCGCTGGATGCTCTTTCCCCCGCCACGAGCCGGCCGAAGCTCTGGCTCGTCAGCCCTCCGGTGCTGCGTCAACTCGGGACCTCCGCGGTGATCGAAGTCTCGAAGGCGCATGACATTCCCGAAATCGGCGTCCATGTGGATACAGCCGATTCCGCGCTGATGGCCGAGGTCAGGGCCGCCGGTCTCGATTTCGGCTGCTGGGCGGCCCATTCGACCCGGCAGATCGAAAAGGTGCTGACGCTCGGCGTCAAGGTCTTCACGACAGACCGGCCAAGTCTTGCCATCGCCATTCGCAATCGCCTCGAAGCGGAGACCGCGCAATGAGTGGCATCACCCTTCGGGACATCAGAAAGTCCTATCCCGGCGGGCCGGAAGTCCTGCACGGCGTCTCCATGGATATCAGATCTGGCGAATTCATCGTCATCGTCGGCCCGTCAGGCTGCGGTAAGTCCACCCTGCTGCGCCTGATTGCCGGCCTGGAACGCTGCAAAGAGGGCGATATCGAGATCGGCGGCCAGCGTGCGAATGATCTTGCCCCGCAGGACCGAGACATCGCCATGATCTTCCAGAACTACGCGCTTTATCCGCACATGACGGTGCGCGAGAATATCGCCTTCGGCCTGGAACTGCGCGGCATGCCGAAGGCCGAACGCAATGTTCGGGCCGAAGGCGTGGCCAAGACGCTCCAACTCGAACCCTATCTTAACCGAAAGCCGGGCGCGCTTTCCGGCGGCCAGCGCCAGCGGGTAGCGATGGGCCGCGCCATGGCGCGCAACAGCTCCATCTTCCTGATGGACGAGCCGCTGTCGAACCTCGACAATGCGCTGCGGGTCGCCATGCGCACCGAGATCAAGGAACTGCATCGCCAACTCGGCGCCACCATCGTTTACGTCACTCATGATCAGACTGAGGCGCTTTCGCTCGCCGATCGGATTGCTGTCATGAAGGACGGCGACCTGCTGCAGTTCGACACGCCGGAAGCAATTTACGATCGGCCGCAGAACCGTTTCGTCGCAGGCTTCCTCGGCGTTCCCTCAATGAATTTCCTGCCTGTCGAACATCTGCCCGGCTGGCAGGGCCGGCTGGGCCTGACGGCAGGGCTCAGGCCCGAATCCATGGCGATATCAGCCGAAAAACCGCATGAGCCTGCCCTGCCTGTCCGCCTCATGCTGTCGGAGATGACGGGTTCTGATATCATTCTGCATTGCGACAGTCCGGCCGGACGCATCACGCTCACCAGCCCACGCAAGGACGTGCCGCGCCATGCCGACAATTTCTGGGTCATGTGCGACCTTGACCAGGCTGTGTTTTTCGATAACCAGAGCGGGAGCCGCGTCGATCTTTCATCCGGAGATCGTTGAATCTAGAAGCCGCTGGCCGGGTCAAGTTCGCAAGCAGCGCCGCAAGAAGTGATGCAATGGAAAGACAGAACGAAATTCCGCAACTTCTCGGCGATCTTATCAGCCGCAACTCGACAAAGCTCACCGAGGCTGATACCCGCCTTCTCGATGTGATGATGCAGGATCCGATCCGCGCGGCAATGGAGAACGGCAAGGCCGTCTCCTTCCGTGCCGGCGTGCATCCCGCCTCGGCCGTGCGGCTTGCGCGCCGTCTCGGTTTCAAGGGTTATCCCGAATTCCGGACCTTCCTGCAGGCAAGCCTCATCGAAGGCGGCGGCGATTTTGAAAGCCCGGCTGCACGCATGGCCGCTCGCCTCGTCCAGGCGGAAGAAGGCGGCGTACTCTCTTCCGTACTCGACAGCGAGATTGCCGCGCTCCAGCAGGTGCGCAACGCCGTCGCCGATGCCAATGTCAGAGGATTTTCGGAGATCCTGCGCGATAGCCGTCGCGTTCTCGTCTTCGGACGCGGCCACTCCGCCGCTCTCTCCTCGCTGATTGCCCTGAGGCTCAATCGCTCCGGCTATCCGTCGGTCGATCTAGCAAGCCAAATGCATCTGATCGCCGAAGCACTGGCAACGTTGGGACCTGGCGATGTCGTCTGGCTGCTCGCCTTCCGTAAGGCTTCACCGCTGATCCATCAAATCAGGGAGATTGCAGCCGAAAGAGGCGCCAAAGTCCTGGCGCTCACCGATCTGCTCAGCGCGCGCATCGATCCTGTGCCCGATTGCCAAATTTCGGTTTCCCGCGGTGAAGCGGGTGAATCCCAGTCGCTCGTCGTTCCGATGACGATCGCCAATGCGGTCATTCTCGATCTTGCGGCCATCGATGACGGACGTTCGCTGCGCGCGCTCAGCGCCTTCAAGGCTTTCCGCGCGGATTGCGGTCTGTCGCCGGTCATTCTGTGACTATAGCCATCTGTTGCCTATAATCATCAAGATGATGATCGAGCACTATTTGGGAGACATTTCTGTCTCCCAAATGATCTGTTCAAGCATCAGGCTGCCCGAGCGGCCTTGGCGGGAATCTCTACATCGATTTCGAGGATCGAGACGTTTTCGCCGCGATCGATTCTAATCTGCAGACGGTCCCCTTCGATTTCGACGTGTTTGGCGATAACCGCAAGGATTTCCTCTCTGAGAACGGATACGAGATCCGAACCGGGAGACGCGCGTTCATGCGCCAGAAGTACCTGCAGACGTTCGCGCGCGATCGGTGCAGTTTTCTTCTTCTGAAAGAAATCGAATACGCTCATGCTGCCCTCCGTCCGAAGATCTTGCCGAACAGACCGCGCTTCTCGCCGGGTATCGTCACCGGGAGAACCTCGCCATTCAGGCGACGGACCGCCTCAAAATAGGCTTTTGCGGGCGCGCTGTTCTGGTCCGCAAGCGTTACCGGAGCGCCGAGGTTGGACGCGCGCAGCACATCCATGCTCTCCGGGATGATGCCGAGCAGCGGGATCGACAGGATCTCGAGCACGTCATCCACCTTCAGCATGTCACCGCGTTCGGCGCGGGTGACATCATAGCGGGTGAGAAGCAGGTGCTTTTCAATGCGCTCACCCCTCTCCGCCTTTTCCGTCTTGGCGTCCAGAAGGCCGATGATACGATCGGAATCGCGCACCGAGGAGACTTCCGGATTGGTGACGACGACGGCGATATCGGCATGGCGCATAGCCAGCGTTGCGCCGCGCTCGATACCAGCGGGACTGTCGCAGATGACCCAGTCGAAATGCTTCTTCAGCTCGTTGATGACGCGCTCGACGCCTTCTTCGGTGAGGCAATCCTTGTCGCGGGTCTGGGATGCCGGCAGAAGGAACAGCGTTTCCAGCCGCTTGTCGCGGATCAGCGCCTGGGTCAGCTTCGCGTCGCCCTGAATGACATTGATCATGTCATAGACGACGCGACGTTCTGCCCCCATGACGAGATCGAGATTGCGAAGACCGACGTCGAAGTCAACGACGACAACCTTCTCGTTCCTCTGCGCCAGCGCTGCCCCCAACGCTGCAGTCGAGGTTGTCTTGCCAACGCCACCTTTACCCGAGGTTACAACAATGACCTTTCCCATATCCCTCTCCTGTTTCAACCATTCACCCTGTTAAATCAGTCGCGACGCCATGATCGCGTCGTTCTCAAGCCATAATTGCGCGGACTGACCGCGCAGCTCGGCCGGCAGGTCGTCGGCCGTCTTGTAGATTCCATCGATTGCCAGAAGTTCGGCCTCCAGCTTGCGGCAAAAGATGCGCGCCGCCGAGTTGCCGACCGATCCGGCAAGCGCCCGTCCACGAAGCGCGCCGTAGATATGGATCGAGCCGCCGGCGATCACCTCGGCACCCGATGCGATGGACCCGATGACAGTCACATCACCTTCGGGAAAGATGATCGACTGGCCGGAACGCACCGGCTCATGCAGCACCAGCGACGACACAGGGGCGCGGACAATCGGTGCAGCAATCTCCTGCACCTCTGCCGGCTTCGCCTTACGCGACGCCTGCCCTTCGGCCTGGACCTCTGCTGTCGGCACGTCCACATCCGCTGCCGGACGTCCGCCAGCCATACCCGGCGGCATGCTGGCGTCGAGCTGCGACGGCCGCGCGCCTTCGATGCCCATCACCCTGACATTGCGCTCACCGAGAGCCTGAACCATCGCCTTCAGCGCGGCACGGTCCAGCGAGAGCTCGGTGACGTCCAGAACAACTGGCCTACCGAGGAAGAACCCGGCAGAGCGAGCAGCGAGGTCGTCGAGACGAACGAGCCAGTCCTCGAACGGCAGATCGGGCGTCAGCACGACTGCAAGAAACGATCTGCCTTTGATACGAATGGAGCGTGCGTCGGTTAACACGTTAGTAAACTTGGTTAATTTCGATTTAAAAGCTTTAGCTGCTTCATGGTTAACAAATCGTTAACACGAGGTCGACGGGACCAAAAAATGGCCCTCCGAAACAGCGGCGACCCGTTCACCGAATTTCGCACCTCATGCCAGTTGCAGCTTAGGTTCTTCCAAAAAAATCAGAGCTTTCCTCGATTTCACACGCAATAGGAAACGGGAAGATCGTCCTTCGAGCGAAATGCCAGCTCTTGCTAAAATCGCATGTTCGCCCGCAGAGTAATGCTACCAGTATGATGGACTCACAATCAGAGCATTCGGAAAAGGAATGACCAGCTTTTTGATCACAGGGCCGGAAACGGCCACCTTCACGATCCTCCTGGCTCATGGCGCGGGCGGGGCGATGGATTCTGCGTCGATGACGGATCTATCGAAAGCACTCGCAGACGGCGGCTTCCGGGTAGCGCGCTTCGAGTTCGCCTATATGGCGCAGCGTCGCCTGACTGGAGCGGTCAAGCCTCCCCCGCGTGCCGACCACCTGCTCGATGAATATCGCACGGCGATCAGCGAACTAAACGCCGGCAAACTCATCATCGGTGGCAAGTCGATGGGAGGCCGCGTTGCAAGCATGATCGCCGATGAGAGTTTTGCGGCGAAGAAAGCCCGGGGCCTGCTTTGCCTCGGATATCCGTTTCACCCGCCGGGAAAGCCGGACCAACTTCGCACCGCGCATCTGGAAGGCCTGCGCATGCCCACACTGATCTGCCAGGGAACGCGTGATCCCTTCGGATCAAGGGAAGAGGTCGCATCCTATAAGCTCTCAGGTGAGATTGATCTGCTCTGGCTGGAAGATGGCGACCACGATCTCAAGCCGCGAAAGAAGATCTCCGGATATTCCGCAGGCGACCATTTGCGGCGACTGTCCGAGTATACGGTAGCTTGGGCAATGCGACTGTAGCGAACGGACCAACGCTCGCCGCACGCGACATTTCTTCCCATATCAGCCGCTTCCTCAAAATTTAATCTTATTCAGTAAACACTTTTAAAAGTTTGCTTGGTCGAATGCCGCCTCGCGCATCAGCGCAGAAATCAGTTCCTGAACAAAGCGGTTCTCAATTGAACACGCGCTTTGTCATCCGGCGGGAAGTCAATCATGGGCGCGATCGAAGGCAGGAAGATTGATGGCAATCTTTCCATCTATCTTGATCTGCTGCGACTAGGCGCAGCCGTCGTCGTATTTCTCTCCCATGCGCATGTTTTCCTGCTCCCCTCCATCAAGATCGGCCCTCTTGGTTGGGGGCGGGAGGCTGTGGCGGTCTTCTTTGTTCTCTCCGGATTTGTCATCAGCTATGTCGGACGGGTGAGCGAAAAGGAATGGCGCATATACCTCGTCGCCCGCCTCGCTCGAATAATGCCTGTTGCTCTGCTGGCAATCGCGGTGATCTTTGCGGCCGACAGCATCGGAATGCACCTCAATGCCTCTTATTATGATGTCATCAACACCGGATTTTTCACTCCGGTATCAGTCGAATCGGCACTGGCTTATGTGACCTTCACGAACCAATTGTGGTTCGCACATGTCGTTTTTGGCAGCGGCGAACCATACTGGTCGTTGGGTTTCGAAGTTCAATACTACCTGTTTTTCGGGCTGTTCGCCTTTTCGCCGCGGCACGCGAAAATCCCGTTGCTGTGCCTCTGGGCCGCTGTCGCCGGCCCGAAAATCCTGATGTATATGCCGCTGTGGCTCATGGGCTGGTTGACGATGAAATGCGTCATCGAACGTCCGCCATTTCGGCGCCCCATCTCCATCGCGATGATCGTCGTATCGCTCGTGCTGTTCTTCAGCCTGAAATTTTTCGCCGATCGCACTGCGACCAACATGTACGAGACCTGGTCACTGTCTCAGGAAGCGATCAATTTCGTCTACTTCAACCTCATCGGCGTTGCCGTGGTCCTGCACCTCATCGGTGCGGCATCGTTGCTCTACCAGGCTCCGGTACTGTTCGAGAAGACAGGCCCGGCGATCAGATGGCTGGCTGGCGGCAGTTTTACGCTCTATCTTGTCCACCAGCCGCTCATCCTCATGTGTGCGGCCTTCCTGCATCCGGTGGAGGAGCATGTTCCGATGGCGGCTGCCCTGCTCGTCGCCTGCTTCGTTCTTTGCTTCCTGTTGGCAGAGGTAGCGGAACGCCGAAAGAAGTTCTTCGCCTCACTCATCGTAAGTCTGCTACCGGTGCTATCGCGAACGGGCCAGAAAACACGCGTCAATATTGCTTCTGACACCGCCTCCTCAGGCGATACAGCACCGGCGACTTCACAGCTCATTCGAGTTCTCGAGGAAATGCAAAACGCTCTCGATGGAGAGGAAAAAGTGGGCGGCGTTCATGATGCACAACCTAGCGACCGCGCATCGCGGGCTTGAGCGATCGAACCTCCAACGCCTCTCGGATCGCCTGATCTGATGCACTCGCAACCATCTTCCACCTCAGTGAACACTCGGGAGCTTCACCGCGGAGGCGAAATCCTCCGCCACCAGTTCGCTAATCGCGATCAATGTTTCCTCGATCGTAAAACCGGAGGCGACAGTCGCCTCGATCAGATCCTGCAGATCCGGTCCGATAGCCTCACGGCAATCGTCAAGCCTGTCGTCGGAAACTGTCAGACTACGCAACTCTTCCATGATGTCCCTTTCCAGAATAGTGAGCCGGAATAGCCGCCGACATATTGCGGCGGCGCTGTTATTTATCAGCCTGTGGACGGCGCGGCGTCTTGCGGCTGGCAGAAGCCCTTCGCGCTTCCGCTGGCATCCCTCGACACTCATTCTGCGCGAATGGCGCAATCGAAGGGCAGCCTTAGGTGAAACGATCAGAGGGTCGCGCTTTGCGATCACGCTGCGCCAGCGCAGCGGCAATCTATGCTGAACCAGCCACTGGTCGATGTTTGCGAAAGTCTTGGCCGACCGCGCATCCTCTCCTCAAGAGGAGATCCTGTGGTCTTGTGGGTCCCTGCCCAGCCGATACGGGCGATCTCACGTAAGTAAGAGCGATATGGCGGTCATGCAAGGCAGCGCGGTCCGCCTCAACAACAGGCCAACGGGAACTTTCTGAAGCTACGCACATTCCATTCGCCGAGTGCGGGCCGTGTCAACCGGACGCGACAGGGATGGCGAACATGGCGATTTTTCCGGTTTCCCGCCATGGCTAACGAAATGGCAGACGAGCACCCGACCTGTCCGGTCCGCCTCGCCGTCTGGAGGTCGATTGAAAATAGCCACCTATAATATCAACGGAATCATCGGCCGCCTTCCGATACTCCTGCGATGGCTGGAAGAAGATGCGCCAGACGTCGTCTGCCTTCAGGAACTGAAGACTTCCGATGATAAATTCCCGCAACGGGAGATCGAACGTTCAGGCTATTGCGCCGTTTGGCATGGTCAAAAAAGCTGGAATGGTGTGGCGATCCTTGCGAGAGACGTTTTGCCGGTGCTCACGCGGCAAGGTCTGCCGGGAGATCCGGACGACAGCCACAGCCGTTACATCGAGGCCGCCATAAATGGCCTGTTGATCTGTTGCCTCTACCTTCCAAACGGCAACCCTGCACCCGGCCCCAGGTTCGACTACAAGCTGCGCTGGTTTGATCGACTGCATCAGTATGCCGGAGAGCTTCTAGACCTCAAAGTTCCGACCCTGCTCATCGGCGACTTCAACGTCATGCCGACAGACATGGATGTCTATTCCCCGGCACGATGGCGCGATGATGCCTTGTTCAGACCCGAGGTCAGAAAAGCCTATGCCAGGCTGGTTCAACAGGGATGGACGGATGCGCTTCGCCACCTTCACCCGAACAAGCGGATCTACACCTTCTGGAAGTACTGGAGAAACTCATTCGAACGGGACGCGGGACTGCGGATCGACCATATTCTTCTCAGTCCCGACGTCGCTGGACATCTTCGCTCTGCCAGCGTTCGGCGCAATCCGCGGAGCTGGGAGCATACGAGCGATCATGCGCCCGTCATGATTGAGCTCGACCTGCCTTACGCGACCGGCGGGAATCGGTAAATCCACAAGTATAGAGCGCCGGCGAAACCTCTTCGTCCGCACGATCGGGAAAGAGTTGGCGGCGCATGCGATCGAGGGCCTCTGCTTCCTTGCGCGTTCTTGCAAGCAGATCGGTGGTGACATCACCGTAGCGTAAGCCATCCGCCGGGGCGACGCCGACAGTACCGCCGCTCGACAGGAAGTCACAGAAGGATCGCACCGATCGAAGACGCGTGGTGATCTCGATATAGTAGCTATCGTGTCCGGCCATGCTCATCTCCCTTCGCTCTCAAAGGTTAACGCGCACTGCGTCAATATGATGGCACTATTCGCGCCTTTCAGCGGTACCATACCGAAAGCACCGCGTCATGATCGCGGCCATTGGTTATCGCGCCCGCACAGGACGTTATTCTCTTTTGGAAGGAACATTCACCCGCCGACCGCCTTTGTCCCCTCAAGGAGAATTGCCATGGCCAACGCTCGGACCACCTTCCATGAAGTCATCTCGGAAATCGAGGTGCTCGCGACTTCGAATGCAACAGACCATTCCGGTCGCTGGACGGTCGAATATCTCACTCGACGCGAGATCTTCTATCAGTTTTCGGGAAATCGCAGTCTCGAAGGCGGGGATGCGACCGGGCATCGGTTTGACGGTACACGCGATACACTGACGGCCTTGCCCGCAAATCTGCTCGTTCCCGCCATCGCCGACTTCGACAACAATACGATCATGGCCTTCTACATCGGAGCAAGCACGTCGGTAGCGGCAATCGCGCGGGAAGCAGTCGATTGCTCCGTGCGGGCGCCGGAGGTCCTGCTGGTGGACATCACCATCGATGACGAAGATCTGCTTGCAGACACAAGATCCCTGACAAGATTGGCATTCGTCGGGCTCGATGCCAATGAAGGATGGTCGCCGCTTGTTCCATGTGCAGACGTCCTGAGCATCAGCGACATGCTCCATCCGTTCTGGTGCCACGGCAGACAGGTGGCGCGAAGAGGTCTACTGCAGATCAGGATCTGACGAGCGATGTCGCGCCAACGGTTCAACGTCCTGCCGCTGGTCCTGTTTTGAGCGACCGCCGGATCGTCGCTCAGTCAAATAATTCACCCCGTCCAATCTGTCCTTGCTTCGCATCGATATCGCTGATTGCCGGATCGTCAGCGGGATCCGGGTCACTGGTGTTTGCGTCTTTGAGAGACCGCGCTGCCTCAAAGAGCGCCACAGCCATTTCATCCGCGCCCCAACCCGCGGCATTAGCATCGGCGATAAGCGCCTCCAGGGCAACGCGGGCGGCATCGGTCGCTTCCTGAAAACGACGGGTGGGATCATTGCTTGTCGGTACTGGAAAATTCATATCCGTTCCTTTCGAGGGTTCGAACAAGATGTGGTGCTTGAAGTGAACGCAGCGGACCGCAAATAGATGCGTCGATCGTCTCGACGCGCGACCAGCAAGCCACGGCTATGTCGCCCACTGCTTCTCAAGAAGGCATATGTTCTTCGACGGATGCCGGCGGAGCGAAGGCCGGAGTAAACCATTCGGTAAGGCGACAGTGCGGAACCGAAGGAAGGGAGGCTCCGGAACCAATCGCCAGCATATCGGTTGATACACTGATCTCCATGCTACGAGAGAAGCGAAACCGGCAGAATGGCCGGAGGGAGGTTTCGATGGATCTGAACGGAGCAAAGGTGACGCATCGGCAGAACGCCTGGCATGTCGATTTCTTCGGCGACGCCGGTGAGCAGCTGACGGTGCGCCTTCCCGAGGCGGCGGCGCTGAGTGAAGAAGACGCAATCGATCGCGCCAGGGAAATGATGGTGCAGCTCACGCCCTTCGGTACCCGAGGCGGCGAGCCAAGCCTCAATCGCTACGACAGTTTGAGCAACGGCAATTTCGACGACGATCAACCGCCTTTCGGGGTGAAACATTGAGGGAGGCCTTGGATGACCATACGTCACGGGAGCTGCAATTGCGGCAAGGTGCGCTATCAGGTGGAGGGCGAACCGAAGCGCGTCGGGCTTTGCCATTGCACTGACTGCCGGCAGGAGAGCGGCGCAGCCTTTACCTATTACGCGATCTGGCCGGCGACCGCCTTCAAGACAACGGGAGAAACCGCAGTGCATCAAGGCCGCCGTTTCTGCCCGACGTGCGGGTCGCGGGTTTTTGCCTACGACGAAAACGAGGCCGAGATCAAACTCGGGACCCTGCAGGATGCGCCGACCAGCCTCAAGCCCACCTATGAGCTCTGGATCAAGCGGCGCGAACCTTGGCTGCGGCCGGTCGAGGGTGCGGAACAGTTCGTGGAAGATCGAATTTGATAGGTGTCCGATGTCGAAGTTCGGCAATCCAGGACACCAGGTGAGTCAGCGGAAGACCAAGGGATCTCGATGTCGGATAATGGGCTGCAGCATCCTCTTTGGCACAAAGATGCAATCATTTATCAATTGCACGTCAAATCTTTTTTCGATGCCAATGGCGACGGGGTCGGCGATTTTGAGGGATTGACGCAGAAGCTAGATTATCTGGCGCAGCTCGGCATCAATACCATCTGGCTACAGCCATTTTACCCGTCACCGGACAAGGATGACGGGTATGATATTTCCGACTACACGGGCATCCGGCCGGAATTTGGGACAGTCGATGACTTCAGCCGGTTTGTCGGGGAAGCCCACGCGCGGTCGATCCGGGTCATCGCCGAGCTTGTCATCAACCACACGTCCGATCAGCACCCTTGGTTTCAGCGGGCAAGACAGGCGCCTCCCGGTTCGCCCGAGCGCGCGTTCTACGTCTGGTCGGACACTGACAAGAAATTCAAGGAAACCCGCATCATTTTCGTCGATGCCGAGAGGTCGAACTGGACTTGGGATCCTGTGGCGAAATCCTATTTCTGGCATCGCTTTTATACCCATCAGCCGGATCTCAACTATCGAAACCCGGCGGTTGTCGAAGCCCTGCTGAACACCATGCGCTTCTGGCTGGATCTCGGCGTCGACGGTTTTCGGCTCGATGCCATTCCGCATCTTGTCGAGCGCGACGAGACGCGCAACGAAAACCTGCCCGAAACCCATGCTCTTCTGAAGCATATCCGAAAGACATTGGATGCCAGCTACCCCGGCAAGGTGCTTCTTGCCGAGGCCAATCAATGGCCGGAGGAAGCGCGCCAATATTTCGGCAAGGGCGACGAATGCCATATGGCTTTTCATTTTCCGCTGATGCCGCGGATATTCACGGCGATTGCCAAAGCTGACAAGCAACCGATCGTCACCATCATCGGTCAGACATATGACATTCCGAAGAGCTGCCAATGGGCGATCTTCCTGAGAAATCACGATGAACTGTCGCTGGAGATGGTCAGCGAAGAGGAACGCAATTTCCTCTGGGATACCTATGCTGCAGACAAACGGGCGAGGCTCAATCTCGGCATCCGCCGCAGGCTAGCGCCATTGATGGGCCAGGACCGCAGGCGCATAGAGCTCCTGCACATCCTGCTCTTATCATTGCCGGGCAGCCCGGTGCTCTATTACGGCGACGAACTGGGGATGGGTGACAATATCGACCTCGGAGACAGGAACGGGG
Source organism: Rhizobium sp. BK275 (assembly GCF_014193555.1). Lineage (NCBI taxonomy): Bacteria > Pseudomonadati > Pseudomonadota > Alphaproteobacteria > Hyphomicrobiales > Rhizobiaceae > Rhizobium > Rhizobium sp. BK275. The sequence continues at coordinate 211,778 of NZ_JACHZL010000001.1, forward strand.
TGCGCACGCCGATGCAATGGGCGCCAGACAGGAACGCCGGCTTTTCGACTGCGCCTGAGGAGAAGCTTCCGCTGCCGCCGATCGACGATCCGCAATATGGCTTCAGGGCGATCAATGTCAGGGAGCAAGACAGCGATCCGCATTCGCTGCTCAACTGGCTTCGCCGCATTCTGCGGCTGCGCACCGCGCACCAGGCCTTTGGGCGGGGAGCGATCCGCTTCCTCGAAAGCGGTAACCCGGCGGTCATCGCCTATTTGAGGGAATATGGTGAGGAGAAATTGCTCTGCGCCGCCAACCTGGCGGACGCGTCCGTCGCCGCCGACGTGCAGCTCGTCGGGTTGAGGGGCCGCACCCCCGTTGAACTCATCAATGGCGAGGCATTCCCCGAGATTTCCGAAACCGACTACCGGCTGACCTTTCAGCCCTACGGTTACTATTGGCTGCGCCTCGATTGAACTTTTGGCTCAAAATGCCTAATCACGCTTAGTCGAAACGAAAAAGGCCGAGAGGCATCCTCGTCATTCTCCGAGAAGGCAGCGACCGCAATCGTCTGGCCACCAGGAGCGTTACGGCAATGACGCCGGCGAGCTTGAGCCAGGGATAGTTTCCAGGCTGCTCACGGGCGCTCGTATCCGCCCGTTGGGCGCGTGCCGAAATGGAGGCCTTCGCCTGCTCGCGGAGGAGAGCGAGGTGTCTGCGCAGCAATGTTAGATCTTCCTGCAATCTTGCGAGCTCGCCGGTCTCCTGCTTCTCCGCCGCATAATCGACCGGAAGCAACCTGGCCTCTTCCGTTTCAGTGGCCTCTTCAATGTCGGCAAGATGTTCGTCAAGTTCGGTCTTCGTCTTGAATCCGCGCGTCCTTATATCAGTCATAGGCACCTCCCATCCGGCGGGTTCACTATCGCAAGATGAGAACGCACTCAGCCGTCATAAGTTCGAAGCTTGCCGACACATCCCGTGTGGTGCTCAGTTTCACGGCAACAGCCGGTCGAGTGGGGTGATTTCACCACCATTTGAGAGTGGAATAAGCCTCACGGCTATGGCTGTATGGTGGCACGGCTTTCGAGCCAGTGGCTGATAGCGGACAAGGAAACTCGGCTCTAACAAGCACCCGCATCCAAGTCTTTATCGCGCATCCGTCACATGGTTGAGTTCCGCCATCAAGGCGCGACCGCTGGACCATGCGATGAGGATATAGGCGAGCCCCCCCACCACAACTCCCATGAACAGATCCACCAATGGAAGATTTAGACTGCCGCCAGTCATGTGCAGAGCTAGGCCGACCGCACCGACCATGACACAGGCACCCAATCCGGCGGGAAGGATCCGGCGCAACAGCGATGGCCAGCGAAATCTCGTGCCGCGCTGCAGGAAATACAGGGATACGGCAGTCGTCAATGCCGCAGCCACGACTTGCGCGACGGCGATATTGAGCAGTTGCGGCCCGATCCAGCCCGCGACTGCGAGGCAGGCGAGGCTGGTCGCCGTAAACAGCATGTTCAGGCGCGGCAGCAGGGCAACGCGGCCGATGATGCTGAGCACAGGCTCGTTGAGCATCTGGATGACGGCAATGCCGCGCGCGGCGGCCAGCAGGATGAGGACCGGCGCCGCTGCGAGCCATTGCGCGCCGAGAGCCACGCTTACGAGCTGTTTCGATATCACGGCAAGGCCCATGAAGACCGGAAGCGCTGCGAAAGCCGTCGCAGCCATGATCAATCCCATCAGACGGCTGAGGCCTTCCTCACCGCCGCCCGCCTCACCCTGCTGGCGGGAAAAGTAGCTCCATGCCAGCATCCGCACGGGTTCGGAAATCAGCTCGGTGACGGCGCCGACGATGCGGCTTGCCATTCTGTAGAGGCCGACTTCCGTCGCGCCGATGAAGAAGACGATCAGGAATTCCGCGCCGTAACTTTGCGCAAATTGCATCAGGCGCGATGCCAGCAACCGTGTGGAGTAGGCCAGTGCCTCGCGGGCAGTTGTGAGCTTGAATTCGAAGCGAGGAAGCCAGCGCGCAAAGCCCGTGGATATCAGCAGCGCAACGAGCACGACGCAACACCGTCCTGCCGCAAGCGCGACGATGCCCCAGCCGAGCAACAACCCTCCGGCGGTCACGAGAAGGCCCAAAAATTCCGAAGCCGCCTGGTAGCAGGCAAGTTCACGGAGCCGTCGCCCCCTCACCAGCACGCCGCTTTGGCAGATGATGAAGGTACCGGGAACGATTGTGGCCATCAGCAGCAGAAGGGTGAGGAAAATCGATCCGCTGGGCTGCAGCCAGATAAGGGAAATGGCAAGCCCGAGGAAACCGAGAATGGTGAAGGCGAGCCCGCTTGCAAGCGCACAATAGAGAACCGTACCGGGCAGCTCCCTATCGTGCGGCGCAGCGATAAGATATTCACTCCATCCGGCCTCGGCAATCTTTGATTGCAATAATACGGTCGAGGAGACCATGGCAAAGATACCGACCTCGGCCGGTGAGAGGACGCGAGCGGCGACCAGCAACGTGCCGATGCCGCAGAGTTGGCTTACCAGACGCGCGCCCGAAACCCACAGCGCATCCCGTGACGTAGACGCACTGCGTGGCTTGTGATCTTCACCTTCTCCGGACACTGCAGTTGACGCAACACTAGATGTGCCCATGGTCACATGTTCTTTTTAGTTAAAACCGAGGTAAATTCCTTACTTCTACGCGCTTTGCATGTGTTACCAAAGTAACAACTTTGGTGTATATTCTATGTTGACGACTTATACTCACTTCTGCATAGTTAAAATGAAATTACAATCATGCATGTGAAATTTGGTCGGCAGATGCATGGATTTTATCCAGCTGTTTGTAGCGACACAAAATCGTTTGCTGGCCGATTGGGCCGGAAGGGCATGATCATGATGATACTCGCACATCGCGGCTGGTGGCAGGCGCCCCATGAGCGGAATAGCTTAGGGGCATTCGAGAAGGCATTTGCAGCCGGACACGGCGTTGAACTTGATGTTCGCGATCTGAATGGCGAACTGGTTATTTCACACGATCCTCCCACAACCGGAGCGCTGCCTTTCGAGCGCGTTCTTGAGTGCTATGCGAAAAATGGCGCCCCCGGACGGCTGGCCATCAACATCAAGGCGGACGGTCTCTGCCCGGTTCTCGTGCCGATGCTGGAACAATATAGTGTGACGAAACGCTCCTTCGTTTTCGACGCCTCGGTTCCCGATCTCAGGCCCTATCTCGACAGCGATATCCCGGTCTTCACCCGCTTCAGCGAGGTCGAGTTCTACCCGTCCTTCTACGAACGCTGCCAGGGTGTCTGGGTGGATTCCTTCACCGAAAAGCCGGCATCCATCGAACGCGCGATCGATGATCTACGACGCGGCAAATATGTCGCGATGGTCTCGCCGGAACTGCATAAGCGCCCGCATGAGGCAGTCTGGGCCGCCTGGTCCGGCGCATTGCGGCAGTCTGCAAAGAGCGGTCTTTCACTCGAGCGGCTGATGATCTGCACCGATCTGCCCGATGCAGCCGAGCAGAGCTTTGCCTGGATGGTTGAGGAGGAAGTCACATGATCCGTGCTGTTTTGTTCGACATGGATGGCGTGCTGATCGATGCCAAGGAATGGCACTACGAGGCACTGAACCGGGCGCTCGATCTTTTCGGCATGCCGATCGACCGCCAGGCGCATCTGACCACGTTCGATGGCCTGCCGACCCGGCGTAAGCTGGAAATCCTCTCCCGTTCCAATGGTTTGCCGAAGGGGCTGAACGAGCTGATCCACGACCTGAAACAGGACTATACGATGGAGCTGATATACACCCGCTGCAAGCCGGTGTTTGCTCATCAGTATGCGTTGAGCCGCCTCAAACATGACGGCTACAAGATCGCGGTCTGCTCGAATTCGATCCGTGTCACCATCGAATCCATGATGCGGCGCGCCGGATTGATGGAATATATCGACCTCATCGTCTCCAACGAGGACGTCACCCGCGCCAAGCCGGACCCGGAAATGTATGTGACGACAATGGAGCGCTTCGGTCTCAGGCCGGATGAGTGCCTGATCCTCGAGGACAATGAATACGGCCTGAAAGCCGCACGTGACAGCGGAGCTTACGTCATGCAGATCGGCACACCGGCCGACGTCGTTTACGGCCGGATCGTATCGGAGATCAAGCGTGTATCGGAGGTGATGGCATGATCGTCCTGTTCCCCACCACGGGCGCAAGCCCCCATTTCAGCCCGGAAGACTATGCTTATCCGCGCCCGCTCATCGAAGTCGCCGGAAAGCCAATGATCCTTTGGGCCATCGAGAACTTGAAGTCGCTCGGCGGCGACACGCGTTTCCTTTTCGTCGTCGATCAGCAGGATGCCGTCAAATATTCCTACGAGCGGATCTTCGACCTGAGCACGAACGGCCGTTCCGAGGTGGTCATGCTGAAAGGCCCGACGGCCGGCGCGCTCTGCACTTGCCTGATGACCATTGACAGGATCGATCCCACCGAGCCGCTGGTCATCGCCAACAGCGACCAGATCATCGACACCCGCCTTGCATCCGTGATTGCGGAATTCGAGGCGGCCGAGGCGGATGCTGGTGTCATCACCTTCGAAACGGTCCACCCGCGCTGGTCCTATGCGACGCTCGGCGACGACGGTCTTGTCAACCGCACGTCCGAGAAGGATGTCATCAGCAACAAGGCGATCGCCGGATTCTACTATTTCCGCGAGGCCCGGATCTTCTTCAAGGCCGCGACTGCCGCCTTGCGGCATGGGGTCACGGTGGACGACCGCTATTATGTCAGCTCCTCGCTAAACGAAGTGATCCTGGATGGCGGCCGCGTCGTTTCCGCAAGCGTTCCGGCAGACCGCTACCACAGCTTCTACAATCCAAAGATGATCGAGAATTTCGAGGTCAACGGGGTCCGCCGCCTGTCCTCCGCACAGGCCGCACGGCCCGTGCAACTGGTGGTGCCGGCCGCCGGCCGGGGCAGCCGCTTCGCCAAGGTCGGGTTTACCCGCCCGAAACCCTTCATCGACGTACTTGGCCGGCCGATGATCCAGCATGTGCTGGAAAATACCCTGCCGCCCGGCGGACAGCCGACGGTCCTGCTGCTGCGCGAACATCTGGACAGCCAAACGGATGCGGTGGCCGAGCTTCGCTCGCAGGGTGTCGGGATCGTTTCGGTCGATCATATCACCGAGGGCACCGCCTGCACCGTTCTTCTGGCGCGCCAGCACCTCGACGAGGAGGCACCCCTTCTCATCGCCAATTCCGACCAGGTCGTGGATATGCGGATCGTCGATTTCATCGACGACTGCATGTCGCGCGATCTCGACGGATCGATCCTCGTTTTCCGCGATCCGAAGCGCGATCCGAAATGGTCCTTCGCAGAAACCGATGCGGCAGGCTTTGTGCTCAGGGTTGCTGAAAAGCAGCCGATCTCCGAACTGGCGACGGTCGGCATCTACTTCTTCCGCCGCGCCGGCGATTTCATGAAGGGTGCTCTCGACATGATGGTGCATAACGACCGCACCAACAACGAGTTCTATGTCTGCCCCGCCTATAACTACGCCATCCGCAACGGCGCACGCATCGGCGTTTACGAAATCGACGTCAGAAACATGCACGGGCTTGGTACGCCCGAGGATCTGGCAGAGTACCTGCAAAGCCGTGAGCCTGCCTATGCCTGACGTCGGCATCGGACCGGGCGCGACGGCGCCGTTGAACATCATCATTCCCATGGCCGGGAGTGATTTCGAACGGCCTGACGGCTCGGTGAAGGCGGAAATACCGGTTGGAAAGACGACATTGCTTGGCGCCACGCTGGAAGCGCGCTCGTGGTGGACCACAGCAGCAGTTCCTGTTTTCGTGCTACGGGATCAGCCCGGATCGCGGCGCTATGCGCGGGAAACATTACTGAGGCACTATTCGACCGCGCGGATCGTATGGCTGTCCGAAATGAGTGGCGGCGCTGCCTGGAGCGCTGCGGCCGGTACCGCACTCGCTGCCTTTCCGGATGCACCCGTCGTCGTCGATCTCTGCGATATCATCTTCGACAGCGATGCGGACATTGCTGCAATCTTTGCCGCCGATCCCAATCTCGGCGGCTTGGCGCTCACATTTGGCTCCCGCCATCCGCAATACAGCTATATCAGGCTTGGAGATGATGGCCGTATGCTGGAAGCGAGGGAGAAGATCGTTATTTCCGGCAATGCATCGGCAGGCGTCTATGCCTTCCGCAACGTCGCCGTTTTTCATCTGGCTCTGGCACATAGCCTGCAGAACCGGGCGAGCCTTGCGCATAACGGCCTGCTTTTTGTGTGCCCGATGCTGAACGGCGTTGTCGCACACGGTTTCGATGTCCGGACGCTACCGGCGCGTGACGTGTTCGATGTCAAGATCGCAGACGCGGCCCTTGCCGGCTGGCGTCAAAGATGAGGGAAATACTGGCGCCGTTCCGCTTCGAAGGGTCACGGAGCCTTGCCAACGATCCGCTCGACACGCGTTCGCGGGGATCAGGGGACCTAGCAAACCGGATGGGAGTTCATCATGACAGCCGGGACATCGAGCAAATTACCCTCTCTCGCCGTTATCATACCCTGCTTCAACAATGCTGAGACACTTGCCGAAGCGCTCGACAGCGCTCTGGCCCAGGATTATCCGGATTTCGAGGTGCATGTTTGTGACAACGGCTCCACGGACGGCAGTCGGGAAATGATCGCATCCTACTCATCTCCACTGCTGAAGCCGGCCCTGCACCGGAACACCGTGCCGCGCACGGACAATTGGAATCGCGCCTATACTGCCGGCGCGAATGCGGATTACCTCGTCACCTTGCATGCCGACGACCGTCTCGCGCCGGGGGCGTTGCACGCCATCGGGCGCGCGGCAATGCGCCACCCTGCCCTGATCCACGGCCGTTTCCGGCAGATTACCTATGGAGGCGATCCCATTCCCGGCCGTCGCTTCGGGTGGAGTTACAGCAACAGCGGCGAGGCGTTTCGGGAACTGCTGCTGCTCAACAATATGGTCGCGATGCCGGGTGCGACCATCCGCACGGACGTGTTCTTCCGGGCAGGCCGCTGGGACCCGGCCTGGCAGTATCTGCAGGATATGGAGCTCTGGTGGCGCTGCGGCGAACTCGGAGAAGTGGCATTCGTCGCCGACATGCTTGGCGACCACAGAGCCTATAAGCATCCGCAGGCGCTGCACCGGCATGCCGAAGAACATCTTCGCTGGACGACGCGCAAGCTTCGAACCGCCCCAACACGCCGGCTGCGGCAGGCCGCTGCGGATGGACTGAATGCCTATCTCGAACGCCTCGAAGCGGAAGTGGATGGCTTGCCGGAGATTGCTGCCAGTCTGGTGGACCCTGTCAGGGCTGCCCGTGCGGCTCTGACGAAAGCGCCGGGCACGCGTGTCGATGCCCTCCGCCGGCAAAGACTGCTGCGCATACGTGCTGCCTCGCGCTCAGCCATCGCTAACATCTTTGGAAGACTTTCGCCTTGGCAGGCCCCGTCGCGCTGACGGACGATGGAATTCGCCAATCCAGACCGACCTGTATCGCTGCGGGCTGGCCTGCATACCGCCATTTCGGGGCGGCCAATTGATAGTGGGCTGCGATTACCGCCATCCGGGCGTCCACATCCCGTTGCAAGCGAATCCATGTCTGGGCGGTGCGGCGGTCACCGTGATCTCTTGTGAGAGGGAAGCGGTATTTGCCGCATCTGACACCGGATCAGTTGACGACCTGGATCATCTTGTTGGAAGAAGGCTCGACGATGACGCGCCTCCTTTGATTTCGAGGCGGCCTCACACTCGGACCTCAGTCGGATTCACTTCGGCCTTTGGTCTGATGATGCTCGGACTGGGGTCCCAGATCCGGAACGCACCGTCTCTCCCGCCCGTTCGGCTCCTTGTCGAAAGAGGAGTTTTCAGCCATGGCCGACAGGAACGAAATCCCGGAAATTTCCAGCGCGTGGAACGCATCCCTGCTGGCGCTCGTCATCTTTCTAGCCGTCATGCTCTATGTCTTCGGCGCTGCCATGTCAGGCGACACCGATCAGTTGACCGCCAGCATTCCGGGCGCCGACATGATCGAGGTCCGGTGAAGAGGTCAGGTGAACTGGAAAAGTCCGGCCGATGCGATAGTTTGAGTGAATCGTCGTAACTCAGGTTGGAAATGAACTGGCTCACACGCTGGAACGCCCGCTCCCTCGCCTCCCAATTCTTCATCATGGGAGGGCTTGTTTCCCTTGCCGCGATGTTCCTCATCGGGCTCGTCGTCACCCATCTCATCGAGGACGCCGTCATTCACAATTCGGGTGCTGCGACGGCGCTTTACGTCGACAGCGTCGTCGCACCGTTGCTTCCGGACATGCAGAAGGAATCGCTGCTCGACGAAGCAAGCGCCCAGGCGCTCGACGAAACGCTCGGCCAGGGCGCGCTCGGCCGTCGTCTCATTTCGTTCAAGCTGTGGCGCCGCGACGGCACTATACTCTACTCCAATCAAAAGGAACTGGTGGGGAAGACGTTTCCGGTAAACGACAAACTCGCTCAGGCATTTGCGGGCTCGCTGGTCGCTCGCTACGAAGTCGCGAGCGACCCTGAAAGCGCCGAGGAGCGCAGTCTCGGCAGGGCGCTCATGGAAATCTACAATCCCGTGCTGCAGCCGTGGTCGGGGGAGGCTGTGGCCGTGCTTGAATTCTACGAGACGGCGGAAGGGCTGGAAGACAGCCTCGTCTGGGCAAGGCTCTGGAGCTGGCTGGCCGTGGCCGGTCTGACTGCCATCTTCTTCCTCGTTCTCTCCATTCTCGTCTTTCGGGGCAGCCATACGATCGAAGTCCAGCGTAAAGCGTTAAAGGCCAGAGTGGACGAACTCTCCGCACTTCTTGCCGAAAATCGCGGCCTGCAGCGCAGGCTTCAATTGTCCTCCCAGCGTGCAGCAGCCTTGAACGAGACCTATCTGCGCGGCATCGGCGCCGACCTGCATGACGGCCCGGCCCAGCACATCGCCTATGCCTCGTTGCGGCTCGACAGCGAGTTGCTCGTCGATGCCGCGACACAATCGGAAACACGCGAGAAGGAACTCGCCTGGATCCGCTCCAGCCTCGCCGAGGCGATGAAGGAGATTCGCGACATCTGCAAGGGGCTGGTGCTGCCGCAAATCGAGAACGCCTCGATTACGGAAATCGTGAAACGGGTCGTCGAGGCTCATCAACAGAAGACCAACACCACCGTCGACACGACAATCGACGAGGACGATCCGGAACTTGCCCCCGCTCTCAAGATTTGTATCTACCGCTTCATTCAGGAGGCACTTAACAATGCCTATCGCCATGGTGGCGGCGTTGACCAAGCCGTCATGGCCACATCGCATGATGGCCACGTCCGTATCGAGGTCCGTGACCGGGGTGAGGGTTTTGACCCGACGCAGGTGAGGTCGGCGAGCTTAGGCCTTGTCGGTCTTAGGGAGCGTATCGATAGCCTTGGCGGTGAATTCGACATAAAAACCGGCGAAGGCGGAACGACTGTCATCATGACCTTCGAGCCTATGGAAGCGGAGGAATAGAATGACATCCATCAAGGTCGCCGTCGTAGACGACCATCCGCTGTTTCGCGAGGGGGTGACACGCAGCCTCTCCGAGGTCAGCGATTTTGTCGTCGTCGGAGAAGGCGCCAACACATCTGACGCGGCAATGATCGCCTCGGATGCGCATCCGGACGTGCTGCTTCTCGATGTGTCTATGCCCGGGAACGGGCTCTCGGTGATCGAGGAGATCCTTTCCATAAGCCCGGATACCAAGATCCTCATGCTCACGGCCTCAGAGGAAGTCGATACGCTCGTCGAAGCGCTCCAACGCGGAGCAAAAGGTTACATTCTCAAGGGTGTTGGTTCCCGCGGTCTGGCGGAAGCGATCCGCACCGTCTTCAAGGGAGCCCGGTACGTCTCCCCGGCGATGTCGGCGAAGGTCATGGAATATTCATTGAGCGGGCAGGCATCGGACAGAGACATGCTCACCCCTCGGGAGCGCGAGGTGATGGACCTCGTTGCGCAAGGTCTCTCAAACAAACACATCGGCCTGCGTCTCGATCTACAGGAGAAAACGGTCAAGCATCATATGACCCAGATCCTGACAAAGCTCGGCGTCACGAACAGGACGGAAGCTGCCTTGCGGTGGCGTGAAAAACGCTAGCGCAGCAGGCGCGCAAGCCGCGTGCTGTCAGCCGATGTCGCCCGCCTATTGATGATCGTGCGGCCTTTCGAGTCCTTCATGATGTAGCGTCCTGCACGAAGAGTTTCAGTTATTCCATTCGTATGCCGGACATCGATCGAGCCATCCGTATCTTCGGTCACGCGTGCGCCTGATGTTGAGGGCACACGATCCGTACTACCGGCTCCATTCGAGCTAGATCGGCTGTTCCCACTGCTGTTGCCGTTGCCGCCCGAATTTCCGTTGCCATTACCCCCGCCGCTGCCGCCATTACCATTTCCATTCCCCCCGCCGTTGCCGCCGTTTCCATTCCCTCCGCCACTGCCGTTTCCATTTCCCCCACCATTCCCGCCGTTGCCGTTTCCATTCCCTCCGCCATTGCCGTTTTCGTTCTTTGCGAATGCAGTCAGACTGGCCAGCGACGGAAACGAACCCGTGACATCGACCTTCAGCGGCACAACGGCAAGGACACTCGCGCCGCAGCCTTTCAGGAAATTGCGCTTGGAGATCACCATAGTCCCTGTCGTTCTTCCTTGAGTGTCAACTTGAAAACAGGAATGAGATTGACCGCTTGCTCCGAAATTGCAAGACGGTCAGACATAGGTACCAATGCGGATAGGACTTTGGTCCCGGCTCTCTGATCAAGATGAGCGACGGTCGCTGCAGAAGAAGGCGGCCTTATCATATATGTCCGTCAAACAACGGGAGAAATGCACTGGCGTCTCGGCCCGCTGAACGGCCGATAGGTATTGTCCGAAGCGCGATAGGAATCATAGCGGGGGCGCACCATGAAATATGTGGGTCGGAGCTCGTATCGGCTTCCGGCAACCCTGGAAAACTACCTTTCAGCCGTCACGCAAGGTTTTCGGGGACCACCGTCAAAAGGCTGGTACGTATTGTCAGCGACGTTGTAGGACCGGTAACGCTGCCGGCATAGGCTGAGATGGTGGCCATCGGCCGTCCATTCCTGCTTCGGCGGCTCAATCGCCCCTGTCACGGTTGCGTCAGGTGGCGCAATGGCCAATACGCCAACCAAATTGGCAGGTTTTAAGGATTGGTTATTGTCGACAACGGCCTGCTGCGGCGGAAGGCGCTCGTAATTTTGAGCCTTGGGGTCGACGCGCATCGGTGTCGTCGTCCAAAGCGGCGCGTCGAGATTGGCAAAGTGATGTGGTTCCGGATCGCGCAAGGCGTAGGAAGCAAATCCGTGGCCGCCAATCAGAATGGCACCAAGCGCCGCCAGACAAATGGATGATGCAGCAAGCGACTTCATGACGCGATCTCACATTCCTGCTCCACATAGAAATTGGGAATGCCGGGCTCGGGTTCCGTGACGGGCTCAAAAAAATTGCGCTTTTTGCTCTTGTTTCGTGACTGCGGGATGTCCCTGCCCGTGCGGCGCGATCCCCTCGGCCGCTAATTCCGGAAGGCACCCACAGCGGATAGGAATTTATTGCCATCGCCCCGATTTTGACGGATAGCTGTTTTATCGAGCGATCGGATCCGTCGTAGCAGATCGTAGGCAGAAAGAGGAAGCATGTCGCAAAGAGCGGGCAGCGCCGACCTCCCCCTTCACGGAGGCCGCGTGCCACCATGGCTGGGCAACCGCATGACCACGCTTGGCGCGCTGATCACCGAGGCGATCGTTCACCATTACGGGCGTGACGAGTTTCTGCAACGGCTCGCCCATCCCTTCTGGTTCCAGTCCTTCGGCGCCGTCATGGGCATGGACTGGCATTCCTCCGGCATCACGACCAGCGTGCTCGGCGCGCTGAAGCGCGGGCTGAAGCCGCTATCGAAAGAACTCGGCCTGCACGTCTGCGGCGGGCGCGGTGCGCAATCGCGCAAGACGCCGGACGAACTGATGGCGATCGGCGATCGCACCGGTCTTGACGGTGCCGGCCTTGCAAAGACAAGTCGCCTGGTCGCCAAGGTGGATAGCGCGGCGGTGCAGGATGGTTTCGATCTCTATCTGCACGGCTTCATCGTTGCCGATGACGGGCATTGGGTGATCGTTCAGCAAGGTATGAACGGCGACAAGCGTCAGGCGCGGCGCTATCACTGGTTTTCCGAAGGACTGGAGAGCTTCGTCAACTCCCCGCATGCGGCCATCGAAGGCCGCTCGCAAGGCGAGATCATCAATCTGGCCGACCGACGCGCGGAAAAATCCCGCCACGATCAGCTCGATCTTCTCACAGCGCTTGGGCCAGACCGCATTGTCCGCGAGGCGGCAGCCCTTGCCCTGGCCGCCGATCCTGCGCCCGCGCTGGAGCCAGTCGAACAGCCGATGCTGCCGCATCTCATCATGCCCGCCCATCACGACGTGCGCGAAAGCGACGTCAATATGCGGCGTCTGCACGGCAACCTTGCCGCAGCTGCCGATCGCGGACCGGTCGATTTCGAGGATCTTCTTCTCGTGCCCGGCGTTGGCGCCCGCACAGTCAAGGCGCTGGCGCTCGTCGCCGAAGTCGTGCATGGCGCGCCCTGCCGCTTTTCCGATCCCGCCCGCTTTTCCATCGCCCACGGCGGCAAGGACAGGCATCCCTTCCCCGTACCGCTCAAGGTCTACGACGAAACGATCAATGTGATGAAATCGGCGGTCATGAGAGGCAAACTTGGTCGCGAGGAGGAACTGCAGGCCCTGCGCCGTCTGGACGACCAATCGCGCAGCATGGAGCGCTACGTCACCGGCCCTGACCTCAAGGAAATCGTCGCCGGCGAATTCCGGCAATCCTCCGCCTTCGGCGGCCGAAGCGTCTTTGGCTGGGAACAGCCGACTGGCGCACCTTCGGGAGAGAGTGATTGACAGAAGCGTCCCAGTCCTGAGGTCTCTCTCTCTCCATTTTTTCCGAAACGGCCAGCCGATCAGCAGCTTAACCCAGGCCTCGACATCGTCGCCGCTGCTCATGTCAGGGCGTCGCCGCCTTCCAGCGTCGATGCTGCCAGAATAGAGCGTACAATCAGCCCCTTTCACAAACGCGCCGAGCCGCTATGCTGTCATCGCAGACTGAAGGATGGATAATTCAATGATGCAGGCACGGCAGGGGGAGTTGCGCGAGCGGATGACGATCCTTGGCGATGTCAATTCTGCCTCATTCGTCCCATGGATCCGTCGCCATGCTGACAAGCTCGGACTGTCCCAGGATTTCTTTCACACCGGAGCCGACCGAATCGAGCTTGAGGTCGCGGGACCTGTGGAACTGATCGACATGCTGGAAATGGGGTGTTCGCTCGGCCCGATCGATGTCTGGGTGGACGAGATTCAGCGCAAGATTGTAGATCCGACCGATACACCGTAATGCGGCAGCATTGATCTGCTGCCTTTAATTTAATCATTGTTGCTAATGCGATTTTTTTATGCAAGCCTCTGGCAACTGAGGTCGCGAGCTCGGCAACAGTGCGCGGCCAGCGGCGCTAAGGTATTGGTAAAATTGAGGAACTGAAAGTTATGCCATCTGATACGGCCGGCTCCTGGACGCCTGTCGCCCTTTCTGCTGATCTGCCGCCGGCAACCGTTATACCGGCATGGACGCCAGCAGGATCGATCGCCCTCTGGCGCAGTCAATGGGGGCGCGCATCGGCATCGTCGGATCGCTGTCCGCATCGCGGGATGCGATTGTCCCACGGCTTCGTGCGCGGCGAGGTCCTCTCCTGCATCTATCATGGCTGGAGCTACTCTCCGGCGGGAGGATGCGTTCGCATTCCCGCCCATCCCGATCTCGTGCCGCCGGAAACGATCCGCGTCGCGGTCCAGACAGTCGAAGAATTGGATGGCGTCATATGGGTCGCTGCTGGCCAGCCGGCAACGCAGCCGCCGCGCCTTGGCGATCTCATTCCATTGCGCTCGCTGACGGCCGAGGCCGGCATCGCGGAAATCGAAGCTGTGGCCGGCGCAAAGGCGAATGCCGACGGACTTATCAGCGTCGCGGATTATCCATGGGTCCGGCTGTTGCCGACGCCACAGGGGGATTGCACGCTGGTTCATCTCCTGATCGAGCAAAGTCGCAGCATTGAGGATCGGGTTGCCGCGTCCCGCATTGCCGAAGCCCTGCGCCGCCGGGCGGAAGCACGCCAGAAGGAGGCCGCATGATGAAGGCCGGCGCGATGATCGACGAATGGTATCCGGTCGGCCTTTTCAGCCGGCTCACCGAGACGGGAAACAAGACCGCGCTGATGGGCGAACCGATCGAGGTGGCACGCGCGCAGGACGGAGCGGCGCGCGTAACATCCGGCGATGGGCGCGCACTCCCTGTCCGTGTTCGCTACGGCCATGTCTGGTCTTCCCTCGGCAATCCCGTCAAGGAGCTTTTTGCCATTCCCGAAGCGGATCAGCCCGGCCGCCGTTTCGTCGATGTCGGCGGGGTGCGGGTGCGCTGCTCGCCGCTACGGGCGGTCGAGAACTTCCTCGACATTGCCCATTTCCCCTTCGTCCATACCGACATTCTCGGCGCCGAGCCCCATACGGAGGTCGAAAACTACAAGGTAGAAATCCGCGAAGATGAGGATGAGGTCTGGGCGACGCAGGTGAAATTCTACCAGCCGCAGGCAGCCAAGTCGGCAACCGGCGGCATTACCACCGAATATATGTACCGCGTCCCGGCACCGACCTGCTCAGTGCTCTACAAGACCTGCCCTCCCCGGCCCGGCGAATGGGATGTCATTACCCTCTTCGTCCAGCCGCTTGCGGAGGACCTCTGTGACGTATGGCCATGGATGGCCCTTTTCGACGACGAAACGCCCATGACAGACCTCATCCATTTTCAACAGATGATTTTTCTGCAGGATCGCTCGATCCTCGAAAACCAGATCCCGGCACTTCTGCCGCTCGATCCCGGCATGGAAATCCCGACCCGGGCCGATCTCACATCGGTTGCTTACCGGCGCTGGCTGAAGCGTCACAACTATACCTACGGGGCACAGTTGGTCGCGCAATGAAGCTCTACGACTACATTCTCTCTCCGAGCTGCTACAAGATTCGCCTGATGGCGGCGATCCTCGGCATCAAGCTGGATATCCGACCAGTCGATTTTCATCCCGGCGCCGAACATCGCGGTCCTGAGCTGCTTGCGCTCAATCCCGCTGGCTCTATCCCAATCCTTGAAGACGGCGATCTCGTCCTGACGGAATCCTCCGCCATTCTCGCCTATCTCGCCGCCGGAAACGCCCCGGAATGGCTGGGCACCGGCACGCCTGAAGAGACGGCGCGGGTCCAGCAATGGCTCTCCTTCTCGCATCGGCTGACGGCTAATCTCGGCGGTGCGCGACTGCATGAAATGCTTCTGCGCCCCGGCAATATCGAGATCCTGCAGGCGCAGGGGATTGCAGCGCTGCGAGAATTGGAAGCCAGTCTCTTCGAACAGCAGCTTCGCGGCATGCGCTTCCTGGCGTCGAACCGCGCCACGATCGCCGATATCGCCTGCTTCCCTTATGTGGCGCTGGCGCCCGATGGCGGCATCTCGCTCGATCCATACCCAACGATCCGGCTCTGGCTGCGTGCCATCCGCAGCATCGACGGCTTCATCGAAATGCCCGGCATTCACAGGTTGCACGAGCTGAAACCCGATCCTCATCCCGCAAAGGAGGAGAGGTGAGATGGCCGGCTACCTCCTGAAAAATTGCGCAGCCGTCATCGTCGACGAGGGCAGTGGCCCGGCCGTACACCGGAATGTCGATCTGCTCACGGATGGTCCGGCGATCCAGGCGATCGGAGCGAACCTGCCGGCCGAAACACTGCCCGCCGGCACGATCGTCCAGGACGCGACCGGCTGGTTCGTCTATCCGGGGCTCGTCAACACGCACCATCACTTCTTCCAGTGCTTCGTGCGCAACCGGGCCGATCTCGACTGGACGAAGCTGTCGGTCATCGAATGGCTCGATCGGATCTACCCGATCTTCTCGCGGCTGACCGAGGATTGCTTCTACCATTCGTCAGTCACGGCCATGGCCGAGATGATCAAGCATGGCTGCACCACGGCCTTCGATCATCAATATTGCTTTCCTCGGCACGCCGGAAAGCGCCTAATCGATCGCCAGTTCGAGGCCGCCGAGCTTCTTGGCATGCGTTTCCACGCGGGGCGTGGCGGCAACACGCTGCCGAAATCCGAGGGCTCGACGATCCCGGATGCCATGCTGGAGACGACGGATGAGTTCATCGCCGATTGCGCCCGGCTGATCGACAGCTACCACGATGCCGCTTCCTTCAGCATGCGGCAGGTGGTCGTCGCGCCTTGCCAGCCAGTCAATTGTTATCGCGAAACCTTCGTTGAATCGGTCGCATTGGCCCGCGATCGCGGCGTGCTAATGCACACGCATGTCGGCGAGGGCGAAAGCCCCGTGATCGAGGCACGGTACGGGATGCGTACGGTCGACTACTGCGCCGAACTCGGCTTTGCCGGCCCCGACACTTTCTATGCCCATTGCTGGGAGCTGACACACGACGAATTGCGAAAGATGGCGGCAAGCGGCACAGGTGTCTCTCATTGCCCCGAGCCGGTCTATCTTGTCGGCGCAGAGGTGACCGATATTCCGGCAATGTCCGCCTTTGGCCTGCGCATCGGGCTCGGCTGCGATGGCGCTGCCTCGAACGACAATTCAAACCTCATGCACTGCATCCATTCCGCCTACATGCTGCAATGCCTGACAGCATCGACGCGCACCCATCCGGTCCCGGCACCCGTCGACTTCCTGAACTATGCGACGGCGGGCGGCGCAAGCCTGCTGGGCCGCAGCGATATCGGGCGCCTTGCCCCCGGCATGGCCGCCGATCTCTTTGCAATCGATACGCGGCGGATGGACTATGTCGGCACGCGGCATGACCCGCTGAGCCTGATAGCAAAGGTCGGCATCGGCATGCCGACCGATCTCACCATGATTAATGGACGGATCGTCTGGCAGGCCGGTGAATTCGCCGGCCTCGACGAATTCAAGCTTTTCGCGGACGCCGAAGCAGCACTCGCGACTGTGGAATTCTGAACAACCAAAAGAGGGGAACTGACATGTCCAACAATCTGACCCGCAGAACACTGATGAAGAATGCGGCTGCCGCCAGTCTCGCAACGGCCTTTGCCGGCCGCTCCGCATTTGCGGCCGACGAACCGCTCGGCATCGCCCTCGTCGTTCCCTCGCCGATCGGCGACGTCGGCTGGGGCCATGCCCTTGCCGCCGGCCTCGATCCGATCAAGGCAGCCTATGGCGACAAGGTGAAGGTCACCATCCTCGAGAACATCGCCGAAGGGCCGGATGCGGATCGCATCATGAACAAGACGGTCGCCGATGGAAACCATTTCCTGATCGCCGGCTCCTTCGGCTATCAGAACGGTGCGCTGCAGATCGCCCGCCGCAATCCGAAGGTAACGGTCCTGCATGCCTCTGGCTTCCAGGTCGCGCCGAACTTCTCGCCCTTCGCCGCCAAATATTTCCAGGGAACCTACCTGCTCGGCATGGCGGCAGCAGCCTTGTCCAAGACCGGCAAGCTCGGCTCGGTTTCGGCCTTCGCCATTCCCGAACTGATCACCTCCATCAACGCCTTCACGCTCGGCGCACAGTCCGTCAAGCCCGACATCGAAGTGTCCGTCGTCTGGGTCAATTCCTGGTTCGATCCGGCAAAGGAGCAGGAAGCCGCCAAGGCGCTGATTGCGCAGGGTTGCGATGTGATCTTCTCGAACGCGCAAGATACGCCTTCGGTGATCTCAGCCTGCGAGGAAGCTGGCATCTATGCCTTCAACCTAAACTCCTCGATGAAGAAATATGCCGAAAAGACCTATCTCGGCTGCGTTGCCACCGACTGGTCGCCCTTCTTCAAGGCTTCGGTCGATGCCCATCTCGCCGGCACCTTCAAGGGCGCCAACACCTTCCTCGGCGTTGCCGACAAGGTCGTCGAAGTCGTCGACTGGAACCCGGCAATCCCGGCCGATACGATGACGAAGATCAAGGAAGTCGAAGCCAAGATTGCCGATGGCAGCTTCTCGCCCTTCACCGGCCCAATCACCAAGGCCGACGGCAGCGAAGGTGCTGCTTCGGGTGCGACGCTGACGGACGCCCAGATCGTCGCGATGGACTGGCACGTCAAGGGTGTCACGACGCCGCTGCCGAAGTAAACCATGGTGAGCCCGCTCCTGTCGCTGCGCGGCATTTCCAAGAGCTACGGCCAGATCCGTGCGAACCAGCAGATCGACCTCGACGTCGCTCCCTGCTCGATCCATGCCATTCTCGGAGAAAACGGGGCTGGCAAATCGACCCTGATGAAGCTGATCTACGGCGTCGAACAGCCGGACAGCGGAACCGCCGCCTGGAACGGGCAGAACCTCAGCCTTGCCTCTCCCGCAGAGGCAAGGCGCGCCGGCATCGGCATGGTCTTTCAGCACTTCTCGCTGTTCGAAAGCCTGACGGTCGTCGAGAACATCAGGCTCATCGTGTCCGGCAAAACGCGCGAACTTGAGGAACGCATTCGCAAGCTCGGGAATGAATTCGGCCTCGAGGTCGATCCGCTCGCAGATGTGCATTCGCTTTCGGTCGGCGAACGGCAACGGGTGGAGATCATCCGATGCCTGATGACCGACCCAAAACTGCTGATCCTCGACGAGCCGACATCGGTGCTGCCGCCGCAGGCCGTGGAGAAGCTTTTCGAGACATTGCGTCGGTTGCGTGACGGCGGCGTCTCCATCCTCTTCATCTCGCACAAGCTGGAGGAAATCCAGTCGCTCTGCGACCGCGCCACGATCCTGCGCGGCGGGCGCGTGACCGGCCGTGTCGATCCGCGCGAACATGACGCTCACGAGCTTGCACGCATGATGATCGGCCGTGACATGCCGGAGCCCATGCCGGCGCTGCCTTTGGCTGAAGGAGAGAAGCGTCTGGAGCTTATCGGCCTCGACTATAGGCCGGCTGATCCTTTCGCCGTGCCGCTCGCCAATGTCAGCTTGACCCTGCGCGCCGGCGAGATCCTCGGCATTGCCGGGATTTCGGGAAATGGTCAAAGCGAACTCGCCGGCCTGATTTCGGGCGAAACCATCCTGCCGCGGGCTCAACGCGACCAGATTTTCATGATGGGTAAGGATGTCGGCACGCTCGATTCTGCCGCGCGTCGTCAGCTGGGCTTCGCCTTCGTCCCGGAGGATCGTCTCGGCCGGGGTGCGGTTCCCGAAATGTCGCTCACCCTCAACAGCCTGCTGACGGCCCACCCCTTGAACCTCGTCAAGCGCGGCCTTCTCGACAAGGCGCAGGCAACCGACTTCACCAATAACTGTATCCGGGATTATGACGTGCGCACGCGCGGTCCCGAAGCGGAAGCCGGTTCGCTTTCCGGCGGCAACCTGCAGAAATTCATCGTCGGGCGCGAAATCATGCTGGCGCCAAAGCTTCTTTTCCTCGCCCAACCCACATGGGGCGTCGATATTGGTGCGGCCTCGGCGATCCGCAAGCGGCTCGTCACCCTTCGCAATGAAGGCATGGCGATCCTCGTCATTTCCGAGGAGCTCGAGGAACTGTTCGAGCTCAGCGATTTCATACAGGTCCTGCATCACGGCACGCTGAGCCCGCCGCTCGTCACGCGCGACACCAAACCCGAGGAGATCGGCCGATACATGATCGGAGCACAGTTACAGCGCGAGAAGGCCACCGCATGAGCAGACCCTTTTTCGCTGCCCTGCCCATACTGGTGCGCCGCGAGCGCGCTTCGCTTGCCGCTACCCTGCTCGCCCCGCCGATCGCGCTGATCATTACCATCACTCTCAATCTCGGCCTCTATATCGCCATGGGTCGCGATCCAGCCGCGGTCATCTATGCGATGCTGATCGAGCCCTTCTTTTCCTGGGCGTCATTCTCCGAGGTGCTCCTGAAGACCGGACCGTTATTGCTTATCGCACAGGGACTTGCGATCGGCTTCCGCGCCAAGGTCTTCAATATCGGCGCCGAAGGGCAATTCGTGCTCGGGGCAATCTTTGCCTCCGCCATTCCGATCTGGTGGCCTGACGCCACCGGTCAATGGATTTGGCCGGCGATGCTGCTGCTCGGCACCATCGGCGGCGCGCTCTGGGCATCCCTCACCGCCTTCTGGCGCGTCCGGCTCAATGCCAACGAAATCCTCGTCTCGCTGATGCTGAGCTTCGTTGCCGCGCAGCTTCTCAACTATCTGTTGCTCGGCCCCTGGAAGGATCCGAACGGATTCAATTTCCCGCAGTCGGTCATGTTTCAGTATGACGCGATGGTGCCGATCCTGATCGAGGGCACGCGCGTCAATGTCTCGCTGATCCTTGCCGTTCTGCTGTCGATTGGCGCGTGGATCTTCATGCAGAAGAGCTTCATCGGCTATAAATTGCAGGTCGGTGGGCTGGCGCCACGTGCGGCAAGCTATGCCGGCTTCAAAGAGGGCTGGGCGATCTGGCTTTCGCTGCTGATCGGTGGCGCGGCCGCCGGTCTTGCGGGTGCAGCCGAAGTCGCTGGCCCGCTCGGCCAGCTGCAGCGCTCGATCTCGACCGGTTACGGCTATGCGGCGATCATCGTCGCCTATCTCGGCGGATTGCATCCGATCGGCATCGTCATATCCTCGGTCGTCATGGCCGCACTTTATATCGGCGGCGACAATGCCATGGTGTCCGCCAATCTGCCGATCGCCGCCGTGCGCGTTTTCCAGGGCAGCCTGCTTCTCATTTACCTCATCGCCATCGCCTTTGTGCGCTACCGCCTTGCGTGGCGACCGACCGCCATCAGGAGCCCGACATGAACGCCATCGAGTTCATCCTGGCCGGAATGCTGGCGGCCGCGACACCCTTTCTACTGGCGGCGCTCGGCGAACTGGTGGTCGAACGCGCCGGAGTGCTTAATCTCGGTGTCGAAGGCTTGATGGCATTCGGCGCCGTCATCGCCTTCATCATCGTCTATCATGGCGGCGGCCACATTCTCGCGTTTCTCGCGGCCGGGCTCGGTGGCATCCTGCTATCGCTGATCTTTGCGGGGGTCATCCTTGGCTTCAACGCAAACCAGGTCGCGACGGGGCTTGCGATCGGCATTCTCGGCCAGGGCCTGTCGGCGCTGTTCGGCAAGAGCTATGAAAGCCTGACGGTCAAGGCATTGCCGAAGATAGCCATCCCCGGCCTTTCGGACATTCCCGTCATCGGCGGCCTCTTCACCCAGGATATCATCGTCTGGCTTTCGCTTCTGGTGACCGTCGCGATCTGGGCAAGTTTTGCCTATAGCAAGGTTGGGCTGGTCATTCGCGCCGTCGGCGAAAACCCGAAAGCCGCCCACGCCATCGGTTATCCTGTTATCGCCGTGCGTTTCGCCGCCGTGGCATTCGGCGGCATGATGGCGGGCTTTGCCGGCGCCTATGCATCGACGATCTATACGCCGCTCTGGGCGGACGGAATGATCGCCGGCCGCGGCTGGATCGCCATTGCGCTTGTCGTCTTCGGAACCTGGCTGACCGGCCGGATCTTTCTCGGAGCCTGCCTCTTCGGTGCCGTATCGCTGATGGGGCTTGCCGCGCAGGCAACCGGGCTCGACCTGCCCTCGCAACTGCTGGCCTGCCTGCCCTACCTGGTAACGATCATCGTGCTCGGCATCATCTCGGCAGACCGCCGACTGCTGAAGCTCAACGGCGTCGCCTCACTCGGCGAACCGTTCGAGCGGTAAAGAAGACGCGGGCAGCGCCAGCGGCGCAGGCCGCCGAGCGATCAATCATGCCTGGTAAGGAAGGCCGAGACGACGTCGAGGCAAAGCTCCTTTTCCTCGACATGCGGCATGTGGCTGGAATTCTCGAAGAGCACCCATTCGCAACCTTTGACGCGATCGACATAGGGTTTGACGACCAGCGGCGTCGCCTCATCATATTTGCCGGAGATCAAAAGCGTTGGCGCCGCGATGAGCGGCAGGCGATCCTCGATCGTCCAGTCCTTCATCGTGCCGATGACGTGGAATTCGGTCGGGCCGTTCATGTTGCGGTAGACGGTATTGTCTTCGTCCATGATCGCGAAGGTGCGCGCGACCTCCGGCGGCCAGGGCACGACGCGGCAGACATGCCGATCGTAGAAGACACGCGAGGCGGCGACATAGTCGGGGTCGGTGATGGTGCCGGCTTCCTCATGCTTCAGCAGCGCATCTTGCACTTCCTGCGGCAACTCCTCGCGCAGGCGGTTTGCCTCCGCCACCCAGGTGTGCATGTTGGCCGGCGAGTTGGCGATGACGAGCGCCTTCAGGCCTTTCGGCTGGCGCACGGCATGTTCGGCACCGAGCATGCCGCCCCAGGACTGGCCGAGGAAGGCGTAGCGATCCTGAATGCCGAGATGTTTCAGCAGCGCGTCGAGCTCTTCGAGAAAGAGCGACGGCGTCCAGAAATCCGGTCCCTTTTCAAGCAGGCGCGTGGAGTTGCCGTTGCCGAGCTGATCGTAATGAATGATCGCGCGGCCATCGAGCTCGGCTACACCTTTGAAGGAATCGACGTAGTCATGCGTGCAGCCGGGGCCGCCATGGGCGACGACAAGCGGCAGTTTTTGAGAATCCAGTGAACCGGTGATGCGATACCATGTCTGGTATTCGCGAAATGGCAGATAGGCTTCCTTCGTCGGAACTGCGGCCACAAGTCTCTCCATCCTAGGTGCAACGATGAAAGACCATAGCGTCGCCGAAACGGTGAAGGCAGCTATCAGAAGTTATAGGATGGTCGTTCTTCCAGCAGACGGTAGTGCGTGGCGCGCACCACGGCCTGTGTGCGGTTGCGGGCGCCGAGCTTCTTGGCCGCGGCATTGAGATGCATGACGACTGTCGGCACCGACCGGTCGATGATGCGGGAAATCTCCTTGGCCGAAAGGCCATCGGCGGAATGGCGCAGACACTCGCGCTCCCGCTCCGTCAGGCGGATCTTCCCGACGCTCAGCGCCTTGGCGTCGAAAAGCGAATAGGCAGCCTCGTGAAAGACATGGGCCAGCAGGTTGAAATCGGCAATGTAGCGCAGTGCATGACGCTCGAAATCGCTGTTGGCACCGAAGCGAATACCGGTCACGGTCGCATAGTCGCCGCGCGGCATATGGACGGGAACAGTCACACCCGTCGACATGTCGCGCTCGCTGAGATAGCGCGTTACCGGCGCCGTGTCGTCGCTCATGAAACGGTTGATGAGGGTGTCCGCATCCCTGTCGTAATTCCAAAAGAAGGGGGCTGAGGTACGCAACGCCACCTGCTGCACGGGATCAATGCGGAAATAGCCGCGATCGAACCAGTATTCCCGCATGTCCTCGGAAATATTGCGCAACTTCAAGAGCGAAGGGACCATGATCCCGCCGTCGAGGTCGTAAGGCACCGGCGTGTAGTCGTAGATCAGGGCCTCGAAGCCGATCCCTTTCATCGCCTCGAAAACCTGATCGATACGACCATCAAGGGTCTGATGGATGGCGAATTGCCGTCTGATCGTTCCGATTTCGTCAAGCATGGCAGGCTCCCGGTCGGTGGTTTACCACCCTATCACTTCTTATAGCTGGCGAAGACTGAGGTTTAAGGTAAAAATTTAGCCATGCCCAATTATTGAGCAAGCGAAATCTTCTGCCGGAGCGGTCAATGTGGCGTGAAATCGAGCCCGAGGCGCGACATGAAATCGAAGTCGACGGCTATAAGGTGGTCGCCTACAGTTTTGGAAGCGGTAGCGAGACTATATTCTGCCTGAACGGCGGCCCCGGCCTGCCCTGCGACTACCTGCGTGAGGCTCATTCCTGCCTCATCGATAAGGGCTACCGCGTGGTGGCTTTCGATCAGCTCGGCACCGGCGCCTCCGACCGGCCGACGGACCGATCGCTTTGGACCATCGGCCGCTATGTCGAAGAGACGGAGACGGTGCGCAAGGCGCTCGGCCTCGGCAAAGTGCATATGCTTGGTCATTCCTGGGGCGGGTGGCTGGCGATCGACTATGCGCTGACCTATCCGGAAAACCTGCAGACGCTGATCCTCGAAGACACTGTCGCCGACATGCCGCATCTGATTTCCGAACTGGAGCGGCTGCGCGCGGCCCTCGGTCCGGAGACGGTGGCGATGATGCAGAAACACGAGGCGCAGGGCACCTACAATCATCCGGAATATCTGGCGGCGGTGACGATCCTCAATTACCGCCATGTCTGCCGCTTGCCGGAATGGCCGGCCCCCGTGCGCCGCTCTCTCGACGACTGGAACATGGGGCCTTACGAAACCATGCAGGGGCCGAACGAGTTCCTCTATATCGGCAATCTGAAGGACTGGAACCGGATTCCCGACCTGCCGCGTGTGACGACGCCGGTGCTGATCACGACTGGCGAGCATGACGAACTGACACCGGCCTGCGCGCTGCGGATGAAGCTTGCCCTGCCGAACGTCGAACTCAAGGTCTTCGCCAATGCCAGCCACATGCCCTTCTATGAAAATCCGCATGATTATTATCCGGCGCTGGTCGATTTTCTATCGCGGCACAGGGCAAGCTGATGCAGGGTAAGGTGATCGGTACCCGACGAAGACAAGGGGGCGAGCGCCGCCATGCATCGTTATAAGTTCATACTGACCCGGCCGGTTCAGTTTCTGCCCGTTATCTTCGGCATCAGTGTCATCACCTTCATTCTGGTGCGGCTGATCCCCGGTGATCCCGCCCGCAACATTCTCGGCACGCGCGCCACGCCGACCGCACTTGCCAATATCCGAGCCCAATATGGCCTCGATCAGCCGATGTGGCTGCAATATTTCTATTTCCTCAAAAACCTCGTAAATGGCGAGATGGGCAAGTCGATCCTCTACAAGATCGATGTGCTGCCGCTGATCGCAACCCGCATCGAGCCGACGATCGCGCTAGTGCTGACCAGCGTCATTCTGTCGATCCTGATCGCCGTGCCGATGTCAGCGATTGCCGCCCGCAATTCCGGCCGGGCGCCTGATCATGTAGTACGCGTCATCTCCACATTCGGGATCGGCTTTCCGCCCTTCTGGCTCGGCCTGATGCTGATCATTCTCTTCAGCGTCGAACTCGGCGTCCTGCCGGTCTCCGGCTACGGCACGACACTGGCCGACAAGCTCTCCCATCTCATACTGCCAAGCCTGACAGTGGCATTGTCGCTGTCTACGGTTCTCACCCGCAGCCTGCGCTCCGCCATGATCGAATCCTTGAAATCCGATGTGGCGACGGCGGCGCGCGCTCGCGGCATGCCTGAGAGCATCGTTTTCTGGCGTCACGTGCTGCCGAATTCGCTCGTGCCGACCATCAATCTTCTCGCCGTCAACATCGGCTGGCTGATCGGCGGCACGGTCGTCGTGGAAAGCGTCTTTGCCCTGCCCGGCATGGGGCAACTGCTGGTACGCGCCATCTTCTCGCGGGATTACATGGTCGTGCAGGGCGTTGCCATGACATTCGCGTGCGCCACCGTGCTCGTCAATTTCATCGCCGACATCGTCACCGTCGCTGTTGATCCGAGGGTGAAGCTATGAGCCTCGAAGCCATCGCTCCCCAGCCGGTCGCCTGGCGCCGTTTCCTCGGCCGCCGGCTGACGCTCGTGTTCGGCTCGGCCATTCTGCTGTTCTTCCTGCTTCTGGCGATCGCGGCCCCGCTGGTGGCGCCCTATGATCCGATCCTGCAGAATGCCGATGTCCGACTGCAGGGACCGTCACTCGCCCATCTCTTCGGCACGGATAATTTTGGCCGTGACATCCTCTCCCGCGTCATCTGGGGGGCACGCATCGATTTGCAGATCGCCGTCATCGGCGTCCTCTTCCCCTTCCTGATCGGCACGACCGTCGGCACCATCGCCGGCTTCTTCGGCGGCCTCGTCGATGCGATTTTCATGCGTCTCGTCGATATCATCCTCGCCTTCCCGTTCCTTGTGCTGATGCTGTCGATCATCGCAATCCTCGGGCCGGGTCTCAGCAGCTTTTATATCGCCATGGCGCTGGTCGGCTGGGTCTCCTATGCGCGCCTCATCCGCGCACAGATGCTGGTTCTGAAAAGCAGCGACTACGCGGTCGCAGCCGTCAGTCTCGGCATCAGCCGCACCCGCATCATGTTCCGCCATCTTCTGCCGAATGCGATTGCCGGCTCCATCGTCTTTTCCATGTCCGATGCCACATTGGTGCTGCTTAGCGGCGCGGCCGTCAGTTATCTCGGCCTCGGTGTGCAGCCGCCGCTTGCCGAATGGGGCGTCATGGTCGCGGAAGGCCAGAGCTTCATCACCACGGCCTGGTGGATCACGCTTTTCCCCGGCCTTTCGATTGTCTGCCTTGCCTTAGGTTTCAGCATGCTGGGTGATGCGCTCGGCGAACTTCTCGGAGTTCACGAATGAGCGCGTCAGTGCTTTCCGTCCGCGATCTGACGGTCAAGGTTCATCTTGATGGTGGCGTGCGCACGCTGATCGATCATGTTTCCTTGGATCTCGCTAAGGGCGAAATCCTCGGCCTCGTTGGCGAAAGTGGCTCGGGCAAGAGCCTGCTCTGCCGTTCGCTCGTCCGGCTGCTGCCCTCCTCGCTGATCAAGATCGAGGGCGGCACCGTCCTGCTCGAAGGACGCGACCTGACGACGGCAAGCGATGCCGAGATGCTCGATGTCCGTGGCGGCGAGATCGGCATGATCTTCCAGAACCCGACGAGCCATCTCGACCCGGTCATGCGCATCGGCGACCAGATTTCCGAAGGTATCCGCTATCACCAGAACCTGGGCGCGAAGGAAGCGCGGGCCGCCGCCATCGAGATCCTGACGCAGGTCGGCTTTCCCGATCCCGTGCGCCAGTATGACAGCTATCCGCACGAATTTTCGGGCGGCATGCGCCAGCGCGCGATGATCGGCGTGGCCCTCTCCTGCAATCCGAAAATCCTGATTGCCGACGAGCCGACGACGGCGCTCGACGTGACCATCCAGGCGCAGATCCTGAAGCTCTTGCTGGAGATCCGCGACAAGCGTGGCCTGTCGATCATCCTCATCACCCACGATCTCGGCATCGTCGCGCAGACCTGCGACCGCATCGCCGTTATGCGCAGCGGCAGGCTGCTCGAACAGGGACCGAAGCGCGCGATCCTCTCGCGGCCCCATGACCCCTATACGATCAATCTGATCAACAGCCATCCTTCCATGCCGGATGAGATGATCGTACCCGTTGCGGAAGTCGCCTCTCCCGCCGCATCGGCCAAACCTCTCCTCGAAATCGATGACCTGTATGTGCGGTTCAAGGCCGGTGGCAGTCTCTTTAAGGGCAGCACGAAGACGGTGAGTGCGGTTTCGGGCGTCAGCCTTCAGGTCATGTCTGGTGAGACCATCGGCATTGTCGGCGAATCCGGCAGCGGCAAGAGCACGCTCGCACGCGCCGTCCTCGGACTGACACCGATTTCCTCAGGCCATGTCTCTTTCGGCGGCATCGATCTTGCTCAGCAACGGGCAGCCGGTCTCGCAAAGCTGCGGCGCGAGACGGCCATGGTCTTCCAGGATCCCTATAACGCCCTCAATCCGCGGCTCACCATCGGCCAGATGCTTGCCGAAGTGCTGAAGGTGCAAGGCAAGGTTCCAGCCTCGGCCATTCCGGCGCGAATCGGTGAACTGCTCGATCTCGTCGGGCTGGAGCGGGAATTCGCCAATCGCAAGCCTCGCAGCATGAGCGGCGGCCAATGTCAGCGTGCCGGTATCGCTCGGGCGCTCGCCGTCGAGCCGAAGCTCATCATCGCAGACGAATGCGTCGCAGCCCTCGACGTGACCATCCAGGCCCAGATCATCGGGCTCTTTCGCGAACTGACCGCGAAGATGAACCTGACCCTGATGTTCATCGCCCATGACCTGGCGATCGTGCGCAATCTCTGCGAACGCGTCGTCGTCATGTATCGCGGCGAGATCGTCGAGGAAGGCCGTTCGGATGAGGTCTTCGCGCGGCCGAAGCACCCCTATACCGCGGCGCTGATTGCCGCCATCCCCGACATCGATCCGGACAAGCAGCTTCTGAGCGGTGCGAGCTCGGAAGACGAACTGATGTCGGTCCTGCCCGTCAAACGCATGCCATAACAACGAAGGGAACGAACGCATGATCACTAGAAGGAAATCAATCGGGCTTGCAGTGCTTCTTGCAGGCCTGACGCTCAGCACATCTTACGCCGAGGCCGCCGGCGTGCTTACCATCGGCCGCCGCGAGGATTCGACCACCTTCGATCCGATCAAGACGGCGCAGAACATCGACAACTGGGTCTTCTCCAACGTCTATGATGTATTGATCCGCGTCGACAAGACCGGCACCAAGCTGGAGCCCGGCCTTGCCGAAAGCTGGACGGTCTCCGACGACGGCCTGACCTATGTCTTCAAGATCCGCGACGCAAAATTCTCCGACGGTTCGCCGCTGACGGCCGAGGACGCCGCCTATAGCCTGCTGCGCATCCGCAATGACGAGGGTTCGCTCTGGAGCGATTCCTACAAGGTGATCGATACGGCTGTCGCCACTGACCCGCATACGCTGACAATCAAACTCAAGAACCCTTCCGCGCCCTTCCTGTCGACGCTGGCACTGCCGAATGCCTCCGTCATCTCCAAGGTCGGCATGGAATCCATGGGCGCGGACGCCTATGGCGAGAAACCGGTCGCGTCGGGTGCCTTTACCGTCGAGGAATGGCGTCGCGGCGACCGTATCATCCTGAAGAAGAACCCGAATTTCTGGCAGGCGGACCGGGTGAAGCTCGACGGGGTCGAGTGGATCTCGGTGCCTGACGACAATACCCGCATGCTGAACGTGCAGGCGGGCCAGCTCGATGCGGCCATTTTCGTACCCTTCTCGCGCGTCGAGGAGCTGAAGAAGGATGCCAATCTCAACGTGCTGATCGATCCTTCGACACGCGAAGATCATCTCCTGATCAACCATGCGCATGGTGATCTCGGCAAGAAGGACGTGCGCCAGGCTCTCGACCTGGCGATCGATAAGAAGGCAATCGTCGAGGCCGTCACCTTCGGCCAGGGCACGGTCGCCAATTCCTACATTCCGAAGGGTGCCCTATACCACTACGCCGACAATCTGCAGCGCCCCTATGATCCGGAAAAGGCCAAGCAGATGCTGGCTGATGCCGGCGTTTCCAATCTAACGCTGAACTACCTGATCCGCGCTGGCGACGAAGTGGATGAGCAGACGGCCGTTCTCGTGCAGCAGCAGCTAGCCAAGGCCGGCATCACCGCCAACCTGCAGAAGGTCGACCCCAGCCAGGAATGGGACATGACCGTTGCCGGCGATTACGACATCTCCGTCAATTACTGGACCAACGACATTCTCGACCCGGACCAGAAGACGACCTTCGTGCTCGGCCACGACTCCAACAACAACTACTCGACCAACTACAAGAACGAGGCGGTGAAGGAGCTGGTCGCCAAGGCCCGCCTGGAACTCGATCCGAAAAAGCGCGAGCAGATGTATATCGACCTGCAGAAGACGGCGAAGGACGACGTCAACTGGATCGACCTCTACTACAGCCCCTATATCAACGTGGCGCGCAAGAACGTCGACGACTTCTACCAGAACCCGCTTGGCCGTTTCTTCCTGGAAGACACGGTCAAGAACTGACAAATTGCGGATTTGCGATCATACTCCGCCGCTCGACATGCGGCGGAGTATTCCGATGACGGGGGCGGTGATGACGGCGGATGAAATCGCATTCATGAGCGTAGCCGAGCTCGGGCAAGCCTATAGAAGCGGTTCGCTTTCGCCTGTCGATGTCGTGCGCGTCAGCATTCAACGGCTGGAGAGGCTGGAACCTGCCCTGCGGGCGGCTCGATCCGCATCCCGGCCTCTTATTGCGGCATCGTCGGACTGAAGCCGACATTCGGGCTGGTGCCTCTTAACGGCGTCTTCCCGCTCTCCTGGAGCCTCGATCACGCCGGTCCCCTGGCACGCGACGTCACGGATACGGCACTGTTGCTCGAAGTACTGGCCGGCAGGGCATTTCCACTTTCTGCGCCTTCGCTGCAAGGCGTCAGGATCGGCGCGGTGCAATTC
This sequence comes from Rhizobium sp. BK275, assembly GCF_014193555.1. NCBI lineage: Bacteria > Pseudomonadati > Pseudomonadota > Alphaproteobacteria > Hyphomicrobiales > Rhizobiaceae > Rhizobium > Rhizobium sp. BK275. The sequence goes on from NZ_JACHZL010000001.1 coordinate 241,910, forward strand.
CATTGCGACAGTCCCGAGTTGACGCCGGCGGTCGCCGCCAATCTCGCCGAAGCACTCAAGCGGCTTGAAGCAGCGGGTGCAATCGTCAAGCGCATCGACATCCCGGAGCTTGCGCTTGCCAATTCGGAATTGCGCCGGATCATTCTCCCCGAGGCCTCCGCGATCCACGCTCCGCTCTTCGCCGAAAATCCGGCAGGCTATGCGCCACGCACGCGATCACAGGTGGAGGCCGGTTTCGAAGCGAAGGCGGTGGACTACATCAGAGCGCAGGAATTCCGCGTCAAGCTTCGCAATGCCGTCGAAGCGGTATTCAGCGACATGGACGTGCTTCTCGGACCGAGCGTACCCTTCCCCGCGCCGATCGAGGATCCGGAATTCACCGAGGACGGCGAGGAAGGCGAAATGCTTTCCAGCGGCTTCGCCAACATGACCGGTCAGCCATCCCTCAGCCTGCCATCGGGCCTGGATGGGCATCTGCCGCTTGGACTGCAATTGACCGGCCCGGTCGGCGGCGATGGAAAACTGCTGCAGATCGCGCTCGGCATCGAGGCCGTACTCGATGCTTACCGCAGGCCATCCCCTGCGGCAGCTCACTAGGTCGCTGCGCTTTCCGTCACACCGACGGAAAATCGCTGTTGGCCGCCAGCCGGCGATAGACCTCAACGGCATAGAGCACGGTGCGCGTTTGCGCCTCGTGGCAATCGACGAAGGCCTGCTCGTAAACCGTCTCGTCGGTCGCTTCGGTGATGATCGTTACCGGTGCCTGATAGAGCGAACTGACTTGCTTGAGAACCGGAATGCCGTAGCGCACTTCGAAGGGAGCATTCGGCATGTGAAGGCGGACGCAATCGATCTGCCTGGCATTGAATTCGACGAGGCTCTTATCCTCGGCCAGACGTTTGGCCACCTCTTCAAGGATCGTCTCGCCGATCGCCTCCCAGCCCGGATGAGTGCAGACAATCAGGAAGAAGCCTTTCGGGATGGTCCAGAGTTCGAAGCCGCGCGGCAGGTAGCCGGACATAGGCCGGGTCCACTCATGGGAAGGATAGCCGTGCAGATTGAGATGCAGCTTGGCGGATGACAGCTCGAGGGCCTTGCCGCGTGCCTCGCGCTCGTAGATCGGCGGCGGAACGGTGAAGGAGAGATCGTCACCGAAGGCCGTGTAGCGGGCGGCGTGATGCATATGGAACGGGTTCTCGACGATCAGCCGCTGATGAAGCTCATATCCATCGACATTCTCCACCGGAACGATGGCAAAGTGCTGGTTGGGATCGGCAGCGAGCATTTGTGCGGCGCGCAACGCCCCGACCGGACCGCTGGTCTCATTGGCATGCTGGCCCGAGGAGATGAGCACGGCTGGCCCCGGCCCCTTGTGATAACGGCCGAGCACTTCGCGCCCCTCGCGCGAAATGGCCTTGATCTGCTCGCCTTCGATCTTCGCGAGTTCGCGGCGGATCTGACCGATCTTAAGCGGTCTCGTTGCCGTGGCGATATCGATATCCTCGCCTGTGGTCTCCTCGTGTTCGCCGAAGTCCTCGTCGGTCATGACGATGCGTGGATTGCCGTCGGTGCCGCTGATATCGGGAACGACCTGGCCCGGCCTTGCGCCGCCCCGCCCCGCCATCGCGCCCATCTCGGCATCCAGGCATTCGCGCAGACTGAAAAACAGGTCTTCATGCATGGCTTCGCGCAGACTGATGCTCTCGCTGCAGAAATCGAGATCGAGATCCCTGGCTGGTAAGTCGACTGTGATGCGCAGCCGGTCGAAATAGGGCTGCTTGCGCGCCCATGTCTGCTGCCTGACGGCATCGATGGCTGCCAGAAACATCGTCTCGAAATCGGTCTTCAACCGTTCGCCGCTATGCCAGCCGCAGCAACGCAGCACCGGCCTGCCGACATGGTCATCCTCCACCACGTTGGGGGCAAAGACCGTATAGGCCTTCATCTCTCCCACCTTCGTGGTCAGCGTGACATCATAGGTGAGATCGAGCGTGTTGGCGTGAAAGGCAATTTTGGCATCGCCAACGAGAGCCGCCAGCGGATAGGCCTCGATCAGGAAGCGTTGCGGGTCGGCGGCAGAATGAACGGGATAACCGATCTCCACCTTGGCAAGAGACGCGATATGCAATTCCTCAAGGAAGAAATAGACGAGCGGCTTGTAGGAGCTACGGATGCGCGCCGTAATGCCGACGGCGGCCAGCTTTTCTTCTGCAGCCTGCCGCGAGGGCGCATCGTCGAAGACCCACGCTTCAACCGGGATGCCCGGCGGATTGGCGATCAGCTCGGAAACAAGCACGTCGAGCGTGCGCGGAACGTCGAGATCGAGAATAGTGCTCATTTTTCCCTCGTCGGATCGAGATAGTCACGAAGCCAGTCACCGAGCAGATTGAGCCCGAGGACGGTGAACATGATGGCAAAGCCCGGGAAGACGCTGACCCACCATGCCGACTGCACATAGGTGCGGCCGTCGGCGAGCATGCCGCCCCAGCTTGGAATGGAGGCGTCGACGCCGAGGCCGACAAAGGTCAGACTGCTTTCGAGCAGGATGTTATTGGCGACGTTCAGCGTCATCAGCACGATGATCGGGCCGATGATATTCGGCAGGATATGCACGAGAATGATCCGCATGCGACCGACGCCGATCGCTCGCGCCGACTGGATGAATTCGCGATCGCGCAGGGAGAGCACGAGACCGCGCACCAGACGGGCATATTGCACCCACTGGGCGATAATCATCAGCGAAATGAGGATCGGCAGGCCTGGCCAGACGATGGCGATGAAGGTCAGCGCCATCAGCATGAAAGGCATGGCCAGCTGCACATCGGCAATGCGCATGAGGATCATGTCGGCGACGCCGCGAAAATAGCCGGCAATCAGCCCGGCGATCGTGCCGACGATGGTCGCGCCGGTGACCGACAGCAATCCGACGATCAGAGAAATCTTGCCGCCGGCGGCAATGCGCGCCAGCACGTCGCGGCCGAGGGGATCGGTACCGAAAATATGATTGAGGCTGACGAATGGCGGCAATAGTCGGGCGCGAAGATCCATCATGTCCGCCTTGGTTCCGAATATCACATCGGAGAAGACGACAAGCAGAACCATTCCGGCGGTGAGGAGGACACCGAGGATGAGCTCCAGCGGCGTATGGCGGAAGAAGGATCGGGACTTCGTCTGAGAGGATGCCATGGCTCACTTCCTCCCGATGCGCGGATCGATGATGCCATAGGCAATGTCGATCACCAGGTTGGTCAGCACGATCAGCAGCGCCAGCACGGTGATCGTGCCTTGCAGCACGGGATAGTCGCGCGACGAGATGGCATCGAAGGCAAGGCTGCCCATGCCCGGCCAGTTGAAGACACGCTCGACGATGACCACCCCGCCGAGCAGATCACCGAATTGCAGACCGACGAAGGTGAGCAGCGGAATGAGGCAGTTGCGCAGTGCGTGCTTGTAGAGCACGACCCTGTCCTTGAGCCCCTTGGCGCGGGAGACGAGAATGAATTGTGCCGACAGGGTCTCGAGCATGGCCGAGCGCACGATGCGCACATTGACCGCCGAGAGGATGAGCGCCAGCGTCAGGCAGGGCAGAACCAGGCCCGAATAGGCCAGAAAGCCGCTGGACGGCAGCCACTCCAGCTTGATCGAGAAGATCAGCACCAGCATGATCGCCAGCCAGAAATTCGGGAATGATAGCCCGACAAGCGACAGGATGCGAACGATCTGATCCGCCCAAGAGCCCGACTTGACCGCAGCATGAATGCCGAGCGGGATGGAAATGACGAAGGAGAGGATGAGTGACAGGAAGGACAAGAGCAGGGTTGCCGGCAGGGCCTGAGCAATCAGGTTCCAGACCGGCGTGCCGCCGAAAAAGCTTTTGCCGAAGTCGCCTTTGACGACGCCGGAGATGAAATTCAAATATTGCATGTGGAACGGCTGGTCGAGACCAAGGCCGACACGAATATTCTGCAGATCCTGCTCGGTGACGGCAGCGCCGCCGCTGACGAGCATGGCTGTCGGATCACCGGACAGCCGGATCGCATAGGAAACGAGCAGCGTGACGACGATCACGACGAAAAGTGCCTGCAAGAGGCGTTTGGCAATATAGGCTGGCATGGCGTGACCCTGCGGAGGAAATGGCTGCCTGCCGCAAGACAGGCAGTCGAGCGGGGTTGGTTAGTCGACCGATACGTCTACGAAACGGAAACGCACGTCCGGGGTCGGCGCCAGGTTCTTCACGCGCTTGTTGATCGCGTAGAGCGTATTGCCGTTGTAGAGGGGCATCTCGAAGGCCTGGTCGGCTGCATAAGCTGCGACCTCGCCCAGAATCTTCTTGCGCTCATCGACATTATAGGTCGAGCGCTGCGCTTCAAGCAGTTGATCGAGCTTGGCGTCCTTGATGTAGGGATTCCAGAACTGGCCGCTGTGATAGAGCAGATAGGCCGTATTGTCGAAGTCGAAGGTCCAACCGCCCCACTGAAACTGGTAGAGCGAACCGGTTTTGCCGTGCGCGATAATGTCGGTGTAATAGACGTTGGTCTCATAGGACTTCAGCGAGGCATTGATGCCGACGGCCTGAAGATAGGCGGCGACCGTCTGGGACACTTCGCGGAAGGTCGCGTCGGTGCCGACGAAGGAAAGCTCCAGGCTGGTGTCGGGTTTCACACCCGCCTTGTCGAGGGCTGCCTTTGCGGCTGCGGGATCAAAGGGTATCGGCTTCAGATTGGGATCATAGCCAAGCGACAGCGAGCTCTGAAGGCTTGCAATCGGGTTGCCGTTACCCTGCAGGATCTGCTCGATGATCGCCTCGCGGTCGACCGCCTGGATCAGCGCCTTGCGCACCGCCGGATCCTTGGTGATACCGTCGGTATTGTTGAAGCGCAGCATGGCGACGTCAGGACCGGTGATGCTTTCCACTTCCAGCTTGGGATCCCCCTTGATCGTATCGATCAGGCTGATCGGCACGAGCGTTGCAATATCGATGCCGCCCGACTGCAGCTCGGAGACCTGGGTCGCGGCTTCGGAAATGAAGCGGTAGACGAGGCCGGAAAGCTTCGGTGCGCCGCCCCAGTAATCGGGGTTGGCTTCCAGCGTCAGGCTGATCTTCGGCTTGTAGTCGGCGAATTTGAACGGGCCGGTGCCGACCGGATGCAGGTTGAAATATTCGTCACCCTTCTCCTGGATATATTTCGGCGGCACGATCATGCCGCCATAACCGGCAAGCTTGGTGATCAATACCGGATCAGGGCTCTTCAGGATGAAATCGACGGTGTAATCGTCGATGACCTTGACCTCGCCGATCGAGGTGTAATTGGCCTGCTGTGGCCCCTTGGCACCTTCCGGCCCGAGGAGACGGTCGAAGGTGAACTTGACGGCTGCGGCGTTGAAGTCCTCACCGTCGTGGAATTTCACGCCCTTGCGCAGCGTGAAACGGATGCGCTTGTTGTCGTCAAGGAATTCCCAGGCTGTGGCGAGGCCGGGCTGCAGCTTCAGGTCCGTGCTGCGCTGGACGAGACCGTCAAAAATATTGCTGCCGATACGGCCCCAGGTCAGCGTGAACGTATCGATCGGATCCCAGCTGCCGTCATCGCGTTCGAGCGCGACGGTCAGTGTTCCGGCAGCGTGGGCGGCATTGATGGTTGCAGCAAGCGGCAGGACCGACATTGCGGCGGCAAAAAAGAGATTTTTATATCGCATTTTCAGTTCCCCATTTTTCTTTTTCGGTGACTGTTCTGGTGCGGCCTGTCCTATGGGAGGGTTTCGGACAGCTTCTGCGGCTCGGCCGCAACGAAGTGGGAGGACGAGAATCGGCTGTATTGCAGAAGCGCCGGTTCATCGCCGATTTTCCGGACCGGGCTCGGTATCGCGCCGGTCAGAAGCGTGGTGTCGATGTTGCGATCGGGATCGGGGACAGGAATGGCCGACAGCAGTTTGCGCGTATAGGGATGCTGCGGGTTCTCGAAGATTTCCTTCCGGGTGCCGATCTCGACGATCTGGCCGAGATACATGACCGCGACGCGGTGACTGATTTTCTCGACCACAGCCATGTCATGGGTGATGAAGAGATAAGAAAGCCCGCGCTCCCGCTGCAACTCCAGAAGCAGATCCAGGATCTGTGCCTGGATCGAAACGTCGAGCGCGGAGACCGATTCATCCGCGATGATCAATTCCGGATCGCTGGCGAGCGCACGGGCGATGCAGACACGTTGGCGCTGGCCACCAGAGAGTTCATGCGGAAAACGCGTTCTGTATTCGCGCGGCAGGCCGACGCGATCGAGCAGGGCGAGCGTGCGAGCCTCGACCGCCGCCTTGTCCGGCTGCAGCTTGTGCACGATCATAGGCTCGGCGATGCTGGCACCCACCCGCTGGCGCGGATCGAGTGCCGCGTAAGGATCCTGGAAAATATACTGGATCTTCTGCAGCAGGGAGCGCTTGTCGCGCGGATCCATTTCGGCGACATCGCGGCCACGGAAGCGGATCTTGCCGCCAGTCGGCTCCATGATCTGCTGCAGCATGCGGCCGGTCGTCGATTTGCCGCTGCCGGATTCGCCGACAAGTGCCAGCGTCTCACCGGCGGCAATCTCGAAGGAAATGCCTTCAACCGCATGGATGCGATGCGTCAGGCGGCCGAACAGGCTTCTGCGCGCAGCAAAGCGCGCCGTCAGACCATCGACCTGCAGCAGCGGCAACTTGCCGTCGAAGCGGGCCGCTTCCAGTGCCTCACTATTCGGCGGCGCCTTGCCCGACATACTGCCGAGACGCGGCACGGCCGCAAGCAGGGCTTGCGTGTAAGGATGCTGCGGATTGGAAAACAGCGCCCGGACCGGGGCATCCTCCAGCTTTTCGCCGTGGCGCAGCACGATCACGTCATCAGCCATCTCGGCTACAACACCCATGTCATGGGTGATGAAGATCACGGCCATGCCGAGCTCACGCTGCAGTTCGCGGATCGTATTGAGGATCTGCGCCTGGATTGTCACGTCAAGCGCAGTCGTCGGCTCGTCGGCGATCAGCAGCTTGGGACGGCAGGACAGCGCCATGGCAATCATCACGCGCTGGCGCATGCCGCCGGAGAGCTGATGCGGATAACGTTTCATCATCGCATCGGCATCGGGAATGCGAACCTTTTCCAGCATGTCCCGCGCGATACGATTGGCCTCAGCGCGCGTGGTCTTCTGGTGCAGGAGAATGGCTTCGACGATCTGGTCGCCGATCGAAAAAACCGGATCGAGCGAGGTCATCGGCTCCTGGAAGATCATGGCGATCTCCCCTCCCCGGATCTGCCGGATGCGGTCGGGGCTCGCGGTCACCAGATCGACCGGCCCGTTGCGGCTCTGGAAGAGGATCTCGCCGCCGCTGATGCGGCCGCCGGAAAAATCGGTGAGGCGCATGATCGCCCTCGACGTTACCGACTTTCCCGAGCCGGATTCGCCGACAATGGCGAGCGTCTTGCCTGGTTTGACATCAAAACTCAGCGATTTGACGGCCTGAAACTGGCCGGACCTGAAGTCGACGGACAGTGAGCGAACCGAGAGAATGGCGGAAGCGGGAACGCTGTTGCTCTCGGTCGATCTACTCATAAGGTTGCCGCTGACCTCGCTGCCTGCTCGTAATATCCCGACAGAGCTCTGAGATGGGAGGCAATGTCGGAGAGTTCATCCTGTGAAAGGCCTGAGAGCTTGGTCGCCTCCACCAGCAACCGCTCGCGGATTTCGGAATAGCGCGTCAGCGCCTCCAGGCCCTTGTCGGTGACCTGGATCACCTTTTCCTTTCCGGATTTTCCGGTTTTGACGAGCCCAGCCGCATCGAGCTTCTTCACCGCGTAATTGGCGATATGCGTGTCTTCGATATCGAGCACGAGGCAGAGATCGGAAAGCGTCTTCGGCCGGCCGCGATGACGGACGGAATGGATTATGAGGATTTCCACCGGCGACAGGCTCGGCACCCCGGCAGCGGCCATACAGCGCACCATCCAGCGATTGAAAGCGTGGGAAAAAAGGATCGATCCGTATTCAAGTTCGGAGAGGGCAGGAGAACTGCCGAGCGCCAGATGGGCGGACGACACGATCAATTCGCGGGGGGCTTTTCGTTCCTTCGGTTTATCCAATGAACTCTCTCATCTCAGAACTGAAGTACGTTGAGCAGGTTAGCCGGAAGCGATAATTTGTCAACAAATTATCGCTAAGATTCCTCTATTCTGCCGTCGTTTCTCCTGCCCCATTCCTACATGCGTTCGACATATGGGAGCGCGGCTCTATTTCATTGATTCTAAATCATTTTAACTGAACACGCTTCAGGCATCGGGTGGCCCGTATCCGCCGCCTGTCGGGGTCACGATCGTGAAGGCTTCGCCCGCTTCCAGCACTGTATGAGCAGCACCACTCAGTTCATCGATCGTACCGTCGTTGCGACGAACGTAGTTGCGGCCGGTCTGTCCGGGCTCGCCGCCCTTCAGGCCGAAGGGCGCAACGCGGCGATGGCCGGACAGAACGGCAAATTCGAGCTTCTCAAGCGTGCGGATCGTGCGCTGCGTGCCGTTGCCGGCATGCCACTGGCCGCGACCACCGGAATTCGGACGGATGTGGAAATCCTCGAGCACGACCGGAAAACGGCTCTCCAGGATTTCAGGATCGGTCAGACGCGAATTGGTCATATGCGTGTGCACCGCGTCCGCACCATTGAAGCCGGGGCCGGCGGGAGCACCAGAGCAGATGGTTTCGTAATATTGGTAGATGTCGTTGCCGAAGGTCAGGTTGTTCATCGTCCCTTGCGCCGCGGCCATGGCGCCAACCGCGCCGATCAGGCAGTTTGTGACGGCCTGGCTGACCTCGACATTACCGGCGACGACCGCTGCGGGATAGGCCGGCGTCAGCATCGTACCTTCGGGGATAAGGATACGGATCGGCCGCAGGCAGCCGGCATTCATCGGAATATCCGCTTCGACCAGCACGCGGAAGACATAGAGTACGGCAGCCCGCGTGACCGGTGCCGGCGCGTTGAAATTGTCGAGCCGCTGCGTCGACGTGCCGGTAAAGTCGACTGTTGCCTCGCGCTTCTTGCGATCGATGGAGATCTTGACGACGATTTTGCAGCCCTGATCCATCTCATAGGAAAACTCGCCGTCCGGCAGCCGGTCGAGCACGCGGCGCACGCTTTCGGCAGCGTTATCCTGCACATGGCCCATATAGGCGTCGACCACATCCTCGCCGAAGTGCCCGATCATCTTCTTAAGCTCGGCCACGCCTTTTTCGTTGGCAGCAACCTGCGCCTTCAGATCATTGACATTCTGCGCCAGCGTACGCACCGGATAACGCGCACCGGTGAGGAGATCGGCAAGGGCGTCTTCCCGGAAACGACCGCGATCGAGCAGCTTGAAATTGTCGATATAGACGCCTTCTTCCTCGATATGGGTCGCAAGCGGCGACATCGAGCCGGGCGAAATGCCGCCGATATCGGCGTGATGGCCACGGCTCGCCACCCAGAAGCGGATGCGCGTACCGGCATCGTCGAAGACAGGCGTGCAGACGGTGAGGTCAGGCAGATGCGTTCCGCCGTTATAGGGCGCATTGATCAGGAAAACATCGCCCGGATGAATGACCGGGTTTTCACGGATGGCAGTCCCGACGGATGCATCCATGGAGCCGAGATGTACCGGCATATGCGGCGCATTGGCGACGAGATTGCCTTCCGCATCGAAGACCGCGCAGGAGAAATCGAGGCGTTCCTTGATGTTGACGGAATAGGCCGTGTTCTGCAGCGTCACGCCCATCTGCTCGGCAATCGACATGAAGAGATTGTTGAAGATCTCGAGCATGACCGGATCTGCCTTGGTACCGATCGCCGTGCGCTCCGGCAGGGCCTTGATACGGGTCAGCACGATATGATCACGTGCCGTCAACTTCGCCTGCCAGCCATCTTCCACGACGATGGTCTGGTTCGGCTCGATGATGATGGCCGGTCCCGTCACCGTCTGGCCGGGGATAATGCTGTCGCGCTGAACGACTGCCGCATTATGGCTCTCGCCCTGCGAATGGAAGCGGATATGACGGATGGCCGGGGCTTCGCCACTGCCCGCCTCGCCACGGTCGACATCGATCTCCGCGGCCGCACCGCCGATGCATTCGACCTCGGCCGCCTCAACGACCAGCGGCTTATCCTCCGCGACAAAACCGAAGCGGCGCTTGTGCAGCACCTCGAATTCCTTACGAAGCCGCGCCGCATCGTCGCCTTGCGGGAACAGCGCCTCGACCGCCAGCAGCGTATCGGTGCCGGCATAGCGGATATGGGCGCGAAGCACCGTCTTGATCTTCTCGACATCCACGCCCTGCGCCACCAGTTCCGGCAGGCATTCGCCCTGCAACTCGCGTCCGAGTGCGGCAATCGCTTCAGGTGCCGCCTCATCAAGCGGCACGCCGAGCGCTTTCTGGCGGGTGGAGCGGATATCGGCAAGCCCCATACCATAGGCTGACAGCAGCCCCGACATCGGGTGCAGCAGGATGCTCTTCATGCCGAGCGCGTCTGCCACAAGGCAGGCATGCTGGCCACCGGCGCCGCCAAAACAGTTCAGTACGTAACGCGTCACGTCATAACCGCGCTGGACGGAAATCTTCTTGATCGCCTCGACCATATTGGCAACGGCAATGCGGATGAAACCATCCGCCACCTCTTCGGGGCTGCGCTCATCGCCGATCTCGGCGGCCAGTTCGGCAAATTTCTGCCGCACCGTCTCGACATCGAGAGGCTGGTCCTGGTTCGGGCCGAAGATCGCCGGGAAAAAGTCCGGCAACAGCTTGCCCGCCATGACATTGGCATCGGTGACCGCAAGCGGTCCGCCATTGCGATAGCAGGCCGGCCCCGGATAGGCGCCGGCGGAATCCGGCCCGACACGGAAGCGGCCGCCGTCGAAATGCAGGATCGAACCGCCGCCTGCCGCCACCGTATGGATAAGCATCATCGGCGCGCGAACGCGCACGCCGGCAACCTCCGTTTCGAAAGCGCGCTCATATTCGCCATCGAAATGCGCAACGTCCGTCGAGGTGCCGCCCATATCAAAGCCGATTACATGGCCGAAACCCGCCTGCTCACCGGTCTTGGCAAGACCAACGACACCGCCGGCCGGGCCGGACAGGATAGCGTCCTTGCCCTGAAACATGTCGGCCGCCGTCAGACCGCCGGAGGACATCATGAACATGACGCGCGCGCCGGTGCGCGCTACATCGAGCTCATCCGAAACCTGGCGCACATAGCGACCGAGCACTGGAGAAAGATAGGCATCGACAACGGTCGTATCGCCCCGGCCGACCAACTTGATCAGCGGCGAGACCTCATGACTGACGGAAACCTGCTCGAAACCGATGGCGCGGGCAATGCGCGCCGCTACCGCTTCATGCTCCGGATATTTATAGGCATGCATGAAAACGATGGCGACAGCGCGGTAGCCCTTAGTGCGCAGATCGCGCAGCGCCGCTTCCGTCGATGCTTCATCGAGATGAAGCTCGACCGTACCGTCAGCCAGTACGCGTTCGTCGAGCTCGACCACATCCTGATAAAGCGCTTCCGGCTTTATGATCTCCGTCGCGAAGATATTCTTGCGCTCCTGGTAGCCGATGCGCAGCGCGTCGCGGAAACCCTTTGTGGTGATCAGCGCGAGGCGTTCGCCCCTGCGCTCCAAGAGCGCATTGGTGGCGACCGTGGTTCCCATGCGCACCTCGCCGATCAGCCCGGCCGGTATCGCTTCGCCGGCAGTGAGACCCAGATGCTGCCTGATGCCGTGGACGGCGGCATCACGGTAGGCTTCGAGGTTTTCGGAGAGCACTTTTCGAGCATGAAGCGCGCCGGATGGGTCGCGCCCGACGACATCCGTGAAGGTACCGCCACGATCGATCCAGAAGTCCCAACTACCAGCCGCAATGCCCGACAAAATCGCCTCCGCCAATCGTTTCCGACATCACTAAGAAATTATCGATAAATCGTCAACGTTTTTGCGACAGAGATATGCGATGCGGCCCGGAATTGTTGTGCACCAAAAACGAACGCCGCGGCCTGGGAGGCCGCGGCGATAAGATTGGGATTATCGTGACCAGCGCTCCAAGACGCCACTATTGGCCGGAACAGGCATGCTGTCGCGTCAGCGCGCCAGCCAGCCTCCGTCGACCGGCAGCACGGCGCCATGCACGTAGTCGGATGCCGATGATGCCAAGAAGACCACGGCACCGCCGATATCGCTTGGCTTACCCCAGCGGCCGGCCGGAATGCGGGCAAGGATGCTCGCGTTGCGATCGGCATCTTCGCGCAGTGCCGTCGTGTTATTGGTGACGAAATAGCCGGGCGCGATGGCGTTGACGTTGACGCCCTTGCCGGCCCATTCGCAGGCGAGCAGCCGCGTCAGCCCCGCAAGGCCGCTCTTCGAGGCCGTGTAAGACGGAATGCGAATGCCGCCCTGGAAGGAGAGCAGCGAAGCGATGTTGATGATCTTGCCGCGGCCTTTTTCGAGCATGTGGCGAGCCGCCGCCTGAGACAGAAAGAAGGCTGTCTTCAGGTTGACATTCATCACCGCGTCCCAGTCTTCCTCGGTGAAATCGATCGCGTCGGCACGACGGATGATGCCGGCATTGTTGACGAGGATATCGAGACCACCAAAGCGCTCCAGCGCCTCCGCGACGATCGGCTTGACCGGTTCGATCGTGCCAAGATCGGCCTTGATCACGTGGAATTTGGTGCCGGCGCTTGCGACCAGCGCCTCCGTCTCATCCATCGACGAACGGCCGACGGCGACGATCGACGCACCGGCCTCAGCCAATGCGACGGCGATCCCCTGCCCGATGCCGGTATTGGCGCCGGTGACCACGGCGATCTTGCCAGAGAGATCGAAAAGAGCCTGCATCGCCATCACTTGAGATCGCCGATTGCGATATGGTCCATATCGGTGAAGCTCTTGTTGTCGCCGGCCATCGCCCAGATGAAGCTGTAGTTCTTGGTGCCCGCGCCGGAATGGATCGACCAGGGCGGCGAGATGATCGCCTGCTCGTTAGCAACGAGCATGTGCCGCGTCTCACGCGGTTCGCCCATGAAATGGAAGACACGCTGGTCGGCATCGAGGTCGAAATAGAAATAGGCCTCCATGCGCCGGTCATGCGTATGACTCGGCATCGTATTCCAGATGCTGCCGGTCTCCAGGCTGGTGAAGCCCATCGTGAGCTGGCAGGACTGGCAGACTTCCGGATGAATATACTGGTAGATCGAACGCTTGTTGGCGGTCGCCGCCTCGCCCGGCGTCAGATGCCGCGCCTTGTCGCGCGTCAGGAGCACGGTCGGGTGGCTTGCATGGGCCGGCGTCGAAACGAGGTAGAATTTCGCGGAATTGCCGGCATCCGCACTTTCGAAGCTGACATCGACGGCGCCCTTGCCGATATAGAGGCAATCATATTTCGCCAGTTCGTAGGCCTTGCCGTCAACGACGATGCGGCCCGCATGACCGACGTTCAGCACGCCAAGTTCGCGCTCCGCCAGAAACGTCTCCTGGCCGATGGCCTTCGGCGCCGTCAGCGCCAGAACCGCGCCGAGCGGCGCTGCACCACCGATGACCATACGGTCATAGTGGGAATAGGTGAGCCTGATCTCGCCTGGTACAAACACCGTCTCGACCAAGAAGTGACGCCGCAGCGTTTCCGTATCGAAACCGCGCACCGCTTCGGGATGGGAGGCGTGCCGTACGTCAATCTGCATTGCAATGATCCTTCTCTCCTCCGGATGCCGCCATCGACGGGGCATCCTCAATGAAATAAGCGGGGTCGAGCATCTCGGCCTTTTCGACTTCGTGCAGGAGCTTGCCGAGATGGAATTCCATGGCAGTCTTCGCACCGTCCTTGTCGCCCGCTCGCATGCAATCGATGACGGCGGCATGTTCCTCGATGACGCGCGTCAGACGGCCCTGCTGCGGCAGCGTCAGCAGGCGATAGCGATCACTGTGAACCTTGACTTGCTGGATGATCGCCCAGATGCCGGGAAAGCCGGCGATATTGCTGATGAGCTGGTGAAAATCATTGTCGATGACATGGAAGGCCGCGACATCACCGTCGCGGTGACAGGCGTCGAGATCGGCAAGATTGCGTTCCAGCGCCCTGAGACCCGCCGGCGTCATTTTCTCGACCGCGATCGAAACCGTTGTATCCTCTAGCGCCTTGCGCACGAGGATCGCTTCGTAAAGCGCCCGGCGCGGAATACGGGAAACGAACGTGCCCGACTGCGGGAAGACGTCAACCAGACCGTCATCGGAAAGGCGGATGATCGCCTCGCGGATCGGTGTGCGGCTGACGCCGAACTGCGCTTCGAGCTCCTTCTCGTTCAACAATTCCATCGGCTTGCGGCGCAACGATACGATCTCATCGAGAAGCGCATTGTAGACCAGCGTCGCCGCTCGCGGTGCGGCTGCGCGTTGATGCGAAAGCACTGTGACGCCTTGAAGAGATCGTTTTTTGCGCATGATTCCGGTGGGCGAATTCATCGCGTTCCTTCACCGGCAAGATCCGAAAATCGAGGATCCGAAACCATCGACAAACGCCTCCCTGCAGCCCGACTAAAGAAGTAATATATTAGTATCCAACCTCTGACAAGCGCGTCCTTCGTTCATGGAAATCATTGAAAATCGCTTGTGATAAGTTGGCCCGAGAATGGGGGCAGCGATTGATGCGCTCGTCTTCAATGATCGACAGGCACAACCAGCCGTTCAACCGAATGGCATGGCGCCGCCGCGGAAACAACCACAGAGCGATTACGTCTGGCCACCGTTCCGTCAGCGACGCCGTATTTAAGACAGCATTGAAAGAAGGCTCTAATGCGCCATTTTTTGGCGTAACCAGAATGGCCGTTGCAGCCCTAAAGCAGGCTCAATGCAGGGGTCGGCGCGCGGTGCCGCCGGCGCCCGGGTTCAGGATGCACCGCGACCAGAGGGAACAAAAAAATGAAAGTACTTTTGGCATCCACCATTCTCACAGCTGGCGCCATGCTCGCGGGCGGCAGCGCTTTTGCTGCCGATTGCGGCAATATCACAATCGCAAGCATGAACTGGCAGTCGGCAGAAGTGGCTGCGAGCCTCGATAAGTTAATCCTCGAGGAAGGTTATGGCTGCACGGCGGAAATCGTCAGCGGCGATACCGTCCCGACGCTGACCTCCATGGCGGAAAAGGGAGAGCCGGACGTTGCACCGGAAGCCTGGGTCAGCCTGCAGCCGGAACTGGTCAAGCGCGGCCTCGAAGGCGGCAAGGTCGTCGAGGGCGCCAAGATCCTCTCGGACGGCGCGATCCAAGGTTGGTGGATCCCCAAATACATCGCCGACGCCCATCCCGACATCAAGACCATTCCGGATCTCCTGAAACATCCCGAGCTCTTCCCGGCACCGGAAGACAAGAGCAAGGGCGCCGTTTTCAATGGCCCGCAGGGTTGGGGCGGCACCGTCGTCACATCTCAGCTCTTCAAGGCCTATGGTGCAGAGAAAGCCGGCTTTACGCTCGTGGATACCGGCTCGGCCGCTGGTCTTGATGGCTCGATTGCCAAGGCATATGAAGGCAAGCAGGCTTGGGTCGGCTATTATTGGGCACCGACCTCGCTCCTCGGCAAATACGAAATGGTCAAGCTAGGATACGGAACGGAATACGACGCCGCCGAATGGAAGCGCTGCACCTCGGTTGCCGATTGCGCCGATCCCAAGCCGAATGCATGGCCGGCGGATGACGTGCAGACGCTGATCAGCAAGACCTTCGCCGATCGCGGCGGCCCGGCCATTGATTACCTCAAGAAGCGCGCCTGGACCAATGACACCGTCAACAAGCTGATCGCCTGGATGACCGACAATCAGGCAACCGGCGAAGATGGCGCCAAATACTTCCTGAAGAACAACGAGCCTCTCTGGAAGGATTGGGTCTCGCCAGAAGCCGCAGAGAAGATCAAGGCTTCGCTTTAGTCACTCGGACATAACATGGGCAGCTTATCGCTGCCCAGACAATCCTTCGGCGCGACGGCCAAAACAACAATCGGCCGCCGCCATTATCTATTTTGGGAACCGCTATGGATTGGCTCTGGAAATTTCCGACCATGAACGACGAGACGCTGCGCGCGCTGAAAAAGAGCGTGGATGAAGGATTTCGCGCCTTCACCCGCGCCTATGGCGACGGCATCGAAGCAGCCTTCAACCCGCTGCAAAGCTTCCTCATCTGGGCTGAACGGTTGCTGACCGGCACGCCCTGGCCAATCGTACTGATCGTCTTTGCTGCCATCGCCTGGTTTGCCAGCCGCAGCTGGAAGGTGGTCATCGGCTGTGTGCTGACGCTTCTTGTCATTGGCTATTTCGACATGTGGCAGGATACGATGAAGACCGTGTCGATGATCTTCGTCTGCACTGTGCTCTCCATCGTGATCGGCCTGCCTCTCGGCATCCTGATGGCGCGGTCGAATACGATGCAGAGGATCGTCAACCCCATTCTCGACGTCATGCAGACAATGCCGAGCTTCGTCTACCTGATCCCCGTCGTCATGCTTCTGGGTATCGGCCGTGTGCCCGGCGTCATTGCCGTCGTCATCTATGCCTTGCCGCCGATGATCCGTCTCACCAATCTTGGTATCCGCATGGTGGACGAGAATGTGCTGGAGGCGGCCGATGCCTTCGGTTCATCGAGCTGGCAGAAACTTCGCAACGTCCAGCTGCCACTGGCGCTGCCGACCATCATGGCCGGCATCAATCAGACGATCATGATGGCGCTCGCCATGGTGGTCATCGCCTCGATGATCGGCGTTCAGGGGCTCGGACAACCGGTTCTCAAGGCTATCTCCAACCAGTACTTCACCCTCGGCGTCTTCAACGGTCTCGCCATCGTCGGCATTGCCATCATCTTCGACCGCATCAGCCAGGCCTATGGCCTGCGGCTCCAGAAGCACCGGGAGATCGTGCATGGCTAGCAATTCGATTGAAATCCGGAGCCTCTTCAAGATCTTCGGCCCGCGCGGCGGCGACTATGTGGAAGCGGTCAGCAACGGCATGTCGAAGACCGAGCTCAACAGAGAACATGGCCATGTTCTGGGTCTGAAAGACATCAACATCACCATCCCCGGCGGCAGGATCACCGTCATCATGGGCCTTTCCGGCTCCGGCAAGTCAACGCTGATCCGCCATATCAACCGGCTGATCGACCCGACGTCGGGGGAGGTGCTCTATGGCGGCGAGGATGTCTGCCGCATGGATGCCCTGCAGCTTCGCGAATTCCGCCGCCGGAAGACTGCCATGGTCTTCCAGCGTTTCGGCCTGTTGCCGCATCGCAACGTTCTGCAGAACACCGTCTATGGTCTCGAAATCCAGGGCGTTGCAAAGGCGGAGCGTGAGGAACGGGCCAATGCCTGGATCAAGCGCGTTGGTCTGGAGGGCTTTGATGGGCACTATCCGAACCAGCTTTCCGGCGGCATGCAACAGCGCGTCGGCCTGGCGCGGGCGCTTACCAATGATGCCGAAATCCTGCTGATGGACGAAGCCTATTCGGCGCTCGATCCGCTGATCCGCGTCGACATGCAGACCGTCCTCCTCGATCTGCAGAAGGACCTGAAGAAAACGGTCGTCTTCATCACCCACGATCTCGACGAAGCTCTCCGGCTCGGGGAGAAAATCGCCATCCTGCGCGACGGCGAGGTCATTCAGCAGGGTTCGGCGGCTGAGATCGTCCTCAACCCGGCCAACGATTACATCGCCGCCTTCGTCAAGGAGGTCAATCGCGGTCGAGTTATCAAAATCGGTGCCGTCGCGAAGCAGATCTCGGTCGAAAGCCAGCTGCAACTTGCCGAAGACATGGATATCGAAGGAGCATTGCGGGAAATGTCGCGGGCCGATGTCCCTTCAGCCCTGGTCGTCTCGCAAAATGGCCAGCCGCTCGGCGGCGTTTCGCTGCAGCAGTTGCTGGCGCTGCTCCTGCATCAGGCATGACAATCTTAAGCAATCAGGCGGCATGCGCCTCAAATGCGTGCCGCTTGTTTAAACATGGTTAATTTTTTCATTATAATCATCTTATAGAAGGAACCGAACGATACGTCCGGGTGTTGATGGCACGCTGAGGAGGACCCTGAAGATGTTCAAATTTTTCTCGATCAAGCCGTCGAATGAAGACTTCGACGCCGATACCGGCACCTATGCCGACGGCATGACCGACCGCTACCATCGTGATCTGGCCGGCCGGACCGAACACCGTGTTCGCTCGGCCCATGAGCGCGATTACGGCGCAGCCCGCGAGATCGTCGAACATGCGCCTCATGGCGCAGTGGGTAACTGACCGGCGTATCGTCTCTCTTTGCTGATATCAGGCGTACCGACATACCTGCGTCTCTTGCGAGGCTACGGACCGGTTCCGGGCGGACAAATTCAGAGCATGCGACTGCGCCGATCGCAGCCGTCTCCGAAAGAGAAAACGGGCTGAAAAATCGAACGCCCAATACCGAACAGCGATGTTCGATCACGCTACAGCATCGAAATCTCAATACATAGATTCAAAGGACGCTAACGTCTGGACGCGGCGGCACCCGCCGCGTCCAGACAGGGCTTTTCAATCAGACGAGGTCGAAGCGATCGGCGTTCATGACCTTGTTCCAGGCGGCGACGAAGTCCTTGACGAACTTCGCCTTGGCATCCGACTGGCCGTAGACTTCCGCAAGGGCGCGAAGCTGCGAATGCGAGCCGAAGATCAGGTCGACGCGGGTGCCCGTCCACCTGAGTTCCTTCGTCTTGCGGTCGCGTCCTTCGTAGACGCCGTCCTTGCCGGCAACCGGCGCCCAGACGGTGCCCATGTCGAGCAGGTTGACGAAGAAGTCATTCGTCAGCACTTCCGGACGCGCGGTGAAGACGCCGTGCTCCGGCTTGCCGGCCGTCAGCACCCGCAGCCCGCCGACGAGCACGGTCATTTCCGGTGCGGTCAGCGTCAGGAGCTGGGCGCGGTCGACGAGTGCTTCCTCGGGCTTCATGAACTGCTGGCGCTTGCCGTTCACATAGTTGCGGAAACCGTCGATGCGCGGCTCCAGAACCGCGAAGGACGCAACGTCGGTCTGCTCCGCGGTTGCATCCATGCGGCCCGGCGTGAACGGTACGACGATGTCGTGACCACCGGCCTTAGCCGCCTTTTCGACACCGGCCGCACCGGCCAGCACGATCAGATCGGCGAGCGAGATCTTCTTGCCGCCGGTCTGGGCCGCATTGAAGTCCTTCCGGATGCCTTCCAGAACACCCAAAACCTTGGCGAGCTGTGCCGGGTCGTTGACCTCCCAATCCTTCTGCGGCGCAAGACGGATGCGTGCTCCATTGGCGCCGCCGCGCTTGTCGGAGCCGCGGAAGGTCGAGGCGGAGGCCCAGGCTGTCGAGACCAGTTCCTGCACCGTCAGGCCGGAAGCAGCGACCTTGGCCTTGAGACCGGCAATGTCCTGGTCGTCAACGAGCGGATGGTCGACGGCCGGGATGACATCCTGCCAGATCAGGTCTTCGGCGGGCACTTCCTTGCCGAGGTAGCGCACCTTCGGTCCCATATCGCGGTGAGTCAGCTTGAACCAGGCGCGGGCAAAGGCGTCGGCGAACTGATCCGGGTTTTCCATGAAGCGGCGCGAGATCTTCTCGTAGACCGGGTCGAAGCGCAGTGCGAGGTCGGAGGTGAGCATTCGCGGCAGGTGCTTCTTCGAAGAATCGAAGGCATCCGGGATCGTGGCGCCAGCGCCCTTTGCCACCCACTGATGGGCACCCGCCGGGCTCTTTTCCAACTCCCATTCATAGCCGAACAGGTTCCAGAAGAAATTATTGCTCCACTTAGTAGGAGTGGTCGTCCAGGTGACTTCCAGGCCACTACCGATCGCATCGCGACCGACGCCGCTGTTGAACGTGCTCGCCCAGCCGAGACCCTGGGCCTCGAGCGCGCCGCCCTCGGGATCGACGCCGACGAATGACGGGTCGCCGGCGCCATGGGTCTTGCCGAACGTGTGGCCACCGGCGATCAGCGCCACGGTCTCTTCGTCATTCATCGCCATGCGGGCGAAGGTC
Organism: Rhizobium sp. BK275; assembly: GCF_014193555.1. Lineage (NCBI taxonomy): Bacteria > Pseudomonadati > Pseudomonadota > Alphaproteobacteria > Hyphomicrobiales > Rhizobiaceae > Rhizobium > Rhizobium sp. BK275. The sequence goes on from NZ_JACHZL010000001.1 coordinate 261,957, forward strand.
TCGCGGATGTCGCGAGCGGATGCGAGCGGATCGGGCGTGCCGTTCGGGCCTTCCGGGTTGACGTAGATCAGGCCCATCTGCACGGCGCCGAGCGGCTCTGCCAGTTCACGTTCGCCGCTATAGCGCTCGTCGCCGAGCCAAGTGCCTTCCGGACCCCAGTAGAGCTCTTCCGGCTCCCAGACGTCGGCACGGCCGCCGGCGAAACCGAAGGTCTTGAAGCCCATGGATTCGAGCGCGACGTTGCCGGTCAGGATCAACAGGTCGGCCCAGGAGATGCTGTTGCCGTATTTCTGCTTGATCGGCCACAGCAGGCGGCGGGCCTTGTCGAGGTTGACGTTGTCAGGCCAGGAATTGAGCGGCGCAAAACGCTGCTGGCCCTGACCGGCGCCGCCGCGGCCGTCGGTGATGCGGTAGGTGCCGGCGCTGTGCCAGGCCATGCGGATGAACAGGCCGCCGTAATGACCGAAATCGGCCGGCCACCAGTCCTGCGAATCCGTCATCAGCGCATGAAGGTCCTTCTTCACCGCATCGAGATCGAGCGCCTTGAACGCTTCGGCATAATCGAAATCCTTGCCCATCGGGTCGGAAAGGCCGGAGTGATGGTGCAGCATCTGCAGGTCGAGCTGGTTCGGCCACCAGTCGCGATTGCCTCTGCCGCGTGCTCCCGAATGATCAACGGGACATTTGCCCGCGCTCTCTGGTTTCTGGTCCATAGTTTTCTCCTGTTGCTTCAGACGACCATTCTGCAGCCGCCTTGTCCGTTAAACTATCGGGGGCTGATCGCGTGCCCACACCTCGTCCCGGTTCGATCGGGGTCGGCACGCATCCTCCCTGTTCCTCCCTTTTATCGGAAGCATGTGATAATTTTAAGTTGGATTTACTGATGGCTGCGATAAGTTGGCCTTATGACCAATATTACCCTCAAGCAGCTTCGCTATTTCGAAGCCCTGGCACGTCACGGCCGTTTCCGGCATGCGGCCGATGCCTGTGCGATCTCGCAACCCGCTCTGTCCATGCAGATCAAGGAGCTTGAGGAAGAGCTCGGCGGAAATCTCTTCGAACGCGGTGCGCGCGAAGTGAAATTGACCGCTTTCGGACAGCTCTTTGCGCTGAGGGTTCGCGACATTCTACGGGCTGTGGACGAACTCGGCGACCTCGCCCGTGCCTCGCAGGACAGGTTGTTGACGCGGCTGAGGATCGGCATCATTCCGACCATCGCCCCCTATCTGCTCCCGGCGATTATCAGCGACCTGAACAGAACCTTCGATAATATCGAAATTCAGGTGCGCGAAACGCTGACGGCCAGGCTGGTTCATGAAGTGGCGCAGGGCGAGCTGGATCTGGCGGTGGTCGCATTGCCGGTATCGGAGCCATCGCTGACCGAAATCAGGCTGTTCGAAGAGGAGTTCCTGCTGGTCCGACGGCGCGAAGACGAAGGCAAACCGGTGCCGGAACCCGAGGCTCTGCGCGAAATGCGCCTGCTTCTCCTGGAGGAAGGGCACTGCTTTCGCGATCAGGCCCTGTCCTTCTGCGGAATAGAATCGACGCGTCCCCGCGAAATCATGGAGGGCAGCTCGCTCTCGACGCTGGTGCAGATGGTCAGCGCCGGTATCGGCGTCACCCTCATCCCCGAAATGGCGGTGCCGGTGGAGACGCGCTCGGCGGATGTCTCCATCTCCCGGTTTCGCACGCCCCAACCCTTGCGAACGATCGGAATCATCTGGCGCAATTCGACGCCTCTGGCCAAGCAGCTGCTCCAGATTTCCGAGGTCATTCGCCATTCGGCCGGAAGCCTGCGCCATCAGGTCTCCGCGGAATGAACCCGATCCTGCACTTGCCGATTCCGTGACGGATTTTACTGCCCCACTGGCCGGCTTGCCGGCCACGCTCTAGCTTCCCGCATTAAACGATCGGCAGCGATCCCGCGTTCTGAGCGCTGATCCGCGACAAGGGGAGCATGGAATTGGATTTGATCGACCTGATGCCGATCACGCCGAGCTGGACGGACATCGCAATCCGTCTGGCGGCAACGATTATCGCCGGCGCATTCATCGGCCTCGACAGGGAACGTGGGGGACATGTCGCGGGATTGCGCACGACCATCCTCGTCGGACTAGCGGCCTGTCTCTCGATGATCCAGGCGAATATCCTCCTGGCGACGAGCCAAAGCGTGAACGGATCAATGGATATATTGCGCTTCCCACTCGGCGTCCTCACCGGCGTGGGCTTTATCGGTGGCGGGGCGATCCTGAAGAGGGGCGACATCGCAACCGGCGTGACTACGGCGGCCACGCTGTGGCTGATCACGGCGATCGGCCTGTGTTTCGGCGGCGGGCAAATCGCTGTGGGTTCCATTGTTACCGTCCTGGCCGTCCTGATCCTTTCTCCGCTGAAGCAGGTAGACCGGTGGATATCAGGCCAACAGAAAGGCATGGTCGCAATCAGACTGCCGGTCGAGGCCGGCATTCCTGATCTGAAGAAGGCGGCTATCGAGCTTTCAGAAGCGACCTTCACAGAGCTCAGGGACAGCGATGAGGCGTACCGAGAGCTAATCTACGAGATCAGATGGACATCCGTTCAAGGCATTCCGGGTGCTGACCAAATTGCTGCATCTTTGGAAACGAACTTTCGCGTTACCCGCTTCGAGCATCGCACGACCGGAGCTTAGCAGCCAACGTCATCACGATCACAACGATGCGGCGCGTGAGAGGATAGGGATCGAAGTATTCAAGACATGGGATCCCGGTGATCTGGACAATCTGGTCCGCCTGATGCGGAAGTTTTCCGATGCCGTGAAGGATGATCCGGTCAAAAGCTGACGAACCACCGTGCAGATGGGCAGGCTGGCGGGAGAAAGCGAAGCGTCAGCAGAATCGCCGGCGCCTTGAGACTCTCACCCGACCCGGTCTACCAGCAGGTGAATCCCGCATCGACATTGACGATTGCTCCCGTCATCAGGCTTGCCGCACCGGATGCGAGAAAGAGAACCGCGCTTGCGACCTCCTCAGGCGTGCCCATTCGCCCCATCGGCGTATCGGCGAGCCAGATCGGAATCCGCTCGCGATTGGCTTCGACGGCTGCAACCATCGGCGTCTCGATATAGGTCGGAGCGACCGCATTGATCCTGACACCATGCTGAGCCCATTCGGCGGCCATGGAACGGGTGAGGTGGTGAACGGCAGCCTTGGAAACGTTATAGGCCGTCTGCGGCTGCGGCCGATTGCAGATGATGCCGGACATCGAGCCGAGATTGACGATCGCACCCCGTTTCATCGCCACCATATGGCGGCCGAAGGAACGCGAGCACCAGAAGACGCCGTTGACGTTGACATTCATCATCCGCAGCCAATCGGCATCCGTCACATCTTCGGCCGCAATCCCGTTCTGCCCAATCCCCGCATTGTTCACCAGGATCGTTGCCGGGCGGCCACTGCCGGCGAGTTCATTGGCGATCGCCTCCATGCGGGCGGAATCGGTCACATCGCCGAGACGCAGCTCGACGTCGTATCCCTGGTCTTTGAGCGCCAGAGCCTGCTCGGCGTCGGATTCATTGCGCTCGATGACGACGACGGCTGCACCGGCTTCGGCGAGTGCGTGAGCGCAGCAAAGCCCGATGGCCCGCCCGCCGCCGGTGACGACGGCGCGCTCGCCGTCAAGGCGGAATTTTTCCTGATAGCTCATCGTCAAGCTCCTCAGATGTCGAATGCGCTTGGAAGAACCACGATGTCGCGGATCGTCACGTTGCGCGGACGCGTCAGCATGAACATGATCGCATCCGCCACCTCCTTGGGTTCGATCAGGGCGCCGGCCTCCTTGGCCTTGCGCAGGTTCTCTTCCGGCCAGTCGGCAAGCAATGCGCTGATGACCGGTCCCGGCGAAACCGAGCCGACACGAATACCGCTTTTCAGCAGTTGCCTGCGCATCGTCTGGACGAAGCAATGCATCGCCCATTTCGACGGCGAATAGACCGGCTCCCAGGGAACGGGCGCATGGCCCGCGACCGAGCTCGTGACGATGATGTCGCCGATGCCGCGTTCGATCATGTGCGGAATGACCGTCCGGACATTCTTGATGACGACATTGACGTTCAGGTTCAGCATCCTGTCGATGGCGTCCAGATCGGCATCTGCGAGGTCCCCGCCGATATAGGTGCCGGCGTTGGCATGCAGAATGTCGAGCTGCCCAACCTTAGACAACACGCGGTCAAGAAGCTTAGCGCAAGCCTGAGGATCCAGCAGGTCCAAAGCGAGAGGTATCGCCCGCTCACCAAGGCGTTCGCAGGCCGACTGAAGCGCCTTCTCGTCGCGGTCAACGAGAACGACCGTGGCGCCTGCCGCGATCATTGCCTCGGTCGACGCCATTCCGATACCCGACGCCGCGCCGGTGATTGCCGCGACCTTCCCTTTCAACTCGTTCATTCTTTCCTCCTCGGTTGAGCAGCGCTATCTGCCTGCGCCGCATGCTGCATGATAGTCGGCAAGACTCTTCGTCACCCGCCAGATCAGAACCTCCACAGGATCCAGCGGCATGTCACAAAACTGCTGGGCGGCCGGCATGTACTGCCGGAACAACGGAAACGGCACGGATTTTCCGGCAAGCGCGTCGCAAAGGCGTGCGACGGCGGATTGAGCCTCTTTCGACGCCCAATAGTATCGGATGCGATCGGACAGCGAATAATGCCGAAGCCAGCGCTGCTCATTCTCCGTGCCGTGATAGTGCCGGCTCCAGTTTTCCCGATGCGCCAGCATGAGCGCTTCCATCGCGGCGTAAAGCGGACGCTCGCCATAATCAGGCACGAGATCAGAGGCGATCAGATCCAGCCCATAGAGCGCCTCGCGCAGCACGAAGGTCAGCTCTGGCCCGACCTTGAGAATGGGAAACCCATCTTCGACCAGCGCGGTCAGCGGATCGGTGCCCTGATAATCGGTGGAATGCGCTTCGAACACGAATTGCGGCTCGTCCCCGAGCACCTGTTTCAATGCGTCGATCCTGCTGCGGTCGTAGCGGATGACGTTGTGGTTGCCGAACTCGACGCCGGGCTGCACCACCAGGCCGATAGCGCGCGCAAACGCCTCCGCAAGGCCGGCCTCAGCGAAGACACGACGATGGACATCGATGGTTCGCCTGGCAGCGGAAGCCGCAGTCGGCTCGATCGTGGTCAGCGCATGATCCGCACCGCCGGGAGGAGGAACCTCGGTGCCGATCACATAAACCGGCATGGCGCCCCCTGCCCTCCTTGCCGAGGTCTCCGCGACAGCGGCAAGGCGGGCAGCGCGATGGGCAGTCGTCTCGTCGTCCAGCGCGGCGGGTTCGCCCATGCAGCCCATCGACGCGTCCAGATGGATCTTGCGAAATCCGGCATCGACATAGGCCGCCACCATCCTTTCGGCTTCAGCCATGGCCTCTTCGGCCCCACGGTCCCGCCAGGGATTTGGCCCGAGGTGGTCGCCCCCAAGCATGATGAGGTTTTTCGGGCAGCCCTCCTCTTTGGCGATGCGCAGCACGAGGGCGGCAAAGTCCGCAGGGGTCATTCCGGTATAGCCGCCCAGATGGTTGACCTGATTGCAGGTGGCTTCGATCAGGACCGTGCTCGCATGGTCACGCCCATGACGCAACGCTGCCCGCAGTACGATTGGGTGGGCCGAACAGACAGAGACGATACCCGCGGGACGCCCCTGGACCCTGAGTGCAGCCAGTTCGTTGAGTGCTATCTGCATCAGGAGCGCCTTTCCGTCGAAGCGATGAACGCGTCGAGCTCCTGACGGGTGCCAGCGCCTTCCATCGGACCGCGAACGGTCACGTTGCGCGCACCGGCGGCCGAACCATAGGCGAGAGCCTCGCCTGGAGACATTCCGAGCCGCCGGCAGGTGAGATAGGCGCCGCCGAAGCAATCGCCGGCACCGGTCGGATCGACCTCCTTGACGAGGAATGCAGGAGCATCGATCCGGTCTCCGTCCCTGCCGAAATAGGTCGCGCCCTCCGCTCCGCGCTTCAGCACGATCTCCTTCACGCCGATGTCGAACAGGCGGCGGATCGCCGCGGCTTCGCCCGCGATGCCCGCGGCGCGCTCGAGCTCTTCCCCTGACGGCAAAAGAAGGTCAGCGGCGGCGACAAGCATCGAAAATCGGCGCTCGGTATCCTCATCGAGCTGCAATTCCTTGCGGATGTTCGGATCGACCGAGAGCGTGCCGCCTCGCGTCTTCACAATATCGACCGCCTTGTCGATTACTTCCCGAGCGCTCGGAACGGAGAGAGCCGAACCCATCACATGGAGATGTCCGCTGCGGTTGATGAGATCGGCGACACCCTGAGACCAGCCGAAGCGGGCGGCCGCGGATTTCGCGATATTGTAGACGAAGTCACGGGAGCCGTCCTTGCGGTAACGGACGAAGGCGCTTCCAGTCGGATAGTCAGGATCGATGGCAATGGTAGACACATCGACGCCATCGCGCCTGAGGCGGTCGATATTGACGCGACCGAAATCGTCATTGCCGACCGCACCCACCATTGCCGCCGCTCCGCCAAGCCGGCCGCATTGCGAGATGAAGATCGCCGGCGCCCCGCTGGCAAACGGGCCGACAAGCGGCTGAGCTTCCAGGAATCCGTCTCCGGTTGTCGTAGCAACGATCTCCACGAGGATCTCGCCGACGCAAACCGTGGGACCGAGATGATCCGGAGCCAACACTGAAGCCATTGCCATCCTGCTTTCGATAGATGTCGTTAAATCGCTGTTGACCGTTGTATTGCACCGTCTTCGCCACCGAACTCCTCGTTTTCGAGAGAAAGGAAGCGCCGGTGCAGCATGCATGCCGCCCCGAAGGCGGAACCGAACTCCGCATCGCCATCGACGACGATCTCGGGTGTCGGAAAAGGAATATTCTGGCCCTCCGACATGTGGACCGCCACGCGGGCAGCCACCATCGGATAGAGCGAGGCCACGGAACCGCCCAGCACGATCCGGTCCGGGTCGAGCAGACGACAGGCCTGAAGCAGCGCATAGGCAAGATGCCGCGACCAGATCTCCGCTATGTTTACCGCGTCCGGAACGCGATCGCGAACGTCGGTGAGGAACTCCTGCAGGTCTGCGTCGGTGCGGCCGGTCGCTTCCCGGTACTGCCGGATCAGCACTTCGCGGCCGATCAATTGCTCGAATTTCTGTCCCCCGCTTCCCGGCACGAGGGTATGGCCGATTTCGCCTGCAAGGCCATGACCGCCGCGAAACAGCTTTCCGTCGATCATGATCCCGCCGCCGACACCGGTCTCCATCAGTAGAAAGAGCGTCACACCGGCAACGCCGTGACGATAGCTGTCACCGATGGCGAAGGCGTTGGCATCGTTTTCGACCGCGATCGGCACCTCGGCCGGAAAGGCGCTGCGGCCGATCTCCTTCAAAGGCACCTCCCGCCAGCCGATGATCGGCGCAAGCGTGACAATCCCTTCCGGCCGGATATGCGCCGGCACGGATATGCCGAGCCCCCGACAACGCTCAATCATCTCCTTCGACATCGCGTCCACAATGAGCTCGACGCCGCATGCCACCGCCTCCTCCACGGTCGAGGACTGCGCGTGGAAGGCCAGCCTGCGACAGGCCCGGACATCTGCCGAAAAATCGACGACGACAGCAGATATATGCTCGACGCCAAGTTCGATCCCGGCGAAGAACGCGGCATCCGGAACCAGTTTGAGCATGATCCCCGGACGGCCGGCGCGGGATTGCTCCGGGCGCTGTCTGCTGTTCTCCTCCGACTCCTGAACAAAGCCGCTCTCCGTCAGTTCGGCAACGATCTCGCCTGACGACGAACGGTTCATTCCGAGCTTCCGCGCCAGATCGGCCCGGCTCAGGCGGCGATGGCTGTAGATCGTCTGCAGGGCTGCGACGATGTTGTTCTGCCTGATCCTGCGCGGCGAGCTTCCGATGGAAACGGTGTCGTTCATGTTCATTTCTCTTCAAATCGACTGCTTCAGCCTACACTTGCGAAGCAGATCGGCAGAAGGATTATCAGGGGCGAGCGTTCGTGACGCGGCGACGTTTCGCTTCTTCATACTTCAATTCGATATAGCGTTTGGCATGGGCCGCCAGCGGGTCGTTATCGGTCCACGTGTCGCGCCAGATTGCACAGGCAAGCGAAAGGCCTTCATCGACGACGGCGGTCGAAAAGCTTTCGAACACGATGTCGCGCCTGTAGTCGATATCGAGCAACGCATCGAAGATGAGATCGAAATTGATGACACCGTCGCCAAGATAGCCGCGATTGCTTTCGCCGATGTGGAAGTAGCCGATCTTGTCGCCGGCGAGCCGGATCGCTGCAGCGGGATTTGCTTCCTCGATATTCATGTGAAAGGTGTCGAGATGCAGTCGGACATGGTCCGATCCGGTCTCGGCGATGAACTTCAATCCCTGGGCCGCCGTGTTCAGAAGGTTCGTCTCGAAGCGATTGACGATCTCCAGGACGAGATCGACCCTCGCTTCCTTCGCGACATCAGCAGTCGCAGCGATCGTAGCGACGCTGTTGTCCCAGCCCTTCTTCGTCGGCTGGCGGTTGTACTTGGTGTGCGCGGAATAGAGAATACCGCCGAGCTTGTTTCCGCCGATGTCACGGACCGCACGCACCGCATCGGCCAGCGTCTGCTTGCCGGCGGATACAGCAGCGGCATCCTCGCTCGAAATATCCTTGTCGACCGGCAGCCCCATCGTCACGCCGATCTCGACATCGAGCGATTGTGCGAGCTTCGCCAGACGGTCGAGATTGAACTTCTCGGGGCGCAGATAAGCGAATTCGATCGTGCGATATCCATGCTCGGCCGTTTTGTTAAGGGCCATTTCAAGGCCCTCCTGTGTTTGGCCGCCTGTCCATACAAATGAATGGATGCCCAATCGGCGCATGGCTTTTTTCCTCCGCTGAAAGCCTTCAATTGCGCCACAGCTATGCCATTTAGTATGGTAAAGCAACAAATAAATTCACAGATTCTGATTTTGCCAGTGCGAGCAAATTCGTTGCGTTGCAGCATTTTAGTTTGATAGTCCTGCATTTGTTATTTTCGCCGGAATTAGTTCTCACCAAAATCAACAACATAGCCGTGATATTTGCAGGTTTAGACAACAAATATTGCGTGGGCAGCATTTTTCGTCTACAAAATGGCTCGGCGAAATGATCTCGCTGCTATCTGGGAGGATTGAAATGAATTACGCTCTGAAGGCCAGCGCGCTTGCGCTGACGCTCAGCCTCGCCACCGCCGCTTCGCCGGCCTGGGCAGACTTCTGGTCTGACGCCGGCGCCAAGTTCAAAGGCGTGACCTTGCACGGCGTGACCGAAAGCACGCCGCCATCGAACTACATCAAGAACGTGCTCGCCCCGGAATTCGAGAAGAAGACCGGCATCAAAGTCGAGATCGAGACAACGTCCTGGGATCAGATGTACGACAAGGCCATCAAGGACATGGAGGCCAAGACCGGCATCTATGACATGGTCTACATCGAACAGGACATCATCTACTCGTATCTGTCCCGGAATTTCCTCGTCAACATCACTCAGACGCTGAAGGATCAGGCGGATCTGAAGGCGCCGACCTACGACGACGCCAACTTCACCAGCTTCGCCGACTATTTCAAGGATAAGAAGGGTGATCTCTTTGGCGTCCCGATGGAAGCCTTCCTGAAGACCTACCTCTATCGCAAGGACCTTTTCGACGATCCGAAGATCAAGGAAGCCTTCAAGAAGGAAACCGGCAAGGACCTCAAGCCGGCGACCACGCATGAGGACTACACGCAGATCGCCGAATTCTTCACCAAATACGGCAAGGATAACGGTATTGAGCTATGGGGCACCACGGCTCAGGCCCATACAGGTCACGCGGCGTCATGGTATGAATTTTTCGAATCCATCGCGCCGACCTTCGGCGTCTATAACTGGGGCATCGACGCCGGCAACAACTATGCTGCAACCGTCGAGCATGGCGGCGCGATGAACAGCGACAAGGCGAAGGCCGCGCTGAAATACTGGCTGCACCTGCGCGATATCGCTCCACCGGAATCGACCCAGTCCACCTGGACGGAGACTGCGACGACCTTCGCTGCCGGCCGTGTCGCCCAAGGATTGATCTACGGCGAGAACGCGGCATGGATTGCGAGTGATCCTGCGCAGTCGAAGGTGGTCGACAAAGTAGGCTTTGCCCTGCCGCCGCTCGAACCGGGCGTTCTGGAAGATGCGAAATCCGGAAAGGGCTATATCGGCTATTACGACGGCGGCGCTTTCGGCCTGCCGATTACGTCCAAGAACAAGGAAGCGGCCCTGCTCTTCCTCGAATTCATGGGTCAGAACGATGTGCAGCCCGATTGGGCGATCGCGGCACCCCGCATCACCAATAAGGCGACCTTCGATGATCCGAAGGTCAAGGCGATGGATGTCAAGCTCGGCGGCTTCTACACGATGCTGAAGGATGAAGGCAAACTCTTCGCCGGCGCACCCCCGTATCCGTTCCACGCCCAGTTGCGTGAAGCAACCCTGCCGATCTTCTTCGACATCCTGACCGGCAAGATCGCGCCCGACGAAGGCCTCGACCAGATGGCCGCCAAGACGGAAGAGGAGCTCACGTCGCTCGGCTATCGCAAATAAATCATCCTCCCCACCTTGGCGGGTCGTCTTCGCTTGGCGACCCGTCTCTTTCTTGGCTCGATAGGCCGCCCCAGGGGGCCAGAGAGGATGAGGCAATGCATTCACAAAAGCTTGGATGGCTGTTGCTGTCACCGACGATCCTGATCCTCGGTCTCTTCGGCATCTTTCCATTCATCTACGTCGTCTGGGTTTCGTTTCACCAGTGGAACCCATTCGCCGCAAATCCGCTGATGGTCTTCAACTGGGCCTCGAACTACCGCACCCTCGTCTTCGACAAACAGTTCCTCGCCTCGCTGGGAATCACCATCGCCTTCGTCTTCTTTGCCGTCGTTTCCGAACTCGTCCTCGGATACATACTCGCGCAGGCGCTGATGAAGGATTTTCCGGGAAAAGCCTTCTTCCGCACCATCCACACCCTTCCTCTGATCATGGCACCCATCATCGTCGGATCGGTGTGGAAGCTGATGACGACCCCGTCGATCGGCATCATCCCATATCTCTTACGAAGCTGGTTCGGGTATGATTTGAACATCGGCCAGAGCGCCGCCGCGGCCTTCACCATCACCGTTATCATGGACGTCTGGCACTGGACACCGCTGGTCACCCTGTCCCTGATTGCTGCTCTGGTTTCGCTTCCGCCCGATCCCTTCGAGCAGGCGCAGATCGATGGCGCCGGCAAGAGCCAGATCTTCTGGCACATCACGCTCCCTCTGATCCGTCCCGCCCTGCTGGCCACGGTGTTCATTAGGCTCATGGACGCGCTGCGCACGGTCGACGAAGTCCTGATGCTGACCGGGGGCGGTCCGGGGTCGTCGACGCGCTACATCGGCGTCCACATCTTCAGGGAAGTCTTTCCGAAGACGAACTACGGCTACGGTTCGGCGATTTCGGTCGTCGTGCTTTATCTCACCATCGTCGTCTGCTGGCTGCTCTACGTTGGCCTGATTGCTCCCCGCGCGAAGAGAGGTTGATTTGATGCAGAGACAGGCCCCCTGGCTTTCGGTTCTCTTGTGGACGCTGATAAGCTTTGCAACCCTCTTCCCGATCTATTGGCTCTTCGTGATATCGGTAAAGCAGCCCTTCGACCTGTTCTCGACGCCAGACGTCGTCATCAGCAGCTTCTTCTGGAAGAACTATCAGGACGTGCTGACGAACGAGACATTGCGGCGATACATGATCAATTCGCTGGTCATCTCGTCTGGAAACGCAGTCCTGGTCACGACCCTCGGCTTTCTTGCCTGTTACGCGCTGAGCCGCTTTGATCTCGCCGGCAAGGAAAGCATTTTCTTCTGGACGATCACCAACCGCATGGCGCCCCCGGCCGTCTTCCTGCTGCCGCTTTTCCTGTTGCTGACGCAGGTCTACAGGATCGGCGACTTCTCACTGGCGGATTCCAGGCTCGGCATGATCCTGGTCTACTGTTCCTTCAACCTTCCCTTTGCCATCTGGACGCTGCGTCCGACTGTAGAGGGCATTCCCAAGGAACTGGACGAGGCGGCCTATATGGATGGCGCAAGCCCCTGGATGGTCCTCTACGACATCGTCTTTCCCTTGGCGCGACCGGGGCTTGCAGTGACGCTCATCCTCACCTGGGTCTTCGCGTGGAACGAATATCTGCTCGCCGCGACACTCACCAACTTCAACGCCCGCACACTCACCACCGGCCTGTCGGAATACGTGACGACGACAGGGACGGCCTGGGGCATTATGGCCGCGATCTCGATGCTGACATTGATCCCGGCGCTCATCGTCTTCTCGGTGGTGCAGCGTCACATCGTTGCCGGCCTGACCTTCGGCGCAGTGAAAGGATAGCGAGATGGCTTCGGATTCTCGAAACAACGAAAAACAGCCGGGCTTCCTGCCGATCGAGACGAACTGGTTCGACCGGCTGTTCATCTCCGTCGTGATCTGGGTCGCACTCTCCCTGTTCTGGATGCGGTTCATCGAACCGTTCGGGCTTTCGGTCTGGTTCGCCGTCGCAATCTCCGCCGTGCTCGGCGCCTACATCATCCGGAAGGGGTGAAGCGGTGCATTCTGTCAACAACATCAATACGCAAGCGGTGCTGCATTAGGGAGAAACGAGATTGGCAAACGTACAGGTCAGCGACGTCACCAAGAGATATGGCGCTCTTCAGGTCATGCACGGCGTCAGCGTCGATATCGAGGATGGTGAATTCGTCGTGCTGGTCGGCCCATCCGGCTGCGGCAAGTCCACGCTGCTGCGCATGATCGCCGGTCTTGAAACGGTCAGCAGCGGCGACATCAGGATCGGCGGCCGCGTCGTGACGAACGCTCCGCCGAAGGAACGCGACATCGCCATGGTCTTCCAGAGCTATGCGCTCTACCCTCACAAGACGGTCGCCGAGAACATGGGCTTTCCGCTGAAGATGCAGAAACGCCCCAAGTCGGAGATCGACGAAAAGGTCGGCAGGGCAGCCGAGATCCTCGACCTGACACGCTATCTCGACCGCTACCCGAAACAGCTGTCAGGCGGACAGCGCCAACGCGTCGCCATGGGCCGGGCCATCGTCCGCGACCCGCAGGTTTTCCTGTTCGACGAACCGCTGTCCAACCTCGATGCCAAGCTTCGCGTCACCATGCGCGTCGAAATCAAGGAACTGCATCAGCGGCTGAAAACCACCACCGTCTACGTCACGCATGACCAAATCGAAGCAATGACGATGGCAAACAAGATTGTCGTCATGCGCGACGGAAGGGTGGAACAGGTCGGCAAACCGCTCGACCTGTACGATTTCCCTGCCAATCTCTTCGTGGCCGGCTTCATCGGCAGCCCATCGATGAATTTTCTTCAGGGCAAGATCGCGACAAGGGACGGCAAGCAAATCGTCATCACCGACCAGGGCGTCATCCTGCCCGTGGACCGCGTGAATGCTGAGGACGGCAAAGCAGTGACTTACGGCATTCGCCCGGAACACATCACCATCAGTGACGACGGCATTCCGGTGGAAGTTTCAGTATACGAGCCAACCGGCTCCGAAACACTGATCTTCGGCCGTGTCGGCGGCACCCCGATCGATGCCCTCATCCGTGAACGCATTGAGGTCGCACCCGGTAAAACGTTGCACTTTCATATTGATCCGAGACGCGTTCATATCTTTGATCAGGCGACGGGACAGCGATTGTAAAACGAGGATCACATGAATTTTGAAGGTAAAAAAGTCATCGTCACCGGCGCCGGCAAGGGCATCGGCCGTGTCGTCGCAGAGATATTGGTCAAGCGCGGGGCTGCGGTCGCAGCACTGACCAGAAGTGCTGACGATGTCGTTTCCTTACGGGAGGATTTGGGCTGCCGGGCCATTCAGGTCGATCTTGCCGATGCGAAAGCCACGCGGGAGGCTGCGCAAGCTGCACTGCCAGCGGATCTTCTGATCAACTGCGCCGGTACGACCGAGCTGCAATCCTTCCTGGACACCACGACAGAGGCCTTCGATCATCTGATAGCCGTCAACACGCGCGCTCCGATGATCGTCGCACAGGAATTTGCGCGCTCCCTGATCGAAGGGGGTCGCAAGGGCGCCATCGTCAATGTCTCCTCCGTCGCCGCCTTTGTCGGCATTCCTGATCATGCCGCCTATTGCGCGTCGAAGGGCGGTCTTGATGGCCTGACACGCGTCATGGCCAAGGAACTGGCGCCGAAAGGCATCCGCGTCAATGGCGTACATCCGACGGTGACGCTGACGCCGATGGCGATGAAGGCGTGGAGCGATCCGGAAAAAGCCGCCGGCATGCTGAACCGCATCCCGGTCGGACGGTTCGCGGAGTCCGAGGACGTGGCGGAGGTGATCCTCTTTCTGCTCTCGGACGAAGCCGCGATGGTCAACGGCATCTCCATGCCTGTCGATGGCGGCTACATGATCGCCTGAGACCGTATATGCCTATGGATCAGCCGCCGGAGGCAATCTTCCTGGCGGCGTTGATCTGTTTGCGGGCGCCGGAGCGCAACTGCGCGGTTTCCGCGCCGGCGATGACAAAGGCGAAGCCGAATTTCAGAAGTTCGCCGGCGCGCTCACCGTCACCGGCAAAGGCGCAGGCGAATTTTGAATGCGCGCGGCAACGCGCAACGGCATGCCGCATGGCGCTGTCGATCTCGGCGGCATTCGGTGCGACTTGATCGCCGTTGGAAAGTGCGATGGAAAGGTCCGAAGGACCGATGAAGATGCCATCGATGCCGGGCACGCCAAGAATATCGTCGATTGCTTCGAGCGATGCACGCGTCTCGACCATGGCGATCGCGACCGTCAGGTCATTGGCATTTTTGAGGTAGTCGTCGGCGGAGAGACCGGTATGGTTGAGAGCCAGCGAAGGACCCCAGCTGCGTTCGCCGACGGGCGGGTATTTGGTGGCCTTGACGAAGGCCTTCGCATCCTCGGCCGAGTTGATCATCGGCGCGATGATGCCCGACGCACCGGCATCGAGCAGACGCGAGGCAGAGGCGAAATCGCCGACCGGAATACGGGCGAGCGCCGGCTTGCCGGCAATACGCACATGACTGACGGCGGCGGCGGCCGACGGCAGATCCCACATGCCATGCTGCATGTCGAGTACGACGGCATCAAAGGCTTCCTGGGCCAGATGATTGACCAGCAGCGGATCGGGAATGCCCACCCAGGCGGAAATCATCCCGCTTGCATGGTTCCTGATCCGGGCTGCAAAGCCGTCGATGTCAGTTGCACTCATGGCATTCTCCTCAGTTCGTCAGGCCACCAATGGCCATGTATTTGACCTCGAGGAACTCTTCGATGCCGTATTTCGAGCCTTCCCGGCCGATGCCGGACTGCTTCATGCCGCCGAAAGGAGCGACGGCCGTCGAGATGAGTCCCTCGTTGATACCGACAATGCCGAATTCGAGAGCCTCGGCAACCCGGAAGATGCGGCCGACGTCGCGGGCATAAAAATAGGCGGCAAGACCGAAGGGGGTATCATTCGCCATTTCGATCGCTTCCTCCTCCGTCTTGAAGCGGAAAAGCGGGGCAACCGGGCCGAACGTCTCGTCGGAGAAGATTTCCGCTGCAGGGGAGACATCTGAGAGAATGGTGGGCAGGTAGAAATTGCCGCCGCGCTGATCGCGCTTGCCGCCGGAGACGATTTTTGCGCCGTGTTTGACGGCATCCTCGACATGCGTCTCGACCTTCTTGACCGCCGCCTCGTCGATCAACGGGCCGAGGGTGACGCCCTCCTCCATGCCGTTGCCGAGCTTCAGCCTGGCAACGGCGGCTGCGAGCTTTTCGGCAAAGGCGTCATGCACCTTGTCCTGCACGAGAATGCGATTGGCACAGACGCAGGTTTGCCCCGTATTGCGGAACTTGGAGCCTATGGCACCCTTGACCGCCTCGTCGAGATCGGCGTCATCAAAGACGATGAAGGGCGCATTGCCGCCGAGTTCCATGCTGGTCTTCTTGATGGTCGGCGCGCATTCGGCGAGCAGCTTGGCGCCGACTGCCGTGCTGCCGGTGAAAGTGAGCTTGCGCACTTTCGGGCTGCTTGTGATCGCGGGACCTGTTTCCGATGAAGGACCGGTAATGACGTTGCAGACGCCGGCCGGAAAGCCCGCCTCTTCCGCAATGACGGCAAGCGCCAGAGCCGAATAGGGCGTCTGGCTCGCCGGACGGATGACGCCGGTGCAGCCTGCCGCCCAGCCGGGACCGGCCTTGCGGGTGATCATCGCCGAAGGGAAGTTCCACGGCGTGATTGCCGCGAAGACGCCAACCGGTTGTTTCTGCACGATCAGCCGACGCCCCGGAACTGGCGAAGGGATCGTGTCGCCATAGATGCGTCTTGCCTCTTCGGCGAACCATTCGATGAAGCTTGCGGAATAGACGACCTCGCCGCGGCTTTCGGAGAGCGGCTTGCCCTGCTCGATCGTCATGATCGCGGCAAGGTCCTCAAGATTCTCGTGCATCAGCTCGGCGAGCTTCCAGAGATGATTGGCGCGCTGCTCGGCGGTCAGCGCCGCCCATGCCTTCTGCGCCTTGTAGGCGGCATCGATCGCACGGTTCGTCTCGACCGCACTCATGGCCGGCACGGTGCCGATCACCTCGCCGGTGGCGGGATTGGTGACATCGTAGCTGCGGCCGCTATCGGCCTGCACCCACTGGCCGCCGATATAATTCGCTTCGCGGAAAAGCTCCGGACGGCGGAGCTTGTAGCCTGAAAGTCTGTTGGTCATGACCGGATACCTTCCATAAACGCGGCGGCCGGGAGATCAGACGGCCGGAATATTCTCGTTATCGGGGGCGAAGTTCGATCCCCGCAGCGCTTCGCAAACGGCGCGCGTCACATCCGCCGTGGTTGCCTTGCCGCCAAGATCTGGAGTGAGAATGCCGGCAGCGCAGACCTGTTCCACCGCCGAGATCAGTATCTTTGCCGCAGTCGCCTCGCCGAGATGTTCCAGCATCAGCGATGCCGTCCAGAAGCTTGCGACCGGATTGGCGATGCCCTTGCCGGTAATATCGAATGCCGAACCGTGGATCGGCTCGAACATCGAGGGAAAACGGCGCTCGGGATCGACATTGCCGGTCGGCGCGATGCCGAGAGAGCCCGCAAGTGCCGCCGCGAGATCGGACAGGATGTCGGCATGCAGGTTGGTCGCAACGACAGTGTCGATGCTCTTCGGTTTTGCGACCATGCGGAAAGTCATGGCATCGACCAGTTCCTTGTCCCAGGTGACGTCGGGGAAGTCCTTGGCGACCTCGGCGGCGATCTCGTCCCACAACACCAGGCCATGGCGCTGGGCGTTGGACTTGGTAACGACCGTCAAGAGTTTGCGCGGGCGCTTCTGCGCCTCGCGGAAGGCGAAACGCATGATGCGCTCGACGCCCCGGCGCGTGAAGATCGAAGTCTCGGTCGCCACCTCCTCTGGCAGGCCGATATGGGCACGGCCGCCATGGCCGGAATATTCGCCCTCGGAATTTTCGCGCACGATCAACCAGTCGAGATCGCCTTCTTCCACACCCCTCAGCGGGCTTTTCACGCCGGGGAAGATGCGGGTCGGGCGGATATTGGCATATTGGTCGAGACGCTGGCAGATCGGCAGGCGCAGGCCCCAGAGCGTGACGTGATCCGGCACGTCAGGCGCGCCGACGGCGCCGAAATAGATGGCGTCAGCCTGCTTCAGCAGGGACAGCGCATCGTCAGGCATGAAGGCACCGGTCTTGCGGTAGCGCTCGCTGCCCCAGTCATAGTGATCGATGTCGAACACGAAAGTACCGCTTCGGGCGGCCAGCACATCCAGCACTTCAAGGCCGGCGGCGATGACTTCGGGGCCGATACCATCGCCCGGAACGGAGGCAATGCGATAGCGGCGGGGCGAGGTGTTGGTATTGGCGTTCATGGGATCCCCACTCATCGTCAGATAAGGCCGCCATTGATCACAAGCATCTGCTTGGTAACCAAGCGGCTGTCGTCAGAGGCAAGCAACATTGGCCACGCCCTCGACCTTGATCTCCTCGGGAATGCATTGCAGCTTCGCCCAGTTCGGCGATCTTGCTTTCATGGCTCTTGAGTTCTTGCACAGTCCACCAAGATACCCAACAATATTGTTGCGATATTCGCTGCCTGCCTTGGAGGTAGCAGCATGGCATGATGATCGACTATGGAAAAGGGCGATCGCGAGAAGCTTGTCGAGATCGTCGGCCGCCATATCCAGCCGTCGAAGGAAGCCTGTCTGCGGCTGGCGAGCACGCAGTGGGCGCGTCCCTTCCGCTAGGTTTCAGTCAGTGCAATCCGCCGACCCCGAGGAAACGCTCCACGGCATCGTGATCGGCTGACAGTTCCGACGGCGTGCCGCTCCAGGCAAGCCGGCCGCGCTCCAGGATAATGACGTGATCGGCGAAATCGAGGGCGCTCTGGATGCGCTGCTCCACAAGCAGGATGGTCATGTCGCCAGCCTTGGCAAGCTCGGTGAAAGTGACCATCAATTCCTCGCAGATGACGGGCGCCAATCCTTCCAGCGGTTCGTCAAGCAGCAGCACGGATGGGCGGCCGAGAATGGTGCGGGCCGTCGAGAGCATTTGCTGCTCGCCGCCCGAGAGCTGGTTGCCAAGGTTCTTGCGTCGCTCCTTCAGCCGCGGAAACATCGCATAAGCTTCCTCCAGCGCCGTCCTCGGGCGTCCCTTCAGGCCGACGAACAGATTTTCCTCGACCGTCAGGGTCGGGAAGATACAGCGCGCCTGCGGCACATAGCCGAGACCGCGATGCGCGCGCGTTGCGCTCGGCGCATCGGTGAGATCAGCTTCACCGAGCCGGATGCGCCCCTCATAACGTTTCGTCTGGCCGGCGAGCGTTGCGAGCAGCGTCGTCTTGCCCATCCCGTTTCGGCCGAGCACGGCGAGGCGACAGCCCGAGGGCACCGAGAAGGAGACGCCTTCGAGCACTTTTGTCGGACCGTAGCCGGAAGAGAGATTTTCAACCTCAAGCGACATGGCTGGCATTGGCGTAGCTCCCCAGATAGGCCTCACGGACACGTGCATCCTTCGTCACTTCGGACGGCGCGCCATCAAAGATGATAGCGCCGGCCGCAAGCACGATGACGCGTTTGGCGAAACGGAAAACGAGGTCCATGTCATGTTCGATCATCAAGACGGCGAGATCGGCCGGAAGATCGGCCAGCGCCTGTTCGATACGACCTGTATCGCTTTGCGGTACGCCGGCTGCAGGTTCGTCGAGCAGCAGTACCTTGGGCTTGAGCGCAAGCGCCAGCGCGATTTCCAGAAGCCGCTGCTGGCCATAGGCGATTTCGGCGACCTTGCGATGCATCAGCGGCCCAAGGCCAAGCTTGTCGAGCAACTCATCGACCTCGGCCATGACATCAGGCATGGCCAGAAAATTACCGATGAGGCGCCCGGTTCGCCCCTTCCGGCGCAAGACGGCAAGCGCGACATGCTCGGCAGGCGTCATGTCCTGGAACAGGCGAGTGACCTGGAATGAACGCACGAGCCCTCGTCTCACCCGACCAATCGCATCCACTTTCGTCACCATCTCGCCGGCAAGCCGCACCTCGCCGGAATCGGGCGCCAGATTACCGGTAACAAGATTGACGAAGGTCGTCTTGCCGGCCCCGTTCGGGCCAATCAGCGCGATGCGGTCGCCTGGCGACATGGAGAGCGAGACATCGTTGGTGACCGCCAGACCGCCGAAGGCCTTCTTAAGATGGGCGACTTCGAAAACGGCGCTCATGGACGGGCCTCCTTACGGCGGGCGACGAGGGCAGCCGCGGTACCGTAAATGCCCCTGGGTGAAAAGAGTACGACCGCAATCAGCAAGGCACCGATCATCGTCAGCCAGTGGAAAGGATTGGCGGCCGAGACATAATCCTCGAACAGCATGAAGATAACAGTGCCCGACAGTGCACCAAACAGCGAGCCCGTGCCGCCAAGCACCAGCATGACCAGCGCTTCCGCCGATTGGGTAAAGGAGAGACTGTCGAGACCGACGACCTGGGTGGAGATCGCGTTCAAGGCGCCGCCGACGCCGGCAACGGCACCTGAGAGCACGTACATTTTCGCAAGCGCTGCTTTCGGAGACGCGCCTATGGCGCGGATGCGCAGCGGATCCTCCTTGATGCCGCGGCAGAGCATGCCGAAAGGCGAGCGCACGAGCAGGCGCAACAGCACGAAGACAATCAACAGCAGAACGATGCCGAAGACATAGGCCGTGTGGCCGTAGAGATCGAATTCGAACATGCCGAAAATCGGATCAGGCGAAATGCCCGACAGACCGTCGCTGCCGCCCGTCCAGGAGGACGCCTTGTTGGCGAATTCGTGGAAGAGGTTGATGAGCGCGATCGACAGTACGAGCTGCGGCAAGCCATGGGCGCGCAGAATGACGGCGCCGCAGATAAGGCCGGCAATTGCACCGCCGAGAATACCGGCAAACGTCATGAGCAACGGATCGTTGATGCCGTAATGAGCCGAGAGAATACCGGCTGCATAGGCGCCGGAGCCGAAGAGTGCGGCGTGGCCGAGGGTAGCGATGCCGGCATAGCCCGTGACGAGATCGAGCGACAAGACTAGAAGCGCAATGGCGATAATGCGGGTCAAGAGTGCCAGATTGTCCGGAAAGGCAAAATAGCCGACGATAGCGGCGACAATGATGACGGCAATGCCCGAGAGATCGCGGCTGAGGGCACTGCGGCGGCGCTGCACCAAAATTTCTTTATCATGCATGGCGAGCGTCATTTCGCCCTCCCGGCAAGGCCACGCGGGAAGATGCAGATGATGGCAATAACCGCGAGATAGAAGAAGAATTCGCCGAATTCCGGCATGAGATAGCGTCCTGTCGTATCGATCGCGCCAAGCAGCAGGCAGGCGATCAGCGCGCCCGGAATGGAACCCGCACCGCCGACCGAGACGACGACGAGGAAGGTCACCATGTAGCGCAGCGCATAATAGGGCTCGACCGGCAGCAATTCGGCACCGACAACCCCGCCAAGTGCGGCAAGGCCGACCGCAACGCCGAAACTCACGGCATAGATGATCTCGGTGCGTACGCCGAGAGCCGCAGCCATCGGTGCATTATCGACCGAGGCACGCAGCTTCACACCGAAACTCGTCCTGTCGATCACGAACCAGAGGCCGAGGGCGACGGCCAGACCGCAAACGATGGCAAAGAGCCGATGCACGGGAATAGTGCGAAAGCCGAGATCGGCCGACCCCTGCAGCGCCTCGGCAAGCGGAATGGTCTTCAGCGTCGGTCCCATGAGGTAGTTGGCGATGCCGATGACACAGAAAGTAATACCGATCGTCATCAAGACCTGTGTCAGTTCCGGCGCGCCATAGATGCGCCGATAGAGGAAGCGCTCGATTGGAATGGCGATGATGATCGTTGCTGCAACGGCGGCAACGATTGCGACTGTATAACCAAGCCCTAGATCGCGGGCGACATAAGAGGCCACATAACCGCCAATCATCGCGAAGGCACCATGCGCCAGGTTGACGACACGCATCAAACCCATCGTCACCGAAAGGCCGATCGATATGACGAAGAGCACCATGCCATAGGCAAGTGCATCCACAGCTATGCTGAAGACTGTCTGCATGGAACTACCCTGCTCTAAATGCGGCGAACCCTACTGGAAGCCGGCGGAAAGCTCCGCCGGGTCCGTCGCATGTCTCTTTCGAAGTCAGCGGCCTTTACTTTGCGGCAGCAAGACCCGGATCGCCCTGCTTTTCGAAAGTCTGGACTTCCTTGTTGATGTAGGTCCCGTCATCGGCCTTGGCGACTTCGCGCAGATAGATGTTCTGGGTGATATGGCGGCTTTCCGGATCGATGGAAACCGGGCCGCGCGGGCTGACCCACGAGAGACCCTTGACCGCATCGACCGCCTTCTGTGCATCCTGCTTGCCGCCCGTCGCTTCGATCATCTTGTAGATGACATACATGCCGTCATAGGCGCTGACGGCCGGGAAGGAGAGCTCGGCCTTGTTGCCGATTGCCTTGGTTGCGGCATCGACGAAGGCCTTGTTCTCCGGCGAGTCATGCGACACCGCATAGTGGAACGTCGTCTGGATGCCGAGTGCGGCGTCGCCGAGCGCCGGCAGGTCGGATTCCTGCGTCAGATCACCGGGCGCGAAGAACTTGATGCCCGCAGCCTTGAGGCCGTTTTCATTGTAAGCTTTGACGAAGCCGAGCGTCGTCGGACCCGATGGCAGGAAGGCGAAGACACCCTGTGCGCCGGAATCCTTGATGCGCTGCATGATCGGGCTGAAATCGTTGGTGGCAAGCGGCATGCGGATCGCCTCGACCACCTGACCACCAGCCTTTTCGAAGCCGGCCTTGAAGGCGTTTTCGGCATCGACGCCCGGGCCGTAATCGCTAACGACCGAGATCACCTTCTTGACGCCGGAATCGAAGGCGACTTTGGCGATCGGCGTCGAGGTCTGCCAGGTGGTGAAGGACGTGCGCACGACGAGCGGGCTCTTGGTGACGATCGCCGAGGTCGCAGCGTTCATGATCACCATCGGCACATTGCCCTGCTTGAGGATCGGCGTCACGGCCATCGCATCCGGCGTGAAATAGAAGCCGGCGAGATACTGCACCTTTTCCTTGACGATCAACTCCTGCGCCAGCGCCTTGGACTGGGCCGGATCGGCCTGCGGCACGTCGCGATAGACGACCTCGACCGTATCATTGCCGACCTTGTTGCCGTTCAGCGCCATATAGGCGTCGATACCGGCCTTGAAATTCTTGCCCTGCAGGGCAAATGGACCGGAGAACGGCCCGATCACGCCGACCTTGATCGTATCGGCATAGGCAGTTCCGCCGAAGAGCAGCGCCGCGACCGCGGCCATAACGAGCTTTTTCATGATGTGAGTTCCTCCCTCTATCAAAGGTGCCGCCCTCCATGGCATTGCACCGGTCTTAAATCATTCCGTCAGAACGGCAATCCGACGTAATTCTCCGCAAGCGCCGTCGAGGCGGCGCGCGAATGGGTAAGATAGTCCAGTTCCGCTTCCTGGATCTTCTGGTCGAAATCATCCGTATCCGGGAAACGATGCATCATCGTCGTCATCCACCAGGAGAAACGCACGGCCTTCCACACACGGGCGAGCGCCTTCTGCGAATAGGCGTCTACCCCGGCACTGGAGCGATCACCGTAGAACTCGCTCAAGCCTCCGAACAGATAATGCACGTCGCTGGCGGCAAGGTTCAGCCCCTTGGCACCGGTCGGCGGCACGATATGGGCGGCATCGCCGACCAGAAACATGCGCCCGAAACGCATGGGCTCGGCCACGAAGGAGCGCAGCGGCGCAATCGACTTTTCGAACGAAGGCGCAGTCTTCAGCGCTTCAGCGTGATGGGCTGGCAAGCGGCGGCGCAGTTCGTCCCAGAAACGGTCGTCACTCCAGTCCGCGACCTTTTCCTCGAGCGAACACTGGATGTAATAACGGCTGCGGGTCGCCGAACGCATTGAACAGAGCGCAAAGCCGCGCGGATGGTTGGCGTAGATGAGCTCATGATTGACGGGGGCGACATCGGCAAGCAGGCCAAGCCAGCCGAAGGGATAGACCTTCTCGAAGGTTCTGATTGCCTTTTCCGGAACCGCCTTGCGGCTTGCGCCGTGGAAGCCGTCACAGCCGGCGATGAAATCGCAGTCGATGCGGTGGGTGACGTCGCCCTTCTCGTAAGTCACGTAGGGTGTGCTGCCATCGAAGTCGTGCGGCGTCACATTAGCGGCGTCGTAGATCGTAACGGCGCCGCTTGCCTCGCGCTCCACCATCAGGTCACGTGTCACTTCGGTCTGGCCGTAGACGGTTACGCGTTTACCGCCGGTCAAGCCGTGGAGATCGATGCGGTGATCCCGCCCGTCGAAAGCCAGCGAAAAACCATCATGCGGCAAGCCTTCGGCGTGCAGGCGCTCGGCGGACTTCGCCTCTTCCAGCAGGCGGACCGTGCCTTCTTCCAGAACGCCGGCGCGAACGCGCCCGAGGATATAATCCTTACCTACGCGATCGAGGATGACATTGTCGATCCCAGCGCCGGTCAGCAGCTGACCGAGCAGCAGGCCTGATGGCCCCGAGCCGATGATGGCGATTTGGGTGCGCAATTGCTTCCTCCCCACAATTTGTCTTTTGCCAAATTCTGACCTGCCACCTCTTATGCGGCAATGGACTTTCCCACCGAAAAATTGCACAAAACGAACATGGGAACGGGAGGAAACCCATGACGAGACATGTGCCGACCTATGAGCTCTACGGCGAGACATCGGGCAAGGAACCCGATTTCTGGCTGCACTGCGAAACAATTCCCTCGCGCAGCAGCCTTCACCATTGGGAGATCAAGCTGCACAGGCACGCGAGTTTCTTTCAGATATTATACATCGACGCCGGCGCGGGCGATGCCATTTTCGGGGAGCGCAGCCACAGCATCCAGCCGCCGGCAGTCGTCACAGTTCCTCCCGGGCTTGAGCACGGCTTCCGTTTTTCGCGGGATATCGACGGCCTCGTCATCACCATGCTGAGCGCCAATCTCAGCAACCTTCCCGGCGACCGCAGCCGGCTCGGCGAGTGGCTTGCAGCCCCGCATCTCACCGCACTCGATCCTGATGATCCCGACGCCGCCTATCTCATGCAGAGCCTGAGGCGGCTCGGCGATGAATATCGGAACAACCGCAGCGGCCGCAGCGAGCTTCTCGCCTCCTATGCCGCATTGGCGCTGCGGCTGACGGCGAGAATTTCCTATCAGGAGGATATCAGCCAGTTCCCCACCGATGAAAACGAACGGCGGATGGAGCACCTGACTGGCCTCATCCAGCAGCATTTCCGCTCGCACCGACCTGCTTCATTCTATGCCAGGGAAATCGGCATTTCGCCGACCCATCTCAATCGTATCGTCCGATCGATGACCGGAAAGACGGCTCACGACCTGATCGCCGGCAAACTCGTCGACGAGGCCAAGCGCGAGCTCGTTTTCACGCTCGCGAACGTTCAGGAGGTCAGCTATCGGCTTGGCTTTGCCGACCCCGCCTATTTCTCCCGCTTCTTCCTCAAGCACGCGGGCGAGACGCCCAAGGATTGGCGCAAGCGGGCGAAGAACAGGCTCGAACGAGCCTAGGCTGTGCGGCGCGCCGAGGCGTCCTCAAGGAAGTCCTCGATGAAGCATTTTTGCAGCAGGACGCCATCCCACTCATCCGCAAAGAATGGCGAGTCGTAGATCAGCGTGTAGGGTCCGGCGTAACCAGCCTTTTCGCACATTTCCAGGCAATGACGGTAATCTGCGGCATCAAGCCCGGAGGCATTGTAATCCGCCTTGGCATGGCAGATTTCGGCCCGGCGCATGATATTCGCCAGCCCTTCATATTTCGCCGGCGCCGCCCAGTTTCCGAGGTCGCCATTGAGACCGATCTTGCCGTCGAGTTCATCAAGCAGCCAGTTCATTTCCCTCGGTGAGGGCAGAAGGGCGAACCAGTTTTCGGTAACAAGGCGCACGCCGCTTCCCTCCGCTTGTCCGGCCAGCCACTTCAGATGCCGCGCGGAACGCGCAAGGTTCTCCTCGTCAGGCGCCTGCTTGCCGGCGATGACGCGGATGCGCTCGGCACCGAGCTTCTTTGCGATATCGATCCAACCGGCAATCCAGCCTATGTCACGTTCCGCCGTCTCGGCATTGCTGGGATCGCCATCCTCGACGAGCAGCGTCTGGAAAAGGATGTTGGAGGCCTCCAGCGCATCGCGAAATTCGGCGAGATAAGAGGCATCCAGGCTCGGCAGATGGAACGAGCAGACCTCCAGCCGGCCAAGTTCGCGTTCGGCGAGCATGCCCGGCACTTCGAGCAGGCTGACGGTGCCCGGCCCATAGGGCTCCTGGCGTGTCGCGCTTTTCTGCGGATCGGGACTATAGGGGTAGGTTGCACCCAGCATCCGGTGAAGCGACCATGTGGAAACCGCAAACCGGCCGTTCTGCAAAGCCTGCATCTTTCATCTCCTCCCGTTTCCTCGTAGGGACTCTGGCAAGAATGGCGTGCGGCTTCAAGCCCGCAATGCTAGATCCGGTCGCCGCGAATGATCGCTTCTGCCGCCAGAGAAACCGCGAGCAGTGCGTCATCCCGGTTAGCCGGGGCCGACAGAAGGAAACCAACCGGCATATCCGCCTCCCCCTTTCCGCAGGGAATGGAAACGCCGCACCAGTCCAGAAAATTGCCGAGCGCCGTATTGCGCAACGTCTTGCCATTTGTGGCAACGAAGAGCTCGTCGTCGCGCTCCAGTGCGGCGATCGGCGGTGCGACATGGGCAACCGAGGGGAAGGCGATCAGGCGATTGCCGATCAGACGCTCCGTATCGGCGATCAGTCGGGCACGCGCAGCAAGAATGGCGATATAGTCGGGCATGCTGGTCTTCTCGCCAAGACGAGTGCGCATGACGACACGATGATCCATGCGCGCAGCCTCCGGCCCTGCAAGCCGTTCGCGATGGAGGGCGAAGGCTTCGGCGGTCACGAGAGCTCCATGTTTTGCCATCAGCGCAAGGATCTCGTCGAAAGCCGGGATTTCGAGCGGGCTGACAAGCGCACCGGCAGCGCGCAGCCGCTTCACACCGCCTTCGAAGGCTTCGGCGACGCCAGCGCCCAGACCGTCGAACACGACGTTCCGCGGTGTGACGATCTCGATGCCTTTCAGGGACTGCCAAGCAATGGTCGGCGCGGTCAGACCGCGCATGGCGGCATCGACCCAGATGGCATCCTGCACGGAACGGCAGAGCGGGCCGAGGGAATCGAGGCTCGTTGCCAGCGGATAGACGCCTTCCGTGGCATAGCGTCCGCGCGTCGCCTTGTAGCCGACGATGCCGTTCAGGGCGGCAGGAATACGCACCGAACCGCCGGTATCCGTGCCCATCGCAACCGGTACAAGGCCTGCGGCAACGGCCACGCCGGCGCCGGAAGACGACCCACCAGGAATACGCGGTTCGTCCTTGCTGTGAGGATTTTCCGGCGTCCCATAATGCGGATTGATGCCGAGGCCGGAGAAAGCGAACTCGCTCATATTGGTACGGCCGAGAGCCAGCATGCCGGCATTCTTGAGCGTGGTGACGACGGTAGCGTCCTTTTTAGCGGGCGCATCGCCCGCCAGTACCACCGAACCAGCCGTGGTTGCCATGCCTTCGATGTCAAAAAGATCTTTCCAGGCGATCGGAATGCCGTCGAGCGTACCGAGCGAACGGCCGTCGCGGATACGCTTCGAGGAAGCGTGGGCTTCCCGCAATGCTCGCTCGCGCAACAATACGGTGAAGACCGCCTTGTCGGCATATTGCTCGATGCCGTCGAAGATCGCCTCTGCGACGTCAACAGGATCAGCCTTTCCGCTCTGGATGAGGAGGGAAAGCTGAGCG
This sequence comes from Rhizobium sp. BK275, assembly GCF_014193555.1. Taxonomy (NCBI): domain Bacteria; kingdom Pseudomonadati; phylum Pseudomonadota; class Alphaproteobacteria; order Hyphomicrobiales; family Rhizobiaceae; genus Rhizobium; species Rhizobium sp. BK275. The sequence continues at coordinate 289,408 of NZ_JACHZL010000001.1, forward strand.
ATCGACATCGCGCCGAAAGTAAGGGCCATGGGGGGAGTCCTGTGGATATCACACAGGATTTACCGCCTATCATTTCGCAGGACCAGCCCTTGCACGGCTTTTCACGACGATTGGTACGATTTTGTGAACACTGAGTTTGAATTAGCCCTCTTCAATTTATCGCAATTAAGACACACATGCGGTGCTGCACGCGGGAAGCGGACAGGCGCGCCACTAGCTTGCCCTCCCAAGCCGCATCCCAGTGCATTGCAGGAGACTTGAAATGACACAATCTGAAACTTGGACCTCCGGTGACCAGGATATGGTGCACCAGCATGTGAAGGAGGACGTGAGCTACGGCGAAGCTGAACGCGACTACGCCGACCACGTCAACGCACAGAAGCTCTCGGTCCTGGAGCGGATCGTGGTCGTAGGCGCCCTCGTATTGCTGAGCTTTGTAGGCTTCACAGCACCGTCGGCACAGACGTCGGCGACCGATCCGATGACCACCTCGGCCATAGAAGAGCCGACACCTCCGGGTGATAGCCTAGTGTCGCATCATCAGCGCTACGGCCATTGCCGTGAAACGAGCCCCTACGCAGACAAGGTCTGCTAAGAGCCAGCGATTTTCGCCGGGCATGGAATCTTTCGTCTGACTTGCGTAAGAAGCATAGGAAAGGGGAAGAACATGGCCGGTGACCTAGATTACGACCTCCATCGCTTTATCGAAGCGCAGAACGGCGTATACGAACAGGCACTTGCAGAGCTGAAAACCGGCCGTAAGCGCTCCCACTGGATGTGGTTCATCTTCCCCCAGATCGCCGGTCTCGGAACGTCTTCCATGGCGGAGAAATATGCCATTCGCTCCGCGGAGGAAGCCTCGGCCTATCTCGCCGACCCGATCCTCGGCAGCAGACTTTTGCGCTGTGTCGAGGCAATCCTCTCTATCAACGATCGCAGCGCCCACGATATCATGGGTGCACCCGATGATCTGAAGCTGCGCTCGTCCATGACGCTGTTTGCCGCGGTCAGCGACCACGGCTCGCCCTTTCACGAGGCGATCGAGCGTTTCTACGATGGAAAATTCGACGAACGGACAATTTCGATTCTGAGCGCCGGTAATAACTAACCCGGCGAGCGCTCCAGCGCCGCAATCTCCTTGGAGATTTCTTCGAGGCGCTGTTTCAGATCGTTTTGCGTACCATCGTCCACTTCCTCTTCGCCGAAGCAGTAGCGTGCGTCGTGCAGTTCGAGCTTGGCTTCAAGCTCGGCACGTCTGGCATATAGCCGCCGGAGATAAGCGTAATTCATCTCTGCCTCCAGATTGCTCTCCCAGATCAGCAGAAAAACGGCCATGCACTCCCAAGGTTCCCAAGCCTGAGCACCTTGGCCGCGTGGGGATCAGCCGAAGGCGGAGATCGCCACGTTGCACGCTTTTTCGAAATGGCAGGAACAGCCGCCATCCGTCATGGCCTGACGGGTGACGCGCGCGCCCTCGAGCAACAGCGTCAGCGTGTCGGCAAGAAGTTCCGGCTCACGTGCACCGGCAGCCACGCAAAGAGCCGCGAGCCGGTTGCGCTGCATGGCCTTGTGGCGCTCGATCAGCTCGTGCGCCGGATGGCCTTCGCCCTTCAATTCGATGGCGGCATTGGCGAGATCGCAACCTGCGGGCTCGCCATCCAGACAGTGAGCCCGATCTTCGACCCAGGCAAGCAGCTGGGCGCGCGCATCGCCAGGATGAGCAGCTTCGAGATCGCGCCAGATTTTCTCGGCCTTGTCGGAAGCGCGGCGCAGTGTCTCGCAGACCAGTTCATCCTTGGAGCCGAAATGCCGGTAGAGGGTCATCTTGTTGGTGGAGGCAGCATCGGCGATGGCATCGACGCCGATGCCGCGAATGCCGCGCTCGCGGAAAAGCTCCGAAGCCGTCGAAACGATACGCTCCCGCGGGGGGATTCGATCATCTGAAACGGCTGCGGAGATTTCGTTCAATGTTTCTGATTTTTTCGCGGACGAAGTCCTTGACATCGATGTGACCGATCGGTAACAAATATATTGTTACTTACCGGTAACACCACTCTTCGCGGAAGTCAATGCCAAGAGCGCTTGGCAGCAGGAGTGGAACACGGGCGACCGCCCACGAAAGGAGGACTGCACCATGAGAAAGACCAAAGAAGATTTGACCATTTCCGAAGCCCTTCGCGACCCGCTGATCGCCATGGTGCTGCGCGCCGATGGCGTGAAGCTTGACGACTTCAAGCAACTCCTCGAGACGGCCGCCCGCAAACGCGAGCCGCGTACCTCCACGGCGAGCGATATGATCGGGTCCTTTGCCAGCCGCGCCAATCTGCCGGCGATGCCCTGCTTCGGCTGATCTGACCGCTGGCCTTACAAGGCCCGATCGGCACTGGGGTTAAGCCCTGCCCCAGACGGGCTGCCGCTATCAACAGGCGGCAGCCCTTGCAACATGGTTGGTTGCGCGCTTCACGTCTCCGGCTTTCCGGAGTTGCGAGTTTTTTAAACATCCAACCGATTATGACTATATCTCCCAAGACGATACAACGCTCGCCGCCGGTGACGCCGTCATCATGACAATGTTCACCGGCGGTGGCTTTGCAAGCCGCAGACTCGGACTTGCCATCGCTGACCGCAATGCCTGGCCGGAGACATAGCCCGCATCCGATCAGCCAATATCTGCACTGATAGGTCAAGAACTCGGGCTGGGCCTTGTTGTTCCTGCCTGCGGCTCTTTGTGCCGTTGCAATTTAGAGTGATGGCAAATGCCTGCGCCGTATTCGGCACTTGACGCCAAGTTCTTTAGCCCACCTCAACCTGCGCCGCCTGAAAGCGGTATCCGCTGCGCCGCTATCAGGCATTTCCGTAAGCTCCCAAGATTTGCGATTTGCTTCGCAAGCAGCTATGCCATAGTAATGTAACAGGCTCGTATAGCATCAGAGGTACGTTGAGTTGGACGGAAACACATCACCCGCAATCTCCGAAGATGAAACCCCGGCCGAAGAGGCCGGTGCAAAAGGCGCTCGCCGCGCTCGCGTCAGCGGTATTGATCGCGCGCTGCAGGTGATCGACCATCTTTACGAGACGGGATCCCCGGCCGGCGTCTACGCCATTGCGAAAGCTGTGAAGGCGCCGCTTTCGACCGTCTATGTCATCGTCGACGATCTCGTCGAAAAGAATATGCTGACGCGCCAGTCTGACGGTTCGATCTGGCTCGGCTCGCGGCTTTACCATTATGGCCTTGCCTATGCCCGCTCGCTCGACTTCATGAGTGTCGCCACACATGAAATGCACGACCTTTGCCGGCAGGCCGGCGAGACCGTTCAGGTCTGCGGTCGTGACGGCGATTACATGCTGGTGCTCGCCATGGCCGATGGCCCCAGCCATTTCCAGGTCGCCTCGCGTGTCGGCACCCGCGTACCGCTCAACTGGACAGCCTCCGGCCGCCTACTGGTCGGCCACCTGCAGGAAGACGAGCGCGTCGAGCTCTTCAAGCGCTGCGCCCGCTCCTCGCCGACGGGCCGCGCCGAGATCGATCCCGCTACACTATCGGAATCCGCCGGCAAGGCCTTCGAAGCGCGCCTGTCGATCCAGGCCGGCGAATCCGACTATGCCGTCGCCTGCATCGCCTCGCCGATCTGCGATCGTGAGGGCCAATGCGTCGCCACCATCTCCATCGTCCTGCCGGAGCAGAAGGCCTTTTCGGACGAGAGCCATTATACTGCGCAGGTGCGCAACTCGGCGGAACGCATCGAAAGGCTGATGGGCTGGCGAGGCCATTAGGCGTTCCCGTCTGAAATTTTCCCGGTCATGATCCTCAGCCTTCCAAGATCGAATAGCCGATCTCACCCAGTTGATCCGGATCGGCGATCGCGTCCACCGTCGAGATCCTGTCGCCATCGAAACCCAGCGCCAGTACGATACGCAGTTGGCCCTCGATAAAGACAACCACACCGATTTCGCCATCGACAAGCGCGACCTTTGCCGATCTCGCCTTCCCCTTGAAGCTTTCGGCGACAGCCTCGGCGCCGTGAAGGGGAACGACATTGCCGAGGCGAGCGGCGGCCGCGTCCGGCCGGAAAACGGCATCCGGTGCGAGTACCGCAATGAGGCCCTCCAAATCACTGTTGCGAGAGGCGATCAGAAAGGCCTCGGCTATGCTTCGCCTGCGCGCAAGATCGACTTCGGGCGTTTCCGACTGTCCGCTCACCCTGCGTCGCGCCCGGCTTGCAAGCTGCCGGGCAGCAGCAGCGCTGCGACCGATCACGGCAGCAATGTCCTCGAAGGGCAGATCGAACATGTCGTGCAGCACGAAGGCAACGCGCTCGGCAGGCGAAAGAGTTTGCAGCACGACGAGCAGGGCGATGCCGATCGAATCGGCAAAGGCTGCTTCACGCTCCGGATTGCTGGCGATATCGGCGATTGCGCCATGCGCCGGCAGCTCCAGCGGCTCTTCGCGTCGCGTCTTGCGTGAGCGCAGCATGTCCAGGCATATGCGCGCCACGACCGTCGTCAGCCAGCCGGAGAGATTGTCGACGCCAGACCTGTCCGACCGCGTGAGACGCAGCCACGCTTCCTGCACCGCATCCTCCGCCTCCGTACGCGAACCGAGCATGCGGTAGGCGACGGCCCGCAGATGCGTCCGGTTCGCCTCGAATTCATCGGCCAGCCAGTTTTTCTCGTTCATTGGTCCACTCCTCATCCCGTCATGATGTCAAAGGCCATGACGAACGGAAGCCGGACGATGTGACAGGAGCGATGTCGCATCAAGCCCTCGTGAAATTTCTCCGGCGACTTGACCTGCCGCATTTTTCATTGGCTGATGGCGCGCAGATCCCTCCCTATGGTATTTCACTATGTCCTTCCGATTTGATAGCTCAAAACAATATGCCGCCTTCCTGTTCGACATGGATGGGACGATCCTGAGCTCGACTGCGTCAGCAGAGCGCGTCTGGGGACGCTGGGCCGAGCGGCACGGGCTCGATGTAGAAAAGTTCCTGCCGACCATGCATGGATCGCGCGGTATCGACACGATCAGACGGCTGAATCTTCCGGGTGTCGACGCCGAGGCGGAAGCAGCTGAGATTACCGAAGACGAAATCCGCGATGTCGAAGGCGTCGTGGCGCTTCCGGGTGCTGCCGATTTTCTGGCGTCGCTCCCACCGAACCGGTGGACGATCGTCACCTCCTCTCCGCGTCGCCTTGCGGCGCGCCGGCTCGAGGCAGCCGGCTTGCCTATGCCGCAGGCCATCGTGACGGCCGAAGATGTGACCGTCGGCAAGCCTGACCCGCAATGCTATATCCTCGGCGCCGAGAAGCTCGGCTTTTCCACGCGTGAATGCCTGGTCTTCGAAGACGTCGAAGCCGGCGTGAAGGCAGGAGCGGCAGCCGGAGCCGATATCATGGTCATCACTGCCGCCGGCCACAAGCATTCGCTGCAGGGCTATCCCGAGATCGAACATTATGCCGATGCGACCGTTCTCATTGCTGACAGCGGCCACCTCTCGATCAAGCTCTGATTGGCCAAGCTCTGATCGGCCAACCTCAGATCGGTCCGTCGCACCCGCTTGAAAGGAATTGCCATGAAGCCGGAAATCGTCTGCCTGATGATGTCGTCCCTCGACGGCGGCCTGCACCCGAGCAAGTGGACAGAAAGCCCCGATGGCGGCCGCAAGGAATGGACGGCCCTCTATCAGAAGGCACATGAAGAGCTGCAGGGCGGCGCCTGGATCGTTGGGCGCGTAACCATGGCCGAAATGGCGAAAGGAGAGCCGCATCCGCCGAAATCGGCCGGTGCTGTGGAGCGGCCGAACCATTTTGCCGATCGCCGGGCAGACAACTACGCGATTGCCCTCGACACCTCGGGCAAGCTGCATTTCACGCGGCCGGATATCGATGGCGACCATATCGTTGTCATCCTCGGCAGCGAGGTGCCGGATACGCATCTTGCGGAGCTTGCCGCCGACGGCATCTCCTACATAGTCTCGCCTTCCGCCGAAATCGACCTGCCCGCAGTGCTCGATGTGCTGGACAAGGAACTCGGCATCCGCAAACTGCTGCTCGAAGGCGGAGCCGCGATCAACGGCGCCTTCTTTGCCGCCGGGTTGATCGACGAGTTCTATCTGCTCGTCGCTCCGGCCCTGGATGGCAGCAGCGGCCAGCCTGTTGTCACGTTCGACGGAGGACTGGCAGGCAAGACGCAACTCTCACTGATATCGGCCGAAACGATGGGCAATGGCGCTGTCGCCCTGCGCTATAAGGTCCACGCCTGACGGCGCAGGAGCTTGCCAGCCACCTTGCTTCTCATCTTTTTTCCCGACTTCGTCACATTGCCTCATCCTGATCCGTCAAATCCATGACGAACGAAAGCTGGCGACATGCCGGCCCTGCGTCAAACGGAACACATTATCAGGAGATTGAACATGCGAGAGAGAATGGGAAATCCAGCCCTCGTCATCCCGGAAGCCATGCAGGCACTGAATGCTCTCGGTAAAGTGCCGGCCACGGCCGGGCTTGCGCCGGGATTTCTGGAAATCATCTATCTGCGCGCCAGCCAGATCAACGGCTGCAGCGTCTGCATCGATGGGCATTGGCGCATCGCCCGCAAACATGGGGAGACCGACGAGCGGCTCTTTGCCGTCGCAGGCTGGCGCGAGGCTCCCTATTACAGCGATGCCGAACGTGCAGCACTTGCCCTGACCGAGGCCGTCACCCGCCTCAGCGACCGCGCCGATCCGGTGCCGGAAGAGATCTGGGACGAATGCACCCGCCACTACGACGGCAAGAGCCTTGCGGCCCTCGTCATCGCGATCGCCAACATCAATGTCTGGAACCGGCTGAATGTCGCCACCCGGCAGATTGCGGGGAGATGGAAGCCGTGATCCACGGCTTCCCGGTGCTTAGATGATGCCACCGCCGCCGGAGACCGAAGCCGGGCGCTCGGCGGCGACTTGTCTGCGGTAGCCGCTGGCGCGGAAGGTGGCAACCGGATCGATCGCACCGCCGGCACGCCGGCGGGCTTCGGCCAGGATCGGCTCGACATCGGCGCGGTAAGCGCGCTTCAGCGTCTCGGAAGCCATCAGCGCATCGTTATCCTGCTGGTAGCCATCGAGCGCCTTGCGGTCGACGATCAGGGCCTGGGCATAGGCACGGCGGATTTCGTTAGCGCTGTTGATCAGGCTTTCGATCGGGTCCGTCACATTGTGAGACTGGTCGATCATGTGGGCCGGACGGAAATCATTCACGCCGCGCTGTTCAGCATCGACCAGCTCGTTGAAAACGAGGAACAGGCGATAGGGCTCGATCGCTCCGGCGTCGAGGTCATCGTCGCCATATTTCGAGTCGTTGAAATGGAAGCCACCGAGCTTGCCAAATTGGATCAGGCGGGCGACGATCATCTCGATATTGGTGTTCGGTGCGTGATGGCCAAGGTCGACAAGGCAATGCGCCTTGGGGCCGAGCGTCTGGGCGATCAGGTAGTTCGTGCCCCAATCCTGTACGATGGTCGAATAGAAGGCCGGCTCGTACATCTTATGTTCGGAGAAGAGCCTCCAATCGTCTGGCAATGCCTTGTAGATATCCGCCATCGAGGCGAGGTAACGCTCGAACGCCCTAGTGAAATTGCTCTGGCCGGGGAAGTTGGAGCCGTCGCCGATCCAGACGGTTAGCGCCTTGGAGCCGATCGCCTTGCCGATCTCGATGCATTCGAGATTATGCTCGACCGCCTGCCGGCGGGTCGCCGCATCCGTGTGGCTGAGCGAACCATATTTATAGGTCAGCTTCTGGCCGGGTGCGTCCGAGAAGGTGTTCGAGTTCATTGCATCGAAGCCGAGACCGAGCGCATCGCCCTTTGCCTTCAGCTCCTTCACATCGGTCTTGTCCCACGGAATATGCAGGGAAACAGTGGGGGTCGCCCGTGTCAGCTCGTTGATGACGGCGCAATCGTCGAGCTTGTCGAAAATGCCGCGCGGCTCGCCGGTGCCGGGGAAACGGGCAAAGCGCGTGCCGCCGGTGCCCACGCCCCAGGAGGGGACGGCGACGGAGAACTCCGCCACCTTACGGGTAATCGCCTCGATATCGACACCGCGGCGCGCAAGCGTTGCACCCAGCGCTTCGTAGTCGGCCTTCAAGGCTGCAGCGCGCTTGTCGTTTTCCGCCGCGACCAGATCCGGCGCAATCCTGGATTCTGTCATCTGTTCCTCCCAGAAATTCTGTTGCGGCGGGCGTGGCCCGCCGCTCGCTATCAGCGGGTAAAGCTCTGAACGTTGCCAGCGTCAACGTTGATGATGTTACCGGTCGACTTGGCCGAAAGATCCGATGCCAGGAAGTAGACGGCCTCGGCGATATCTTCCGGGAACACGTTCAGCTTCAGCATGGAACGCTTGCGGTAATGTTCCTCAAGATCGTCGACCTCGATCTTCGAGGAGGCCGCGCGCTGTTCACGCCACTCGCCGCTCCAGATCTTCGAGCCGCGCAGCACTGCATCCGGATTGACCGTGTTGACGCGGATGCCGGCTTCTGCGCCTTCGAGCGCCAGGCAACGGGCAAGATGGATTTCGGCAGCCTTTGCAGTGCAATAGGCAGCTGCCCCTGGCGAAGCGGCAAGGCCATTCTTCGATGCGATGAAGACGACGTTGCCGCCGAGCGCCTGACGGCGGAACAGCCGGAAGGCTTCACGCGAGACGAGGAAATAGCCGGTCGCGAGGATGTCGATATTTCGGTTCCAAGTCGACAGCTCGGTCAATTCGATCGGCGCTGAAGAGGCGATGCCCGCATTCGAAACGAGGATATCAATGCCGCCGAATTCGGTGCAGGATTCGGCGAAGGAAGCGATAACCGCATCTTCCTTGGTCACGTCGAGCTTGACGGCGCGAACTGCGTCGGCACCGTATTTCTTGATGAATTCCGCTTCCGTCGATTCAAGCGCAGCCTGATCGATATCGGCAAGCACCACGCAGGCGCCCTCGCCGACAAGGCGGGCTGCCGTCGCACGACCGATGCCGCCGGCGCCGCCGGTGACGAAGGCAACCTTGCCGGCAAGGCTCTTCGGCTTCGGCATGCGCTGCAGCTTGGCTTCTTCGAGCAGCCAGTATTCGATGTCGAAAGCCTCCTGCTCGGGCAGGCCCTGATATTCAGAGACCGTCGAGGAACCGCGCATCACGTTGATGGCGTTGACGTAAAACTCACTGGCGATGCGGGCCGTTGCCTTGTCGCGGGCAAAGGAGAGCATGCCGACGCCCGGCACCAGGAAAATCACCGGATTGGCATCACGCATAGCCGGCGAATTGTCATGCTTGCAGGCATTGTAGTAGCGCGCATAATCGGCGCGATAATCTTCCAGAGCCTTGTCGAGACCGGCGATGATGGCATCGACATCGGGCTTGGCCGGATCGAGATCGACGATCAGCGGGCGGATCTTGGTCCGCAGGAAATGGTCCGGGCAGCTGGTGCCGAGCGAGCCCAGCGGTCGCAGGTTCTTCGAATTGACGAATTCAAGCACCGCATCCTGATCATCGAAATGGCCGAGTTTGCGCTCCTGTTTGCCGATGCGTCCGCGAATTTCCGGCATCAGGCGGGCAGCGATGGCGCGACGTTCGGCAACCGGCAGGCTTTCAACGACTGCGCCGCCGAAGATCATCTTGCCTTCGGTCTGGCCGGCAAACCATTCGATCGCCTTGTTGATGATATCGAGCGTCAGCTCGTAGCAGGCCTTGGCATCGTTGGCCCAGGTAAACAGGCCGTGGCTTTCGAGCACCACGCCCTTTGCGTCAGGGTTCGCCTTGACGAAGGCTTCAAGATCAAGGCCGAGTTGGAAACCCGGGCGGCGCCAGGGCAGCCAGCCGATCGCGTCACCGAAAATCTGCTTCGTCAATTCCCTGGAATTCTTGGAGGCGGCAATCGCAATGATCGCGTCCGGATGCATGTGGTCGACATGCGTAAAGGGAACGAAGCCGTGCAGCGGCGTATCGATGGAAGCGGCGCGGGAGTTCAGGTTGAAGGTGCAATGCGGCAGGAAGCCGACCATGCGATCCTCGTCCTCGACGCCCTTGTAGATGCCCTTCAGCGATTCAAGCTTGTCCTGATAGAGCGTTGCGAAACCGTCGAGCTTGATCGTGCCGACATCACCGCCCGAGCCCTTGACCCAGAGAACCTGAACCTTGCCGCCGGTTAGCGGATCGGTTTCCATGACCTTGGCTGAGGTATTGCCGCCACCGTAATTGGTGATGCGCTTGTCGGCGCCGAGCAGATTCGAGCGATAGAGAAGCTTGCCGGGCTCATCGAGGCCCGCCGCATAAGCATCATCCCAACGGTTCTCAAGAAGTCGAACCTTTGCCGCCATGTCATCCTCCCATATAGGCTTGTGTATAGGCCTGCGGGGCGTCGCGATAAGCACGCCCTTTCGCTCACGGTATCGCGCATCAAAATGGCGCTTGTCAATCGAAAACGATCAAATTCGATTATGTTGCATCGCAATATGAAAATTTATGATCGTTTCTGATTGACAGGCTTTAACGGATACGAAATAAATATGACAAGAGGAGGAGCCCAATGCACGAACGCGAACGCCATCGCATTATCTTAAGCGCTGTCCAGGAAAAGTCCGTCGTTACGATTCAGGACATTTCCGAGCTGACGGACGCTTCTGAAGCGACGATCAGGCGCGACATTGCGGCTCTTCACGTGCAGGGCAAGATCCGGCGCGTTCGTGGCGGCGCGGAGGCTGTGCATCCGCCGCAGCTCGGAAATCTTGCAGGCCGTCCCTTCCGGGTGTCAGAATCAGTCAATATCGATAAAAAGCGCGCAATTGCGCGAGCAGCCGTCGATCTTTGCGAAGCTGGCGACGCCATCATTATCAACGGCGGCACGACCACCTTCCAGATGGTTCACTATATGGCCGGCCATCGTATGCAGGTGATGACCAATTCATTCGCCATTGCCGAGCATCTGGTAAAGCACTCCAAAAACACGGTGACGGTGCCGGGCGGCGCGATCTATCGCGAGCAGAGCCTGATCCTGTCTCCCTTCGACAATGACGCGATCCGCAATTTCTATGCACGACGCATGTTCATCGGCGCCCAGGGCGTCGGCCCGCTCGGCATCATGGAAGCTGACGCACTGATTATCCAGAGCGAGCAGAAGCTGATGCATCAGGCCGACGAGTTGGTCGTCATGGCCGATTCCAGCAAGTTCAATCGCCGGTCGAGCCTCATCCTTTGCGCGCTCGACCGGGTTTCGACAATCATAACCGACGACGGTATCGCCGATGAGGCGGCCCGTATGATCGGGAATGCAGGCGTCCGGCTCGTTGTCGCGAGCCCAACGGCGCAGGCAGTAAAGGAGGATTCCTCGTCGGTCGCATGAGGCGTCGGCGAGGTGTGGAAGTCTAAATCTCAGTGGGAGGACATGACATGAAACTTGCAAAGACACTTGCAATCGGCGTGGCGTTTGCCGTCGCCATGATGGCTGGCGCGGCAAGCGCCAAGGACATCAAGATCGGCCTCGTCGTGAAGTCGCTCGGCAACGGCTTCTTCGACGCCGCCAACAAGGGTGCTCAGGAAGCAGCCAAGGAACTCGGCGGCGTGGAAGTGATCTACACCGGCCCGACGAGCACGACGGCCGAAGGCCAGATCGAAGTCATCAACTCGCTGATCGCTCAGGGCGTTGATGCCATCGCCATCTCGGCAAACGATCCGGACGCTGTCGTTCCGGCGCTGAAGAAGGCTGCCCAGCGCGGCATCAAGGTCATTTCCTGGGACTCTGGCGTTGCCCCTGAAGGTCGCATCCTGCAGCTCAACCCGTCTTCGAACGAGCTGATCGGCAAGATGTGCCTGACGCTCGCCAAGGATCATCTCGACGGCGGCAAGGGTGACTTCGCCATCCTGTCGGCCACCACGACCTCGACCAACCAGAACATCTGGATCGACCAGATGAAGAAGCAGCTCAAGGACTTCCCTGGCCTCAACCTCGTCACCACTGTCTACGGCGACGACCTCTCGGACAAGTCCTATCGTGAAGCCGAAGGCCTCCTGAAATCCAACCCGAACGTCAAGGTCATCGTCGCTCCGACGACGGTCGGCGTTCTGGCTGCTTCCAAGGTCGTCGAAGACAAGGGCCTGGTCGGCAAGGTCTACGTGACCGGTCTCGGCCTGCCGTCTGAAATGGCTGGCGCAATCAAGTCCGGCGCGACGAAGGAATTCGCCATCTGGAACCCGATCGACCTCGGCTATTCCGCAACCCAGATCGCCTATCACCTTGCAAAGGGTGATGCCGACGGCAAGCCGGGCAGCGAAATCGAAGCCGGCCGCATGGGCAAGATTAAGATTGGCGACAATGGCGAAGCCGCTATGGCCGACCCCTTCGTCTACAATGCCTCGAACATCGACCAGTTCTCCAAGGTCTTCTGATTTCCAGAGATCATGAACGGACACCCGGCGGCTCTGCCGCCGGGCTTCTCTTTCGATGGTGGTAAGCTTGCTGATGACCCCTGCCCTTCAATATCCCGTCACGGACCCAAAAGCCGACGACGCAGCCGCCATTCTGGAAATGCGCGGCATCTCGCAGATCTTTCCGGGCGTGAAGGCGCTCGACAATGTCAGCATCGCGCTCTATCCCGGCAAGGTGACGGCACTGATCGGCGAAAACGGCGCCGGCAAGTCGACGCTCGTCAAGATCCTGACCGGCATCTATCGCCCGAACGAGGGCGAGATCATCGTCGACGGCAAGCCGGTGCATTTTGCGACGGCACAGGCCGCCATCGATGCCGGCGTGACCGCCATCCATCAGGAAACCGTGCTTTTCGACGAGCTTTCGGTTGCCGAAAACATCTTCCTCGGCCATGCGCCGCGCACACGCTGGCGCACGATCGACTGGAGCGAGATGAACAGCCGCGCAAGAACGCTGCTGACTTCGCTCGAAAGCAATATCGATCCGACGATCCGCCTGAAGGACCTCTCGATTGCGCAGCGTCACCTTGTGGCGATCGCTCGCGCTTTGTCGATCGAGGCCCGCATCGTCATCATGGACGAACCGACAGCCGCCCTCTCGCGCAAGGAGATCGACGATCTCTTCCGCATCGTCGAGGGCCTGAAGGCGAGCGGCAAGGCGATCCTCTTCATCAGCCACAAATTCGACGAGCTCTATGAGATCGCCGACAATTACGTCGTTTTCCGCGACGGCCGGGCCGTCGGTCACGGGAAGCTGAAAGAAACGCCGCAGGACGAAATCGTCCGCATGATGGTCGGTCGCGATGTCGAAAACGCCTTCCCGAAGATCGATGTCGCGATCGGCGGTCCGGTGCTCGAAGTCGACAAATACTGTCACCGCACCGAGTTCCGCGACATCTCGCTGACGCTGCGAAAGGGCGAGATCCTCGGCATCTACGGCCTGATCGGCGCCGGACGTTCGGAGCTCGCCCAATCGCTCTTCGGCATCACCAGGCCGCTCTCCGGCAGGCTGTCACTTGAAGGCCGAGAGATTGCGATCAACTCGCCACATGACGCCATCCGCGCCGGCATCGTCTACGTGCCGGAAGAGCGCGGCCGTCACGGTCTGGCGTTGCCGATGCCGATCTACCAGAACATGACGCTTCCCTCTCTGGCGCGCACCTCGCGCAAGGGCTTCCTACAGGCGGCGGAGGAATTCGCGCTCGCCCGCAAATATGCCGAGCGGCTGGACCTGCGTGCTGCCGCCCTATCCGTGCCGGTCGGCACGCTGTCGGGCGGCAACCAGCAGAAGGTCGTCATCGGCAAGTGGCTTGCCACCATGCCCAAGGTCATCATCCTCGATGAGCCGACCAAGGGTATCGACATCGGCTCGAAGGCTGCCGTCCATGGCTTCATCAGCGAGCTTGCCGCCGAAGGCCTCTCCATCATCATGATCTCCTCCGAACTGCCCGAGATTATCGGCATGTCGGACCGCGTGCTCGTCATGAAGGAGGGCCTGTCGGCAGGGTTCTTCGAACGCGATCAGCTTTCGCCGGAAGCGCTGGTGCGCGCGGCGACCGGAAATGCATGAGGTGACGGCATGATGAGACTGATCAGAAAACGCGAAACTCTGCTCTTCGCCATCATCGTGGTGATGATCGCCGCCTTCTCGACGCGCGCTGCCGATTTCGCCACGCCGGACAATCTTGCCGGCATCTTCAATGATACGGCAATCCTCATCATCCTGGCGCTCGCCCAGATGACGGTGATCCTGACGAAATCGATCGACCTTTCGGTCGCAGCCAACCTCGCCTTTACCGGCATGGCAATCGCGATGATGAACGCCGCCTTTCCCGGGCTGCCGCTCATCGTTCTCATTTTTGCAGCAGTCGTAATCGGCGCAGCCCTCGGTTCGATCAACGGCTTCCTCGTCTGGCGCCTCGAAATCCCGCCGATCGTCGTGACGCTCGGCACGCTCACCATCTATCGCGGCATGGCCTTCGTCCTGTCGGGTGGGGCCTGGGTCAATGCTCACCAGATGACGCCGACCTTCCTTGCTATTCCGCGCACGCCGATCCTCGGCCTGCCGGTACTGAGCTGGGTTGCGATCATCATCGTTGCGTTGATGTATATGTTGCTGCGCTACAGCCAGTTCGGCCGCTCGGCCTATGCAACCGGCGGCAACCCGACGGCCGCCGTCTATGCCGGGATCGATACCGGCCGGACGAAGTTCCTGGCCTTCGTCCTCTCGGGCGCGCTCGCCGGTCTGTCCAGCTATCTCTGGGTCTCGCGTTATGCGGTCGCCTATGTCGATATCGCCAACGGCTTCGAGCTCGATAGCGTCGCGGCTTGCGTGATCGGCGGCATTTCGATTGCCGGCGGCGTTGGCTCGGTCGCCGGCACGGTGCTTGGTGCGCTCTTCCTCGGCGTCATCAAGAATGCCCTGCCCGTCATCGGCATTTCGCCCTTCACGCAGATGGCGATCTCGGGAACCGTCATCATCCTCGCCGTCGTCTTCAATGCCCGGCGCGAACGCAACCGGGGCCGCATCATCCTGCGGGATCGCGCAGCAGCGGAGGTCGCAGCATGAGCGCCGTTTCTTCAACACCCGAAAAGCGCGTCATTCCTGATCGCCTCGGCACGCCCTTCAAGCGCATCATGTCGAGCTGGGAAGTGCTGCTCTTTTGGGTGGCCGTCCTGATCTTCATCTTCAATTCCGTGGCGTCGCCCTACTTCCTCGATGCCTGGAACCTCTCGGACGCGACCTTCAATTTCACCGAAAAGGCAATGATCGCCTTTGCCATGGCGCTGCTCGTCATATCAGGCGAAATCGACCTGTCGGTCGCCGCCATCATCGCGCTCGCTTCGACCGCGATGGGTGCAGCTGCACAAGTCGGCGTCGGCACGCCGGGCCTCGTTCTGATCGGCATCGGCACCGGGCTTATCTGCGGCGTCTTCAACGGTTTTCTCGTTTCAGTGCTGAAGCTGCCGTCGATCGTCGTCACGATCGGCACGATGAGCCTGTTTCGCGGCATCTCCTATATCGTGCTCGGCGACCAGGCCTATGGCAAATATCCGGCGGATTTCGCCTATTTCGGCCAGGGTTACGTCGTCTGGGTCTTCTCCTTCGAATTCGTACTGTTCATCGTGCTGGCGATCCTCTTTGCCATCCTGCTGCATGCGACGAATTTCGGCCGACAAGTCTATACGATCGGCAACAATGATTTCGCCGCCCGTTTCTCCGGCATTCCCGTCGAGCGCGTGAAATTCATCCTCTTCCTGCTGACCGGCGTGATGAGCGGTCTCGCCGCCGTCTGCCTGACCTCGCGCCTCGGCTCGACGCGTCCTTCGATCGCGCAAGGGTGGGAGCTCGAAGTCGTCACCATGGTCGTGCTCGGCGGTATCTCGATCCTCGGCGGCTCCGGCACGATCGGCGGCGTCGTCATTGCCGCCTTCGTGATGGGCCTCGTCACCTTCGGCCTCGGCCTGTTGAACGTGCCCGGCATCGTCATGTCAATCTTCATCGGCCTGCTTTTGATCATCACCATCGCGATCCCGATCATCGCCCGCCGCATCAAAGCCATGAGCGCCAAATGACCCTGGAAAAATACGCCTTCAAGATGAAGCTCAATCCCGGCATGGAGGCCGAATATCGCAGGCGGCATGACGAGATCTGGCCGGAACTGGTCGATCTCCTGCACAAGTCGGGCGCCAGCGACTATTCCATCCATCTCGACCGCGAGACCAATACGCTTTTCGGCGTGCTGACACGCCCGAAAGACCACACCATGGCGAGCCTGCCCGAACATCCCGTCATGAAGAAGTGGTGGGCGCATATGGGCGACATCATGGAAACCAATCCGGATAATTCGCCAGTTCAAAGCGACCTCGTCACCGTCTTCCATATGCCATGAGTGACTATCGCCACATCGCCGTTCTCGACATCGGCAAGACCAACGCCAAGGTCGTCGTGCTGGACAGCGCGACGGGCGCTGAAATCGCCGTTCGCAAGCAGCCGAACACCGTCATACGCGATGGTCTCTATCCGCATTACGATATCGAAACCCTCTGGAATTTCGCGCTGGCCTCACTCAAGGCCTTCGCCAGGGAGCCGGGCTTCGACGCGATCTCGATCACCACCCATGGGGCAGCTGCCGCCCTGCTCGATGCAAATGGCAAACTTGCCATGCCTGTCATCGATTACGAGCATGAATATCCGCAGGGCATCCGCGACGCCTACGACGCGCTCCGTCCGCCCTTTACCGAGACATTCTCGCCACGCCTATCGATGGGGCTGAATGTCGGCGCACAGCTGCACTATCAAAAGACCGCCTTTCCGGACGCGTTCGCCAAAGTCGCAAACATCCTTACCTATGCACAATACTGGTCCGCACGGCTGACCGGTGTCGCGGCAAACGAGGCGACCTCGCTCGGCTGTCACACCGATCTCTGGAACCCGAAAACCGGCGCTTATTCCTCGCTGGTCGACACGCTGGCCATTCGCGCCCGGATGGCGCCGATCCGTTCGGCTTTCGATGCGCTTGGTCCAGTCCTGCCCGAGATCGCCGATGAAATTGGGCTTTCCGTGCCCGTCTATTGCGGTATCCATGATTCAAATGCCTCGCTGCTGCCGCATCTCGTCGGCCGTGAGGCACCCTTCGCCGTCGTCTCGACCGGTACATGGGTGATCAATTTCGGCGTCGGCGGCGATCTCGACCACCTCGACGCGAAGCGCGATGCGCTTGCCAATGTCGACGCCTATGGCCGCGCCGTGCCGTCGTCCCGTTTCATGGGCGGTCGCGAATTCGAGATTCTCTCAACGGAAATCGGTGAGGTCAGCGATGCCGCGGCACGAGCTGCCGTCGCCGATGTCATCGCCAAGGGTATCATGCTGCTGCCGAACGTGGCGCCTGGTTCCGGTCCCTTCCCCGGCAAGGTCAGCCGCTGGGTGGGTGTGGAGGGCGCCAGCCGCCAAGAGCGATATGCCGCGGTCTGCCTCTATCTGGCGCTGATGACACAGGCCTGTCTCGGGCTGATCGGCGCGAAAGGCCCTGTTATCGTCGAAGGTCCGTTCGCGCTGAACGAGGCCTACTTGTTCCTGCTTTCCGCGTTGACCGGCCGGGACACGATGGCGCTGCCGGGCTCGACGGGCACGAGCCAGGGTGCCGCGCTGCTTGCCGGCATCAGACCCGTCTCCGGCGCGGAAAGACATTTCGCACCCTCGGCCATCCCAGGGCTTTCCGACTATCGGGAGCATTGGTACGCCGCGATGGAATAACAGTCTTTCCAACAGCGCCCTTGCTCAGACCGGCTGCGCCGTTACTGTGGCACCTCTCGATTTGATGAAGGGGACAGCATGACTGAATCATTCGACCCGCGGGCGCTGGCCGCCAAGCTTTACAGCCTGCGTCAGGACGGAAAGCAGGAGCCGACGAGCGCCTTTCCGCTGCCGAACGATTTTCACCAGGGCATGGAAGCGCAGAATTTCCTGAAGGCCGGCGAAGCTGTCGCCAGCAATGCCTGGAAGGTTACGGCCTCCCCTGAGGGCCAGCCGGTTACTGCGCCCCTCCATCCCTATGCCGAAGCCGTCTCCGGCGCGACGATCCCCTGGTATCCGGGCATGAAATTCGAAGCCGAAATTGCGGTGCGCTTCGGCAAGGACCTACCGTATCGCAAGGGCGCACCTTACAGCCGCGCCGAAGTTCTGGATGCGATTTCCACCGCCTATCTCGGTGCCGAACTGCTCGTCACTGCGGTCAAGGAAAGCGGCGCCGTCTCCTTCCTCCTCTTCCTCGCAGACCGTCTCGGCAATAGCGGCTATGTGCTCGGCCCGACCATTGCGAAGAGCTTTATCGATACGGCCGCAAGCACGCCGGTGAAGGTCACCCATGGCAGCAAGGTGATCTATGATGGCCTTGCCAAGCATCCGAAGGGCGACGTCCTGTTCTGGCTCCTCGACTACGTCAACGACCCGCTGCGGCCGGAAGATTCGCTGAAGTCAGGCGCGCTCGTCACCACGGGTACGCTCAGCGGCGCCGTCGAACTCACCGAACCCGGCGAGATCGATATCCACTTCGGCGACAGCGCGCGGCTGACCTTGTCCGTCGTCTGATATCGGCTTTTCGCACAGCGAATCCGGGTGATTGTCATACCGCTCTGCCTCCTGTATTAAACTTGAGTTTCATACGAAGGTTTATTCTGGCCATCTGGCCGGAGGCGGAAGTGGGAATGACATTTCAACCGCGCATGCAGAACAAGATTCACGGTTTTTCCGTCACCAAAGGCGTCAATCGCCGGGTGTGGAACGGCATCGTGGCCGATGTCTGGGATGTCGAATGCGCCTCCCATTGCGGCGGCTACTACGTATCGCAAGACCCGCGGCTTTTCATCCTCCTCGAAAAGCGCGGGCCTGGCAATTCGCGGGTGAAGCTCTCGCCGCGTGCCCATGGCACAGTGCAGGACACCGAAAAACGGCCGATCTCCTATGTTCCGGCCGACATGGAGGTCTGGGCCGATCTGGTGGACGTGCATTCCGTGCGCCATCTCGACATCCATTTCGATGTCGAGACCATCAGCCGAAGGCTCGGCGACGAGCTCGATCCGCAGCGCCTCGCCAATGCGCAACTGCAGTTTTCCGACGAGCGCGTGCTGTCGCTTGCCCAGTTGATCGCCGCCGAATGCGCTAATCCGCAGCCGCTCCATGATCTCTATGGCGACGGCCTGGCGCTCTCCCTCATCATCGATGTGTTGAAGCTCACTCAGGTACAGCCGCGCAAGCGCAGCAAGCTTGCCGCCTGGCAATTGCGCCGTGCCATCGAATTCATCGAGGAAAATTGCCTGCGCAATATCCGCCTCGAAGAAGTGGCGGCGGTCACCGGCCTGTCGCAATCGCATTTCAGTCACGCCTTCAAGGCGTCCACCGGCGTGGCACCGCATCAATACCAGACCAACGCTCGCCTCGAGCGCGCAAAACATCTGCTGGTCGGGAGCGAATATCCTCTGACGACCATCGCGGTGGAAACCGGCTTTGCCGATCAGGCCCATTTCACCCGCGTCTTCCGCAAGAATTTGGGTACCACGCCGGCGAACTGGAAGAAGGCGCAGATTGCCTAATTGCAACACGTCTGAACGTTTGCTCACAGCACGGAAAATTACCCAAGAACGTTCAATTTCCACCCGATCGCGACAATCCGGCCAATTAAAATTGAGTTAAACACTCGACTTATTCAAGGCCATACCGTGGCAAGCGAGGCCGCGGCACGAGTGGGGTAAATCATGCGAGCGCAGACCAAAGGGCTCATCTTCAGGGCATATCTACTGGCAGGAACGGCATTCGCCGGCAACATGGCGGTCTCTTCCGCCCTTGCTCAAGATGCCAATCCGACACAATTGGCGCCGATCGTCATCCAGGGCGGTGATGACAGCGCCACCGGTCCGGTCAAAGGTTATGTCGCGAAGAACTCGTCTGTCGGATCCAAGAGCGATACGCCGATCAACGAAATCCCGCAGTCGGTTTCCGTCATCGGCAGGCAGGAAATGGATGATCACGGCATCACCAACAAAGTCGACGAAGCACTCCTCTACACACCTGGCGTCACAACCCAGCCCTTCGGCAATGATCCCGATACCGACTGGTTCTATATCCGCGGCTTCAACGCCACCCAGACCGGCGTCTTTTTCGACAACCTGAACCTCTTCAGCTACGGCTTCGGCGGTTTCCAGATCGATCCGTTCATGCTGGAGCGTGTCGAGGTTCTGAAGGGGCCGGCCTCGGTTCTTTACGGCGGCGCCAATCCCGGCGGCATCATCAATCTCGTACGCAAGCGCCCGCTCGACGAGCCGCTTTATTACACCGATATCGGCATCAACAGTAACGGCAACGCCTTTACCGGCTTCGATATCTCCGACAAGGTCGGCTCCAGCGATACGATGACCTACCGGATCACCGGCAAGGTCTCCGGCGGCGACAACTACTCCGATTTCTCTCATGATTTCCGCGGCTTCATCATGCCGCAGCTGAGGGTCGCCCCTGACGATGCGACGAACCTCACCGTCTGGGGTTATCTCGCAGGCCTCGATCAGGTCCACACCGGCAACGGCTTCTTCCCCTATGAGGGCACGGTCGTGGACGCGCCCTTCGGCAAGATCCCGCGCGACGCCTTCTACGGCGAGCCTGATATCGACGACGGCAGCTATGTGCAGAAGATGGTCGGCTACGAATTCGAGCACGAATTCGACAACGGCGTGAAATTCACCTCGAACTTCCGTTATGGCCGCCTGGATAAACATGAGCAGGGTCCGTACCTCAACGGCTATGTGGGTGGCGTCCCAACAGCTCCAGATTACGCCCTTGCCCGTATCGGTTTCGAAGGTCGGTCCGGCGTCGATTCCGTTGGCATCGACAACCGCGTAGAGGGCGAGGCCGAATTCGGTGGCGCGACGCATAACCTGCTCGCTGGTATCGACTACAAATATTACCGTCTGGACAACTGGCAGGCTTGCTGCGGCTCGAACCCGATCAGCGCGACCGACCCGGTCTATGGCACGCCGCAGCGCGCCAACTTCGTTTACGCTGACGGCATCGTGACCATGAAGCAGATCGGCATTTACGCTCAGGACCAGATCCATTTCGGCGACGGCTGGCTTCTGACACTGAATGGCCGCTATGACCATGTCGATATCGATTCCGATGCCGCGATCGGCACGAGCTACAGCTTCGACGACGGCGCGGCCAGCGGTCGTGCCGGCCTCGCCTACGAGTTCGACAACGGCCTGACCCCCTATGTCAGCGTGGCAAGCTTCTTCAACCCGTTGATCGGCACCGGCATTTCTGGCCCCCTCAAGCCTGAAGAAGGCTATCAGATCGAAGGCGGTGTCAAATATGAGCCGACCTTCTTCGATGGCGTGATCACAGCCTCCGTGTTCCAGATCGACAAGCGGAACAATGCCGTGACCAATCCGATCACCTTCGAACAGAGCCAGCTCGGCAAGGTACGTTCGCGCGGCTTCGAACTCGAAAGCAAGGTCAACGTCAACGACAACTGGAAAGTCACTGCGGGTCTCGACTATACCGACATGGAAGTGTTGGAAAACGCGGCCAACCCGCTTCTCGTCGGCAAATCCCCCTATATCACACCGAAGGTCAAGGCTTCGCTCTGGGTTGACTACCTGGTCACGACGGGTGCGCTGGAAGGTCTCAGCCTTGGCGCCGGCGTTCGGCATCAAGGTTGGTCATGGGCGGATGAACAGAATACCGAAAAGGTGCCATCGGCGACGGTTTTCGATGCAGCTATCCGCTACGAGAAGGAAAACTGGGCCGCATCGCTCAATGTCGCCAACCTCTTCGACAAGGAATATGTGTCGAGCTGCCAAGGCCTTACGGTCTGCGGTTATGGCGATGCACGCACGGTCACTTTCAAGCTCAGCAAGAAATGGTAAGTTGACAAATAGAGTTTAGTTTTTCAGGAAGCTGCGATAAAGGGAGGGTTAGGGTTTCTCCCAAACCCTTTTGCAGCCAAGCCGGAGTTTCCTCGTGTCCACGCCCTTCCTGACCCTTACCGGGATCGATTATGCCATCGGCACCAGACCCATCCTCAATGGCATTGATCTGACGCTCGAGGCTGGCCGCATCTACGGCCTGGTCGGCCCGAACGGTTCCGGCAAGAGCACGCTCCTGAAGATCATCGCGCGACAGATTGCCCCAAAGAGCGGTGCGATCGCCTTCGACGGCAAAGCTGCCGCCAACTGGGGCAGCCGCGCCTTCGCCCGCCATGTCGCTTATATGCCGCAGTTCACGCCGGCGACCGACGGCATGACCGTGCGGGAACTGGTGGCCCTTGGCCGTTTCCCTTGGCATGGCACGCTTGGCCGCTTCAGCGCCACAGACCGTGAGATGGTCGAGGAAGCGATTGTCCGCACGGAGCTTGAGGATTTCGCTGATCGTCTTGTCGCCAGCATGTCCGGCGGCGAGCGTCAGCGCGCCTGGATCGCCATGATGCTTGCACAGAACGCCCGCTGCCTGTTGCTTGATGAGCCGACCTCGGCGCTCGACCTCGCGCATCAGGCAAGCGTCCTGTCGCTGGTGCAGGAGCTCAGCCACGAGCGCGGCCTCACCGTCATCATCGTCCTGCACGACATCAATCTCGCGGCGCGCTATTGCGATGCCATCATAGCCCTCAATCGCGGCCAGATCACCGCCGAAGGTGCGCCGGCCGATATCATGCAGGCCGATAAGCTCCAGTCGATCTTCGGCGTCGGCATGGGCGTCTTCCCGCATCCGGTTCGCAACGAGCCGGTCAGCTACCTGTTGTAGGCCATGGCATCTTTCTCCCGCAGGCGTTTTCTAGCCGGCGCCGCAGCCACGCTGTCGGCTCCCGCGCTTCTGCGGGCAGCCGACAGCCCGCGCGTCGCGACCCTCGACTGGGCCTTGCTCGAAACCCTACTGGCGATCAGCGCCAATGTGGTCGCCGGAACGGAGCTGCGGCAGTTCCGTAAGGTGGCGGTCACGCCTGTCGTTCCCGGCGGCGTCACCGATCTCGGCCTGCGCGGCACGCCGAATTTCGAGGTGCTGCGCTTCGCTCGCCCGGAGCTGATCCTCAATTCGAATTTCTACGCCTGGGCGGATGCTCGCATGCAGCCGATCGCCCCTGTCGAAAGCCATGCGATCTACAGGCCCGGTGAAAGCCCCTATGCGCTGGCAGAACAGACAACACTCGCCATCGGCGAGCAGCTGCAGCTTGCTGCTGCAAGACAGCTTACCGAAAAGCTCTCCACCAAACTTGAGCGTTACAAGACGGCTTTTGCTGGGGGCGATGGCAGGCCGGTCATCCCGATTAATCTCGGCGATGCCAGGCATTTCCGCGTCTTCGGTTCCGACAGCATGTTCGGCGAGGTGCTGAAGCGTGTCGGCCTAACCAATGCCTGGCAGGGAGCGACCAGCTATTCGGCGGCCGCTCCCGTTGGCATCGAAACATTGGCCTCGATGCCGGACGCCTGGATCGTCATGATCCCGCCCCATCCGGCCGATGCAATCGAGGAACTTTCGACCAGCGCTTTCTGGAACGCATTGCCTGCCGTGCGCGAGAAGCGCGTGCTGACGCTCGGCTCCATCAATCCCTATGGTGCGCTCCCGGCTGCCATGCGCTTTGCCGATCTTCTGCAGGAGGGTCTTGACGATGCATGGAATGGTTAGTCTCGCCAGGCCCGCCCGCAACCTCGACATTCCGTTTGCCGCTGTCGCGCTGCCGGTGCTTTGCATCACTGCCTTCGCGCTACTGATCGCAACACGCCCGCAGGTTCCCGGCGACATCGCTCAAGCCGCCGTGCTTGATGGCGTTCTGCTCTGGAACAGCATCATGCCGCGCGCCGTACTGGCGCTGATTGCCGGTGCCGCCCTTGGCCTTTCCGGCACGCTGTTGCAGCGGGTATTGCGCAATCCGATCGCCGACGCCTCAACGCTCGGCATTGCCTCGGGCGCGGAACTGGCGATGACGGCAGCGCTCAGCTTCTCGCCGCTGCTGCCAGGTTTGTCGCGAGAGATCATCGCCTTTGGCGGTGGGCTCGGCGCCGTCGCGATCGTGCTCGCTTTAAGCTGGCGGCGCGGGCTCGATCCGGTCACCGTCGCACTCTCGGGCATGATCGTCAGCATGATCGCCGCCGCGCTGAGCGTCACACTCATCCTGGCGCGCGGCGAATATGCGATGTCGATCTATATCTGGGGCGCCGGTTCGCTGAGCCAGCAGGATTGGAACGGCGTGCTTTCGCTTGGTCCCCGCCTTGTCCTCGGCTTTGCCGCCGCCCTGATCCTGGTGCGGCCGTTGCGCATTCTGACGCTGGATGACAGCAGCGCCAGGAGCCTCGGCCTTGCATTGCATTCTGCCCGCTTCGCCATCCTTGCGCTCGCGATCTGGCTCGCTGCTTCGGTCACGGCAGAGGTCGGCATCATAGGTTTCGTCTGTTTGGCAGCGCCGGCAATCGCCAGGCTTCTCGGCGCACGCAGCACCGGAAGCCTGATGATCGCGGCACCGCTGACCGGCGCCGGTCTGCTTTTCCTCACCGACTGCCTGACCCAGATCCTCGGCCCCGGCTTCACAGATCTGGCGCCAACAGGGGCTGCGACAGCCTTGCTCGGCGGCCCATTGCTGATTTTCCTGCTGCCGCGCGTGCATTCCGTCGCGGCCACGCCGGCCCAATCGACGCGGCCGCTCACGAGACTATCAAAGCCGCTTGTTGCCCTTGCCGTGCTCTGCGCCGCGGCTGTGCTGCTCTTCGTCGCCTTCCTCACGCTCGGCCCGGCCGATGACGGTTGGCATCTCGCGTCCGGCACCCTCTTCACCGGCCTCCTGCCCTTTCGTCTGCCACGCATCATCGTCGCGGCCGGCGCCGGCGGCATGCTGGCCGCAGCCGGCTTCATCATGCAGCGGATGACCGGCAATCCGATCGCAAGTCCCGAAGTTCTCGGCATCAGCAGCGGCGCCGGGGCTGGGTTGACCGTGGCTCTCTTCTTGTTCGGCTTCCCCTCACCCGCCATCATGCTGCTCGCCATGGCACTTGGCGCGCTCGCCGCATTCGGGGCGATGATCGCCATTTCCGCCCGCACCCAATTCTCGCCGGAACGCATGCTGCTTGCCGGCGTCGGCATCGGCGCCTTCGCCATGGCGATCGTCACCATGGTGCTCGCTCAAGGCGATATGCGCGGATACATCCTGCTGACCTGGCTCTCCGGCTCGACCAATCGCGCCGGCGCTTTTGAAGCTTGGACGGCAATCGTCTCACTTGCCATCCTCGTCGCGCCGCTGCCCTTTCTCGGCCGCTGGCTGACGATGCTGCCGCTCGGCGGCAATTCCAGCCGGTCTCTCGGTCTTCGCGTCGGCGCAAGCCGCCTGACACTTGCCATTCTCGCCGCGCTGATGACGGCAATCGCTTCATTCCTCGTCGGGCCGCTCAGCCTGGCCGGGCTCATCGCCCCGCACCTTGCGCGGCTTGCCGGCTTCCACCGGCCGGGCCACCAGCTTGCAGCAAGCGTGCTCTTTGGCGTTGGCGTGCTGATGACAGCCGACTGGCTCTCGCGTGTCGTTATCTACCCTTATCAGGTGCCGGTCGGCCTCTTCGCGGCCTTGATCGGCGGTCCCTATCTCATCTGGTTGCTTTCGCGAAAGGACATCAAACGATGATGGCTGCACCTTTTACCGCATCCGGCATCGCAATTGCCGTCGATCCCGTCAGGATGCTCGACGAGCTTTGCGCTCATTTTGTCGAACACAGCACCGTCAGGCGCGATGGCGACCAGGTGACCTTGGAGATGATGATCGGCAAGGCCGATATCCGCCATGAAGGTCGCTCGCTAGCAATCGAGCTCTCCTGCAAAAGTGCGCGCGCACTTCAAAATGTCCGCTCAGTGCTTGCCGAGCACCTCTTCCAGTTTGCCGGCGATGACACGTTGGAGCTCACATGGTCGGACGCGCCGAAAGCCGGCCGGCTGCCGGACCTGCGAGAAATCCGCGTCATCGGCGCCCGCAATATCAGCCCACACATGCGCCGGGTAACCGTTGCCTGTGACGACACCAAGCATTTCGCTCATGGCGGACTGCATTTCCGCCTGCTCATCCCACCGAAGGGTCGCGTGCCTGTCTGGCCGAAACTGCGTGCGGACGGGCGTATCGAATGGGCGAAAGACGAGGACGCGTTGACAGTGCGCATCTACACGTTCCGCAGCATCGATCTGGAACGCGGCGAGATCGACATCGATTTCGTGCTGCATGAGGGTGAAAACATGCCCGGCGCGGAATGGGCGGTGAATGCGAAGCCCGGTGATATCGCCGGTGCACTCGGTCCCGGCGGAGGCGGGGTGCCCGATGCCACATCAATAATCCTCGCCGGCGACGAGACGGCCCTGCCCGCAATCTCGCGCATTGCCGCTGAAGTGTCCGAGGGGACACACCTGCGTATCTTCCTTGAGATCGACGGCCCTACGGAAGAGCTTCCACTGCCTTCCGCCGGCACGGTCGAGCTCACCTGGATGCATCGCAACGGTGCGCCAGCCGGCACGATGGGTTTCGTCGAAAGCGCCATCAAGAATGCGCTGGCAACCGCCGATGCCGAGACCTTCGTCTGGGCCGGCTGCGAGCGATCCGAGGCCAAGCGGATCCGCGACTTTCTCAAGACCGAACGTGGTCATGACCGCCACAAAATGAGCATCGGCGCCTACTGGGAGTGCTAAAGCTCACATCTTTTCGCGGAACATTTCGATAATGGCGGAGAAATCCTTGCCGCCGTTGCCGAGCTTTTCGAAGAGCGCGTAAAGCTGCGCGGCTTCTGCACCAAGTGGTGTAGACGCGCCGCTCGCAAGTGCTGCCTCCTGCGACAGCCTGAGATCCTTCAGCATCAGGGCTGCCGCAAAACCCGGCTTGTAATCATTGTTGGCCGGCGAAGTCGGAACCGGTCCTGGCACCGGGCAATAGGTATTGATCGACCAGCACTGGCCGGATGAAGTGGAGGCTACATCGAAGAGCGCCTGATGCGAGAGGCCGAGCTTTTCGGCCAGCACGAAGGCCTCGCAGACGCCGACCATCGAAATGCCGAGGATCATGTTGTTGCAGATCTTCGCAGCCTGACCAGCGCCTGCCTCACCGCAATGGACGATCTTCTTGCCCATGGCCTCGAGGATCGGCTTCGCCTTGGCGAAGGCTTCGTCGGACCCACCGGCCATGAAGGTCAGCGTGCCGGCGCTTGCCCCGCCCGTGCCGCCGGAAACCGGTGCATCCAGCGACAGGCAGCTTGCGGCCTTCGCCATCTCATGCGCCTTGCGGCTGCTTTCGACATCAATCGTCGAGCAGTCAACAACAAGCGTACCCTGCGCAGTCGACTGCAGAATATCGGTCCAGGCCGTCAGCACGTGCTTGCCCTGCGGCAGCATGGTGATGACGATGTCCGCGTCCTTGACCGCCTGGCTGGCATGGCTTGCCGGCTTCACGCCGCTTTCCTCGGCCGCCTTCAGCACGGGAGCGGCCAGGTCGAAGCCCAGCACCTCGTGACCGGCCTTGACGAGATTGGCGGCCATCGGCCCGCCCATATTGCCGAGGCCGATGAATGCGATCCTTGCCATGGTCATCTCCTATCTGTTGTCCTCGAGGATCATGGCCGCTGCCTTTTCGGCGATCATGATCGTCGGCGAATTGGTATTGCCCGAGGTGATGGCGGGCATCACCGAGGCATCCGCGATCCTGAGCTTGGCGAGCGCCCGCAGCCTGAGCCGCGGATCGACCACGCTGTCCCTGTCCACACCCATGCGGCAGGTACCGACGGGATGGAAGATCGTCGTGCCGATATCGCCCGCCGCCTTCTCCAGTTCCGCCTCGCTCTGATAGCTCGATCCCGGCTTGAATTCCTCCGGATGGAAGCGGGCAAAGGAAGGCTGCGCCACGATCCGGCGCGTCAGCTTTATTGAACGAACAGCTATGTCGCGATCGCGCTGCGTCGAGAGGTATTTTGGCGCGATGACGGGCTGGGCAGCAAAATCCGGGCTGGAAACATGCACTGAACCGCGGCTTTCCGGCCGGAGATTGCAGACACTCGCCGTGATCGCCGGAAAGGGGTGGACGGGATCTCCGAACCTGTCCAGCGATACCGGCTGCACGTGATACTGCAGATCAGGCGTTTCCTTGTCGGGACCGGAACGGGTGAAGATGCCGAGCTGGCTCGGCGCCATAGCCATAGGGCCGGTGCGGTGCAGGAGATATTCAAGCCCGATCGCCGCCTTGCCGATCAGCTTGGACGCCTTTTCGTTGAGCGTCGGCACGCCGGTGACTTTGTAGGCAAGCCGAAGCTGCAGGTGGTCCTGCAGGTTTTCGCCGACGCCCTTCACGTCAGTCACCACATCGATGCCCGCCTGCTGCAGTACCTCGCCACGACCGACGCCTGACAGTTCCAGAATATGCGGCGAACCGATGGAGCCGGCCGACAACACGGTTTCCTTCGCGGCATAGGCCCGCTTTGCCGTGCCACCGTGTTGAAACTCGACACCGACGACAGCGCCCTCCTCGACCAACAGCCGCCGCACCTGCGCCTTGGTCATGACCGTCAGATTGCCGCGCTTCATGGCCGGGCGCAGGAAGGCCTTCGTCGCATTCCAACGGATTCCGGAGCGTTGGTTCACATCGAAATAGCCGGAACCCTCATTGCTGCCGCGGTTGAAGTCAGCCGTTTCGGGAATCCCGGCCTCTCTTGCGGCCTGCTGGAAGGCATCGAGCACGTCCCAGCGCACTCGTGCTTTCTCCACGCGCCATTCGCCGCCGGCGCCGTGCATCTCATCCTCGCCCTTATAGTGATCTTCCGACTTGCGGAAGAAGGGCAGCACGTCATCCCAGCCCCAGCCGGTGCAGCCCATCTGCCGCCAGAGGTCGTAATCGCGCGCCTGGCCGCGCATGTAGATCATGCCGTTGATCGAGGAGCAGCCGCCAAGCACCTTGCCGCGCGGGTAATTCAGCGCCCGTCCGTTCAGCCCGTCCTCGGGGGCTGTCGTAAAACACCAGTCGGTGCGCGGATTGTTGATGCAGTAGAGATAACCGACGGGAATATGGATCCAGTGGTAGTTGTCGTTGCCGCCCGCCTCCAGCAGCAGAACCCTGGTGTTGCGGTCGGCCGACAGCCGGTTTGCGAGCACGCAGCCGGCGCTGCCTGCCCCGATGATGATATAGTCGTAGCGATCCATGGATCGTGCACTCCGAAATGGCTGCGTCCCGCCTCCCCGGGGCCGGGGAGGCGGGATTTCGCGCCGCCGCTGCACATCTTCTCCCGTTGCAGGAAAAGCGGTCCGCCCATTCAGCGGCGATAGACAAAGCCCAGTTTACGCCCGAGCCGAGAGGCGTAGAATTCACCGATAATGCCGCGACGGAAGATCAGCACGCAGATCATGAAGACCACACCGGTAATGATGGTCACCGGAAATTCCGAGGTGGCGAGATAATTCTGCAGTGTCACGACCAGACCGGCGCCGAAGACCGGGCCGATCAGCGTGCCGATGCCGCCAAGCAGCGTCATCAGGATCACCTCGCCAGACATCTGCCAGGCGACATCCGTCAGCGTCGCAAACTGGAAAACCAGCGCCTTGACCGATCCGGCAAGCCCGGCAAGCGCCGCGGACATGACGAAGGCGCCGAGCTTGTAGCGCGCCACGGAATAGCCGAGCGAGACCGCCCTTTGCTCGTTCTCGCGGATCGATTTCAGGATCATGCCGAAGGGTGAGTTGATGAAGCGCCAGATGATCAGCAGGCCGATCAGAAATACCGCCAGCACGAAATAATACATGTTGGTCGAACTGTTGAGATCGATGAAACTGAGGAGATGGCCGCGCGGCACGGACTGAATGCCATCCTCGCCCTCGGTGAATTCCGCCTGCAGACAGAAGAAGAAGAACATCTGCGACAGCGACAGCGTGATCATCGCGAAATAGATGCCCTGCCGGCGGATCGCGAAGAAGCCCATGACGAGGCCGAGAAGTGCTGCCCCGAGAACGCCAACGAGAATTCCGAGCTCCGGCGGAAAGCCCCAAGACTTCACCGTATAGGCAGTGAAATAAGCGGCCCCCCCGAAGAAGGTCGCATGGCCGAAGGAGAGCAGACCGGTATAGCCGAGCAGCAGGTTGAAGGCACAGGCAAAGAGCGCGAAGCATAAGAGCTTCATCAGGAAGATCGGGTAGAAGAAGAAGGGGGCAAGCAGCAGAAGCAGCAGCCCGATGATCAGGAACCCGGTCTGCACCGACATCGCGGTGCGGCTCTTTTCCGTGCGGATCGTTTCGGTGATGTCAGCCATGTCACGCATCCCGGCCGAAGAGGCCCGCGGGCCTGATGAGAAGCACGATCGCCATGATGACGAAGATGACGATATTGGAGGCTTCCGGATAGAAGACCTTGGTCAGACCTTCCGCGATACCGAGTACATAGCCGGTGACGATTGCCCCCATGATCGAGCCCATGCCGCCGACGACGACCACCGCAAAGACGACGATGATCATGTTCGAGCCCATCAGCGGCGACACCTGATAGATGGGTGCTGCCAATACACCGGCAAAAGCGGCAAGGCCGGCACCGAGCGCATAGGTGAAGGTCAAGAGAACCGGCACATTGACACCGAAGGCCTGGACGAGAGTGGCATTTTCCGTTGCAGAACGCAGATAGGCGCCAAGCTTGGTCTTTTCGATCAGCAGCCATGTGCCGATGCAGACGACGAGCGAAACAACCACCACCCAGCCGCGATAGATCGGCAGGAACATGAAGCCGAGATTCACGCCGCCGGCTAGCGCCGGTGGCGTCGCATAGGGTTGGCCGGATGAGCCGTAGAGATAACGGAACGTCCCTTCGACGGAGAGCGCCAGCCCGAAGGTGAAGAGCAGGCCGTAAAGCGGATCGAGATCATAGAGGCGACGAAGGAAGAGCCGCTCGATAACGGCGCCGGCAAGCCCGACGATGACCGGCGCCAGGATCAGCGACGGCCAGTAACCTATACCGAGATAATTCAAGAGCAGATAGGCGACGAAAGCGCCGAGCATATACTGGGCGCCGTGCGCGAAGTTGATGACGCGCAGAAGACCGAAAATGATCGCAAGACCGAGGCTCAGCAGCGCATAGAAGGACCCGTTGATCAGGCCAATCAGCAGCTGGCCGAACAGCGCCTGTAGGGGGATGCCGAAGATCATCGTCATCGCGTCACACTCCCAGAACCTTGTGCAGCGTATCCATGCGCTGTGGCAGTTCGCCGACAGGGAATTCCGAGACCATCTGCCCATGATCCATCAGATAGAAGCGATCGGCAATACGGCTCGCGAAGCGAAAATTCTGCTCGACCAGCACGATTGTCATGCCGCGCTCCTTCAGCGTTTTCAGAACTTCGCCGATGCGCTGCACTATAACGGGTGCCAGCCCCTCCGTCGGCTCATCGAGCAGCAACAGGCGCACGCCGGTGCGCAGAATGCGGGCGATCGCCAGCATCTGCTGCTCGCCGCCGGAGAGCTTGGTACCGGAACTCGTGCGCCGCTCGTAGAGGTTCGGGAAAAGCTCGTAGATTTCATCCAGGCTCATGCCGCCTGGCGCCACGGCGGGCGGCAGCAGCAGGTTTTCCGAAACCGTCAGCGTCGAAAAAATGCCGCGCTCCTCGGGAACGAAGCCGATGCCTTTGTGCGCCGTCTTGTGCAGTGGCACCTGCATCATGTCCGTGCCGGCAAAGCTGATCTTTCCCTTTCGGGCACGCACAATGCCGGTGATGGTGCGCAAAGTCGTCGTCTTGCCGACGCCATTGCGGCCGAGAATGGTGATCATCTCGCCCTCGCCGACCGTCATGTCGATGCCGTGAAGGATGTGACTTTCGCCATACCAGGCATTGAGGCCCTGGACTTCGAGAAGCGGTGGCATCAGTGGTGCTCCTCCGTACCCATATAGGCCTGGCGCACACGCTCGTCCCGGCTGACGGTCGCATAGTCCCCCTCGGCGAGGATTTCGCCACGCTGCAGCACGGTGACATGCTGGCAGATATTGGCAACGACGGAGAGATTGTGCTCGACCATCAGAACCGCACGATCGCGTGCAACATCACGGATGATGGCGGAGACGACGCTGACATCCTCCTGCCCCATGCCGGCCATCGGCTCATCGAGCAGCAGCACCTTCGGATCGAGCGCCAGCGTGGTGGCAATCTCAAGCACACGCTTGCGGCCATAGGACAGATCGACGGCGATATGATCGCGCTCCTTGGAAAGTCCGACGCTGGCAAGCAATTGCTCGGCCCGCTCATTCAGGCTGTCGAGCGCCGAAAGCGGCCGCCAGAATTGCGTGGAAAGATTGTTCGGCCGCTGCAGGGCGACCCGCACATTGTCGAGCACCGTAAGGTGCGGAAAGACCGCCGAGATCTGGAAGGAGCGGACGAGGCCCATGCGCGCCACCCTGTCCGGCGGCGTCCTGGTGATGTCAGTGCCCATCAGGGTAATCGTGCCCGATGTCGGCTGCAGGAACTTGGTAAGCAGATTGAACACCGTCGTCTTGCCGGCGCCATTCGGCCCGATCAGCGCATGGACGCTCGCATCATGCACATCGAGATCGACATTCTTGACGGCCGTAAAGCCGCCGAAATCGCGCTGCAGGCCGCGGGCGGAAAGCACCACCCGCGGCTTGGCCTGAGTTTCATTTGCGGAAACCGCCATCGTTCACTTCACCAGATCGCAGCCGCTCTTGGCGGGGTCGATATAGGCTTCCTTGCCTGGGATGGTGGCGAGAACGTTGAAATAGTCCCACGGCTCCTTGCTTTCCGAGGGCTTCTTGACCTGCAGCAGGTACATGTCATGGATCATGCGGCCGTTCGGGCCAACCGTGCCGCCACGGCCGAAGACGTCGTCGACAGGCATTTCGTGAAGCTGCTTGGCAACGGCGTCCGTCTCGTCCATGCCAGCCTTCTGAATCGCCTTCAGATATTGCAGAACGGCCGAATAGGTGCCGGTGTGGACCATGTTCGGCATCTTACCGGTGCGGGCGAAGAACTTCTTGGCGAATTCCCGGCTCTGGTCATCGCGGTTCCAGTAATAGCCTTCCGTCAGTGTCAGTCCCTGCGCGGCCTCCATGCCGAGGCCATGGACTTCGGCAAGCGTGAAAAGCAGCGCCGCCAGATGCTGGCCGCCCTGAGTGATGCCGAATTCTGCGGCCTGCTTGATGGCGTTCGACGTATCAAGGCCGGCATTGGCAAGGCCGATGACCTTGGCGCCTGATGATTGCGCCTGCAGCAGGAAGGACGAGAAGTCCTGTGTCGACAGGGGATGGCGCACCGACCCGACGACCGTGCCGCCGCTCGCCTTCACATAATCGGTAGTCTGCTGTTCCAGCGAATAGCCGAAGGCATAGTCCGCCGTCAGAAAGAACCAACTATCACCGCCCTGTTTGACCAGTGCACCCCCGGTGCCGACGGCCAGAGCATGGGTGTCATAGGCCCAATGGAAGCCATAGGGCGAGCAGGCCTTGCCGGTGAGATCGGTTGTCGCAGCACCGGTAACGATATCGATCTTCTTCTTTTCCTTGCCGATAGCCTGCACGGCAAGCGCCACCGAAGAGGTCGTCAGCTCCATGATGGCATCGACCTGTTCGGTGTCATACCACTGGCGCGCGATGTTGGAGGCGATATCAGGCTTGTTCTGATGGTCGGCATCGACGATCTCGACCGGCATGTCGAGTACTTTGCCGCCGAAATCCTCGACCGCCATCTTCGCAGCCTCGACAGAGGACTTGCCACCGAAGTCGGCATAGACGCCCGACTGGTCGTTCAGAATACCGATCTTGACCTTTCCATCGGAAATGGCTGCGCTCTGGGCAAACACGGCAGTGCTGCTTGCAAGCAAAAATGCAACGGACGCAATGAAATTCTTTCGCATAGTCTCTCCTCCCAGAGATTGGCCAGATTGCGAATCTGTTCAAATTTGGCGACCCGCCCTCCTCAAAGCGGCCACTCCGCCCTTACGATCACGGAATTTCCTCCATGAGGCAACTGGCGGTTTACATCTAATTCCAAACAGTATCTGTTCGTTTTTGAACAGAACCCGTCACAAGCCGCTCCGGCGACAGTCGCAGCGCGCTCCTTGACGGGCGGCATTAGACCAAAGACGTAGACGGATAGGCGACGCCGATGAGCCACGCTTCGCAATTTACCTGGGACGATCTGCAGTTTTTTCTAGCCGTTGCGCGCACCGGTCAACTTTCGACGGCGGCGCGGCAGTTGCGCTCCAGCCATGCGACCGTCTCGCGACGCATCGACAGGCTGGAATTTGCGCTGAAAGTGAAGCTTTTCGAGCGAAATCCGCGCGGCTACGTGCTGACCGCCATGGGCGCGCGCTTTGTCGAAACCGCCGAGAAGATGGAGCAGGAGACGGAGCGCCTGCGAGCCGATCTTTCCGATGGCTCGCTAAGCCAGCGCGGACTCGTGCGGCTGAGCGCGCCGGAAGGCTTTGCCAACTTCTTCTTTGCGACGGTGCTGCCACAATTTGCCGCGCGCCATCCACATCTCGCGCTGGAACTCGTCACCATTCAGCAGATCATGTCGCTGTCGCGCAAGGAGGCGGATATTTCCGTTGTGCTCGACGAGCCGAAGGGCGGGCCTTATTTTGCGGAGAAACTCACGGATTACCATCTGCAGGTCTACGCTTCACGCGACTATCTGGCGCGCGCCGAGCCGATAAGCACGCGCGAAGACCTGCTGAAACATCCTTTCATCAGTTATATCGAGGAAATGATCTTCGCGCCGGGACTGGATTATCTCGGCGACGTGCATCCGCGCATCAAGCCGCAATTCCAGAGTTCAAGCATCTTCGCGCAGCTGACGGCCACCAGAAACGGCCTCGGCCTCGGCATCCTGCCCTATTTCTTCGCCTGCCGTTATCCTGAGCTTGTGCGCGTGCTGCCCGACGAAATCGACCTCAAGCGCCACTACTGGATCACCTGCCATCGGGATCTCAAGCAGGCACCGCGCGTGCGCGCCGTCATCGACTTTCTGCGGGAAACCGTTCGCAGCGAGGATGCCGGTTTCATCCCGCCTTTTATCAGCGTGTCAGGCGCGATACGGAAGGCGAAGGCCGAAACCTGACTATTTCAGGAATTCGGCGCGGTGCGGGGTGAAGGTGTCGATCAGCCGGCCCTTTTCCAGCGCCTTGACGCCGTGGACGAGATTGGGCGGAACGATGAAACTGCCGCCCTGCTTCAGCACTTCGGTGCGGCCGTCGATCGTTACCTCGAAGCTGCCTTCGGCAACATAGCTTGCCTGGATATGCGGGTGAAAATGCGCAGCCCCCACGGCGCCCGGCTCAAAGGCGACTTCCACCATCATCATCTCGGGCAGATAGGTCATGATACGACGGGTCACACCTGGCTCGGGGTTCACCCACTCGGCGCTCTCGGCCGATACGAAAAGATCGCTTGATGACATGTCTGCCTCCTCACTCCAGAATTCACCTGGCCAGAATCTATCTAGCGAGAATCCGTCGCGCGCAAACTGGCGCACCGGCCGTCATTTGAAAAGATGACTTGCGCATCTTTGGTGCAATAGTCGCTTCTGTTGACGCCGTCAGCCGGCAGGTCTATGGCGACCTTAAATCAGGCATGCCTGAACACTGGCGAGGAGACTGGACATGCAGCATACGCGCGAGGTTTTCGACTGGGCCGATCCCTTCCGGCTCGTGGAGCAACTGACCGATGAAGAGCGCATGGTGCAGGATACCGCCCATTCCTATGCGCAGGAGAAGCTCGCGCCCCGCGTTCTCGAAGCCTTTCGCCACGAGAAGACCGATCCGGAAATTTTCCGCGAGATGGGTGAACTCGGGCTGCTCGGCCCAACGATCGATCCGGAATATGGCGGCGCCGGTCTCGGCTATGTCGCCTATGGCCTGATCGCCCGCGAGGTGGAGCGCGTCGACAGCGGTTACCGCTCGATGATGAGCGTGCAATCCTCGCTCGTCATGGTGCCGATCGACGCCTTCGGCTCCGAAGAACAGAAGAAGAAATACTTGCCGAAGCTTGCGACCGGCGAATGGATCGGATGTTTCGGACTGACCGAACCCAATCACGGCTCCGATCCCGGTTCCATGGCGACGCGGGCGAAGAAAGTCGACGGCGGCTATAGCCTGACCGGCTCCAAGACCTGGATTTCGAATGCGCCGATCGCCGATATCTTCGTCGTATGGGCCAAGACCGAGGACGGCCTCATCCGCGGCTTCATCCTGGAAAAGGGCTGGAAGGGTCTCTCTGCCCCGAAGATCCAGGGCAAGGTCGGGCTCCGCGCCTCCATCACGGGCGAAGTCGTGATGGACAACGTCTTCGTGCCGGAAGAGAACCTGCTACCGAAAGTCACCGGCCTCAAGGGTCCTTTCACCTGCCTCAACTCCGCCCGTTTCGGCATTGCCTGGGGGGCGCTCGGTGCAGCCGAGGCCTGCTATGCCATGGCCCGGCAATATACGCTCGACCGCAAGCAGTTCGACCGTCCGCTTGCCGCCAACCAGTTGATCCAAAAAAAGCTTGCCGACATGGCGACTGAGATCTCGCTCGGGCTTCAAGGAT
Organism: Rhizobium sp. BK275; assembly: GCF_014193555.1. Taxonomy (NCBI): domain Bacteria; kingdom Pseudomonadati; phylum Pseudomonadota; class Alphaproteobacteria; order Hyphomicrobiales; family Rhizobiaceae; genus Rhizobium; species Rhizobium sp. BK275. The sequence continues at coordinate 325,895 of NZ_JACHZL010000001.1, forward strand.
GTTTGCGGCTCGGCCGCATGAAGGAAGAGGGTCATCCGCCGGTCGAATTGACCTCGATCCTGAAGCGCAATTCCTGCGGCAAGGCGCTGGATATCGCCCGCGCAGCCCGCGACATGCTGGGCGGCAACGGTATTTCGGATGAGTTCGGCGTTGCCCGTCACCTCGTCAATCTCGAAGTGGTCAACACCTATGAGGGAACGCATGACATCCATGCGCTGATCCTTGGCCGCGCCATCACCGGCATTGCAGCCTTTTCCAACTGAATCTGCCGCGGATAAGGCGAATTGCAACGGAGTTAACAATGTGCAACTTTTCCTCTACCGCGGCAGGCAAGCCGGCGGCTCAAGAGGGATTGGCCTATGTTTCTGCTGCTCGCACTCCTGATCGGCATCGTTGCCGGTCTTCGCGCCATGACTGCACCGGCCGCCGTCGCCTGGGGCGCAGCACTCGGCTGGTACGATCTTTCTCAGACGCCGCTTGCTTTCATGGGCTACCGGTGGACGCCATGGATCTTCACGTTACTGGCTGTCGTTGAGCTCATCACCGACCAGTTGCCCACCACGCCGTCACGCAAGGTGCCGATCCAGTTCGGCGCCCGCATCGTCATGGGTGCGCTTAGCGGCGCCGTGATCGGCGCGGCCAGCAGCTTGCTCTTCGGAGGCCTGATTGCCGGCGTCATCGGGGCCATCATCGGCACGCTTGGCGGGGCTGCCGTACGCGGCAGGCTCGCAGCCTCGTTCGGCCAGGATCGCCCGGCAGCCTTGATCGAAGACGCCGTCGCCATCATCGGCGCCATCATCATCGTGGCAGCGGTCTGATGAAGACCTTCGACGCAATCTTCATCGGCGCCGGCCAGGCTGGCCCGTTTCTCGCCGCCCGCATGGCGGAAAAAGGCATGAAGGTGGCGCTGATCGAACGCAAGTTCCTCGGCGGCACCTGCGTCAATGCCGGCTGCATGCCGACGAAGACGCTGGTGGCAAGTGCGCGCGCCGCCCAGGTGGCGCGACGCGCCGCCGAATACGGCGTGCAGATTCCGGGCGAGATCGGCATCGACATGAAGATCGTGCGCGGTCGCGCAGAGACGATCATCATGAATGCCCGCAATGGGCTAGCCGGCTGGTTCGACGGCATGAAAACCATGACGGTCATCTACGGTCATGCCCGCTTCACGTCTCCCAAGGAAGTCGCCGTCAACGGCGAGACGCTGACGGCGCCGAATATCTTCCTCAATGTCGGCGCGCGGCCGACGGTTCCCGACATGCCGGGCCTTGCCGATATCGATTATCTCACCAGCACCGGCATCATCCATCTCGACAGCCTGCCCAAACATCTCGCCATCATCGGCGGCAGCTATATCGGCCTGGAATTTGCGCAGATGTATCGGCGCTTCGGCTCGGGAGTAACGGTGATCGAGCGCGGCCCGAAGCTCGCGTCGCGCGAGGATGAGGATATTTCCGACGCGATCGCCGATATCCTCAGATCCGAGGGGATAAAGATCCATACTGACGTCAAGAACATCCGCTTCGCAAAGAGTGCTGATGGCGCGGCCGTCACGATCGACTCTGAGACGATCGAGGCAAGCCATGTGCTTATCGCCACCGGTCGCACGCCGAATACCGACGATCTCGGCCTCGATGCCGCGGGTGTGGCCACCGACAAGCGCGGCTACATCACCGTCGATGACCGACTTTCCACCAATGTGGACGGCATCTGGGCGCTTGGTGACTGCAACGGCCACGGCGCTTTCACCCACACGTCCTACAATGACTTCGAGATCGCAGCCGCCAACCTGCTCGACGGCGAAGATCGCAAGCTTTCAAGCCGCATTCTTGCCTACGCCCTTTATATCGACCCACCGCTCGGCCGTGTCGGCATGACTGAGAAGCAAGCGCGCGCCTCGGGCCGTAAGGTCACGGTCTCCACGCGGCCGATGAGCCGGGTGGGCCGCGCCAGCGAACGCGGCGAAACCAAGGGTTTCATGAAGGTGATCGCCGATGCCGGAACCAAAGAAATCCTGGGGGCGGCGATCCTTGGTATCGAAGGCGACGAGGCAATCCACGGCTTCATCGACGCCATGAACGCCGGCACGACCTATCCCGTATTGCGATGGTCCGTGCCGATCCACCCGACGGTGTCGGAATTGATTCCGACGTTGCTCGGAGATTTGAAGGCTGTCTGATCTGCACCGCCGACAGATGCATCGCAATCAGCCGGAGGCCGGCCATTGAATATCGAACTGCTGATCGAGAATTACGGCCTCCCGGCGATCTTTCTCGGCACCGCTTTCGAGGGTGAGACAGCAGCCTTTCTGGGCGGCGTCATCGCGCACAGAGGCCTTCTGACATATTGGGCTGCCTCGATGGCGGCTTCGGCGGGATCCTTTGCTGGCGATCAGATGTGGTTCTTCGCCGGGCGTTACGCTGCCCAATGGAGCTTCGTTCGCCGCCTGATGGAAACGCCGGCGCTGGCGAGGGTAACGCAACTTCTGGAAAAATACCCGACGGGTTTCATCTTCGCGTTCCGCTTCCTGGTGGGATTGCGAACGATCAGCCCCATCGTCATCGGCACGACACGCATATCGACGCAGAAATTCCTCGTCATCAACCTGCTGGCGGCGCTGGTCTGGGGCCAGCTTTTTACCGCCCTCGGCTATGCCTTCGGACATGGAGTAGAACAGATGCTCGGCCGCCTTCCGCTACACAACCATCTGCTCATTGCGCTTACCGCCGCGGCCATCATCGCGGGCGCGGCGCTGCTGCTTCACAGGATGAAACCCGGCATAAGGCACCCGTAAGGGCGCCTTATGCCATGACGATCTGCAGTTTGACGTCTGTCGGACGTGCTTCGACCGCACGATCGAATGCCTTGATCGAATCCTCGAAGGTAAAGGTCTCTGATATCAGCGGCTTCAGGTCGACGCGGCCCGATCCGAGAAGGGCGATCGAGCGCTCGTACTGGTGCGCATAGCGGAACACCGTCTCAATGCGGATTTCCTTAGTGGAAGCCGTAGAGACGTCGAAGCCAACAGGATTGACCGGCAGGCCGACGACGACAATGACGCCGCCCGGACGTGGCAGGGCCATGATCGTCTCCCAGGCCTTCGGTGAACCCGAGCATTCGAACACGACATCGGCACCCCAGCCATCGGTCAGCCGGCTGACTTCTTCGGCCAGGTTCTTCTCGCGGATATTGACCGGAATGACGCCCTGATACTGTGCGGCAATATCGAGCTTCGGCTGGGCGAGATCGGCAACGATCGCGCGCGCGCAGCCGCCGGCAAGGGCGGCAATCGCCACCATGGTGCCGATCGGTCCGGCACCGAGAACGACGGCCGTATCGCCGGGCGTGATCTTCGCCTTGGTCGCCGCCTGCATGCCGACCGCGAAAGGCTCGACCATCGCGCCCTCGGCGAAACTGACATTGTCGGGCAGCTTGAACGTGTAGTTGGCGGGATGCACGACTTCAGGCGTCAGCACGCCATGGATCGGCGGAGTCGCCCAGAAGGTGACGGCCGGGTCGATATTGTACATGCCGAGACGGCTTGCCTTGGAATTGGGATCGGGAATGCCTGGTTCCATGCAGACGCGATCACCGATCTTCAGATGCGTTACACCCGCGCCGACTTCGACCACCGTGCCTGCCGCTTCGTGGCCGAGCACCATTGGCTCGTTGACGATGAACGGGCCGATCTTGCCGTGCGTGTAATAGTGCACGTCGGAGCCGCAGACGCCGACGGTATGGATCTTGATCTTCACCTGCCCCGGTCCCGTCTCCAGAGGCAGATCAATATCGCGAAGCGCAAGCTCATGCTGGCGCTCCAGTACCAGAGCACGGACTTTGGTCATGATCGGTTTCCTTCCCTATGGCTCCCACGATTCATGGGGCGCCGTTGCGGCGACTATAAGACCGTAAGGCGCACCAATTCAATCATATCCGGCAGGCTTTTGCTCAATGCGTGACAAAATGCTCACATACCAATCACCCGAAAGATAAGTACTCCCTAGACGTCCGTATGATTCCGGAAAGACCCGGCGAGGACTACACTTGTCCCTAACCACCACGATAACGTGGGAAGGAGAAAAGCGATGAAGCACGACAACGATAACGTCGGCAGGAACCCAGCTTCCAACTCGCGGATCACAAAACAGCTCCGCGAATTCTGGCACAGCCTGGTGGATGAGGCCATCGCCGTACTCCGGCAAGGCCGCCAACCGCAACCGCTGCTTCAGCCGGTGCGGGTTATTGCGCAGGCGCGGGATCGAAATCGCCCCCAGCAGCGTTATTAGGCATGCACCGGCATGGCGTGGCGGAGGCATGACGCCTCCGACACCATGCGGATCGGCAATTTAAGGAAGACCGTCATGAAATCGATTGTGTCATTCTGCCTGTTCGCATCCCTTCTCCTGGCCGCAAACGAGGCGTTTGCGGCGATCGAGGAAGCATCGCTTCCGCCGGCACAGCAGGAAGAAAAGCTGGTGCCGGCCAACCTCGAACTCACCTTTACCGGACCAGTCGATCTCGCCCACTCGACGGCTATCCTGCTGGATGAGCAGGGTACGGCGCTGCCCACGGGCAAACCATTCCTCTCCGGCCCTGAAGGATCCGTCTTCAAGATCCCGCTCGATCCCGCCATGGCGCCCGGCTTCTACACGCTCAACTGGCGTGTCCTCTCGATGGACGGCCGCAGCGCCGAAGGGCAGTACCAGTTCAAGGTCGACCCTTAAGCTCTCCGACATTGCACCATCTGATATCGCGCCGTGCCTCGAGGCACGGCGTTTTGTTCGTATCGACCTGCCGATGGCGCCACAATTCCGACTTCGGGCGCATAAAGGCATTTATAAGATTTTTATATTGATGCCTCTTGCCCAATCTCGAACCTTTATGCGCTTCGGTCTCATATTAATGTCCGAGAGATCGCAAAGATCATCTCCACGCCAGAAAGCATAAAAGGTGCCGCTTCCACTGAGCCGGCACCCTTTGTCTTGTCTGACTCCAAGAATAACAAACCGGAGTCAAGATCGATGATGGATATAATTCTACTCGGCACTGCAGTCATATTCTTCGGGCTTTGCTTTGCCTATACGCGCGCCTGTGACAGGCTTTGACAGGAGAAAACGATGACCCTCGATTATGTCTTGAGCGGTGCCGTGACCGTGTTTCTCACCGTCTACCTCACCTACGCTCTCATCCGCCCAGAACGTTTCTGACAAAACCGGCGCTTCTCATTCGGAAGCAGCCGGGTACTGAAAGTTTCCTCCCATGACCCTCAACGGATGGCTTCAGATCCTGCTTTACTGCGGGATCGTCCTCGTGCTCGTCAAACCGCTCGGCGGTTACATGACGCGTGTCTTCAGCGGCGAGCGCACATTCCTTTCACCGGTCCTCGTTCCGATCGAACGGGGACTTTACGCCGTTGCCGGCACCAGCGAGCGCGAAGATCAGCACTGGACCTCCTATGCCTTCGCCATGCTGATGTTCAATCTGCTTGGCGTCGTCGTGCTTTACGCGCTGATGCGTCTGCAAGGCGCGCTGCCCTATAACCCGGCCGGCATGGCCGCAGTGCCCGAAGAGCTTTCGTTCAATACCGCCGTCAGCTTTGTCACCAATACGAATTGGCAGAATTACGGCGGCGAAAGCACGATGTCCTACCTGGTGCAGATGATGGGCCTGACGGTTCAGAACTTCGTCTCGGCTGCGACCGGGATGGCGATTGCCGTTGCCTTCATCCGCGCCTTCTCGCGCGCATCGGGCAAGGCGATCGGCAATTTCTGGGTCGATATGATCCGTGCAACGCTCTACATCCTGCTGCCGATCTGCATTGTGCTGACGCTTGCCTATGTTTGGCTTGGTGTGCCCCAGACGCTCGGCCCCTATGTCGATGCGACGACGCTCGAAGGCGCCAAGCAGACGATCGCCGTCGGCCCTGTCGCCTCGCAGCTTGCCATCAAGATGCTCGGCACCAATGGCGGCGGCTTCTTCAATGTCAACTCCGCCCATCCCTTCGAAAACCCGAACGCGATCTCGAACCTCATCCAGATGGTCTCGATCTTTGCGATCGGCGCGGCACTGACCAATGTCTTCGGCCGCATGGTCGGCAATCAGCGTCAGGGCTGGGCGATCCTGGCTGCGATGGGCGTCCTCTTCATCGTCGGCGTCGGCATCACCTATTGGGCAGAAGCTGCCGGCAACCCGCTGATGCATGCCTTCGGCCTTGAGGGCGGCAACATGGAAGGCAAGGAAGTGCGCTTCGGCGTCGCCATGTCCTCGCTGTTTGCGGTCATCACCACGGCTGCTTCCTGCGGCGCGGTCAATGCCATGCACGGCTCGTTCACTGCGCTCGGCGGCCTGATCCCGCTCATCAACATGCAGCTTGGCGAAATCATCGTCGGCGGTGTCGGCGCCGGCTTCTACGGCATTCTGCTCTTCATCATCGTCGCCGTCTTCGTGGCGGGTCTGATGGTCGGCCGCACGCCGGAATATCTCGGCAAAAAGATCGAGGCGAAGGAAATGAAGATGGCTGTTCTCGCCATCCTCTGCCTGCCGCTTGCCATGCTGGTCTTCACTGCCATTGCCACCGTGATGCCTTCGGCTGTCGCCTCCGTCGGCACGGCCGGCCCGCACGGCTTCTCCGAAATCCTGTATGCCTACACGTCGGGCGCGGCGAATAACGGTTCGGCTTTCGGCGGCCTGACGGGCAACACGCCCTGGTACAACATCTCGCTCGGCATCGATATGCTGATGGGTCGTTTCCTTGTGATCATTCCCGCACTTGCCATTGCCGGCTCACTGGTTGCGAAGAAGACGGTTCCGGCCTCGGCAGGCACTTTCCCGACGGACGGCCCGCTCTTCGTCGGCCTGCTCGTCGGCACGATCCTAATCGTTGGCGGCCTTACCTTCATGCCGGCGCTGGCTCTTGGTCCGGTCGTCGAGCATCTCGTTGGCCTTGCGGGCCAAACATTCTGAGGGCTCAGCCATGCTCGTGCGCCACAGGCTCCGAAAAGCCTTCCATCCACGTCCCGGTCTGCCGGGGCGTGGAGCCCAGCGGATGCCGCGCGCCTCCGACATCATCCTGGTGATGATGGCAGGCCTGCTCGTCGTCGTCTGCGCCATCAGAATTTTACAGGGCTGACCGGATGTCCGGTTCGCCGTCCTCGTTTCAAAGCTGGAGTCTCTTATGAGCCAGGCAAAATCCGCGAGCATCCTAGATTCTCGCATCCTCATTCCCGCGATCGGCGCCGCTTTCACCAAGCTGAACCCACGCACCCTTGCCAAGAACCCGGTCATGTTCGTCGTGGCCACGGTTTCGGCACTGACCACCGTTCTGTTCTTGCGCGACCTCGTCTCAGGCAACGGCAATCTCGGCTTCTCCTTCCAGATCAATCTCTGGCTCTGGTTCACGGTGCTCTTTGCCAACTTCGCCGAAGCCGTCGCCGAAGGCCGCGGCAAAGCGCAGGCCGACTCGCTGCGCAAGGCGCGTACCGAAACCCAGGCAAAGCTGCTGACCGCCAATAACGGCAGCGGCTACCGCATGGTGCCCGGCACGAGCCTGAAGGTCGGCGATCTCGTTCTTGTCGAAGCCGGCGACATCATTCCTTCCGACGGCGAAGTCGTCGAAGGTGTCGCCTCTGTCAACGAAGCGGCCATCACCGGTGAATCCGCTCCCGTCATCCGTGAATCCGGCGGCGACCGCTCGGCCGTAACCGGCGGCACACAGGTTCTTTCCGACTGGATCCGCGTGCGCATCACGGCGGCTGCCGGCTCAACCTTCCTCGATCGCATGATCTCGCTCGTTGAAGGCGCCGAACGTCAGAAGACGCCGAACGAAATCGCGCTCAACATCCTGCTTGCAGGCATGACGCTGATCTTCGTACTCGCCACGGCGACGATCCCGAGCTTTGCCTCCTATGCCGGGGGCTCGATCCCGATCATCGTGCTCGTTGCCCTCTTCGTCACGCTGATCCCGACGACGATCGGCGCCCTGCTTTCGGCGATCGGTATCGCCGGCATGGACCGCCTCGTCCGCTTCAACGTGCTCGCCATGTCCGGCCGCGCCGTGGAAGCCGCCGGTGACGTCGACACGCTGCTGCTCGACAAGACCGGCACGATCACGCTGGGCAATCGCCAGGCGACAAGCTTCCGCCCGGTGCGTGGCGTCCCCGAACAGGATCTCGCCGACGCAGCCCAGCTTGCTTCGCTCGCCGACGAAACGCCTGAGGGGCGCTCCATCGTCGTGCTCGCCAAGGAAAGATACGCGATCCGAGGCCGAGACATGGCTAGCCTGAAGGCCACCTTCGTGCCCTTCACTGCCCAGACCCGCATGAGCGGCGTCGACCTCGAAGGCTCGTCGATCCGCAAGGGTGCCGTCGATGCGGTACTCACCTACGTCAATGGGGACGCTTCCTCGAAGAACGGCGCCGAAGTCGTTCGCGAACTGCAGTCGATCTCCGACGAAATCGCCAAGGCCGGCGGCACGCCGCTCGCCGTTGCCCGCGGCGGCAGATTGCTCGGCATCATCCAGCTTAAGGATATCGTCAAGGGCGGCATCCGCGAGCGTTTCAACGAGCTGCGCCGTATGGGCATCCGTACAGTCATGATCACGGGCGACAACCCGATGACGGCAGCCGCCATTGCAGCCGAAGCCGGCGTGGACGACTTCCTCGCCCAGGCAACGCCTGAAAACAAGCTGCAGCTGATCCGCGAGGAGCAGGCGAAGGGCAAGCTGGTCGCCATGTGCGGCGACGGCACGAACGATGCCCCGGCCCTTGCACAGGCCGACGTCGGCGTTGCCATGAACACCGGCACCGTTGCGGCCCGCGAAGCCGGCAACATGGTCGACCTTGACTCCGACCCGACGAAGCTCATCGAAATCGTCGAAATCGGCAAGCAGCTCTTGATGACCCGCGGCGCGCTGACGACCTTCTCGATCGCCAACGACATCGCCAAATACTTCGCCATCATTCCGGCGATGTTCCTGACCTTCTACCCGCAGCTCGGCGTGCTCAACATCATGGGTCTCGCCACACCGCAGAGCGCCATCCTGTCGGCGATCATCTTCAACGCGCTGATCATCATCGCGCTGATCCCCTTGTCGCTGAAGGGTGTCCGTTACCGCCCGATCGGGGCCGGCGCGCTGCTGTCTCGCAATCTGCTGATCTACGGTCTCGGCGGCATCATCGTCCCCTTCATCGGCATCAAGGCGATCGACATCGTCATCACGGCCGCCGGCCTCGCCTAAGGAGTAAAGTCCATGTTAAAAGAACTGCGTCCGGCAATCGTCATGATCGTTGCCACCACGGCCATCACCGGCCTCCTCTATCCGCTCGCCATGACGGGGGTCGCCCAGGCGCTATTCCCTTCCCAGGCGAACGGCAGCCTCATTGAAAAGGACGGGCAGGTCATCGGCTCCAGGCTGATTGGCCAGGCCTTCACCAGCGACAAATATTTCCACGGCCGGCCGTCCGCCGCCGGCGATGGCTACAATGCCGCCTCTTCCTCCGGCTCCAACCTCGGCCCGACCAGCCAGAAGCTGATCGACCGTGTGAAGGGCGACTATGATGCGGCCAAGGCAGCCAACCCGAATGCCGAAGTTCCTGCCGACCTCGTCACCGCGTCGGGCAGCGGCCTCGACCCGCATATCTCGCCGGATGCCGCCTACTTCCAAGTGCCGCGCGTCGCCAAGGTGCGTGGTGTCGAAGAAGCCAAGGTCAAGGCGCTGGTCGATGCGGCCGTGGCCGACCGCGAACTCGGCCTGCTCGGCGAGCCGACCGTCAATGTTCTTGCGTTGAACCAGAGCCTTGATGCTTCTATGACTCAGTAAAGGTTGAGAGCCCCGGAGCGCTGCAGGCGGGCCGGGGCTCGCTCGTGAAGAAAGACCGAACCGCATGCCAGACGACAACCGCGACCAGGCCGGCAGGCCCTCGCCCGATGCGCTCCTTGAAAAGGCCCGGGCGGAGTCGCGGGGGCGCCTCAAGATCTTCCTCGGCGCTGCACCGGGCGTCGGCAAGACCTATGAAATGCTCGTCTCCGGCCGCGCCAAGATGGCCGACGGCTTCGATGTCGTTATCGGCGTTGTCGAGACCCACGGCCGCAAGGAAACCGAGGCGCTGCTCGCAGGTTTTGAAATCATCCCTCGCATCAAAGTCGCCTATCGCGGCCAGTCGCTCGAAGAGATGGACCTTGATGCCATCCTTGCCCGCAAGCCCGACCTTGTTCTTGTCGACGAGCTTGCCCATACCAATGCCGAGGGCAGCCGCCATCCGAAGCGCTATCTCGACGTCAAGGAGCTGCTTGACCGGGGCATCGACGTCTATTCGACGCTGAACATCCAGCATGTCGAAAGCCTGAACGACGTCGTTTCGCAGATCACTCGCATCCGGGTGCGTGAGACGGTACCGGATTCCGTGATCGACATGGCCGACGATATCGAGATCATCGACCTGACGCCCGACGACCTCATCAGGCGTCTTCACGATGGCAAGGTCTATGTGGCAAAGACCGCCGAGCGGGCGCTGACCAACTATTTCACCCCCGGCAACCTGACGGCATTGCGCGAACTTGCACTGCGAAAGACCGCCCAGCGGGTCGACGACCAGCTGCTGACCCATATGCAGGCGCATGCCATTTCCGGCCCATGGGCTGCCGGCGAGCGCGTGCTGGTGTCGATCGACGACCATCCCCGCTGCGCCTCGCTCGTCCGTTACGCCTCACGCATGGCTGCGCGCCTGCGCGCGCCCTGGGCTGCCGTCTATGTCGAGACCAACCGCTCCATCAATCTCTCGGAAACGCAGCGCGATACGATCGCCGCCACGCTCCGGCTGGCCGAACAGCTCGGCGGCGAGGCGATCACCATTCCTGGCCGTGAGGTGACCGAGGAACTGGTGCGCCACGCCACTGCCAACAATGTCACCCACATCGTCATCGGCGCACCGAGGAAGCCGACATGGCGCGAATGGTGGTGGAGCCGCTCAACGACCGACGAGCTAATCCGCCAGGCCGGCGACATCAGCGTTCATGTCATTTCCGGAAACGAGAAGGACATGGCTTCGCAGCGCGGCGTCAAGGCGGCCCCGAGCGCCCCGGCGCTGAATTTCAGGGCCTATATCGTCTCGACAGCCTATGTCGCGATCGCGCTGGCTGTCAGCGTGGTGCTCGATCAGGTGCTCGACGTGCGCAACCTGGCGCTCGTTTTCCTGATGGCGGTTCTGACGTCAGCGGTCATCCACGGGCTGAGGCCGGCACTCTATGCCTGTATCCTCAGCGCTCTCTCCTTCAACTTCTTTTTCCTGCCGCCACGCTACACGCTGACGATCAGCGACCCCGAAAGTGTGCTGGCGCTGTTCTTTTTCCTCGGCGTCGCCATTATCGCCTCAAATCTCACGGCAACGGTGCAGCGTCAGGCGGCAGCGGCTCGTCAAAGGGCGCGAACGACCGAAGACCTCTATCTCTTTTCCAAGAAGCTCGCCGGTACCGGCACACTGGATGACGTTCTCTGGGCGACCGCCTTTCAGCTTGCCTCCATGCTCAAGGTGCGCGTCGTTTTGCTCCTTCCGGAAGAAGGCTCCATCGCGGTCAAGGCCGGCTATCCGCCTGACGATACGCTCGACGATGCCGATATTGCCGCCGCCCGCTGGGCCTGGGAGCATAATCACGCCGCCGGACGCGGCGCCGATACGCTGCCGGGCGCCAAGCGTCTCTATGTGCCGCTGCGCACCGGCCGCACGGCCGTCGGCGTCATCGGACTGGACAGCGACCGTCGCGACGGCCCGCTGCTGACGCCCGAGCAGCAACGTCTTCTGGACGCCCTGGCGGATCAGGCAGCACTCGCCATCGAGCGCGTCCAGCTCGTCGCCGATGTCGATCGCGCCAAACTTGCGGCGGAGGCAGATCGCTTGCGTTCGGCCCTGCTGACCTCGATTTCGCATGATCTGAAGACGCCGCTTGCGGCGATCCTCGGCGCGTCCGGCACGCTGCGCGACTATTTCGATTCCATGACCGCGGAGGACCGCACCGACCTTCTCTCGACCGTCGTCGATGAATCCGAGCGCCTCAACCGCTTCATCGCCAACCTGCTTGACATGACGAAGATCGAATCCGGTGCCATGGAGCCGAACTATGCGCTGCACTATGCCGGCGACATCGCCGGCAGCGCGCTGCGCCGCGCTGCCAAGATTCTCGACCGTCACAGAACGGAAATGACGATCCCCGCAGACCTGCCCATGGTCCGCGTCGATCCCGTGCTCTTCGAGCAGGTCCTCTTCAACCTGCTGGACAATGCCGCAAAATACGCGCCCGAGGGTTCGGTCATCCGCATCGAGGGTTGGGCGGATGCCGATCATGTCGTCGTACAGGTCTCCGACGAAGGCCCGGGCATTCCCCCTGCAGACCTCACCCGTGTCTTCGACACCTTCTACCGCGTGCGCAAGGGCGATCAGGTCCGCGCCGGCACTGGCCTCGGCCTTTCCATATGCCGGGGCTTCATCGAGGCGATGGGCGGAACGATCACCGCCGGCAACCGGACCGACCGGTCCGGGGCCGTCTTCACCATCCGCCTTCCGAAACCGAATAACATTCCCAAACTGGATGAACTCAAATGACCGGTTCAGCCGTCAAGATTCTCGTCGTCGACGACGAGCCCCCGATCCGCAAGCTTTTACGCGTCGGCCTTACCGCACAGGGCTACGAAGTCCATGAAGCGCCGAATGCCGGTGCTGCCCGCCAGTCCGTCAAGGACGACCAACCCGATCTCATCGTGCTCGATCTCGGTCTTCCCGATATTCCGGGCCATGACCTTTTGCAGGAATGGCGCGAGGATGGGCTCACCATGCCCGTCGTCATCCTGTCGAGCCGCACCGACGAAGCCGGCATCGTCAAGGCGCTGGAAATCGGTGCCGACGACTATGTGACCAAGCCCTTCGGTATTAACGAGCTCGGCGCACGAATCCGCGTGGCAATCCGCCATCGGCTGCAACAGCAGGGAGAAAAGGCGGTTTTCCAGACAGGTGGCCTGTCGATCGATCTCGTCAAGCGCATCGTCAAGATTGACGGCAGTGAGATCAAGCTGTCGCCGAAGGAATACGACATCCTGCGCGTGCTCGCCCAGCATGCCGGCAAGGTTCTGACACATCAGTTTCTTCTGAAGCAGGTATGGGGTCCGGCGGCGGACGTGCAGTATCTGCGCGTCTATGTGCGCCAGCTGCGGCAAAAGGTCGAGCAGATTCCCGACCAGCCACACTATATCACCACCGAGACCGGCGTCGGCTATCGGCTCCGCGAGCCTGACTGATACAAGTCGAAACAGCATCGAGACTGAAATGAACCTCTCCAACATCATCCGGCCGGAGCACACCTTCATCGGCCTGTCGGTGACGACCAAATGGCGCGCGTTGCAGGCGATCTCCGAAAAGGCCGGCAAGGCTTTCGAAATTGACGGCCAGACCGTGCTGAAAGCGCTCGAATCCCGCGAGAAGCTCGGCTCTACCGGCATCGGCAACGGCATTGCCGTTCCGCATGCGGCTATCGACGGCATGACGAGCCCGCGGGGTCTCTTGATCCGTTTCGCCCAGCCGCTGGATTTCGATGCGATCGACGATATCCCGACGGACATCGCCTTCGTACTGCTCTTCGGGGAAAACAATCGTGGGGAATATCTGAACGTGCTTGCCGCCATCGCCCGCAGGCTTCAGTCGGAAGGTGTCCTTGCGGCCATGCGCAAAGCCAGAAACGTCGATGAATTCTATTCGGATTTCATCGCGGATTCGCGCGAGTGAGGAAAAATTCACTTCGCGCTTTCGACCTTCTCCCCGCCGTAGCGGGGGGAAAGCAAATCGAAACAAAGAGGCCGCTTCGGCCCCTTTTTATTAGAAGTCGCGCTGAAGACGCAGGAAACCGGAGGTTTCGTCGTCGCCGTCTTCTTCGTCGTAATACTGAACGCTGAGCTTGCTGCGCAGATTTTCAGCGATCTGGTAGTCGACGGTGACGCCGGTGGTATAAGCACTGCCGCCGGTGAAGTCACCATTAGCATCGAGATCGATCTTGTCAAAGTACTGGAAGGCCGGGATAACGGCCCACTTGTCGGTGAGCTTCATCTTGTATTCGGCAGCAACCGTCCACTCGGACTGTTCATAGTAGTAGTTAGCACCGCTGGCCCAGATGCCAGCGAGGCCGAGGGTGCCGGGGCCGATGTCGGCGTACAAGATTGCGCGGATAGCGCCTTCTTCGTTGTCGCTGTCGTAACCACCGAGCAGGTAACCGCTGAATGCGCCGCTCTTGAAGGAAACCTGGGCTGCAACGCCGAAGTTGTTTGGACCTTCGCCCGGCTTCTCGTCGTAGGCTTCTTCAAGTTCGTCGATCGAGATACCGGCTGCGAAGCGGTCGGTCTCATACTGATAGCGGATCGAGTTGTGGTTCGTCTCGTTGCTCGAGAGCGTGTCCGTCTCGCCGCTCAGATCGTCATCCCACCAGCTGTACTGCTTACCAACGCGGAAGCCGGCGATGTCGATGTAACCTTCGTCGAGCGTCGTCGTCTGGTTGGTAGCGTTGTCAGCGTTGGTACGCAGCGTGATAACGCCGGTCAGCGTGCCGTACTCGGTGTCGTTCTTGGTCTGGAAGGTGACCTGACCACGGGTAACGGCATCCCAGTCGGAATCGTTCGGGTTGGTTGCGGAGGCGCCGGGATTCTCGCCGGCGTTAAGTTGGAAACGGATGTAGCCTTCGATTTTCAGGCAGGTTTCGGTGCCAGGGATGTAGAAGTAGCCAGTCCCGTAGGCGTCGCAAACGCGAACATATTCTACGGGCTCCGGCTCGGCGGCGACGATAGCGTCGGCTGCATGTGCTCCGGAAACCGCTGCAAGGGCGGCAACAGAGCCAAGGAGGATAGTTTTAATAGACATCAGAAAGACCTTTTACGGTTTGAAGAAGGCAAGCAGTGCTTCAAGGGCACCCCTGCCGCCGGTCGCCGAATCCCAACGACCGGAAGTCCATGTAGGCACTCGAAAACGTCGGCGCTGCAAAAGAAGGCTGAAAATCGACACGCCAATGTCACTTTGGCGGTCAAACTGTGGCAGAAAAAACACGGCGCGGCGCGGCGCCACAATTGGCCGCGGCCGACTGTCAGCACATCCCGTTCGCAATCACCCGCTGAAAATGGGATGGCTTTCTAAGGTTGGTCCCCGGAACCGGAACAATCTTCGTTTCATTATACGACTTAGTTGATAGAGTTTAGCGCATAATCACGGAGGGTTCCCCATGCAGACTTCAAGGCTCACCCGGCTCATCGCGGCCGCGGTCATGGCAGGCAGCTTTGCGATTGGCAGCGTCGCGCCCGCATTCGCCGACCAGACGCTTCTCAACGTATCCTATGATCCGACGCGCGAATTGTATAAGGATTTCAACGCCGCCTTCGCTGCAAAGTGGAAGACCGACACTGGCGAAGCCGTAACGATCCAGGCCTCTCACGGTGGTTCCGGCGCCCAGGCGCGATCGGTCATCGACGGTCTCGATGCCGATGTCGTGACGCTGGCCCTCGAAGGCGACATCAACGCCATTGCCAAGGCGACAGGCAAGATTCCAGCCGACTGGAAGACCAGGCTCCCTAACAATTCAACCCCCTACACGTCGACGATCGTCTTCCTCGTGCGCAAGGGCAACCCCAAGGGCATCAAGGATTGGAACGACCTGATCAAGGACGACGTGCAGGTCATCACGCCGAACCCGAAGACTTCAGGCGGCGCCCGCTGGAACTTCCTTGCCGCCTGGGCATGGGCCAAGCAGGCGAACGGCGGCGACGAAGCCAAGGCACAAGATTACGTCACCAAGCTCCTGCAGCACGTTCCGGTTCTCGACAGCGGCGCACGTGGCGCGACGACCACTTTCGTCCAGCGCGGGCTCGGCGACGTACTGCTCGCCTGGGAAAACGAAGCCTATCTCTCGCTCGAAGAGCTCGGTCCCGACCAGTTCGAGATCGTGACCCCATCCTTCTCGATCCGCGCCGATCCGCCGGTCGCAATCGTCGACGGTAACGTCGACAAGAAAGGCACCCGCAAGGTCGCAGAAGCCTATCTGAGTTACCTTTATTCGGATGAGGGCCAGAAGATCGCGGCGAAGCACTATTACCGCCCGATCAAGCCGGAAGCAGCCGATCCGGCCGATATTGCCCGCTTCCCGAAGCTGACGCTCGCGACGATCGATGACTTCGGCGGCTGGAAGGATGCACAGCCGAAATTCTTCGGCGACAGCGGCGTATTTGACCAGATCTACAAGCCGGCCCAATAATAGATCTTATGAGCGCACATAACCCCACACGGTGGCGGTTCAAGCGGCCGAGCGTCATTCCGGGTTTCGGACTGGCGCTCGGCCTTACCTTGATCTGGCTTACCCTTATCGTCCTCATTCCCCTGTCCGGCCTTGCCTGGCGGTCGAGCGCACTCGGCTGGGAGAAGTTCTTCGGCATTGCATTCGACCAGCGGACATTGAGCGCGCTGCGCATCAGCTTCGGCTGTGCGTTCATCGCTGCCTGTCTCAATGTCGTCTTCGGCGTCATCCTTGCCTGGGTTCTGGTGCGTTACCGGTTTCCCGGCAAACGCATTATCGACGCCATGGTGGACCTGCCCTTCGCCCTGCCGACGGCCGTCGCCGGCATAGCACTGACCACTCTCTACGCTCCGAACGGCTGGGTCGGGCAATTCTTGACGCCGCTCGGCATCAAGATCGCCTTCACGCCTGCCGGTATCGTCGTTGCCCTCATCTTCGTCGGCCTGCCCTTCATCGTGCGAACGGTCCAGCCGGTCATGGAAGAGATCGACAAGGAAGTAGAGGAAGCCGCCGCCACGCTTGGCGCCAACCGCTTCCAGACCATCGCGCGCGTACTGCTGCCGGGCCTTGCCCCGGCGGTACTGACGGGCTTTGCGCTCGCCTTTGCCCGCGCCGTCGGCGAATATGGTTCGGTCATTTTCATCGCCGGCAACCTGCCGTTCAAATCGGAAATCGCCCCGCTGCTGATCGTCATCAAGCTCGAAGAGTACAATTATGCGGCTGCGACGGGCATTGCGGCGATCATGCTGATCATCTCCTTCGCGATGTTGCTCGTCATCAATCTCATCCAGAGCTGGAGCAGACGGAGGTACGGTTATGGCGTCTGATACCATCCAATCGACCGAGCCGCACAAGCTCCATTCGGCGGTCACCGAAAGCAAGGTCGCCCGCGTCACGCTGGTCGCCATCTCGCTCGTCTTCCTGCTTTTGATCCTGCTTCTGCCGCTGGCGGCGGTTTTCGTCGAGGCCTTCCGCAAGGGTGCCGGCTCATTTTTCACATCGCTTCAGGATGCCGAAACCTTCTCGGCGATCCGCCTGACGCTGATCGTCGCCGGCATCAGCGTGCCGTTGAACCTGACCTTCGGCGTCGCCGCCGCCTGGGCCGTCGCCAAGTTCGAATTCAAGGGCAAGGCGTTCCTGACGACGCTGATCGACCTGCCCTTCTCGGTTTCGCCGGTCATTTCGGGCCTCGTCTTCGTGCTGCTCTTCGGGGCCAACACCTGGCTCGGCCAGTGGCTGAGCGCCAACGACATCAAGATCCTGTTTGCAGCGCCAGGACTGATCCTCGCCACCATGTTCGTCACCTTCCCCTTTGTCGCGCGCGAGCTCATTCCGCTCATGCAGGAACAGGGAACGCAGGACGAGGAGGCCGCCCTTTCGCTCGGTGCCAGCGGCTGGCAAGCCTTCTGGCACGTCACGCTGCCGAACATCAAATGGGGCCTGCTCTACGGCGTGCTGCTCTGCAATGCCCGCGCCATGGGTGAATTCGGTGCCGTGTCGGTCGTGTCGGGCCATATTCGCGGCCAGACCAACACGATGCCGTTACAGGTGGAAATCCTCTACAACGAATATAATTTCACCGGGGCCTTTGCGGTCGCTTCGCTTCTGGCCTTGCTTGCCCTTGTCACGCTTGTTTTGAAGACGCTGCTGGAAATGCGCTATAGCGCCGAAATCGCCGCCAGCCGGCGGCACTGAAGGAAATAGAATGGAAGTACGCGTCCAGAACCTACGCAAGGAATTCGATCGCTTTCCGGCACTGCACGATGTCTCGCTCGACATCCGCTCCGGCGAACTGATTGCATTGCTCGGTCCCTCCGGCTCCGGCAAGACCACGTTGCTGCGCCTCATCGCCGGCCTCGAAAGCCCGACCGAAGGCCAGATCTTCTTCGGTGACGAAGACGCGTCGAGGAAGACGGTCCAGCAGCGCAATATCGGCTTCGTGTTCCAGCATTATGCGCTGTTCCGCCATATGACGGTGCTCGACAACGTCTCCTTCGGCCTGAAAGTGCGTAATTCATCCCGCCGTCCGCCGAAGGCGGAGATTCGCAAACGGGCGCTGGAACTGCTCGATCTCGTGCAGCTCTCGGGTCTTGAAAAGCGTTATCCGGCACAACTTTCCGGCGGCCAGCGGCAGCGCGTGGCGCTCGCCCGCGCCATGGCGGTCGAGCCGAACGTTCTGCTGCTCGACGAGCCCTTCGGTGCGCTTGATGCACAGGTTCGCAAGGATCTGCGCAAGTGGCTGCGTGAAATCCATGATCGTACCGGCCATACCACCGTCTTCGTTACCCATGATCAGGACGAAGCGATGGAGCTTGCCGATCGCGTCGTCGTCATGAGCCAGGGTGCGATCGAGCAGGTCGGCACGCCGGACCAGGTCTATGACAGTCCCAATTCGCCCTTCGTCTTCGGCTTCGTCGGCCAGTCGAACTGCCTGCAGGTGGAGGTCGCCGGCGGCGATATTCACTTCGAAGGCCGTTCGCTGGGCCTCAACGCCGAGGATGAGGCCGATGGCGCCGCCCAGCTCTATTTCCGTCCTCATGATGTCAGGCTCTGCGAATCGGCGGAGAACTGCATTGCCGGCCAGCCGGTTGCCAGCCGCCGTGTCGCGGGCACCCGCCATATCGAGCTCGATATCGGCAAGGACCGCCCGCATATCGAAATCGAGCTTCCGCCGAGCGAAGCCGACCGGCTGGACCGCACGCGTGTCGCCTTCAAGCCGACACGCTGGAAGCTCTTCCGAGGCTGATATCATCGCAGCACCGGTTCCCGCCAGAATCGTATTCCGGCGGGAACCCATTGGATTTTTTGTTATCTCCGGTTGTTTGTATTTTTGTCACATGCCGGGTAAAACGTTTTCGCTGAATCGAAAAGGGCTGGACTAATTCCAATAGGAGGCACCTGGCGTTGAGGGCGGAGATTTCCTTTGGAAAATCCCTGGTCGGGATTTTATTCGTAGGACTGGCAGCCGCGAGCTGCACGACGACACCGAAACCGGCGACAGCGCCGGTCAAAGCCAAACCGAAACAGTTTCAACCGGCAAAGGTCACTTTCAATTACACCACCAAGGATCGCGACTGCCTGAAACGGGCGATGTATTTCGAATCCGAGCATTCGGATGAGGCCGGCTATATGGCCGTCGGCAGCGTCGTCATGAACCGCCTGACCTCCGGCGCCTATGCCGACTCCATCTGCGGCGTCGTGGCCCAGAAAAGGCAGTTTGCGCCAGGCGTTATGACTCGCGAGGTCAAATCGCAGGCAGAGCCCGAGCTTGCGACCGCGGCTGATGCGATCCTGAGCGGCGAGCGCCATCCCGCAGTGAAGGACGCAATGTTCTTCCACACCGCGGGGTTGAAGTTCCCCTACAATAACATGCATTATGTGACGGTTGCAGGCGGCAACGCCTTTTACGAGAAGCGTGATGAAGACGGCGCGCTCGAGACCCCGCCGCCCCTGCCTTCTTACGAAGTCGCAATGAACTATGTACCCGGCGAAAGCATGCTGCCGCCACAGTTCGAGGTGCTGATCCCGTCAGCCGTTCCGGTGCCGATTCCAGCTCCCGATCCCATGGCGACGGCGAGCACACAACCGATACCGGTCATTGAGCCAGTGACGTCGATCGAGCCGGAGCCCGGAATGCCGATTGCGATTCCGACACCTCGCCCCGCCTATGACAATGTGATGCTGCGCGGAAGCATTCCGGCAAACGGCAGCTGATCCCGGAAGAATGAAAAGCGCCACAGCATCGGCCCGGAAATCGGAATCGATTTTCGGGCCGACACTTAGATTCACGGCGCTAGGCGCGCTCTTCCCAGATCTTCGCAAGCTCCACGATCGTCCCGACAGCCTTTTCCATATCCTGGCGGCTGATCCATTCGAGCGGCGAGTGGAAGGCATGGCCTCCGGCAAAGATATTCGGGCATGGCAGGCCCATGAAGGAGAGACGTGAACCATCCGTGCCCCCGCGGATGCTGCCACGCACCGGTGTCATCCCCACCTTGCGCACCGCCTCGACGGCGTTCTCGACGATCTCAGGGTGACGGTCGAGCACCACCTTCATATTGCGGTACTGCTCCTTCACCTCAAAGCGATAGGTCGAGCCTGGATAGGACTTCATCACATCCTTGACGATCGCTTCGAGCATGGTCTCCTTTTCGGTAAGGCCTTCGTCGGTGAAATCGCGAATGATGAGGCTGATCGCTGCCTTTTCCATCGAGCCGGCGACACCCGTCGGATGAATGAAGCCTTGCTTTCCCTCGGTTGTCTCCGGCGCGATATCCTTCGGCAGCCGGTCGATGATGGCGCCGGCGATCTTGATGGAATTTTCCATCCGGTTCTTGGCAAAACCCGGATGGATGGCGACGCCGGCAATGACGATATCGACGCTGTCGGCCGAGAAGGTCTCGTCCTCGATATGGCCGGCGGTCTCGCCATCCATCGTATAGGCGTAATCGGCGCCGAGCTTCTTCAGATCGACCTTGTTGACGCCTCGGCCGACTTCCTCATCAGGCGTAAAAAGGATCTTGATCGTCCCGTGCCTGATCTCCGGATTGTCGACGAGGATCTTTGCCGCGGCAATGATTTCCGCCAGCCCCGCCTTGTCGTCGGCGCCGAGCAGGGTCGTACCATCCGTGGTGATGATGTCGTTGCCGATCTGGTTCTTCAGCTGCGGATGCTCGGAGACACGGATCACCCGGCTCGGATCGCCGGGAAGCTGGATATCCCCGCCGGCATAGTTCTTCACCATCTGCGGCTTGACGTTCTTGCCGGTGAAGTCAGGTGCAGTGTCCATATGCGAGCAGAAACAGATGACCGGCACCTTCTTATCGGTATTTGCCGGAATGGTCGCATAGACATAGCCGTGCTCATCGAGATGCGCATCCGAAAGGCCGATCTCCAGGAGCTCCGCAACCAGAACCCGGCCGAGATCCTTCTGTTTCTCGGTGGTCGGCTGCGTGGATGAGGCGGGATCGGATTGGGTGTCGATGACGACATAGCGGAGAAAACGGTCGAGAACGGTACCTGTCATAATATCCCTTCCAGCATGATCATCATCTGATGATATAGCGTCCGAAAGCTCTGTGATGAAAGCTCTTTCCGCCGGCAGCGGGCCGGCATTCACCGCTCAATCCAACTCATCCACCCTCGGCGAGCGACCGCATCGACACAATATGCGACAACAGCCGGTCGTTCCCGACCTCGTGCACCAGAAAGGAGGAGGCGTCGAGAACGGGAAGATCGCCCCGATCTCCCAGCAGCAGCGGATTGGGCGGACAAAGCGAACCGCATGTCTGAAGGACGATCGATCCCGTTCTGCTGAGAACGGGCCGGTGAACATGGCCGCAGAGAATGCCAAGTGGTGGACGTTCCACCGCTTTCAAAAGCTCAAGAAGTGCGTCACCATTCCTGCATCCGACCTGATCCAGCACCTCTATGCCGATCTCGAACGGTGGCTGATGCATGAAGACGAGGACGGGTGTCGCCGCATCGGCAAGTGTGCTTCCTAGCCACGGCAGATGCGGCAGGATGTCACCATAGCTTTGTCCGGCTATCGTTACATCGACACCAACAAGGGTCACATCAGTGAGAGCTGCATGGAAGTGCATCGGGATGAATGTGCCGGCCCAGCTGCCGATCCCGGCAAGTTCGCCCCGCATCACGGATTGATCATCGCCATTGCCCGGCAACAGACAGACAGGAAAATCCAGCGACCGCAGGCTTTGCGCAATGCGGCGATAGCCCTCCCGCCATCCGTCATCCACCAGATCTCCGGTCAGGACGAGCGCATCGGGCCGGAATGCCTTCAGCCAATCGATCGCCCTTTCGAATACGAGCAGCGATGGACTGTCCGGTCCGGCATGGATATCGGATATCTGTGCAACAAGCATATCGTGCCCCTCGATTCCCAATGAAGGCAGTATGCCGAAAGCGACCGTTGCATTCTATCGCCTTCCGTTCAATCGACGCGGTTGCCCTCGCCGTTGAACACATGCAGGTGCTTGGCCGGAAAGGCGACGTTGACCTTTGGTCCCGCGCTCAGCGTCTCGCGATCGAGCGTGAAGATCTTGAACGGCAGGCCATGCAGCGAAAGATGCAGGATGATGCCGAAGCCCGTCGGCTCGACGAGCTCGACATCGGCGGCAATTCCGGCTCCGTCATTCGTCATGACGACATGTTCCGGTCGGATGCCGAGCGTCACCTTCTCGCCGTTCGACAAAGGCAGCGATCTGTTGAGAGGCACGTTCGTGCCGTCCTTCAGCTTCACCCCACCGGCATCGTAATTTGCATCCAGGAAATTCATACCGGGAGAGCCGATGAAACCGGCGACGAAGAGATTGGCGGGCCGGTCGTAGAGCTCCAGAGGGCTGCCGACCTGTTGCACGACCCCGCCATGCATGGCGACGATCCGGTCCGCCAGCGTCATCGCCTCGATCTGGTCGTGGGTCACGTAGATCGAGGTTGCCTTGAGGTCGCCATGCAGTTTCTTGATTTCGGCACGCATCTGCTCACGCAGGCGCGCATCGAGGTTCGAGAGCGGCTCGTCGAACAAGAAGGCTTTCGGCTGGCGCACGATGGCACGGCCCATGGCGACGCGCTGACGCTGGCCGCCTGACAGTGCCTTCGGTCGGCGCTCCAGCAGCGGGTCGAGGCCGAGTTTGGAGGCGGCACTCGCCACCGCACCGGCGATCTTCTCCTTCGCCGTCTTCCTGAGCTTCAGACTGTAGCTCATATTGCCGGCGACGTTCATGTGCGGATAAAGCGCATAGGACTGGAACACCATGGCGATGTCGCGGTCCTTCGGATGCAGCTCGTTGACACGGTTGCCGGCGATGCGGATCTCGCCAGCTGTGACCTCCTCAAGGCCTGCGATCATGCGCAGCAAAGTGGACTTGCCGCAGCCGGACGGGCCGACCAGCACGACGAATTCGCCGTCCTTGATCTCCAGGTCGACGCCGTGCAGCACCGAGAAATGACCATAGGATTTCTGGATATTCTTGATATCGATCGATGCCATGTAACTAACCCTTGACCGCGCCGGCCGTCAGGCCCTGGACGAGATACCGCTGGATGAGCAGGAAGAAGAGACCGGCAGGAATGAGCGCCATGATGCCCGCTGCCATCATCTGCCCGAAATCCACGGAAAATTTGGAGACGAAAGTAAGAAGGCCGACCGGGAAGGTCGCGGCATCATTGCCGTTGATCAGCATCAGCGCGAAGAGCAGCTCGCTCCAGGCCGCCGTGAAGACGAAGCCGAGGGTCGCCGCTATGCCTGGCAGCGTCAGCGGCAGGATGATCTGCCGGAAGGCCGTGAACTGGGTGGCGCCATCGATCATCGCCGCCTCTTCCAGATCCTTCGGAATGCCGTCGAAGAAGGACTGCATGAGGAAGGTCGCGAAAGGCACGTTGAAGGCGGTGTAAACGATGACGAGGCCCGTCAGGCTGTTCGTCAGGTGCAGCGGCGACAGGATCTTGAAGATCGGCGCCACCAGCATGACGAGCGGAAACATCTGGGTCAGCAGCATCAGCGCGATGATCCAATATTTCGCCCGGAAGCTGAAGCGCGACAGCGCATAGCCGGAGAGCGAGGCGCAGATCGTCACCGCCACCGCCGTCGCAGCCGACACGATCAGGCTGTTCTTGAAGAAGGTCGGGAAGGCGCTGTGCTCCAGCACGAAGCTGTAGTGCTCCCATGTGGTCCGCGACGGCCACATACGCACGCCCTCCGTATAAAGCAGGTCGTTCGGCGTGACCGAAACCTTCAAGAGCCAGAAGAGCGGGAAAAGCGCGAAAACGACATAGACGAGGATCGCCAGACGGTGCGCGATGATGGGAAGAACGGCTCGTCTCATGGCTCAATCCTTGGCAAGCAGGCTCTGCCGCAGCAGGATGATCAGCATGGAGTAGGCCAGAAGCAGGACCAGCAGCACCAGCGCGATCGCCGAGGCATAGCCGAAATCGAGGCGCCTGAAGGCCTGGGTGAAGATGTAGCTCGCAACGATCTGGGTACGATCCGCCGGCCCGCCACCGGTCATGACGACGATCAGGTCGGCGAAGTTCGAAATCCAGACGGTACGCAGCATCACGGTGATGGCGATCGTCGGCGCCAGGAACGGCAGGGTGATCGACCAGAAGCGCTGGAACCAGCCCGCACCGTCGATGGAGGCCGCCTCATAGAGATCGCGCGGAATTGCCTGCAGGGCGGCGAGCAGCGTGATGGCGAAGAACGGAATGCCCCACCAGACATTGGCGATGATCGGTCCCCACATCGCATATTGCGGATCTGAGAGGATATTGCCTGGCTCGCTCATCAGCCCGAGCGCAAAGAGCCAATGTGGGATCGGCCCGATGACCGGATTGAAGAGCCAGGCCCAATTCAACCCGGCAAGAAAGGACGGCACGGCCCAGGGCAGGAAGACCAGTGCCTGGATAACACCCCTGCCCCAGAAGGGCTTATCCAGCAGAAGGGCGAGGACAAGACCGAAGAAGAACTGCAGGATGACCGAGGCGCCGGTCCACCAGAGCGTGTTACGCAGCGCGCCATAGAAGGCTTTATCGCGCGAAAGTTCCCGGAAATGCTCTAACCCCACGAAGCCGCCGGAAAAGGGATTGAGAAGCTGGATATCACGGAAGGCATAAGAAACGCCGACCACCAGCGGCACCAGCATGACCGCGATGATCAGGATCAGCGACGGCGCGCTGTAGAGATAAGGCTCCGAGGCATCGGCCAGACGGCGCAGCCATGGCCGGCGGTCATGGCGTAACTCGAGCGTATGGGCGGTGATGGTCATTAACCCGATGCTTTCCCTCGCGACGCTTCAGGGCGCCGTCTGTCGTTGAATGAGCGGCGGCGGAAGAATTCCGCCGCCGTTTCAGTAGCCTGCCTTACTTCTTGGCGAGGAACTTCTGCTGAGCCTTGGTGAGGTAGTCGGCCCACTGGTCGGCAAGGTCCTTGGCGGAGATGTCACCGAGCAGCGCCTGCTGCGAGGTCTTGATCGCCATGGAATCCTTGAAGAAGGCGAATTCCTCGAGATAGGTCGGCATGACCGTCGGGACGGTGTCCTTGTCGGCCAGTTCCTCGAACCAGCCCTTGAACTGGTCACCAGCGTAGAAGGGATCTTTCTCGGCTGCCGTATAGGCCGGCAGAGCGCCGATCTTCTTGTTCCACTCGATATTGCCTTCCGGGCCTTCGAGCGTGGCGATCAGCTTCCAGGAGAGATCCTTGTTCTGGCTCGTCGTGAACATCGACCACCCGCCGTAACCGATGGTCGGATAGGACTTGCCGGCCGGCCCCTTCGGCAGCGGCATGACACCGAAATCGTCCTTTTTCATGCGTTCGGCAATGGCGATCAGCGCATCCGGGTCCTGGTCGAGGAAGGCGCAGGTGCCGGAATAGAAGCCGGCAACGACTTCATTGAAGCCCCAGTTGACGCTGTCCTTCGGCGCATAGCCCTTCTTGTAGAGATCGACCATCCACTCGATGCCCTTTGCCCAGCCTTCGCTGTTCATGGTCGAGGTGCCGTCTTCCTTGAAGTATGTGTTGTCGCCGGCCATGGAGGCGGCGAAGATCATCCAGCCGTTCAGACCGCCCGGGCCGCCGCGCATGCAGTAGCCATATTTGCCCGAGAGCTTGGAGACGGCTTCCGACGCCTTGGTGAAGTCCTCCATCGTCTTCGGCGGCTCCTTGACGCCGGCTTCCGCGAGCAGCTTCTTGTTGTAGAACATGGCACGTAGATAGAAGCCGTAGGGCAGCATATAGGCCGTGTTGTTGACGTCGCGGCCGAGTTCAAGCGCGCGCGGCGTCAGTTCCTTGGTATGTTCCCACTTTGCGAGATAGGGCTCAAGGCTTTCGAGCATGCCGTTATTGGCATAAAGCGATAGCCATGTATCAGGCATTTCCATCACGTCGGGCACGTCGCCGGCCGAGACCATGGTCGCAAACTTCTGGAAGGCTTCGTTCCATGGCAGCGAGATGATATCGACCTTGGTGCCGGGATTGGCGGCTTCGAACTTGCCGACGATCGATTTCAGCGTCTCGGTACGCTCCGGACTGGTGATGACCTCCACCAGCTTCAGCGTCGTATCCGCAAAAGCCGTGCCTGCCATCATCGTGGCGAAGAGCGTTGAAATTATAAGCTTTTTCATTTTAGTTCCCCTCCTGGTTGTTTGTGAGGTTTCGGTTATGAGGCGACGGCTATCGCCTTTTCGATATCCCTCCACAGGGCCTCGGTTCCTTCGAGGCCGATATGAAGGCGCACAGATCGCGGGCTGATACCGAAGGTTTGTGCGGAATTCGGCTGTGCCTTTTGCTGCAGCACCACCTCGCCCGGTACGATCAGGCTTTCATGTCCACCCCAGCTTACGCCCAGTTTGAAAAGCCTGAGGTGATCTGCGAAGGCTCTGATGTCGATGCCTTCGCGGAATATAAAGGAGAAGAGACCCGACGTGCCGCTGAGGCCGTTGGGCAAGCGGTTGGCAAGGCCCGGATGACAGACCTGCTCGACGACATCGAGCGCCTGCAGGCGCTGCGCGATCGTCACCGCCGCCGTCTCATGCGCCCGCATGCGGATCGGCAGGGTGCGCAGACCGCGGATCAACAGCCACGCATCGAAGGGAGAGAGCTTGCCGCCGAGGTAAGGATAGGATTCGGCCTTGATGCGGGCGATCATCTCCTTCGAGCCGGCGACGACACCGGCAACCACATCGCTGTGGCCGCCGAGATATTTGGAGGCCGAATGGATAACGAGGTCGACGCCAAGCGTCACCGGCCGCTGGAAGAACGGGCTCGCCCAGCTGTTGTCGATCATGGTGACGACGCCGTGTTTCTTTGCCAGTGCGGTCAGCCCGCCGACATCATGGGCTTCCATGACCCAACTCGTCGGGCTTTCCATGTAGAAAACCTTGGCGCCGGGCAGCGCCTTGGCGACGGCCTCTTCGTCGCGGCCGTCGACATAGGTCACTTCGACCTTCATGCGCTTCAGGATCGTGCCGAACAGGCGGAAGGCATCAGGATAGACATGCTTGACGGCGACGATACGGTCACCCGGCTCCACGAAGCTCAGCACGGCAGACGAGATCGCCGCCATGCCGCTTGCAAAACCCAGCGCATCCTCCGCACCTTCGAGCTTTGCCAGCATCTCCTCGAACATGCGCACGGTCGGATTGAGGCCGCGCGTATAGATCGGCCGTACCTTCTCGCCGCGATAGGAGGCGATCATGTCGTCATAATCTGAAAAAGTAAAAAGCGAGGTCTGGAAGATCGGCGGAACGACCGCTTCGGCGAAGTTGCCTTCGTCATGGGCAGTGATCAGCGAAGCAAGGTCGAACGGTTCGAGGCCGTCAGTCATCGGGACATTTCCTTGATGTCTTCCTCGACCACGTCGAGGATTTTCAGTGTCTCGCGCCGCGCCGCCTCGGTGTCTTGGGCGACGATGGCGTTGAAAAGGGTGCGGTGAAAGGGAAAGGAGCGACGGGCAAAATCCTGCCGGTCGAAAGGGTGCGTCCAGAAGCGTTCGAAGGTCTCGCGCATCTGCTCGAGAAGCTGGCGAAACAGCGGATTGTGCGTGGCATCGTAAACGGCGAGGTGAAAGGCCAAGTCCTCCGGCCCGGACGTCCCCTTGGCGATATGCACCCGCTCCATCTCGTCGAGCTTCTCCTCGATGACCATGAGGTCCTTCGCCGTGCGCCGCCGTGCAGCGACCATGCCGGCCTCGCATTCGATGCCACGGCGAACTTCCAGCGTCTGCAGCAACACGTCACGCAGATGCGCGGTATCGAGCGACAGCGACATGTGGACCGTGTCCCGGGAAACCGGTTTCAGCAGATAAGTTCCACTGCCTTTGCGCGTTTCAATCACGCCAAGCGCCTGGAAATGCCGGATCGCTTCGCGAATGGTGGAACGCCCGACGGCAAGGGCAGCCATCAATTCGCGCTCCGCCGGCAGCCGGTCACCCGCCTGAAGCCGGGCATCCTCGACGTAATGCGCCAGCGCATCCGTCACTTGACGGGCGCGGTCAATCGCCGGAAGCGGCCGGATCACCGGCCTGTCGCTACCATTTGCCTTCATGGTTCCCCAAGCTCTTTTCTAAGGCAGCCGACCTTTAAAATTGGTCTGACATCTTAGCATTTCTGAAAGCTGAAGCAGCGTCAAGGCGGTATTTTTGGGAACCCTGGGAATTGCCCGGAAGCGGGTTTCATGGCCCAAAAGGAACTCGCTCACCACAACGCTGTTTGGGTTCGAAAGCGGCTCGGCAGTGCTCACCTGCAATCTCGGCCACAGGCCGCCGGCGCAAACGCCGCGTAGCGGTACACGCGGCATTTGTGCATTTTAGGTCCGAGCAAGTTGCGTTACCCTCTTGACGAACGCACATGCTCAGCGCTTACTATGCCGCTTGACGGATATAAACCAAATAAACTGATATGAATGGGGGGAGGAATATGCAGGCTCGAGTCACAGCGCACGCGCGTTATACGGTAGCCGATATCGACAAGAGATTGTACGGGTCGTTCCTTGAACATCTCGGACGGGCCGTCTACACGGGCATCTACGAGCCCGGGCACCCAACAGCCGACGAGTCTGGCATGCGCCAGGACGTCCTTGAACTGGTTCGCGCTCTTGATACGCCGGTCTGCCGCTATCCCGGCGGAAACTTTGTATCGGCTTACAATTGGGAAGACGGTATCGGCCCAAAAAGTGAGCGTCCGACACGGCTCGACCTGGCCTGGCGGACTTCCGAGTCCAATCAGGTAGGCATTCACGAATTTGCGGGTTGGGCGAAGGCTGCGGGCACCGAGATGATGCTTGCCGTCAATCTCGGATCCCGCGGGCTCGATGACGCTCGCAATTTCGTCGAATACGTCAACCATCCAGGCGGCAGCTACTGGTCTGACCTTCGTCGCAAAAATGGACAAGCCGATCCATGGAACGTCAAACTCTGGTGCCTCGGCAATGAGATGGACGGTCCCTGGCAGGTTGGGCACAAGACCGCAGTGGAATACGGCCACCTCGCAAACGAGACGGCCAAGGCGTTGCGTGCCTTCGACGATAGCCTGGAGCTCGTCGTCTGCGGCTCCTCACATTCCGACATGCCGACCTACCCCCAGTGGGAGGCGACGGTTCTGGAAGAGACCTACGATCAGGTCGACTACATCTCGCTGCATATGTATTTCGAGAACTACGAGAAGAAGACCTCGGAGTTTCTGGCCCTGCCAGAGAAACTCGATCGGTATATCGGCACGGTCGGTGGCGTTATCGATTATGTGAAGGCGAAGAAGCGCTCCAAGAAGAATGTCCGCATCTCATTCGACGAATGGAACGTCTGGTATCATGAGCGTCGTAGCGATGCCAAGCGAATGAAGGAGTGGGACTGGCCGCATGCGCCCGTGCTGTTGGAAGACATCTATAATTTCGAGGATGTGCTTCAGGTCGGCTGCATACTCAATACCTTCATCCGCCGATCGGACGTCGTCCGGATCGCCTGTATAGCGCAGCTGGTTAATGTCATTGCGCCGATTATGACCGCACCGGGCGGCGCTGCCTGGCGACAGACCATCTACTTTCCATTCCAGTTTGCGTCGAATTATGGACGCGGCACCGCCCTTCGGCTCGATGTCGATTGCGCCAGGTACGACGCCGATATCGCCGCCGGTGTCTCCTACCTGGACATCGCCGGCGTTCATGACGGGGATGCAGGTACGCTGACCTTCTTTGCGATCAATCGCCACGGTGAGGAGGCCATGACGATCGATCTTTCTGTGGAGGGGTTCGGCAAAGCCCGCAGCGTCGAGCATACGCTGATCAAGCACGATGATCTGGAGGCTCGCAACACCAAGGATGCGCCGGACACAGTTGCCCCGATGAAGGTTGAGGGCGCGACGATCTCTAGCAATGGCGTGCAAGTCACCGTACCTCCATACTCTTATTCGATGATCAGGATCACGCTTTGACTTTGTAGTGAAACATGTTGGCGGCGGGAGGCCGCGAGCAAAAAGGGAGGAAAATATCATGTTCAGAATGCTGAAGCTCGCCAAGTGCATTGTGGTCGCAACTGCACTATGCGGGTCCGCTGCCCATGCACAGGAAACGGTCGCCTGGTGGGATTTTCTCAGCGGTGGTGACGGCGTGCGCATGAAGCAGATGATCGCCGATTTCAACAAGGCCCATGAAGGGAAAATCAAGATCGAGGCGACCACGCTGGAATGGGGCACGCCGTTTTACTCCAAGGTTCAGACCGCAGCCTCGGTCGGCGAAGCACCCGATATCATGACTTATCACGCCAGCCGGATTCCGCTGGCGGTGAAGCAGGGGATTCTCCAGGAAATAACTGCTGACGACTGGTCCAAGATGGGTCTTGCGAAAGATGACTATGCCGAAACCACGTGGGATGCCGTTACGATAGACGGCAAACAATATGCCGTTCCCTTCGACACCCATCCGATCGTGCTCTACTACAATAAGGATATCCTGGCTAAAGCGGGTCTGCTGACCGAGGACGGCAAGCCCAAGGGGCTCGACAGCCGGGAAAATTTCGAGGCAACTCTGCAGGGGCTGAAGAAAGCCGGCGTCAAATTCCCGCTTGGATCGGTCACTGCCGATGGCAACTTCATGTTCCGGACAATCTACTCCTTGATGGGTCAGCAGGACGGAGAACTTCTGACCGACGGCGAATTCCTCGCGGGTGACAACGCGCAGAAACTGCAAAACGCGCTTGCCCTCCTCCAGGGGTGGACCAAGGAAAACCTGCAATCGACATATACCGATTATCCCGCGACTGTCGCACTTTTCACATCAGGCGAGGCCGCAATGATGATCAATGGGGTTTGGGAAGTGCCGACCATGGTCGACCTTCACAAGCAGGGCAAACTCTTTGAATGGGGTGCCGTCGAGCTTCCCGTGCTTTTCAAGCATGCCTCGACCTACGCAGATAGCCATACCTTTGCCATTCCCGCCAACAAAGGAAAGGACATGACGGCGGACAAAAGAGCAGCCGTGCTGGAAGTCATTTCCTGGCTTTCGAAGAACTCGCTCTACTGGGCAAGTGCAGGCCACATCCCCGCCTATGGACCGGTCACCCAGAGTGCTGAATACAAAGCCATGCAGCCGAACGCTACCTATTCTCCTCTGACGGCCAACATGATCTTCGATCCAAAGACGCCACTCGCCGGCGTGGCCGGACCGATCTTCGATGTGATGTCCAACTACTTCGTTCCAACTCTCAACAATGAGATGGATCCGGCTAAAGCCGTCGAGGAGATCAAGACCGAACTCAACGATCTCTAACACCTTCTACGACAGGTCGCGGCACATTGCTCCGACCTGTCAGCAGCCCTCACGATCCCCTTATTGGAACGAAGGAAGCTTGCATTAATCATGCTCAGGAATAAACGAAGCGAGGCTTTGATCGCCGCGGTACTGGTTGCGCCTTTTGTGGCGATATACGGTCTGGTCTTTATCTACCCTTTGATCAGACTTTTCCTGACCAGTTTCACGGACGCTCCTCTGATCGGCAGCGGCGCGTATGTCGGTTTCGATAACTATGTGCGCCTCTGGGGTGAACGGCGTTTCGACACTGCACTGTGGAACACAGCCTATTTTGTCTTGCTAACGGTTGTACCTGGGACATTTACCGCCTTTGCCATTGCTCTCGGCATCAATCGGCTTGCAGGCCGGATGCAGGCCTTCGTCCTGGCGCTGTTTTTTCTGCCTTATATCCTGCCCGTGTCGGTCGTCTACCTGATCTGGGACTGGACTTTGAACTTCCAGTTCGGAATCGCAATGTATCTCTTTGACATGATAGGGATAAGCCGGGTCCCAGTTTTCAAGTCGACAGGCTGGTTTATGCCCGCCGTCGCCTTCATCACCATCTGGTGGACTGCCGGCTTCTCCATCCTTCTGTTTCTTGCCGGTCTTCGTTCAATCCCCGCCGAGATTTATGAAGCGGCCGCTCTCGACAATGCCGGCCGCTGGGCGACGTTCCGGCAAGTTACATGGCCGCTCATGTGGCCGATTACGGCCTTGGTGCTCACCATACAGTTGATCCTACAGCTAAAGATCTTCGACCAGGTCTACCTGTTTTCGACTGGTGGCCGCCCCAACGACAACCTTGTCCTGGTCTATTATGTCTTCCAACGCGCGTTCCAGTCCGACCAGGGAGGTCGTGCCGCCGCGGCTGCAGTCGTCCTTTTCGTGATCGTTATCGTCGTCTCGGTCATCAACTTCCAGCTCACACGTCTGTCGAAGGGAGGCGCGCGATGACCTCAACAACTGTCCAGCGCTTAAATGTGGCAGGTTTTGCGATCACGCTGGCGACCGTCGTCATCGCCGTGCTCTGGGCGTTCCCGCTCTATTGGGGCGTCGTCTCGTCGCTCAAACCGGAAGACGAAGTGGTAAGGCCCTACATCGAACTATGGCCAGACACCTTCACCCTCTCGCATTATGTCTTCGCACTGACTCAGACCCAGATCGGGACCTGGTATCTGAACTCGATCGTGACGGCACTGGCGATCACCGTACTGACCGTCGCTTCATCGCTTCTTTGCGGCTATGCGATATCGCAGCTCGAATTTCCGCTCCGCCGCCCACTCTGGTGGCTAATCCTGGCGAGTTTCATGGTCCCTATGCAAACCATGATCGTCAATCACTTCGAACTTGTGGCAAGCCTCGGGCTTCTCAACACATGGAGCGGCATCGTACTTCCGCAATTGATCCACCCTGTGATCATCATCGTCTACAAGCAGTTCTTCGATGGAGTGCCGAAGGATTTTCGCGAGGCCGCTGTCATGGACAATGCTTCTGAATGGCGCATCCTGACGCGGGTCTACATGCCAATGAACTGGGGTGTCACGGCGGCACTTGCGATCGTCACCTTTATCTGGTCTTGGAACGCCTTTCTCTGGCCCTTCCTTGCCGTGACGAAGACCGACATGATGACCATCACCGTCGGTATTACGCAGGTCAACGATGCCTTCGGGGTCTATTATGCCCGGCAACTCTCTGCAGCCGTGCTGGCCGGCCTGCCGGTGGCAATCGCCTATCTGGTGTTTCAGCGGCGCGTGACAGAAGCAATTACCCTGTCAGCCGGCATCAAGGGATGATACGGAACGTCAGCAAGAGCTGCCGTTCCGTATAAGAAGAGATTTTGCTCCTCAGTGTACGTGATGCGCCTTTCCGTCCTTGTCGAAGAGATGGACGGCAGTCATGTCGAATGAGATGAAGACGGTATCGCCCGGCTGAACATTGCAACGTCCTCCATCCTGTGCAATGACCTCGCTGCCATCCTTCAAGCTGCAATAGAGGAGCGTTCGATCGCCGAGCCGCTCCACGACACCAACTTTGGCCTCACTGCCCCGTGCGCTGGCACCTTCGCCTTCAACGGCCCGTACGGCTTCCGGCCGGATGCCGAGTTCGTAGCGACCCGGGCCTGACGGCGGCGGCGAGATCTTCAATTCGGCTCCGTCTCCTAGCCGCAAAATTCCTTCGGGTAGCAGGTCCACAGGGAGAAAATTCATTGCAGGACTGCCGACAAACCCCGCGACAAATCTCGATGCTGGCCTGAGATAAACCTCCATCGGCGTGCCGATCTGTTCGATCCTGCAATTGTTTAGTACAACAATACGGTCGGCAAGCGTCATAGCTTCAGTCTGGTCGTGCGTTACATAGATCATCGTCGACTTCATGCGCTGGTGAAGCTCGGCAAGTTCCACGCGGGTGCGTACGCGCAGCGCAGCGTCGAGGTTGGAGAGGGGCTCGTCTAAGAGAAAAGCTGTTGGGTCCTTGACGATTGCACGACCGATTGCGACGCGCTGGCGCTGGCCACCCGAAAGCTGGGCAGGCCTTCGCCCAAGCAGCGCATCCATCTCCAGCATCCGCGCCGCTTCGGCAACGCGCAGGTCGATATCCTTTTCTGGCATGCCTATGTTTCGCAAGCCGAAAGCCATGTTGTCCCGGACCGTCATGTGCGGGTAGAGCGCGTAGTTCTGAAAAACCATGGCCAGCCGGCGCTGACCTGGCGCCAACGTCTCGCTTCGCACACCGTCGATGCTCAAGGCCCCACTCGTAATCGTTTCAAGCCCAGCGATCATCCGCAGCAACGTTGATTTTCCCGAGCCCGAGGGTCCGAGAAAAACCATGAGCTCTCCGGAACGGATCGTCAGGGATATATCTTCGATGACTTTGACATTGCCGAAGCTCTTGGTGACATTTTCAAGCCTGATTTCTGCCATGAAGTTCCTCCCGATTAAAACCATTCTTTCCGGTATATACCAGAAGTCAAGATATCAGTAGGATACGACCATTCTGTTGTGACTTCTCTCCAGCCGCTCGCGAAACGGACACTCGAGTACCCGGTATACCGGCGGCGTTGCGCAGTCTTAATCAAGGCTGGACGGGCTTGGCTGAGCGGCATTCGTACAGCAGCCGGATCGCACTGTTTGCCCTAAAATTCTATTCCTTGGGCCGCCTGACTAGCAGGCCGACCGGCGCCCTTGATACATCATAATTTCCGATATACACATGAGCAAAACATGGGGACATGATGGAGCGGGCGTTTTTAACAATTTTCGCTGGCGAGAACAGTGACGCTATACGCGCGCTCTCGGCACCCGCGAGGGTTGATATGCTTAAACTTCTCTGCGCAGAAGGGCCGATGAACATCAATGACATTGCGCGTGCCCTTTCCCTTCCCCAATCGACAGTTGCTACTGGAATACAGATTTTGGAAGACGCGAGGCTCGTCGAGTCCCGGCTCGCCAAAGCACGGAAAGGGAACCAAAAAATCTGCTCAGCGATCTATAGTGAGATCGTCATCAGTTTCGAAAAGACCGCGGCTCAACGGCTTGATGATGTTATCGAGGTCGAGATGCCGGTCGGGCTGTATACTAGTTGTGACGTTTACGCGCCGTGTGGACTTTGTTCCACCGAAAGCGTCATCGGTCCCCTTGACGTTCCGGATTACTTTCTTGATCCGCAGCGCATGCAGGCCGGGCTCATCTGGTTCGGCAGGGGATATGTGGAATACAAATTCCCCAACAATGCCAGAGTCCTTAACAAGGATATCCGTGCAATCGAGTTCTCTCTGGAACTCTCGTCGGAAGTGCCGGGCACGAACGCCGACTGGCCATCGGATATAACACTTTGGGTCAATGGAGTGGCCATCGGAACGTGGACTTCGCCTGGTGACAACGGCGATAAGCGAGGTGCGTTTACTCCACCATGGTGGAAGCTGGAGGGCTCGCAATATGGGATGCAGAAGACGTGGCATATATCACGTAGGGGGACCTTTGTTGACGGCGCTCCCGCATCAGAAGTGACGATAAACGATCTCGCGCTTGCCCAGCACTCTTCTATACGGCTGAGGGTCGGCATTGCGGAGGATGCCCGCCATACCGGGGGCGTTAACATTTTTGGTCGCAATTTCGGAAATTACGGTCGCGATATCGTTATGCGATTGCATGTCTGATCACGGACGCCAGCAAGGTCTTCGACATTGTCCGCCCATCCCCTATGGCATGATAACAGCGTTAGACTAGCCTAACGCTGAATTGGAGCATTTGCGGTCGCGCAAGCTGCGCGCCCATAGCCGATTCAAATCACACCAATAAATAGCAGTTTCGCAACCGCTTCTGCACGGGGCCGCAACCTTCCCCAAAGGTGATCACACACCCCGCATGTTTCCCCAGAGCAAGACGTGAAGCTGGGGAAGAACGCGAGCGTCGAACCACCGGTCCGAGGTAACCCTGTCGACCAGCCACCGCATGCGGTTCAGTATTCCTTCGAGATCGATCGTGGCTTCTTCATCCACTGGCGGCGTGTGATTGCCGGGTTGCAGGAAGATCGGAAGCTCTTTGAAATCCTTTGCGACAGACCTTGCAAAGGCATAGTCGTCTTCATCGAATATGACGATCTTCATTGCGATCCTGGGGCCGTTGCGAGCCGCAGTTA
This sequence comes from Rhizobium sp. BK275, assembly GCF_014193555.1. Classification (NCBI taxonomy): domain Bacteria; kingdom Pseudomonadati; phylum Pseudomonadota; class Alphaproteobacteria; order Hyphomicrobiales; family Rhizobiaceae; genus Rhizobium; species Rhizobium sp. BK275. The sequence goes on from NZ_JACHZL010000001.1 coordinate 362,136, forward strand.
TGCAGTTTCTCAGTTCGCCCGGCTTGAATTCCATACCGCTGGACGGTGGTTTGGGACTGAGGATCAAATGATCCAGCTCTGCAAACCAGTCCTGGGCTATCGACCCCTGTGTTTCCAAGGCGAATTGATAGCCATCGTGCTTTCCTCGGGCGATCAGCGGCCCAAGCGGCTGGGTCGCCGGGTTTCCACCGGACAGGGAAATCATGAGAGGAGCGCCTTGAGAGAGCGATTCCACGTTCGACCAGACCTCATCGACCGACATTGGCGTCCACTCGTCGCGGAAGGCGCTGTCGACGGCGTGAAGCGTATCGCACCATTCGCAGCGATAGTCACAGCCGCCCGTTCTGACGAAGACGGTCGGAAGTCCCATGAGCGGCCCTTCCCCCTGGATCGTCGGTCCGAAGATTTCGCTGATGCGGATCTTTTGTTCCTTGCCTGTCATGGGCGATATTCCGCCCATGTCTTCGGGGTCTCGCTTACCCTCACGGCGGAGGTTTCCGGCAGGCGCTGCTTGCACCAGTCATAAAAATGCTTGGCGAGCCATTCGGATGTCACCCGGTCATGGCCCAACGCGTCGTTGAGATGCCGGTGATCAAAGGTCTCATCGATGTATCGCTTGAGCGGCGAAAGCTCGTGATAATCACGGACGAAGCCGTCCTCATTCAACTCCAACGCGGCAAGCTCGACCTCCACGATATAATTGTGGCCGTGCAGACGTGCGCACTGATGGTCATCAGGAAGGTGGGACAGCTGATGCGAGGCGGAAAAATGGAACTCCTTGGTGATCCGGTACATCACTTCGCCTCTTCTGCCTTGAACGCACCCGTCGCAGCGATCCAGAAATCCGGGTCGTCATAAACGGTCGGATCCTCGACGCCTGCGAGATGGAAGGCCTCGCGGCGCTCGACGCATGTCCCGCATCTTCCGCAATGGAAACGACCGCCTTTGTAGCAAGACCATGTCTCTTCAAAAGGCGTTCGGTGTCTTGCGCCATCAGCGACAATGTCGGCCTTCGTCGCGTTTACATATGGAGCAAGTAATCTGACATCGGCATATCCCTCAAGAGCATGCTGCTGCATCGTCTCGAATGCTGAAATGAACCCCGGCCGACAGTCCGGGTAGATGAAGTGGTCTCCGCCATGGACGGCAATCGCCACGGCGTCTGCGTGACGAGCAGCAGCAAGTCCGAATGCGATCGACAGCATGATGGCGTTGCGGTTCGGCACGACCGTCGCCTTCATCGTCTCCTCGGCGTAGTGCCCATCAGGAACCTTGACATCGTCCGTGAGGGCGGAGCCGGTCAGGTGCTTGCCCACGTTCGATATGTCTATGATGTCGTGTGGCACGTCGAGCTTTCGCGCGCAGAGAGCCGCGAATTCCAGCTCTTTGACATGCCGTTGACCGTAGTTGAAGGAGATGAGGCCGATAAGTTCGTGGTTCGCCGCAATCTTGTATGCAAGCGAAATGGAGTCGAGACCGCCTGAGCAGACGACAAGTACTTTCATTGTAGGATCCCTTGTTTTGTTGAACCGGGTGGGCTGCGACCGGTTAGCGGGGCACCTACTAAACTTCCGAAGCCGGGATGTCCAGTAACTTTGCCGGCAAGATGGCGAGCGGCGATCAGCGTCTTGGGTGCGCGGCGCTCGAACGGTCATTTCATCTTGCAACCACATTATGATGACCTGCCCGGCAGTCCTGCTGATGGCTGCAAAGTGAAGTCTATAGTCTGCAATCGGATCGAACAGTTCCAAAAGAAAAGCGGCGGCCGAGGGGCCACCGCTGCGGAGGTCAACTTAGCTGGTAATAAAGCGAACTCAGGCGACGTTCTGCCGTTTCGGCAACTTCCAGCCGGGGCGAGCAAAATGGCATGTGTAACCATTCGGAATGCGTTCGAGATAATCCTGATGCTCCGGTTCGGCTTCCCAGAAATCGCCGACGGGGACGACTTCCGTGACGACCTTGCCCGGCCACAGGCCCGAAGCGTTCACATCGGCGATCGTGTCCTCGGCGATGCGATGTTGGTTCTCGTCCGCATAGAAGATTGCCGACCGATAGCTTGCCCCGATGTCATTGCCCTGGCGATTGCGGGTCGACGGATCATGGATCTGGAAGAAGAACTCCAGGATGTCGCGATAGCTCGTCTTTTGCGGATCGAAGATGATCTCTATCGCTTCGGCATGGTTGCCATGGTTGCGGTAGGTTGCATTGGGAACTTCACCGCCCGTGTAACCGACACGCGTTGAAACAACGCCGGGAAGCCGTCGAATAAGGTCCTGCATTCCCCAGAAGCAGCCGCCAGCAAGTACCGCACGTTCTGTCGTCATAGAGATGTCCTTTCCAAAGGCGCGAAATTGACGGGGATCGTCAAGGTCTGCTTCGCTGACGCCTATATGGGTACTCGGCTCAATGATCGCCAGTCCACTGCCGCGGCATCGGGACCTTCCCTGAACCACATTCCGGCTTCCAGGCTGCTCCCTCAGCCGAGGGTATAATTTCTGCGGAACGAGATTGACCGGTGAGACGGGTCAAAGCACTCTGAGCCGAATTTTGCGTCGTCTGTCATCCGGGCGGCATTCTCTGGTTCGCAATTTCCGGCACCGCCTCTCAAAATCGGCTGCGAGCGTCGCGCAAGGGAGCTTTGGACATGGCACCAGAAAGACGGACGACCATAGAGCTTGATGGAGAAACCGTTCAGCAGATCGTCCAGAACCTCGATCCTGGCCTTGTCGCCGGCGGCTTTGCCCGTCTGCATGGCGGCAGCACGGAAGTCTACAGGATCGACCTTGCCGGCGCTGACATCGAACCGCTGGTCCTCAAGATCTATCCTGACAAACCTGAATGGGGACCGGCGAAAGAGAAGCTTGTGGCGGGTTGGTTCACGGAGCTGACGCGGCTTGCGCCAAACTGGCTGGAGATCGACGAGTCGCGAAGCCTCCTGCCGTTGCGCTACGCCTTGCTGCCGCTGCTGCCCGGCCGCGCGCTGCGTGACTGGATGGCCGAGCCGGATATAGAGCAAGCCTATCGGCAGATGGGGGAGTTGCTGAGAGGCATTCATGCGATGGCGATGCCAGCCTATGGCTACGTATTCGGCCACGGGATCGACAGACCGATATCGACGAATGCGGACTATATGACATCGGCGTTCGAAGACGTGTTCCGGCGCTTTCGCGACCTAGGCGGCGATGCCGATCTTGGGCGCCGTCTGCGGCAGCTGGCAGAAGGAAACTTCGGCCTTCTGCAGCAAAGCAGCAATGCCGTGCTCTGCCACGACGACTTCCATCAGGGCAATGTACTGGCCTTGCGCGGCGATGCCGGCAGGCTTCAGCTCAGCGGGCTTGTCGATTTCGGCAATGCGCGGGCAGCAGACAGGCTCTTCGATCTTGCCAAAGCCCTCTTCTGCTCGGCACATGAAGATCCGCGCAGCTATAAGCCCATCCTTGAAGGATACGGCTCCGTCGATCACTCCGATATCGAACGAACGCTTTGGCTCTACACGCTTTTCCATCGGCTCAGCATGTGGTGCTGGCTGACGAAGCTCGGCCTGGCTCCCGCAGCAGAGGATGGTCCCGGCGGGCTTCTCCGAGACCTCCACGCGATGGCGCGAGTATCAGACCTAGGCATCACTTTGCAAACAGGGTCTTGAACTGCGACGGCTGGCACCGGAGATACTGGTTGGCCGCTTTCACTTGCCCGCCAAGCTCGGCAGCCGCGTGCCACGGCCAGCGCGGATCATAGAGGATGGCCCGGGCGAGCGCGATCAGGTCTGCATCGCCGGTTGCTACGATTGCCTCGGCCTGCGTCGGCTCGGTGATCAAGCCGACGGCGATGACCGGCATTTTGACGGCGCTTTTGATCGCCCTGGCGAGCGGCACCTGGTAGCTCGGACTGATCGGGATCGACTGCGAAGGGTCCAAGCCGCCGCTCGATACGTGGATGGCGTCGCATCCGTGTGCTTCGAGCATCCCGGCAAATTCGACACTCTCGGAAATCTCCAAACCGCCCTCGACCCAGTCGGTGGCGGAAACGCGCATTGTCACCGGCCGTTCGGAAGGAAAGGCGTCCCGGACGGCGTCGAGAACCTCCAGCGGGAATCGGGCGCGATTTTCCAGCGAACCGCCATATTCGTCGGTTCGCTGGTTCGACAAGGGCGACAGGAATTCGTGCAACAGATAGCCGTGGGCGCCATGGATCTGAACGGCGTCGATGCCGATCCTTGCCGCCCGCCGTGCGGCGGCAGCAAAGGCATCGCGGACGCGCTTCATGCCATCGCTATCCAATGCGGTCGGCGGCACGTAATTCGGATTGAAAGCGACAGCGGAGGGCGCTTCGGTCTGCCATCCCTTCGGATCAGTCGGTGGAAACTGACCGCCGCCTCGCCAGGGAACCTCGGTCGAGGCCTTGCGTCCGGCATGGGCCAATTGCACGGCGATCGGCATGTCCGACCATTTTCTGATGCTTTCGAGCGTGCGCGCCATGGCCGCCTCGGAAGCATCGTCATAGAGGCCGACATCGGCAAAGGTGATGCGTCCCTCGGGAACGACGGCAGTTGCCTCGATGGTCAGAAGCGCGGCCCCGGAAAGCGCCAGCTGTCCGAGATGAATCAGGTGCCAATCCGTCATGCAGCCGTCCACAGCCGAATACTGGCACATGGGCGCGATCACGATACGGTTGACGAGTTCGAGATTGCGCACGGTGAAGGGCGAGAACAGGACGGGCTGGGGCATGGCGTTCCTCGAAGCGGAATTCAATGGTCTCGGTTTATAGCATTCTGTCGGAGCTTTACGACGGTTAGCAGAGCCTCGACATGTCAGGAACTGTTCTTTGGTGTGGGTCCGCCTTGTGAAGCGGCTCCGTATGCCAGCTTCTTCCGATTGTTTCGCCACGCGGAAGAAAGCCTTCAGCACAACCTCTGTTCAGGCCCGGTGCGGCCGGATGTATTGATTGATCCATCGACGATATTCCGTCCGCGAACCGAATGGGCCTCCGATCGTTTCATCGGCCAAAGCGTCGCACGACATCTTTACCGACAGGCTCGAAACGGCGACCGACGAGACGAGCGCTGTTTGAGGCCTATGGAGAGAATACGGTGAGCAAAGATCTCATCACCCCGATCATGCGCATACAAATCGAACTTGCTATCGCAAACGCGAGAAATGATCTCAACGCTCTCCGATCTCTGGAGATCGAGGCGAAACATCTGGCGCTGAGCGGCGCGGAGATCGACGCAGCAAAACGCGGAGGCAGTTTCGACTTGCTTGCCGATATCACCGTGAAACTCGCGCTGGCGATCGAAGCAGGCGATAAAGAGGTCAGCACAGTCGCAAGACAACAGCTCACGGTTTTCGGTATTCCAGAGATCGCTTCGGAACTGCTCGCCTTCGTCAAGGAGATGGAACCACCGCCACCGAAATAAGATGCTTTCGCCCAGCAGCTTGCCCCTATGGGATTGATAGATTGCGATCGGAAGAAAAGCGCTTAAATCTCTGTCCGGGACTTAAGCTCTTCAAGACAAATGTGTGTCGCATGGATCGATGGCAGGCAATGAGGGTCTTCGTGAAAGTCGCGGAGGCTGAGAGCTTTGCAGACGCAGGACGGCAACTCCACATGAGCCCTCCGGCCGTCACGCGCATCGTGTCTGCCCTGGAAGACGTCATAGGGACACGCCTTCTGACGCGCACGACCCGATCCGTCAAACTGACGGCAGCAGGTGCCCAGTATTTTGCGGACTGCCAGAGACTTCTCGCCGATCTCTCGGAGGCGGAAGCGGCCGCAGCCGGCGCCTACGGCAAACCGACGGGCACGCTCACCGTCACCACTTCTGCCATGTTCGGGACAATGTTCGTCCTGCCGCTGATGACCGAATATCTGGATCTTTATCCCGATGTCGTCGGTCGCGGCCTGTTTGTCGACCGCGTCGTCAGCATGATCGACGAAGGCATCGACGTTGCGATCCGTATTGGCCATCTGCCTGATTCCGGCCTCACCGCGACGCGCGTCGGCCAGGTGCGGCGCGTGATCTGCGGATCGCCTGCCTATTTTGAAAAGCATGGCGTCCCCATGACCCCCGGCGATCTGTCGAAGCATCGCATTATCGCATCGACCAGTGCTTGGACCTCGCTCGAATGGCGATTCGGGGTGCAGAAGAAGTCTGCCGTCCACGTCAATCCTCGGCTTTTCTGCAACACCAACGAGGCGGCAATTTCGGCGGCAGCTCGCGGCTGGGGCCTGACGCGCGTTCTGTCCTACCAGATTGCGCCGCAGCTTGAGGCAGGTGAATTGCGCACGATCCTGGCTAGTTATGAGGAGGAGGCGTTGCCGATCCATGTCGTCCATCCGGAAGGCCGGTATGCTTCGGCAAAGGTGCGGAGTTTCATCGATTTCGCGGTCGGAAAGCTGAGGTCCAACAGGCATTTCAATTAGCAGCGAAAGGCCCGCGTGTTCATCGCTGAATGCGCGGGCTCTCATGAAAGCGATTATTGCTTTGCAATCTTGCGGTCGAGGAAGTCGTGAATGAGCGGCGCCATCTCATCCAGCTTGTCTTCAAGGGCAAAATGGCCGGTGTCGAGGAGGTGCATTTCAGCGGCCGGCAGATCACGCAGGTAAGGATGCGCGCCTTCCTCCGGAAAGATCTTGTCGTTCTTGCCCCAGACGATCAGGGTCGGCGGCTTGCGTTCGCGGAAGAAGGCCTGGAATTGCGGGTAGAGCGGAACGTTCGTGCCGTAATCATGGAAGAGATCGAGCTGGATATCCTTGTTACCCGGCCGATCGAGCAGGGCCTGATCGTGAACCCAGTTGTCGGGGCTGATGCGGGTGAGGTCCTTAACGCCATCGGTGTACTGGAACTTGGTGGTTTCGAGGACGACGAGATTGGACAGGGCCTCGCGCTTTTCCGCGGAACCGTCTGCCCAGTATGCCTTAATCGGATCCCAGAATTCGCGCAGGCCTTCTTCATAGGCGTTGCCGTTCTGGACGATCAGCCCGCTTACCCGTTCCGGATGCTTGAGCGCCAGTCGATAGCCAACGGGCGCGCCGTAATCCATGAGATACATGGCGTAGGTCTTGGCGCCGAGCTTAGTCATGAGCGTATCGACCATGTCAGCATAATGGCCGAAGGTGTAGGCGAACTTGGTGTGATCGGGTGCATCGCTCTGACCGAAGCCCGGATAGTCAGGTGCGATGACGTGATAACGATCGGCAAGCAAGGGAATGAGGTTGCGGAACATGTGCGAGGATGTCGGGAAGCCGTGCAGAAGCAGGACGACAGGACCATCAACCGGACCGGCTTCGCGATAAAACATGTTGACGCCATCGATCTTGGCCGAACGATAATGAACGGTCACCGGCGCCTGCCGGGTCATCGCAACCTGCTTGGCAGGAGCGGCTGCGGCTTCAGAAAGGGGAGCGAGGCTGACGGTTGCCAGCATCAGGGAAAGGACCAGTCGGTTCATCTTGGTTCTCCGTTTTAACAAATCCGCCAACAACCCTTGCTGGCCTGGCACCAACAATAGCCATTCACTGGAATCCGTTAATCGGTAGAATGTGGAAGTAATTATTCCGCCTATCGGAATAGTGAAATGTTCCGTTGCAAGCCGGGACAGCGGCGCCGGTGGCGGCAGCGGCAATGAGACGATCTGCGCATATGCGAAGCGGCTAACCGTTTCTTCACACCGGGCAGGTAGTTCAAGGTTTGGATAATCTGTTCTCGGCAGCGCCGGCGGCGAAGAGTTTGTTCTGGTTATTCCGAACACGGTTCCCGAAGAGGCGGCGGAGATCGTCAATCGCATGCTGGTTGCCGTCAGGCAGTCTCGCCCGCTGGCCGATCACCTCAGCTTCCGCTAGAGTTTTTCTGCAGGCATCGCCTGTGTCATGAGCGGAGACCATGCCAATAATATCTATCGAAGGGCCGATCTGGCGCTCTACGCGGCCAAGATGAGAGGTCGCGACCAGATCAGCATCGATCCCCATGCGCACCCGCTTGGGGCGACAGACATCATAGCCAGGCCTGCCAGTCAGGCCATAAGCCAGGGAGTTTCAATGGTCGAAAAGATTGCGCCCACCTCGCCCACAGCAGCCTCCTCGGCCACGCATGTAGACCAAAGCACCTCCATCGGCTCCGAACCTGACAATGCCTGGGTCGCCGAGCGGCAAGCAAAGATCAGCGCTGGCAGTGGGAAAAAAGACGATCACCACACCGCTGTGAGCAATGAAGATCGTATCGATAGCGATGACGATCCGGCAGCGGAGCGGCATCTCGACCATCATTCCACCCATCCCCATGCGGAGAGTTCCGATCCGACCGAAGAACGCCTGTCCGGCGAGAGCGAGCGCATCGGTACCGGCACCCTGGATGAGGATGTTCCGTTCGGCAAGCACGTCGGATATCTGTAAGTGATTGAGCTCGCACGCTGACAAGCCTTGTGGTGCTCAGCTTCGATCAGAAGCCGGCTCATCGTTGACATCAATTCTCTCCTCTTCAACCAGCCCTGGATCGATTAGCGATAGATGAGAAAACCTTTTCTCACTTGACAATTTCCATGAGAAAAGGTTTTCTCATTGCGAGTTCGATGGAGGAGCGACTGGACACAACAGGAGGAAGAAAAGGCCGGATCACCATTCATGATGTCGCGGCGGCTGCTGGAATCAGCATCTCGACGGCGTCGAAGGCGCTGAACGATACGGGCCGGATGGGTCCGGAAACGCGCGAGCGGGTCAAGCGCATCGCGGCGGAGATCGGATACAGACCGAACGCTTTGGCAAGAGGCTTGCTCAGCAAGCGCAGTTTCACGATCGGGCTTCTCACCAACGATACCTATGGTCGTTTTACCCTGCCGGTCATGGCGGGCATATCGGATGCTCTCGTTGATCATGGTGTTTCGGTCTTTCTATGCGCGATCGAGGAGGATCCGGCACTCGGGCAGATTCATGTGGAGGCGATGCTCGACAAACAGGTCGACGGCATAATTGCGACAGGAAAGCGTCTGGACAGACGGTTGCCGGTCGATCTGTCGAATTTGAACGTGCCCGTGGTCTACGCCTTTACGGAGGGAGCGCCGGGAACCGTGACGTTCCGCTCCGATGATGCACAGGGCGCGCGGCTTGCAATCGAATGGCTGGCAAAGCTCGGGCGCAAGCGGATCGCCCATGTCACCGGACCGGAGAATTTCTTTTCGGTGCGCGAGCGGGCCGATGCCTATCGCAAGGTTGCGGGAGAGGAGCGGCCGGTTCTGTTTGGAGCCTGGTCGGAAAGCTGGGGCCACGAAGCGGTCGCGAGAATGTGGAGCGGCAACGGCGAAAAGCCCGACGGCATCTTCTGCGGCAACGATCAGATTGCGCGTGGTGTCATCGATGCGCTGCGCGAACGCGGCATCGGGGTGCCGCAGGATGTTTCGGTGGTCGGTTTCGACAATTGGGAGATTGTCGCCGCCCAGACGCGTCCGCCGCTGACGACGGTGGATATGGAATTGAAGGAACTGGGGCGGCAGGCCGGATTGACAGTTCTGGCGCTTGCGGAGGGACGTCCGGTAGAGCCAGGCATCAGGAAACTGCCGTGCCGTCTCGTCGTGCGGCAATCATGCGGGGGGTGACACCCTCGGAATATAGCAACGGCGCGAAGGAGACGCGCCAATTTGGGAGGAGAGCCAATGATGAAGCGTCTAATGGTGGCAACCAGCCTTGCCACACTCTGCCTGGTTTCGACAGCTTCGGCTGCCGAAAAGATCGAAATGTGGGTCCGCACCGGTATCGGCGATTCCTTCAAGAAGGTTGTCGAGGCCTATAATGCGAGCCATGAAAACCAAGTCGCTACCACAGAAGTGCCCTTCGGCGAACTAGTGCAGAAATACGCAACCGCAATCGCCGGCGGCCAAGCGCCCGATGCCCTGTCGATGGACCTGATCTACACCCCGGCCTTCGCGGCGGCCGGTCAGCTCGAAGACCTGACCGACTGGGCCAAGAGCCTGCCCTATTTCAATTCGCTGTCGCCGTCGCATGTCAAGCTCGGCACCTATCAGGACAAGATCTACGGCCTGCCGCTTTCAGTCGAAACCTCTGTCTTCGCCTGGAACAAGGACCTCTACAAGAAGGCCGGCCTCGACCCCGAAAAGGCGCCCACGACCTGGGAGGAAATCGAAGCCAATGCCGAGAAGATCCGCAAGCTCGGTGATGACACCTACGGCTTCTACTTCTCCGGTGGCGGCTGCGGCGGCTGCATGATCTTCACCTTCACGCCGCTCGTCTGGGGTGCGGGTGTCGATATCCTCTCGGAGGATGGCAAGACCGCAACGCTCGATACGCCGCAGATGCGCAAGGCCGTCGGCTACTATCGTGACATGGTCAAGAAGGACCTCGTTCCGGCGAGTGCCGCGAGCGACAACGGCACGAACTTCCTGACCTTCACCAATGGCAAGATCGGCCAGCAGAGCCTTGGTGCCTTCGCCATCGGTACGCTCGTCACGCAATATCCTGATATCAACTTCGGCGTGACGCTGATCCCAAGCGTTGATGGCAAGGCATCGTCCTTTGCCGGCGGCGACAATTTCGTCATCACCAAGGGCACGAAGAAGATCGATGCCGTCAAGGAATTCCTCGAATATATCTATTCGATGGACGGCCAGAAAGTCCTGGCCAAATACGGCAGCCTGCCGACACGCGGGGACATTGCCGATCAGGTGCTTGCCGGGCTCGATCCGCGCATGCAGGTGGGCCTGAAGGCAATCTCCGTTGCCAAGACACCCTATACGCTGCAGTTCAACGATCTGATCAACAGCGCCAATGGCCCCTGGGCAACCTTCACCAACGCCGCGATCTTCGGCGATGACGTCGATGGCGCTTTCTCGAACGCTCAGTCCGAGATGCAGTCCATCATCGACAGCGGCCAATAACTCTCCCGGCCGTGGCCGGGGGACGGTGGCAGTTCCCCGGCCGATCCACAGACTGATCATTCGTAAGATGCGGAGGTTTCGATGACCGGTTCCGGTCCGCAGCGCACGCGCGCTGTCCGAAAACGGCGGCGAAGGTCGCAATGGCGCGGCTTTCTTTATATCGCGCCCGCCATGGCGCTCGTCATTGTCTTCTTCGTCATGCCTGTGCTGTTCACCGGCTGGATGAGCCTGCACAACTGGCCGCTGATGGGTGCGGCGCGCTGGATCGGCTTTGCCAACTATATCCGCATGTGGAACGATAGCCGCTTCATGGCGGCCTTGAACTTCACCGCCTACTATACGGTCATCGTGACCATCGCGATCTTCGCAGTCGCCTTCCCGCTGGCGATCTTCGTCGAGAAGGAGCGACGCTTCGTCAGCACCTACCGAACGATCATCTTCCTGCCCGTCGTGGTCGGCCTGGCGACAGCGTCGCTGCTTTGGGTCTGGCTTGCCAATGTCGACAGCGGTTTTGTCGGCCCGGCCCTTCGCGCACTCGGCCTCGTCGAGCGAAGCCCCAATATCATGGCGAGCTTCGATACCGCTTTTGCAACCATCATCGTCATGGTCGTCTGGAAGATCGCGGGCTTTACCATGATCATCCTGTTGACCGGGCTTCAGGCCATTCCGTCCGAGTTGACGGAGGCAGCCCGCATCGATGGCGCCGGGCGCTGGCAGCGCTTTCGACATCTCACCCTGCCGCTGATGCGAAAGACGATTGCGCTGGCGCTGATCGTCTCGGTCACCGGCTCGATCCTCGCCTTCGACCAGTTCTACATCATGACCTCGGGCGGACCGCAGAACAAGATGATCTCCGTCGTCTACTACATCTTCAATCAGTCCTTCGTGTCCTTCAATCTGGGCTACGGATCCGCCCTTTCGATCGTCCTTCTGGCGATCCTCGTTGCGATCTCCGTCGTCCAGCTCTGGCTGCTGCGTGTCGGAGAGGAACGCTGATGATTTCCTCCCGTGAACGCCGCGCCCGCAAACGCTTCAGATCGCAATCGGCCTATCATGTCGCCGGGATCGCCGTTTCGGTCTTCTTCCTGGCGCCCTTCATCATCACGCTGCTTGCCTCCTTCCGGCACGGCACGGAGGCAAGCCTGCCGCCGCTGCCGCCATGGCCGACGACAGGTGTCAGCTTCGATGCCTATGCATTGCTCGATACGTTCGGCGCCGGCATCTGGCGGCACATGATCAACTCGCTATTCGTTTCGCTGGCAACGGTGTTGCTGACGGTCACGGTGAGCCTGCTCGCCGGCTACGGCTTCTCGCGTTATCGCTTCCCGCTGAAGAATGCCCTCTTCGTGCTGATCATCGCGACGCTCATGATCCCATTCCAGTCGATCCTGACGCCGCTCTTCATCATTCTGGCGAAGCTCGGCCTCAACAATTCGCTGCTGGGGCTCACCCTCGTCTACGTGACGCTGCAACTTCCCTTCTCCGTCTTCATGATGCGCAATGCCTTCGATGCCGTGCCGAAGGAGATCGAGGAAGCAGCGCGCATCGATGGCGCGCGGGACCTGAAACTGCTGATCCGCGTGCTTCTGCCGTTGGTGCTGCCGGGTATCGCGACAGTCGCGATCTTTGCCTTCCTCAATGCCTGGAACGAATTCCTGGCCGCCCTCGTGCTGCTTTCCAGCAACGAGAAATACACGCTTCCCGTCCTGATGACGGCGGTGCGCGCCGGCCGCCTCGGCGCCATCAACTGGGGCGCGGTTCAGGCCGGTGTCGTCGTCATGACGATCCCCTGCCTGATCGTCTTCCTGCTCCTGCAACGCTACTACATGCGCGGGCTGATGGCCGGCGCGGTGAAATGATGATCTTTCAACGAAATGGATGAGCCTATGAACAAGCTGAAGAGAGACCGCCAGTTCCGTCCCCTGCCCGTGCCGAGCGTCGAACTGCGCGGCCTGTTTGGCGATCGCCAGGATGTGATCTGCGATTCCACCGCCGAAACGCTGCTCGACCGCTGCGTCGAGGCCGGTATGCTGCAGGCGATCGACGTGACCCAGCCGAGCCCCGGCGTGGTCATTCCGATCGGCCCCTGGGGCGGCACGACGCAGATGTTCTGGGACAGCGATCTCGGCAAGTCGATCGAAACTGTCGCCTATTCACTCTACCGCCGGCCCAATGCGCAGCTCGAAGCCCGCGTCGATGAGATTATCGACATGTATGAGAAGCTGCAGGACAAGGACGGCTATCTGAACGCCTGGTTCCAGCGCGTCCAGCCCGGCCGGCGCTGGACGAACCTGCGCGACCATCATGAGCTCTATTGCGCCGGACACCTGATCGAAGGCGCGGTTGCCTATTACCAGGCGACCGGCAAGAAGAAGCTGCTCGACATCATGTGCCGCTACTCCGATTACCTGATCACCGTCTTCGGCCACGGCCCCGGCCAGATGCCCGGCTATTGCGGCCACGAGGAAGTCGAGCTCGCACTGGTCAAGCTGGCGCGTGTCACGGGCGAAAAGAAATATCTCGACCTTTCGAAGTTCTTCATCGACGAGCGCGGCACCGAACCGCATTTTTTCACCGAAGAAGCGATCCGTGACGGCCGGAGTGCTGCCGACTTCCACCAGAAGACCTATGAGTACGGCCAGGCGCATGTGCCGGTACGCGAACAGAAGAAGGTCGTCGGCCACGCGGTACGCGCCATGTACCTCTATGCCGGCATGGCCGATATCGCCACCGAATATAATGACGACACGCTGACGGCAGCGCTCGAAACTCTTTGGGACGACCTGACGACCAAGCAGATGTACGTCACCGGCGGCATCGGTCCGGCAGCCGCAAACGAAGGCTTCACAGACTATTACGACCTGCCGAACGAGAGCGCCTATGCCGAAACCTGCGCCTCGGTCGGCCTCGTCTTCTGGGCAAACCGCATGCTTGGCCGCGGCCCAAACCGTCGTTATGCCGATATCATGGAGCAGGCGCTCTATAATGGCGCCATGGCCGGCCTCTCCCTCGACGGCACCCGCTTCTTCTACGAGAACCCACTGGAAAGCTCCGGCAAGCACCATCGCTGGATCTGGCACCATTGCCCCTGCTGCCCGCCGAACATCGCTCGCCTGCTCGCTTCCGTCGGCTCCTACATGTATGCGATCGCCGAGGATGAAATTGCCGTCCACCTCTATGGGGAAAGCAAGGCGCGCTTCGATCTTGCCGGCGCCAAGGTCGAGCTTTCGCAACGGACGCGTTACCCTTGGGATGGCGCGATCCATTTCGACCTGGCGCTCGACCGCCCGGCTCACTTCGCGCTGTCACTGCGTATCCCGGAATGGGCCGACGGTGCGACGCTTTCCATCAATGGCGAAAAGCTCGATCTCGCATCCGTGCTGATGGATGGTTATGCCCGCATCGACCGCGACTGGAAGAGCGGCGACAAGGTCGATCTCTCGATCCCGCTGACGGCCCGCAAGCTCTTCGCCAATCCGCTGGTTCGCCAGGATGCCGGCCGCACGGCGCTGATGCGTGGTCCGATGGTCTATTGCGTCGAGGAAACCGACAACGGCGCCGGACTGAACGGCATTTCTCTGTCAGCTGATGTTTCGCAAGCCAAGACCTCCGAGATATCGGGTCTTCGCGGCGCGGTCGCCCTCGAACTTCCCGTCAGCCGTGATACGGCCGACTGGGGCTCGGCGCTCTACCGCACCTCGCCGCCTGCCACAAAACAGGCGAGCGCGCGTTTCGTGCCCTATCCTTTCTGGGACAACCGCGAACCAGGCGAGATGCTCGTCTGGGTCAGAGCCGGCGAGGCGCGCGGTGAATAAAATGGCGGATACGAGCGTTGTGCTGACCGAAATTCGCAAGAGTTTCGGCAATCTGGAAGTCATCCATGGCGTCGACCTGACCATCGCTGAGGGATCCTTCGTCGTCTTCGTCGGACCCTCGGGATGCGGAAAATCGACCCTGCTCCGCATGATTGCCGGGCTGGAGGATGTCACCGACGGCGAGATCGAGATCAAGGGACGCAATGTCACCGATCTCGACCCTTCCGATCGCGGCATCGCCATGGTCTTCCAGTCCTATGCGCTCTATCCGCATATGAGTGTGCGCGACAATCTCGCCTTCGGCCTGAAAATGGCTAGGACGCAGACCTCGGAGATCGAGGCCCGCGTCAAGGCAGCCTCGGCGATCCTGAAGATCGACCATCTGCTCGACCGCCGGCCGGGACAGCTCTCGGGCGGCCAGCGGCAGCGCGTGGCGATCGGTCGCGCGATCGTCCGCAAGCCGGATGTCTTCCTCTTCGACGAACCGCTGTCGAACCTTGACGCGGAGTTGCGCGTCTCGATGCGCATCGAAATTGCCAGGCTCCACCGTGAGCTCGGCAATACGATGATCTACGTCACGCACGACCAGACCGAGGCAATGACGCTCGCCGACAAGATCGTCGTGCTGCGGGATGGATATATCGAACAGGCGGGAACGCCGCGCGAGATCTATGAGCGGCCGAACAATGTCTTCGTCGCGGGCTTCATCGGTTCGCCGCGCATGAACCTTCTCGACGCAAGTTGGACTGGCGACGGCAATATCATGGTATCCGGCAACCGAATCCGTTCGCCGATCGGCGGGGCTGGTTTGAGCCAAGGGCAGAAAATTACCCTTGGCATGCGCCCGGAGCATCTGAGGATCGCCGCAAGCTCACAGGATGAGACACTGCGGGCCACGGTCGATTTTGATGAATATCTCGGCGGCACTCAGTTCCTCTATTGCCAGCTTGGCGACGGCCAGCCGTTGACCGTGGAGTATAGGGGATTGTCTGACATCGCGACCGGCAGCCAGCTCGCCTTCACCTGCGATCCCGCTTATTTGCACATCTTCAACGCCGACGGCATGCGGCTCGACAAATAAACTCTGCCGGCTGTAGGCTGCGTTCCTGTTCTTCGGTCGGGCGCCTGCGGCATCGGCCGATCGGCACAAAACTCTCGCTGGAGGACAGCACCCGCCTGTCGCGTTGCATTGATCGTTTTCCTGGATTTCGAGGCCTCGTCCCTCAGCAAGAAAAGCGTTCCGATCGAAGTTGCCTGGGTGTTCGAAGACGGCCGCTCGCGCTCGGCCCTGATCCGGCCAGCCGCTGACTGGGATGACTGGGCGGCCGATGCGGAAGCAATCCATGGGATTTCGCGGGAGTTACTGGCATCGAAGGGCGTACCGGTAGAGCAGATCGCTCATGAAATGATTGAGGTTTTGACGGGGCACGATCTCTATGCGAGCGCCCCTTCTTGGGATGGAAAATGGCTGAGCGTTCTCCTGCGCGCCGGCGGATTTCCTCGGCATGCCCTCCGGCTCGGCAAGTCGCGTGATGCCTTTATGGCCGCGGCGCGTGAATTAACAGGAGCGGCCATCACGGAGACAGAGCTATCGAAGCTCATCGACGGCATTGTCGAGGAAAGCAAGGCGGCAAACCCGGCGCATCGCGCATTGGCGGACGCCATGCTTGAGCTTACCCGATGGAAGCTTGTCCGCGAGGCGACCAAGAAGCGGATGGCGACAGGAGGGTAGAGGTCAGCGCTTGTGAAGGCTCTCGGTCACCCAGCGTGCAAAATCCGCAGCCGGGGGTGTAAGGCGGTCGAAGCTGCGGGTAACCAGCCAGTAGGCGCCGTTCGGAACCGTGAGGTCGAAGAGTTGGCGCAAGCGGCCGGCCCGGATTTCCTCTTCTGCAAAGGCTTCATCCAGGAGCGCAACGCCCTGGCCGCGCAGCGCCGCCTGCAGCACGAGACCGTCATCAGCATAGACAGGCCCCCTCGCCGTCTGGGGCATGGCGACGCCGGCCGCCTCAAACCACCGGCTCCAGCCGTCGCGGGCTTCCTCATGCAAAAGCCCATAGGCAAAGATGTCATGCGGAGAGGAGATCGGTGGGCCACGCTCCAGGAGATCGGAGGCGATCACCGGCACCGCGCGGACATCGATCAGGTGCCGGCTTTCCGTCCGTGGCCATGCGGTGACGGTGGCGCTGTGCCTGATGGCAATCTGCGCCTGGCCGGTGCGGAATTCGATCGTCCGGGGATCGGCATCGATCGATACCTCCACGTCAGGATGAAGTCTGCGGAATTCCGGCAGGCGCGGCACCAGCCAGCAAGCGGCGAAGGAAGGTTCGACGCTGATCTTCAGATCCGAAGATACTGAAGCCCCGCGGATATCCTCCAGGCATTCGTCGATCCGATCGAAGGAGGGCGTCAGGATGGCAAGCAGCTTCCGGCCACTGCCCGTCAGAACGACACTTCGATGGCGCCGCTCGAACAGCAGCTCACCCAATAGCTGTTCAAGCTCACGGATCTGCCGACTGACAGCCGCCTGCGAGATGAACAGCTCCTCAGCCGCAAGCGTGAAGCTCTCGAGCCGTCCCGCAACCTCGAAGCTTCGCAATGCCGTCAGAGGCAGCCGACCGCGCTTCATCCCATAACCTCAAGTTATCAGAAGCCGACAATAAGCTCGTTTGAAGACCACACGCAAGACGAAGAGAACACTTGGGAAAGGAGAGAAGCCATGTGGAAGAAGATCGTCTCCATCCTGATCGATGCCCTTCACCTCGTCACTTTCACATCTGATGACAAAGACAACCGGCGCCACCGGGACTGCTGAACGCTCGCGCAGCTTATCGGGATTCTCGCGCATTCATAATCCTGCACCGGGGTCTATATAGACCTCTCCTCACTTGAGAAGCAGGAGCATCACGATGCGGAAGCGCAAACTCGGCAGTCAGGGACTTGAAGTATCGGCCATCGGCCTCGGATGCATGGGCATGAGCCAATCCTACGGGCCGGCCGATGAGACGGAATCCATCGCAACCCTTCACCGCGCCATCGAGCTCGGCTGCACTTTCCTCGACACAGCCGAGGTTTACGGCCCCTACAAGAATGAGGAACTGCTCGGCCAAGCTCTCAAGGGCCGGCGTGACGAGGTGACGCTCGCCACCAAGTTCGGCTTCCGCCTGAAGGACGGCAAACAGGTGGGCACCGAACGCGACAGCCGACGGGAAACCATTCGCAGCGCCATAGAAGGCTCGCTCAAGCGTCTTGCGACCGACCACATCGACCTCATCTACCAGCATCGTGTCGATCCGGCTGTGCCGATGGAGGACGTCGCCGGCACGGTCGCCGAGCTCGTCAAGGAGGGCAAGGTTCGTTACTTCGGCCTCTCCGAAGCCGGTGTCGCCAACATCCGCCGCGCGCATGCCGTCTTCCCGGTGTCGGCCGTGCAGAGCGAATATTCACTCTGGGAGCGCAATCTGGAGGCCGACGTCATCCCTGCTTTGAAGGAGCTCGGCATCGGCCTCGTGCCCTTCAGCCCACTCGGCCGCGGCTTTCTGACCGGGGAGGTCAAGCGCGCCGAAGACTATCCGGAAGGCGATTTCCGCCGTGGCGATCCGCGCTATCAGGGCGAGAACTACGACGCCAATGTCCGCGCGGCCGATGCCGTTCGCTCACTCGCATCCTCGCTCGGCGTCAAGCCCGGCCAGATCGCGCTCGCCTGGATCCTGCACAAGGGCAGCGACTTTGTGCCGATCCCCGGTACCAAGCGCCGCACCTACCTGGAAGACAATATCGCCGCCACCGCCATCGCGCTCAATGCCGAGCAGATGAAGGCGCTCGATGAAGCGCTTGCCCCCGGCAAAGTCTCGGGCAAGCGCTACAACGACACGATCATGTCGACGATCGATCGCTGAGGGTGGCTCACGCGTCGATATCGGTCGACAGCGTGATCTCCTTTTGCGCTTCCAGCTCGGCAAGCCGCTCGTTCAGGGCCTTGCGGATCGACTGATAGGTCGTGCTGCCAAGCGCAAGCCTTTTGGGCGCCGGCTGCGCCTCAGCCGCCGCGATCATCGCGTCGGCCATCTTCATGGGGTCGCCCAGGATCTTGAACGAGCCATCGGCGATTGCCTTGCGCACCTGGCCGGCTGGGGTGTCTTCGTAGACATCCGTCTGCGGCGGTCTGACGAGACCGGCTCCGAAATCCGTACCCGCCGGCCCCGGCTCGGCAATGGTGATGTCGATGCCGAAAGGGGCGACTTCCTGCGCCACGGCCTCGATGAAACCTTCAATCCCCCATTTGGTGGCGTGATAGAGGCTGAAATTCGGATAGGCGATCTGGCCGCCTTCCGAAGCAACCTGCAGGATGCGACCACCGCCCTGCCGGCGCAGATGCGGCAAGGCCGCCCGGATCACCTGGATGGAGCCGATCAGATTGGTATCGATCTGATGGCGGATCTGCGCATCGCTCACCTCTTCGGACGCGCCGAACAGGCCATAACCAGCATTGCTGACGACGACATCGACCCGCCCCATCTCTTCGAAAGCGGCGTCGACGACCGCATGAACGGCCCGGTCATCGGTGACGTCGAGGGTCGCGACCCAGAGCCGGCCGCCATACTGCGCTTCAAGATCAGCCAGGGCTTGGCGCTTGCGCAAGGTTGCGGCGACGCGATCGCCCCGCGCCAGCAGCTTCTCGGTCATGATCCGGCCGAACCCGGAGGATGTGCCTGTGATGAGCCATGTCTTTGTCATCGTCTGTGCCTTTCTGATGCCGGTGGATCGCAGCTTGATGACAGCAAAGATAGAGAGGTTTATTGATGTGATAATCCGTTCAAATCTGCATGAGCTGTTGAAAAATACCCATGAGTTATCGACCGACGCTTGATGACCTCAATTCCTTCGCGGCAATCGTCGCCCACCGCAGCTTCCGCAAGGCGGCCGGCGAACTCGGCCTGTCGCCGTCGACGCTCAGCCACATGATGCGCAATATGGAGGCGCGCATGGGCGTGCGCCTGCTGCATCGCACGACACGCAGCGTCGCGACTACCGAAGCCGGCGAAATGCTTCTCGACAGGCTAAAGCCGGTCTTGCGCGATCTCGATCTGGCGCTCGATGCCGTCGGCGAATTCGGCGGCCAGCCGAGCGGTACGCTACGCATCAACGCCAGCGAAATTGCCGCCCGCGTGCTGTTGAATGCCGCCGTTCCTCTCTTTCTCGAGCGCTATCCGGAGATATCGCTCGATATCGTTACCGAAAACCGGCTGGTCGATATTGTCAGCGAAGGCTTCGATGCCGGCATCCGCCTGCGGGAATCCGTGCCGCTTGATATGATAGCGGTCGAACTCGGTGGCGAGGCACGTTTCCTCGCGGTTGCCTCGTCAGCTTACTTGAAAGACCACAAGCGGCCAAAGACGCCCGAGGACCTGAAGCATCACCGCTGCATCCGCCTGCGTATGCCGAGCGGCAAACTCTACCGCTGGGAATTTGAGAAACACGGCCAGGAAGTGACTATCGAGGTATCGGGCGCCCTGACCCTCGATCATGTAGAACTGATGGCGGAAGCGGCGGTCAAAGGGCTTGGCATCGCCTATGTGCCGGAAAGGGTCGCGCGACCCTATCTTGCCAGCGGCGAGGTTATCTCTGTTCTTGACGACTGGTGCCCGCCAATCCCCGGACTCTGCCTCTATTATCCCGGTCACAGGCATGTGCCGCAAAGCCTCAGAGCCTTCATATCCGTGCTGACGGAAGTCGAGCGGCGAGGCGCTTAGCCTCCCCCCGCGCATCACCCCTGCCCATTCTGTCTCACCTTTTCCGCAGCGCGGAAGCGCGCCGGCGTTAGGCCACGTCTTGCCTTGAAAGCCTTGCCGAAGGCGGCTTCGGATTCATAACCGACCTTTGCAGCGATATCTGCAACCGTTCGGCGCGTCCTGAGCAACTGGTCGCTCGCCAGCATCATCCTGATATCGGTCAGGAACGCGCCGACCGTCATTCCGGCGCGCTCGCGAAATTGCCGGGCATAGGTAGCCCGCGACATGGCCGAATGACGGGCAAGATCACCGATCGTCCAGGCAAAGGCCGGCGAGGACATCATCGCCACGACGGATTTGCCGAGCCTCGCATCGCCAAGCAATTGCAGCAGCCCCGAAGATGCGACGGGCGAGACCTTGCCTGCCCTCACCGCCATGATAAAAAGCGAGAGACAGGTGGCGGTGATGATCGCCAATGCTCCCGGCTTTTCTTCAACCGTTTCCCTGTAGAGCATGGCGACGAGCGTCTTCAGCAGCTCCTCCGACTCCTCGGCGAGCGATACGTGAAAGACGTCAGGCAGGCTATCGAGCAGCAAGGCGGCCGATCCCGGCGCGCAATCGAAATGACCACAGAGCAGGTCGACATCGGCCTCGCCTTCGCCGTTTTCGCGCAAAGGCAGCATGCCACCCACGGCGATGCGCAGAGGCTGCGCTTCGCCGCTTGGCCGCAAGCCAACGATCGCATGCGCATCTCCGCGCGGCAACAGCAGGAAATCGCCGGAGCGCAAGATGATTTCACGACCGGAGCCGAGGCGAATGAGACAATCGCCGCCGAGGATCAGATGAAACGGCAACGTACCTGCAGCAACAGGTTCGTGGTCGATATGAAACGCGCCCTGCAACTGGCAGCGAATGTCGAGCGTTGGCTGCAGGCGGGCAAGCTCGATAAGGCGGCTTAAAACATCCATGAGACGATCGCGCTAGAAAATGACTTTTTTGAGCATTCAAATTATCACGTCTGAAGGTCATAGTCACGTCCAACAGTCGAGGCAATCACGCCGTCGCTGATAAGAGAAGGAATGATCTTCATGTTGGACTGGAAGGAATATCGCGGCGAACTCCTGGGCCGGATCGGCGAAATCGCCAAGATCGTGCCAGAGACGATCAAAGGCTATCAAACCCTTTCGACCGCCGGACGGAAGACCAACCATCTCGATGCCAAGCAGCGCGAGCTGATCGCCCTTGCCGTGGCCGTCACCGTCCGTTGCGATGGCTGTATTGCCGTACATACGACCGAAGCCCAGAAAGTCGGCGCTACCAAGGAGGAAATTGCTGAGGCCCTCGGTGTCGCGATCTCCGTCAATGCCGGTGCTGCTCTTGTCTATTCGGCCCGCGTGATGGACGCTGCCGATGCCGTTGCAAAGTAGAACGTCCAACGTGAACCGCTTGCCGCACCGGCAGGGTAAACGATCCTGCCGGATCAATTCGGAGAACCGAACATGTCGTTCCCCCGCATACCCGCTGCATTCTTTGGCATTGTTCTTGGCGTTGTCGGGCTCGGCAACAGCTGGCGCGCCGCCGCTGCCATCTTGCCGGTTCCGGCCAGCGTGGGCGAAGCCATCAGCCTTCTTGGCTTTGCCATCTGGCTCGTCCTCATCCTCCTCTACACCGCGAAATGGTTTATCGCGCCGAAGGAGGTGACGGCGGAACTTGAGCATCCCATCCAGTGCTGCTTCGTCGGACTGATCGGCGTCGCGACCATGCTGGCGGGACTTGCGATCCTTCCTTATTCGCGCATCGCAACTGAAGTTCTGGCTCTGGCAGGATTCGCGATCACCCTGTTTTTCCTGCTCTGGCGAACCGGCCTGCTCTGGCGTGGCGGGCGTGATCCGGTCACCAACACGCCAGTCCTTTATCTGCCGACTGTTGCCGGCTCTTTCGTCACCGCCATCGCGGCAGGCACGCTCGGTTATGCCGACTGGGGCCAGTTCGCCTTCGGTGCCGGTTTCTTTTCCTGGCTGGCGATCGAATCCGTATTGTTGCACCAACTGCTGATGGCACCCGAGCTAGCCGTACCGCTGCGGCCGACTCTGGGCATCCAGCTCGCCCCACCCGCCGTCGGCAGCGCCGCCTATCTGAGTGTGACGACCGGCACGCCCGACATGCTCGTGCATGCCATGTTCGGTTATGCCATCCTCCAGGTCCTGATCATCAGCCGCCAGCTGCCCTGGATCATGCAACAACCCTTCGCCGGTTCCTATTGGGCCTTTACCTTCGGCCTGACTGCGCTTTCGACAGCAGCACTGCGCATGACGGCACGCGGCGACGCCGGCGCGATCAGCGAGCTGGCGCCTGTTATCTTCGTGCTCGTCAACATCGCGCTTGCGATCATTGCAGTCGGAACGCTCTGGCTGCTGCTGAGAGGCAAGCTTCTTCCCGCTCCCGTCCGGACCTGAGAACCTGCACGGCGCTAAGCCCCTGCCACTTCCTGCTGCAGATCGACCACTGCCTTGATCGGCAGGTGGTCGGACGCCATGCGGGCGAGTGGAGTGTCATGCACCTCCACGGCGGAGATGATACCTTTCCGGTTGGCAATGATGCGGTCGAGCGCCAGGACCGGCAAGCCGGCCGGAAAGCTTGGAACGGCAGGTGGCAGCGGACCGAAGGCCATCTGAAAGGTAGTGAGGGACGAGCGGTCGCCGAGCCGCCATTCGTTGAGATCGCCAAGCAGGATGGTCGGCATCTCATGCCGGTCGCTGATGAGATCGACCAGCGTCTTTGCCTGTTGCGCCCGCGAGTGGCGCAGCAGGCCGAAATGCGCGGCGATGATACGCAGCTTCCCACCGGCTTCGAGCTCTATTTCCGCAACCAGCGCGCCGCGCGGCTCCAGCCCCGGCAGCTTCACCTGGTGGACATCATGCACGAGACCCTTGCGGACGAGCACGACATTGCCGTGCCAGCCATGCGCCTTCACCGCCCCTGAGATCGGAACCGGAACGAGCCCGGTTTCGCGCTCCAGCCGGGTGAGATCGAGAATGCCCGTACGCTCGCCGAAACGCGTATCGGCCTCCTGCAGCGCGATGACGTCGGCATCGATCTCATGGATGACACGGCTCGTGCGTTCCGGATCGAAGCGTCGGTCAGTGCCGACGCATTTATGGACATTGTAGGAGGCGATAAGAGTGCCGTCATTGCGCGGTTTTGGCCCCGCACGCCAGGTCTCGACGCGCTTCTTCCTATTCTTGATGGAAGCGATGATACTGGCGGGCAGACTGTCTTTCTTCTTGACTTGCATCGGAAGGAACGCCGGCTCCATTGCTCGAAAAGCTCTTTTCAGGATTATAGGCAGCGCAGCAAAACTTGCCATGCCGCAATCACGAAAACGCGGTCAAAGATATGGGGAACCCAGCCACAGCACCTTTTCAAGCAGCCGCACGAGGAAGGGCCGCGACCACAGCCCCTCGAGCGTAACCGGCGTGGCGGACTTGATGGCATCGTCGATGCGCTCATCGATTTCGGCAGCAAAGCCGGCATTCAGCACTTCGAGATCAACCTCGAAATTCAGCCGAAGCGAGCGCGGATCGAGATTGGAGGAACCGACATAGGCCCAGGTTCCGTCGATAGAGAGAAGCTTGGAATGGCTGAAGCTGCCGGTCGAACGCCAGATGCGGCAGTAGTTCTTGACGATCTGGTCGAACTGCGCCGTCATCGCCCGGTCGACCAGAACGAGATTGTTGGCGGCAGGCACAACGATATCAACCTCCACGCCACGCCGGGCCGCCGTCGTCAGCGCGCTGATCAGCTCCCGATCCGGCAGAAAGTAAGGCGACATAATACGGATCGACTGGCGCGCGACGGAAAAGGCACCTATCAGCATCTTGTGGTTCGTTTCCACGCTCCGATCCGGTCCGGAAGCGACGACGCGCAAGAAGACCGGGTCGCCGCGCTTGCGCTCCAGTCGGTCGCCGCGCCAGGCTTCGCCGTTCAGGACTTCGCCTGTCGTGAAACGCCAGTCCTCGGCCGCGACGTCGAAGAGATCGGCCACCGCCGGGCCGCTGACGCTGAAATGCGTGTCATGGGCAAAACTCCCGCCGACCGCCTCCTCGCTGAAGCCTTCGCGGATATTCATGCCGCCCGTCAGTGCGATCTTTCCATCCGCGATCAGGATTTTGCGGTGTGTGCGCAGGTTCGCATAGGGCAACCTCAAGCCCATGATGACGTTGCCGTTGAAGACACTGACGGTCACCCCACCCTCCTTCAGGTATCCGAGAATGCTCGGCACCGAATAGCGCGCGCCGACTGCATCGATCAGCACACGTACTTCCACGCCGCGCTTGACGGCTGCAATCAGCGCATCGGCGATGCGCAGCCCGATCCTGTCACGGTCGAAGATATAGGTCTCCAGCAGGATACTGCGCTCGGCGCCATCAATTGCCGTCTTCATCGCCGCATAGGCTTCGTCGCCGTTTTCCAGCATATCGATCGTATTGCCCGTCGTCAGCGGGTAGCGCGTGATGCGATCACCAAGCGTCTGCAGGGCGGCAAAACGCCGGCCGAACTGGCTGATGACGGCATCGGTCTCCGCGTCGAACTTTTCGAGCTCATCCAGATCGGCAGCAGGCAGCAACGCGTCGCGGCGAAGGCTCAGCGACTTGCGGCGGATGCGGTTGATGCCGGCAATCATGTAAAGCAGCGCGCCGATGATCGGCGAGAGGATGATGACGCCCACCCAGCCGGTCGCGGCCCGGACCTCTTCCTTGGTCATGGTGGCATGGATCGCCGCCGCTGCCCCCATGGCAATGGAGATGACGAAGAGGATATGCGGCCAGTAGGTCGACAGCAGTTGAAACATCGCCACAGGATATAGCCGCGAATCGTCTGCGTTCAATCAGTCAGCGGCTCGCTCTCAACGCGAAATTTTTCAAATGCTTAATTCGCCGGCTCAATATCGATGGCAAAGATGACCGAATGCGGCGGCAGCGCGCCATTCTCGGCGGGCTTTGCTTCCTTGCCGTAGCGCTCATAGATCACAGTCCCGGCGACCGACGGCAAGACCAGTGCCTGCCCCGACAAATTGGCGCGCAGCGCCAGCGTCAGATTCGCGACCTTCCACCAGACGGCGATCGCTCCTTCAGGCGCTTCCAGCGCGCCGCTCTCGATGGCAGAGCTCTGCTTCAGCAGCGGTACGACATAGGTCTTGCGCAACTCCAGGAGCGCGGCGACGAAAGCCAAACTTTTCCGGCCCTCCTCGTTCTCCCGCCATTGCCAGTCGAGTTTCGAATTCTCGAAGGTCGAAAGGGCATTGGGATCGGGCAGATCGGCCACGGTCCTGCCGGCCTTCAAGCCGCCGAACCCCTCAGCTTCCGCCATGCGCCCATCGCGGACCATTCTGCCGAGCTCGCCCGTATAATCGGCAAAGAAATAGAAGGGCCGCCTTTCCCCATACTCCTCGCCCATGAAGAGGAATGGGATGTGCGGCGAGAGCAGGAGTATCGCCGTCAGCGCATCCAGCATATCGGGATCGGCAAGGCTTATCAGCCGCTCGCCGAAGGCCCGGTTGCCGATCTGGTCGTGGTTCTGCAGGAAATCGATAAAGGCGGTCGGCGGCAGGTAACGACGCTCGCCGACAGGCAATTCCGGCGGATCGGTTCGATCAGGATAGATGAAGCCATGCTGAAGTGCCATGCGAAGCTTATGCCAGAGCTGATCGGCGAAAGGCTTGTAGTGGCCGATGGTTTCGCCGGTCGCGATGATGTGCGCCACATGATGGAAATCATCGTTCCATTCGGCCTCGTAAGCTTTGGGAGCGCCGTTCTCATCACGAATCAATAGCTCCACGAGATTGCGCTGGTCTTCGACGACGAGATGAACCTGCCTGTCGGCGAAGGTGGCTTTCACTTCTTCGGCCATGGCTGAAAGCACATGCTTTTCAGAGGTATCATGGATTTGCTCCACGGCATCGAGCCTGAGCCCGTCCAGCCGGAACTCGCCGATCCAGTAGAGCGCGTTCTCGATGAAAAAGCGCCGCACCGGCTCCCGCCCGAAATCGATCGCCGCCCCCCAGGGCGTTTCCCGATCTTTGCGGAAGAAGCCCGGCGCATAGCTGTGGAGATAATTGCCCTCGGGTCCGAAATGATTGTAGACGACGTCGAGCAGCACCATGATGCCGAGGCCATGCGCCGTATCGATGAAGGCCTTGAAATCGTCCGGCGTGCCGTAAGCGCAATGCGGCGCATATTGCAGCACGCCGTCGTAACCCCAGCCGCGATTGCCGGCAAATTGCGCAACGGGCATCACTTCGACAGCCGTGATGCCGATTTCCGCAAGATGCTTCAGCCTCTCCGCTGCAGCCCGAAACGTACCCTCGGGCGTAAAGGTGCCAATATGGATTTCGCTGATGACCACCTCTTCCCAAGGACGGCCGCGCCAGCGTGAGTTCTGCCATTGATAACCGGGATCGACGATCAGCGACGGACCATGCACATCCCCGGCTTGCCTTCGCGACGCCGGATCCGGCACGGTGTTTCCATCCGGGAGGACGAACATGTACTCATCGCCTGCGGACGCCTCGACCCCTGCCAGCTCGAACCAGCCGCCGCCTATGTTCTCCATGGGAGCATCGTGGCCGCGATGCCGCAGCGAGATCGCATCCGCGCTAGGCGCCCAGAGACGAAAACGCGCACGTCCGCCCGCGAGCAGCTCTGTACCCCAACGCCCCGTGCGTTCCGTGATCGTGCCAGTCTTTGAAATCTGGTTCATCCCTCACTCCGTGTGACTTCCAATCAGCATCAAATTCCTGAAGCTGCGGGTTGTTCCGAACGGGCAGGAACAATCCGCGGCGCGATCGGTTGAAGGTGAGAACCAAGAGATTGCCGTCATGAACGTTGCACAGAAATTTGGCCCTGCCTTCACGCTTGAAAGCGCCGACGCTGCCAGCCTCGATCAGCTCAGACATCAGGCGGAAGGCTGCACGCGCTGCGAACTCTACAAGAACGCCACCCAGCTCGTCTTCGGCGAGGGATCTCAAAAGGCGGATATCATGCTTGTCGGAGAACAACCGGGCGACAAGGAAGATATTGCAGGACGCCCCTTTGTCGGCCCTGCCGGTCACCTGCTCGACATCTGTATGGAAGAGGCCGGGCTCGACCGCTCGCGATGCTATGTCACCAATGCGGTCAAGCACTTCAAGTTCGAGCCCCGCGGCAAGCGCCGCCTGCATTCGAAACCCAATGCCGGGGAGATCCGGCGCTGCTCCTGGTGGCTCGGTGCCGAAATCGAGATCATACATCCCAAACTCGTCGTTGCGCTTGGCGCGACAGCACTTTATTCCCTCCTCGGCGCGAAGGTGAAACTGACCCCCGAGCGCGGTCACGTCCTCACGCCAGAGGATCATCCGCCGGTTCTCGTGACCATCCACCCTTCCTTCCTCCTGCGGATTCGCGAGGAAGAGGATGTCGCGCGCCAGCGTGCGAATTTCATTGAGGACCTGCACCGCGCTGTCCAATATCAGGGCAACTAGAACGAGTTATTGCCTATAAATATTGCAACGCAAAAATATTCCCGATTTACTTGGCAAATCCACTTGAAACCGACCCCATAGTCTGGAACCTTTTCAACAGTATCGCGTTCGAACGACGGCATGTTGTGACTGGAGATCAGCGATGGCAGAAGCTCGGGAAGAGTGGATAAAAAAACGTGCATATGCCCTTTGGGAAGAAGAAGGGCACCCGACGGGGCGAGACTCCATCCATTGGGAACAGGCAAGGGCCGAGCATGATGCGCTCAAGGGGGCCTCGAAGTCTGGAAACGGGAAGGAAGTAAAGCCTCGAGCGAAACGGGCGACCGCCGCCAAGGCTGATACGCCGAAGGTAGCAGAGCCCACCAACGGTGGCGAAGCCAAGACGAAGGCCAAACGGCCAGCGACAAGCACCAAAGCCAAAGCCAAAGCCAACGACATCGTCAAACCGGCGCCGAAACGCGCGGTTGCTCGTAAGTCGGCTCCCTGACGAGAAATGTTCAGATTTTAATGAAAAAGGGCGCTTAACCCGCGCCCCTTAAACCTTTGTGTCATAAGTTTGAATTAGTTGCGCGCTATCAATTTCGTGAAGCGCCGGCTTCTATGCGGGGGGTGACCACAAATCGAATGAAACGTCCGTCTGGACAGACTTATAAAAAGCTGCGTCCGCCCCTCGAAACGGGGAACAAGAACGTCTTCCGTCTGTTAATGGGCAAACAGGGGAAGTCGCCGTGAACAGCCGTTTTGCTAATGCCATCAGCATCCCAGTTCCGGCGGCCCCTGGCCGAGCTTTCCCAGCGTTGGTGTGAGGGATGGAGATGTCGCTTCTTGTGATCGCCGCTTTGCTCTACATCGGTTTCGCGCTGGGGCTTATTCTTTTCGTCGATAATATAGTCGGCGTATTTTTTCGTGATCCGCGCAAACCGATCCAGCTTCGTTCCTTTGCTTTGAGCCGCACTTTTATCGCTTCGCAGAAGCTGGACCAGGAATAACAAATATAAACAGCCTCATTGCGAGTAATCGGACACTTTGCCCGGTTAACGATATTTGCAGCACGCCCTTTCCCTTATGTCCGATGCCTCTATTTTGTGGACTGGACCGGCAGACCCGGCGCGGATGATGCCGCATAAGGAATGAAAGCGATTTTTAATGGCACGGGTTGGAGGCCGCTGGCCGGAAGGCAACAGCGAAATCGGAAATTTGCTGCGCCGGAAAGGTTTGAACGCAGCCGGCATCGGGTCAGTTGAAGCATGGCCGAGTTCACTCCGACATATCGCGGAAATGGTCGTCAATTCACGCCAGCCGAAATTCGTCGCCTGGGGTCCCGAACTCGCTTTCATCTATAACGACGCCTATGTGGCGATCTTCCCAGAACGGCACCCTGCTGCTCTTGGAAGACCCTTCCAGCAGGTCTGGTCTGATATCTGGCCGCAGTTCGAACCGATCGTGCAGGCAACACTTGACGGCCAGTCGCAGCTCTACAAGGAACTTCTCGTTCCGATGCAACGCGAGGGCCAGACAGAAGACACCTGGTTCACCTTCTCCTACACGCCGTTGCGGGACGACGACGGGAAGGTCGCCGGCATTCTCTGCGCCACCATGGAAGTGACGGATCAGGTGCTCGCCAAGCGGCGCGAGCGCGCTGCGCTGGACGAGTCACGAGAGAAATCCGCCACACTGGCCGTCGTCAACCGCGCCGGCGCTGCGATCACCGCAGAACTCAATGTCGACCGCCTGACGCAGATCGCCGTCGATGCCGGCGTGGCGCTGGCTGGCGCCGAATTCGGCGCCTTCTTCTACAATGTCGACGATGGGGAAGGCGGCAGTTACATGCTCTATGCGCTGTCGGGTGTCGATCGCAAACATTTCGACCGGTTCCCGATGCCGCGCAACACCAAGGTCTTTGCGCCGACCTTCAATGGCGAAGGCGTAGTACGCTCCGACGATATCCTGCTCGATCCGCGCTACGGACAGAATATGCCGCATTCCGGCATGCCGAAGGGCCACCTTCCGGTGCGCAGCTATCTCGCCGTGCCGGTCAAGTCACGCGACGGCAGTGTGATTGGCGGGCTGTTCTTCGGCCATAGCGAGCCCGCCCGCTTTTCGGATGCGGTGGAAGCAAGCCTCGTCAGCCTGGCGGGCCAGTCTGCCGTCGCGATCGATAACGCCCGGCTCATCCGCGCCGCCGAGGTCGAAATCGCCCAGCGGCGCGAGGCAGAAGATAAACTCCGCAAGCTGAACGAAACGCTTGAGGTACGTGTCGCCGCCGAAATCCTCGAACGCCAGCAGGCCGAGGCAGCCTTGCAGCAGGCGCAAAAGATGGAATCGATCGGCAAATTGACCGGCGGGGTGGCGCACGACTTCAACAATCTGCTGCAGGTCATATCCGGCAACCTGCAGCTTCTCGGCAAGGACGTGATGAATAACGGCCGGGCCAAGGAACGCATCTCCAATGCGCTCTCCGCCGTCGAGCGTGGATCGCGTCTCGCCAGCCAGCTTCTCGCCTTCGGGCGCCGCCAACCGCTGGAGCCGAAGGTGATCAATATCGGCCGCCTCGTCTCGGCGATGGACGACATGCTGCGCCGCGCGCTCGGCGAGGAGATCGAGGTGGAGACCATGGTCTCTGGCGGTCTCTGGAACACCTTCGCCGATCCGATCCAGATCGAGAATGCGCTGCTCAACCTTGCCATCAATTCGCGCGATGCGATGGATGGCGCCGGCAAGCTCACGATCGAGGTTGGCAATGCCTTTCTCGATGATTCCTACAGCCGCACCCATCCGGAGGTCGCAGCCGGCCAATATGTGGTGCTCGCCGTCACCGACACCGGCTCGGGCATGGCACCCGAGATCATCGAGCAGGCTTTCGAACCGTTCTTCTCCACCAAACCGGAGGGCAAAGGCACCGGGCTCGGCCTTTCCATGGTCTACGGTTTCGTCAAGCAGTCCGGTGGCCATGTGAAAATCTACAGCGAGACCGGCGAAGGCACGACGGTGAAGCTTTATCTCCCCCGCTCACTCCGGAGCGAGGATCGAATCGCAACTGGCGACAATATTCCCACAACCGGCGGCACCGAGACGATTCTGGTCGCCGAGGATGATGAAGGTGTGCGCACGACGGTCGTCGAGATGCTGACCGATCTCGGCTATTACGTGCTGAAGGCCAAGGATGCGCAGAGCGCGTTGACCGTGATCGAGAGTGGCGCGCATATCGACCTGCTCTTTACAGACGTCGTCATGCCCGGTCCGCTGAAGAGCCCGGAGCTCGCCCGCATGGCCCGCGAGCGCCTGCCCAATGTCGCCGTACTTTATACGTCAGGCTATACCGAAAATTCGATCGTTCATGGCGGCCGGCTCGATCCTGGCCTGGAGCTCCTCTCCAAGCCCTATACGCGGGAGGCCTTGGCGCGGAAAGTCCGCCACGTCCTCGTCAATCAGGCGCAACGCCGCCAGACCAACCCGGTGCCGCTGCCGGGCAGCGCACAGCCGCGTGATATCGTCCAGGCCAGGCTGAAGCTTTTGCTGGTCGAGGATGATGCCTTCATCCGCATGGATACTGCAGAAATCCTGCAGGATCTCGGCTATGACGTGATCGCAGCCGACAGCGGCGAACAGGGCGTTGAACTCCTACGCACGACGGATATAGACATCATCGTTGCCGATGTCGGCCTGCCGGGCATGTCCGGCCCGGCCTTCGCAGCCTTGGCGCGCGAAGCCGTCCCTTCGGTCGGCCTCGTCTTTGCGACCGGCAACAGCAATCTGCCGGATGCGAACCGCTTTTCCGGTTCCGTGCTGCTGCCAAAGCCGTTTACTACCGCAGCGCTCGATCGCGCGGTGAAGACCGCTGCCCGCCAGCGCCCCGTTGCCTAGGGCTTGATTGCCGGCTCACGATCCTAGCTCCAGACCACTTCCCGGCGGCCGGAACGACCTCGGAACTTTTTGGACGGCCAGCGGTTGAGCCTCATTCAAACCACAGGAGGCAGCCATGCCACGAGGTGACAAATCCGCTTATACCGACAAGCAGAAGAGAAAGGCCGAGCATATCGAAGAAGGCTATGAGGATCGCGGCGTATCCCACGCCGAGGCCGAACGCCGGGCATGGGCAACCGTCAACAAGGAAAGTGGCGGCGGCAACAAGTCAGGCTCTGGCCGCGGCAAGAAGGATACGAACGAATCCTCCGAAAAAGGCGGCCGCATCGGCGGTCATGCTTCGGCATCCCGGTCGAAAGAGGAGCGCTCCGCTTCCGCCAAGAAAGCAGCCGCCACTCGCAAGCGCAACGAACACCACGCCCATCGCTGACGGCCCCATCAGACACCAACAACCCGGCAGGCGGCCTCACGCCGCCGCTTTAAGGACACTCACAATGGCGAAGAGCAAGACGAAATGGTCACAGGGCGTGACCGAAAACAGCGACGCCATGGACCTCAAGGAAGGCGTCTTCACGTCTGACGATCCGAAGAAGATTGCCGTTTCCCTCAAACACTCGGCCGAGAGCAGCCATCGGCGCAAATCGAGCCCGTTCCGCTCGGCCATGTCGATGCTGAATTTCTACATCAACCGCGCCGGAGACCAGTTGACGAAGAAGCAGAGGGGCACACTTGAAAAGGCCAAGGATGAGCTGCGCAAGGATTTCGGTCGCGAAACCAGGCATTAGAGAATCACGAGGGCAAATGACTTACGAGCTTTATTACTGGGACGGCATCCAGGGCCGCGGAGAATTCGTGCGACTGGCACTCGAGGAAGCCGGCGCCGATTATATCGATATCACCCGCCAGTCCGGCCGCGGGCGCGGCACCGGGGCGATGTTTGCCATCATGCAGAGCGACAGCGAAGCGTATATTCCCTTCGCCCCGCCCTTCCTCAAGGAAGGCGATCTCATCATTCCGCATGTCGCCAACATTCTTCTCTACCTCGGCCCCAGACTCCGACTGGCGCCTGATGACGAAGGGCTGCGCTATGTCGTAAACGGGTTGCAGCTCACGATCACCGATTTCGTGGCCGAGGTGCACGACACGCATCACCCGATCGCCACCTCGCTCTATTACGAGGACCAGAAGGAAGAAGCGAAGGCCCGTTCGGCCGATTTCATCAGGGAGCGCATTCCGAAATTCCTCGGCTATTTCGAACGCGTGCTGCAGCAGAATCCGTATGGCTCCAAACATATAGCCGGCAATGCGCTGACTTATGTGGATCTGTCGCTCTTCCAGATCGTCGAAGGCCTGCTTTACGCCTTTCCGAAGGCCATGAGCAGCTACCGCAGCAAATATCCGCTGCTTGCCGCCCTCCATGACAGTGTCGAGCAGCGCCCCAACATAGCCAGCTATCTGAAATCCGACCGCCGCCTGCCTTTCAACACCGAGGGGATTTTTCGACATTATCCGGAACTCGACATGGAAGCGTCCTGAGCCGCATTGCTCTCGATTTTCGGGGGCGATTGGCAGCGCCGTCGGTTTTGCCTGCGATCCCGAATTAGAGATATCGGAGAGGCCACGAAAAGGGTGCCACGAGAAGCACACCACCTGACGCTTACCTTCCTGTTAAACTCGAACCCCGCGGTTTCGGTCGTGGTTCTTTTTCATTCGGGAATGGTGTTGCGCGTCAGGAAATCCAGCATGCGGTTCTCAGCCGCCCGAAGCCCGCGCGGAGGCTCGGTACCGCTCTCCTCCAGCATCTCATCCTTGGCTGAAAGTGCAATGATCGCCGGGTGGATGTAGCTGGAGCGCGAAATTGACGGCGTATTGTGCAGGACCTCGGCTGCAGCCTCCGACATCTCCTTGACGGTCGGCCTGCGCCCTTCCGACATGGCGCTGCGTGCAGCACCGAAAGCGGCGAGCGAACCTGCCCAGGTGCGAAAGGTCTTGGCCGAGATGGCGATGCCGGAAATCTCCGCGAGATAGGCATTGAGCCGGCCGGAATCGACCGGCTTCAGTGCGCCGGTCTCGTCCTTCCAGACAAAGAGCTGCCTGCCCGGCAGGTCGGCGATCTCTTCCAGAATTTTCTGAAGACGAGGATGCCTGAGGCTGCGCTGCACGCGCTTGCCGCCTTTGGCGCGGAATTTCAGCTCGATACGGCCATCGACGAT
The DNA here is from genome assembly GCF_014193555.1 of Rhizobium sp. BK275. Taxonomy (NCBI): domain Bacteria; kingdom Pseudomonadati; phylum Pseudomonadota; class Alphaproteobacteria; order Hyphomicrobiales; family Rhizobiaceae; genus Rhizobium; species Rhizobium sp. BK275. Next base: position 396,156 of record NZ_JACHZL010000001.1, read on the forward strand.
CTTCAGATGGCGCTTCAGCAGCGTCGTTGCACCATAGGTACCGTTTTCCTTCACATAGGCCTGGTTACCGACGCGCAGATGCGCTTCGTCGAGAAGTATCGTCAGCGCCGCAAGCACACCGTTGATATCTTCCGCGCCGGTATCGAGATGATGCAGGACCGTTCGCCGGATCTTCGGGAGCGCCCGGCCGAACTCGATGAGCTGATAAAACTTGCCGGCACTTCGGAAGGCCTGCCAATCCCCGTGGTAGCGATACTGTTTGCGGCCACGCGCATCGTAGCCCGTTGCCTGCAGATGGCCATTCTCGTAAACGCAGATCCACACATTTTCGTAGGCTGGTGGCAAGCCGAGCGCGCGGATGCGCGCCCGCTGGATCTCGTCGGCCAGTGTTTTCCCGTCCGGCAGCGTATAGCTGAAGCCCTTGCCCTTTCGTCGTCTGCGGATACCGGGTTCGGTATCGCTGACATAGATCAGGCCAAGCTCGGTGATGACGTCGGCATTCATTGCTTGTTATCGATCCGTCACCTGCTCCGCCGACCGAAGTGGAACCACCGGCGGCGTTCAGCCTTGCTTGCATCCTTTGGCGGTTTGGTCTGCCCCTTCGGCGCAAAGACTGCAATGCTTTGGGCATAAACCATGACGGGACCCTCCTGCTCATGGAGCTTGAAAGCATCCTCCTCTGCGCCGGTATCGAGTACACGCGCCCAGTGCTTCAGGCCGTTGACCTCGGGCAAATGTACCTCGCAATCTCCACCGGCATTGAAGACCAGATAGAGATCGTCCATCTCCTCGATGTCGGGAGAATGCGCACTCTTCGAGAGATAGACGCCGAGCACTTGCAGCCCATCGTCATTCCAGGCGCCGTCATCCATGAAACTGGCGTCCGGCTTGTACCAGGCGATTTCGATGCGGCCGTCCTCGGTACTGTCGCCTGTCAGAAAGCGCTCCTGCCTCAGCACCGGATGCGCCCTGCGGAAGGCGACGACCTTGCGGCAGAAATCAAGGAACGGATCATCGAGGCCGTCCCATTTCGTCCAGCCGATCTCATTGTCCTGACAATAGGCGTTGTTGTTGCCGCCCTGGCTGTTGCCGACCTCATCGCCGGCAAGGATCATCGGCACGCCCTGGGAGAGCATCAAAGTCGCCATCATGTTGCGGCGGCGGCGTGCTCGCAGCCTGTTGATGTCCTCGTTGTCGGTCACGCCTTCGGTACCCATATTGTCCGAATAATTGTCCGAATGGCCGTCCCTGTTGTCCTCGCCATTTGCCTCATTGTGCTTGTCGTCGAAGGAAACCGTATCCATCAGCGTGAAGCCGTCATGCGCCGACAGCAGATTAATTGATGATGTCGCCCCGCGATCCGAGTGATTGAACTGCACCGCAGAGCCGGTGATGCGCTGCGAGATCTCCGAGACCATTCCGCCGTCCCCCTTCCAGAAGCGGCGTACGTCGTCACGGAACTTATCGTTCCACTCGCGAAAGGGATGCGGGAAGCCACCAACCTGATAGCCGCCGGCTCCGACATCCCAGGGTTCGGCGATCAGCTTGACGCCGGCAAGGATCGGATCCTGGCGGATCGCGCCGAAGAACAGGCCCTGCCGGTCGAACTCCAGGTCCTGGCGGCCAAGCGTGCTGGCGAGATCGAAGCGGAAACCGTCGATATGCATGACGCCGACCCAATAGCGCAGGCTGTCGAGCACCATGCGCATCACCATCGGGTTGGCGACGTTCAGCGTGTTGCCGGTACCCGTCGTATCGAAAGTATGGCGCGGATCATCAGGCGAGAGGATGTAGTAGCTTGCATTATCGAGCCCTCGGAAGGACAGGGTCGGTCCTTTCTCGCTGCCCTCGGCCGTATGATTATAGACGACGTCCATGATGACTTCGATGCCGGCGGCATGAAACCTCTTCACCATGGTCTTGATCTCGGTGATCTTGTCGCCCGAGAGATAGCGCGCCTGCGGTGCGAAGAAACCGAGCGTCTGGTAGCCCCAGTAATTCGTCAGCTTCTTCTCTTCGAGATAGCGGTCGTTGGGGAAGAACTGGATCGGCAGCAGCTCGATCGCGGAAATGCCGAGTTTGACGAGATGATCGATGATTGGATCGCTGCACATGCCGAGAAAGGTGCCACGCAGCCTGTCGGGCACTTTGGGATGCAGCATCGTCAGTCCACGAACGTGCGCCTCATAGATGATCGTCTCCGGCCACGGCCGCCGTATTGCTTCTTCACCCGCCCAGTCGAAATCCGGATCCTGAACGACGCCCTTGACCATGTAAGCCGCGCTGTCACGTTCATCGAAGGAAAGGTCGTCCTTGCCGATCGTATAGCCATAGAGCGCATCGTCCCATTGGAGATCGCCAAGCACCTGCTTGGCATAGGGATCAAGCAGCAGCTTGTTCGGATTGAAACGATGCCCATTCTTCGGATCGTAAGGGCCATGGGCGCGATACCCATAGACCGTACCCGGCCCGATGCCGGCAATATAGCCCGACCAGATGTCGCCTTCTCGCTTCGGCAGCGGCAGCCGGGCGACTTCCTTTTTACCGTCGGGAGAAAAGAGGCAGAGCTCAATCTGCTCGGCATGAGCGGAAAAAACCGCGAAATGCGTGCCTGTGCCGGTATATTCCGCCCCCAGCTCCGGTTTCAGGAAGTCGAGTTCGGAAAAGGAAAAGCTCATGACGCCCCCACTTGATGAATGGCAAGCGGGAAACGTCGTTGCAGTGCGAAAGTTCCGTAAACTACGATCTTTCCGGCCCCATCAGGGCATCAGCTGACCGCCATTGACCTCGATGATCTGACCCGTGATGTAGCCGGAGAGCGTCGGCGAGGCGAGGAAAAGATAGGCACCGACACAGTCTTCCGGCGTGCCGACGAAGCCCATCGGAATCGATTTGCGCTGCAATTCCATCTGCTCGTCATTCGTATAGCGCTCGTGGAAGGGTGTCGCGATGACCCCCGGCGCAACTGCATTGACGCGGATCCTGTCGGCGACGAATTCCTTGGCGTGGCCATGGGTCATCGTCGAGACGAAACCCTTGGACGCCGCATAGAGGATGGCGCCATTGCCGCCGCCGTTGCGCGCCGCAATCGATGTCGTGTTGATGATGAAGCCGCCCTGCTTCTTCAGCCAGGGATGAGCAGCACGCGTGGCTGCCAGCACCGAACGGGCATTAAGGTTCATGACCTTCTCATAATGCTCGTTGGTATATTCCGACGTCGGCTTGCGGCCGAGCATGCCGCCGGCATTGTTGATCAGGCCATCGAGATGGCCGAAGGTCTTGGCTGTCTCCTCGACGACACGCTCCGTCTCACCTTCCCGCGAGACGTCGCCATGCACCAGATGCACCGTGCCGCCGGCGGCCTTGATTTCCTCGGCAAGCTCTTCGGCCGGTTCACGGCTCGAATTGTAGTGTACGCCGACCTTGGCGCCCTGCGCCGCAAAGGCGCGCGCAACGGCCGCACCGATGCCGGTGGAAGCGCCCGTAATCAGCACGGCCTTGCCGGCAAGATCGGGAATTTTGATGGATGCAAGCAATTGAGCAAGATCTGCCATGGCGACGATAGCCTCCCGAAAAACCAAGAACATAGGTGATGACGTGATATGCGCCAGTCTTAGCAGGGGAGATTGGTGAAGGGCAATGCACGAAAGAGCGAGATGGGTACGCTTGCGGCACCAGTGCCGCCGTTGACAAATGACCGGCAGGCCATAGTCTCGGCCTTGCCCTGGGCAGCCAAATTTTGATGCAGTCGATTCCCGAATCGGCCGCTCTCAGACCTGTTCGAGCGCCACAGCAATCCCCTGGCCGACGCCGATGCACATGGTCGACAGCGAATAACGACCGCCGGTTTCACCAAGCTCCAGTGCCGCGGTGCCGGTGATGCGGGCACCCGACATGCCGAGCGGATGGCCGAGAGCGATCGCACCGCCATTACGGTTTACGCGCTGATCATCATCCGCAATGCCGAGCTCGCGCAGAACAGCAAGCCCCTGGCTGGCGAAGGCCTCGTTGAGCTCGATCACATCGAACTGTTCCTGCTTCATCGCAAGCCGCGCCATCAGCTTGCGGGAAGCCGGGACAGGCCCAATGCCCATGACGCGCGGCGGGACGGCCCCGGCCGCACCGCCGAGAATACGCGCAATCGGCGTCAGGCCATATTTCTTGGCCGCCGCTTCCGACGCGATGATGAGGGCAGCCGCTCCATCATTGACGCCCGAGGCATTGCCGGCCGTCACCGTACCGCCCTGACGGAAAGGTGTCGGCAGCTTGGCGAGCGCTTCCATGCTGGTTGCGCGCGGATGTTCGTCTTTCTCGACGATAACAGGGTCGCCCTTGCGCTGCGGGATGCTCACCGAAGTGATTTCCCTGGCCAGCCTGCCGCTTGCCTGAGAGGCCGCAGCCTTCGCCTGCGAACGTACGGCGAAGGCATCCTGATCCTCACGGCTCACCTTGTAGTCCTCGGCAACGTTCTCGCCGGTTTCCGGCATGGAATCGACGCCGTACTGCTTCTTCATCAGCGGGTTGACGAAACGCCAGCCGATCGTCGTGTCATGAATTTCGGCAGCACGCGAAAAAGCCGTGTCGGCCTTCGGCATCACGAAGGGCGCACGCGACATGCTTTCCACGCCGCCGGCGATCATCAGTTCGGCCTCGCCTGATCGGACGGCGCGCGCTGCGGTAATGACGGCATCCATGCCCGACCCGCAGAGCCGGTTGATCGTCGTGCCCGGCACAGAGACCGGCAGGCCGGCGAGCAGCAGCGACATGCGCGCGACGTTCCTGTTGTCCTCGCCCGCCTGATTGGCGCAACCGAAGACGACGTCGTCGACGGCTTCCCAGTCGACAGACGCATTCTTCGTCATCAGCGCCTTCAGCGGAATGGCGCCGAGATCGTCGGCCCGGACCGAGGAAAGCGAGCCGCCATAACGGCCGATCGGCGTGCGGATATAATCGCAGATAAAGGCTTCGGTCATGGACTTGTCCTCAAAGTTGGGGAACGACGAGGTCGGCAACCGGCCCCTCGATATGAAGCTGCGCGCCGGTCATGGCCTGCAGTTCTTCGAGGGACATCGCGGCAAGCTTCTCGCGCAGCACGAAACGTTCGTCCTTGATGTCGATGACGGCGTGGCTCGTATAGATGCGGGTGATGCAAGCCACTCCCGTCAGCGGGAAGCTGCATTTATCGACCAGCTTCGGCTCGCCATTCTTGGTGACGTGCTCGGTGATGACGCAGACCTGTTTGGCGCCGTGCACCAGATCCATGGCACCGCCGACCGCCGGCACGCCCTTGGCGCCGACGCGCCAGTTGGCGAGATCGCCGTTCTGGGCAACCTGATAGGCGCCGAGGATCGCGACATCGAGATGACCGCCGCGTACCATGGCAAAGCTGTCCGCATGGTGGAAGAAGGCCGCACCCGGCTTCAGCGTCACCGCTTTCTTGCCGGCGTTGATGAGATCCCAGTCCTCCTCGCCCGATGGCGGCGCCTCGCCGAAATTGAGGATGCCGTTCTCCGTGTGGAAGATCGCCTGCCGGCCCGGCGGCTGATAGCGGGCAACCATTTCCGGAAAGCCGATGCCGAGGTTCACATAGCCACCGTCGGCGATGTCCTGCGCTGCCCGCCAGGCGATCTGTGCGTTGGAGAGCTTGATATCTTCTCTGGTGTCGACGGTCATATGTAGGCCACCCCGGCTCGAATGAGCTCTTCTTCCTGTTGCGGATTGGCGATCTCGACGACGCGATCGACGAAGATGCCGGGTGTGACGACATGCTCAGGATCGATGCCGCCGGCCGGCACGATCGTCGAGACCTGCGCGATCGTCTTGGCAGCCGCCATGCACATCAACGGATTGAAGTTGCGGCCGGCCTTGTTGTAGGTGAGGTTACCGTGGACATCGCCGACATGCGCCTTGACGATGGCGAAGTCAGCTTTCAGCCAGCGTTCCTGCACGTAGTGGCGGCCATCGAATTCGGCGATGACCTTGCCTTCGGCAAGCTCAGTCCCGTAACCCGTCGGCGTATAGAAGGCCGGGATGCCGGCTCCGCCGGCGCGGATGCGTTCGGCGAGCGTGCCTTGCGGCACCAGCTCGAGTTCGATTTGCCCTGCAAGATACCTGTCGGTGAAGGCGCGCGGGTCGGATGAGCGCGGGAAGGAGCAGATCATCTTCCTGACCATGCCGGCATCGATCATTGCGGCGATGCCGATGCGGCCATTGCCGGCATTGTTGTTGATGACCGTGAGATCTTTCGGCCCTCTGTCGATCAGGGCGTGAATGAGTTCGATCGGCGCACCCGAGCCACCGAAGCCACCGATCATCACGGTCGCGCCGTCGCCGATTTCGGAGACGGCGTCCGCCGCCCTCCCGATTGTCTTGTCCATGCGGGATCTCTCCTTGCCGGCTGAGGCTTCCTCGTGCCCCAATGAGAAAAGCATAAAGTGAGAGCCATCCGGACGGCAAGAGTTTTGTGCGCTATTTTATATTTGTTCGTATATCGCACATAGGTGACGTGCAAATATTCTCGGCGGTCGACCGGCCCGCATGGAAAAGCAATCGTGCGTCGGTGGGCCAGCGGCCATCCGGCAGCGTTCGCAGAAAGCCGGTTTTGCGATGAGGTTAGATTGTCGGCAGGGCAGGTCGCAGCGAGACCCGCAGAGAGAGAATGCTCGAGAAGAGGCAAGACACGGTTGCCATGCAAGGATCCCAAGCGGACTGGAGCTGCCCCCTTGCGGGGGCGCTTTCAACCGTGTCGTACCGTCAGGCTTAACGTCCTTTGCTTTCCCGCGATGCCGGCAGTGTCGTGCTTTCCCAATGCCACTCCACATTTCCGGGTACAAATCCGAGCTTGAGGTTTCTGCGACCAATAATTCGACGGCTTCCGGTGTTCGGCGCAAGATGGTCGATATCTGTCAGGAACGCGTCAAAACTGTCGCGCCAGCGTGGATCTATGTGATGGTCGGACGCAAGCATGCGGCGATACTGTTCCCGCAGGAACTTGTGCTTATGGGTTTTTGGCATGGTGCTCGGGTGGGAATGCTGGGGGTGTCGGAGCAATAGTGAGCGGGCCGTATAATTTGACTTTACGTTCGTTGTAAAGTGCCTCTTGTCGGCAAAGCAGATTAACCGTCACGTTCATCCGGCTCGTTGCGACTGGCGGAACCCGGACGCGAAGCGACATAGGCGGCGCAAGCCAGGATCAGTGCACCGACAATGATCACGAGCGGAACAGACGGCTTGGAGGTAACGAGGAATATTGCGTATCCCGCCGACATCCCCATCAAGGCCAAATTCTTGGACTTGCGGGAAATCGCGCCATTCTCGCGCCAGTCACGCAGCGAGCCGCCAAATCGACTGTTCATCAGATAGGCCTCCAGGCGCGGAGATGACCGGCTGAAGAACCATGCGGCCAGGATCAAGAAGATCGTCGTCGGCATGAGCGGCAGAATGGCGCCGACAATTCCAAGGCCAACCATCAACAGACCGAGGCAAAGGTAGACAGCCCGTCGGAACGAACTGCGCGATGGATCTGGCGTAGAACTCAATTCACACACTCCTGTCGGGTCGTCAGGTACCTGAGATAATCGAGGTCCTGTTCGCCATCCATTCGCGGAAGCATCAATTTTGACGTCGACGGTTGCCCAGCTGACGCGTAAGTTCGCCGAACCACACGACTATCTCGCGCAACACATTCCAAACATCTGAGCGGAACCTCTACCATGACGACCCACGATTTCGTCGCGACTGCCTTTTACAACGTTATTGGCACCTTGCCTCCTGCTTTGAAAATCATGAGCGGCGATACGATCGTAACCCGCACGCTCGATGCAGGGGGCTACGACGAGAATGAGGTCCAGCGGGCGCACGGTCCAAATCCTATGAATGGGCCGATCTTCATTGAAGGTGCCGAACCCGGAGATGCCCTCAAGGTCGAGATTCTGGACATGAAACCGACGCGTGACATGGGCTTCACTCGCAGTGTGCTGGCGGCAAATGTCATCGACCCCGAGGCGGCTCGCGATCTTCCGAGGTCCGAAAAGACGCTGTGGGACATCGACCGGCAAGCCATGACGGTGAAGCTGAAGGAGCAGGTTGCCGGCATCGAAAACCTCGTCCTACCGCTATCGCCGATGATCGGATGTTTCGGCGTTGCGCCGAGCCACGGCCAGGCGATCTCAACGGCGACCAGCGGCGCGTATGGTGGAAACATGGACTATCGCTTGCTCGGTCCAGGCGCGACGATCTGGTTTCCGGTCTTTGCGCCCGGCGCGTTGTTCTTTCTCGGGGATTGCCATGCGGTCCAGGGTGACGGCGAAATCGTCGGCACCGGCGTCGAAACGACATTCGAGGTGACGGTCCGGCTGACCGTCGAAAAGGCAAGGCCGATGTCCTGGCCGAGGGCCGAAATTGCCGATGACATCATCACCATCGGCAATGCGAGGCCGCTGGATCAGGCTCTGCAGCATGCGACGACCGAAATGCTGACCGTGCTCGTAGCGGACTACGACCTGACGAAGGTCGCGGCCAGCCATCTGCTCGGCCAGGTGGTCCGCTACGATATTGGCAACGTCTTCGATCCCGCCTACACGGTCGCCTGCCGGGTTGCGAAGAAATGGCTTCCGGCGCGCTGAGCAATGCCGGCCGCACAAAGGCTGCGATCGGGACCTCACCCATCATCGATCCGGCAACCGAACTTCTGAGCCACGATGAAGGAGCCAGACAAGTCCATGCGCGAAAGCGATTTCGTCAGCGGCTTCGCCCGCGGCCTCAAGATAATCGAAGCTTTCGGTGAAATGCATCGCCGCCTATCCATCACCGATGCGGCGAAGCTCACCGGCCTCGACCGCGCCACAGTGCGCCGCTCGCTGCTGACGCTCGCCGAACTCGGCTACGCCAATTACGATGGCAAGTTCTTCACGCTGACACCGAAGATCCTGCGGCTCGGGCATGCCTATCTGGAGGCGACACCGCTGCCGGTGCTCATTCAGCCGCATCTCGATGCCCTCTCCGAGAAGGCTGGCCAGAGCGCATCCGCTTCGGTGCTCGACGGCAGCGAGATCGTCTATGTCGCCCGCGCCTCGCAGCGCCGCGTCATGTCGATCAATCTCACGCCCGGCAGCCGTCTTCCCGCCTATTGCGCCTCGATGGGCCGCGTGCTGCTTGCCGCCCTCCCTGAAGGCGAGGCACGGGCGGTTCTTTCCCGAAGCGAGCTGAAGGCGAACACGCCGAATACGAAGACCGATCCTGGGGAACTGATGGCGGAGTTCCGCAAAGTTCGCGCACAGGGCTATGCTCTCATCGACCAGGAGCTTGAAATCGGCCTCTGCTCCATCGCCGTACCGGTCGAGAACGACCGCGGTCAGACTGTAGCCGCCATCAATATCGGCGCACCGGCCGCCCATGTGCCGGCGGCCGAGATGGTCGCGCGCTACCTGCCGCTACTCAAGGAAACGCAAACCACACTGCGGACCGTGCTGCGCTAGAGCCGAAGCCATCAGCCGTCACTCCGGCCGGCGCGAAATGCGAAAGACGCTGGCGGGCGGAATATTCAGGCGCACCCGGCCGAGCCTCTCCGCCCGCAGGCCCAATTCCGCAAGCACATCTGGTGGAACGGAACAGGATTGGCCGTAGGTGAACTGGTAGAAGGCGCCGCCACGTTCCAGCAGGCTGAACCCGCCGCCGACGATGGCGGTGATGACCTCGATGGGCATGTTGCGAAAAGGCAGGCCGCTGACGATTGCGGCCTGCGGCCCGAACTCGGTCCTGCAGGCAGAAAGCTCGCACGCGTCTCGCTGGAGGATGGTCACGTCAGGAAAGCGCTGCCGCAGTGGAGCGATGAAGCGGGCTTCGAGCTCCACTAGGGTCAGGTCTCGCGCCGCTAGGCCGCGTTTGAGAAGCGCCTCGGTGAAAACCCCGGTGCCGGGGCCAAGCTCCAGCACCTTGCCGGCCGAAGGCTCGATCTCGCTGGTCATCAACCGCGCCAGCCGCCCTCCCGAGGGCACGATCGCGCCGATTTTCCTGGGCTCGGCGAGAAGCGCACTAAAGAAGGCGGCCAGTGGCGGCTGTTGCATGCGGGTCTCCGGCATCGATTTTCCAATTCCGGTATTCCCCTTTCAAATGATGTGAGCATGACGTGCACTCGCAGCATCGGAGAGATTCATACAGTCTGGACCGTCGGCTCGAAGCTCATGTTGAAGCTCGCGCCGCCGCCCTCCGCATCCGACACCCATACGCGCCCGTGGTGCAGCTTGACGATCTCGCGCACGAGGTGCAGGCCGAGCCCGATGCCCTGGCTGCGCCCGTTGGCGCGCTGGAAGGGCTCGAAAATCCGTTCCCGGTCCTCAGGCGCGATACCGCGGCCTTCATCGCTGACGGAAATCTGTGCGGGGCGCTCCACGGCTATGGTGATCGTGCCGCTCCTGCCGCCATGCTGGATGGCATTCTGCACCAGATTGGCGATCGCCCGCTCCAGCGCGGTCTCGTCGCCGAGAATGCGTTCGGGCATCGAGCGCAGCTCGAAATTGGCCTGATAGCCGGCAGCGATGATCAGCGGCGCAAGTTCCGCGGCCTGCCGTCTGGCGACCGTCGCAAGGTCGATGGAGCAATCCGGCACCGGCTCCTGATTGAGCCGCTGCAGGTCGAGCAATTGCTGGGCGAGCGTCGAGAGACGAGCGACATCCTCCAGCAGCCGGTTGGTTGCTTCCGTCGGCGGCATGGTTTCCAGCCGGTTCTGCAATATGGCGATTGGCGTGCGCAATTCATGGGCGGCCGCCAGCATAAAGCGCCGCTGCTTGTTGTGGTCGTCATCGAGGCGCTGCAGCGTCTCGTTCATGGCAATGACCAGCGGTGCGACTTCCTCCGGCACGTTTTCGAGCGGCAGGCGATAACCGCGTGTGGTGCCATCGATGCCCTGTGCTGCCTGCGCCACCTCATTCAATCCGCGGTGGATGCCGCGCGCAACGAAGGGCGTGACCGCCAGTGTGATCAGGCCTGTCAGCAAGATCACCGGCAGCACGACGCCGGAGGCGATCGCCACGAAGACGACCAGAAGTTTGCCGGCCGAGAGACTGCCCTGACGTCCGACGATGACGAGAAGATCCCCGTGATCGGTCTTCACCTTTTGCAGGCGCGCGGCAATTGTCGCCGGATTGTCCTCATCCCCGTTGAAACGCGCCTCGGCGATATCCGTGCCCGAGTTCGCAATGGCGAAATATTGCGCCGGCACATTCCCGTCGGTCAGCATGTGCCCCTGCTGATCACGCACCAGGAACCAGAAATCGGCTGCCTTATCGCGCTGGTAGTCCAGTGCGTCCGTGCTCGTGGTGCGCATCGAACCATCGGGATTCCAAGCGATCGATTCCGTCACCGCATCAATTGCATGCTCGTCGGGAGCGAAAATCCCGCTCATGCCCGAGATCCAGAAGACGAAGGCAAAGGCGATCGCGATCAGCACCAGGGTTGCGGCCTGCAGCGCCACCAGCCGGCGGATCAACCGCCATTTCAGCGAATAGAACTTCATCTTCTTCATGGCCGGGCCTGCCGGATCAGATAACCCACCCCGCGGATCGTATGGATCTCGACCCCAGCACATGCCGCATCGAGCTTGCGGCGCACGCGCGAGACATGCGCATCGAGTGCATTGGACTGGATCTCGTCATCCATGCCGTAGACGGCCTCTTCCAGACTGGAGCGCTCCACCGTGCGGCCGGCGCGGCGCATCAGCGCTTCCAGCACCAGCAATTCTCGGCGCGGCAATTCGAGCGCCACGTCGCCGACACGCGCCTCGCGATTGCGCAAGTCGAAATGCAGCCGGCCGAGGCACAGGCTTTCGATCTCGATATTGCCAGGGCGGCGCAGGATAGCTCTCAGCCGCGCCATCAACTCCTCTACGGCGAAGGGCTTGGCAAGATAGTCGTCGGCGCCGAGATCAAGCCCCTCGATCCGGTCTTTCAGATCGCTGCGCGCCGTCAGCATGATGACGGGAACGGTCGGCTGGATGCGGCGCGCTTCGGCGATCAGTTCCAGCCCGTCGCCGTCAGGCAGGCTGCGGTCGAGCAGCAGGGCATCATAACTGTTCAGCCGCACGGCCTCCTCGGCCGCCTCGATCGTTGAAACGTGGTCCGCGATGATGTTGTTGTTGCGGAGCGCCGCCGTAAGCACAGCGGCCATTTCCGGTTCATCTTCCGCCAGCAAGACGCGCATTCGATCGTCCAACTTCAAAAGCCGCTCTCTGCACAGGCAAGATTGCGTCAGCATGACGAAAATTACCAGAGCGCCCTGACGTTCAATCGCCGAAGGGCAGGGCAAGCGCCTCCGTCCGCGCTTCAAGGGCGCGGATGACAGCCGCCATGTCTTCACGGCCGAAACCCAGGCTTTCGGTTTCGGCATAGAGCGCATGGCAAGCATCGAGCAGCGGCGAGGCGATGCCCGCCTGCCGGGCCGCTTCGGCCACCAGCCTGTTGTTCTTGAGCGCGTCGGAGATCGCCGCCTGCACTGAGAAATCCCGCTCCACCAGCTTGCCGCTCTTGATCCGCGATATGCCGCTCGCCATTTGGCCGGCATCGACGACAGCTTTGAAAAGTCCCATGTCTAATCCCTGTCGAGCGGCAAAGTGCGCCGCTTCGGCGAGCCCCGTGACCGTCGTGATCAGAAATATATTAACGGCAAGCTTCATCAGGAGCGCATTCGGCACGGCGCCGCAGACAACCGTTTCCCTACACATGGGCTTCAAAAGCGGACGAACCTCTTCGACGACGTCCGCATCTCCCGCAAGCATGACCACAAGCTGGCCTTCCTCCGCCGGCCGGCGCGAGCCTGAAACAGGCGCCTCGACATAATGGCCGCCGGCGGCACGAATATCCGCCTCAAGCGCTTTCGAATATTCGGGCGCGGTGGTCCCCGTGTGGATAACGACATGTCCGGCGACCCGTTCGACAAAACCTGGTGTGCCGCGCCCGAGAACCGTGTCGATCACCGCTGCCGTGGCGAGCATCAGGATGACGGTCCGGGCTTTTGCAAACACTTCGTCGACATCCGCGGCCACTTCGGCACCGGCTGTCCGTAGCGTGTCAGCGCTTTCCGGCGACCGGTTCCAGACGATGAGGTCGGTGCCTGCCCGCGCGAGATTGAGCGCCATCGGCGTACCCATCACGCCGAGACCGATGAAGCCTGTTTTCATTTTGCCGTCTCCTCGGATAGCCAGGAGCGAAGTCTACGAACAAAGGCGACAGTTGTCTTGAAGGTTAGTGCGCAGGTGCGGGCTGCCCCGAAGTTTCCAGCGCTGCCTCACGGATCGTCTGCATGAGAATCGACAGCGGCAGCGAAGGGACGGCATCGGTACGCACCGTCAATCCAACCGGACCCTTCGTCTCGCTCGTATCGACCGGCAGGGCGACAAGCACGCCGTCGGCAATATCCCGCGCAACCACGCCGTTGGAAATGATCCAGATCGCGTCGCTATCGCGCACGAAAGCGCGGCCGAAGGCATCGGAGACGGTCTCGATCTGGCTCGGCAGGCTGGCGACACCATTGGCGATCAGGAAATTTTCGACCACCGGCCTAATGATCGAACCGCGGGTCGGCATCAGAAGCGTGTAGTGGCCGAGTTCGGTGAAGAACGATTTGCCGGCGCCAAGCAGCGGATGGCCGGCGCGCACGGCAAAGACCACTTGCTCGGAATAAAGATGCTCGAACGAGAAGCTGGCCATCCTTTCTGCTCCCGCGAGACGGCCGACGACGAGATCGAGATCGCCGACACGCAGCTGCTCCAACAGTACGGCATTGTCGCCGGTGACGATCTTCACCCGGCTCCAGGTATTTTCCTTCAGAAACAGGTCCATCGCCCGCGGCATGATGCGTGTCGAGACCGTCGGCAGAGCACCGATACGGATCGGCGGGGCATCGCCAAATTGCTCCTGCGAGACGGAATCGAGCCCCTGCCGGAGTGCTGTCAGCGCAGCACCTGCATGGCGCAGGAAGACCTCGCCGTACCGCGTGATGCGGATGCCGCGTCCTTCCCGCTCGAAAACCCCGACGCCGAGCGCCTGCTCCAGCTCGCGGATCGTCTTCGTCACTGCCGGCTGGCTGACATGCAGAAGTTCGGCGGCCTTCATCACGCTTTTCTGCCGCGCCACCTCGACAAAGGTCTGCAGATGGCGAAACTTGATACGACTATCGATCATTGCTTTCATAACTCATGGGTTATCGGAAAGCTGGAAAATATCATTTTACTTAACCGGTTCAACTCACCAAATTGGACGTGGAGGAGATTTAAAGTGCAATTCGCCAGTATCAACGACGTAACGATCCACTACCAGCTCATCGGCGCGCCGGCTGACCGGCCGGTCATCGTCTTTGCCAATTCGCTCGGCACGGACTTCCGGATCTGGCGCGATGTGATCGTGCGTCTTGCCGGCGATTTTGCCATCATCCTCTATGACATGCGCGGCCATGGGCTTTCCGATGTCGGCCAGGTGCCCTACGCCATGGAGGATCATGCGACCGATCTTGCCGGCCTGCTTGATCTGCTTTCGGTCAAGGATGCCGTCATCTGCGGTCTCTCGGTGGGCGGCCTGATTGCCCAGTCGCTCTACCAGCGCCGCCCGGATCTGGTGAAGGCGCTGATCCTTTGCGATACCGCCCACAAGATCGGCACGGCCGACAGCTGGAACAGCCGTATCGCCACCGTCGAGAAGAGCGGCATTGCCAGCATCGTCGACATGGTCATGGAGCGCTGGTTCACGCCGGCGTTCCGCCGACCTGAAAACATCGCCTATGCCGGCTACTGCAACATGCTGATCCGCCAGCCGGTGGAAGGTTATGTCGCCACATGCGCTGCGATCCGTGACGCCGATTTCACCGAGGCCGCGGCCAGGATCAAAGTGCCGACCATTTGCGTCGTCGGTGATCAGGATGGTTCGACACCGCCGGATCTGGTGCTCTCGACAGCAAAGCTGATCCCTGACGCGCGCTATGAAGTCATCAAGGACTGCGCTCATATTCCGCCCATCGAGCAGCCGGAAGCGCTGACAGCGATCATCCGCGCCTTCCTCTCATCCATCGGAGACAAGAGCCCATGAGCGACACCGCGTCCGAACGCTATCATCAAGGCATGACAACCCGCCGCGCCGTTCTCGGCGATGCCCATGTCGACCGCGCCCAAGCCGCTGCGACGGAATTCGACAAGCCGTTCCAGGAGTTGATCACCGAGGCCGCCTGGGGCCATGTCTGGTCGCGGCCGGAGCTGACGAAACGCGAGCGCTCGATGATCACGATCGCCCTGCTTGCAGCCCTTGGCCAGGACGAAGAGGTGGCGATGCATGTGCGCGCCACCGCCAATACTGGCGCCTCCCGGGAGGATATTCGGGAGGCGCTGCTGCATGTGGCAATCTATGCCGGCGTGCCGGCGGCCAATCATGCAATCAAGATCGCAAAACAGGTTTTCGAGCAGATGGACGCCGGCAAGGCAGCCTGAGGGGGAGAGAATGTCCGACTTACCGAACCGCAAGCCAGAAACCGGAGCTTTCTTCGCCCGCGACCGTGCCTGGCATCCGCCGGCCTATGCGCCGGGTTACAAGACCTCGCTCCTCCGTTCACCGCAACGCGCGCTGCTTTCTCTCGATGGCACGATTTCGGAAATCACCGGCCCGGTCTTCGGCCATTCGATGATCGGCGAGATGGATAACGACCTGATCCATAATTTCGCGCGGCCCGGCGAGAGCGCCATCGGCGAACGCATCATCGTCCACGGCCGGGTGCTCGATGAGCGCGGTCGTCCGCAGGTTGGTGTCCTCGTCGAATTCTGGCAGGCCAATGCCGGCGGCCGCTACCGCCACAAGAAAGAAACCTATCTCGCCGCAATCGACCCGAATTTCGGCGGCTGCGGCCGCTTCGTTACCGACGAGGAAGGCCGCTATTTCTTCCGCACCGTGCGGCCCGGCGCCTATCCCTGGCCAAACGGCGTCAACGACTGGCGCCCGGCGCACATCCATTTTTCGATCTTCGGCCACGGCTTCTCGCAGCGCCTCATCACCCAGATGTATTTCGAAGGCGATCCGATGATCTGGAAATGTCCGATCGTCGGCGCGATCCCGGACAAGGCGGCGATCGAGCAGCTCATCGCCCCCATGGATTGGGGCAATACGATCCCGATGGACGGCCGCGCCTACAAGTTCGATATCGTGCTGCGCGGCCGCCGCTCGACCATGTTCGAAAACAAGCTGGAGGGGAACTGACATGCAGGAACTCGGCTATCTCAAGGAAACCCCGTCCCAGACCGCCGGCCCCTATGTGCATATCGGCCTGACGCCGAACTTCTGCGACATCGCCGGCGTTTTCGACAGTGATCTCGGTACGCGGATGGTCAATGACAAGACGCTCGGCGAGCGTATCACCGTCAGCGGCCGCATCTTCGACGGTGCCGGAGCACTCGTTCGCGACGCCGTCATTGAAATCTGGCAGGCAGACAGCGCCGGCCTCTACAACAGCCCCTCGGAAATGCGTGGCACGGCAGACCCGAACTTCACCGGCTGGGGCCGCTGCCCCACCCGCGCCGAAGACGGTGTCTATAGTTTCGAAACCATCAAGCCCGGCAAGGTTCCCTTCAAGGACGGCCGCAAGATGGCCCCGCATATCACCTTCTGGATCGTCGCCCGCGGCATCAATATCGGCCTGCACACGCGCATGTATTTCCCGGAAGAGCAGGATGCCAATGCGGTGGACCCGGTTCTGGCGCGTATCGAGCACCGCGAGCGCGTGGCAACGCTGATCGCTGCGCGCGATGGCGCGAAGCTGAGCTTCGACATTTACCTGCAGGGACCGAAGGAAACGGTGTTCCTGGACATTTAAGCTATCTCGACTGGCTACTTGCCCGCGATCCGTCGGGCAAGTAGCGTCGGTTTCGCCCTGCCCTATCTGGGTCGAGATAAGCCGACAGGCAGACCGGGATTGCGATGAAACGAGCTGCCACATGACCACATCCCCTTTCGACCATCCTTTCCTTTCCGGCCTGCTCGGAGACACTGAAATCGTCGCCTACTTCTCAGTCGAGGCTGATATCAGGGCGATGCTCTCCTTCGAAGCGGCACTTGCACGCGCAGAAGCGACGCATGGCATCATTCCGGCGGAAGCCGCGCGAACAATCGGCGAGATCTGCGCTGGCTTTACCGCAGATGTGCAAAGCCTGAAGGCTGCAACGGCTCGGGATGGAGTCGTCATTCCGGACCTCGTCAAACAGCTCAGGAAGGTGGTCGGCAGCGAGGCCGCCGAACATGTTCATTTCGGTGCGACCAGTCAGGACGCCATCGACACCAGCCTGATGTTGCGGCTGAAGTCCATCACCTTCCTGTTCGGCGGAAGGCTGCATGCCATCGCGACGAAACTGGCGGCGCTCGAACGCCAGTTCGGCGCCAACCGCCTGATGGGCCATACACGCATGCAGGCCGCAATCCCGATTACCGCCGCCGACCGCATTGCCGCCTGGCGGATGCCGCTGGAGACCTATCGCGACCGGCTGACGGAGCAGACCTTCCCCGTGCAATTCGGCGGTGCTGCCGGTACGCTCGAAAAGCTCGGGGCCGAGGCATCCGTCGTGCGCGCCTCGCTGGCGCAGGAGCTGGGATTGGCCGATGAGCCGCAATGGCAGAGCCGCCGCAGCCGCATTGCCGATCTCGCCAATCTCTATTCGCTCATCTCCGGCAGCCTCGGCAAATTCGGGCAGGATATCGCCTTGCTCGCCGAAGCCGGCGGCGAGATCGAGCTTGCGGGTGGCGGCACGTCCTCGGCCATGGCCCATAAGCAGAATCCGGTCGCCGCCGAAACGCTGGTCGCGCTCGCCCGCTTCAACGCAACGCAGCTCTCGGCCATCCATCATTCCCTCGTTCATGAGCAGGAGCGCTCCGGGGCGGCCTGGACACTCGAATGGCTGGTGCTGCCGCAGCTGGTCATGGCAACCGCCGCCTCGCTGCGGCTGGCGGCGGAACTTATCGGCAATATCAAGCGTCTGGGGACAGGCTGATCGCCTTTGCATGAACGCGGTAAAACCGGCTATGCAGAGGCGTTGATTTCAGGAGTGATCCCGTGACCTTTCCCCTCTTCGATCTTTCCGGCCACCGCGCGCTCGTGACGGGCTCCAGCCAGGGTATCGGTTATGCGCTGGCACTCGGGCTTGCCGAACACGGCGCCTCCATCATCATCAACGGCCGCAACGCCCAGAAGGCGGAGGCCGCCGCCGAGACGATCCGCGAGCAGAAACGCCATGCCGTCAGCGCAGCCTTCGACGTGACTGATGCGGAGGCCTGCCGCTCGGCGATTACCTATATCGAAGCCGAGATCGGCCCGATCGATATCCTCATCAACAATGCCGGCATGCAGTTCCGCACGCCGCTGGAGAGTTTTCCGGTCGAAAAGTGGGACGAACTCTTTCGCACCAATGTCTCCAGCGTCTTCTACGTCAGCCAACCGGTCGCGCAGGCGATGATCAGCCGCGGCCGTGGCAAGATCATCAACATCGCCTCGGTTCAGGCCGAACTCGCCCGGCCAGGTATCGCGCCCTATACGGCGACCAAGGGTGCTGTGCGCAATCTCACCCGTGGCATGGCAACCGACTGGGCAAAGCATGGCCTTCAGGTGAACGCGATTGCGCCCGGCTACTTCAAGACGCCGCTCAACCAGCCACTTGTCGATGATCCGAAATTCTCCGGCTGGCTCGAAACCCGTACACCGGCTGGCCGCTGGGGCAATGTGGAAGAGTTGGTTGGTGCGGCCGTCTTCCTGGCGTCGAACGCATCGTCCTTCGTCAACGGCCATATGCTGATGGTCGACGGTGGGATTACGGCGTCGCTCTGAGGTTAATCGCCTCCACCGTCACCACCGCCGTCGCCTCCATCACCGCAATCAAAACTCATTTCGAGGCCGCCTTCGGCTTGGCCACGAACGGAACGCCTGGAAAACCGAAGGTGCGCCCACCAAACAGGGTTCCAGGACAAGAATACGGCAAATGCGACGATGAGGATGAAAACGATCACGAGGCCTATAAGGATTGCAGTGACTGGAGCCATGTTCACTCCAAAGGTTGCGCAAGGAAATTATCTCAGCGATTTCCGCGAGAAACAAGAACATCTCGATTTTGAGCACGATATGACAAAGACGAGCTTTCGCTGCCGCGAGCGTGCTTCGGCTGCCGGCCATCTCCGACGCGGTTTCCTTGCCGTTTCGCGGCTTTAGCATCGCCAAAAACAGGCGGATTTGCATTTTCGGTCGCGCGCAACCATTTAAGATGCATGATCCGCGGAAATGTCGCGATCTCGCTCACGCCGGAACGTTTACAGAAAACGAACCATACCGGCTTGCATTCTGAGCCAAAAGCCGATTGCTTAGGAAAATCTACTTCTTCTTCGGCTAGCCGTTGGAAGAGTGCGAGGGGATATAGGCAAACCCGTGGAATTCTGCAGCTTCGCATCGGGATCGATGGTGACTACGATGACGAAGCGGGAAAGCTGGTTTGAAGGAAGATGAGTAACGATCTGTTTCAGGTAAAATTTTGGGGCGTACGGGGGAGCATTCCCGTGTCAGGCCCGGAATTTGACCGCTATGGAGGCAACACCTCCTGCATTGAAATCCGCTGCGGCCAGCACCGGATGCTGTTCGACGCGGGCTCTGGCCTGCGTGAAGCCGGCCTGTCGCTCATTGCTGATGAAGTCCACGATGTGGATCTCTTCTTCAGCCACTGCCACTATGATCACATCATCGGCCTGCCCTTCTTCAAGGCGATCTACTACCCGTCGATCAACGTCAACATCTGGTCCGGCCATCTGGACGGCAAGATGACCACGCGCGAGATGGTCGAGCAGTTCATCAGCCCGCCCTGGTTCCCTGTGAAGACCGACATCTGTCAGGCGACGATGAATTTCCGTGATTTCCATGCCGGCCAGACACTGACCCCGCATGATGGTGTGGAGATGCAGACCTATATGCTGAACCATCCGGGCGGTGCGATCGGCTATCGCATCCATTGGAAAGGGCGCATCATATCGCTGATCTACGACATCGAGCACACGCCGGGTAGCTACGATCCGGTGGCGCTGGAGATGATGAAGGACGCCGATCTCGTCGTCTACGACTGCACTTATAATGAAGACGAGATGCAGCG
The DNA here is from genome assembly GCF_014193555.1 of Rhizobium sp. BK275. Lineage (NCBI taxonomy): Bacteria > Pseudomonadati > Pseudomonadota > Alphaproteobacteria > Hyphomicrobiales > Rhizobiaceae > Rhizobium > Rhizobium sp. BK275. The sequence goes on from NZ_JACHZL010000001.1 coordinate 416,296, forward strand.
CTTCAAAGGGTTTGGCCATTCCACGTGGCAGCACGGTACCGAACTTGCAAAAATGGCGGGCGCGAAGCGCTTCGCCCTATTCCATCATGCGCCCTCGCGCACCGATGAACAGCTCGCTGTCATGGAAAGCCAGGCGCAGGCCGCCTTTGCCGGTGCCTTTGCCGCCCGTGACAATCAGGTCATCGACATCTGATCCTGTACGAGCGCGGCTGCCGAGACCCATTCTACTGCGGGATGGCCCGAAGTCGCCTCGAAGAGCTCGGCAAGGAAATCCCACGCCGCCGCATCATGCACCAAGTGATGCGCGAGCACGCCGATCGGTTCGCTGCTGCCCTCGAACCTGTCCTGCAATTCGGCAACCAGTTCGCCGATCAGGTCTGCCATCGGCCGGCCGCCGCGCGTACCGTGCCAGTCCATGAGGTCGACATGGGAATTGACGATGGCGAGCGGGCTTTCTCCCTTGACGCGTCCGTAAGTCGAAAGGGCTTCAAAGCCGAGCGCCGGCAGCTTGGGAATGAGGCCCTTGTCGATGCGGTTCCAGGGCGGAACCAGCATGGCTAGAAAGCGTGTCGGGTAAAGACCCTTCAGCTTCAGGAAGCCTTCGTAGAGTTCACCGAGAATGGTTTCTTCCAGACGCGCTCCGCCGAGCTCCTGCTTCTTGTCGTCAGGTCCGGCATGATTGTGATGCGCCCAGCCGTGAACCGCCACGCTGACATGCGCCTCGCCCGCAAGCCGCTGAGCCAGCGGCGCGTCGGTAAAGGCCGGAATGACCGCAAGCGTGACGGGGATGCCGTAGCTTTTCGTTTCGGAGAGCAGCCGCTCCAGCGCCGCCGTCGGCTCGATCGCATCGTCATCCCGCAGCCAAAGCCGCGCCACGCGGCCAGCGGCGCGCCAGCGCTCCAGTTCCCGATACAACGGCTCGTGGATGGTGCTATCGATCATGTGCAGCTCCTGCATGATTGCATAGGATCAAATCCAGTTCTTTCGCCGCGCCGGCTAGCGAACGCTCGTCGATGACGAAGCGACGGGCCGCGGATGCCATGGCGTCACGGCGCCCCCGGTCATCCAGCAGTCCGGCAATGGCCCGCGCATAGGCTTTCATATCGCCATCAGGCGTCAATAGGCCGGTCATATCGGCCTCCACCACGGCAGGCACGCCGGCGGTCTTCAGCGCCACAACAGGAAGGCCCGCCGCCTGCGCTTCGAGATAGGCAAGTCCATAGGCTTCGCCGCAACCCGGCCAGACATAGATGCTGCCCTTCGCCAACAGTACGGCAATCTCTTCCGGTTCCCTTTGGCCAAGCCAATCGATACGGCCGGGCGCAAAGCCGGCAAACAGGGCCTCTACCTCAGCCCGCAGCGGACCGTCACCGATGATGCCGAGTGTCCATGGACGCTCCGCGATCATGGAGAGTGCCGTGGCGAGCATCTTGTAGCTCTCCATCTTGTCGCCGGCCCGCATCATGGCCACGGTCATCAAGCGTTGCGGATCGGGGGCGGGCGTTATCGCCTCGAAGAGCGTTGTGTCGATGAAGGGCTTTATTCCGGCGATACGCGCTTCGGGAAAGACGTCTTCCAGTCCTTTCCGGTCGCGTTCGGTGAAGGCGATATTGACCGCCGCCTGACGGATCGCGTCCCCCACCGATCTCTGGAAGAAGGCCCAACCCAGCCCATCACGTTTGCGCGAGTAGGAGGCTTCGGCCGTGACATAGGGAATGGCGAATTGCTCCGCGATGGCGGGGCCGAGGAGATCAGGGGATTTGTAATAAGGATGATAGCAGAACCAGAGTTCCGGCCCCGGCTCCGCCCGCCATTTGCGCCGCAGCCGCTCGAGTTCGCCATCCGCCTTCGCCAGAACCTCAGCCGCCGCCTCCGGCGAGCCGGCATGGACACGGAATTCGGACACGACCTCGACAGAATGGCCAGCCATCCCCAGCGCCCGGATCAACAGCCGCGCCATCAGCCGGTCGCCTGAGGGCACTGGATGATCAGGCGATTTCATCGGCGCGTAGAAAGCGATCCGCATCGCGACACTCCGCTGACGACAGTGTGTTTCCAATCGGCGCTCGCGCCGTAAGCGAAAATTTCCGCTATTGTCACTATCCTTGAACGATACAGGCAGGCATACCGAAGCGATCGTGATTAGACGAGACGATAATTCCGCCCTTTTTCGTCTTCTCTAGTGCATTTGCGATTTGAGCTTCAAGAACAGGAATTGATGACGACGGTCTTGGCCACAGGGGTTTTTTCGGAGCGCACGATCAGGAAGGCCAGGCTCGGTTCCGGCCTTGTCATGTTCGTCTTCATCATCCTGCATATGTCGAACCATGCATTGGGGCTCGTTTCGCTGACGGCAGCCGATGATGCGCGCCGGCTGTTTCTGGCGATCTGGCGCAATCCGGTCGGCACTATTCTCTTCTATGGCTCGGTCCTCGTCCATATGACGCTGGTGCTGCGCGGGCTCTATATGCGCCGCAGCCTCGTCATGCCGAAAAACGAGATGGCACAGATCGTTCTCGGTCTCCTGATTCCGCTATTACTCATCGACCATGTCGTCGGTACGCGTATCGTCCATGCACTCTACAGCTATACCGACAATTACGAGACGATCGTTCGCACGCTCTGGATCAACTCACCGCAGAACGGCGTACGCCAGACTTTCGCGCTGCTCGCCGTCTGGATCCACGGCTGTATCGGCATACATTTCTGGCTGCGCTATCGGCCCTGGTACGACAATTCCTCATCGCTGCTTCTGGCGATCGCCATCCTTCTGCCGGTGCTGGCGCTGCTCGGTTTCGTCGAGATGGGCCGCACGCTGTCCGATCCCTCCTACATCGAGTCAGAATCCGGCCACTACGAAGAAGCGATCAATACCCGCTATTACAACGATCCCGAGGCGCGCGAGCAAATCGCGACGATTCGCGCCGGGCTCTACGGCAGCTTCTCCGCAACGCTGGCCCTCGTCATCCTGGCACGGGCGCGCCGCAGGCTGAAAGAGCGGGCGAACCAAGTTGCGGTTCACTATCCCGGCGGCGAGACGGTGCGCGTGCCCCGCGGCTTCACCGTCCTGGAAGCAAGCAGGCTTGGCGGTCTGCCGCACTATTCGGTCTGCGGCGGCAAGGGCCAGTGCTCCACCTGCCGCGTGCAGATCCTCGGCGATTACTGGACCCTGCCGCCGCCCGACAAGCTGGAGCAGACGACGCTGAAGCGCATCAATGCGGCATCCGATGTGCGCCTCGCCTGTCAGCTCCGCCCGGATAAGGACTTGACCGTCGCGCCGCTGCTCGTACCGCAGACAGAGGCTGCCCTTCCCGCCAACAGCCAGGAAACCAGCCCCGGCCGCGAGCGCGAGATCGCCGTGCTCTTCTGCGACATGCGCCATTTCACTACGCTGACCGAAACCCGCCTGCCCTTCGACGTCGTCTTCCTGCTCAACCGCTATTTCGGGATCGTCGGCAAGGCAGTGGAACAGGCCGGCGGACGGCTCGACAAATTCATCGGCGACGGCGCTATGGCACTCTTCGGCCTCAACACCACGCCTGAGGAAGCCTGCCGGCAGGCGGTAGCAGCCGCAACCGCAATTGTTGCCGAGGTGGAGAAGCTCGCCGCCGAACTTTCCGAGGAACTGCCTTTGCCGCTGCAGATCGTCATCGGCATCCATGCCGGCCCGGCCGTGGTCGGCACGATGGGCTATGGGCGCGTGCGCAGCCTGACCGCCGTCGGCGATACGGTCAATGTGGCAAGTCGCCTGGAAACCGCGGCCAAGGAACTCAATGCCGCTATCGTCATTTCCGAGCCGGTCGCGGTACGCGCAGGCATCGATCCGGAAACGGTCGAAAGCTGCGAAATCAATGTGCGCGGTCGGGTACTCCCCTTGAAAGTCTATGTCGTTCCGAGAGAGAACGCAGCCGAACCGCTCAAGGAAAGACAATAATGTCCGGCAAGGCATGGCTTACCGCCAAATATTGGAAGCGCCGTTTGCGCAAGGCGCGCAATGCGCTGGCCACGCGTTTCTTCAATACCCGCTTTGGCCGCCGGCTGCTGATCGAAAATATCGGGCCGCGCGTCACCTCCATGACCGTCGATGCCGGCGATCACCTGATGAGTTTTTCGCCGGCGGACTATATCGGCCGCAAGGTCTTCCGGAAGGGCCATTTCGAACGCGAGGCCGTCGACCGGCTGCTCGTGATCCTGCGCCAGCGCGGCCTGCTGAAGAAGGACGGCATGCTGCTGGAGATCGGCGGCAATATCGGCACACAGACCGTCTATTTTGCGCTCGCCCGGGCCTTTGCCGGGATCGTCAGCGTCGAACCGGACCCGCGCAATTTCCGCCTTTTGGAACAGAACATCCGTCAGAATGGACTTACGGATGCCGTGCGCCTCGTCAACTGCGCAGCCGGCGAAGACGAAGGCAAGATCGACTTCTTTCTAAACAGCGCCAATCATGGCAAGAGCAGCGCGATCCGCCAGAGCGCCAGCGACCAGAAGATCAGCGTGCCGGTGCGGTCTGTGACCGGCATCCTCGACAGACTCGGCATCGACCAAGCGGCCATCGGCCTCGTCTGGATGGACATCGAAGGGTATGAGCCGGTTGCCTGCCGCTCGATGCTGCCGCTGCTTGCCCGCCGCGCGCCTCTCTATATGGAATTCACGCCGCTCTTTTACGGCCCCGAGGGCACGAAAGCCTTCATTCGTACGCTCGCCGGCTTCTACGAGGATTGTCTCGTCGTCTTCGAGGACGGCGAGAAGGAGATGAAAGTCCGTGATCTGCCGGGCGAATTCGATCAATATGACGTGCTGTTCCTGCCTTAGACCGAAGAAGGGCATGTCGTCGTCCGAAAACCGCTCACGCTTTTCGGCGTCGTGCTCCAGGCGCCAGAGGCTACGGTGCAGACTGCATCACCAGCGATTGATGGCAATGTACACCGGCGAGGACGCCTGAGGCGGAGGCGAGCGTGGCGTTGTGCATGGCACTTGCCGCATCGCCGGCGGCAAAGACGCCTCTGACGGTCGTCTCTTTGTTATCGCCGGTCCGGATGACCGGCCCGAGCGGACCGTCGTCGAAGGCACAGCCAAGCTGCTCGGCAATCGGGCTTGCCATCGCCGTTTTCGCTGCGACAAAAACGGCGTCCAGCGGCACGACCCGGCCGTCGGTCAGGCGGACGGCCTCAAGCTTCGGATTGTCGCCCAATAATTCGACGATAGGGCTGCGCTCGATCCGAACACCGCGCGCGGTCATCCGCGCCAGTTGCTCTTCATCGGGCTCGAACAAGGCCTGGGTGAAGTAGGTCGTTTCTCCCCAGTCGGGAAGCAGCATGGCCGCATGCGCTGAAAGCGGAAGGGTTGCGAGAACGCCAAGTGCACCGCCACTCACTTCATAACCGTGACAATAAGGGCAGTGCAGCACGGAACGGCCCCATCGATCCCGCAGGCCGGGGATCTCAGGCAGTGAGTCGCTGATACCGGTCGCCAGGACGATGCGCGCGGCCCTTTCTTCGCCACCACCCTTGATGCCGATCACGAATTCATCTCCATCGGCACGCGCCTGAACAACTTCCCCGTCGCGGATAGTGATGGTCGGATAAAGCGAAAGCTGCCGCTTTCCCTCCCGCATGATCGCCGCCGGTGTCTGGCCGTCCTGGCCCAGGAAGCCATGTGACGCGTGCGAAAACCGATTGCGCGGTGCGCCTGCATCGATCAGCAGAACACGGCGTCGCGCCCGGGCAAGCTGCATGGCTGCGGACAGGCCGGCGAAATTTCCGCCGATGACGATGACCTCGAATGACATGGATCTCTCCTTTGACGTCGCCTCAATCATGAAGCAACATAAGTTACATGAAATGACGCAGTCAAGCATCATGTTACTTGTCTTGTTACGATCTGCTTGTGATAATGGCCCATTCGATCGACGGGAATAGAACTTCATGCGCAATGACAGCCGCCTTTCACGCATGCTGCACGTGCTGATCCACATGGATCGGCATGAGCATTCGGCGACCTCCGAAATGATTGCAAAGATGCTGAACACCAATCCCGTCGTCGTCCGCCGCACCATGGCCGGCCTTAGAGAACAGGGCTATGTCCGTTCCGAAAAGGGGCATGGCGGGGGCTGGACGCTGATGCGCCCGTTGTCGGAAATCACGCTGCTCGATGTCTACAACGCCATCGGCGAACCGCATCTTTTCGCCATCGGCCCAGCCGACGACCAGCCGAAATGCCTTGTGGAACAGGCTGTGAATGCTGCTCTCGAGGATGCGATGAAGGAGGCGCAGGCCCTGCTCCTGCGGCGATTGGGCAGCGTGACGCTGGACGAAATCGCGGCCGACTTCGAGGCAAAATATGCCGCGCTCTCGGCTGCGTCCTATTCCTGCGCCTCATAAGCGCGGATCATTTCCTGCGGTAGAGGAAATACCGGCCTTCCTTGATGCCGCCGGGCAAAGGCAGAGGCAAAAGTTCGGGATGTTCCAGCGGCAGGCCGCTGATGGCGATGCCGTGATGGGTAAGCACGCCGGCCATCAGCTGCGGCAGCCAGGTCAGCGTCACGGCGTCGATCTCGTCATGGCCGGTGCCGATATCGGCGTGGGCGAGCGCAGCATTGATCCCGAGGAACGCCTGGCCGGTGTCGCGGATATTGCCCGTCACCATATTTTCGGCTGGCGGCGTGGAGGCGGAATAGGAGCGTATTTCCCAATCGAAGGCGATAATGCGGCGATCGGGAAAATGCTCGCGCAGATGGTCGTAGGTGCGGCCATTGCCGAGGCCGAATTCGAGCACCGGCCCCTCCACCTCTTCCACCAGATCGATGATGGCATTGAGAATATCGCGTTGAGCCGACAATCGGCGAATGAAGCTATCGAGGCGGCTCATCTTGTCCTGTCCGTCATAAAATATGTCAGCGGTGCTACCATATCGATGCGGTGCAAGTCGATTGCCGGAACCGCAAATTGCCGTTGCAGCGGCAACACGGGTCTGTGATAAACTCGGCCCCATGAACGAGATATCCAGCGACGCATTCTTCGCCAACGTGCCTGTTTTCAGCGACTTCGAAGGCGTGACCGATGAGAGCAATTACCAGCCGCTGCCCGAACGGTGGGTGCTGGCGATGGCCGATATCGTCGGCTCGACGAAGGCGATTTCCGGCGGCCGCTACAAGGACGTCAACATGGCCGGCGCAAGCGTCATTTCCGCGGTGCTGAATGCCGTTGGCAAGGGCGACTATCCCTTCGTCTTTGCCGGCGACGGCGCGTTGATCGCCTTGCCCGCTTCGCTTGAGAAGGAAGCACGCAAGGCTCTTGCCGCGACGCAGGTCTGGGTGAAGGAGGATCTTGACCTCGATCTTCGTATCGCCATCGTGCCGATCGCCGATATTCGCGCGGAAGGTCTCGATGTACGCGTCGCTCGCTATTCGGCAAGTCCTTACGTCACCTATGCAATGTTTTCCGGCGGCGGCACGCTTTGGGCCGAAAAGAACATGAAGATGGGCCGGTACGGCGTCGAAAAGGCCGCGCCCGGCACTCGGCCGGATCTGACCGGCCTCTCCTGTCGCTGGAGCCCGATCGAGGCCCGCAATGGCGAGATCGTCTCGATCATCGCCGTACCGGGCGAAGCTGGTCCGGGGCCGGAATTTCAGGCTCTCGTCGCCGGCATCGTTTCGCTCACCGCCGAGCAAAACCGCAATGGCCATCCGGTGCCGGAAGATGGGCCGGAGTTTGCTTTTTCAATGAGTGGCATCAATCGCGAGGTGAATGCGACGGCGCCCAAAGGCAAACGACTGCGGCAAAAGCTGTTCATCTTCCTGCAGACCGGCTTGATCGTTTTCCTGCACAAATTCGGCCTCACCTTCGCTCATTTCAACGCGCGCCGCTACAAGCGGGACATCGCGGGTAATTCGGATTTCCGAAAGTTCGACGACGGACTGAAGATGACCATCGACGTGGATGCCGCCCATCTCGCCCGCATCGAGACGCTGCTGAAGCAGGCGCAGGAAAGAGGCGTGGCTCGCTACGGCCTGCACCGCCAATCATCGGCACTGGTGACATGCTTCGTGCCGACGCCACTGTCGCGCGACCACATGCACTTCATCGATGGTGCCGCCGGCGGTTATGCAGTCGCTGCCAGCCAGATCACCGGCAAGCAGCTTTCCGGCGCGCTCGTTACGCCTTGATAACGTGATCGGCAGTAAGGCCGAGCCGGCTGAAGACGTTTCGGGTATCGACAATCAGTTTGGCGCTCCTCGAAAGAGCCGCATAGTCGATCATGTCGTGATCGGTCGCGATGAGAACCGCGTCATATCCCGCAACGGCTTCCGGCGTCAGGTCGATGGATTTCCGGCCCTTCAGCGCCTGATATTCACGGGTCGGCGGAATCTCCGCGACGAAGGGGTCATGATAATCCGCCTTGCCGCCGCGTTCCTCGATAATTTCGATCAGGCGCAGCGACGGGCTTTCCCTGATATCGGCAACGTTCTTCTTGTAAGCGAGGCCAAGCACGAGGACGCGTGAGCGGCTGAGCGCCTTGCCGGCACGGATATCCAGCACCTCGGCCAGTTTGCCGACGACATAGCGCGGCATCGCCGAATTGATCTCGCCGGCAAGCTCGATAAAACGGGTCGGCAGTTCGTATTCGCGCGACTTCCAGGTGAGGTAGAAGGGATCGATCGGAATGCAGTGGCCGCCGAGACCGGGACCGGGATAGAAGGGCATATAACCGAACGGCTTGGTCTTGGCCGCGTCGATGACTTCCCAGACATCGATCCCCATTGCCGCGTAGACGGTCTTCAGCTCGTTGACGAGTGCGATGTTGACCGAGCGGAAGATGTTTTCGGTGAGCTTCACCGCTTCCGCCGTCGCATTGGAGGAAACCGGAACGACGGTCGAAACGGCTGTCCCGTAGAAGGATTTCATCAGCGACAGCGCTTCTGCACCGTCGCCTGCAACGACCTTCGGGATGGTCGCGGTGTGGTAGTGCTGGTTGCCGGGGTCCTCGCGCTCCGGCGAGAAACCGACGAAGAAATCGGAACCGGATTTCAGCCCGGTCTCTTCGAGAATGACCTTCACGATATCATCGGTGGTACCCGGATAGGTGGTCGATTCCAGCACGATGAGCTGGCCCGGCCGCAGATGGGCGGCGATCGACCGCGATGTCGCTTCCACGAAGGAGAGATCGGGATCGCGATGTTTGGTGAGCGGCGTCGGCACGCAGATAACGATCACGTCGCAATCCGCAAGGCCGGCGAAATCGGTCGTCGAGAAAAAACGCCCCGCATCGATCTCGGCTGTCAGCGCCTCATTCGTCACCGCATCGATATAGGAGCGGCGGGCATCCAGCGCGACGATTTTCTTCGGGTCGATATCAAAGCCGGTCACAGTAAAGCCGCTGCGTGCCACAGCCATCGCCAACGGCAAACCGACATAGCCAAGGCCGATAATGCCAGCGCGCGCCGTGCGGGCCTCAATCTTCTTTGAAAGCGTCTCGAAGGTGGAAGAGCGTGCGTCCAAGGCCATGCCTCTTGCGAAAAGTGAATCCGAACGCTGATCTAATGCATGATCGCGGCAAATTAAACCCGGCCCCTTCGCAGCGCCTGCCCGCGCCACGGCTTGGATTCATCAGCGGGGTGTGGCGAACATGGTTCGGTCCGAGCAGTGCCACAACCGAGACGCACAAAAAAATCCGGATCCCATTGTTTCGCACTTCCGGCGTGCCTATTTTGGCAAGTGATAATGAACCATTTTGCAAAGATTGCTCGCCCGTTTCCAGGAGGTCGGAAGCTGGCGGGTGTCAGTGCCGGGTCATCGGCACATCGTTGACACGATAATACCGCTCGTACATCCTGAATTCTTTGCGATCTGCTCATCGTGAATGGGCAGGTCGGGGTTGTTTTTGTCTTTGAGGATGGACGTGCGACATGAGGATAATACCAAGAATGAGCACGATCGAATCCAGCGTATCCTCCATTTTGTTGGACCGTGTTGCTGAATGGCTGACGAATTCTTCGCTGGCCGGTGACGACCTTGAAAACATCGTGCGCGGTTTCTGCGAGCGGCTTGCTGCCGCCGGTCTGCCACTCGCGCGCGTGCACCTGACCTTCTCGATGCTGCATCCGCTCTACGACGCACTGAGCTTCACCTGGAAGCGCGCGAGCGGCGTAACCATCGAAGGCTTTCGGATGCCGGCCGGCCAGAAGCAGGATCGTTTCCTGCAGAGCCCCTATTTCCATCTTCTCGACAACAATCTGCAGCATATCCGCCGCCGTATCATGCCTGAAGGCCCGAATGAATTCCCGATTTTCGAGGATCTGCGGCAGGAAAAGATCACCGATTACCTCGCCTTCGTGCAGCCGTTCGGTGATGGCTCGGTGCAGGGCATGATGGGTTCATGGTCGACCGACAGCCCGGTCGGTTTTTCCGACGACATGATCGACGCGCTGCTGCGCATGCAGAACCATCTGGCGGTCGCCGCCAAGATGGCGGTGCTTGCCAAGCTCGCCAACAATATGCTGACTACCTATCTCGGCGGCGATGCCGGCAAACGCGTGCTGAACGGGCAGGTTCGCCGTGGCGACGGCGAAACGATCCGTGCGGCCCTCGTGATGGCCGACATGCGCGAATCGACCATGTATGCCGAGAAGGAGGGCCGGCAGGCCTATATCGATACGCTCAACCAGTTCTTCGACGCGATCGCCGCACCCTTCAACCGCAATGGCGGCGAAATCCTGAGCTTTCTCGGCGATGGCTTTCTCGCGGTCTATCCCTGCGGCCGCCACAAGGACCCGTCCAAGATCGCCTGCGAGGCAGCGCTTTCAGCCGTACACCACGCGCAGGCGCGTGTTGCCGAACTCAACAAGGATCGCGAGACAAAGGGGCTTCCAAAGATCGGCTATGGCATCGGCCTACATGTCGGCAACGTCATGTTCGGCAATGTCGGCCTGAAGGACCGCCTCACCTTCTCTGCCTTCGGTTCGGCGGTGAACGAGGTGCAGCGCCTGCAGGTACTGACGAAGAAATATAGCCGCGAGGTCGTCGCGAGCCAGGCCTTTGCCGGCTATTGCGGCGGCGAATGGATCACGCTCGGCGAGGAAAAGCTGCGCGGCATCCGCCAGAAAGTGACGGTGCTGCAACCGCGCGCGCCGGCATCTGCCATTCACGTCGACGAAGGCTTCCGCGAAGCCGTTCAGAACGGCCTTTCGGAAGCAGAACAGGTCATCATGCTTCACCGCGACAAGAAACAGGTAAAACGCACGCCGATCGAAAAATTCATTCAGTAACCACGCGCGAACATTGCAGCCGCTTTAGCCGTTGCGTCTATATGAGAACCCTCGCACCAAGCGGCCTGTAAAATGGGCGCCCTGTGCCGCTTTTTCCCATGTCTGTCATCAACTGGACACCCCGTTTACGGTACGATAGTGTGCCTTAACGGGAACACATAAAGACTGGGGAATTTCATTGGTATGGCGTCTGCAGCCGATCTGTTGCGTGTTGAGAATCTGGATGTCGCCTTCTCCGTTTTCGGCGACCGGCTGCGTGTCGTAAAGGAAGCCAATCTCCGCATCCTGCCGGGAAAAGTGACTGCCCTCGTCGGCGAAAGCGGCTCCGGCAAATCCGTCATCAGCCAGGCGATCATGGGCATCTTGCCGGCACCGGCACATGCAAGTGGTCGCATCCTGTTTACCGATCCGCTAGATGGCAAGGCGACGGATATCGTGGCGCTGTCGCGCGATAGCGGTGAGATGCGCGACCTGCGCGGCCGCCGCATGGCGACCATCTTCCAGGAGCCGATGACGTCGCTCTCGCCGCTCCACACGGTCGGCAACCAGATCAGCGAAGTGCTTCTGATCCACACGGACGCCGATAAGAAAGAAGCGCGCGAGCGCACCGAGGAAATGCTCGGCCTCGTCGGTTTTTCCAATCCGAAGCGCACCTACGACATGTATCCGTTCGAGCTTTCCGGCGGCATGCGTCAGCGCGCCATGATCGCGATGGCGCTGATCTGCAAGCCGGCGCTGCTGATTGCCGACGAGCCGACGACGGCGCTCGACGTGACGATCCAGGCGCAGATCCTGGAACTGCTGCGCGACCTGCAGGCCAAGCTCGGCATGGCGATGCTGCTCATCACCCACGATCTCGGTGTCGTCGCCAATATGGCTGACGAAGTGGTGGTGATCTATCACGGCGAGATCATGGAGGCCGGCCCGGTCGAGGCAATCTTCCGCAATCCGCAGCATCCCTATCTCAAGGCCTTGATGGCCGCAGTTCCGCATTTCGACATGAAGCCAGGCGAGCGGCTGAAGGCACTGCGCGAGGTACCGGTCAATCTGGAATCGCTGATCGGCAAGAAGAAGTCGGTCGAGAAGGAGGCGCCGGGCGTGCTGCTTTCCGTTGCCAATCTTTCCAAAACCTACAAGACGCGCAAGCGCGGCTTCTTCGGCGGGCAGGAAGCGGCCATCGTGCACGCCGTCGATGATGTCAGCTTCGATATCCGCCTTGGCGAATGCCTGGGGCTGGTCGGCGAATCCGGCTGCGGCAAGACGACGGTCAGCAAGATCCTGATGCGTGCAGTGACACCGGATGGCGGCTCGGTCCTCTTCAACGATGGCAAGGACGTCATCGACGTCCTCTCCGTCAAGGGCTCGGAACTGCAGGACCTGCGCACCAAGATCCAGATGGTGTTTCAGGACCCTGTCTCCTCGCTCTCGCCGCGCATGACGGTGCGCAACATTCTGAGCGAGCCTCTTGAGATTCACGACCGTGGCAACAGCGCCGAGCGCAAGCAGAAGGTCGAGGCGCTGATGGGCGCGATCGGCCTCGATCGGCGCTATCTCAACCGCTATCCGCACAGCTTCTCTGGCGGCCAGCGCCAGCGCATCGGCATTGCCCGCGCGCTCGCCCTCGGTCCCAAGCTCATCATCCTCGACGAACCGGTCTCGGCCCTCGACGTCTCGGTTCAGGCACAGATCCTCAATCTCTTGAAAGACCTCCAGAAGGAACTCGGGCTCACTTATCTCTTCATCTCGCACAACCTCGCCGTTGTGGATTATATGGCCGATCGCATCGCCGTCATGTGCAAGGGACGCATCGTCGAGATCGCGCCGCGCGAGATCATCCTGCGCAACCCGGTTCACCCCTATACGAAGTCACTGCTTGCCGCCGTTCCCTTCCCGGACCTCGACCGGCCGCTCGACTTCAAAGCGCTGCAGGAAAACGGTGCAGCCGACAAGCAGAACTGGGGCGGCGTCTTCACGGCCGATCATGACGATGCCTCCGAACTCGCCTTTGCCGACCTCGGCGGCGGCCATCTGGTGCGCGCCCGTAAGGGCGCCGACGCAAAGGAGCTGGTCTGATGGTGACACGCCGCATCTTTCTCGGCGGCCTGATCGGTTCGGCTATCGCGCCTTCGGTGCTCCGGGCACAGCAGATCGCCGAGCCAGAAATTTTGAAGGCCAGGGTCGCTGACGGCAGTCTGCCGCCAATGGCTGAGCGCATTCCGACTGAGCCGCGTATCGTCAATCTCAAGGAGATGGGCCGCGTGCCCGGCACCTATGGCGGCAACGTGCGCACCATCATCGGCGGTGTGCGCGATATCCGCTACATGACCGTCTACGGCTATTCGCGGCTGGTCGGCTACGACACGAAGTTGCAGTTCCAGCCCGATATCCTTCGTGACTTCACCTCGGAGAATGACACGGTCTTTACCTTCTACCTGCGCGACGGGCACAGATGGTCTGACGGGCATCCTTTCACGGCCGAAGCCTTCCGATACTGGTGGGAAGACGTCATTCTCAACAAGGAACTGACGCCCGGCGGCGGCGCGCTGGAGCTACGTCCACATGGCTCCCTGCCGCGCTTCGAAGTGCTCGACGAGTTGACTGTGCGCTATAGCTGGGACAAGCCCAACCCGGTTTTCCTGTCGGCGCTTGCCGGCCCCCTGCCGCTCGTCATCTATGGCCCGGGCCATTACTTGAAACAGTTCCACAAGGGCTTCCAGGACAAGGTCAAGCTCGAGGAGCTGATGAAAAAGAACCGCGCCAAGAAGTGGGCCGATCTGCACATCAAGATGGCCCTCGCTTCCCGGCCCAACAATCCCGATCTGCCAACGCTCGATCCCTGGAAAAACCGCACCGCTCCGCCGGCCGATCAGTTCGTCTTCGAGCGCAATCCGTTCTTCCACCGCGTGGACGAAAACGGCATGCAACTGCCCTATCTCGACCGCTTCATCCTCAACGTCTCGTCTTCCTCGATCATCGCCGCCAAGGCGGGTGCGGGCGAATCCGACCTGCAGGCGACCGGCATCGACTTCAACGACTACACCTTCCTGAAAGAGGCGGAAAAGCGCTTCCCGGTGAAGGTCGATCTCTGGAAGATGACGCGCGGCTCGCGCATCACACTGTTACCGAACCTCAATGTCGCCGACGAAGCCTGGCGCGCGCTTTTTCGCGACGTGCGCTTCCGCCGGGCCTTGTCGCTGGCGATCAACCGGCATGAGATCAACATGGTGGCCTTCTACGGCCTCGGCAAGGTGAGTGCCGACACGGTGCTGCCGGAAAGCCCGCTCTTCAAGCAGGAATATGCCGATGCCTATGTGAATTTCGACCCTGATACGGCCAACAAGCTGCTCGACGAACTCGGCCTCGACAAGCGCGACAGCGATGGCATCCGCCTGCTGCCTGATGGACGCCGCGCCGAGATCACCGTCGAGACAGCCGGCGAGAGCAATCTCGACACGGACGTTCTGGAACTCGTGCACGATCACTGGGCCGATATCGGTCTGGCGCTCTTCACCCGCACCTCGCAGCGCGACGTCTTCCGCAATCGCGCCATGAGCGGCTCGATCATGATGTCGATCTGGTACGGGCTGGACAACGGCGTGCCGACCGCCGACATGTCTCCTTATGGACTAGCCCCTACACTGGATGACCAGCTTCAATGGCCGCTCTGGGGCATGTACTATCTTTCGGCCGGTCAGGAGGGCAAGGCGCCCGATCTGCCGGAGGCGGCCGAGCTTGTGGATCTCCTGAACCAGTGGGGCGCAAGTGCTACGACGGAAGAGCGTGAGGTTATCTGGCACAAGATGCTGTCCCTCTATACCCAGCAGGTCTTTTCGATCGGCCTCATCAACAGCACGCTGCAGCCGATCCTCATGTCCGCCAAGATGCAGAATGTGCCGGAGCACGCGCTCTACGGCTTCGATCCAACCTCCTTCCTCGGCGTCTACATGCCTGATACCTTCTGGTTCAAGGAGGCCTGAGCGATGATCCGCTATATTCTCTGGCGTATCGCCGCCATGGTGCCGACCCTGCTCGTGATATCGGCGCTGGTCTTCGTCATCATCGAACTGCCGCCGGGTGACTTCTTCGAAAGCCAGATCGCCGAACTGCGCGCACAGGGCGAGACCGCAAACCTGCAGGAAATCGAGGAGCTGCGCCATCAATACGGCTTCGACCAGCCGGGGATCGTGCGCTACTTCTTCTGGGTCGGCGGCATGCTGCATGGCGATTTCGGCTATTCCTTCGAATATCAGCTGCCGGTTTCCGACGTCGTGGGCGACCGATTGTGGCTGACGATCCTCGTCTCCTTCACGACCATCCTTCTCACCTGGCTGATTGCCTTCCCGATCGGCATCTATTCGGCAACCCATCAATATAGCTGGGGCGATTACGGCCTGACCTTCCTCGGCCTGCTCGGCATCGCCATCCCCAACTTCATGCTGGCGCTGATCCTGATGTATTTCGCAAATGTCTGGTTCGGGCTTTCCATCGGCCATCTGATGGACCAGCAATATCTGAACGAGCCGATGAGCTGGGCTAAGGCGCGGTCCATCCTCGCGCATCTCTGGATCCCGGTCATCATCGTCGGCACGGCGGGTACCGCCGGCATGATTCGCCGCCTGCGCGCCAACCTGCTCGACGAGATGCAGAAGCAATATGTGACGACGGCACGCGCCAAAGGGCTGCATCCGGTGCGCGCCCTGGTCAAATATCCGCTCCGTATGGCGCTCAACTTCTTCGTCGCCGATATCGGCTCGATCCTGCCGTCGATTATTTCGGGCGCCGAGATCGTCGCCATCGTTCTGTCGCTGGAGACGACCGGGCCGATGCTAATCAAGGCACTGCAGAGCCAGGATATGTATCTTGCCGGCTCGTTCCTGATGTTCCTCGCCTTCCTCAACGTCATCGGCGTGCTGATTTCCGATATCGCGCTCGGTTTCCTCGATCCCCGCATCCGTCTGCAAGGCAGGAGCACCAAATAATGTCGCCCCTACCCGCTCCCGGTGCGCCGCTGCCGCATTATGTTTCGACCGCCCCGTTCGATCCGATCGCAACGGAGACGATGACATCAGCGCAGTCGCGCATCCACCTTGCCTCGCAGAAGCAGCTCATGTGGTGGAAGTTCAAGCGCCACAGGCTGGCGCTTGCATCCGGCATCTTCCTCGCCGCCGTCTACCTGATGATCCTTATCGTCGAGTTCCTGGCGCCTTACGGGCTGCATACCCGCAACGTCGATTTCATCCATTCGCCGCCGCAGCGCGTCCGTCTTTTCGACAGCGAGGGCAATTTCGTCGGCCCCTTCGTCTATGGCCGGAAGATGACGCTCGATATCGATACGCTGCACCGTCTCTATACCGACAACCAGAACGACATCCAGCCGATCCGCTTCTTCTGCCGTGGCGATGACTACAAGCTCTGGGGCCTTGTCGCTTCCGACTTTCATCTCGTCTGCCCGGCAATCGGTGGACAGATGTTCCTGCTCGGCACCGACCGTCTCGGCCGTGACGTGCTTTCACGCATCCTTTATGGCGCACGCATCTCGCTCACCATCGGGCTGATCGGTATTTCCATCAGTTTCGTGCTCGGTATCATCATCGGCGGCCTCGCTGGTTATTGGGGTGGCATCTTCGACCTCATCGTCCAGCGCCTGATCGAAGTGCTACAATCACTGCCCTCCCTGCCGCTCTGGATGGCGCTCGCCGCCATCATGCCGGTGACATGGAGCCCGATCGTCATCTATTTCGGCATCACCGTCATTCTTGGCATCATCGACTGGACGGGCCTTGCCCGCGCCGTACGCTCCAAGCTTCTGGCGCTGCGTGAGGAAGATTATGTCCAGGCAGCCCAGCTCATGGGTGCCAGCACCCCGCGTGTCATCGGCCGGCATCTCGTGCCCGGCTTCATGTCGCATCTTATCGCATCCGCCACCATTTCCATTCCGGGTATGATCCTCGGTGAGACGGCGCTCTCCTTCCTCGGCCTCGGCCTGCGGCCACCCATTACCAGCTGGGGCATCCTGCTGACGGAGGCCAAGAGCGTAAGCGTCATCGCCTTCTATCCGTGGCTGCTGTTCCCGATCGTTCCGGTTGTACTGGTGATTTTGGCGTTCAATTTTCTGGGAGATGGCTTGCGCGATGCGGCAGATCCCTACAAATAGCGTCGAGTTCGACGGGCTGCTTTGCGTCCGCCGCCTCGTGGCCTCCGATTTGCGGGGGTGGTAGAAGTATGTCGTCCACCTCAGAGGGCACACCCATGGCCAGACGCCTCGAAGATGCACGCATCCTCATGTACAGCCACGATACATTCGGCCTCGGCCATTTGCGCCGTTGTCGCACGATCGCCCATGCCCTCGTCGAGGATTATCGCGGCCTGAACATCTTGATCATCTCGGGCGCGACGATTGCCGGCGCCTTCGATTATCGTGCCCGCGTCGACTTCGTGAAGATCCCGAGCGTCATCAAGCTTCGCAACGGTGAATATACCTCGCTGGCCAGCCACATCGATCTTCAGGATACGCTGAAGATGCGCGAGTCGAGCATTCGTCACACCGCCGAGACCTTCGAACCCGATATCTTCATCGTCGACAAGGAGCCGATGGGCCTGAAGGGCGAGATCGAGGAAACGCTTGCCTATCTGAAAGCGCGCGGCACCACTCTGGTGCTCGGTCTGCGCGAGATCATGGACGCACCGCATCTGCTTGAAGCCGAGTGGAAGAGAAACAGCGTCATGCAGAAGATCGACCAGTATTACGACAGCATCTGGGTCTATGGGCCGCCGGACTTCTACGATCCGCTTGTCGGCCTCGACGTACCCGCCGGCGTTCGCCGCAAGATGGATTTCGTCGGCTTCCTGCAGCGCAGCGTCTCCAAGGGCAAGAACTCGCTGAATGCCCGCAAGGACGACTATATCCTGGTGACGACAGGCGGCGGCGGTGACGGCTCCGATCTCGTTCACGACGTGATGAATGCCTATGAGGCCGACGAGACGCTGACGCAGAAGGCGCTTGTCGTACTTGGTCCGTATATGCCGGCGGCCGAACGTGCAAAGCTGGTCAAAAAAGGGGAGAAGATCCCCTATATCGAGGTGATCGAATTCGACAATCACATGGAGGAATTGATCGACGGCGCCACTGCCGTCGTCGCTATGGGTGGCTACAACACCTATTGCGAGATCCTTTCCTTCGACAAGCCGGCGCTCATCGTCCCACGCGTCGCCCCGCGCGAGGAGCAGCTTCTGCGCGCCCGCCGCGCCAGCGAACTCGGCCTCATCGATATGCTGCTGCCAGTGCAATCTGCTGACCCGGCGATCATGGCCGAAACGCTGAAGCGCCTGCCCTCGCGGTTGCCGCCATCAAGGAGCGGCTGCAACATGCACCTCGAGGGGCTGGATCATATTTCCCGCACTGTCGGCATATGGCTGGACAGCCGAGGACGCCATCTTTCCCTCGTCGGCGCAGAATAAAGAGCCATCCTTTGTCGCCACGCCGCAAGATTCTCGTCGTGCTGAAAGGCTATCCCCGCCTTTCGGAAACCTTCATCGCCCAGGAACTGCTCGGCCTTGAAAAGGCCGGCTTCGACCTGACGCTGATTTCCATGCGCCGGCCGACCGACAAGAAGCGTCATCCCGTCCATGATGAGATCAAGGCGCGCGTCGTCTATCTTCCGGAATATCTGCATGAAGAGCCGATTCGCGTGCTGAGGGGCCTTCTTGCCGGCTTTTCGAAACCTGGCTTCGGCGCGCTGATGAAGCGTTTCTTTGCCGATCTGCCGCGCGACATCTCCCGCAATCGCTTCCGCCGGCTCGGCCAGGCGCTGGTCCTGGCACGCGAATGGCCTGACAACGGCGAGTGGCTGCACGCTCATTTTATCCATACGCCCGCTTCCGTGACGGAATATGCGAGCATTCTGACCGGCACGCCCTGGACCTGCTCGGCCCATGCCAAGGATATCTGGACCTCACCCGACTGGGACCTCGGCCAGAAGCTCGGAAGTGCCCGGTGGGCCGTCACCTGCACCCGCAGTGGCTACGAGCATATGAAAGCGCTGACGAGGCGCCAGGATGCGGTACATCTGAGCTATCATGGCCTCGACCTCGCCCGCTTCGGCCATTTCTCAGGCGAGCGCTCAAACCGCAACGGCAGCGATCCCGCCGACCCCGTCTTCATCCTCAGCGTCGGCCGGGCGGTGGAAAAGAAGGGCTACGACGTGCTGCTGCGCGCCCTTGCCCTGCTGCCGAAGGAGCTCAACTGGCGCATGGACCATATCGGCGGCGGCGAGGAGCTTTCCAAGCTGAAAAAGCTTGCCGCTGAACTCGGTCTTGCCGAACGCATCACCTGGAAGGGCGCGCTGGCGCAGGAAGACGTGCTCGATCACTATCGCTGCGCCGACCTCTTCGCCCTCGCCTGCCGCATAGCCGCCAATGGCGACCGCGACGGCCTGCCGAATGTACTGGTCGAGGCTTCCAGCCAACGGCTCGTCTGTCTCTCCACCAATGTCTCCGGCGTGCCGGAACTGCTGAGCGACGGCGAAAACGGTCTGGTCGTGCCGCCGGAGGATCCGGCAGCCCTTGCAAAGGCGCTCGAGACGGCGATCCGCAATCCCGATATGCGCAAACGGCTGGGCGATGCGGCGGAGGAACGCGTGCGAGACCATTTCGATTACCATTCCAGCATCCGTCAGCTGAGCGGCCTGTTCGAGGCAGAATGGCAGAAAGCGTCATGACTGCTCCCCGTATCTTCTTTTATGTCCAGCATCTGCTCGGCATCGGTCATATTGCGCGCGCCAGCCGCATCGCCAATGCGTTGGTAAAGGACGGCTTCGAAGTCACCGTCGTCACCGGCGGCCTGCCTGTGCCGGGCTTTCCGGGCGACGGTGTGAAGACCATCGAACTGCCGCCGGTCGTCGCCAGCAATGTCGGCTTTTCCGGCCTTGCCGATGCCGACGGGCAGGCGGCAGGCGAGGAATTTCTGTCCAGACGCCGCGACCTGCTTCTGAAAGCCTTTGAGGAAGCGAAGCCCGAAGTCGTCATTATCGAGGCCTTCCCCTTCGGCCGCCGACAGATGCGCTTCGAACTGCTGCCCCTGCTCGATGCGATCGAAAAGGCCAACCCACGGCCGAAGCTCTTAAGCTCAGTGCGCGACATCCTGCAGGAAAACCGCAAGCCCGGCCGCGACGAGGAAACCGTCAAACTGGTCAGGGACCATTTCGACGCCGTGCTCATTCACGGCGATCCGGATTTCGTGCGTCTGGAAGATACTTTTCCGCTGACAGCCGATATCGCCGACCGGCTGCGCTATACCGGTCTTGTCGCTCCACCGCCGGCGCCGGAACCATCCGAGACATTCGACATCATCGCTTCGGCGGGCGGCGGCGCCGTCGGGTTGGAACTGATCCGCGCCGCCCGCGATGCGGCCGCACTTCTGCCTGCCGATATCCGCTGGCTGCTAGTTACCGGCCCCAACCTTCCCGCAGCCGATTTTTCTGCATTGTCGGAAGATGCGCCTGCCAATGTCACGCTGGTACGGTTCCGCAAGGATTTCCCCTCGCTGCTGCGCGGTGCGAAAGTCTCTATCTCGCAGGCCGGCTACAACACGGTGGGAGATCTCCTGCGCACCCAATGCCGTTCGATCCTCATCCCCTTCGTGGCGGCGGGTGAGACGGAACAGACCGTGCGCGCCGAACGGTTGCAGGCGCTAGGCCTTGCCGAAATCCTGCCGGAGAAGGGGCTGACCCTCGACGACGTCAAGGCTGCGGTCGAACGGGCACTTGCCGCCCCGCCGCGTCCGGCCGTTCGCCTCGATCTCGACGGAGCCGCAAAAAGTGCAGCCATCATTCGCTCGATGATCGGCTGAAACCCTCGCCTATTCCAAAATTCATGTGATATAAGAAAATTTCCGGCGAGAATCGGCGTTTCGACATCAGTCCGCTCCGCCTTGTTTTCGTTGCGATATCGGCGGTCTGACTGCATGGTCCTGTACTCGGAGATTCCCTCTTCTTCAGCATCAGGATCACTGCACGGACTTTCCCCACAGTCTGACGGTTAGCCATGGAAAAAAGCCTCGCGCGTTATATCTGGAAGAATACGCGGCTGCAGCAGCTCTGGATTCTGCTGGTCGTCGCAGCCTCCATGGTGCCTTACTTCCTGTCCTTCGACCTGCCGAAGCAGATCGTCAACGGACCTATTCAGGGTGACGGCTTCGAAGGGCCGGGCGCAAGACAGACCTTCATGCACATCGCTTACGACATCCCGCTGATCGGGCATGTCGAATTCTTCAAGGGCCTGGAGCTCAACCGCTTCCAGATGCTGATGGCACTGAGCCTCGTCTTCCTGGCGCTGGTCGTGCTGAACGGCCTCTTCAAGTTCTACATCAACACCTACAAGGGCCGGCTCGGCGAGCGCATGTTGCGCCGCATCCGCTTCGAACTCATCGATCGCGTGCTGCGTTTCCCGCCCGCCCATTTCAAGCGGGTGAAATCCGCCGAAATCGCCACCATGATCAAGGATGAGGTGGAGCCGATGGGTGGCTTCACAGGCGACGCCTTCGTCTCACCCGCCCTGCTCGGCGGCCAGGCGATCACCGCCCTTGCCTTCATCATCATCCAGAATTTCTGGCTCGGCATGATCGCGGCTGCCATCGTCGGCGTGCAGGCGGTGGTCATCCCCCGCATGCGCAAGCGCCTGCTGGAACTCGGCCGTCAGCGCCAGCTGACCGCCCGCGAACTTTCCGGCCGCGTCGGCGAGATCGTCGACGGCATCGGCACGATCCATGGCAACGATACCTCCAACTTCGAGCGCGCCGATATCGCCACCCGCCTCGGCCGCATCTTCTCGATCCGCTACGACCTTTATCAGTGGAAGTTTCTGGTCAAGTTCATCAACAACTTCCTCGCCCAGGTCACGCCCTTCCTATTCTATGCGATCGGCGGTTATCTGGCGCTGCAGGGCCGGCTCGACATCGGTCAGCTCGTCGCCGTCATTTCCGCCTACAAGGACCTGCCCGGCCCGCTGAAGGAGCTGATCGACTGGGACCAGATGCGCCAGGACGTGCAGGTCAAATATGCGCAGGTCTACGAGCAGTTCAATATCGAGCCGCTGATCGAAAGCCGCATCCAGGAGCTGGCCACGACGCCGGTGACGCCGCTGACGAGCGCCTTCGTCGTCACAAACCTCTCCGTCAGCGACGACAGCGGCGCACGCCTCGTCGACCATGTCTCGGTCGAGATCAAGCCCAACGAGACGGTTGCGATCGTCGGACCGAACGGCAGCGGCGCGGAAGCCTTCGCCGAAGCGCTTGGCCGGCTCGTTTGGCCGGATTCCGGCCGTATCACCATCGACGGACAGGATCTGCTGGATCTGCCGGAATCGATTACCGGCCGGCGCATCTCCTATGCCTCCGCCGACAGCTATTTCTTCCACGGCACGCTACGCGACAATCTGCTCTACGGCCTTAAGCATGCGCCGATGAGGGAACCCGAGTATGACGGCAAGGCCGCGCAGGAATATAAGTGGCATGTCGCGGAATCGCAGAAGGCCGGCAATCCGACACTCGATCTCAACAGCGACTGGGTTGACTACAAGGCAGCCGGCGCGAACGGCCCGGAAGACCTGCTGAAGGCGATCCGGCCGGTGCTCGACGCCGTCATGATGTCGCAGGACATTCTGGATCTGGCATTGCGATCCACCGTCAATACCGAGGTTCATACTGCGCTCGGCAGCCATATCGTCGAACTCAGGACGTCGCTGCGCGAGCGGCTTGCCAGCGAAAACCTCGACGCCATCGTCGTGCCCTTCGATTTCGACACTTACAATACACAGGCAACCGTCGGCGAGAACCTGCTCTTCGGCACGATGAAGCGGCCGCTGATGAACAATCGTCGGCTTGCCGGCCACCCCTATTTCCAGCAGCTCTTCCGCGATACCGGGCTCAGCACCGACCTCTATGCGATGGGCCTGGAGATTGCCGAGAACGCGGTGGAACTCTTCCACGACCTGCCGCCGGACCACCCCTTCTTCCAGCAGCTCACCTTCATGACGGCGGATGATATCCCGACCTATCAGGCGCTGCTGCAGAAGCTGCAGGGCAAGCGCTTCGAGGATGCGACGCCGGAAGACCGGGCCAGCATCATCCGCCTGAGCTTCGCCTATATCGAACCACGGCACCGCTTCGGCCTCTTGACCCAGGCGCTGATGGACAAGATCGTTAGCGCCCGCAAACAGTTCCACCAGAACATCCCCGACGATCTCGCCGAGCTGATCGAGCGTTATGACATCAACCGCTTCACGGCTTCCGCAAGCCTGATGGACAATGTGCTCTTCGGCCGCATCGCCTATCAGCAGGCCGATGCCTCCGACCGCATTCGTCTCATCATGGGTGAACTTTTCGATGCGCTCGATCTCTACGACGACGTATTGTCGATCGGGCTCGAATTTGATGTCGGCTCCGGCGGCAAGCGCCTGACTGGGGTGCAGCGGCAGAAGCTCAATCTCGCCCGCGCCCTGCTCAAGCGCTCCGACTACTTCATCTTCAACCGGCCGATCCCGGCGCTCGATCAGCGCATCCAGGATCAGATCACCCACAACGTCATCGAAGGCCTGCATGAGGAAGGCAAGCGTCCGGCGATCATCTGGGTGCTGTCCAACGCCAAGCTTGCGGAAATCTTCGATCGAATTCTGCTCTTCGATCGCGGCGATCTTGCCGAGGTGGGCAACTATCCGGAACTTTCCGAGAAAAACGGGATGTTCAAGGAACTGTTATCGTAATATTCTATTGGGGCGGCAGAGACGGCGCCCGCAAGGCGCTTGGAATTGGTTTTTAGCGCATGATCAAGGACCATGCGGCAGGGGGTTGTAACGCTCATGCTG
Organism: Rhizobium sp. BK275; assembly: GCF_014193555.1. Taxonomy (NCBI): domain Bacteria; kingdom Pseudomonadati; phylum Pseudomonadota; class Alphaproteobacteria; order Hyphomicrobiales; family Rhizobiaceae; genus Rhizobium; species Rhizobium sp. BK275. The sequence goes on from NZ_JACHZL010000001.1 coordinate 440,417, forward strand.
TTGAGAGATGAAGTCGAAATGCTGCGGCGGGTGCCGATCTTCTCGAGGATCGCACCAGCGAAACTCAAGCTCTTGGCCTTCACCTCCGATCGCATGACCTACCACGCCGGCCAGAACCTGTTCCGCCAGGGCGATGTCGGCGACGCCGCCTATGTCGTTCTGTCCGGCACGGCCGATATCATCGTTTCCTCGCCTGCCGGTGAGATCAAGGTCGCCGATGTCGAGGTCAATTCCATCGTCGGCGAAATCGCCATTCTCTGCGACGTCTCGCGTACCGCGACCGTGCGCGCCACCTCACCACTCGAAGTCCTGCGCATCAGCAAGGAACATTTCCTCAAGCTTCTGAGCGATTTCCCGGAAATGGCCGTGGAGATCATGCGCGTGCTCGCCGACCGTCTCAACCATACGACCGCCGAACTGACCGCCGCGCGCGCTGCCAAGCAGCCGCAGATGGCGCAGTAAAGCCCGAAATAGGCGCCCCAAACAAAAAGGCCTGCCGGGTTTCCCAAGCGAGCCTTTTCGTTATACCTCTATGCGCACTATTCGCGCTGTTCCAGCGCCCTGCTGAAGGCGAGAGCCGCCAGCGTGCAGATCGCGCCCGAGAGCAGGTAGTATCCGACGAAGGCCAGGCCGAACTGGCTCGACAGGCTGAGCGCCACCAGCGGCGCAAAACCGGCGCCGACCAACCAAGCAAGGTCGGAGGTGAACGCCGCTCCTGTATAGCGATAACCACGGCCGAAGCGCGACGAGATCGAGCCGGTCGCCTGACCGAAGGAAAGGCCGAGTACGGCAAAGCCGATAATGACGTAGGCATCATGCCCGGTATTATCGGCACCGATCAGCAGCGGTCCGATGAAGCTGAAGATTGCGATCAGGACGGCACAGATCGCCAGCTGCGCGCGGCGGCCGATGCGGTCCGCGATCATGCCCGAGGCAATGATGGCGACGACGCCGACGATGGCACCGATAACCTGTACCACCATGAAGGCACCGATCGGCCGATCGCTGTGAAGGCTCACCCAGCCGAGCGGGAAGATGGTGACGAGGTGGAACATAGCGAAGCTTGCCAGCGGCACGAAAGCGCCGATCAGAATATCGCGGCCGTGGACGCGCAGCACGTCGAGGATCGGTGCTGCTTCAAGCTCATGCTGCTCCAAGAGCGTGCCGAAATCCTTGGTCATGACGAGACGAAGGCGGGCAAAGAGCGCGACGACGTTGATCGCGAAGGCGACGAAGAACGGATAACGCCAGCCCCATGAGAGGAAGTCTTCCGGGGAAAGATTGGCGACGAAGTAACCGAACAGGATGCTCGCCAGCGCAAAACCGATCGGTGCGCCGAGCTGCGGGATCATCGCATACCAGCCACGGTGATTCGGCGGCGCATTGAGAGCAAGCAGCGAGGCAAGGCCATCCCAAGCTCCACCAAGCGCAAAGCCCTGGCCAAGGCGAAAGAGGGCCAGCAGCGCAATCGACCAGTAGCCGATCTCGTCATAGCCCGGCAGGAAGGCGATCGATGCCGTCGAACCGCCGAGCAGGAAGAGCGCGATGGTGAGCTTCGTGCCGCGCCCGTACAGACGATCGATCGTCATGAAGACGACCGAGCCGACGGGGCGGGCAAGGAAGGCGAGCGAGAAGATAGCAAAGGAATAGAGCGTGCCCGTCAGCCTGTCCGGCGCGAAGGGAAAGACGAGTTGTGGAAAGACGAGTACGGATGCAAGGCCGTAAACGAAGAAATCGAAAAACTCAGACATGCGACCGATCACCACGCCGACCGCGATGCTGCCGGGCGAAACCGGCTTGTCATCGTGAATGCGCCGCGCATCCCGTTCCAGCGATGAAGATGATGGTCCTAAATGTGTGGCAGTAGCCATATGAAACGCCTCCCTCGTTCAAGGTGCTTTTTGCAAAGCGCCCCAAACTGATCTTGTTCCATCTTTGCAGCTTATCAAGTCCCGATTGCCCAAATAGTTACGCGAAGTTCTCAAAAATCAATGCGATGGAAAAATCGCGTGATACCTATCCCGACCTATTCCAGAGTTTTATTGGGCAAAGTCTTGTATTTCGGATATACAAAAATCGGCGCCGGAAAAATTCCTTCCCGTTTTCATCAGGATTTCGCGGCGTTGTGGACGCTGACTTCTCCCGCGATGCAAAATGCATGTTGCACTGCGACCAAAGACCTCATATCGCTCATCGTGCCAGTGCTTTAGTCGGCAATCGAACGAAACAAAAAGAGCTTAGAGACGTGCAAAAACTGCCAAAGTTTTCCCGCCTTCTATTAGTCTTGCCGCTGTTTTTTTTGGCAGGATGCAACTTGGTGGTCATGTCGCCTTCGGGCGATATCGCCATCCAACAGCGCGACCTCATCATCGTCTCCACGGTGCTGATGCTGCTGATCATCATTCCGGTGATCTTCCTCACGCTGCTTTTCGCCTGGCGCTACCGGCGCTCCAACACGGCCGCGAGCTACGCGCCCGAATGGCACCATTCGACCCGCCTCGAAATCGTGATCTGGGCAGCACCGCTCGCCATCATTATTGCGCTTGGCGCCGTCACCTGGATTTCCACGCACAAGCTCGATCCTTACCGCCCACTCGACCGTATCGATGCGGACCGTGCCATTCCGGCAGATACCAAGCCGCTGACCGTCGAGGTCGTGGCGCTCGACTGGAAATGGCTGTTCTTCTATCCCGACCTCGGCATTGCGACGGTCAATGAGCTCGCAGCTCCCGTCGACGTGCCGATCAGCTTCAAGATCACCGCCTCCTCGGTGATGAACTCCTTCTTCATCCCCGCCCTTGCCGGTCAGGTCTACGCCATGCCCGGCATGCAGACGAGACTGCACGCCGTCATCAATAAGGAAGGCGAGTATGAAGGCTTCTCCGCCAATTACAGCGGCGCAGGCTTCTCAAATATGCGCTTCAAGTTCCACGGCCTGAACCAGCAGGGCTTCGATGCCTGGGTGGCGCAGGTCAAGCAGCGCGGCACGATGCTCAACCGCGACGCCTATCTGAAGCTCGAAAAGCCGAGCGAGAAGGAGCCGGTGCGCTATTATGCCGGCGCCGATGCCGATCTCTACGACGCGATCCTCAACATGTGCGCCACGCCCGGCAAAATGTGCGCGAGCGAGATGATGCATATCGACATGATGGGCGGCGGTGGCAAGGAAAGCGAAGAAAACCGCGAAAAGCTGACCTACGACAACCGCCATGCGGACGAAGGCATTGTCGCACCTGCGGCAACCGTGCCCGCAACGGGCGCTCCCGCACGCAGCGAGCCTGCCGGAAGCACCGATGGCAGCAGCATGCACAATATGCCCGGGATGGACATGCAGCATGATGGCCATTCCATGCCCGGCAATAGCAATGGCGGCGATCCGGCGCCGGCGCAGCTCAACAACAATTAACCTGGCGCTTTGCGTCGCAAGACATAATGAACGGGTTGTTCCATGTTTTCCAATCCTGACCTCCTGAAGTTCATCTTCGGCCGGTTGACCCTCGACGCGATCCCGTATCACGAGCCGATCCTGGTCGTGACCTTCATCGGCGTCGTCATCGGTGCCATCGCGGTGCTGGGCATCATCACCTATTTCAAGTTCTGGGGTTCGCTATGGAACGACTGGATCTGCAGCGTCGATCACAAGAAGATCGGCATCATGTACGTCATCCTCGCCGTCATAATGCTGTTGCGCGGCTTTTCGGATGCCATCCTGATGCGCGTACAGCAGGCGGTCGCCTTCAACGGCATTGAAGGCCCCCTGCCACCGCATCACTACGACCAGATCTTCACCGCCCACGGCGTCATCATGATCTTCTTCGTGGCGATGCCCTTCGTCACCGGCCTCATGAACTTCGTGGTGCCGCTGCAGATCGGCGCCCGTGACGTCTCCTTCCCGTTCCTCAACAACTTCTCGTTCTGGATGACGACGGCAGGCGCCATCATCATCATGATTTCGCTTTTCATCGGCGAATTTGCGCAGACCGGCTGGCTCGCCTATCCGCCGCTCTCGGGTGCCGCCTATAGTCCAGGCGTCGGCGTCGACTATTATATCTGGGGCCTGCAGGTCGCCGGTGTCGGCACGACACTGTCAGGCATCAACCTGATCGCAACCATCGTGAAAATGCGCGCGCCGGGCATGACCTTCATGAAAATGCCGGTTTTTACCTGGACGGCACTCTGCACCAATATCCTGATCGTCGCTTCCTTCCCGATCCTGACCGCGACGCTCGCCCTCCTGTCGCTCGACCGCTATGCCGGAACGAACTTCTTCACGAACGACCTCGGCGGCAATCCGATGATGTATGTCAACCTCATCTGGATCTGGGGCCACCCGGAAGTCTATATCCTGGTTCTGCCGGCCTTCGGCATCTTCTCGGAAGTGGTTGCGACCTTCTCCGGCAAGCGCCTCTTCGGTTACGCCTCGATGGTCTACGCCACCTGCGTGATCATGATCCTTTCCTATCTCGTGTGGCTGCATCACTTCTTCACGATGGGTTCGGGCGCTTCCGTCAACTCCTTCTTCGGCATCACCACGATGATCATCTCGATCCCGACGGGGGCGAAGATGTTCAACTGGCTCTTCACCATGTATCGCGGCCGCATCCGCTACGAGGTGCCGATGCTGTGGACGGTCGGCTTCATGGTGACTTTCGTCATCGGCGGCATGACCGGCGTCATGCTTGCCGTTCCGCCTGCCGACTTCGTGCTGCACAACTCGCTGTTTCTGATCGCGCACTTCCATAACGTGATCATCGGCGGCGTTCTCTTCGGCATGTTCGCCGGTGTGAACTACTGGTTCCCAAAGGCCTTCGGCTTCAAGCTCGACCCCTTCTGGGGCAAGATGAGCTTCTGGTTCTGGCAGATCGGCTTCTGGTTCGCCTTCATGCCGCTCTACGTGCTCGGCCTGATGGGTGTCACCCGCCGCATGAGTCAGTTCGACGATCCATCGCTGCAGATCTGGTTCATCATCGCCGCCTTCGGCGTCGGCCTGATCGCGCTTGGCATCGCGTCCTTCCTGATCCAGATCGTCGTCTCCTTCAGGAAGCGCGAAGAGCTGCGCGACGACAGCGGCGATCCGTGGGACGGCCGCACGCTGGAATGGTCGACCTCCTCGCCGCCGCCGGACTACAATTTCGCCTTCACGCCGGTCGTGCATGATCACGACAGCTGGTACGACATGAAGAACCGCGGCTATGAGCGTCCGCTCGGCGGCTTCAAGCCGATCCACATGCCGAAGAATACCGGCGCCGGCGCGATTCTGTCCGCCATCAGCGTGGCGCTCGCCTTCGGCCTGATCTGGTACATGTGGTGGCTGGTGGTCGTCTCGGCCGTTGCCATGTTCATCGTCGCGATCGGCCATACGTTCAACTACAAGCGTGACTTCTACATCCCTGCGGATGAAGTCACCGAAACGGAAGGCAAGCGCACCAGGCTGCTTGCCGAGCAGGTGTAAGAGACCATGAGCGATCACACTATCGACACGGCCGAAAAGCCTGAATTCTACCTCACGGAAGACCATCATCCGGAGAACAGCACCAATCTGGGCTTCTGGCTCTATCTGATGAGCGACTGCCTGATCTTCTCGGTGCTGTTTGCCACCCATGCCGTGCTCGGTCGCAGCTATGCGGCCGGCCCGTCGCCGGCCGATCTCTTCGATCTGAAGCTGGTCGCCATCAACACGTCGATGCTGCTCCTCTCCTCCATCACCTACGGGTTTGCGATGCTGCAGATGGAGCGCAACGCAAAGGCGGAAACGCTGTTCTGGCTGGCCGTGACCGGCCTCTTCGGCGCAGCCTTCATCGGACTCGAACTCTATGAGTTCGTGAACCTCATCCATGAGGGCGCAGGACCGCAGCGCAGTGCCTTCCTGTCATCCTTCTTTACGCTGGTCGGCACACACGGTCTGCACGTCACCTTCGGCCTCATCTGGCTGGTCACGCTGATGGTGCAGGTATCCATGCACGGTCTGATCGAAGCCAACCGCCGGCGTCTGATGTGCCTTTCGATGTTCTGGCACTTCCTTGACGTCGTCTGGATCGGCGTCTTTTCCTTCGTTTACCTGATGGGAGTTCTTGGATGAGTTCGCAAGCACCCGCACATGAGGATGCCCACGAGGCTCACCACGGCCATAGTCACGGGCATCAGGCCGGTCACGGCACATTCAAGAGCTACGTGACGGGCTTCATTCTGTCCGTCATCCTGACCGCCATTCCCTTCTGGTTGGTCATGGCAGGCGTCTTCGAAAGTCACATTGTCACCGCCATCCTGGTGATGGCGCTCGCCGCCGTGCAGATCGTCGTTCATATGATCTTCTTCCTGCACATGAATACGAAGTCGGAAGGCGGCTGGACGATCATGGCGCTGATCTTCACGATCATCATCGTCGCGATCGCGCTGTCGGGTTCGCTCTGGGTCATGTATCACCTGAATACGAACATGATGCCGATGAGCCCTGAAATGATGAAGAACATGCCGTAACGGCTGGGGAACGGGCGGCGGCAAGGCCGCCCGTTGCGGTTTACTCATGACCGATATCTCTTCCGACCAACAGGACAGGCCGCGTTCGGCCGTTACACTTGCGATCCTTGGGCTCGGCCTTCTGGCCCTCGTCGCTGCCTTGATCGCGCTCGGCACCTGGCAAGTCTACCGGCTCTCCTGGAAACTCGATCTGATCGCCCGCGTCGATGCGCGCGTCCACACCGAGCCCGTCGTCCCGCCAGCTCGCGCCGACTGGGGTAAGATCAACGCCGCCGATGACGAATATCGGCGAGTGGCGGCAACAGGCGCCTTCGAAAACGACAAGGAGACGCTGGTTACCGCATCCACCGCGCTCGGCGCAGGCTACTGGGTACTGACGCCGCTTCGGCTTGCGGATGGCAGCGCGATTCTCATCAATCGTGGCTTCGTGCCGGCCGACCGCCGCGATCCGGCTTCACGGCCGGAGAGCTGGATTGCCAAACCCGCAAGCGTCACCGGGCTGATGCGCATGAGCGAGCCGAAAGGCATGCTGCTGCGCTCCAACGATCCGATAGCCGACCGCTGGTATTCGCGCGATGTCCCAGCCATTGCCGAAAAGCGGGACATCGCAGATGTCGCGCCGTTTTTCATCGACGCGGACGCGACGCCCAATGCCGGCGGCTTGCCCGTCGGAGGGTTGACGGTTCTCGACTTCCCGAACAACCACCTTGTCTATGCGATCACCTGGTATGTGCTGGCAATCATGGTGGCGGGGCTGCTCGTCTATATCCTGCGAAACGAGATCAGGATACGCCGGGGAAGGTAAGCGATCACCGGCCGGGACGGCAGGCGTCCCGACTTTCATGATAAAGGCGAGAACGTCACAACCCGTTCTCGCCGTCCCTCGTCACTCCTGAATCGTGGCTTGCTGTTGGGACAGGAATATCTCTCTCTGCTGTTTCCACGTTTCGAGCTTGTCGGCCTGCCTCTGAAGCTGCGCATAGAGCGGATCGCCCATCATCGCCTGGTAGTCCACTGTCGGTGGTTCGGTGACGATCGGTGGCAGCGCGGCATATTGGATCTGTGTGAGAGCCGTTCTCGATTTCGAGATCTTGCCGCCGAGCATAGCGGCGATCTGGTCCGCCCTGTCTTGAGCGAGGTCCGGTCCGTTCGTCCCATTGACACTGCCCTTCAGGACGTCCCTCAGCTTCAACCCCAATGCGTTATCGTTTGTCTGTACCCCACCGTCATTGAAAATCGTTGCCACGACCCGTCCACCGATGGATACCGTCGCATAGGGCTTGTTGCCGGGATAGTTCGACAGATCCGGCGGCTCGGGGAAATGCGTGTACTGCCTTTCCAGGTATTGTCTGTTGGCCACAATCCTCGCCGCCTCTCCTTCAATAAAGGACTGATATTCATCTTCGGGCAGTTCGGAGATGTTGATCGGCTTGAGATCGACGGCAAGTTTAGTCACGGTGATCACCTGCCCCATGAACTTGACGGTCGCCACGGACGGACGGGGATCAATAGGCTCGTCCGATTGACGCGAGCCGGTCGTCTCCGTCGTGGATTCCCGCCCGCTAGAAATACCGGAATAGACCTCTCCAGATGTCGTCGAATTTGCCTTGTCGTAACTGCTATGGCGAGTGCTGTAATAGGATGTTGGCACAATAGTCGTCATTGAAAATCCCCCACATTGGTGCAAATGCCGGGCTTCAATATATTAAAACTCTTGCGTGTAACTTGTGCTCGCCGGCTACGTGTGGATCACGGAAGGCTCCTCGAAACCAGAAGCCTCTCCGCATTAAACGATTGCCCGCCCGATCGCTTCGGCAAGCTGGGCCTGTGAAAAGGGTTTGCCGAGGCGCGGCACGTCAATGATACCGACGCCTTCGGGAATCTCGGCAAAGCCGGTCGCAAGGATGACGGGCATATCAGGCCATTCGGTCCGGATTGCGAGCGCCAGTTGCGAACCAGTCATGCGCGGCATGGCATGATCGGAAATGACGAGATCGACCTCTTCGTGGCGAAGAATATCGAGCGCATCGGCGCCGGCGGTCGCCTCGAATACGGTGTGACCGAGATCTTCCAGCATGAGGGCCGTATTCATCAAGACCAGCCCGTCGTCATCGACGGCAAGAATGCGCAGCGGTCGCGAACTGATTAAGGTCTCGGGCAAGGATTGTTCAGGCTGTTCGACCACGCATTCGGCTTGCGCGACCGGGAACCACAACTCGGCCGTCGTTCCCTCCCCGAGTCGGCTTTTCAGAACAAGCCTGCCGCCAGACTGGCCGGCAAGACCCTGCACCATGGAAAGACCGAGCCCTGTGCCCTTGCCGACACCCTTGGTGGTGAAGAAGGGCGTGGTGGCCTGCTTCAGCGTCTCTTCGTCCATACCTTCACCGTCATCGCTGACGGCGACACGAATATAATGACCGGGCGGCAGATTGCCATCCTCCGACACGACCTCTTCTGAAGCGTTGATCCTGATACGGCCGCCATCGGGCATGGCGTCGCGGGCATTGACGACGAGGTTGAGCACGGCCGTCTCGAGCTGGTTCGGATCGGTGGCGATCGCCGGCAGGCTCTCGGGAAATTCGGTTTCAAGCGAGGCGATCGGGCCGAGGGAACGCGAAACCATGTCCATCATACCGCGCAAGAGCTCGCAAACATCAATCGTCTCCACCTGCAACTCCTGACGGCGGGAAAAGGCGAGCATGCGCTGGGTCAGTGCCGCGCCGCGCTGGGCGCCGAGCATGGCATTGTCGACAAGCGGCGACAGAGCTGGGTCCTGCCGCATGCGCTTCTTGAGGATTTCGAGGCTGCCCAACACCGCCATCAGCAGATTGTTGAAGTCGTGCGCGATACCGCCGGTCAACTGGCCGATCGCTTCCATCTTCTGCGCCTGGAAAAGTTCTTCGCGGGTCCGCTCCAGCGCACGTTGCGTTTCCAGCTTCTCAGTGATGTCGCGAGTAATCTTGGCAAAACCGATAATCTCGCCGAAATCGTCTCTGATCGCGTCGATCACGATACTGGCCCAGAAGCGGGAGCCATCCTTGCGCTGGCGCCAGCCTTCCTTTTCGAACCGTCCGTCGCGGCTGGCGATGGCCAGTGCCTGCTGGGGCAATCCGTTAAGGCGATCTTCGTCCGTATAGAAAGTGGAAAAGTGTCGGCCAATGATCTCTTCCGACCTGTAACCCTTGATGCGTTCAGCGCCGGAATTCCAGCTCGTCACGTTGCCTTCGAGATCAAGCATGTAGATCGCATAATCGGAGACGCCCTGAACGAGAAGGCGAAACTGCTCTTCGCTGCGCTTCAACGCGTTCTCGGCCTCCTTGCGCTCCGTCAGGTCGCGGGTGATCTTGGCAAAACCCATCAACTCGCCGGAGGCGTGGCGGATCGGATCGATGATGACATGTGCCCAGAAGCGCGTGCCATCCTTGCGCTGGCACCAGCCTTCCCCCTCGAAGCGTCCTTCCGCCGCGGCAATTTTAAGCGCCCTGGCGGGCAGACCGGCCTCTCTGTCAGCATCAAGGTAGAAACAAGAAAAATGCTGGCCGAGGATTTCGGAAGCGCGATACCCCTTGAAACGCTGGGCGCCGGAATTCCAGCTCGCCACAAGACCTTCGGGGCTTAGCATGTAGATCGCATAGTCGGTAATCGCATCGACGAGCACCCGGAAACGCCCCTCGTCTTCAAGAGACGTATCATATCGATTCAAGGCTTCCATCTGCCCCTCTAAACGATTCACCAGCGCATTATAACGCTGGTTCGCGGGGATGGTTCCAGAGAAGGGCTGCGAATTACCTCAGACGGCTTGGCTCTGCGGATAGAAGCGTTCCGCAATACGTTCTGACGCCGAATAGGCCTGGGTGACGATCTCAGGCACGAGATCGATGTCCGGCAGACTGCCGAGACCGAGCGGACCGACGGCAAAAAGTCCATCGATCGACGAGCCGTCGTCCAGGAACGGTTCGCCGCGGGCATTGACCGCCAGGCCAAGCGCAAGCTCGTCAGGCATGGCGAGACGCGCCGCAAGCAAGCTCTGAATCAGAGGAGCGGAAAGATCCGGCGCATGACAACGGCAATCGATGATGCGTTCGGCATGGATGATCTCTTCGCTGGACGAACCGGCCGGCGTGAAGAACAGGCCGCTGAGGCCCCGGCGCCCGGCGCGGCCGCGCCTGAGCACCGTGCGGCCCTCGGCAAGCTCCCGCTTGAGGCGCAGATGCATGGTCTCGGGCAAGCGGTTGCGGTGGCTGTCATAGATGGCCCGCAGATGCCTGTTGAACTGACGCTTCTCGCGCGCCGGCAACGAACGCCAGAGCGAACGGGCGTGCCTGCGAAGACCGTTCATGACCGACTGCCAGCTCCGCCCCTCCTCTTCCGCCTCACGGCAGGCCTGGCGGATGAAGCGGACGATGTCCGGCAGGCCTTGCGGTAGCGCCTCGGCCGGGAAGACCGGATCTGCGGAATTCGGCGTGTGGCTCTGCGGCAGGAAACCGTGCCGCGAAATGATAGTTACCTGCCCGGCATAACCGGCGTCGCGAAGCTGCAGCAGCTGGTCCACGACGCGAATGCCGCTGCCGAGAAGCACCGTATGAGGACGGGCAACGAGGCGTTGCGCCCTGACCGGTGAAACCTCCTGCTCTTCGGCTTCCGATCGAGGCAGGCCGTAGCCGGTCGCGAGGATAACGGTATCGAAAAGCGGATTGGCAGGATTGGCGCTTTCGAGCAGGAAGCGGTTGCCATGGCTCCTGCGGATTGCCACGACCGGATCGCGACAGACCTGGACGGTGATATCCCGACGGGCGGCGAGCGCTTCGGAAAAGCGCTGGTAGACATAATCGCTGAAGATTTCCCTCGGCACGAAAATCTGCCGGAAGCCTGGAATCGCGGCCGGCACGGCGGCGCGGAACTCGGCATTGCTACAGAGCCAGTCGTTGAAATCGTCGGGATCGCCGAGCGAGACGGAGAGGTCACGAACGCGCGTATTGAGAATGGTGGATGACCGCGCCGAGGAGAGAGCCTGACCGCCGTTGACTGTGGAGTTCGGATCGAAAAGCTGGAGGTGGAACGGCGTGCGCACGGTGCGCATCAGCGCTACCGCCATCATCATGCCGGAAAAACCACGGCCGACGATCGCAATGCGCGGCACGGCGGAAATTTGCGCCGCCGCAGTCGCTTTCCCGGAAAAAAGTCCCTGAACCGTCATCTCAACTCCCTTGCGGCTCATCCGCACGTGTCTCGATCGAGGTTTCAACGCAGAACATCTGAAGCTCTGCGTTGGCAGGTTCATGCGGCCATGCAAAACATTCGCCGCTAAATCGGGTTCCGTCCGGAACCATTACAGGCTGGAGAAGACACCCTCACCCCGCCTCATAGTCTATCAAACTAGTCGTGTATGAAAGCGCGAAAAGCACAAGGTGGCAAGAAGTTTATTTTACCATCTGCCCAACACCCTGATTCGAAACGGAAAATGAGTCCGGCCTAAGCGAGGATTTCGGCGGTGAAGGAAAAGCGCGCCGTTTGGCCCGCAGCAAGCATCTTCGTATAGGGGCGCCCCTCCAGATCGTCCGAACCGCCATTTTCGGCGGCCGTTCCGTGCCAGGGCTCGATGCAGAGGAAGGGAGCGCCGGGCTTGGTCCAGAGCGCCAGATTCGGCAGGTTCTCGAAGCTGAAATGCATGGCCGGGCCGCCTTCGGCCTCATAACGCAGACCGAAGCCTGCACCTTCGGGGAAGATCATCGCATCCTGCTCGAACATCGAATGGTCGAGCACCAGGCTGCCGGCCCTGAAGGGCGAGGCAAGTTTCTTCGGCGAGATCAGCCCTCCTTCAAGCCTCAGCAGCGCCGGCTCGGCACCATTGTCCAGTGTAATGGTATGCGGCCTCTTTGCAGCACCCGGCAGCGGCCAGAGAAAGGCCGTATGAAAACCGAGGCCGAAAGGCAGCGGGCGGCTGTTGCGGTTGGTGACTTCGGCAGCAACGGTCAGAACCCGGCCTTCGACGCTGTGGATGACGGCCAGCAGGAAATCGAAGGGATAGACCGCCTTCGTTGCCTCTGAAGCGGCAAGCTCGTAGCGGCAGCTTGTCTCGGACGAGGATGCCAGCGCAAATTCGCTGCGACGAGCAAAACCGTGCTGGGCCATCGGCGCGCTCTGACCATCGACTTTCAGGATATCGTTCGGCGCCTTGCCGACCATCGGAAACAGGATCGGCGAACGGCCGGTCCAGAAGGCGGCGTCACCATTCCAGACCCAGGCGCGCCCGTCGCTCGATGTCAGCGACTGCATTTCTGCCCCCAGCGAGGAAATGTCGACGGTGAGAAACTCATTTGCGATCCGGACCGTGGATGACATCGAACGCCCTCTTCGTGCTGGTTGGCGAGCGGACCATACATGCCCGGCAAACGGATTTCCACTGGCGATACGGCGTTGCCAAGTTTTCGTTTTCGAGCTGAAAATTGCAGCTGCTGCGTGTGACGGGTGAAGCAGTACGGTAGCGTTACCGCCCAAGCGAGGGAGGCTCACGTAAAAATAACCAGCTGGTGAATTCTTTACTTGAACCCCCTGTCGGAATCGGCAAATGTGGGTGCGCTATCAATCCCTTCATGGATTTGCCGTCTTTCCGGGCCATCGGTCCGAGCACACATCTATTGGAAAAATACCGTGAGCAGCGATGCGTCCATACGCGCGACGAAGCCTTCGGCTTCGATGGCGCTTGCAACCGCGGCAGGGTGGGGCAAGGGCCTCTACACACTGTTCCGCATTACCGTCATGGCCTTCCGCCATCCCTGGCAAGCGGGTCTTGCCATCGGCGCCACCCTGATCGCCTCCGCCTTCCAGCTGCTGATCCCCCGCCTCCTCGGCCAGGCCGTCGATCATACGCAGGTGGCGCTTCATGGCGGCACGGTCGGACAGCAGGCGCAGGACGCGCTTCTGACGACGGCGCTGCTCCTGCTCGGCGCCAGCGTGCTGCGCGGCATCTTCACGATGATCCAGAACTACTACAGCGAGGCGGTCGGCCACCATATGGGCTACGAGCTGCGCCTCGCCTGTTACGAGAAAATCCAGCGCCTCTCCTTCTCCTTCCATGACAGCGTGCATTCGGGCGACCTCATCACCGTCGGCCTGCTCGATCTCGAAGGCGTGCGCATGTATTTCTCGACAGCGCTCGTGCGCGTCTTCCTGCTTTCCATGCTGATCGGCATCGGCGCCTACATGCTGCTGACCACGGACGTCGTGCTTGGTCTGCTGGCGCTCTCCTTCGTGCCCTTCGTCGGCTGGCGCTCTTCCGTCACCCAGCTTCGCCTCCGCGCCACCTGGCTCGACCTGCAGCAGCGGCTATCGGTGCTGACGCGCATCATGGAGGAAAATCTCGGCGGCATCCGCGTCGTGCGCGCTTTTGCGGCCCAGGACCACGAACTGTCGAAGTTCGACGAAGCCTCGAAGAATGCGCTGGAACTTGCCCACCAGCGTGTCGGTATCCGTGTCATCAATACCAGCGCCATGACCTTTTCCTTCTTCGTGGCCATGGGGCTGGTGCTGTGGGTCGGCGGCGGCAAGGTGCACTCCGGCGAGATCACCGTTGGTACGCTCGCCTCGTTCCTGACTTTCATGACCATCCTGCAGATGCCGGTGCGCCAGCTCGGCCTGATGGTCAACGCCTTCGCCCGCGCTTCGACCTGCGGTACGCGCCTTTTTGACCTTCTGGATCTTGAAATCGCCGTGCGCGACGCCCCGGATGCGAAGGAGTTGACGGTAACGGATGGCACGCTGCGCTTCGAGAATGTCAGCTTCGCCTATCCGAGTTCGCCGATGCACGAAGTGCTGCACGACGTGAGCTTCGAGGCGAAGCGCGGCGAGACGATCGGCATCGTCGGCCCGCCCGGCAGCGGCAAATCGACGCTCGCGCACCTGATCCCGCGCTTCTATGATGCGACCGGCGGCAAGATTACCATCGACGGACAGGATATTCGCAAGGCGACCCTGCAGTCACTGCGCCGTGCCATCGCCGTCGTGCAGCAGGATTCCTTCCTGTTCACGACAACGATCGAAAACAACATCGCCTATGGCGACCCCTGGGCCAAGGAAGGCCGAATCGAGCGCGCCAGTGAAAGCGCACAGCTGCACAACTACGTGCTCGGCCTGCCGACGGGCTACGGCACGGTCGTCGGCGAACGCGGCGTATCGCTCTCCGGCGGCCAGCGGCAGAGGCTTTCGATCGCCCGCGCGCTGATGCTGAAACCCGCTGTGATGGTGTTCGACGATTCGACCGCAGCGATCGATGCGGCAACCGAGCAGCGCATTCGCAGCGCCATGCGCCGCTATGCCACCGACCGCGTGACGATCATCGTCGCCCATCGCCTGAGCTCGCTGATGCATGCCGACAAGATCTTCTTCATCGAGGACGGCCGCATCGTCGAACAGGGCACGCATGACGAGCTCCTGGCGCTCGGCGGACGATACAAGGCACTTTACGATTTGCAGGTGCGACCGGGCGACGACGCTTTGAGCGCGTAAGAAACCGGCGCAGGAGGAAACAGGATGGCCGAGGAACTGGAAACCGAGCGTCCGGACGTTCGCGAGGATGGCAGACGTCCTCCGCGGGCGGTCGTCGGATCGCAGCGCGTCGAAGAGGAAATCTTCGGCAAGGTCTTCGATTCCAACATCGTCAAGCGCATCTGGGCCTTCGTGCATCCCTATCGGCGCGATGTCATCCTGTCGGTGATTTCAGTACTGGTTTTCACCGGCATGCAACTCATGATCCCGCTGATCATCCGCTACGCTATCGACCATGGCATGCAGCCAGACGACAACAGCTCGGCTTTGACCTGGGCGATCCTCGCTTTCCTGATCGCCATCCTCATCAACTACGGTGCCAGCTACTGGCAGGAAACGCTGGTCGGCGGCGTGGCAGAAAACGTGCTCTTCGATATCCGCAAGGCGATGTTCTCCCATCTCCAGCGTGTGTCGCTCTCCTTCATGGACAAGACCGAGGTCGGCCGGCTGATGTCGCGCCTGCAGGGCGACGTCAACTCGATGCAGGAATTCCTGGAGACCTGTGTGCTTTCGGTCGGCGATATCTTCCTGCTCTTCGGCATCGTCTTCGTGATGCTCTATCTCGACTTCAAGCTTGGCCTGCTGACGCTGTCGGTGTTGCCGGTGCTCTTCGTCGTCCGCCTCTTCTGGCTGCCGCTCGCCCGCAAATCCTTCATGGCAGCGCATGAGACGAACTCGGTGGCGAACGGCGCGCTGGCGGAAGCAATCCATGGCGTTCGCGCCGTCCAGAGCATGGATCGGCAGGAGGTCAACTTCACGCTTTACGATGACAAGGCGCATGCCAACCTACTGACGCATCTGACCGCGGCCCGTTACGCACAGATCATGGTGCCGATCGTCGATACGTTGACAGGTATCGCCATGGCGCTCGTCATCGTCGTCGGCGGTGCGCGTGTGTTGAACCAGGCACTCGACGTCGGTGTGCTCGTCGCCTTCCTCTTCTACATCCAGCGCTTCTTCGACCCTATCCGCTCGCTGACGCTGCAATATTCGGTCATGCAGCGCGCCATGGCCTCGGGCCAGCGGCTGACCGACGTGCTCGACGTGCCGATCGATATCAAGGATGCTCCGGATGCCAAGGTGCTCTCGCCCGACATGGACGGCTCTGTCGAATTCCGCGATGTCGTCTTCGGCTATAATCCCAAGCATCCGGTGCTCAAGCATGTGAGCTTCAGGGTCAATCCCGGCGAGACGGTCGCCCTTGTCGGCCCGACCGGTTCAGGCAAATCGAGCTGCATGTCGCTAATCCACCGCTTTTACGAAGTGCAGCAGGGACAGGTTGTCGTCGGCGGCCATGACGTCCGCGAGTTGACGCAGGATTCGCTCGGCCAGCAGATCGCCATGGTGCTGCAGGAGCCCTTCCTCTTCACGGGGACCGTTTTCGAAAACATCCGCTATCACAAGAGGCAAGCCACCCGCGAGCAGGTGATCGAGGCTGCCAAGGCTGTCGGCGCGCACGACTTCATCATGCGCTTGCCCCAAGGTTACGACAGCATGCTCGGCGAGCGCGGCGGCAATCTCTCGCTCGGCCAGCGCCAGCTTCTCTCCTTTGCCCGCGCACTGGTGGCCGACGCCAAGATCCTCGTGCTCGATGAGGCGACGGCCAATATCGACAGCTATACCGAAATGCTGATCCAGAAGGCGCTCGTGAAGCTACTCGAAAACCGTACCGGCCTCGTCATCGCCCACCGTCTGGCAACGATCCGGGAAGCCGATCGCATTATCGTGCTGCAGAATGGCGAAATCGTCGAAAGCGGCAATCACCAGCAGCTCATGAAAAACGGCAAGCTTTACTCGAAGCTCTATAACCTCAACTACGCTTCCTTCGACGATATTCCCGAGGACGTGCTAGAAGAAACGGTGACGGAATCGGCGACCTGATACCGGCAGTTGCGATTGCGCGTTTGATCCGCCGAATTCGCGCTGAGGATTTCAGTGCAAAATATAAATTGAGGCCCTACGCGCCGTTTCTTGGCGGGCTTGCCTCAAAAGGTGCAAGATTTGAACGAACAAACGCCGCCGTGGAGCATTTTATGTTCGATAGGGGCGATTTGCGACTAAGGAGAATGTTATGAAGAGAATTGTTAGCAGTCTGTTGATTGCGACGGCCCTCGTGGGCTCGGCTATTCAGCCTGCTGCGGCACGCGATCATCATCACCACGACAATACTGGCCGTGCCATTGCCGGCGGCCTGGCAGCGGGTGTCGTCGGTGGCCTGATCGGCGGCGCCATCGTCAATAGCGGTCCCCGCTATGTCGACGGCCCCCGTTATTATGACGCAGGTCCGCCGCCGCCGAGGTGCTGGTACGAGGATCGTGACGTCCGCAACCGTTATGACGGTGGCTATCATACTGAAACCGTGCGGGTCTGCGATTAGCGGCTTCGAGAATCACCTGATGCACTAAAGCGGCGTTGACCTGATCCCCGGGTTATCGCCGCTGCCTCTCGCCCCCTCGGCCGGGATTGCAGCTGCAATCCCGGCCATGCTTTTCTGGCAATTGACAAAAGCGACCGACGACATCAGTTGCGACCCATTCCTGCCACGCAGAAAATCATCATCTGTCATTCGCCTGCAAAGAACCGCCGTTAGTTGTCGTCCCGGGCAATTGCATGGCTGTGCGACATGATTGCACCTATGCAACGGGGCAGAAAAATGAACCGGGACGGATTCCTGAAACGGCACAACATTGCCAGCCGCTCCGGCGCGGCCCACGATGACTGATGGTCCTGTGAACGACGGCAAGATACCGAAGAAGGAACGAATGCGCTTCGTGAGCGCCGAACAGGTGGCGCAGCTTGCCGGTGTTTCCCGCTCGGCCGTATCGCGCACCTTTACGCCGGGAGCAAGCGTTGCGCCCGCGACGCGCGAGAAGGTGCTGCAGGCGGCTGAGGAACTCGGCTACCACGTCAACGATCTTGCCCGCGGCGTGCTGGCCAATCAGAGCCGTCTTGTCGGCATTGTCGCCACCAAGCCGGAAATCGGCTTCCGCGCCCATCTCGCCGCATCGCTCGCCAAATTCCTGATCCAGCGGGGCAGCATTCCGATCCTCATCAACACCGGCCAGACGGAAGACGAACTGCTGGCCGCCCAGAAGATGCTGATCGGCCATCGCGCCGAGGCGATCATCATCCTGTCGGGCTCGCCGCCGGCAAGCTTCTTCGAGCTTGCCCAGCGCAATGGCCAGCCGCTCATCGTCATCGGCCGTTCCGAACCGGATGCCGACCATGTGCGCGCCGGCAATTCGGAAGCCTCCCGCAAGGCGGCGACAGTCTTTTTCGAGGCCGGACGGCGCCGCCTGGCAGTTGCCGGCTCCAACACCGGCACACCGAGCATTATCGAGCGCGAAAGCGCCTTCCTGTCGACAGCCGAAGGTCTGGGCGCAGAAGTGTTCATCGGCCGCGGCGCGGATTCGGATTATGAGAGCGGCATTACCGCAGGCCGCGCCCTGTTTTCGCAAAAGGTGCGCCCCGATGCCGTCTACTGCGCCAACGACCAGATCGCTTTGGACTGATGGACTACGTGCGGCAGGAGGCGAAGCTGCGCATTCCCGAAGATGTCGCCATCATCGGCTTCGACGATGTTCCCGAGGCGTCCTGGCTGAGCTACCAGCTCACCACCTTCCGTCAGGATCCGCTGGTCATGGCACTGCGCGCCGTCGAACTCATGGAGCGGCGCCTCGGAAATCCGGACTTGCCGCCGGGTTATGAACGCGTCATTCCTGAGCTCGTTTTCCGCCAGAGCTTCAGGCTCTGATTCCTTTCCGAAAGATCCCCATGCATTGCGAATTTCCCGATGATGCCCGCTTCGTGCTTGCCAAAGACGTGATCCTTAATGCGGCGGGTAAGGCGCTCTCCTACTTCTCCGATCTCTCGTCACTGGAAACAGGCCACAAGCTGAACGGCCAGGATGTTGTGAGCCAGGCCGATAAGGCCGTGGAAGCAATGATCCGCGAGCGCATTACCGCCGCCTTCCCCGATGATGGCGTGCTCGGTGAAGAGGAAGGACTGGCAGAAGGTCCCTCCGGTTATCTCTGGGTCGTCGATCCCATCGACGGCACGAGCTGCTTCGTGCACGGCCTCGACCAGTGGTGCATCTCGATCGCCGTCATGAAGGGTAAAGAAACCGTACTCGGCCTCATCTGCCAGCCGACATCGGGCGATCTTTTCGTGGCGAGGAAAGGCGCCGGCGCCTTTCTGAACGGCAAGGCCATCAGCGTCGACAAGACCACCAGCATCGGCACCGGGCTTCTCGGTGTCGGCGCCAATTTCCGCATTCCGCTGAAGCAGGTCTCGATCTTCATCCACCTGCTGCTGGAGACAGGCGGCATGTTCATCCGCAACGGGTCCGGTGCGCTCATGCTGGCGCAGGTCGCCTGCGGTCGGCTCGCCGGCTATTATGAACCGCATATCAACGCCTGGGACTGCATGGCCGGGCTCTTGATGATCCGCGAGGCCGGCGGCTGGACCGAAGCCTTCCCCGGTAAGGGCACGCTTTTGACCGGCGGCCCGGTCATTGCCGCAGCTCCCGGCGTGAAGGACGATCTCATGCGGCTCGTCAGCGGCTCGCTGCAGGATGAATTGGCGTAAGGACCGCCGCCCTGCGGAAAACAGCCTCGGCACGTTTCGTGCCGAGGCTTTGATTTACAGGGTCGTCAGGCGCCGCGCGGCACGGCGTCATGCTCCTTGCGCGCCATCATGGTCGCGACGACAAAGACCAGCAGTGCGCCGGCGGCAAGGCAGGCGGCCAGGAAGAACATCGGTGCAATGATGCTTCCCGTTTCATCCTTGATCCAGGGCACGACGTTCTGGGCAACGAAGCCGCCGAGATTGCCGACGGAATTGATGGCGGCAAGACCGGCCGCCGCCCCCGCCCCCTTCAGGAAGCGCGAGGGCAGGCTCCAGAAGACGGGCTGCGGCGCGAAGATGCCGGCTGCGGCAATGCAAAGAAAAACGAATTGCAGCACGTGGTTCGAAACGAGTGCGGACAAAAGCAGGCAGGCAGCACCGATGAAGGCCGGAATGACGATATAGGGCGTCTTTGCCTTCGCCCGGTCAGCGGCAGCCGGCACCGCCCATAAGGCGATCGCGACGAGCACCCAGGGGATGATGTTGATGAAGCCGTTCATGGTGTTGCTGACACCGAAGGCGCGAACGATCGTCGGCAGCCAGTAGCTGAGGCCGTAAGCTGCGAGCGGAAAGGCGATGTAGCAGAGCGCCATCAACAGGACGCGGGGATCGACGAGCGCCTTGAAGCCGTTTTCGGCATTGTGGTCCATGCCGGAATTTTCGGATGCAAGCCGATTTGCGAGCCAGCCCTTCTCCTTGTCGCTGAGGAAACTTGCACTTTCGGGCCGGTCGTAAAGATAGAAGAAGGTGACGATACCGGCGATGACGGCCGGAATGCCGGTTGCCAGAAACACCCATTGCCATCCTGCATGGCCGAGCAGGCCGTCGAGATCGAGCAGCATGCCTCCAACAGGCGCGCCGACGGCATTGGCAAGGGCGCTGAAAATCATGAAGAGCCCCACCATGCGGCCGCGATAGGCCGACGGAAACCAAAGCGTCAAAAGATAGAGGACGCCGGGAAAGAAGCCCGCCTCGCAGACCCCGAGCAGGAAGCGCAGGATATAGAACATCGGCGCGTTCTGCGTATAGGAGAGCAGGATGGTGACGATGCCCCAGGAGACAAGGATGCGGGCGAACCAGACGCGTGCGCCGAATCTGTCGAGGAACAGGTTGCTCGGCACTTCAAAGAGGAAATAGCCGATGAAAAAAAGTGAGGCGCCAAGGCCATAGGCATATTCGCTCATGCCGAGCGCATCGACCATTTCGAGCTTGGCGTAGCTGACGTTCTGACGATCGATATATGCAATGAGGTAAAGGATTCCGAGGAATGGCATGAGCCGCCAGGTAATCTTCGAGATCAACTGCTGTTCGTTGACCATATAAATTCTCCAAATGGTTGTTGCTTTTCTCCTCAATAGATAGCCGCATGCCGCAGATTATCAACCGCGCCGAGCGATTGGCGGAAGCCTCCGCATTGACAAGCGATATGTCGACAGTCATGCCTAACGGAGCGGAAGCCATCCATCCTGTCGTATCTCCAGAGAGGTCATCATGACCCTGCCCTCCCCCCGCGATTTCCTGACCTTGCTCTTTTCCGCAGCCGTGCGTGCCGCTGATCCCCTGACCGGCATCACCGCTCATCTGCCGCAAAAACCTAGGGGTAAGACGGTGGTGATAGGCGCCGGCAAGGGAGCGGCACAGATGGCGCATGCGCTGGAAAGCGTGTGGGACGGGCCGCTCGAAGGCGTGGTCGTCACCCGCTACGGCTATGGCTGCGAAACGCAGAACATCGAGATCATCGAAGCCGCCCATCCGGTTCCCGATGCTGCCGGCCTTGCCGCCTCCAGGCGGCTGATGGAGGCCGTCGCAGGATTGAGTGAGGACGATCTCGTCATCGCCCTGATCTGCGGCGGCGGCTCGGCGCTGCTGCCCTCCCCGCCCGAAGGGCTGACGCTGCAGGACGAGATTCTCTTGAACGAGTTGCTTCTGGCTTCCGGTGCGCCGATTTCGGCCATGAACGTTGTGCGCAAGCATCTCTCCACCATCAAGGGCGGACGGCTGGCGGCTGCGACCAAAGCCCGCGTCGTCAGCCTGATCGTCTCCGATATTCCCGGTGACAACCCCGCCCATGTCGCCTCTGGCCCGACTGTTCCCGACAGCTCGACCCGGCATGACGCGCTTCAGATCATCCGGCAATACAGCCTCAAGCTCCCACAGGCGGCCATCGATCATCTGAACTCCCCAAAGGCCGATGCGCCGCGACCGGGCGATCCGGTCTTTGCCCGCCACGAACATCACATCATCGCCTCGGCCGGCGTATCGCTCGAAGCCGCAGCCGAGCTCGCCCGTTCTGAGGGCATAACACCGGCGATCCTGTCGGATTCCATCGAAGGGGAAGCACGCGACGTAGCGCTGGTGCTTGCGGCGATCGCCCGCGAGGTCGCCGGACGCGACCGGCCTTTCACGAAACCGGTCGTCATTCTCTCCGGCGGCGAGACGACGGTGACATTGCGCACCAAGGGCGGCAAAGGCGGCCGCAACGGCGAATTCGCACTCGCCCTGGCGCTTGCGATCGACGGGTATGACGCCATTCACGTGCTTGCCGCCGACACTGACGGCATCGACGGCTCGGAGAACAATGCCGGCGCATTTTCCGACGGTGGTACCGTCAAGCGGCTGCGCGCTGCCGGTCTCGACCCGCGCCGCGTGCTCGACGGCAACGACAGCTATTCCGGCTTCAAAGCCATCGGCGACCTGTTCGAAACCGGCCCGACCGGCACCAATGTCAACGACTTCAGGGCAATCCTGATCGCCTGACTGTTCGTCTACGCAAGATCAGGGTGGTCACCGCTCTACCGATGCGTTCTCGGATAGGGATTTGGCTCCGGCGGCGTCCAATTGGCGAGCGTCGCGGGATCGGGTTTCCATATCTCGACTTTCAAAGGATAGCAGGCGGCCGCATCGCTGGAATGGCTTGCGCCGCAATCGCCACCTGGGCAGGCCGACAAGGCGCCGAGAAGATCGATCTCTGCAAAGAATTCGATGAAATCTCCCGGCCGCACGGGACTGGCCTTCATGAAATATTGGTGTGTATCCCTGGTGAAGCCGGTGCACATGAAAACATTCAACACATCATGCACATGCATTTCGGCCTGTTCGAGCGGCATGCCCGTGTCGGCGGCAAGCGCCCGCGTCAGGTTCGAATGGCAGCAGTGATGATAATCACCGCCCTTCAGCAACCGGTTGGTATAGGGATCGCAGCGGGTGCCGATGACATCATGAATGCCGGCGCCGTCATCGTCCCAACCGTACCAGCCGAGACTGTCATAGGTGATGGTCGCCATGGGGCGCAGGTAGGGCAGCGTGCTCCAGAGACGATCACCGACACCGACATGGGTGGCATGCAATGCCCGCGTCTTGCCGCTGAAAAACCGTTCGGTGAGATCGGCAGCGTTCCACAGATTGAGGTCACCGACCTGTGGGCCGTCGACGCTGACGATGCGGAAGAAATGCCCCTGCGGAACATGGAAGCTGCCCGCCTCGCGCGGCGGCACGATCAGTTCGTTGACCTTCGTCAGCGTTTGGCGGGCGGCCTCGAGCAGACCGAGATCGGCAGCCGGCAGCGTTTCGACGGGATAGACAACCACGGGCGGTGCTGACCGCCGCTCGGCTGCGTCAGATGGAATTGGCACTATCGACTGCTTCGACATCCTGATATTTCCGCTCCGCCGGCGGCCCCCGGGTGCTGCGCCCGGTGACACGCGATAAGTCGCCGAGCACTCTTAGCGAGGCTGCGTCACTGGGCAACCGAGATGATCCTTGCCCTATGGGCAAGTTTTGCTTAGTCATCCTGACATGAGAAACCTTCCCCTCGCATCACTGCGGGCATTCGAAGCCGCCGCACGCCACGAAAGCTTCGTCAGGGCGGCTGCCGAACTGAACCTGAAACCGGCCGGCATCAGCCAGCATGTGAGGGCAATGGAGAATTGGCTCTGCATCCCCTTGTTTCGGCGTCATAGCCGCGGCGTGACGCTGACGGCCGCCGGCAGGGAGTTCGGCGCAGCCGTCACGCATGCGTTGGTCCATATCGACGTCGCCGCCGGGCAGTTGCGCCCGGAGGCGAACAGCCGGCCGGTCAGCGTCGCGTGCATTCCTTCCATGGCGGTGCGATGGCTTATTCCGCAGCTGCCGAGACTGAGAACTGCTTATCCTGATATCAGGATCAACATTGTCTATGCGCTCGACGCCAGGACGCCGGAAGCTGCCGGTGCCGACCTGCTGATCTGCCATGGCGTCCGACCGAGCACCGGCGCCATCAAGCTCCTGGATGCCGAGACCAGACCAACCTGCTCAGCGGAATTCCTCGCTCGGCATGGTCCCTTTCATGTGCCGGCCGACCTGCTTGCCTGCGAAATTCTGCACGATGAGACAACCGATGCCTGGGCACGCTGGTTGTCAGGTGCCGGCATCCATTCCGCGCCGAAGGCTGGACCTATTTTTGCCGACTTCAATCTCATGATCGGCTCGTTGATCAGCGGCCAGGGTGTCGGCCTTTGCCCGACCGCGCTGATCGCAGACGGGATCGCGGCGGGTTTGCTCGTTTCCCTCTTCGAGAGAGCTTCCGATATGGATAAGGCCTACTGGCTCATCGAGGCGAAGGGGCTCTCGCGCGAGGCGAGAACGCTTCGCGATTGGCTGCTGGCAGCAAGGCGGGACGAGACCTGACGGGCCGATCAGGCCTTGGCGCGCTTCAGAACAGGTAAATCCTGATGTGTCATGCGCCAGATGTTGCGACCATCGGCCTTGGCGCGATAGAGCGCCCGATCCGCCTCCTGCATGAGCGCTTCGCGGTCCACTCCGTCAGCCGCAGCAATGCCGATGCTGATGCCGAGGCGGATGGCAAGACCGTTGATGGTAAAAGGCTGCTCGAAGGCGCCGATGCAGCGCTCGGCGAGATCAATCGCTTCGGCTCTTTCTCCCGTCATCAGGATTGCGAATTCATCGCCCCCGAGCCGGGCGACCAGATGACCTCGCGCATGCATCTGAAGCCGATTGGCGACATTTCTCAGCACCTCATCCCCGGCAGCATGGCCAAACGTGTCATTGACGGGCTTGAACCCGTCCAGATCCAGGCAGCAGATGATGACCTTTCCTCGTTCCTCCGATGCAAGGGCTTTTTCGAGCGCCTTGTAGAATTGCATCCTGTTCGGCAGGCCTGTGAGAATGTCGTGATGCGCCAAACGATTGGCTTCAGTCTCGGCAAGAATTCTGTCGCTAACGTCGGCCACGGTAAGCAGCAGCCGATGCTCGGCTCCCTCGTGGAGTTGGCGGACATAGATCAGCACGTGGCGCTCCGATCCGTCCTGCGTCGTCTGTCGCCAGATCGTGCGCGCATCACAGTCACTGTCGAGATGGAGGAGGACTTTCTCGAATGCCTGGAGTTCGCTGTCTACATGCATGTCGCAGGCTCGCTTCGACAGTAGTACCGCAGGTTGGATACCATAGAAATCAACAGCTGCCCTGTTGGCCTGAAGAATGGCGAGGCTATCGCCATCGCATAGAAGCATCGGCATGGGATTGGCGTCAAACAATTGGCGAAGCCAGTCCTCCCGCTGCTTGAGGCCGGTGATATCGATGCGCATGCCGATCGCGCCGCCGTCGGGCGTGCGCCGGTCGTCGTGGCGCAGCCACCTGCCGTCCCGCAACTGCTGCTCCTCCTGCGAAACCGGCTGATGGAACTTCTTCATGCGTTCGCTGAGCCAGACCTCCTTGTCTTCGACAAGTTCGCACATCCCGTCGCCGGCGAGGCTGGTCCTCAAAATATCCTCAAAGGCGACACCGGGCCTGAGGTGCTCGGCTATGTCAGCATAGAGTTCGGCATATTTCTGGTTCCAGAGCACATAGCGGTCGTTGGCGTCGAACACGCAGACCGCCTCCGGCAACATCTCGATGACATAGCGCAGCCGCAGATTGGCCTCACGCGCCGCATGACCTGCCGGACGCTCGTCATCGACAGGTTCGAGGAACGCCGCCGTGACTGTTTCCGCGCCTGTGGGCCAGCTTATGACCTGCACGCGGCATAGCCGACGACAACCGGGACGATCTCCGGCAAGCACCGTGCAGACGCCGGATAACAACGGCCATTCGGGCATGAGTTCGGCAATACCCATGCCGGAAAGCCGGTCTTCGAGATGGAGGAGATGCCTGGCTTCGGCATTGGCAAAGATGACATGACCGGTGGTGTCGAGCACGATCACCGCCATCGGACATGCCTCCAGGAATGCAAGGATCTCAGCACCAAGCGTCATTAGTCCAACCGTAAAGTCGCTTCAGCAGATCTTTCGGATGTGACTTTAACAGCGGAACGTAAAGGAATGTAATCAAGTCTCACAGTGCGAGAATTTCATACTCACTTCGAAGCAAGACAAGGTTTCTCGAAAGTTAAAATAAGACCCGGATGGAATGTTCCAGGACGAGATGGCTTCGGTAGCGCATTGCTTTCACCACTTCGACTTCGATTTCATCACAACGTCGGGCCGCGTCTTCTCGCCTCAGTAGGCAACACGCGAGTCCGCCACGCCTGCACAATTAGTAGGATTTTCCATGAACCGGCAAACGAAAGAAATAAATAGTCTATAGATTTTATAGATAATTAGACACCCTCCCATCATCGCTTCCTGAGATTGCAACCTCAAACGGGAATATCACGATGACATTGGCAAAGACATTGGGAATGGCTGCGCTCGGCCTCATCTCCCTCGGCATGTTCAACAACGTGGCAATGGCCGAGACGAGCCCACCGCTGCTCGACAAGGTGCCGCCGGGAACGGTTCTGACGATCGGCGATCCGGTCACGCAGAAGGCTCTGGAGGTTTCCGGCCTCATCAAGGAATTCACCTTCGAGGTCAAATGGGCCAATCTCAGCGGCGGCCCTCAGACCTCCGAAGCCTTCCGCGCGCACGCTCTCGATGTCGGCTCCGTGGCCGAAATCCCGTCGATCTTCGCGACCTGGAACAACCTGCCCGTCCGCAACATCGCCTATCGCGAACGCAAGGACCCGATTGCCAATCCAATCTACCGTTTTGGTATCGCGCCTGGCGTCGACGTCAAGTCGCTCGCGGATTTCCGCGGCAAGCGCATCGCCTTCAGCCCCGGCCAGGCCCAGGGCACGCTCGTGCTTCGCGCGCTCCATGCAGCAGGCCTGACGAAGAAAGACGCCACGCTGGTCGAGCTGCCGAGCACCGCCGATGTCTATCCGAAGGCGCTTGCCAGCAAGCAGGTCGATATCGCGCCGCTCGGCGGCGTCAATATCCGACGCTACATCAGCCAGTACGGCTCCGATGGCGCAAGCCTGATCGAGCACGGACTTCGTGATGACCCCACCCACCTCTATGCACCGCAATGGGTGCTGGACGATCCGGCAAAGGCAGCCGCCCTTGCCGAATATGTCCGCCTCTGGGCGCGCGCAACCGAATGGATCGATCAGAATCCGGAAATCTGGATCAAGGAATATTACATCGGCCAGCAGGGCCTCAGCCGCGAGGACGCCGAATTTCTCGTCAAGCTCGCAGGCACCCAGGTGATCCCCGATAGCTGGGCGGACGTGAAGAAGCGCCATCAGGAAACCATCAACCTGTTGGCCGACGAACTTGGCTACAAGCCCTTCGACGTCGAACAGATCTTCGACAACCGCTTCGAAAAAATCGCTGCAGGCACTCTGACAAGAAGCCAGTGATCGCACATGCCGTCCACAGTAAAGAGAGGAGATCGCAAGCATGGCAACCACCTGGGATGCAGATAGTGTCAAGACATCACGGATATCGCCGCGCGAAAGCGCTGGCGTAACAGCCACAGCAAAACACGGAGCCTCCCGCGCCCGCCGTAGGCTCGGCCCAGGACGCGAGATACCCTTCGGACTGCAGATCGGCCCGGCACTGCTGGTGCTGGCCTGGATTGCCGGATCGGCACTCGGCTGGATCGATCCGCGCATTCTCTCGGCACCCTGGACGGTCGTCGAGGCCTTCGGACGGCTGATCGCCGAGGGCCGCCTGCAGGACAACTTCGTGACGTCTGCGACCCGCGCACTGCTGGGCCTTAGCATCGGCCTCGTCATCGGCACGGCTCTCGCAGTCATCGCCGGCCTGTCCCGTGTCGGCGAAGCGCTGATCGATGGGCCGATCCAGATCAAGCGCGCCATCCCGACGCTGGCGCTGATCCCGCTTTTCATCCTGTGGTTCGGCATCGGCGAAGGCATGAAGGTCACGACCATCGTGCTTGCCGTCATCATCCCGATCTACATCCACACCCACAACGCACTGCGCAGTATCGACAGCCGCTATGTCGAGCTCGCCGAGACGCTCCGCATGAGCCACAAGGACTTCATCTTTCAGGTCGTGCTGCCCGGCGCCCTGCCCGGCTTCCTTCTCGGTCTGCGCTTTGCCGTGACCCTCTGCTGGGTGTCGCTCGTGGTGGTCGAACAGATCAACTCCACCAGCGGCCTCGGCTACATGATCGATCTTGCCCGCACCTATGGCCAGACGGATGTCATTCTCGTCGGCCTCGTGGTCTATGTGCTGCTCGGCCTCGTCTCGGACGGTCTCGTCCGCCTGCTCGAACGGAGGGTCCTGTCATGGCGCCGCACTCTGGCCAACTGAAACCCGCCGTGCATGTGGAAAAGCTCGTGCGACGTTTTGCGGCGAAGACGATCCTCGACGGCGTCGATCTCGATATCGGTGAGGGCGAGTTCGTCGCCCTGCTCGGCAAAAGCGGCTCGGGCAAGAGCACGGTCCTCAGAGCCCTTGCCGGTCTCGACCACGAAGTCGAGGGAACGGGGACGCTCGAGACACCCGAAAAACTTTCGGTCGTCTTTCAGGATGCCCGTCTGCTGCCCTGGCGCACGGTCATTCAGAACGTCACGCTCGGGTTGCCGGGTGAAACCGGACAGGAAGCCGGACGCAAGGCGCTCGCCGAAGTCGGTCTCGAAGGACGGGAAACTGCCTGGCCGAACCAACTTTCGGGCGGGGAACAGCAGAGGGTGGCGCTCGCCCGTTCGCTGGTGCGGGAGCCGGCGCTGCTGCTGGCCGACGAACCCTTCGGCGCGCTCGATGCGCTGACCCGGCTGAAGATGCATGACCTCTTGCGGGAGCTTTGCGCCAGACACCGCCCCGCCGTTCTCCTCGTCACCCATGATGTCGATGAGGCGATCTCGCTCGCCGACCGGATCCTCGTGCTCGACGAGGGTCGTTTCGTGGAGGATCTGCACGTCGACTTGGCCATGCCGCGCGATCACGGCGATCCGCGCTTCGCACAGATCCGAACCCGTCTTCTAAGCCGGCTCGGGGTTGATGCCACCGGCCGTCACGCTGCCTGAAACCAAAGGAGATCGTCATCATGGCTAGTCAGAAAAGACAGATACGGCTTGGCGCGTTCATCATGGCAACGGGCCATCATGTTGCCGCCTGGCGCCACCCGGACGCACAAGCCGACGCCGGCCTGAATATCGATCACTATCGCGAGCTCGCCCAGACCGCCGAGCGCGGCAAGTTCGACCTGGTTTTCGTTGCCGACAGCCCGGCAGGCTGGGAGCGGGCCAAAGACCCCGAAGCGCTGCGCCGCACCGCGCAGGGCGCCCACTTCGAGCCGGTGACCCTATGGGCGGCGCTTTCGCAGGTCACAAGCCATATCGGCTTTGTCGCAACCGCCTCCACCACCTATGAAGACCCCTATCTGCTTGCCCGCAAATTCGCTTCGCTCGACTATATCTCCAAGGGGCGCGCGGCCTGGAACGTCGTCACCACGGGGGCCGATGTCTCCAAAAATTTCTCGATCCCCGGCCACCCGGCTCATGCCGACCGTTACGCGCGGGCTGAGGAATTCGTCGATTTGGTGAAGGGCTTGTGGGATTCCTATGAGGACGATGCCTTCATCCGCGACAAGGAAAGCGGCGTCTATCTCGATCCGGACAAGGTGCATCAGCTCGACCACAAAGGCCAGTTCTTCTCCGTCAGTGGCCCCTTGAATGTCGGCCGCCCGGTGCAGGGTTATCCCGTCATCGTCCAGGCGGGCGCATCCGAGCCGGGACGCGAGCTCGCGGCGCGCACGGCCGAGATGATCTTCACCGCGAACCAGACGCTGGAAGACGCTCAGGAATTCTACTCCGACGTCAAAGGACGTCTTTCCCGCTACGGGCGCGGCCCGGACGAGCTGCTGATCAGCCCCGGCATCTTCCCGGTGCTCGGCAGCACGGAGGCTGAGGCCAAGGCAAATTACGACTATATCCAGTCGCTCGTTCACCCCTCGGTCGCCTGGAACATCCTGTCACGCCACTACAAGGGCGTCGATCTCTCCGGTTATTCGCTCGACGATCCGGCCCCGCCGCTTCCTGACAACACCGAGCTCAACAAGAGCCGCCTGAAGCTGGTCACCGATCTGGTCTCGCGCAACAATATGACGCTGCGCGAATTCTATCTGGCCGTCGCGACCGCCCGCGGCCACCGCACCGTGGTCGGCACGCCGGAACAGGTGGCGGACGCGATGCAGGAATGGTTCGACAATGGTGCCGCCGACGCCTTCAACATCATGCCGCCGATCCTGCCGAATGGGCTGACCGATTTCGTCGATCAGGTCGTGCCGATCCTGCGCAAGCGCGGTCTTTTCCGCGAGGAGTACGAAGGCACGACGCTGCGCGAGAACCTCGGCCTGCGGCGTCCACCGAATGGGCTGGCGCTGAGAGCCCGGCAGGGCACATCGGCCCGGGCGGCCGGATAACCCCCCCTTCGCGGAAACACGCGGGCGATCGCAACGCAGCCGGCCGCACTATTCCTTCTCATTCAATCACAAAGAACCGCAGGCGCATCACATGAGCAGCAATCCGGAATTCCTTTGGTATATCCCCAATGCCGTCAAAGCCGGCCATCGCGGCGATTCCGCAGTCGCAGACCATAACAGCTTGGAAACGCTGACCAGCCACGCCAGAGCGCTGGAAGAGCACGGCTGGAAGGGCGCGCTCATCGGCACCGGCTGGGGCCGCCCCGACACCTTCACGCTGGCCACCGCGCTTGCGGCACGCACCACCACCTTCGAGCCGCTGATCGCAATCCGCCCCGGCTACTGGCGGCCGGCGAATTTCGCCTCGGCGGCAGCCTCGCTTGACCATCTCACCGCTGGGCGGGTGCGGGTCAATATCGTCTCTGGCAAGGACAATCTTGCCGCCTATGGCGACAGTGAAGGCGATCAGGCGCATCGCTACGGCCGCACCAAGGAATTCATGCGGCTGGTGCGAAAACTATGGACCGAGGAAAACGTCACCTTTGCCGGTGAACATTTCGGGGTCAGCGAATCCACCGTCGTTCCCCGCATCGAAGCCCGCGGCGAGCGGCGTCATCCGAAACTCTATTTCGGCGGCGCCTCGGAAGCGGCCGAGCGTGTCTCCGCTACTGAAGCCGATGTTCAGCTCTTCTGGGGCGAACCGCTCGATGGCGTGAGGGAACGGATCGAACGCTTGAAGAGGCTGAGCCGTGACCTCGACCGCGACCTGCCGCCACTTCAATTCGGGCTTAGGATCACGACCCTGGTGCGCGACACCACCGAAGAGGCCTGGGCCGACGCCGAGGCGAAGGTCGCCGAGATGGCCAACAATAGCGGTGCCGGCTGGCACGACCACCAGCGCGCCGTCGCCGTCGGCCAGCAGCGTCTGCTCGATCTGCACCAGCGCGGCGAAGTGCTTGACGACAATCTCTACACCACGCCCGGCAAGTTCGGCGGCGGCGGTGCGGGCACGACCTGGCTGGTGGGCTCCGCAGCAGATGTCGCTCGCTCGCTGCGCCAATATGAGGCGCTCGGCATCAGCCATTTCGTGCTCTCCGACACGCCCTATCTCTCCGAGATCAAGCGGCAGGGTAGCCAGCTACTGCCTTTGCTGAGAGATCCCGCGCGGTTCGATGCTGATCTGCAGGAAACGCATAAAACCGGCGTTGCCCAAGAGCACACATAAGCGCACCCGGTCATCCCTGACCGGGTGCGCGCTGCTTTAGGCGAGTTTCAGACGGGCGGCTCAATGGGCGCCCGTGCCTCCACCGGTCTGCGGCTTTTTGGTGAAAAGCAGGGCGAGTGCCGCCAGCGCCAGCACGACGCCGATGACAGCAAACGTGTCGCTGAAGCCCATAATCAGCGCCTGGCGCTTGACGATCTGGCCGAGCGCGACGATCGCCTTCTGGGATGCGACGGCCGGATCGGTGACCCCATGCTGGGTAAAGTAGCCTGACAGCTGGGTCAGGCGATCACGGACCTCATCACGGGTCAGCGTAATCGACTGGCCGATAATGTTCGAGTGGAACTGCTCGCGCTTCGTCAGGATCGTGCCGAGCGAAGCCGTGCCGACGGCGCCGCCGAGGTTGCGCAGCATATTGGTCAGCCCCGAAGCAGCGGCTGCATCGGCGGGTGCAATGCCGGCGGTGGTGATTGCAGTGATCGGCGTTAGCACCAGGGCCTGGCCGATAGCACGCACGATATTCGGGATCCAGAACTGATCGCCGGCATTGTTGGCTGAGAGCGTAATGTTCATGAAGCAGCTGATCGCGAAGATCGAGATACCGAGGAAGCCGATATAACGGGCGTCGAAGCGCTTCATCAGAACCGGAACAAGCGGGATGAGCAGCAACTGCGGCAGGCCGGTCCAGGCAAGCACGTTGCCGATCTGCTCGGCATTGTAGCGCTGCACCTGACCGAGATATTGCGGCAGGATATAGACCGTGCCGAAGAGTGCGACGCCGACCAGCACATTGACCAGCACGCCGATGCCGAAATTGCGCTGGGTGAGCAGCCGCAGCTTTACCAGCGGCTTCTTGACGGTCAGCTCAATCCAGATGAAGGCCGCCAGGAAGACAAAGGCGACGATGCCGAGCTTGACGATGAAGGGCGAGGAGAACCAGTCGTCCTTGTTGCCTTCTTCCAGCACGGTCTGCAGAGCGGACAGGCCGATCGCCATGGTTATGATGCCGGCCCAGTCCCCTTCCTTCAGGAGGTGAAGCTGCATCGGCTGCTTGTCCAGCGTCGCTGCGAGAGCCGCCGCCATGATGAGGCTCGGGATGGTGTTGATGAAGAAAATCGTCTGCCAGCCGTAATTTTCCGTCAGGTAACCGCCGATCGTCGGGCCGATGGCCGGAGCGAAGGTGACCGACAAGGCGAAGACGGCAAGACCAAGCGGCTGCTGGCTCTTCGGCAGCTTGGTCAGCACCATGGTGAAGGCCATGGGGATCAGCACGCCACCCGCAAAGCCCTGCAGGCCGCGCAGCAGGATCATCGTGCCGAGATCATGTGCGAAGGCACAGGCCATCGAGAAGAGCGGGAAGAGGATGGAATTGACCAGGATATAACGGCGGAACGAGAAGACATTGCTGAAATAGGCCGTCAGCGGAATGACGACGATCTCGCCGATGAGGTAGGAGGTCGAGATCCAGGCGCCGTTATCGACGCCCGTGCCGATGCCGCCCTCGATATCGAGGAGGGAGGCATTGGT
The DNA here is from genome assembly GCF_014193555.1 of Rhizobium sp. BK275. Taxonomy (NCBI): domain Bacteria; kingdom Pseudomonadati; phylum Pseudomonadota; class Alphaproteobacteria; order Hyphomicrobiales; family Rhizobiaceae; genus Rhizobium; species Rhizobium sp. BK275. The sequence continues at coordinate 473,520 of NZ_JACHZL010000001.1, forward strand.
GATCTGGATATTGAGGATCGCCATGAAGGCACCAATCATGCCGGCGAGAACGGCGATCCAATCCCTTGTGCTGGCCTTGGTGCTGGCGCGCGGCTGCGGGATGGCACCTGACGTTGCTGCGATACTGGACATGACACGATCTCCTGCCCCTTCGCTTAGTTCCTGGCAGCATCGACCTTGGTATCGATGCTCGGCTGGACCGACATGCCCGGGCGCAGATCGCCCTTTTCGGCGGCATCGCCATCAAGCACGATCTTCACCGGAATGCGCTGAACGACCTTGGTGAAGTTCCCGGTGGCGTTGTCGGGCGGCAGCAGGGCGAATTCCTGACCGCTTGCCGGAGCCAGGCTGTCGACATGGCCGTGATAGGTGCGGCCCGGGAACATGTCGACCTCGATATCGACCGGCTGGCCGGCATGAACGTCCGTCAGCTGCGTTTCCTTGTAGTTGGCAACGATGTAGGCTGCCGTCGTCGGCACCACCGCCATCAGTTGCGTGCCGGCCTGAACATATTGGCCGACTCGCAGCGTCCGGTTGCCGATGGTGCCGTCAACGGGCGCGACGATCGTCGCATAGGAGAGATTGAGCTCGGCCTGATGGGCGACGGCCTGGTCGTGGGCAAGTGTCGCCTTGGCCTGGGCAAGTTCGGCATTCAGAAGGTCGACCTGCTTGGTTGCGGCATCGAGAGCCGCCGTGTCCCGTACGATCGTTGCCTGGGCAGCGGCAATTGCGGAGGCCGCCTGCTGGGCCGTCTGGACCGGGGCATAACCGTTGGTGGCCAAGTTCGTATAACGCTTGTTGTTCTGCTCGGCGAAGATCTCGTTGGCCTTGTCGACATCGAGCGTGGCGCGGGCGGCGGCGATGGTCGATTGCTGGATGTCGAGCGAGGCCTGCTTGGCATTGACGGTCGCTTCGGCCGCAGCGACATCGGCGCGGGCCTGGTCAAGCGCGGTGCGGAAATCGCGGTCATCGATGCGGGCGAGCGGCTGGCCTGCCTTCACCGTTTCATTGTCGCCGACGAGGACTTCGGCAAGATAGCCCGAAACCTTAGGCGCAACGGTGGTGCTGTCGGCCTCGACGTAGGCGTCGTCGGTCGAGACCTCGAAGCGGCCGACCGTCCAATAATTATGGCCATAATAGGCAGCAGCGGCGATGATGGCGATAGCCGCCACGCCCATCATCAGCGATCGGCCGCCGCGCCTACGAGCCGGCGCATCAGCGGTTGGCGCCGTTGCTGCGGGCTCGACAACACGCGGCGTCTTGCCTGCATCGAGCGTTGCAGGGGCGGCTTCCGGGGCAGTCTCAACGACAGATGTGTCTGCCGGGGCAGCGTTGTTATTCAGTGCATGCAGTGTCTTGACGGACATTGTCTCTCTCCAAGGTGAAGGTCGCTGTCGTCTTGGCCGCGGCCCTGAAATCCGGCTCAAGTCCAATTTAGGAAACTTGATGTTTTCCAAAATATGCACTAAAAATGAGATGTCAACGAGAATTTGGAAAATCACAATGGTCCAAAATCACAAAATCGAGAAGAAGCCGCGCGGCAGGCCGCAGGTACGTTGTGACGAGGATACGCGCAGCGTGCTTATCGAGGCTGCCAACAAGCAGTTTCACGAGAATGGTTATGCCGCGGTCAGCATCGCGGCGATTGCACAGGAAGCCGGCGTTTCGACCAAGACGCTCTATCGCCTGTTTCCGACAAAGGCAGATCTGTTTTCCGAAATGGTCTCGGATCGCACCGGACGCTTCCTCTTGGCGCTCGATCCCGGCACCTTGGCAACGACCGAACTCCACCAGGGACTGGAGCGCATGCTGATGGCCTATGGCATGCTGACGCTCTCGCAGGACACGATCACGATTACCCGCCTCGTCATCGGTGAATCCGACCGCTTTCCTGAACTCGCAACCTCCTTTTATGAGAAGGCGATCGTCCGAACCAATACATCGATGGAAAGCTGGCTGCGCCGGCAGGTGGAGCACGGGTTGATCAAGCTCGAGGATCCGCACGCCGCTTGCGGCATGCTGCGCGGCATGATGATCATGGAACCCCAACGCGCCGCCATGCTGCGCCAGCTGCCGGCGCCCAACATCGAAGAGATCGCGGCAAGGGCGAGAATGTGCGCGGATATTTTTCTGAAGGGATGTGCTGTCTAGGGCATGGAAATGCCTGCAGTCGCGCGGAAATATCGCAGATCGGGCAATCGCCCGAGCACGAGCTTGCGGACTGCCGATCGACGCGTTGCGGGCAGCCACGACGAACAAGGACTGACCCGCATGGGGCGAAGGCGCGCCGAGTGCCTTAATCCTGGAGCACCGCCGCGATAATCGCGACGGCGCCCAAAGCGAACTTCCGCAACACGTCAGGCCGCGAGAACCCCCGCCTTTTTCGCCGTCCAGATGGCGATCAAGTCCATCAGCGCGGGCGACAGGCAATCGTAAGGCTCAAGCCCAACCTCCTTGAGATGAGACCGCACGGCGCTCATCTTTCCAGGGTCGTATCCGCTTTCGATGATGGACGATACGAAGGCCGCAAAGCCGGGGCCGGCCCAGCCTTTCTCCTGGAACCGTTCGGGATGGACGAAGGACAGTCCCTGGAAGGCGTGCTCGCGCTCGACCGGCCCGTACATGTGAACCCCGCAATCCCTGCAGGCATGGCGCTGGATCAGCGCCGACGCGTCGACGACCGCCAGCTTGTTTCCATTCTCCAGAACCTCGACATTCTGCGTCGGGGTCACGGCAACCACCGAAAAGACCGCCCCCTTCGGCTTCCAGCATTTCGTGCAGCCGCAGGCATGGTTGTGGGCGATATCGCCCTTGATGCGGACCTTCACCGGGTTGCTCGCGCAGTTGCACACCAGCGTGCCGCCGGCAAATGACGCATCGCTCGCCCGGTATCCGGAATCCACGATCGGGTGGATCGCTACATTGGTCATGCGTTGTCTCCTTCCCTTCCTGGGCCGAGGCGGGATGCCGCGGCCAAGCCCTTCCTCATCGCGCAAAACAGTCGACGGTCAGCGCGAGATCGCCTCGTCGGGTGAGTATATCACCGCTACGAACGTGTGCCGTTTAAAAGCAGGAGACGACACCCCTTGGAGATCTGATGCGCTGGGTGAGCGCCAACATCACAATAACGCGCTATGACCAAGAGCGTGGACTTCTTCATTGACCGGAGTCAACGTTCAAGAGCGTTGGGCGTGTCCTGCTGATCCGGCTCGACTTCTGAGCCAAGCACCCTCTTCCCTGGCCTCCGCTGCAGAACCCATTCGGTGGCATGGCAATCTTCAGACGCCAAAGACGACTGCTCCGCCAATCATCCCTGCGCCGGCCGCAGCCAGAAGCAAATGTTCGCCAGGAGCGAACGGTTGCTGCTTGTTGGCCAGGGAGAGAGACAGAGGGATGGTGGCGGCCGAGGAGTTTCCGAATTCCCCTATGGTCCGCACCGCCTTGGCGGGCTGGAGGCCAAGCTGATCACAGGCAGCGTCGATAATGCGGGAATTGGCCTGATGCGGGACGAAGCGATCTATATCGCTTGCGGCCAGTCCGGCTTGTTCCATGGCCCTGACCGACGATTGCGTCATCATCCGGACAGCGTGCATAAACACAGCTCTCCCGTCACGCATCGTCATCCGAAGGTCCCGCGGATTGGTTCCGATCTCAAAAGGGCGCGCACTGCCGCCGGACGGGATCTGAATAAGGTCGTAATTCTCTCCCTCCTGCATCAGTTCGACCCCGAGGACACCGCCATGTGGATCCCTCGAAGGCGCAAGCACGACTGCGCCGGCAGCGTCCGCGAAGACTGCAGCGGTCCCCCGCTCGTCCATGTTGATGCGCCGACTGAGTATGTTGGCGGCAACGACAAGGGCAGGCCTACGCCAGGCCCTGACAAAACCGTCGGCTAACACAAGCGCGTAGAGAAAGCCGGAACAGGCGCCTGCAAGGTCGATCGCTCCCGAGGCTTGCAAGCCGAGACGGCATGCAAGCAGCGGAGCCGAAGGCGGCAGAAGATGATCCGGCGTCGATGTTGCAAGAAGGGTCAGCGCAATGTCGCTGCGGTCCACGCCTGCTTCCTCAAGCGCCATCGCACCCGCGTTCGTCGCAAGATCCGTCAGTGTCTGGCCGGGCATCGCCCAGCGTCGCGAGCGGATGCCGGTCCGCCCCTCGATCCAGCCCGCATCGAGGCCAAGCTGCATTTCGATTTCCAGGTTCTCGACACGCCGCTCGGGAACATAATGCCCGAAGCCGGCCATCCGGCTAACGATCGTCACGATGCCGCTTTCCTGATGAAATCCGCCGCCTCTTCAATGGCGCCATAGGCCCGATCGAGATCGCTTTCTGTCACGCAATATGGCGGCATCAGATAGATGACGTTCCCGAGCGGGCGGATGAGGAGATCTCTTTGACGAAAGAAAGCCCTGAGACGCGGGCCAACCTCGGAAAGATATCCTGTTGTTTCGACGGCGAGATCGAGCGCGGCAATCGTGCCCTGCTGACGAATATTGGAAAAACGGGGATCGGGCCGAAACCGCGCCAGCCTTTCACGGTGCATGTCCGTAACCGTCTGAATACGCTCCTGCACCGGCTCCTTGCACCACACGTCAAGATTTGCCAGAGCGGCGGCACAGGCGATGGGATTGGCGGTATAGGAACTGGAGTGAAAAAACATCCGGCTGCGATCGTCCGAAAGATGCGCAGCAAATATCTCGGCCGTGCACAAGGTTGCCGCCAGAGGCAGGGCGCCGCCGGTAATCCCCTTCGAAAGGCACAGGATGTCGGGGGTGATGCCGGACTGTTCGCATGCGAGCAGGGTTCCGGTCCGCCCCCAGCCCGTCATCACCTCGTCGGCGATCAGGAGCGTCCCGTATCGTTCGGTGATCCGCCTGAATTCCGTCAGCAGATGAGGCGAATACATCTTCATGCCTCCGGCGCCGAGAACCAAGGGTTCAATCAGCAGGGCCGCGATCTCGCCGCCGCGGCAGAACCGTTCGAGGGCGTCGAGCGTCTGCTGCTCGCGGCCTGGTTCCGGGAACGGGATGGTGTCGACATCAAAGAGCAGAGGCGCGTAGGGCGCATTGAAGACACCACGTTCGCCGGCGGACATGGTGCCGATCGTATCGCCGTGATAGCCATGCTCCATGACGACGATCCGCGAGCGCGGCGCTCTGTTGTTGTGGAAGAACCCGAGCGCCATTTTTATGGCGACCTCGACCGCGGTCGAGCCGCTGTCTGAATAAAAGACATGGGCCATGCCTGGAGGGGCCAGGCGGATCAAACCGCGGGCCAAAGCTTCCGCCGGCTCATGTGTGTATTCGGCAAAAATGATCTGGTCGAAGCGCTCCAACGCAAGCCGGATCGCCTCCATGATGGCGGGATGGCGATGCCCGTGAGTGATGACCCACCAGGACGATATGGCATCGAAGACCGAACGACCGTCCTCGTCGATCAGATAGGCGCCATCCGTCCGGACGATCTGCTTGAAAACAGGTTCGAGTTGATGCTGGCTGAATGGATGCCAGACCGGCGATGTCGAAGAAAAGCCGGTCACGCTGCAGCAACCTTCTGAAAGACCGAGATATCGAAATGCGCATCAAAAGCGCGGCGCAATGTGTCCGGTGCCAGCCTATCGAGGCGCGGCAGGCGGCCGAGAATTGGGATGCCGCTCATTTCCGTGATGATCTTCTCGGTGTCGGAGCGCTCCTCACCGATGAAAGCAATGCCAAAAATCGGAATTTGCCGTCTGCTCATCGCTTCGATCGACAGCAGGGTGTGATTGATAGTGCCGAGCCCGGTCCTGGCGCAGAGGATGACCGGTTGGCGCCAGCGCGCGAAAACGTCGATGAAGGTGACATGCCGGGTCAATGGGACGAACAGGCCACCGGCCCCCTCGACGACCAGAGGTCGCTTCGTGTCCGGTAGCAGAAGTGCATCTGGATCAATGGCGACGCCGTCGATCTCAGCCGCAAGATGCGGTGAAACCGGGGTCTGGAGGCGGCAGGCCTCGGGCAGGATCCGGTCAGGCGAAAGCCCGCCAAGTCGCCCGACCGTCTCGCTGTCCGTCTCCTCCTCGAGGCCCGATTGGACAGGCTTCCAGTAGCAAGCGTCGAGCGCACTCGTCAGCGCGGCCGCAAAGACAGTCTTGCCTATTCCGGTATCGGTCCCGGTGATGACGAAGCGCTTGTTCATGCCGCCTCCTCCGCAATCACCTCGGCAAGCTCGTCCATCATCCCTGCGATGACAGGTCTATCGACATTCAGGGTGATCGTGATGCGCAGCCTGGCCGTGCCGACGGGGACGGTCGGATGCCGGATCGCCCTGATATCATAGCCCTTCGACTGCATGCGATCGGCAGCGCGCACGGTCCGGCCATTGTCGCCGATGATGACCGGCAAGATCTGCGTGCCGCTTGCCGGCCTGCCCAGACGTTCGGCAAATCTTGTGTTGGCAAAACCAATGAGGTCGTGAAGCCTGGCCCGCCTTTCCGGCTCCCGTGACAGAATGGCCAGCGCATGGCGCACGCAAGCTGCCTGCAGAGGCGAAGGCGCTGTCGAATAGATGAAGGGGCGAGCCCTGTTGACGAGAAAATCGCAAAGCACACGACTGGCGCCGACAAGAGCACCGGCAGCCCCGAGCGCCTTACCGCACGTATGCAGGACGATGACATTGTCGCGGCCTTCGATGGCCCCGGAATAACCGACACCGCCGGCGCCGTGCACACCTGTCGCATGTGCCTCGTCGACGAAGAGAAAGCCGTTGTGGCGATCGGCTATATCCACCAGATCCGACAAGGAGCTGCGGTCGCCATCCATCGAATAGAGGCTCTCCACGACAATCCACGGAAAACCCGTCCCGCCTGCCGCACGCCAAGTGCGGATTGCATCATCGATCGCATTCGCATCATTATGCGGTAGGGAAACGACGTCGGCCCGCCCCGCTCTCATCCCTTCATGTGCGCTTGCGTGTACCAAACAGTCATGGACAATGAGATCGCCGCGCTGCGGCAGGGTCGAAAGAACGGCGAGATTTGCGGCATAGCCGCTGCTGAAATAAAGCATTCGCTCGCACCGAAAGAATGCGGCGGCCTCCTCCTCAAGGGCCTCATGCTCCGCGTGATTGCCACGAAGCAACCGCGATCCGCCGGCACCGACCGGCAGCCCACGCTCGATTGCGGCGATCAGCGCAGCACTCATGGCAGGCGATGCGGCAAGCCCCAGATAGTCGTTCGACGTGAAGTCGGCGCCGGTATCGTGGCTGAGTGCGCGCAGCCGGTTCTTCTGCCGCAGTTGCTCAAGTTTCCCATCGTAGCGGGCGAGCCGATCAGAGATCACCCGACATCTCCATGGTGACGGGTGTGAGGCCTAGCCGGCCGAGGAGCCTTGAATCGCGGTCATTGCCTGGATTGCTTGCCGTCAGCAGCGTGTCGCCGATGAAGATCGAGTTGGCGCCGGCAAAGAAGCAAAGCGCCTGCATCTCATCGCTCATTGCCGTTCGGCCGGCGGTCAGACGGACGGAGGAACTCGGCATCATCAGGCGCGCAAGGGCGATAATGCGGATGAACTCGATCGGATCGACCGGTGCGGCATTTGCCAATTTGGTGCCGGCAACGGGGATCAGCATATTGATCGGCACGCTCTCGGGCGGCGTCGGCAGATTGGCGAGCGTAACGAGCATGTCGATCCGGTCATCCTCCGTCTCGCCCATTCCCAATATTCCGCCACTGCAGACCTTGATGCCTGCCTCTCGCACATGGGCCAGCGTCTCCAGGCGATCCTCGAAGCGACGCGACGTGACGACTGCGGGGTAAAAATTTTCCGAGGTATCGATGTTGTGATTGTAATAGTCGAGCCCGGCATCCGCGAAGGTCTCCGCCTGTTCCGGCGAAAGCATGCCGAGTGTCATGCAGGTTTCGAGGCCAAGCGATTTTACCGCCTGAACCATGGCGACGATCGCTGGCTCGTCACGGGATTTTGGACTGCGCCATGCAGCACCCATGCAATAGCGCGTGGCGCCGTTTTCCTTTGCCTTGCGGGCCTCCGAAACCACGTCCTCGAGTTTCATGAGCTTGGTGGCCGTCAGGCCGGAAGCGTGGTGGGCCGATTGGCTGCAGTAGCCGCAATCCTCCGGACAGCCACCCGTCTTGATATTCAGCAGTTTGGCAAGCTCGACGCGGTTCGGGTCGAAGTTCATTCGATGGACGGTTTGTGAGCGGAAGAGCAGCTCGTTGAACGGCAGATCGTAGAGCTCTCGTGCCGAGGTCAGCGTCCAGGGATCTCTGATGCAGCCGTGCTCCGTTACCGCCTCTGTTTTCAACATGACCATTCTCCTGCACGGGCACCGACAGCAGCACGTTGGAACTCGCTTGAATTATAGATAATCTATGATTATGCTGCTCATCTAACAGGCTATCGCCCGAATTTGGCTCAATCAATCTATTTTATCATAGATTATCTATGGAATATCATGGCAGAAACAGTCGCAGAACGCATCGCTCGTGTGATCGGGGAGAGAATTGTCGCCGGAGAACTGGCTGCCGGAACGCCGCTTCGGCAGGATCATATCGCTGAGGAATTCGACGCCAGCCATGTGCCCGCTCGGGAAGCCTTTCAGCTTCTGCGCGCCCAGGGGCTGGTTGTCAGCGAACCGCGTCGCGGCATGCGTGTTGCGCCGCTGGATCAGGCTTCAATTCAGGAAACCGTCGAAATTCGCGCCGCGCTCGAGACATTGGCGCTGAGGCTGGCGGCTCCCAAGATCAATGCCGCCGCATTCGAAAGAATAGAACTGGCGCTCGCGGCCGGAGACCAGGCAAAAACCATCGAGGAATGGGAACAGGCCAACCGCAACTTTCATAAGGAATTGCTCATTCCCTGTCGGATGCCGAGACTGCTCAGCATGCTCGACGATCTTCAGCTTGCAAACTCACGCATCATATTCTCGGCCACGCGTTCGGCCGGATGGCGACCCGGGTCGAGCCATGCGCACCGACAGATCGTCGACACCCTGAAGAAGCGTGACTTCCACAGTGCGGTATCCCTGCTCGACGCCCATATCCGCGGGCTCGAGCGAGCGACGAATGACGGCAGGTCGGCTGCCGCTCAAACCAAGCCATTGCCCCGCTGATTGCCGGTGCGAAAGCACTGCTTCCACTGGGTTGCGCGCTTGGCAGGTAAACCACTCCTGCCGAGCTGATGCGCGATATTCGTGACTGGAAGCGTGACGTCTCCTTCGCCTGCAACGCGTCACGTATCGGAAAGGTCTGAGCCTACCAGAGAGACGCGTGCCGATTGACGTCCTTGTAGAGCAGATAGCGGAAGCGGCCCGGTCCACCTGCGTAGCAGGCCTGCGGGCAGAATGCGCGCAACCACATGAAATCGCCGGCCTGAACTTCCACCCAATCCTCGTTGAGGCGGTAGACGGCCCGTCCTTCGAGAACATAGAGACCATGTTCCATCACATGGGTCTCCATGAAGGGGATTACAGCACCCGGTTCGAACGTGACGATGGTGACGTGCATGTCGTAACGTATGTCCGCGGGATCGATGAAGCGCGTCGTTGCCCACCGGCCATCCGTGTCGGGCATCGCGCTCGGCTGATGCTCTTCCTCATGCGTGAAGATCGCAGGCGGCCGATCCAATCCCTCGACCTCCTGGAAGGCCTTTCTTATCCAGTGAAACGTCGCCACATCCGCGCCGTCGTTCTGGAGAGTCCATGCGCTGCCGGCAGGGAGGAAGGCAAAGGATCCTGGACGAAGAGTGTAAACGCGCCCTTCGTACCCGATCGCCAAAGTCCCCGCCACAACGAAGATTGCCGTTTCAGCGCGGGGCTCCGGCTCAGGCTTCGCGCTTCCGCCGCCAGGTGCGACCTCCATGATGTATTGCGAAAAGGTCTCCGAAAAACCCGTCAAAGGCCGCGCAAGGATCCAAGCCCGCGTATTCGTCCAGTGAGGAAGGTAGCTCGTGACGATATCCGTCATTACGCCTCGGGGGATCACCGCATAGGCAGTGGTGAAGACCGCTTTGCCGGACAGGAGATCGGTTTGCGGCGGAAGCCCACCGGGAGGGGCGTAGTAGGAACGGTTTTCCATGAAGATTCTCTCAGCAGTTTGAATGTTTCGAACGCTATTCTGAATGCTGCGGCGTCTCAAGATCGATCTGCACCGGCGGCATCGACAGCCAGCCCGTCAGGTCCGTCAACGCCGGAGAGATTCACCATTGGGTGACTGTCACGCCGACATGCTATCGCCTCTACCATTCGGCGAGACTTCCATCCTCATGCCGCCACACCGGATTACGCCAACGGTGGTTCTCCCTGGCCCGTTCCCTGACATATTCCTCGTTCACCTCAATGCCGAGACCCGGGCCTTGCGGTATCGATACGAAGCCATCGTCGTAATGGAAGATCTCCGTGTTTGAGATGTAGTCGAGGATGTCGTTTCCGCTGTTGTAGTGAATGCCCAGACTTTGCTCCTGAATGAAGGCATTGTAGCTGACGGCATCAATCTGCAGGCAGGCGGCAAGGGCAATCGGGCCGAGCGGGCAATGTGGTGCAAGCGCAACGTCGTAAGCCTCGGCCATCGTCGCGATCTTGCGGCATTCGGTGATGCCTCCAGCATGCGAGAGATCCGGCTGCAAGATGTCTACATAACCATCCGAGAGAACCCGCTTGAAGTCCCAGCGTGAATACAGGCGCTCGCCGAGAGCAATCGGCGTCGAGCAATGGTTGGCAATTTCCTTCAATGCTTCGCGGTGTTCGGACAGCACCGGTTCTTCGATGAAAAGCAGCTTGTAGGGTTCGAGCTCCTTGGCGAGAACTTTGGCCATTGGTCGATGAACCCGGCCGTGGAAGTCGGCGCCAATGCCTACGTGGGGGCCGACAGCCTCGCGGACTGCTGCAATGTTCGCAATGATCGCATCTATCTTGTCGTTGGTATCTACGATCTGAAGTTCTTCAGCACCGTTCATCTTGATCGCTTTGAAGCCGCGGGAAACCACGTCCTTGGCATTGTCAGCCACATCGGACGGGCGATCGCCGCCAATCCAGGAATAAACCTTTATCTTGTCGCGTACCTGCCCGCCGAGCAGCGAATGGATCGGCTGACCAAGCGCTTTGCCCTTGATGTCCCAGAGCGCCTGGTCGATGCCCGAGATTGCCGACATGTGGATGGCGCCACCGCGGTAGAAGCCGCCGCGATACATGACGGTCCAGTGGTCTTCGATGAGGAAAGGATCCTTGCCGACAAGGTAATCGGCGAGTTCGTGAACGGCGGCCTCGACGGTCAGCGCGCGGCCTTCGACAACAGGCTCACCCCAGCCGACGATACCTTCATCGGTTTCGATCTTCAGAAACAGCCAGCGCGGCGGGACGATATAGGTGGTCAGTTTGGTGATCTTCATGAAATATGCCTGTTCATGCGAGGATAAGGTCTGCAGCTTTTCCCGCTGCTGCCATGACAGCGGCGTTGGTGTTGCCGCTGACGATCGCCGGCATCATCGATGCATCAACCACTCGAAGGCCTCGCGTTCCCCTTACCCGCAGGCTTAGATCCAAGACGGCTTCGTGATCTGAATCCCGTCCCATCTTGCAGGTCCCAACAGGGTGGTATCCCGTCTTCACTGTCCGTTTGCAGTGAGCCGCGACGGCATCGTCGCTGGTTACGTCCGGTCCCGGAAAGATCTCCTTTTCGATCAGGTCCCTCATAGGCGACGCGTCCAACACCGTTCTCGCGAACCGGAAACCTGCCATGGTGAGACGCAGGTCGTCCGGATGGCCAAAAATCTGCGTGTCGACAATGGGATTGTCGAAAGGGTCCTTCGATGCCAGTGTCACCGAGCCTCTTGCCTTCGGTCGCAACAGAAGCGAGTTGATCGTCACGCCGTCCCTGGGTTCGGTACCCATGACGTCACGGTCGAGATAAACCGTAGGAACACAGAACATTTGGATAGTCGGTCGGTCATTATTGCCGTCTGGATCATAGAACGCGCATGTCTCGACCCCGGTGGTAGAGACCGGCCCCGACTTGAACATCAGATACTGCAATCCGGCCTTGATCATCGGCCAACCACGGTCTTGCCCATAATAACCAAACGAGCCCTTTGTGGTTGCGACGACCGGGCATTCATAGTGGTCCTGCAGATTCTTCCCGACACCAGGCAAGGCGACGACTGTCTTCAGGCCGTGCCTTGTCAGTTCATCCTCCGGACCAATGCCCGACAGCATGAGGAGCTTCGGCGTCTGGTAAGCGCCAGCTGCAAGTATGACCTCCTTGCCGGCGTCCGCCTGCTTCGATGTGCCATTCTGCACGTATCGGACGCCGGTCACCTGGTCGCCGTTCATCTCCAGCGACGTCACTGTTGCTTCAGTTTCGATCGTCAGCAGCGGGTTGTTCATAACCGGAGCGAGGAAGGCGTCGACGGCGCTGGAGCGCTTGCGAGTCCTCCAATCGATCGTGTGCTGCATGAAGCCGACCCCGAACTGGCGGGCACCATTGAAGTCAGGATTATAAGGGATTTCCATGCCCTGCAGCGTCTTCACGTAGGTGCGCGTCATCGGGCTGGTATGGCCGAGATGAGAGATCTTGAGCGGCCCGCCTACCCCATGAAATTCGCCGGCAAGATGGTCGTTATCTTCCTGCTCTTTGAAATATGGCAGCAGGTCTGCGTACGACCACGCTCCATCGTTGGAGCCTTCGGACGTGGCGAGTTCGTTCCAAAGATCGAAGTCGGCAGCCTGGCCCCGCATATAGACCATCGCGTTGACCGTGCTGCCGCCACCCAGCACTTTCCCCTGTGGGACGATCGGACCGCGCCCGTTCAGTTGCGGCTGCGGCTTCGTCTGGTGCATGGACAGATAGGTGTCCTTGGCGAGGAACTTCATGTAGCCCGCCGGAAAATGCATGATGGGGTTGGCCTTGGCGGGGCCGCGCTCCAGAAGCAGAACCTTGGCCCTGCCCTCTCGCACCAGTTTGGCCGCAACCACACAGGCAGAGCTTCCGCCGCCAACTATGATGTAGTCATAACGGTCGATCGCAGACATTCATAAACTCCAAAACCGTCAATTCCAGTGGCTTGAGGGGCGCAGGTGCATGCTTCCGGAGAGGATTTCGCCGGGTTGCAACACCTTCAGCTCGCCGAGATCAGGCAGGTTATGTCCATTGGCCAGATGGGTCATAGGCTCGAAGCAAAAGTAGTCGCGCTTAAAGCCTGGATCGAAGGTCGTGTCCGACACGAATACAAAGGCGTGCTTGAAGATTGCGTCAGCGGTCAGATGCAGCGATGTGTGCCACTCCGGCCACGCTATAAATGCCTCGCCGCTCCAATCCTCGAAACCGTTGTTGACCCATCGATGAGGCAGCTTCGCTGGCGAACTGAAATCAAGGTCTGGCGGAATTTCGGTTTGCTCACCCGGCAGCCAACCTTCCACTTCCGTCCAGAATTTCCGGGCAGGCGCGAGCAACGTGGTGTTGGGCGTCATCGGAAAATAGGGATGCCAGCCCAGCCCGAACGGCATGGCTCGTTCACCACGGTTTTCGACCGTCAGCGTCATCGTCAGACCCTCCTCACTTAGAGCAAAGTGCTGATGCGCCCGATATTCGTATGGGGTTGCGCCGCCCCGGTGGGTAAAGCTCATCTCGACCAAGGTGGGCGTTTGTCTTCCCAGCGACCACTCCGCTTGCCAGCCTTCGCCGTGCAGATAATGCTTGTCCCACTCGGTGTTCGGCCTGAACTGGTAGTCATTGCCATCGAAGGAAAACCGGTTGTCCTTCACCCGATTGCCGAATGGCACGAGCGGATAGCAGGACGATCCCAATGCATTTGCGTCGTCCGACTGGCTGGGGCGTAACAGCGGTACTTTCCCGATACCAACGTCCCGCCAAAAGCCGAGCAAAAGCCCGCCCTTCGTCGAGACGCGAAGCGAAAGCGGACCAGCTGCGAGGTTGATTACCGACATGGGCTCAACCCTTGTTGCGCGACACGCTGCGCTTGATCGCCTGAATATTGGCAAGCACCGCGATAACGATGATCAGGCCACGGACGACCTGCTGGAAGAAGGGATTGATCCCCAGCAAGACGAGGCCGTTTCCAATGAGGGTAATGACCAACACGCCCAAGAGCGTACCGAGCATTGATCCCCGCCCTCCCGACAGCGAGGTACCGCCGACAACGACTGCCGCGATGACGTCGAATTCGAGGCCGGTGGCTGCGGTCGCATTGCCTGACCCAAGGCGCGACACCAGCAGAATGCCCGAGATCGCTGCCATAGCACCGGCAATCGCGAAAAGCGTAACGCGGATCTTCGATACGCTGATACCGCTCAGGAACGCTGCATGCGCATTGCCGCCAATCGCGAAGACCGACCGTCCAAACGCAGTCTTTCGGCTGATGAATGCAAAGACTGCGAACAACACCAGCATAATGATCGCCGCAGGCGGGATGCCGAGGACCGAGCGATCCAACGCGTCCAAGGTGTCGTTTCGACCAATCGAAACCGGAAGCGCGTCCGTCACAAAGAGAGCCGTCCCGCGCAATGCGCTCCAAAGGCCCAACGTCCCGACAAAAGACGGAACATCGAAATACGCCCGCAATGCTCCTGCGATAGATCCAAGCAGTGCGCCGACGACAATCGCAAGCGCAAATGCAATCGGAGTGGGAACGCCCCACTGAAGAAAAAACGCCAGGACCACGGAGATGAAAGCCACCATCGGTCCGACGCTGACATCAATCTCACCGGCGATGATGATCAGCGTTGCTGCCCATGCAGCAATACCGATTGTCGCCGCATCGCGGAGGATGTTGATCTGATTGTTGAAGGACAGAAAGCCATTCGCCGTCGATGTGAAGACGATGTAGAGTACGACAATTGCAACGAACAGGCTGAGTTCGTTCATGTGTTGAGAGAAGTTGAAGCCGGATTTGTTCGAGGTCCGGGCGGAAGTGGGCTTTGCAGCCTGGTCGAGTGACATCGCGTGTCTCCCTCAATGTCCTGCGATGCAGGCTGCCATCAAGGCGTCCTGATCGATGTTCGGTGATTTGAACTCTTCCTGCAGCGTCCCGTCACGAAGCACGAGAACCCGATCGCAGACGAGAGGCAGTTCCTCAATCTCGCTCGAGACGAAGATGATGCTGCGCCCTTCGGCGGCGAGCTGACGGATGATTGTGTAGATTTGGGCCTTGGCCTCGACGTCAACGCCACGAGTGGGCTCATCGAGAAGAAGGACGCGACTGTTGGCGTAAACCCAACGACCAATGACGACCTTCTGCTGATTGCCGCCTGATAGCGTGCCGATAGGAGTATCTGTCCGCGCCGTCTTGATATGCAGTCTCTCGATGACTTTGCGCGTGGCTTCTGCGATCAATCTGGAGGAGAGAATGCCATTCCTGCTGACACCCGAAAAATCCGTCGACAACGTGTTCTCATCGACCCCAAGGAGCGGGACAATCCCCTCTTCCTTGCGGCTTTCCGGCGTGTATCCGAAACCACGGGATATCATTTTCTTATAGTGACCGGGCGCCACCGAAACCCCGTCGACAAGCACGTTGCCGTGGTCCTGCATTTGGACACCCATAATCGCTTGCAGAAGCTCGGTACGGCCGGAACCAAGCAGACCCGCAATGCCCAGAACTTCCCCTGCCTTGAGCGAAAAGGAGATGGAGGCCAGTTTAGGGGACAGAGCAAGGTCCTTTACTTCGAGAACGGTCTGTCCCTGGCTTCTGTTTTCGAGTGCGGCCGTCTGAGACGCTTCAGACCCAAGCATAAGCCGGACAATCTCACGCGTGTCGGCACCCTTTACGTCCACCGTTTCGATAATGCGGCCATCGCGCATGATCGTCGCCGAGTGCGCGATCTGGCGAATTTCGTTCATCCGATGACTGACGTAGATGACCGCAATGCCGTCGGAAGCGATCCGTTTGACGGCCGCCATCACCTTCTCGGCCTCAGCTGCAGCGAGCGAGCTCGTTGGCTCGTCCAGGATAACAAGCTTGGGTTTGCCGAGCAGTACGCGGGCGATTTCCAGCAGCTGGCGTTCAGCCGGGCTTAGGCTCGCCACCAGGGAATTGGGCGGCCGGTCCAAACCAAGCCGGCCCATCGCCTCGGAAGCCTCGGCCTCCATATTGGCGTACTGGATGACACCTCCTTTTCGCGGCCAGCGCCCGAGGAAGAGGTTTTCGGCAAGCGACATTCCCGGCACCAGGCTAAGCTCCTGGTAGACGACACGCACTCCCTTATCGAAAGCATCTTGAGCCCGATTTGAGCCTGAGTAACGGAGTTCCTCGCCATCAACCGTGACGCTTCCGGTGTCTGGCACTTCGGCTCCGGTCAGGAGCCGGATGAGGGTCGATTTGCCAGCGCCGTTTTTGCCTAGAAGGGCTCTGACCTCGCCTGCCGCGACTTCAAAAGTTGCGTTGTCCAGGGCCAATACGCCCGGATACTGGCGGGTGCATCCCTTGATTGACGCGATTGAGTGGCGAGCAGCCTCAACCGAGCGCGATATCTGAGTCATGACATTATCCACCGATGAGAAGACGCCGCCAGTTTCCTGGCGGCCTCGATTGCTTGTCTCGTCAGACGACATGCCTCACGGAATACCGTCGGCGTGCGCCTTGAGCCAAGCCTTGCCGTCGTCGGACGACTTGTAGAGATCGATGTCGTACGGAACCTTGATCCCCTCCGGCGGCTGGCCATCGATCGACTTGATCGCCTGTGCGAGCGCCAGCTTACCGAGGCCCTGGCCCGAAATGTCTACGACTGCCTTGATGACGGTGAAGTCTGCAAGTTCCTGAGCGATCTCCGTGGTCATATCGCCACCAAAGACGACAACCTTGCCAGTCTTGCCCTGACTCTTGACGGCACGAGCAGCACCAAGCGTAGCACCACCGGCTTCACCGAAGAACGCATCGATATCGGGGTTGGACGAAAGCATCGTGCTCGCGACGGAAACCGCCTTGTCGAGGATAGCGCCTTCCTGGTTCGCAACGATCTGAGCGCCCGGAATCTTGGCCTTCAGCGCTTCCTCGAAGCCCTTGCGGCGGGTAACGCAGACTTCGACGAATTCGCAGTTGAGAACAGCGATTTTCGGCGCGTCCTTCTTCTCGGCGATGAAGTAATCGGCAGCCGCATCACCGAGTTTATGCCCGAAATCATAGGGGTCGCCGACGGCATAGGCCGAGATGTATTCCTTCATGTCGGCGTCGTTCAAGCACGTGTTGTAGCAGACGACCGGGATACCAGCTTCATGAGCGCGACGAATTGCTCGGTAGGAGCCGTCAGCGGAAACCGGCGAAACGATGATCGCCTGTACGCCGGACGAAATCAGCGAATCGATGAAAGAGGATTCTTTGCTCACATCCCCTTGCGCATTGGTCTCAACGATATCGAGCTTCCGACCGGCGTCGTTCGCGCCGGTTTGGATGCCTTTGCGGACACCAGCGTAGAAGCCTTGCGCATCCATGTAGATGGCACCAACTTTGAGATCTTTGTCCTGGGCATAGACCGGCGTGACAAACGCGGCGCTGAACGTGCTTAGCGCCAAGACGGCAGCTTGCTTGATGAGCTTCATCGCTCCCTCCCTATTGATTGCAGAAAATCATTGAACTCGGGCGTGCCGGGCTCATGCAGACGAGCAAACAATATTATGGGTACGATTAATGTCAATATAAATACGATTTATTTTTTTATAAGTGTGGTTTTTTCAGCTAGTTTCGTGCTAGTTGAGTATGATTAGGAACGAGCGGAAATGAACCGGCAGTCACCGTGAAAGAGTGGCGTAAAACGAGGAGTTCAGGGGAAAATGATGCGAACCGATAGAAAGTTGACTGAGAGTGGAGAGGAGATTGCCGGTCGTGGAAAACGCTCGGTCCGCGAAGCGTTGCTCACGCAACTCGTCGAGCAGATCGTCTCGGGAAAACTGCCGGAAGGTTCGACGCTTCCTAACGAAGCGGACCTAACTGAAAAGTTCGGGGTCAGTCGTACAAGCCTACGTGAGGCAATGCAGTATCTTGTGGCTCTGGGAATGACCCGCTCCCGCACGCGAGCGGGGACGACTGTCCTCCCACGCGAGAATTGGAACTATCTGGATCCGCTTGTCCTGGACGTGATGTTGTCCATGGGCGGCGATGAAGCCTTCTACACATCATTGATCGACGCACGACATCTGCTGGAGCCTGCAGCCGCGGCGCAGGCGGCCACGAACGCCACGGCCAAGCAGCTGGCACGCATCGCACAGGCCTACGAAGACATGGTCGATGCCAATGCCCGCGACAACGAAGAATGGAGCCGGGCAGATTTGGATTTTCACACCGCGATTATCAATGCCAGCGGCAACTGGGTCTACCGGCAGTTCGCGACTGCTATTCGGGCTGCTTTGCTCGCCAGTTTCCGTCTCACAAATCGTGCCAGCCAGTCTCACGAACAAGCTCTCGATAAGCATCATATCGTCCTTGATGCTATCCGGATGAGAGATCCGGACGCTGCGCGCAAAGCGATGGAGGCGCTCATCGGCGTTGCACGAGCAGAGATCACTGACGCCTTGAGATCCAGCAAGCCCGGATAAGATTATTTTCAGCTTCTGGCGTCCCCCGAAATTTGCGCTCGCCCACAGTGCGCATCCGTTTGAGATTAAACGACTTCGCCGGCACTGGTTCCTCCACCAGCAGCCTGCTGAGACCGCTGGTCAGGTTTTACCAGCGGGCGTATACTCTTTACGCGTGCAGCTTTCGGTCCCATGGCCCCGTTGTTCGCGGGTGTCCATTCTGATCGTTGCTGTCCGCAGCAAGATCGGGGGAACTGTCATGACACGTTTTATGACGCATTTTCATGTGATCGCGGGAGGTAAAGCGAACGCGGCCTACCCGAACGTGCGTCGCATCGGCGCGGCCGATGTCGTTGCGGCTCTGCGTCAGGGGCTGGCTGATTTTTGGGACAAGCCGTCGCACTACGTCTTTCTTTGCCTGGTCTACCCCGTGGCGGGTCTCGTCATCGCGCGGTGGACATCGGGCGCCAACATGCTGCCGCTGCTTTTTCCCCTGATGTCGGGCTTTGCCCTCCTCGGTCCGTTCGCCGCACTCGGTCTCTATGAAATCAGCCGCCGGCGGGAACTCGGTCTCGATACCTCCTGGCAGCATGCGCTCTCGGTCAGGCATTCTCCTGCGATGCCGGCCATTCTCGTCATCGGCGTCATGCTGGTCGCGATCTTCGTGGGGTGGCTTTTCACGGCGCAGGAGCTCTATGTCGGCCTGTTCAGGCCCGAGCGGCCGGAATCGCTGTGGAGCTTCTTCAACGAGATCTTCACCACCGAGCGAGGCTGGCGGCTGATCCTTTACGGCAATGCCGTCGGTTTCGTCTTCGCTCTTGTCGTGCTGTGCACCACGGTCATCGCCTTTCCCCTTCTTCTCGATCGCGATACGGGCGTGGCGGCGGCGATATATACGTCGATCAAGGCCGTGGCCACCAACCCTATCGAAATGGTGCTCTGGGGCCTGATCGTCGCGGTGCTTCTCGCCGCCGGTTTTGCCTTGTTCTTCGCCGGTCTCGCCATCGTCATCCCCGTGCTAGGACACACCACCTGGCATCTCTATCGCAAGGTCGTGGAACCCGCAGCAGCCTAGGGGGCCACGGGCGGGCGCTAAGTAAGCATCCGGGAAGCCAGCGGCCTACAAATTGTCCGTGGAGTGCTTCTTGCCTGCAAGGCTGGTCGTTGTGCGATCCAAAAAAATAAGCACGCGAGTGGTCAGTAGAGCGGTCGCATCCGCATCATAGGACGACAGCGAGCTGTCGGCGAAGTAGTGTTGATCGCCGGGGTACAGGAAAAGCTCCGCGTCCTCGACCTTCTCTACGATCTCGCGGGCGGCGTCGATGTCCCCCTCGCCGACAAAGACCGGATCGTTGTCCATACCGTGAATCTGGACCGGCACGCCGTCCGGCCAGGGTCCGAAGGCCCACTCGCCACTGATCGGCAGGCAGGAATAGAAGAGCAGAGCCCCGCGCGCTCCGGGCCGCGTCTGCGCCAGCTTCTGTGCCGGCAGCACGCCAAATGAGAACCCGGCATAGACAAGTCCGGGAGGCAGTTCATCGGCGACGCGGACGCCGCGCTCCCTCATGGCGTCGAATCCGATCTCACCAATATAGGCGAGCCCTTCTTCGATGCTTGGAAACGTGCGTCCCTCGAAGAGATCAGGCGTGTGCACGATATGGCCGTTTGCCCCGATGGCGTCGGCGAACGCGCGCACACCCGAGGTCAGCCCCTGTGCGTGATGGAACAACAAGACCTCGGCCATACAAAACTTTCTCCCGATGATCGCTATCTACGGCGCCGCACCAAAGAAGGCGAGCCGGGTGAAGATCGTATAGTCCGCTTCCGATACCATGAGTGCCACGAAAACCAACACCAATAGCGGCGGCAGCAGGATGGCATAGACCAGCGCCAGCCGTTCCCAGGCCATGTGCATGAAGACGGCGACGATCAGGCCGGCCTTCAGCATCATGAACAGCAGGATCAGCGTCCACCTGAGATAGCCCTGGATGCCGAGATAATCGACCATATAGGAAAAGGCGCTGAGCACGAAGAGCAGACCCCAGACCAGGAGATAGAGCCGGATCGGATGCTGCTGTCCGGTATGTGCTTGAACATGTGCCAGTTGGGTTTGCGCATGCGCCGTTGTCTCGCTCATAACGACCTCACCACAAATAAAAGAACGCGAAGATGAAGACCCAGACCAGGTCGACGAAGTGCCAGTAGAGGCCCATGATCTCGACGGCCTCGTAGCGGCCTTTCCGGCTGGTGAAGAAACCGCGCCGTTCCACGTCGAAATCGCCCCGCCAGACCTTGCGGGCGATGATCAGCAGGAAGATGACACCGATAGTGACATGGGTGCCGTGAAAGCCCGTTATCATGAAGAAGGTTGATCCGAACTGTGCCGCCCCCCATGGGTTTTCCCAGGGGCGCACGCCTTCGGTGATCAGCTTCGTCCATTCGAAGGCCTGCATGCCGACGAAGGTCGCCCCGAGAAGTGCTGTCAGCAGCATCAGTATTGCTGTGGTGCGGCGTTCGCGGCGATAGCCGAAATTGACCGCCATCGCCATGGTGCCGCTGCTCGAGATCAGCACGAAGGTCATGATCGCGATCAGGATCAGCGGCACATCCTGGCCGCCGATATGGAGCGCGAAGACTTCGCTCGGATTGGGCCAGGGGACCGGCGTCGACATGCGGGCGGTCATATAGGCGATCAGGAAACAGCCGAAGACGAAAGTGTCGCTGAGCAGAAATATCCACATCATCGCCTTGCCCCAGGAGGCGGTCTTGAAGGCGCGCTGATCCGAGCTGAAATCGGCCGCGACACCGCGAAGACCTGCCAGCCTGAGGCCGGGCTCGCCATGTGTCTGGACAGGATGTGCCATCTGCAAATCTCCTAGTTCAGTAATGTGCGGCAGAGATCGACGAAATCATTCGCCCAACCGGCAAAGAGTGCAAAGAGCAGGAGCCAGACGGCGAGCATGAAATGCGAATAGATGGCCGAGAGATCGACGCTGAGCTGCAATCTCTCCAGTTGAACGTCGGCTGAAAATGCCCTTACCGTCGTGTGCGCGAGCACAGCAAGCCCGCCGAGAATATGCAGGCCGTGCAGGCCGGTCAGCATGTAGAAGAAGCTGTTGGCGGGATTGTCGGCAAGCACATAGCCTTCTGCCGTAAGCTCCCGCCATGCCTGGATCTGCCCGACGAGAAAGAAGACGGCAAGCGCAAGCCCTGTCACAAGCGCCGGCCTCAGGCTTTCCATGCGACCGTGCCGCGCTTCCCGTTTAGCCCATTGCAGCGCGGCGCTGCTCAAGGCGAGTGCCGCGGTGTTCACCCAGAGGAGGCGCGGAACCGGCGTCCCCCACCAGTCGGCAGAGGCCATGCGCATGAAATAGGCGCTGACGGCGAGGCTGAAGATCGCTCCGACGACGCCGAGAAACACGAAAAGACCGATCTTCACCGCCGGCACCGGTGACCGCTGCCGCTCGGCGTCGTCATGAGCCGGCAGCTGCACCGAGCCGGTTTCGAGCCAGGGCTTCGAGGTCAGCCGCTGCCCGGCCAGCCACCAGATGATGATGGCGCCGATTGCGGCCAGGAAGATCAGCATGACATTCATGCCGGAACCTCCCGTGTGACGCCGCCGCTTGCCGGTACATTCTGCGGGATGAAATCCTCGGCGGCGCCCGGCACGCTGTAGTCATAGGCCCAGCGGTAGACGACAGGCAGGTCCTTGCCCCAGTTGCCGTGTGCCGGCGGCGTCTCCGGCGTCTGCCATTCGAGCGTCGTTGCCCGCCATGGATTGCCGCCTGCCTCCCTGCCCCGCAAAAGGCTCCAGACCAAATTGAACAGAAAGACCATCTGAGCCGCCCCGACGATCAGCGCCATGACGGTGATGAAGATGTTCAGCGTATGGGCCGAAGGCGGAACGAAGGCAGTCTCTCCCATCTCGAAATAGCGGCGCGGCACACCAAGAAGGCCGAGATAATGCATCGGAAAGAAGATCGCATAGGTGCCGAGGAAGGTGATCCAGAAGTGGATATGGCCGAGCACGTCGTTCAGCATGCGTCCCGTCACCTTCGGATACCAGTGATAGATCGCCCCGAAGATGACGAGGATCGGCGCGACGCCCATGACCATGTGGAAATGCGCGACGACGAACATCGTATCCGACAGCGGCACATCGACGACGACATTGCCGAGGAACAGGCCCGTCAGGCCGCCATTGACGAAGGTGACGATGAAAGCGAGCGCAAAGAGCATCGGCAGCGTCAGGTGGATGTCGCCGCGCCAGAGCGTCAGCACCCAGTTGTAGACCTTGATCGCCGTCGGGACGGCGATGATCAGCGTCGTGGTGGCGAAGAAGAAGCCGAAGGCCGGGTTCATGCCGCTGACATACATGTGGTGCGCCCAGACGACGAAGCTGAGCGCGCCGATGATCACGATCGCCCAGACCATCATGCGATAGCCGAAGATGTTCTTGCGCGCATGCGTACTGATCAGGTCCGAAACGATACCGAAGGCAGGCAGTGCCACGATATAGACCTCGGGATGGCCGAAGAACCAGAACAGGTGCTGGAACAGGATCGGGCTGCCGCCGCCATGCTGCAGCTGCGTGCCCATTTCAATGATGGCAGGCATGAAGAAGCTGGTGCCGAGCAGGCGGTCGAACATCATCATGACGCAGGCGACGAAAAGCGCGGGAAAGGCGAGCAGCGCCATCACGGTCGCGGTGAAAATGCCCCAGACGGTGAGCGGCATGCGCATCAGCGTCATGCCGCGCGTGCGTCCCTGCAGCACGGTCACCACATAGTTCAGGCCGCCCATGGTGAAGCCGATGATGAAGACGATCAGCGAGGTGAGCATCAGCAGGATGCCCCAGTCCTTGCCGCCGGGCGTGCCTGACAGAACCGCCTGCGGCGGATAAAGCGTCCAGCCGGCCCCTGTCGGGCCGCCGGGGACGAAAAAGCCCGCGACCAGGATCAGCACCGCGACAAGATAGATCCAGTAGCTCAGCATGTTCGCATAAGGGAAGACCATGTCGCGCGCGCCGACCATCAGCGGAATGAGGTAATTGCCGAAACCGCCGAGGAACAGCGCGGTCAGGAGATAGATCACCATGATCATGCCGTGCATGGTGATGAACTGGTAATAGTGATCGGCGTCGATGAAGGCGAAATAGCCGGGAAAGGCAAGCTGCAGCCGCATCAGCCAGGAGAGCACCAGCGCCACCATGCCGATCGAGATCGCGGTGACCGAATATTGCACGGCAATGATCTTGGCATCCTGGCTGAA
This sequence comes from Rhizobium sp. BK275, assembly GCF_014193555.1. NCBI lineage: Bacteria > Pseudomonadati > Pseudomonadota > Alphaproteobacteria > Hyphomicrobiales > Rhizobiaceae > Rhizobium > Rhizobium sp. BK275. Next base: position 497,305 of record NZ_JACHZL010000001.1, read on the forward strand.
CACATATTTCGTCCACCAGCTTTTCGGATGATAAAGCTCGACATCCTCGACTTCGGCGGAGGGGATGCTGCCGGATGGAATCTCGACCATGATCTCTCTTCCCTTTTCTTCCCAGTCTGCGGCCGTCTTTCCCGCCGGTTCAGTTTGCCGGCGGCGGCGCTCCCGATGACGCCGTCAACTGGGTGAATGTCTGCTGCTGCCCGAGCCAGGTCTGGTAGTCCGCGTCGTTGTCGACGATGACGGTTCCGCGCATCTGCGGATGGCCGACGCCGCAAAGTTCAGCGCAGAGAATCTCGAAGGTTCCCGTCCGTGTCGGCGTGAGCCAGAAATAGGTGACCATGCCGGGGATCATGTCCATCTTGGCGCGGAATTCCGGTACGTAGAAATCGTGGAGCACATCGACGGAGCGCAGCAATATGTGCACCGGCTTGCCGATCGGCAGGTGCAGTTCGCCGCCCTCAATAATGATGTCGTCGAGGCCGCTTGCGTCGTTCTTGTCGAGGCCGAGCGGGTTCTCGGCGGTAACATCACGCGTCTCCGCGCGGCCAAGCTTTCCGTCAGCACCCGGCAGGCGGAAGCTCCACAGCCATTGCTGGCTGACGACCTCCACCGATGCAGCATCGGCAGGCACCGTGATGAACTGTTTCCACACGATGAGGCCGGGCGCCAGCATGGCGGCGACACCGACCGCCGTTCCCGAGGCGAGCAGCACCTCCAGCCTGCGGTTCTCGGGCTCGTAATGCGCCCGGTTGCCCGGCTTGTGCCGGAAGCGGAACACGCAATAGGCCATGAAGGAAATCACAGCCACGAAGACGACGCCGGTGATCCAGAAGGTGATGATGAGCGTGCTGTCGATATAGCTCCAGTTGGACGCGATCGGCGTCCACCACCACGGGCTCAGCACATGAAACAGCACGGAGCCGACGACAACAAGGACGAGAACCAGCACAACAGCCATTTCCGCCCCTCCCTGGGCCGACCGACCGTAAAACCGCATTCTGCAAATATCGTGTTTATTATCGCACAGATGGAAAATATGGCAATTACGACGACTCGGAGCACTTCCGGAACGTCAGAAGTGCCTTTCGTCATAACCTGAAAACTGGACTGCGCCTGGAAGAAGCGCTGGAACGGGCGCCGTCACGCGACGCGCGACCTCTTGTTTGAACGTCTTTACGCCAGGGATCCACGTCACACGCGCCGTCCACTGACAAGTCAGCGCTCGCCGGACGTTCCGTTGCTCATCTCCGAGGTTTCGCATCGTTGTCGTCGGCCGATTGTTGCCGATGATCGTCAGAACATGTATCCGGTCCGCCGAAAGCCCAATCTGCAACACGCACCGCGGCCATCATTTGCCTCGTTGCCAACCAGCTGATCCGAATGACTGAGAATGCCATCATATGGAGTATTGCCGGGCTCACCGCGGCAGGCGTCGTTACCAGGCCATTCCGGTGGCCGGAGGCGATCTGGGCTGCTCTTGGGGCTCTTGTCCTGCTTGCCTTCCAGCTCATCGGGCCGGTCGATGCCTGGGCTGGGATCGCCAAGGGCATCGATGTGTATCTCTTCCTGATCGGCATGATGCTTTTGTCCGAGCTTGCCCGACGGGAAGGCCTGTTCGATTGGATAGCCGCCATTGCGACTTCGCATGCCAAGGGTTCTCCCAGGCGTCTGTTCGCGCTCGTTTATCTCGTCGGTCTCATCGTGACTGTTTTTCTCTCGAATGATGCGACGGCCGTCGTGCTCACGCCTGCTGTCTATGCGGCTTGCCGAGCGGCTCGGGTCCGGGACCCAATGCCCTATCTGCTGGTATGCGCCTTCATCGCCAATGCGGCGAGCTTTCTGTTGCCGATCTCCAATCCGGCCAATCTCGTGATCTTCGCCGGCGGCGAGATGCCGCCTTTGTCACGCTGGCTGTCGACATTCCTCCTGCCGTCGATTGTTTCCATCGTCGTCACTTTCGTCTGTCTTTACTGGACGCAGCGGCGCACTCTTTCGGAAGACAGGCTTGCCGCCAGTGCGGAGCGACCGGCCCTTACCCGCAGCGCCAGCCTTGCAGGTTGGGGAATCCTGGTGACGGCGATCATCCTCGTGACGGCGTCCGCCATGCATGCCGATCTTGGTGTGCCAACCTTTCTCGCAGGAACCATCACCACGGCACTTGTCCTGATGCTGACGCGGCAGAGCCCCGTCGAGACGATAAAAGGCATAAGCTGGAGCGTCTTGCCGCTGGTGGCGGGTCTGTTCGTGATCGTAGAAGCTCTCGATCGCACGGGCGTCACAGGGCTTCTCTCCGGCCAATTGGCCTCCCTCGCCTCGGCTTCGCAAGCACAGGCAGTCGGCGTGGCCGGAGTGTTCGTCGCCATCGTCTGCAATCTCGTCAACAATCTGCCGGCCGGATTGGTCGCCGGCAGCGCAGTCCAGGCGGCGCATGTCTCAGATAAGGTGGCGGGCGCTGTCCTGATCGGCGTCGATCTCGGACCCAATCTGTCGGTCACGGGATCGCTCGCAACGATCCTATGGTTGTCGGCACTCCGCCGCGAAGGCCTCCATATCAGCAGCTGGAGATTTTTGAAGCTTGGGACTGTCGTGATGTTCCCGGCGCTCATTCTGTCGCTGGCGTCCCTTATCCTGCTCTAACGGGCCGCCCGCACCAGGTCTGCCAAGCCATCTGTCTTTACGACATCAGGGGTCGGGCCTTATCGGCTCGACCCCTGAGAAGATTCGTCAGTTGCAGGCAGGACCGGACGAAGCTCCCGATACTCAATCAGAACTCCTCCTAGCTGTCTGCCGGACGGGCACCAGCGCCTGCCGCGACCTTCAGCTTGGGAGCCGCGTTGATGGATGAGGTGTGCAAGGACGGAGGCGCCATTGCTTGCTGTCGGCAACCATGACATTTGCCTTCAGGCTTGCCAGTGCTGCCAGTTGAGCCTTGGTATTGCCGCCGATCATTCCAATCATTTCGCTCCTTTCGAAGCCGTGGCTTCGAGTTGAAATTTCGAGCGATCGACGATTCAGCTGAACTCCATTTCTCGCATGTGCAAATATTTGCACATGCCGGTTGATGGTCGCTTAACGTTAATTTTGCGTATATCCACGCACGGGAAAGGCTTCAGCCAGCCTCGTGAAGTATTGCCGTCATTTGGAATACTGTTTGAGATAGGCGATGAGGTCCGTGATTTCCTTATCGTCCTTCAGGCCGACGAAGGCCATCTTCGTGCCTTTCACCTTCACTCTCGGATTGCGCAGATAGTCGCGCAACGTCGCCTCGTCCCACACGAGCCCGCCGTCGCCGGCTGCCTTCATCGAAGCCGAATAAGCGAAATCGGGATGCGTTCCGGCCTTTCTGCCGAGCACCCCGTTCAGCGACGGACCGACCTTGTTCGTATCGGAATCGACGATATGACAGGTCGCGCATTTCTTGAAAACAACGGCACCCGCCGTCGCATCGCCCTCCTGCGCCCCAGCGTTACCAGGGGAAAGGGCAATCACGGAAGTGGCGATCAGCAGTACAACACGATAGTCCACGGCAAACCTCATCCTCCTCAAGGTCGCCCAGCCACTCGCACCCTCCGCTGCCATTGCCGTGCGGAGTATGTTAGCAATGTTTGAACTTAGTCCTTCGCGGGTGCAAGTCAATCGGCTCCGCAATCCTGACGTCCGCGTGATCAAAGAACGGACCGACGTGCGTTCGCACCTGGCGGGTGCGCGCCCCCGCTCCCCGATGCGCCCGGCGTACCCGGGAAGGCGGCGAGCGATCCCTTTCAATGAAGTCCGTTCGCGCCAACTGCCTGGGATTTCGACAAGGATTTGCCAGTCCAGACCTCTATGATCTCAATAGGAGAGTGTTCGAGGACGCAAAACTAAACGTCAAGAATTTCGACGCCAATTCAACATATGTTGGTTTTCCCGAATTTTGCTGCATCGCACGTTTTGATGTGTTGAAGGAGGCGATTGCTTATCGGCGCATTTCTACTCCGATTAAAGCGGATAAAATCTTTTATAATCAATGTATTATAATTTTCGCTGACGCGATTTGGCAGTGCTGATTGACAATCGGATGGTAGAAGTGCTGCCTTGAATCGGCATAAGTGATTAAATTTTACAAATGCTGATTGCTGGGAGGGCAATCTTTCAAATCTGAAGTCGGCGGTCGCGGCGGCGTACTCGGCACCTTCTTTGCAATCATGCTGCTCCAGGTCCTGCGCAACATCTTCAACCTGCTCGGCCTCGGTTCGTTCTACCAGATGACCGTAACCGGCCTGATCATCGTCGCCGCCATCCTGCTCAATCGCTTCATCGACATTCGCCGAGGCCAGGCGTAAACCTGCCGGAAAAAATTGGACATCACAATGACAGAGCATTTTCCCCGTCCCGAAGGCACGCCCCTGACACCGGATTGGTTCGACAGATATGTCGTCAACCTCAGTGCAACCGAACGCCGGGCCGCGACGCTGCCGGCCCGTCGCACCGTCAAGAAGGAATGGCAAGCCGCCTGGCTGTTGCGCGCAATCACCTGCATCGACCTGACGACGCTCGCCGGCGACGACACCGAAGGCCGCGTCAAGCGCCTTTGCGCCAAGGCCAAGGCGCCGCTCCGCGCCGATCTCTTGGAGGGTCTCGGCATCGACAAGCTGACTGTCGGTGCGGTCTGCGTCTATCCAACCATGGTGCCTCATGCCGTCAAAGCTCTTGACGGCTCTGGCATCCCGGTCGCTTCGGTGGCCACCGGCTTCCCCGCAGGATTAATGCCGCTGCCGCTCCGCCTCGCCGAAATCCGCTATGCCGTCGAACAGGGCGCAAGCGAGATCGACATCGTCATCACCCGAGAACATGTGCTGAAAGGCGAATGGGCCGCGCTCTACGACGAGATCAAGGCAATGCGTGAAGCCTGCGGCCCGGCGCATATGAAATCGATCCTCGCGACGGGCGACCTCAAAACGCTGACCAATGTCTACCGTGCCTCGATGGTCGCCATGCAGGCGGGCTCCGACTTCATCAAGACCTCAACCGGCAAGGAAGACGTCAACGCCACGCTGCCGGTATCGCTGACGATGATCCGCGCGCTGCGCGACTATCACGACCGGACCGGCCAGATGATCGGCTTCAAGCCGGCTGGCGGGCTTAGAACCGCCAAGGACGCGATGAACTGGCTGATCCTGATGAAGGAGGAACTCGGCACGCGCTTCATGATGCCGGACCTTTTCCGCATCGGCGCCTCCTCCATGCTGGGCGATATCGAACGCCAGCTCGAACACCATCTGACCGGCCGCTACTCGGCCGCCAATCGCCACGCGCTAGCCTGAGGACTGACCATGCCTTCCATCAAGGACATTATGCAAACTATGGAATACGGCCCAGCTCCCGAAAGCAATTCCGAAGTCAAGGCCTGGCTCGAGGCCCGTGCGGCTGGCCTCGGCCAATACATCAAAGGCAGCTTCACTGCCGCCGAAGGCGAACTGATCGAGGTCGTCAACCCGGCGACCGAAGAAGTCATCGCACGCGTCGCCAAGGGCGGCGCGGCGGACGTTGACGCGGCCGTGCGCGCTGCCCGCGCTGCCTTTCCTGCCTGGTCCGGTCTCCCGGGACACGAGCGCGCCAAATATCTCTATGCGATCGCCCGCCACATCCAGAAGCGCGAGCGCTTCTTCTCTGTGCTGGAGACGATGGACAACGGCAAAACGATCCGCGAAACGCGCGACATCGACATCCCGCTCGTCGCGCGCCACTTCTACCACCATGCCGGCTGGGCCGAAATCGCCGACGACGCATTCCCGAACTACGTGGCCGTCGGGGTCTGCGGACAGATCATCCCGTGGAACTTCCCGCTGCTGATGCTTGCATGGAAGATCGCTCCGGCGCTGGCAGCCGGCAATACGGTCGTCATCAAGCCCGCCGACCTCACGCCGCTGACCGCGTATGCTTTCGGCGAAGTGCTGGACGAAATCGGACTCCCGCCCGGCGTGGTCAACATCGTCCACGGTGACGGCGAGACGGGCGCTGCGATCGCCGGCCATCCGGACGTCGATAAAGTGGCGTTCACCGGCTCGACCAATGTCGGCCGTATCATCCGCCGGCAGATTGCCGGCTCGGGCAAGAAGCTCAGCCTCGAACTTGGCGGGAAGTCGCCCTTCGTCGTTCTTGAAGACGCCGACCTCGATGCCGCCGTCGAAGGTGTCGTCGACGCGATCTGGTTCAACCAGGGCGAAGTTTGCTGCGCAGGGTCCCGTATTCTCGTGCAGGAAGGTGTCGCGCCGACCTTCTTCGGCAAGCTGAAGAACCGCATGCAGACGCTGCGCGTCGGCGATCCGCTGGACAAGACGATGGATGTCGGCGCGATCGTCTCGGCAAAGCAGTTCGCCCGCGTTAAGGGCCTTATCGCAAAGGGCGAGGAAGAGGGCGCGACCCTCAATTTGGCGCCGGTAAACCTGCCGTCGACGGGTTTTTTCTGCGCTCCAGGCTTCTTCACCGGAACGGCGCCCGCCCACACCGTCTCGCAGGTGGAAATCTTCGGGCCGGTCGCAACGAGTTCCACCTTCAGGACGCTGGACGAGGCGGTCGCACTGGCCAATGACACCCGGTACGGCCTTGCCGCATCCGTCTGGTCTGAAAATATCAACCGCGCGATCGAAGTGGCCGCACGGGTCAAGGCCGGCGTAATCTGGATCAACGCCACCAATATGTTCGACGCGGCAGCCCCCTTCGGAGGCTATCGGGAAAGCGGCTTCGGCCGCGAGGGCGGCCGCTCGGGCATGTACGAATATCTGAAGCCCGCAGGCGGAAAGGAGGGCAAGATGCGTCCGACGCCGGCGCTTCGCCCGCATGTCGCACCGCTTGGCGGCAAGGTTGAGCGCCCCGAGATCGACGTCACCGCGAAGCTCTACATCGGCGGCAAGCAGGTGCGCCCGGATGGCGGCCAGAGTTACACGGTTGTCGGCAAGGCCGGTCAGGCGATCGGCCAGGCTGGGCTCGCCAACCGCAAGGACGTCCGGAACGCAGTCGAGGCGGCGAACAAAGCGACCTCCTGGAGCGGTGTGACAGCGCACAACCGTGCCCAGGTTCTTTACTTCCTGGCCGAAAACCTCACGCAACGACGCGCCGAATTCGTCGCCGCGCTACAAGCGACCGGGGCAAGTGCCAAGCCCGAGGACGAAGTGGAGCAGACGATCTGCCGGGCCTTCTGGTATGCGGCTCAGGCCGACAAGTTCGACGGCGCCGTGACGGCAACCAAGTCCCGCCATGTGACAATGACCGTCAACGAGCCGTATGGAACGATGGGTATTGTCGCGTCCGACGAGGCGCCCCTTCTGTCGCTTCTGTCCCTCATTCTGCCGGCGATCACGCTCGGCAACCGGGTCGTCGCCATTGCGGCCCAAAGCCATCCGCTGGTGGCGGCGCGCCTCTACCAGGTATTCGAGACTTCTGACATTCCGGACGGCGTCATCAATCTCCTGACCGGCGAACGTGATGTGCTTGCCAAGACCCTTGCCGAACACGACGATGTCGCTGCACTTTGGTATTGCGGCAGCGAAGAAGGTTCCGCCATGGTCGAGACGGCCTCAGCAGGCAACCTGAAGAACACCTGGGTCGATCGCGGCCGGCTTCGCGACTGGCGCGATCCAAAGCAGGGCCAGGGGGCGGAATTTCTGCGCCGCGCCTGCCAGGTCAAGACGATCTGGTTACCCTACGGAGAATGAGCCAATGGGAAGGGGGGCGGCCCGCCCCCTCAACTGGTCGATTTCGACGGTGTCATTGCCAATGGTGAGGCAATCAATCAGATCTTTCTTGCCTCATCGGCCGTCAGCGCGTTCTCCCGCGTGCCGGAAACGATAATCTCCAGCACTTCATGCTCGTCGGTATTCCTGATGTAGCGATCCCCGACATATTCGCCGCGCTTGAGGACCATGACGCGATCGCCCACGGCAAAGATATCGACCAGGCGGTGTGAGATGATGATCTGGGCGACGCCCTGCCTCTTCAGTTCCAGCATGGTTTCGAGCAGCCGGTCCGTCGCCATCACCGAAAGGTTGGCGGTCGGCTCGTCGAGGATCACGACGCGCGGCTCGAACGAGATGGCGCGGGCGATCGCGACGGATTGCTGGCGGCCGCCCGACAGGCTCTCGACCTTCTGATAGACGGAATTCACGTCGACCTTGAGCCGTTTCAGCACGCTGTCGGCTTCCGCATACATCTTCCGCCGGTTGACGAAGGGGCCTTTGAGCGGCCAGCGGCCAAGGAAGATATTCTGGCCGACATCCATGTTGCCGCAGAGCGCGAAATCCTGGTAGATCATCTCGATGCCGACGTCGCGGCTCTCATGCGGGCTCTTGAACCGCACCGGTTGCCCGGCAACGAGGATATCACCCGCATCGCGCTGATAGGCACCGGTCAGGATCTTCATGAGCGTCGATTTGCCGGCGGAGTTGTCGCCGACAAGGCCGAGGATCTCGCCGGGATAAAGCGTCAGATCGACCTTGCGAAGCGCCTGCACGGCCCCGAAGGCTTTTTCGATGCCCCGCATTTCCACGATCGGCGCTGTTGGTGTCGCCTCAGCCATGACTGCTGTCCCCTGTTGGCGCCCCTCTTCTCAGCCGGGTTCGCAGGCGCCCGAGAATGTTGGCCTGGCGCACCCATATGTCGATCAGCACCGCGACGATGAGAATGACGCCGATGAAGACGTTGATCCAGTGCTGCGGCATGCTGAAACCCTGGACATTGAGCTGAAGCAGTGCGCGGACGAGCGTGATGACGGCGGCCCCCGCAAGCGAGCCGATCATCGTGCCGTAACCGCCGAAGATCGATCCGCCGCCGATGATGACGGAAGCGATCGCATCGAGCTCGCGAAACTGGCCGGCGACCGGGTTGAAGCTGCGAAAATAGGCGACGTTGATGATCCCGGCCATGGTTGCGCAGAGCGCCGACAGCATGAGCGAGATGAAGCGCACGCGGTTGGTGTTGATGCCGGCATAAGCGGCAGCGCGCACGTTGCCGCCGGCAGCGCAGACCTTCAGCCCGAACGGCGTATAGGCAAGCATGATGCCGGCGATCACGGCAACGAAAAACATCCAGATCGTCTGAATGCTGACGACCTCGGCCACCGTGCGGATGATCCCCGGCGGCAATGCAAGGCCGAAATGAAGGAGAACGTCGTTCACCTTGCGCCCGAGCAGGTTATAGCCCTCGGGCCAGCCGGTCAGCTGCTGTCCCGCGACGAACCAGGCGGCGAGTCCGCGGGCAATGTAGAACATGCCGAGCGTGGCGATGAAGGCAGGCAGTTTGAAGCCGACGACGACCATGGCGTTGACGGCGCCGGCGGCCGTTCCCGCGAGCAGGCCCATCGTCACAGCGGTGAGCGGGTCGGCGCCGAGCACTTTCAGGAAATAGGCCGCGGTGCTGCCGGCAAGGGCGAGCACGGCACCGACCGAAAGATCGATATCGCCGGCTGCGATGACATAGGTGAGCCCGACGGTGATGAGGGCCAGTTCCGTGTAGTTGAGCAGGATGGCAAAGGTGTTGGGCAGGTTCCACCAGTAATCCGGCCTCAGCGCGAGACCCGTCAGCCACAACACGACGGTCAGGATGATGGCCAGTGCATCGCGGCGGGCGAGAAACTTGCCGAGCCCGGTGGCAGACAGCGCCATGTCGGCCGCCATCGCCCCCTTGGTCTGGACACCCTCGATCGCCACGCCGCCCATCTCGTAGGCCGGCGGGGGCGGCCGGCCAGTGAGCCATGCCCATAGCCGGGCCGCGACCTGGCGCCTGACAAGGACGGGTTCGATCAGCACGGCGATGACGAGAAGGAGACCGAGGAAAACCAGCACGGCGCCTGCAGGCAGGGTGAACTTGGCGCCGACCGAGACGTTTTCACCATCGATCAAGACGATGCGCGTGATCGGCCATCCCTCGCGCAGCACCTTGTCGATCAAGACGACGACCGCGGCACCGAGGCAGGACCCGATCACGCGCCCACGCCCGCCAAGGATCGATGCTCCGCCGATGACGACGGATGCGATGACGGTGAGTTCCCAGCTGACACCGTAGAGAGGGGTGACGCCCTTGTCCTGCGCAGCCGACAGGAGAGCTGCAAGGGTCGCGCAAAGCGAGGAGAGCAGATAGGCGCGAATGCGCACCCAGCGTGTGCGGATGCCGGCATAGACCGCCGCCTGCTCGTTTCCGCCGGTCGCGAAAGTCTCATAGCCCCAGCGGGTCTTCGCAAGCACATAGGCCCCAACGATGGCAATGAAAAAGAAGATCGCGATCTGGTTGTTGAAGCCGAGGATATTCGTCTCTCCGAGGTGAAAGAACAGCGGATGGTCTTTCGCCTTGTCGGAATAATAGATTGCCTGACCATGCGTCAGCGCGAGCACGAAGCCGCGGCCGATGAAGAGGATCGTCAGCGTCGCGATGAAGGCCGGCACTTTCAGGACGGTGACGAGCACGCCGTTGATCAGGCCGATCGCCGTGCCCAAGAGCACGCAGAGGATCACCGACAGGATCACGCCGAAATCGAGAAAACTCGGGGCAAAAAGCCTGGCGAAGACCACGGCGACCAGACCGTAGGTCGAACCGACCGAAAGATCGAGATCCCTGTTGACGATGACGAAAGTCATTCCGACCGCAATAATCCCCACACGGGACGTATCGCGCAGAAGCGCGTGAAGGGCCTCCGTCGATCCGAAAAAGGCCGGATTGACGATTGCCCCCCCGAAATAGAGCAGCGCAAGAAACACGAGGAGCCCCGCCTCCCAGCCGCCGACGAGCTGGGGCGGCGCACGGCCGAGCGATGTCGTCGTGGCGAGCTCCATGAGTTTCTACCGAAAATGCGTTCCTACCGACCGATCCTTGCTTTGACGTGGCGGGACGGCTCGCGCCCTCCCGCCCTGATTTCAGAGTTTCGAACGGCAGTCAGTTCTCGAAGCGTTTGCCGACGTTGGCGACCGTTTCCTTCGTCACGAGCTGGGCACGCGTGTCGAGATTGGCAGCGGCGATACCGCGATCGATCTGGAGATAAAGCTGCATGACAGGCCAGAAGCCCTGCAGGAAGGGCTGCTGGCCGAGCGAGCCGGTCAGGTTCCCCGCGGCGATGCCTTCCTGCTGTGCCGGGCCGAGATCGAAACCGTAAGCGCACAACTTGCCGGTCTTCCCCATCTGGGCAACCGCCTTGACGAGCGGCGGCGTAAAGACGTTGTTGGCCGTGAAGGCGCCGACCACGTCACCGCGGGACTCGAAGAGCGAAACAAGTGCGTTGACGGGGTCGTTCGGGTTCGTGTCGATGCCGACATTTTCCGGACCGGCGTCAACCTTGAAGGCATCGAGCTTGCCGGCATCCTTCAGCGTCTTGACGATGGCATTGAAGGCGGCGGTGACACGGTTGTTCACCTCGATATTGCCCATCGCCGTGGAGGACGGCAGCACGATCGAGCCGCTGGTCGCGCCACTGGCAAGCACGCAATTTGCAAGCGCCTCGCCGCCGATCGCCGCCGCCGACGCATCCTGGCCGGTATGGCTGATCGCGCTCCGGTGCAGAATGTTGCCGTCGAACGAATTGGTCGTCGCGACCGGGATGCCGGCCGCCTCGGCAGCCTTGACGATGTCGTTATAGGCGCCGACCTGCGGCGTCGTCATGATGATGCCGTCGATCGTCGGGTCCTGAATGATCTGGTTCAGGATCTCGAGCTCGCGGGCGGGATCGTCCACGGGCGATTCCGAACCGAGCAGCAATATTTTGGCGCCGATCATATTGCCGGCGGCGATCGCGCCGACATAGACAGGGTCAAAGAAGCCATTGCCTGCCGTGTGCGTCACGATCGCGAAGGTCAAATGACCGTCAGCCGAATGGAAATCCTTCGTGCCGGGGGCCTCTTTTGCGGCTTCCTCAAAGTTGTAGCCGCCAACCGCTTTCTCGACGCTGCCCGACTGCGCAAATGCATGCGGGACACCGAGCGACAGTATCGCGGCCGATGCCGCGTAGAACAATACCCGCCTCATGATTAGTCCTCCCTTGAAACCAAGGGAGGAAAGCCGTCGGGCGCAATTTATCGAGAGTGGGGCCGAAGGCTTATCCTCCCATTTGCTAATATTCTGCGCAATTCCGACCCAAGTAAACGGATAAGTTGATCGTCCTGGCGAATTTATTCGCTTTGGAAGCATCCGACCGGATCATCATCATGCGCAAAGGCGAGATCGTCGAACTGGACGAGGCGCAAGGTCCTCTGCAATCCTCAGCACCCCTGCTCCCGGGCTCTGAAGGACGCCGTACTGACCGCCGATTTCGCTCCGACGTCTTAACGACTTGAGCGAATGCGGCGTGCCATAAGACTGGAAAATGCGAACCGACGCGTGTGTCTTACCACAATCGGCAAAACGCGGATCGCTTGTCCCGTATCGTCATTCGTCCTGGTCACGGCGACCGTGAGAAACACCTCGGCTCCGCCAGAATGCCTCTTCTTCCTGCGCCGTAATATAACCTCCGATCCCCGGGGGGCGCGGCTCCTCTTCATTGGGGTAGCCCGCGACCAGGAAGTCTTCAGCCTCGAGATAGGCCTCTGCTTCAGGGCGAAGTTCGACCTCGAGGACGTGCACGGCAACCTCTTCCGAGTACTCCCTGACCGGCTCTGCATAGGAGTAGGTCGCCCAAGGGAAGAGCTTGGTCATAACATCATGCAGATTGTCTGCCCGAAGGTGATAGTCAATCCGAATATCCGGCTCATCCCTCTCTCCTTCGCCGATATAGATCTGCAGATTGGAAAAGATCGCCGGCGTATCGCCCCACTCGTCCCACACGAAGAACGTCGTCTGATCCTGAACTTCCTCCATAAGTTCTCGATCGAGGGCAAAGGCAGAACGCATCAGCGACTCCTGATCGGAGGCAATGACCTCCTCGAAACAGAGCTTGGCGTTGGCGTCCAGTACGTTGGCGGCCGGAACAACCATCGTCCATCCCAACTCCGTTTCCGTGCAGTTTCCCTCGCCGGCTCTTTGCCATCGTATCATCCCGGTGCTGGCGTCGACGATAACGATACAGACGGGCAACAAGTGCTTCGTCCAGTAATCGAGGTGACTGTGCTCGCCATGATGGATGTACTCGCCACCGTCTTCCGCCCACGATGGTACAGATCTGATTTGAAGTGGCAGGAACTTTCCGGTTGGCCGGCCCCTATCAAGAATTTCGGCGCGGGCATCGATGCCGACCTTCGAATCCGGCAGCCGGCGAAAAGACCACTTGAAATACCGGACAAACACCTTCTCGACAGCATCAATTGCCATGCGGGTCGCGGGGTCAGCCCGACGGCCGTCCAACGCAGTATTATGCTGTCGGCGCGACGGTGGTATCGGTGGCACGATCTGGTGCCAGATGGCCGCGAGCAGCCTTGGCGTCGCCGCGATTAATGTAATGATTGCAATGACTACAGCCTGCAGAAGTCGAACCATCGAAACTGCCCGTCACGAAACGCGGCCCTCCCCGTTCACACCGTCAAGCAGCCCAAGCAGACCCTTGAGGATATCCATCGGCGAAGGGGGACATCCTGGAATATGCAGATCGACGGGCACGACCTTCGAAACTCCGCCGAGGACGGCATAGCTGCCGGCAAAGCAGCCTCCATCACGGCCACAGTCGCCGAGGGCAACGACCCATTTGGGATCGGGCGTGGCAATGTAGGTCCGTTCAAGCGCCTGCGCCATGTTCCTGGTCACCGGCCCGGTAACCAGCAGCACATCGGCATGCCGCGGCGAGGCGACGAAACGAAGACCGAAGCGCTCGATATCGTAGAAAACATTGCTCAGGGCATGCATTTCCAGCTCGCAGCCATTGCAGGACCCGGCATCGACGGCGCGGATCGACAGACTGCGTCCAAGCCTTCGGCGCGCGCTCCTTTCAATGGCTTCAGCGAGCTCTGCCATCGCGGCGTCGGAAACCGTTGGTCTTGGCTCCGTCAGCGGCCGCCGGATGAGACTTTCGAAGAGGAGTTTTCGCATGCCACCCTGCCTTTAGAGATCATGACCGGAGTAGGAACAATTGAACGACTTGTTGCAGAGCGGGAAGTCGGCGACGATATTGCCTTCGATCGCCGCCTCCAGCAGCGGCCACTGAAACCAGGATGGATCGCGCAGATGGCAGCGTTCGATCCTGCCCTCGGGTGCAAGCCGCAGCCAGACCAATATGTCTCCACGAAACCCCTCGATGAGCGCCATACCTTCCCGATGTTCCCCGACGGAAGGGATCGCGGCGAGGATCGGTCCCACCGGAAGGCGGTCGAGGATCTGCTCGACGAGCGACAGGCTCCGCTCGACCTCGCGAATACGGATCCAGACGCGGGCGTTGACATCACCGTCGCTCAGCACCGGAACATCGAAGACCAGATTATCATAAGGCGAGTAGCGCGTGGTCTGCCGGGCGTCGAAACCGCGTCCGGAGGCTCGCCCGACATAGCCGCCCGCACCGTACTCGCGTGCCAATCCGGCACGCAGCCTGCCTGTGCCGACCGTCCTGTCCTGCAGCGAGGTGGTGTTGTCGTAGAGCTCGACCAAGCCCGGAAATCGACGGCGGATTTCTGCAAGCAGGCTTCGCAAGCCAGCCGCTCCATCGCTGTTCAGATCGCTGGTGATACCGCCGGGCACGATGCGGTCGCGCATGAGGCGATGACCGAAGGCGGCATCGGCGGCGCGCAACACACGCTCGCGCAGCATCCCGCAATGCGCCAGCATTATTGAAAACGCCGCGTCGTTGCAGATGGCGCCGATGTCGCCAAGATGGTTGGCGAGCCGTTCCAATTCCGCCATCAGAGCACGCAACCAGTTCGCCCGGGGCGGAACAACGAACCCTAATGCGGCCTCGACAGCCTGCGAAAAGGCATAGGCGTAGGCGACCGTGCTGTCGCCGGACACTCTCCCGGCGAGCTTCGCTCCGCGGACCAGATCCGCACCTGCCAATAACGCCTCTATCCCCTTGTGGACATAGCCGAGCCGTTCCTCGAGGCGGACGACCGTCTCGCCGTTGGCCGTAAAGCGGAAATGTCCCGGCTCGATGATGCCGGCATGCACAGGGCCGACAGGAATCTGGTGCAGGCCCTCACCTTCGGCACGCAAAAAAGCGTAGGGACTGACCTCCGGCAACGCGACCTCGCGCTCTCCAAGCGGGTAGCGCCGATCCCAACGGCCGTGATCGAGCCATGGCCGGCTGTCCGGCAGACCCTGCGGTTCGAGGCCGGTCAGGTCACGGATTGCCCGCTCCAGCCGCAACGCCGGCCGATGCAATTGCGCGACGGAAGGATAGCCGGTGGCCTCCAGCCCTTCCAGGCTGAGAACGCCGATCGCGCCGACCGCTTCATCGAGCAAGGCCATATGAACCGAGCTTTCTTCCCCCCAGAGACCGAGCAGGATCAGACGTCCTTCGGACAGCGCCCGCGTCGCCGATGTCCACAGATCCGTATCGGCGACAGCACGCGGCCACGGAACATGGTGCGGAACGGAACGGCCTTTCTCGAGGATATCACTGAGCATCGACATCTCCCCCGCATCATCGAAGAAGGTTGGCGATATGCTGGAACCAGGCCACCAGCTCTGACGGCAGATAAACGCCAGCGATAAGCACCAGCACGAGATGAGCATACATCGGCAGATAGGATGCCTGGACAGGAGCCATGCTGCCCCGCGGCTTCCCGAACACCGCACCCGTCAGACGCAACAGCAATGCGCCGAAAGCGACCAGCAGTCCGAAGACGAGCGGAATGGCAAGCAGCGGCTGCCTGGCAAAAGCCGAACTGACGATCAGGAACTCGCTCATGAAGATTCCCGCCGGAGGCAGGCCGGCGATGGCGATGACACCGGTCAGCAGGCCCCAGCCGAGCCGCGGATGTGTTTCCGTCAGGCCGCGGATCGCAGAGAGCCTTTGCGTTCCCTTAACTTGAGCAATATGGCCGACGGCGAAGAAGATTGCCGATTTGGTCAGCGAATGCATAACCATATGCAAGAGACCGGCGAAATTGGCGATCGGGCCGCCGAGGCCGAAGGCAAAGACGATGATGCCCATGTGCTCGATCGAAGAATAGGCGAACAGGCGTTTGATATCGCGGCGGCGGTAGAGCATGAAGGCCGCGAAAATCAGCGAGGCGAGCCCCATCGTCATCATCAGCGGACCAGGCGCAAGAGCTGCGGGATTGGCCGACAGCAGCATCTTGAAGCGCAGGACCGCATAGAGCGCGACATTCAGGAGCAAGCCGGACAGAACCGCCGAGATCGGCGTCGGCCCCTCGGCATGTGCGTCCGGCAGCCAGGCATGAAGCGGCGCGAGACCGACCTTGGTGCCATAGCCAAGCAGCAGAAAGACGAAAGCGACATTGAGAAGCGCCGGATCGAAGGCGGAGGCGTGATCGATCAAAATCGTCCAGACCATGGCATCATAGCCTTCACCCACGACCGGCTGCGCCGCAAGGTAGATGAGGATGGTGCCAAAGAGCGCAAAGGCGATGCCGACGCTTCCCAGAATGAAATATTTCCAGGCTGCTTCCAGCGCTTCATGCGTACGGTAGATGCCAACCATCAATACGGTGGTGAGCGTCGCAAGCTCGACGGCAACCCACATCAGCCCGATATTGTTCGACACGAATGCGAGGTTCATGCCGAACATCATGATCTGATACATGGCATGATAGAAACGAAGGTTGGCAGGCGTCAGCCGACCGATCTCCAATTCATGCGCGATGTAGCTGGCACTGAATATGCTGGTGGTAAAGCCCACGAAGCTGTTGAGGACGATGAAGACGATATTGAGATCGTCGACAAGCAGATATTGTCCCGGCGCCGGCCGCGCGGTCACGAACAGGGAGAGAGCAGCAAGCAGGGTCAGAAGGCTTGCGAGCACGTTCAGCCGCGCCGTCATTCGATAGCCGGGCAAAAGCGCCAGAAGCACGGCTGCAGCGATCGGTATCACAAGGACAGCAGTCAGCGTGTCGAAGGCCAGGACGGAGGACAACGCGTTCATTTCCGCCGCCTCCCCTTGAAATCGTCAAGCGCGCGGACATCGACCGTGTCGAAGCGCTCACGGATGCGAAACAGAAAAACGCCGATCACGATAAAGGCGATCAGGATCGAGAAGGCGACACTGATCTCGACGACCAGCGGCATGCCCTTGGCGCCGGTCGCGGCAAGCACCAGGCCATTCTCGAGCGACATGAAGCCCACGACCTGGCTCACCGCGTTGCGGCGGGTGACCATGATCAAGAGCCCCAGCAGCAGGACCGACAATGCAAAGGCGAGGTCCTCCCGTGCCAAAGGATCGGCCTCCGGCGTCACCCGAAGCATCACCACCGTCGCCAAGGCGACCAGGCCGATGCCGGCGAGCATGGTGGGGCCGATGCCGACGACGGTCTCGATCTCGCGGTGGATGCCGAGCTGGCGGATCATGCGATGGAGCACCAAAGGGATGACGATGGCCTTGAAGACGAGGGCGATCGCCGCCGTGACATAGAGATGCGGGGCATCCTGGACGAAAGCCTGCCAGGCCACCGACAGGGTCAATATCAACGAGTGCAGCGCAAAGACATTGAGCAGTGCATAGAGACGATCCTGATAGAGCATCATCATGCTGACCAGGACCAGACCGCCGGCGAGCATATGGGCGATGTCGAAGACCGGGCCGTTCATCACAGGCTCCTTGAGACAAACCGCAGCAGGGTCGCGAGCAGACCGAGCATGAGTGCTGCGCCCAGGAATTCGGGCACCCGGAAGACCCGCATCTTGGCGGTCGCGGTCTCGAACAGGGCAAGGAGAGCGCCGCCGACCGCAAGCTTTGCGAGATAGGCAACTATGCCCACCAGATAGGCAATCGGCCCCTCTCCCACCACGGCGAGTTGCCAAGGCACGAACATGCAGGCGATCAGGGTCATGTAGAGCAGGAGTTTCAGGCACGCAGCCAGCTCGATCATCGCGAGGTGCCGTCCGGAATATTCAAGCACCATGGCTTCGTGCACCATGGTCAACTCCAAATGGGTAGCGGGGTTATCGACCGGGATACGGGCGTTTTCGGCAATCGCGACCATCACGAGGGCGATCAGGGCGATCGCCAGTGAGACGCGCAGGCCCACCTGCGGGGAGGTCATGAAGGCGGCTATGGTCGAAAGCTGGGTCGAGCCCGCGATCAGGGCGAGCGTGAAGATGATCAGCAGCATCGATGGCTCTGCGAGCGTTGCGATCATCGCTTCCCGGCTCGATCCGATACCGCCGAAGCTGGTGCCGACGTCCATCCCGGCAAGCGCGAGAAAGAAACGCGCACTGCCAAGCAGCGCGATGATGGCGATCAGATCCGCCGTCCAACTGAAGATGAGGCCGGTCGCGAAAGTCGGGATGATGGCGGCCGCGACCCATGTGACGGCGAAAATCAGATAGGGCGTTACCCTAAACAGCCATGATGCGTTCTCGGCCAACACCACATCCTTGCGTAGGAGCCGCAGGATGTCGCGGTACGGCTGGATGACGGATGGCCCGCGCCGACGCAGCAATCGCGCCTTGATCAGACGGATGAAACCGGTCAGCAGCGGCGCAAGCGCCACGACGAGCGCCATCTGAACGGTCTGAATGAGAAGAGCGGAGATCACGACCATAGCGCCAGCATCAGCAACAGGAAAACAAGCGCCAGGAAAACCAGGCTCAGATAGCGACGGATCGTCAGGAATTGCAGATGGTTGAGCTTTTCGGCAGCAAAGCCAACGGCACCGATGATCGGAAGGTAAAGCCCCTCCCAGATGAGATCATGGGTCTCGACGACAAAACGCGCCGGGCGGAGATCCCCGGGCGCCGGCATATCTACCTTCTCGCGGGCGCGAAAAACCAGCGTTCCGAAAACACGCCGTACGGGCTGGGCGAAGCTGCTCGCGGTATATTGCGTTGCCGGGCTGATCTCCGGAAAGCCGCAGTCCCACGCGGGTGCCCGGCGCAAGCCTCGCGACGCGAAGCGGTGGATGAGATAGGCCGTCAGCGACGCCGAGAACAGGGTGAACAGGAATACCAGAAGACCGTTATAGGAGCTGCGGCTTTCCACGATCGGCACGATCGATAACCACGGAATATCGGTCTGTACGGGCATCCGGTCTCCGATCAGCGACAATGTCACAGGTGCAAGCCCGTCGATGACGATCCCCGGCAGGATGCCTGCCAGAAGACACAACGCGGCCAGTACAGACATCGCCGTAAGCGAAAAGCGATCGACCTCCACCGCCTGCTCGGCCGTGCTGGTACGAGGACGGCCGAGAAAGGTCACGCCGAATGTCTTGACGAAACAGGCAGCCGCGAGCGCTGCCGATAAGGCAAGTATGCCGCCTACCGCCGGCACCAGAATCTTCAAGCCCCATTGTGGTACGGCGGGGCTTTGCAGGATGGCCTGGAACGCCAGCCACTCGGAAACGAAGCCGTTGAATGGCGGCAGGGCCGAGATCGCGACGCAGCCGACGAGGAAGACGACGCTGGTGACCGGCATGCGATGGATGAGGCCACCGAGCTTGTCCATGTTCCGTTCGCCCGTCGCCGTCAGTACTGCGCCGGCGCCGAAAAAGAGCAGGCTCTTGAAGAAGGAATGATTGAGGACATGAAACAGTGCGGCAGTCAGCGCCAAGGCCGCCGCCAGTTCCATACCGTTCGCCTTGAAAGCAAGCGCCAGCCCGAGGCTGACGAAGATCACCCCGATATTTTCGATGGTGCTGTAGGCGAGCAGCCGTTTCATATCGCTCTCCATCAGCGCCTGCAGGATGCCGAGCACAGCGCTCCCGCTGCCGATGATCAGCACGACGATACCCGACCACCAGGTCGGCATGCCGAGCAGATCGAAGACCACCCGGATGAAACCATAGACCGCGACCTTGGTCATGACGCCGCTCATCAAGGCAGAGACATGGCTTGGGGCTGCGGGATGGGCGAGCGGCAACCAGGCATGCAACGGCACGAGACCAGCCTTGGAACCGGCGCCGAGCAGCAGCAGGATAAGCGCGAGTCCGACCGCAAACGGCGTATGCGCGGATCCCCGCATGGCCGCGAAACCATAATCGCCGGCAGATCCTGCAAGCAGGCCGAAGGCGAGCAGCAGGACAAGCGTGCCGAAGCTTGCCATGACGATATAGACGTAGCCGGCCTTCCGATTATCGGCATCGCGATGGTGGGCCATCACCAGCGCCCAGGAAGCAAGCGACATGAACTCCCAGGAAATAAGGAAGGTGAAGGCATCGTCCGCCAGAACCACCAGGTTCATGCCGGCAAGGAAGGCTGGAAAGAACGGCAGCACGCGACGGGGTGCATGCTCATGCCGGCCGTATCCAAGGGCGTAGAGAGCCGAAAGCACACCGCCGAGATTGACGACCATCAGGAAGAAGGCTGCAAGCGCATCGATCCGGAAATGGCTCCCAAGCCATGGCAGACCTAAAGGGAGGACTATTGTCGGCGCCTCGGCCACGGAGAGAGCCGACGCGAGATAGGCGAGCGCAAAAACGAAAGCGACAGCGCAGAAAACCAGGCTTGCGACATAGACGACAGGCGTGGACGCGGCCGAACGACCGATCGGCACGGCAAGTACTGCCGTCCCAAGCAGCGCGGCCACACATGACAACAGGACGGAAACCGATGTCATGGGTCATCCCTCGCTGCTGGAAAGGGCTTTGACGGCTCCCCCGCTCCGCTCTCGGATGACTTGAGTTTCGCCCTGAGCCTTACGCCCCGCCCACCATTCGCGCTGACAGCCCCCTCGTTGATCACCTCGACACCGGCGCTTTCCAACGCAGCCAGCAGACGCATCAGGGAGTCGACATTGCCCCGCACCACGTCGAGGCTCGCCTCCATGCGCTGAATTGTCGGAACAGAAATTCCCGCCAGTTCGGCCAGCTGGCGCTGGTCGATACCAAGAAGAGCCCGGGCGGCCCGCATCTGAGCTGCAGTGATCACGATTGAAACATCGCTTATCTTGCACAGACTCTGACAATTGACGCTTATGATGTGCCTATTGATGTCCAAAATCAATATTCTGATGCATCAGCCTCGTTTTCAGATTGCCGGTTATTTGTTACTCCCGGCTGAGCTAGCCGGCTTGAGACGAAAAACGGGCGAACGCGCTGCGGCGGCGGCGCGCCTACCGCCGTCACGTCTACCGATATCGACGCAGCGCTAGAAGAAATCGAGCCCGTGCGATCCGGCGACGGCGCCGAATGCCGTGATGGCTGCAAGCAGCAGAAGCACTTCGTGCAGCCGGCTTACGCGGCGGAAGGCCGTTTGCGAATCTCGGCGCGCAGTCTCCTGGAACTTTGCATGGAGACGCGGTTCGATCACGAACAGCATGATCATGAAGATGAACCACAGGCCGAACATCGCCGACAGCCACCAGAAATGCAGGTCGGCGAAACGATCCCAGAGCTCCATTCTGTAGGTCATCCAGAGACCGGTTATACCTGCGAGCGGAATCGAGATGCGCACCTGCGCCGAAAAATGGCGCTCGGTGACATCGAACAGCAAATGCGCTTCTTCATTGATCCGTTGCGATCTCGCGATCGGCAATACGACCAGCGTCACGAAACTCAATCCGCCGATCCAATGAATGACGGCAAGGACGTGCAATGCGCGAGCTATCACGATGTCGTCCATCATTTACCCCTCACGCGCCGACCGCCATCGCTTCGTCCGATGGCCAGGATGCCGGGCACAGACGCTCTGCAGCCGCCACCCGATCGGACGCAAAATCCGATAGCTTGATCTCCCTGGCAAATCCGGCCGCGAATTGCCGAAACGGCATCAGGTTGATTTCCGGAATTCCGATCAGAACCGGAATTGAAAGTTCCAGTGCCCTGGTCATCAGCGACCTGAAGCCCCCGCCCTCCACTTCGGTTTTTCCGAACTTGCAGAGGACAAACAGATCGGCCCCGTCAGACAGGCGGGCTTCCACGGCCTCGCAGGCATTCAGCAGCCGGTCGGTATTCAGCACGCATCCGCGAGCATGAGGACCACGATCATCGGAGATCGCGCTGATGTCACCGGTCGAGAGATCCCGCAGATAGATGTCGCATTTCGCGCGGCTGGGCCTTAGCTGGCTGTGCTGGACAAGGCCGGCCAGGCGCAGGCCTCGAGCGGTCATTACATCGGTGACCTCCTGTAGAAAAGCCTCGAAGTCCGAGCCCTTGGGATAGACGATCGCTGTGATCGGGAAGCGTGGCTGAACGGTTTGCATGCATATCTCCTCAAACAGAAGACAGGCCGGAGGATACGATTGCCGACCGGGAATCGAAGCAGGAAGAAGGCAGAGGGGCAGGCATCGTCACAGCGTCCCCTGCTCCAGGACGGTCTTACGCAGGATGGACCGAACGGCGGCAAGCCCCGGATCTTCAGCGCGATTCATGATGCCGACCAGTTGGACGAAATCATCATCCGACGCCATTTCCAGGAATGACCGGACGACCGTCGCAAGATAGTCGGGCGGGTCCATGGCTTCGGCGGCGGCCGCCTTTTCGAGCCGCTCGTCCAAGCCTTCCATGCCGAGCGCGCCGACCAGCGCGGTCATGACCTCAGGATTGTCGAGGGAGGCAATGAGAGCTCCGAACATGACATCTCCTTACTGCACCAGAGGGGTTGCGGCACCATCGAGGGCGATACCGCTGATATCGGCGCGACCGATCAGCAGCGAAATATACTGGGCTGTCGCCTGCCGGCGGACATGCTCCTCGAGATATTCGCCGATGGGGCCTTTGACCGCCTCGAACGGCAGGAGCGAACCGTCAATTTTCCGCACCAGCCGGATGAGGTGAACGCCGTAGCGGGTTTCAACCGGGGCCGATATTTCTCCGGGGGTGAGGCCAACCAGCGCAGCCTCGAATTCCGGTGTCGTGTCTCCGGGGCTGATCTGGCCAAGGCTGCCGCCGACCTCGCGCGAGGGGCAATCCGAACAATCCCTGGCGAGGCCTTCAAAACGCTCCGGCTCCCGCACCAGGACGGCAGCAAGAGAAGCCGCCCGGTCCTGTGCCTCGGCGAAGGCGGCAGCATCCTCGTGCCTCGCTGCGACCAGGATATGATCCGCCTCGAAAAGCGGCGGTGTGATGAAGCGCTTGCGGTTGTTCTCGTAGAAGCGGCGCAGCGTTTCGTCATCTGCGCTCGGAACTTTCACCTCTCGTTCCAGGAGCGCGCGCAGCAACGCATCCTCGTCGGTTTCCCGCCGCCCGTCCGCATCCGCCTGCGGTTCGGCGGCAATAGCGAGACGTCGTGCTTCCTCCAGCAACAGCTGGCGAATGACGAGCGCCCGTGTTGCGGCGTGCCAGGCCGCACCCGGATTGGCGGCCGGGAAATTCTGTGTCTCGGCAGCGATCGCCTTGCGGGAAATCGCAACGCCATTGACGCTCACTGGTGGCATGGTCACGGGCGCGACGGACCGGGGCGGCGCATGCTCGTGCCGGTGATCGTGGCCCTCTTGGGTGGGCGTGGTACGGTCGATGACGATGGAAACCATGGCCGTTACTCCGCCGGATGCCTGTAGGAACGGGCTGGATGCCGTTCACGCGTGAACCGGCTGCGCACGACCTGATAACCGGGACGGCCGAGATACCAGACCGGCGCGCTCCAGATATGGACCAGCCGGGTGAAGGGAAACAACAGGAAGATCGTCATGCCGAGCAGCAGATGCATCTTGAAGATCGGATGCACGTCCGCGACATAGGCCGCCGCAGCCGGCTGCAGGGTCAGGATGCCCTGTGCCCAATTCATGAACTTCACCATCTCATGGCCGTCCATGTGGTTGAGGGACACGAAGATGGTCGAGAGGCCGAGCGAGAGCTGCAGCCAGAGAATGAGCAGGATCGCCATGTCGCCGAAGCTCGAGGTGGCGCGGATGCGCGGATCGAAGAAACGGCGATGCGCAAGAAGCGATATGCCGATGAAGCAGGCGATGCCGGCCAGACCGCCGATGACGATTGCAAGCCCCTGCTTGAAGCTGTGCGGAATGCCGAGCGCATCGAAAATGACGATCGGCGTCAGCAGGCCGCCGGCATGGCCGATGAAGATCACCAATATGCCGATGTGAAAGAGGTTCGACCCCCAGCGCAACTGGCTGCGGCGAAGCAACTGCGAGGAGCCGGTCTTCCAGGTATATTGCTCGCGATCGAAGCGGATCAGGCTGCCGAGCAGGAAAACGGTGAGGCAGAAATAGGGATACCAGCCGAAGAATACGGAATTGATCGTCTCGGACATCATCATTCCTCCTTCAAGGGGCATTGGCGCGCACGTCGCGGCGGGCGGCCCGCATACGGGTCTGAAGTCGTTCGCTGGAACAGCCGTCCATGCCGCTGTTTCCGGGACCGAAGGTGACGGCTGTTTCTTCCCATTCCGCATCGAGTGCCGCGAGATCACTGTCCGGTACCCTGGAGAGATCTTCGTCGTCGGAAACATTAAGCGAGACGCCGGCCACACCGCGAATGGCAGTCAGGACGGCAGCATAGGGAGAGCCCCGGGATGCAAGCCGCTCTTCCAGCGCCCCCAGGATATGGATGGTTTCGGAAAGAAGGTTCAGGGCTTCCTCCAACGGCTGCGTCGATAGATATTCCAGGAAAAGCGGCAGATAGTCCGGCAGTTCGTTGGCGGCGAGCACCAGCCCACCTTTCTCGTAGAGCGCGGCGAGATCGACCATGGCCTGGCCCCGATCGCGGCTTTCGCCGTGCACATGCTCGAAGAGATGCAGCGAGAGGCGCCGCGTCCTGTCGAAGAGCTCGACATAGCGCTCCTGCAGGTCGAAGAGATCGAGCGAACCGAGATCATCGAGAAGCGGCTGTAGTGCGGCTGCGGCGGCTGTCGGCAACAACCTCTCGGAGGCGATTGCGGCTTCGATCTCCGGCACTGCGGCGCAGAGCTCTTCGGACGGATAGGTCAGCAGCGCGGAAAGCGCCCGAAAGGTGAGACTCCCCTGTCTATCGGCCATCATGCGATCTCCATCGGGTTAGAGGCTTTCTTCGTCTGTTTTCCACCGAAGAGATTGGTCTCGCTCGTGCCGTCGGAGCAGCCATTACCGAAGGAGAAGCCGCAGGAGCCGCGCAGATCATAGGCATCCTCGCTCCATTCGCGGTGCGCCGTCGGGATGACGAAGCGATCCTCGTAATTGGCGATCGCCATGATCCGGTACATGTCTTCGATGTCGTCGCCGGTCAGCCCGACCTTTTCCGCGATACGCTCGTCGATGCGCCCGTCGATGGACTTGACGCGCATATAGCCACGCATGGCGAGCATGCGTTCGAGCGCCAGGGCCACCGGTTCCTCGTTGCCGGCCGTCAGCAGATTGGCGAGATATTGCAGCGGAATGCGCAGCGAGCGGACATCCGGCATGTCGCCGTCGAGACCCATCTTGCCGGCAGCAGCGGCCGACTGGATCGGCGAAAGCGGCGGCACGTACCAGACCATCGGCAGAGTGCGGTATTCCGGATGCAGCGGGAAGGCCACCTTCCAGTCCATCGCCATCTTCCAGATCGGCGATGTCTTTGCCGCCTCGATCCAGGCTTCCGGCACGCCATCGGCGCGGGCCTGGGCGATCACCTCCGGATCCTTCGGGTCGAGGAAGAGGTCGAGTTGCGCCTGATAGAGATCCTTCTCGTTCGGCACGCTCGCCGCCGCCTCGATGCGGTCGGCATCGTAAAGCAGCACGCCGAGATAGCGGATGCGCCCGACACAGGTTTCCGAGCAGACTGTCGGCTGGCCAGCCTCGATGCGCGGATAGCAGAAGATGCACTTCTCCGATTTGCCGGAAGACCAGTTGTAATAGATCTTCTTGTAGGGGCAGCCGGAAACGCACATGCGCCAGCCGCGGCACTTGTCCTGGTCGATGAGAACGATGCCGTCCTCCTCCCGCTTGTAGATGGCACCCGACGGACAGACGGCGGCGCAAGCCGGATTGAGGCAATGCTCGCAAAGCCTCGGCAGGTACATCATGAAGGTGTTTTCGAACTGGCCGTAGATTTCCTTTTCGACGCCTTCGAAATTGACATCCTTCGAGCGCTTCTCGAATTCGCCGCCGAGAATCTCCTCCCAATTCGGACCCCATTCGATCTTCTCGATGCGTTCGCCCGAGATGGCCGAGCGTGGACGCGCGGTCGGGAAGGCTTTCGACTCCTTGGCCGTGTGCAAATGCTCATAGTCGAAGGTGAAGGGCTCGTAATAGTCGTCGATTTCAGGCAGGTCCGGATTGGCGAAGATGTTAGCGAGGATGCGCCATTTCGCGCCCATTTTCGGTTCGATGCGGCCATTGCGCTTGCGCCGCCAGCCGCCGTTCCATTTCTCCTGGTTTTCCCATTCGCGGGGATAACCGACGCCGGGCTTGGTCTCGACATTGTTGAACCAGGCATATTCGACGCCTTCGCGGCTGGTCCAGACGTTCTTGCAGGTGACGGAACAGGTGTGACAGCCGATGCATTTGTCGAGGTTCAGCACCATCGCGATCTGGGCACGGATCTTCATTCTGCAGCCTCCTTGGATGCATCCGTTGAGAGCGGCTCTTCGAGCCAATCGATCCTGGACATTTTGCGAACGACGATGAATTCGTCGCGATTGGAACCCACGGTTCCGTAATAGTTGAAACCGTAGGCGAGCTGGGCGTAACCACCGATCATGTGGGTCGGCTTCAGGACCGTACGCGTCACCGAATTGTGGATGCCACCGCGATTGCCTGTTAGCTCGGAGCCCGGCGTGTTTATGATTTTCTCCTGGGCATGATACATCAGCATCATGCCCTGCTTGATGCGCTGAGAAACGACAGCACGGGCTGTCAGCGCGCCATTGGCGTTGAAGACCTCGACCCAGTCATTGTCGACGATGCCGGCAGATTTGGCGTCCACCTCCGAGATCCAGACGACCGGACCGCCGCGATTGAGGGTCAGCATCAAAAGATTATCGCTATAGGTGGAGTGGATGCCCCATTTCTGATGCGGCGTCAGGAAATTAAGGACGATTTCCTTGTTGCCGTTCGGCCGGCGATCCTTGACGACGCCGATCGTCTTCAGGTCGACAGGCGGCTTCCAGGTGACGAAGCCCTCGCCGAAGGCCCGCATCCAGAGATGATCCTGATAGAGCTGCTGGCGGCCGGTAAGAGTGCGCCATGGGATCAGCTCGTGTACGTTCGTATAACCAGCATTGTAGCAGACCTTCTCGCTCTCGATGCCCGACCAGGTGGGCGAGGAGATGATCTTGCGAGGTTGCGCCTGGATGTCGCGATAGCGGATCTTCTCGTCTTCCTTGGGAATGGCGAGATGGGCATGGTCGCGGCCGGTCGCCTTCGACAGGGCCTCCCAGGCCTTCACCGCCACTTCGCCATTGGTCTCCGGCGCGAGCATCAGGATGACTTCGGCGGCATCGATATCGCTATCGATCTTCGGCAGACCCTTTGCTGCGCCTTCCGAATGCACGCCGTTGAGGGCGCCAAGGGCCGCGACCTCATGTTCGGTCTTCCAGTTGATGCCTTTGCCGCCATTGCCGATCGAGGTCATCAGCGGCCCCAGCGCCGTATAGCGGGCATGGATGTTCGGGTAGTCGCGCTCGATGACGGCAACCGATGGCATGGTGCGGCCCGGAATCGGCTCGATCTCGCCGCGTTTCCAGTCCCTGACGTCGAAAGCCTGGGCCATCTCACCGGGACTGTCGTGCTGGATCGGTGTCAGGACCACGTCCTGCTCGACGCCGAGCACCTCCGGAGCAACACGCGAAAAGGCCTTGGCGATCCCCTTGTAGATCTCCCAGTCGGAGCGTGCCTCCCAGGCCGGATCGACCGCCGCCGACAGCGGGTGGATGAAGGGGTGCATGTCGGACGTATTGAGGTCGTTCTTTTCGTACCATGTGGCGGTCGGCAGAACGATGTCGGAATAGACGCAGGTGGTCGACATGCGGAAGTCCAGCGTCACCAGAAGATCGAGTTTGCCGCGCGGTGCCTCGTCGTGCCAGGCGACCTCCTTGTTGCGGACGGCGCCTTCAGGCCCGAGGTCTTTGCCCATGACGCCGTTTTCGGTGCCGAGCAGATGCTTGAGGAAATATTCATGGCCCTTGCCCGACGAACCGAGCAGGTTCGAACGCCAGACGAACATGTTGCGCGGCCAGTTGGCCGGATCGTCAGGATCGTCACAGGAGAGTTCGAGCTCGCCGGATTTCAGCGCTTTCGCCACATAATCCTTCGGCTCGAGACCGGCCGCCTTCGCCCTGCCGGCGATCGAGAGCGGATTGGCTTTCAATTGCGGTGCCGATGGCAGCCAGCCCATGCGCTCAGCACGGACGTTGTAGTCGATGAAGCTGTTTTCCCAATCGCCTTCCGGCGCGGTCGGCGAAAGGATCTCGGCCGCCGTCAGTGTCTCGTAGCGCCACTGATCCGTATGGGCATAGAAGAAGGAGGTCGAATTCATGTGACGCGGCGGGCGAGCCCAATCGAGGGCGAAGGCGAGCGGCGTCCAGCCGGTCTGCGGCCTGAGTTTCTCCTGGCCGACATAGTGGGACCAGCCGCCGCCCGACTGACCGATCGCTCCACAGAAGACCAGGAGATTGATCACGCCGCGGTAGTTCATGTCCATGTTGTACCAATGGTTCATGCCGGCGCCGATGATGATCATCGAGCGTCCCTGGGTCTTTTCGGCATTGGTGGCGAACTCGCGGGCAACAGTGATGATCGCGTCGCGCTTGACGCCGGTGATGCGCTCGGCCCAGGCCGGCGTGAACGGCAGGTCGTCATTATAGTCACGGGCGACGTTTTCACCGCCGAAGCCGCGATCGAGGCCGTAATTCGCCATCATCAGATCGTAGACGGTCGCAACCTTGACCAGCTTGCCGTCGGCATCGGCAATCGTGCGGACAGGGACGCGGCGGGTGAGGACTTCGCCATGGTCCGTCGCGACGAAATGCTCGGTGGCGCGACCGCCGAAATAGGGGAAGTCCACGTCTTCGACGGCTGCGTCCTGGTTTGCAAGCGTGAGCTTGAGACGGACGTCTCGGCCCTGCCCATCCTTTTGGTCGAGGTTCCACTTCGCCTGTTCGCCCCAGCGATAGCCGACCGAGCCCAGGGGAGCGACGAGCTCGTTCGTCTTTTCATCGATGGCAACGGCCTTCCATTCCGGATTGTTGGTCTCGCCGAGCGCACCGTCCAGCTCGGAAGCACGCAGCAGGCGCTCGGGGACCAATCTGCCCTCCCGCTCGACGAGCCGGACGAGGAACGGCATGTCGGTATAACGTCGGGTATAATCGTCGAAATAAGGAACGGACCGGTCGAGATAATATTCCCGCAGGATGACGTGACCCATGGCAAGCGCGAGTGCCGCGTCGGTTCCCTGCTTCGGATTGAGCCAGATATCGGCAAATTTCGTCGCCTCGGCATAGTCGGGGCTGACGACGGCGCTCTTGGTGCCCTTGTAGCGGACCTCGGTGTAGAAATGCGCATCCGGCGTGCGGGTCTGCGGCACGTTGGAACCCCAGACGATGATGAAGCCGGCATTGTACCAGTCGGCACTTTCGGGCACGTCGGTCTGTTCGCCCCAGGTCTGCGGGCTTGCAGGCGGCAGGTCGCAATACCAGTCGTAGAAGGACATGCAGACGCCGCCGAGCAGCGACAGATAGCGCGAGCCCGCAGCATAGGAGACCATGGACATGGCCGGGATCGGCGAGAAGCCGATGATGCGGTCCGGACCATGCGCCTTGACCGTATAGGCATTCGCAGCCGCGACGATCTCGGTGACTTCATCCCAGCTGGCGCGGACAAAGCCGCCGTGACCGCGGATGGACATGTAGGACTTGCGCTTTTCGGCATCCTCGACGATCGACGCCCAGGCCGCAACCGGCGACATGGTCCCCCGCGCCTTACGCCACAGTTTCAGGAGCCGCCCGCGGATCATCGGATATTTCACACGCGCGCCGGAATAAAGATACCAGCTGTAGGAAGCGCCACGCGCGCAGCCGCGCGGCTCATGGTTCGGCAGGTCCGGCCGCGTGCGCGGATAATCCGTCTGCTGGGTCTCCCAGGTCACGATGCCGCCCTTGACGTAGATCTTCCACGAACAGGAGCCCGTGCAGTTCACTCCATGCGTGGAGCGAACGATCTTGTCGTGCTGCCAGCGCTTGCGGTAGCCGTCCTCCCAGGAGCGATCCTCGCTGGTGACGATGCCGTGGCCGTTGGAGAACTGGCCGACATTCTTCCGGAAGAAGGCGAGCCGGTCGAGGAAATGAGACATGTTTTTCTCCTGGTCTTATTCAGCCGCAGCCGCTTTGCCGGCAGCGCTGCGCTTGCCGCGCTCGATATCGTGGAGGAGGCCGCCCTTGCGGGTATAGGCGGCCCAGGTGAGGACGAGGCAGCTCACATAGAAGATGAGGAAGGCCCAGATCGCGGATTGGGCTCCGCCAGTAAACGTGATCGACAGGCCGTAGCCCATCGGGATGAAGAAGGCGCCGAAGGCAGCGATCGCGGAGGTGAAGCCGGTGATGGCGGCCGATTCCTTCTCCGCCTGCAGGCGGCGGGTCTCCGGCCTGGCATTCGGCATCAGCCGGGCCATTTCCTTGCCCATGATCGTGGGGATCATCTGAAAGGTCGAGGCGTTGCCGACGCCGGTCGCGAAGAACAGCACGAGGAAGGAGATGAAGAAGCCCCAGAAAGCTCCCGGCTGATCCTTGGTCGCGATGAACCACAGCACGCCGCCCGCGCCGATCATCATCAGGACGAAGACCCAGAAGGTTACCCGCGCGCCGCCGAAACGATCGGCAAGCCAGCCGGTTCCCGAGCGGGAGAGTGCCCCGACGAGCGGCCCCAGGAAGGCGAACTGAAGCGCGTTGACATCGGGAAACAGGGTTTTGGCAAGCAGCGGGAAGCCGGCCGAATAACCGATGAAGGAGCCGAAGGTGCCAGTATAGAGCCAGCACATGATCCAGTTATGCCGGCGCTGGAAAATGACTGCCTGCTCGGCAAAGGAAGCCTTGGCCGAGGCGATGTCGTTCATGCCGAACCAGCAGGCGAAGGCCGAAAGCGCGATGAAGGGCACGAAGAAGAAGCCGGCATTCTGCAGCCACAGCGGCGCTTCATCGACCGGCCCCTTTGTCATTGCCGGATCCCCGCCGAACCAGCCGAAGATTCCCGCGGTGATGACGAGCGGCACGACGAACTGAACGACGCTGACACCGAGATTGCCGAGACCGGCATTGAGTGCCAGTGCGTTGCCCTTCTCCGACTTCGGGAAGAAGAAGGAGATGTTCGACATCGAGGAGGCGAAGTTGCCGCCGCCGAAACCGCAGAGCAGTGCCAGCAGAAGCAGCACGATATAGGGTGTCTCGGGATTCTGCACGGCAAAGCCGATGCCGAGCGCCGGAATGATCAGCGACCAGGTGGTCAGCGTGGTCCATAACCGCCCGCCGAAGATCGGCACCATGAAGGAATAGAAGATCCGGAAGGTGGCGCCCGAAATGCCGGGAAGGGCGGCCAGCCAGAAGAGCTGGTCGGTGGTGAAGGTGAATCCGACGAGCGGGAGCTTTGCCACCACCACGGACCAGACCTGCCAGATCGCGAAGGAGAGCAAAAGCGCCGGAATGGAGAGCCACAGGTTTCGGCGGGCAATGGGTCTTCCCGTCTCAGCCCAGAAGGTCGGATCTTCCGGCCGCCAGTCGGTGAGCACCGAGCCTTTGCGTCGCGTCTCGATCTGCGGGGCTGGCATGCCCTGCATTTCCGGGAAGGGCGGCAGAGCATCGAGCGCCTGTCCGGCAGCTTTGCGCTCCATCTGCCGGACGGCCACGTGCATCCACACAAGTGCGACGGTGACCAGCAGGAAGAGCGCCATGAAGCAGCTGGTCCAGAGGCCCGTCAGATCTAGGAGTATCCCGAAGAGGATCGGCAGCACGAAGCCACCGAGGCCGCCGATCATGCCGACCAGCCCGCCGACGGCACCGACATGTTCCGGATAATAGACCGGAATATGTTTGTAGACCGCCGCCTTGCCGAGCGCCATGAAGAAGCCAAGGATGAAGACAACGACCGTGAAGCCCACCAGCCCCATCTCGATATGAAAGGTGGCGGGGCCGTTGAGGGTGCGAACGGTATAGTCAGCCGGTGGATAGGCAAGGATGAAGGTCGCCACGACCGAGACCAGGAACGTCCAGTAGAGGACGCGGCGCGCGCCATAAACATCGGACAGGCGGCCGCCATAGGCGCGCAACAGACTTGCCGGCACGGAGAAGAAGGCTGCGATCACGCCGGCAGTGCGGATGTCGAGGCCATAGACGCCGATGAGATATTGCGGCAGCCATAAGGACAGCGCGACAAAGGCGCCGAAGACGAAGAAATAATAGAGCGCGAAACGCCAGACCTGTACGTTTTTCAGCGGTTCAAGCTCGAGCCAGGCGCTCTTTGCCTTCTGGCCGGTGCGGCGGCGTTCGGCATGGACCGGATCGTCCTTTGTCATGAACCAGAAGATCAGCGCCATGATCACCAGCGCTGCCGCCCAGATCTCGGCGACGGCATGCCAGCCCCAGGCGACCAGGACCAGGGGGGCAAGCAACTTGGTCACGGCCGATCCGACATTGCCGGCTCCGAAAATGCCGAGAGCCGCGCCTTGCTTGCCCGGCGGATACCACCGCGATACATAGGCGACACCGACCGCGAACGAACCGCCGGCGATGCCGACGCCGAGTGCGGCGAGCAGCATCTGGGGGTAGGTTTGCGCATAGGTCATCAGGAAGGTCGCGAGTGCGGCCGCCAGCATGGTCGTCACGAAGACGAGGCGCCCGCCATAGATATCGCTCCAGATACCGAGTACCACGCGGATGAGAGATCCGGTCAGTATGGGCGTTCCGACCAGAAGCCCGAATTCGGTTTCCGTCAGCCCCAGCTCCTGGCGGATTCGGATGCCGATGATGGCGAAGATTGTCCAGGCCGCAAAACAGACCGTGAAGGCGATCGTGCTTGCGGCAAGTGCGTTGCGTTGTTCTCTGCTATCGACTTCCTGGGGAGCCGGCATGGCCATGTTCCGTTCGTGACAAGATGATCCTTCTTCGGTCTCGACATCGGTAACTGGGAATGCGTGCTGCGACTTTGATTTCAGTCAAACAGAGAGGTTCAAGTGTAATAAAGTCAAAAGCATAGAAAGAATTGCTTGCGAAATGATAAATATAACCTCATCGATTGATCTATCTATTCTTTCTGCTTGATAATAATCAATCGCATGCAAAAATACCGTTATGCGGCTCGGAGAAACATACGATGCGACCGGAAAATACCGCTCAGATTCGACAGTTGGAACTGTTCGCGAAGGTGAGCGAGGAAACGTTCCGGGCGCTGACCGAAACGAGTTTTCTTCAGCGGTTCCCACGCGGCGTTGTGCTCATTCGTGAAAATGAACCGGCCGATTTTCTCCATGTCGTGCTCGGCGGGGCGGTGGAGATGTTTGCGGGGACGGAGACGCGGGAAACCACGCTGGACATTATCAGACCGATCGGCGTCTTCATTCTTGCAGCCGTCCTCAACGACGAAGTCTATCTGCAATCCGCCCGTACGCTGGAACCATCGGACATCTTTATGATTCCAGCGCAAAAAGTGCGTTTTGCAATGGAGACCGATGCCGCCTTTGCGCGCGCGATTGTGATGGAACTTGCCAGAAGCTACCGGCGCACCATCAAGGATCTGAAAGGTATGAAGCTGCGAACCGGTACCGAGCGGTTGGCAAACTGGCTCCTACGTGCCGACAAGGAGCAGGGAGGCTCAGGCCAGGTCGAGATCCGCATGGAGAAACGCACGCTGGCCTCGCGTCTCGGCATGACGCCCGAGAATCTGTCGCGCGCCTTCTCGACCTTGAAATCGCATGGCATCGAGATCGACGGATCCAAAGTGGAAATCGTTGAGCCCGCCATCCTCATCGAATTCGCAAGACCGGATCCACTTGTCGATGACCCGGAGGATCCTTTTCCGGCAGCAGATGGCGGAACAAACCGAAAGGACGCTCAGATCGCCGATCGGGGACAGCGCGGACAATGACATCCGCTGCCAGTGTGCGGTACTGCATAATTCCTCAAATCGGAATCGATTTGAGGATGAAATTATGCAGCAATTCAAAGTGCTACAGCGTCCTTTGCGCGTCTGAAAAGACGCGCGGCGCTGTAGGCTTTCCACCTCCTGTCGATCCGCCTTGACCTTCCGCAACAGCGCGCAGGCTGCTTCCGTCGATCTAGGCGTCGCCCGTTTCCGGCAACATTCGTCCGATCCGACGAAGATTGTCGTGCCACGCTAACGCTTCCTCGATCAGATGTGGCGTATGGCCGCCGCGGAGGACGGCGCGCCTGTAGTAATCCGCCAGAACGTCCCTGTATTTGGGATGAACGCAGTTGTCGATGATGACGCGCGCCCTCTCCCGTGGGGCAAGGCCACGCAGGTCGGCAAGCCCGATCTCGGTGACGAGAATATCGACGTCGTGCTCGGTGTGGTCGACATGGCTCACCATCGGAACGACGCGTGAGATTGCGCCCTCTTTCGCAAGCGACTTCGTGACGAAGATCGACATGTAGGCGTTGCGTGCAAAATCGCCGGATCCGCCTATGCCGTTCATCATGTGTGTGCCACCGACATGGGTAGAGTTCACGTTGCCGTAGATGTCGAGTTCCAATGCCGTGTTGATGGCGATGATGCCGAGACGCCGGATGACCTCAGGATGATTGCTGATCTCCTGCGGCCGAAGCACCAGCCGGGCCTTGTATCGCTCGATATCGGCAAGAACCCGCCGATGCTTCTCCGTCGACAGTGTCAGGGACGATCCGGAGGCGAAGTTCAGTTTTCCGGCATCCATGAGATCGAATGTCGAGTCCTGCAGCACCTCGGAATACATGGTGAGGTCGTGGAAGGGTGTATCCGCGAATCCTTGCAGGACCGCGTTCGCGATCGTCCCTATGCCAGCCTGCAGGGGCAGCAGCTTCTCCGTGAGACGTCCACGCCGTACCTCGTTCATGAGAAACTCGGTAAGGTGTCCGGCAATCGCGGCGGTCTCGGCGTCTGCAGGCTCAACTGTAGAGGGGCTGTCGCTGCTTTGCGTCACGACGATCGCCGCGATCTTCTCCGGAGGAATGGGTATGAACGGCTGGCCGATCCGGCTTTCGGGAGCGACGACCGGGATCACTTCGCGGGTTGGCCT
Organism: Rhizobium sp. BK275; assembly: GCF_014193555.1. Lineage (NCBI taxonomy): Bacteria > Pseudomonadati > Pseudomonadota > Alphaproteobacteria > Hyphomicrobiales > Rhizobiaceae > Rhizobium > Rhizobium sp. BK275. The sequence goes on from NZ_JACHZL010000001.1 coordinate 532,419, forward strand.
TTTCGTCGGGATGTAGATATCGTGCAAGCCTTCGAGCGCTTCCGGCTGTAACAGGTTGATCTCGACGATCACCTTCGGTGCCAGGATGGCGAAACTGGCCGAATTGCCGACCGAGGTCGTCGGCACGATACCACCTTCCTCGGTAATAGCCGTTGCCTCGACGACTGCAATGTCGACTGGAGGAAGCTGGCCACTGCGCAGAAACTCGACAGTCTCCGACAGATGCTGATCGATGAACATGACCTCGCCGGAATTGATCGCCTTGCGCATGACGGCGTCCGACTGAAACGGCATCCTGCGCGCGACTGCATGGGCCTCGGCAAGCGTCTTGTCGAGATTGTTGCCGAGCGAGGCACCGGTCATCAGCGTGATCTTTAACGGGTCGCGACGCGCGCGCTCGGCCAGTGCCAGAGGAACGGCCTTCGCCTCTCCTGCCCGCGTGAAACCACTCATCCCCACCGTCATGCCGTCGCGTATCAGCGCGGCGGCGTCTTCGGCGTCTACGATACGGTCCCGGAGCTTGGCGCTCCGGAGGCGATCCTTGAACATGCGTGTACCCTTAGTGAGATAGCAGGACGGGCAGGAGGACGTTGGTCAGCACCGATTTCGTGGCGCCGCCAAGGACGAATTCGCGCAGTCGAGAATGGCCGAACCCGCCCATGACGAGAAGATCCGCCCGCAGTTCGAAGGCCTGCGTCTGCAACACATCGCCGATCGGTCTATCGGCGGCGTGGACGCGGACCATCTCTGCCGCGACACCGCTCCTGCGGAAGTTTTCAATTAGATGGTCGCCGGCCTCGTCGTTGACGATCTTTTCGTCGGTGACGCAAACCAGGTGGACTTTGGAGGCGCGCTCGATAAACGGCGCAGCATTGTGCACCGCGCTCGCAGCAGCCGCGCTGCCGTCCCAGGCGATAGCCACATGGTCTATTCTGCCGCCAAAGCTCTGACGAGGATAGAGCACCAGCGGCCGACCTGATTCAAACAGCGCCGCCTCGACGACGGGGCGATACAGGCCAGCCGCCTCGAGCAGAACGAGGTCATAGGCGCGTGCGGCTTCCGAAAGCATGTCTGCGACGAATGGTTCTCCGGCCGTCATGTTTCGCATCCGGATTTCGACGGACGCAGCCTTCGCTTCTTCGAGCGTCTTCCTGGCTAAAAATGAGCCGCGCTGCCGGCTCAACGCCTCGGCCTCCTGGGTGAGCTTGGCCGTATCCACGATCAGCGAGCCGAGCGCAGGAGAAACATGCGGGATTGCGATCTCGACGGTACACGCGGTCAGGCTGGCCTTCATGTGCCTGGCGAGCGCCACACCATTGGCGATCATGAATTCCGAGGTATCGTCGGGATATGTGAGAAGCGGCAGGAAGAAATGCTGTTGCACCGGAGGCTACCTTGTCTGGCCGATTTCGATTGCGAACGATGATGTCGCCTCGACTGCGCCGCGCATTGACCTGGCGCAAACCGGCATAAGAGCGCTTGAAGCCGTCAAAGAGATGGCCGATAAGCGGACCTGTGTTTACCCGTGGCGCAGAGGATGAACCGACACCGATTGCATATGGATGGTCATGGCGTTTCATCCGGCCGGAGCCGCGCCATTGACCTGGGACGACAATTGCAGTCTGCATGATCGCGAAGTGGAGGAAGCGGTGCGAATATTTTCTAAAATCAGCGAGTTGCGCTCAGCACTTGAGGCGTTGAGACGACATGACCGGACTGTCGGCTTTGTGCCCACCATGGGATACCTGCACGCCGGCCACATGGAACTGGTTTCGCGCGCGCGGGTCCACAACGACATTCTGGTGGCATCGATCTTCGTCAACCCGCTGCAGTTCGGGCCGTCGGAAGATCTCAGCAAATATCCGCGTGATCTCGAACGTGACGCGCAGATGCTGAAACAGGCGGGAGTCAATATGCTTTTCGCTCCTTCTGTCGACGATATGTATCCGCAACCGATGCTGACGACGGTCGATGTGTCTCAGATCGGTAACGAGCTGGAGGGCGCTGTGCGCCCGGGGCATTTTGCCGGCGTGGCGACCGTCGTCTGCAAGCTGTTCAACATCGTACAGCCGCATAGGGCCTATTTCGGCGAAAAGGACTATCAGCAGGTCGTTGTCATCAAGCGCATGGTCGCCGACCTGGCATTGCCGGTGGAGATCATCGCGGTTCCGACGATAAGGGACAAGGACGGCCTCGCCCTGTCGTCGCGCAATGTCTATCTCAGCGAGGCGGAGCGAAAGGCTGCAGTCATTGTCCCGAAAACGCTTGATGAGGCCGAGCGGCTGGTTGCTGATGGCATCAGAGACCCTGGGGAACTCGAAGATCGCCTGACGGCGTTCCTCGGTCAGGAACCCTTGGCCAATCCAGAGATTGTTGCTGTCAGGGATGCATCGAACTTGCAGCCGGTCGCCGACATCAAGGATCCAGTCGTCGTTGTCCTCTTCGTGCGAATCGGAACGACGCGGCTTCTGGACAACAGAGTGATCGGCGGGCATGGCTTGATAAGAATTGGAGCGGAGCGATGAGTACGCCCGGATTTCAGAAACGCCTTACGCCGTCGCGCATCACCGCGATGAAGGGAACGGCACCGATCGTCTGCCTCACGGCCTATACGACGCCGGTCGCCCGCCTCCTCGACGACCATTGCGATCTGCTGCTGGTCGGCGACTCGCTCGGGATGGTGCTCTATGGCATGGAGACCACGACCGGCGTCACGCTGGACATGATGATCGCTCACGGCAAGGCGGTCATGCGCGGCGTCAGCAAGGCCTGCGTCGTCGTCGACATGCCCTTCGGAACCTATCAGGAATCGAAGGAAGTCGCGTTTCGCAATGCGGTTCGTATCCTGCAGGAAACGGGCTGCGATGCCGTCAAGCTGGAGGGTGGCGAAGAAATGGTTGCGACGATCGGCTTTCTGACGGCGCGCGGCATTCCTGTCCTTGGCCATATCGGCCTGATGCCACAGCTGGTCCATACCGCAGGCGGCTATCGTTCGGTCGGCCACAGCGAACACGAAGCCGCGAAAATCCGGCGAGACGCGCATGCCATCGGCGGATCCGGGGCGTTTGCCTTTGTCGTCGAAGGAACGGTCGAACCCCTGGCACGCGAGGTGACTGCCGCCACCCCTGTGCCGACAATCGGCATCGGAGCCTCATCCGCATGCGACGGCCAGATCCTGGTTTCCGACGATATGCTCGGGCTCTTCAACGATTTTACACCACGCTTCGTCAAACGTTACGACGAACTGGGAAAACGCGTTTCTGCCGCAGCGGCAGACTACGCCGCAGACGTGCGCGCCAGGCGGTTCCCGGCGCTGGAGCATACGTTCAAGAAACGATCCTGACGGCACCGCGCTGAAAGCGGCCGGCCTCCGCCTGGCGATTTCTGCAAAAAACATGGCATTTCGGAGCAATTGCAACTTGCTGCCGGGTCGGCAAAAGCCGCCGTTAACCAACTGATCGAGGGGGCGGGAACAAATTTCTCATCTGCGACGTTGTGGCGCCCGGGACAGGAGGAGAAAAAATGCCCAACGCACAATGGAGTGAACCAATCGAAATCAAGTTCGGTCACGCGGGATCGCAAATCGTCAGAGGTCCGTTCGACGCGCTCATTTGTCTTCAAGACATGTGGCCGCAGCGAACGGGAGCAAAATTCGTCAAGGCAAGCAATGCCTGCAAGGGCGCCGTCGAAGGACGCGTCAGCATGGAAACGGCAAGAGCACATTTTCTCGCCGCTGCGGAAGAGGCAAAGCTGACCAAGCACTGAACCTTTCAAGCGGACGCGCAGGCCGCATCCGCTCTTTCTTAACGGAGGAGGCCGCATGCGCGCCTTGATGATATCGCTCTTATCTCTGGCCATGATGGCGGCTGCCACCCTCCCGGCCATGTCTGCCGACATGATTCAAGGTTATGAGCGGTCGTCTGTCGTCAAGCATCGTTCGAGGCCCGTCATTCGCGCGCACTATGTCGAGCGCCGGCGTCTCGATTGCAGCGATATGATTGTCGAATATCGCTACATACCGCGTACCGAGGTCGTGACCGTATGCCACCGCCCGTGAGGCGGAACCCTTATATTATACCCTCCAAGCCGCTCCCCGAAAAATCCGATCCTCAGATCGGGTAATGTCCGGGCTGCGACGCCACCGTGATCCATCGCAAATCGGTGAATTCGTTGATACCGGCCTTGCCGCCGAAGCGGCCGTAGCCGGAGGCCTTCACTCCGCCGAAGGGCATCTGCGCCTCGTCATGCACGGTCGGGCCGTTGACATGGCAGATGCCGCTTTCGATCCGCCGGGCGACCTCCATCGCACGGGCAGCGTCCCGGCCAAAGACGGCAGCGGACAGGCCATACTCGGTATCGTTGGCGACACGGACCGCCTCATCAAGCCCGCGCACGCGCACCATGCAGGCAACCGGGCCAAAGCTTTCCTCGCTGTAGATCCGCATTGACGGCGTGACATGGTCGAGCACCGTCGCATCCATGAGCGTCCCGGCTCCGCGCCCGCCGGCAAGCAGGCGGGCGCCCTTGGAGACGGCATCCTCGATCAGGCCATTGACCCGATTGACCGCTTCAAGGCCGATCATCGAGCCGAGCGGCGAATTGCTCTGACGCGGATCACCGGCAACGAGCGTCGAGGCCTTGCGGGCGAACTGATCGGCAAAGCTATCGGCCACTGCCTCGTCGACCACGATCCTTTCGGTCGACATGCAGATCTGGCCCTGGTTCATGAAGGCACCGAACGCGGCAGCTTTCACAGCTTCGCCGATATCGGCGTCATCGAGAACGACGAGGGGCGCCTTGCCGCCGAGTTCCAGCAGGACGGGCTTCAGGTGGCGGGCGCAGACCTCGGCGATAATCCGACCGACGCGGGTCGATCCAGTGAAATTGACGCGGCGCACCGCCGGATGGGCGATGATCTTTTCAACGATCGTCGCGGCGTCGGCAGGTGCATTGGTGAGCACATTGACGACACCCTCGCCAAGACCCGCCTCCTGCAATGTCTCACCGATCAGATGATGCGTCTTTGGGCAAAGCTCCGAGGCCTTGAAGATGACGGTGTTGCCGCAGGCGAGCGGCAGGGCGACAGCGCGCACGCCGAGAATGACGGGGGCATTCCAGGGCGCGATCCCGAGAACGACGCCAGCCGGCTGCCGCACGCCCATAGCCAACAGGCCGGGCTTGTCCGAGGGGATGACCTCGCCCGTGATCTGGGTGCACATGGCGGCGGCTTCGCGCAGCATATTGGCGGCGAGATAAACGTTGAAGCCCGCCCAACCGGCAGTGGCGCCGGTTTCCTCCGCCATGGCGGCGATGAATTCGCCGGTACGGGAATCCATGATATCGGCGGCTTTCGAAAGGCGCTTGCGGCGTTCGGTCGGGGCAAGCGCCGACCAGGCCGGAAAGGCTGCGGCTGCGGCCGCAGCAACTGCATGTGCATCTTCCAGTGTTGCCGCTGCAGCCGTAGTTGCCGGCTGCCCGGTAATCGGGTTCAACCGTTCGAAAGTCGCGCCGTTCGAAGCGGGCATGGCACGGCCGCCCATGAGAAGCATCAGGTCAACCATCTCGTTCCCTTTCAGATATGCGCCCGGTTGCCCTCGCAAAGGGGATCGGCGCGATGATGTCTGCTGGTTTCCGGCAATCGCCGGGACTCATGCGAATCCGGCGTTCACGCCAAGAGATCGACGTTTTTCATTGAAAGTTCCTCGCCTATCGCCTGAATTTCAGGCTCTCCTCAGCATTGAGTAGGAACCAGTCGGCCCGGAAATTGAATGGATTTTTCTGGCAGTTTGTTGCACTTTTCTATGATTTTCCGGCCAAGAATATCGCTGCGCGCCCGGATCTAATGCTGAGGCTCGTCATGGCTGAAAAACTGCTCGATATGCCGGCTCTTTCGGTCACGGCTTCAACGATTGCCGCCGGCCTCGGCAGTCAGACCTGGAGCCTCGGCGCCCGTGACAGCCGCCCCCTCTATCAAGCCTTCTTCGTCTCGCGCGGCCGGGCGACATTGTCCATCGACGGCCAGGAGGAGCTCGAGCTTCCCGCACCCGCCGCGCTCTGGCTGCCGCGACGGGTATCGGGAACATTCGTTCTGGCTGCCGGCAGCGAGGGGGCGATGCTCTCGGCTGCCGAAGACTTTGTCTGGAGGATGGTCGGCGACAGTCCGGCTGCCGTGCAGCTGCATGACATGATCGAGCGTATTGTGGTGGCTCGGAGTGAAAGTCTTGCGCGGCATGCGGATGATATCGGCCGCGCCTTCGACGTGATGACCGACGAGGGGCGTGATCGCCTGCCAGGCGGGGCTGCGGTTGTCGGCGCTTATTTTTCCGTAGTGCTGCTGCGGATATGGCGCGCCTCCGGAGCGTCGACGCCGACGAAGACATCGGGCACGGGGGCCACAACGCTGCAACGCTTCCGGCAGATCGTCGAATTGCGCTATCGCGAGCAGCCGGCGATCGCCGATATCGCCCGCGCCATGGGCATTACCTATGACCATCTGCACCGGGCTTGCATTGCCGGCACCGGGAAAAGCCCGATGGAACTGATCCATGAGAGGCTGATCGCCGAGGCGAAGCTTCGCGTCGGTCAATCGGAACAGTCCGTCGAGCAAATCGGCTTCGGACTCGGCTTTCGCGATCCCGGCTACTTCAACCGCTTCTTCAAGAGTCGCGTCGGCGAACCGCCGGGCGCCTACCGTCGCCGGATAGCTGCTCAATCGGCAAAGGATGTCGCGCCATCCTTTGCCGCCTGGCCGTGAATCATCGGCGGCCGGCGGCAGTTACCATGTCAGAATTGCCGCAAGGTGCGCGTCAGCGCCTGAAGTTGCTTGAAGCCCTCGTAGCGCTTGGCATGAAGACCGGCGACCACATCTTGCGTCGGCTGATAGGTTACCTCGGCCGCCGAGAGTTTCGTCATCGCCGCACGCATATCCGTAAACAGACCGCCAGCGACGGCGCCGAGGATGGCGGCGCCCAGCAGAACGGGCTCCTCGGCCGTTGTCGCGATAACAGGCTTGCCGCTCGCGTCGGCAAGCATCTGCCGAACGAAATCATGTTGGCCGGCGCCGCCGCTGATGACGATGTTTTCGACGGTCACGCCCGCATCCGCCTGCGTGTCGATGATTTGTCTCAGACCATAGCCGATGCCGCAGAGGCCGGCGACATAAAGCGAAACCAGACTGTCGAGATTCCTTTCCATATCGAGGCCGGCGATGACGGCACGCGCGTAAGGATCGGCAAAGGGGGCGCGATTGCCAAGGAATTCGGGAACGACATGCAGCCCCGCGACGAGCTTGATAGCGTCGGATGCATGGCCCGCCTTTTGCGCAGCCATATCCGCCAGCAGCACCGGCAGGGGAACACCATTGCGCTTCGACAGCTCCCGCGCCTCGGCGGCAGCCGGATGGAAGGAAAGCAGGTGGTCGATGGCCGCACCTGCCGCGCTCTGGCCGCCTTCGTTCAACCACATGCCCGGCACCATGGCCGAATAATAGGGACCCCAGACGCCGGGCACGAAGACGGGCTCTGATGTCGAGGTCATGGTGCAGGACGAGGTACCGAAGACATAGCCGAGATTGGCCTGTGGGCCGGCGCCAATACCAACGGTTCCGATCCCGCCCGCATGGGCATCGATCAGGCCGGCAGCAACCGCTGTTCCCGCAGTAAGGCCAAGTTCCTCGGCTACCGCTGCAGTCAGGCCCTGACCGACCGCCGAACCTGGCTCCACGATCGTCTGGCCGATGCGGGCGAAGCCCTCGTCGGCCAGCGCACCGAGACCGATCTGGTGGAAGTAGGACGCATCCCACCGCTTCTCATGGGCAAGATAGGTCCATTTGCAGGTGACCGTGCAGGTGGAGCGCGACAGATCGCCTGTCGCCCGCCAGGTGAGGAAGTCCGCGAGATCGAAAAACTGCCAGGTGGTATCGAAGATCTGTGGGCGATTTTCCTTGAGCCACAGGACCTTCGGCGTTTCCATCTCAGGCGAGATGCGGCCGCCGACATAACGCAGCACGTCATGGCCGAGCGCGTTGATTCGCTCCGCCTGAGGAACGGCGCGATGGTCCATCCAGACGATGATGTTGCGGTCCGGATCTTCGGAGGGACCGACGGGAAGCGGCCTGCCCCCCTCGCCTAGCACGACAAGCGAGCAGGTCGCGTCGAAACCGAGACCCGCCACGGATGCCGGATCGATACCGCTCGCGGCAATGACCTCGCGGACAGCAGCACAGACGGCCGCCCAGATCTCGGTGCTCGACTGCTCGACGATCGAGCCGGTCTCATGAAAGAGCGTGATATCCCGCTTGGCGGAGGCAAGCATCCGGCCATTGAGGTCGAACAGGCCCGCACGGGCGCTGCCGGTACCGACATCGACGCCGATGACATGTTTGGCACCCGCTCCTGACGTGTGTGAAGTGTCGCTCATGATCTCTCGATTCAAATCGGCAATATCAGGTTTCTAGAGCATTTCCGTTTTCTTCTGATAACGGAAATGCTCTATCTCTTTGTTTTCACGCAATTCCGGAACCGAACCTGTCAACCTCAGAGGTCGACGCTGTTCGGCAGGATCACCAGATCGCGAACCGTCACATTGCGCGGCCGCGACAGCATGAACAGCACGGCATCGGCCACTTCCTTGGGCTGCATCAGGCTGCCATTGGCAAGCGCCTCTTCCATCTTGGCCTTCGGCCAATCGTCGAGCAGGGCTGTGACGACCGGACCCGGCAGCACCGCGCCGACACGCACGCCATGCTGGGCGACCTGGCGGCGGGTGGAGTGCACGAAAGCCTGAACGGCAAATTTCGACGCCGTATAGATCGGCTCCCAGACGACGGGTACGACACCGGCGATCGAACTCGTGAAGAGAATGTCGCCGGACTTCTGCGCGATCATGTGCGGCAGTACCGCATGGACCGAGCGGAAGGCTGCATTGATGTTGAGGTTGAGCATGCGGTCCCAGGCATCCGGATCGCCTTCAGCGACAGGGCCGCCGATATAGGCACCGGCATTGGCGTGGAAGATATCGAGACGGCCGGCCAATTCCAGAATGCGCGGCAGCATGCCGGAGACCTGCGGGCCATCGAGAAGATCGACGACGAGCGGCAGGGCGCCCTCGCCGATCCCCTTGCAGAGCGCCTCGAGCTTGTCCTTGGCCCGATCGATCAGCACGACGGTTGCGCCTTCGGCATGAAGCGTACGGGCGCACTCCAGGCCGATACCCGACGCTGCACCTGTGATGGCGGCAACCTTGCCCTTCATGAGATCAGTCATGCGAATACTCCTTGAAAATGCGTAATCAGGCGCGGCCGTGGCTGACACGGGACCTGCGGGCAAGCGAATCGACGATGACGGCGATCGCGAGAACAGCGCCTGTGATCATGTAGCGGAGCGACGAGCTGAGATTGAGAAGCGTCAGCCCGTTGGAAATCGCCTGGATGACGATGATGCCGAGCAGAGCGGAGTAGGCGCTGCCGCGGCCGCCGAACAGGCTAGTGCCGCCGATGACCGCCGCCGCGATTGCGTTGAGGTTCACGTCCCCCGTGCCGGCCTGCTGGCTGGAGGAGGCAAGCCGCGAAGCCGACAGAATGCCGCCGATCGTGGCAAGCGTCGAGCAGAGCACGAAGGCACTGAGGTAGATACGGCGCACATTGATACCGGCGCGGCGTGCCGCCTCACGATTGCCGCCGACGGCAAACATCGAACGTCCCCATTTGGTGCGGGTCAGCGCATAATTCAGGACGACGGCGATGGCGACGAAGAGACCGAACATCCACGGCACGCCACGGCCGAGATTGAGGTAATAGACGGCAAATTCGAGAGCTGCCGTCAGCACGATCGCCTTGATCGCCAGCGCGCCGATCGGCGGCGAGGAGAGGTTGGAGGCCTGACGCTGGCGACGCTTGCGCATTTCGTTGACGACAAGGGTGACACCCGGCAGCAGGGCCAGCAGATAGGAGAGCCAGTCGGGCATCACGAGGATCTGGCCGAAGCGGACGAGCGGCGAGGCATAGGGCAGATTGATGCTGCCTGTCGGCCCGAGGATATAAAGCTGCATGCCGAGAAGCGCGAGCAGGCCGGCAAGCGTGGCGACGAAACTTGGCATGCCGAGCCTGTTATAGAGCACCGCATAGAGCGAGCCGACGACGATGCCGGCGGCAATCGCAACCAGGATCGCGAGCGGAATCGGCCAGCCCATATTGACCCAGAGCACGCCGAGGATAGCGGAGGAAAGCCCGCTCATCGAGCCGACGGAGAGGTCGATTTCGCCGAGCATCAGCACGCAGACGATGCCGAGCGAGATGACCCCGACGGTGGCGCAGTCGAACAGCAGGTTGACGAGATTGTTCGGCGCGAGAAATACCGGATTGAGCAGCGAAAAGACCGTCGAAATGACGATCAGGCCGACGAAAACTGGCAGCATGCCGAGATCACCCGACCGCACGCGGTCGAAGAAGGCCTTGGTCATGCCCGTAATGTTGTCATCGTGGCGTACGCGCTCATCACTGCGGTCGAGAGCGGCCGGCTGGCGGATAGTCTCTGACATCTTCTGGCTCATGCGGGCCTCCCGCTAGTTTCGTGGGCAGCGCCCGTCTTGCGCTCGATCCGCCGGGAGACGGCGTTTTCGGTTGCGCCGGTAATGGCGGCGACGAGTTCCTGGTTGGATGAATCGGGCGTGAAGACGCCGTTGTTGCGCCCGAGGCGCAGCACGACGATGCGGTCGGCAACCGCGCGCACATCTTCCATATTGTGGCTGATGATAATGACGCCGAGACCGCGCTCGCGCACCCGCTCGATGAGGTTCAGCACTTCGGCGGTCTGGGCAACGCCGAGAGCTGCGGTCGGTTCGTCGAGCATGATGATCTTCGGATCGAGCAGCAGCGAGCGCGCAATGGCGACCGTCTGGCGCTGGCCGCCCGAAAGGGAGGCGATCGGCTCGCGCACCGAGGGGATGCGGGCAGCAAGTTCTCTCAGCAGCGTCCAGGCGCGCACTTCCATGGCGACCTCGTCGAGGCCCCAAGGGGAGATTTCATGGCCGAGGAAGAGGTTGGCGACGACATCGAGATTTTCGCAGAGCGCGAGATCCTGAAAGACGGTGGCGATGCCGAGCTCCAACGCTCTGCCCGGACTATCCAGCGTGACGTTCTGACCGCAGAATTCGATCGTTCCAGACGAGGGTTGATGCACGCCGGCCAGAACCTTGATCAATGTCGACTTGCCGGCACCATTGTCGCCGACCAACGCCACGACCTCACCGGCCTTCACGTCCAGCTCGATATCGGTCAGCGCCGACACCGCGCCAAAATTCTTGGAAATATTGCTCAACCGGAGGATCGTCTGACCCTTCTCCGGCATATCCTTCACATCCCTGCTCATGGGGCAGTCCTTCTTGCCATAGGGGCATCCGGCCGCAACAGGCGCGGCCGGAGCTCACTCAAGCGCGTTTAGTTTGTGATGCCAAGCTTCTTGCAGCCTTCGGCATATTCGCCGGTGCAGATCTGCTCGGGCGTCTGGATCTTCTTGTCGAAGATTTCGGCCTTGATGTTCTCGGCGGTCACGACGGCGGGGATGAAGAGCTGCGACGGCGTATTGTAGAGCGTCGTCTTGGCTTCCGGCTTTTCGCCCTTGATCATCTGCACAGCAATATTGGCAGCCGCAGCAGCAACGATTTCGGATGGTTTCGAAATCGTGTTGTACTGGTCGCCGGAGATAATGAGCTGAAGGGCCGCGATCGTCGCATCATTGCCGGTAACCGGCGGAACCGGCTTTACGCCAGCGGCCTTGAAGGCGGCAATCGCACCACCGGCCGTGCCATCATTGGCAGCAACGACACCCTTGATGTCGGCGCCAAAACGGGTGATTTGACCGGCAGCCCATTCCTGTGCCTTCGGCGGTGCCCATTCCGGCGTATCGTACTCGGCGAGCGTCTTATAGGCGGATTCCTTGAGGCCGCGATGAATACCGTCGCGGATCAGGCCGGCGGCCGCATCGGTCGGCGAGCCGTTGATTTCGAGCACACCTGCGCCATCGGCAACACCGGCAGCCTTCAAGTGCTCGACGAGCGACTTGGCAATCGCGTAGCCGATGCCTTCATTGTCGAAGGAAACGTAGTAATCAGCCGGCTTGTCCGGGATCGGTCGGTCGTAGGCGATGACCTTCACGTCCTGCGACTGGGCGATCTCGACGAGACCGGCGGCAGCGGCCGAATCGACGGGGTCGAGAACGACCACTTTGGCACCCTGGGCGATCACCGAGTTGAACTGCTGCTGCTGCAGAGAAGCATCGGCGTTGGCGTTCTGATAGATCACGGTGCACTTCGGGCACAGCTTTTCCATCTCGGCCTTGAAGCCGGGGAAATCGTGCTGCTCATAGCGGGTGGATGCCTGGTCGGGCATCAGGAAAGCGACGGTCGCAGCTTCCTGAGCCGAGGCGGCACCGGCAAGACCCATGAAAACGGTCGCCGACGCCATAAGCAAATTGCGATAATTCATTTTCTCCTCCTTGGTGTGATTAAAAGACAGGCCCAGGCATTGCTGGAAGTCACTACGGTTCGCCCGCTTGCCGCCGCCTTCGCCGCCATGAAAACGACGAGCAAAGCGCCCCTGCAAAAGCACAACCTTTCCGCAGCTTCTTAGAAATACCTCCCTGTGCCGACTTTTCCGGTCGGCTTGTATCATCGATTGTGCAAGCTTGCTCAATCGATGAAGCAAGAATTGCCACTTCCGTCGATTGATGTCAAGTTACCGTCAAACGGAGAAGACATTTTGAATCAGGTGAGGCAGACGAAGAGGACGACGATCTATGATCTGGCGGAGCTTGCCGGCACATCGGCGAGCGCCGTCAGCGCAGTGCTCAACGGCAACTGGAAGAAGCGCCGGATCAGTGCCCAGCTTGCCGAAAAGATCATGCGGATCGCCGAGGAACAGGGTTATGCGCTGAACATGCAGGCGAGCCTTCTTAGGCGCGAAAAGTCCCACATTATCGGCATGATCGTGCCGAAATACGACAACCGCTATTTCGGCTCGATCGTCGAAACCTTCGAAGACATGGCGCGTGCGCGCGGCCTCTTCCCGATCATCACCTGCACGCGGCGTGACCCCCAACTGGAGGTCGAGGCGGCGCGCACTATGCTCTCCTATCAGGTCGAATGCCTGATCGCGACGGGCGCGACCGATCCCGACCGGATCACTGAAATGTGTGCGGCGGCCGGCGTGCGCAGCCTTAATCTCGACCTGCCCGGCGCCCTTGCCCCGTCGGTCATATCGGACAATTTTGCCGGCGCGCGGGAGCTGACGCGCCGTATTCTGAAAAACAGCGAGCTGAGGCTCGGGAAGATGGAGCCGTTGCTCTTCATTGGTGGGCGCGGCAGCGACCACAACACGGCCGAACGTATAAGAGGCTTTCGCGAGGCGCATGCGGATCTCGGTGTCGCCGTTCACGAGGAGAATATCCTTGCCTGCGGTTACGCGCCGGAAAAAGCCGAAAAGGCGCTGGACGAGCGTGCGCTTGGCGGCGACGCGCCGAAAGGCATGTTCGTCAACTCGACGATCTCCCTTGAAGGTGTCATGCGCTGGATCCGCCGCTCCGGCCACCTCGACGACCGCAGCCTGGTCCTCGGCTGCTTCGACTGGGATCCTTTCGTCACCCTGCTCGGCAACGGCATCGAGATGGTGCGCCAGGATGTACCGGGCATGCTGACGAAAGTGTTCGAGCTCATCGAATCCGGGGCGAACAAACCTGTCGTCATCCAGGTGCCGCCGCTCATTCCGGAAGCGCAGGAGGCTTAAACGCTCCGCGCTGGCCCAGTCGCTTTGTCGATTCTTCGTTCTGTCGACCGGATCACCCGGACCGATGGTCGTCCACCGTTTGATCGTAAGCGTCGACTTTCTCAATACCCTTGTTTAGTGATGTTGACGCCAGGAAAATCGTTTTCTATGGGAAAGCCGTCGACCCATTGCGGCGGCAACAACAGGCGTTCGGTCATACGAGGTGACCGGACGCTTTTTCATTTGAAAATCAAGCCTATTTCACTGTTTCCGGTGTGAAGCGCGCGTAGAGCGCGTGTCGATTTCCGGGATAGACGAAGCGCACATGCGTCACCGGCCCGGACTTGTTCCAGGTGCGTCGTTCGACGACGAGACAGGCCGTTGCCTCGGGGATGGAAAGCATGGCACCTTCGTCTTCATCGATACCAATAGCAAAGATCTTATGCTCGGCGGCACTCCAGGGAACCTGGCTCAGAAGCCACGGGCCGGGCGCCGTATGCTCGAACTCCTCATTCGCTGCTTCCGGCACGGTTTGAAGGTTGATCAACCTCTTTTCCAGGCAAAATGGCTTCGATCCGGCGTAATGCGTACAGATGACTTCGATGAGGCTGGAATTTTGCTGCAGGTCCAGCATCTGGCGGTCCTGCGCCTGTGCTTTTCTGCGAACGCGCTTTGCGACCTTGTAGGAATAGGCGAGATTGAGGGACTGGACCTCTGCCTTGATATCATGGATCTCAAGCACTGCAGCCTGGGCCTGCGGTTGCATGACGAAACTGCCGGATTTCTTGCGGCGCTCGATGAGACCCGCCTTCACCAATTGGGTCAAGGCCTTGTTCACTGTCATACGGGAACAGTCGTATTGCTTCGTCAGTTCCACTTCGAACGGAATGCGGTAGCCTGGCGGCCATTCGCCCGAGACGATACGGCCCTCGATATCGCTAAGTATACGCTGGTGTAAGGTCGTTTCCTTGGATTCATTCATCGTCGCGCTCCGGCTCTTCTCCCGCTGTACCGCCTGGGAAGCACCGAGGAAAGATCGTCATGCCGCCAACAGCTCGTTCATTGCGGCGATGAAGCGCCGATCGATCAGGTCGCGTCGCAGATGGCGACCGTTTTCGACCTGCTTTCGGCCGAGCGCCCAGACGCTGTCGACCGCCACACCACCGGCAAAGATCCAGTGATCGAGCAGCCGATCCTCGGAAAGGTAGGAAACGGCGCTGCTATCGAGCGATACGATGTCGGCATAGTTGCCGGCGACAAGGCCTGATGGTGCCTTCAGCGCCGCACCGCCGCCTGCAAGCGCCTGCTCGAAGAGGGCCTGGCTGGTGGAGCCACCCGTCGATGCAATGACATTGCGCGCACGCAGCGCCAGGCGCTCGGAATATTCGAGCTGGCGAAGCTCCTCAGCAACGGAAATCAGAATATTGGAATCCGAGCCAATGCCGAAGCGCCCGCCTTCCGACAGGAACAGGGGCGCGGAAAAAGTGCCATCGCCGAGATTGGCTTCAGTAATCGGGCAGAGGCCGGCAATGGCGCCGCTCTTGGCCATCCGGCGCGTTTCGTCGTCGGTCATATGGGTTGCGTGGATCAGGCACCAGCGCTGATCGACCGGCGCATGGTCGAGCAGCCATTGGACAGGCCTTGCGCCGGACCAGGCAAGGCAATCCTCGACCTCCTTGACCTGTTCGGCGACATGAATGTGGATCGGACCATCGCCGGCAAGCCGGATGGCAACAGACAGTTCGTCCGGCGTGACGGCACGCAGACTGTGCGGCGCAACACCAATCTCTGCGCCGGAAAGCCTGCCCGTGACCTGCCGGCAACCATCCATCAGCCGCGCAAAATCATCGGCGGAATTGATAAAGCGGCGCTGTCCCTCGATGGGATCTGCCCCGCCGAAGCCGGAATGGGCGTAGAGCACCGGCAGCAGCGTCAATCCAATGCCGGTTTCAACACTTGCCGCACCGATGCGTTCCGCCATTTCGGCGATATTGGCGTAAGGGCTGCCATCCTTGTCGTGATGCAGATAGTGGAACTCGCCGACGCGGCAGAAACCGGCTTCCAGCATTTCCATGTAGAGCTTGGCGGCCACCGCCTCGACATGGTCGGGCGTCATCGACAGTGCGAACTTGTACATGACTGTGCGCCAGCTCCAGAAGCTGTCATTGGCCGGACCGCGGACTTCGGCAAGCCCCGCCATCGCCCGCTGAAAGGCATGGCTGTGGAGGTTCGGCATTGCCGGCAGGAGAAGAGCATGGCGCTCGTCTCCGCTATCAGGCGCGACATCCGTCTCAATTGCGGCAATCTGGCCGTCTGCGAGCGTCAGGCGCACATTCTTGCGCCAGCCCTCGGCCAGCAAAGCCGTCGCTGCATGAAGTCTTGTCATGATCGCTCTCCCGTTTCATGAGTGACCCGTCCGCTTGTCTTTATGCGAAAGGCCATAAATTTCTACTTGTCACCCTTTCGATTATGTATATACATATTCAACCATAAAGAAAGGCGTAAAGCTGATGAGTGGGAACAAATTTTCCGGATTGGGCCGTAATTCCAGCGCCCGCTCGCTTTGGCGCAATGCGCGCCTGGCGAGCCTGCGAGAGGACCTGCCTGGCCTCGGCATTATCGAAAAAGGCGCCATCGTTTACGAAGGCGGGCGCATCCTTTTTGCCGGGCCGGAAGGCGAGTTGCCGTCCTGGCTGATCGAGACGGCCGAGATTACCGATCTCGAAGGTCGCTGGGTCACGCCCGGCCTCGTCGATTGCCACACGCATATCGTCTATGGCGGCAACCGCGCCCGGGAATTCGAGATGCGGCTCGAAGGCGCGACCTATGAAGAAATTGCGCGTGCCGGCGGCGGCATCGTCTCCTCCGTGAAGGCGACCAACGCATTGTCCGTCGAAGGGCTCGTCGAGGCAGCGCTGCCGCGACTCGACACGCTGATCTCGGAAGGTTTGACCACCATCGAGATCAAGTCCGGCTACGGGCTCAATATCGAGGCGGAACTGAAGATGCTGCGCGCCGCCCGCGCACTTGAGGACATCCGTCCGGTGCGGGTCGTTACCTCCTATCTCGGCGCCCATGCGACGCCCGTCGAATACAAGGGACGGAATCAGGATTACATTTCCGATGTCGTCCTGCCGGGCCTGGAGCGGGCACGTGCAGAGGGCCTCGTCGATGCCGTCGACGGTTTCTGCGAAGGCATCGCTTTCTCGGTCGATGATATCGCACGGGTCTTCGACAAGGCTCGTTCGCTTGGGATTCCTGTCAAGCTTCATGCCGAGCAGCTCTCCAATCTCGGCGGCGCGAAACTCGCAGCCTCCTACGGCGCTCTCTCGGCCGATCATCTGGAATATCTGGATGAGGATGGCGCGCGGGCAATGGCGGCAGCCGGTACGGTTGCCGTTCTGCTCCCAGGCGCCTTCTACGCGATCAACGAAAAGCAGAAGCCGCCTGTCGAGGCTCTGCGGCAGGCGGGCGTCCATATCGCTGTTGCCACTGACTGCAATCCCGGCACCTCGCCGCTCACCTCGCTGCTGCTCACCATGAACATGTCGGCGACGCTGTTCAGGCTGACGGTGGAAGAGTGCATTGCCGGCGCAACCCGCGAAGGCGCCCGCGCCCTCGGCCTACTTAGCGAGACCGGCACGATCGAGGCCGGCAAGTCGGCTGATCTGGCGATCTGGGACATCGAAAGCCCCGCCGAGCTGGTCTACCGCATCGGCTTTAACCCGCTTCACGCACATATTTTCAAGGGCCAGAGGATCGACCGATGACCATTACCCTCCATCCAGGTTCCGTTTCGCTTCGGGACCTCGCGACCATCTACTGGACGGGCGTTCCGGCAAAGCTCGACCCATCCTTCGACGCCGGTATCGTCAAGGCGGCCAACCGCATCGCAGAGATCGCCGCCGGCAATACACCTGTCTACGGCATCAATACCGGCTTCGGCAAACTTGCCTCCATCAAGATCGACAGCGCCGATGTGGCGACACTCCAGCGTAACCTCATCCTCTCTCATTGCTGCGGCGTCGGCGACCCCCTGCCGGAAAATGTCGTGCGTCTCATCATGGCGCTGAAGCTCGTTTCGCTCGGTCGCGGCGCCTCCGGCGTGCGGCTGGAACTGGTGCGGTTGATCGAAGCGATGATGGCGCGTGGCGTCATCCCGGTCATTCCGGAAAAGGGTTCGGTCGGCGCCTCCGGCGATCTTGCACCGCTTGCCCATATGACAGCCGTGATGATGGGCCATGGCGAAGCCTTCTTCGGCGGTGAACGGCTGCATGGCGCAACGGCGCTTGTCAAAGCCGGGCTGCAGCCAGTCGTGCTCGCCGCCAAGGAAGGGCTGGCGCTCATCAACGGCACGCAGACCTCGACGGCGCTCGCCCTCGCCGGCCTGTTCCGCGCCCACCGTGCGGCGCAATCGGCGCTGATTACCGGCGCCATGTCCACCGATGCGGCCATGGGTTCGTCGGCGCCGTTCCATCCCGACATCCATACCCTGCGCGGCCATCGCGGCCAGATCGATACGGCAGCCGCGCTGCGCGCCCTGCTTGATAGCTCGCCGATCCGCCAGAGCCATATCGAGGGTGACGAGCGCGTTCAGGACCCCTATTGCATCCGCTGCCAGCCGCAGGTCGACGGCGCCTGCCTCGACCTGTTGCGCTCGGTTGCCCGCACGCTGGAGATCGAAGCCAATGCCGTGACCGATAATCCGCTGGTCCTGTCGGACAATTCCGTCGTGTCAGGCGGCAATTTCCACGCCGAGCCCGTTGCCTTCGCGGCCGACCAGATCGCGCTTGCGATCTGCGAGATCGGCGCGATCGCCCAGCGCCGTATTGCGCTGCTCGTCGATCCCGCCCTCTCCTACGGCCTGCCGGCCTTTCTTGCGAAGAAGCCGGGCCTGAATTCCGGTCTGATGATCGCAGAGGTCACGTCTGCCGCGCTGATGAGCGAGAACAAGCAGATGTCGCATCCGGCCTCCGTCGACTCGACCCCGACATCGGCCAATCAGGAAGACCACGTCTCCATGGCCTGCCATGGCGCGCGCCGGCTTTTGCCGATGACCGAAAACCTCTTTGCGATCATCGGGATCGAGGCGCTGAGCGCCGCGCAAGGGGTAGAGCTTCGCGCACCACTTGCAACCAGCCCCGAGCTCAAGAAGGCGATTTCCGCCATCCGTGTTGCCGTGCCGTCGCTGGAGGAGGATCGCTATATGGCGAACGACCTGAAGGCGGCTGCCACGCTCATTGCCAGCGGTAGCCTCAACGCATCCGTTTCAAGCGGCATCCTACCCGCTCTGGAGGTCTGACATGTCCGTTTTCGAGGTCAAGCAAGGCACCTCGCCCGTTATCCTCGGCTTCCCCCATACGGGTACCGATGTTCCCGCCGATATCTGGGAGCGGCTGAACGACAACGGCCGGCTGCTTGCCGATACCGACTGGCATATCCACCAGCTTTATGACGGCCTGCTCGACAATCCGACCACAGTGCGCGCCACGTTCCATCGCTATGTGATCGACGCGAACAGAGATCCGTCGGGCACGAGCCTCTATCCCGGCCAGAATACGACCGGGCTGATCCCGGAGACCGATTTCGACGGCAAGGCGATCTGGAAGGATGGCGCCGGACCGACCGAGGCCGATATCGCCCAGCGACTGCGGGATTTCCATGCGCCCTACCACGCCGCACTTCTGGCCGAGATCGAACGGGTCAAATCCATTCACGGCATTGCCGTTCTCTATGATTGCCACTCCATCCGTTCCCACATCCCTTTCCTCTTCGAGGGCAAGCTGCCGGATTTCAATATCGGCACGGATATGGGCAGGACCTGCGATCCGGCGATCGAGCAGGCGACCATCGCCATTGCGTCGACTGCGGCAGGCTATGACAGCATCCTGAACGGTCGCTTCAAGGGCGGCTGGACGACGCGCCATTACGGCAGGCCGGAAACCGGCGTCCACGCCATCCAGATGGAACTCGCCCAATCCACGCATCTTGCAAGCGAAGCGCCGCCCTTCGCCTATGACGGCGAAGAAGCCGACAATCTGCGCATCCATCTCAAATCCATTCTGACGCGGATCGAAGAGATCGCGCTCGGTCTGAAACGCTAAACGAGGGAACATCATCATGACCGTAAACCCGCGCCACAATATCCGCGAGATCCGCGCCCCCCGTGGCAATGAGCTGAACGCCAAGAGCTGGATGACCGAAGCGCCGCTGCGCATGCTCATGAACAATCTCGACCCCGACGTTGCCGAAAACCCGCATGAGCTCGTCGTCTATGGCGGCATCGGCCGTGCGGCCCGCACCTGGGAGGATTTCGACCGCATCGCCGCGACGCTGAAGACGCTGAACGAGGACGAGACCCTGCTCGTGCAGTCCGGCAAGCCGGTCGGCGTGTTCCGCACCCACAAGGATGCGCCGCGCGTGCTGATTGCCAATTCCAATCTCGTACCGCACTGGGCGACCTGGGACCATTTCAACGAACTCGACAAGAAGGGCCTTGCCATGTACGGCCAGATGACGGCCGGTTCGTGGATCTATATCGGTACGCAGGGCATCGTGCAGGGCACTTACGAAACCTTCGTCGAGGCCGGTCGCCAGCACTATGGTGGCAACCTTACGGGCAAGTGGATCCTGACCGGTGGCCTCGGCGGCATGGGCGGCGCCCAGCCGCTCGCAGCCGTCATGGCCGGCGCCTGCTGCCTGGCCGTCGAATGCGACGAGACGCGCATCGATTTCCGTCTGCGCACCCGCTATGTCGATGAAAAAGCCCATACGCTGGACGAAGCGCTGGAAAAGATCGAGCGCTGGACCAAGGCCGGTGAAGCAAAATCGGTCGGCCTCGTCGGCAATGCTGCTGAAATCTTCCCGGAGCTGGTGCGTCGCATGAAGGCCGGCGGCCCGCGCCCGGATATCGTTACCGACCAGACCTCGGCGCATGACCCGCGCAACGGCTATTTGCCGGTCGGCTGGACCGTTGCCGAAGCCAAGGCTAAGCGCGAAACCGATCCGAAGGCCGTCGAGGCCGCCGCCCGCGCCTCGATGAAGGCGCATGTCGAGGCCATGGTCGCCTTCTGGGATGCCGGTGTGCCGACGCTCGACTATGGCAATAATATCCGCCAGGTCGCCAAGGACGAGGGCCTTGAAAACGCCTTCGCCTTCCCCGGCTTCGTGCCGGCCTATATCCGCCCGCTCTTTTGCCGCGGCATCGGGCCGTTCCGCTGGGCCGCCCTGTCCGGCGATCCCGAAGATATCTACAGGACCGACGCCAAGGTGAAGGAACTGCTGCCCGACAACAAGCACCTGCACAATTGGCTCGACATGGCGCGCGAGCGCATTGCCTTCCAGGGCCTGCCGGCACGCATCTGCTGGGTCGGTCTCGGTGACCGCCACCGCCTGGGTCTTGCCTTCAACGAGATGGTCAGGAACGGCGAGCTGAAAGCGCCTGTCGTCATCGGCCGCGACCACCTCGATTCCGGTTCCGTCGCCTCGCCGAACCGCGAGACGGAAGCGATGAAGGATGGCTCGGATGCCGTCTCCGACTGGCCGCTCTTGAATGCTCTTCTGAACACTGCCTCGGGCGCCACCTGGGTGTCGCTGCATCATGGTGGCGGTGTCGGCATGGGCTTCTCGCAGCATTCCGGCATGGTCATTTGCGCCGACGGCACCGATGATGCGGCCCGCCGCCTCGGAAATGTTCTCTGGAACGATCCGGCGACCGGTGTCATGCGCCATGCCGATGCCGGCTATGACATCGCCATCGATTGCGCCAAGGACAAGGGCCTTCGCCTGCCCGGCATCCTCGGGAACTGAGCCATGAAGGTCCTGCGCGCCGCCGATCACAAGCGCATGCCGTGGAAGAACGGCGGCGGCGAAACGGTGGAGATCGCCATTTCGCCTGATGGTGCGGGGCTTGCCGAGTTCGACTGGCGGGTCAGCACCGCAACCGTTGCTTCCGACGGGCCTTTCTCCGTCTTTCCCGGGATCGACCGCACGCTGTCGATCCTGGAAGGCAAAGGTATGCGGCTATTCATCGAGGGGCGTGAGCCGGTGCTCCTGACGCGGGAGAGTGACCCCCTCGCCTTTGCCGCCGATATCGCGGTCTCGGCAACGCTGCCGGATGGCACAATCACCGACCTGAACGTGATGACCCGGCGGGGTGCCGTGAGGCACGCAGTCGCGCGGCATTTCATCGATGGCGAGAAGAGCCTGGCGTCTGCGAAGGGGATTTTCCTGCTCTTTTGCGCCAAAGGAGCTCTGGCGGCGCGAACAGGTGCGCAGAGCATCGAACTCGACGCTGGCGATGCAATACTGCTTGAAGAGAGTGATGGAGGCAGGCTCGATCTTTCGGGCCAGGCGCTCTGCTACGCCATCTCGATCGAGAAGGCGTAAAATCATGAAATCGGTTAGGGAAATCGTTTTTTGAGGATAGTTCCATATACAACTAGCCTATTCCTCAAACATCTTGCCGCTGCGCGTTTCCAACCTGTAGCGGTGTCCGGGATAGACGAGACGAGCGGTCGAAACCACCTGACGGGCCGACCAGGTGCGTCGGCGGATAGCAAGGCACGGCTCATTCTGCAGGATTGTCAGCAGCTTGCATTCCCAGGTGCGCGGCACCACCGCCTCGACGATATGCTCCGATGCGCTGAGCGGCGCCGCCGCCGTCAGATAGGCATTGGGCGTCAGCGTCGAAAAGTCCTGCGCCAGATAGTCGGGCGCCGCCCCCGGATTGACGAAACGGTCTTCGATCTGCACAGGCACGCCATTCTCGTTGTGGACGATCAGCGAGTGGAAAACCGGCGCGCCGATCTCAAGCTCCAGCGCATCGGCAACCTCCGGAGAGGCCGTCTCCTCAGCCAGAACGATAACATCAGCCTCGTGAACATGGCCGCGCTCGGCGATCTCGTCGGCGATATTGCGCACCTCGAAGAGCGCCGAATAGCCCTTGCGTTCCGCGACGAAGGAACCGACGCCCTGGATGCGGAGGAGTTCGCCCTCGTTCGCCAGTTCCCGGAGCGCCCGGTTGGCAGTCATCTTGCTGACGCCGAGCTCCACCACCAGCTCGTTTTCCGAGGGCACGCGGTGTCGCGGCGGCCATTCGCCGCTGCGGATCCGATCGAGAATGACCTGCTTGACGCCGGCATAAAGCGGGCCGCCGTCATTTTCCGCCAATTCGCGCTTCATCTCGCCAGCACGCTTCATTGCCTATTCCCTTTGCACGAATGGAATCTGCCTTTTAAATCGACTTTCCACTTGCATATCACAAAATATCTCATATGGTACCCTATACAACCTGCCGATCCAAGAATGAAACAATGGATCAGGACGGGCAAGCCGGCGAAGATCGGCATTCATACCGCAAGGTCTGTCCAATCTCAGAGGAGATCACATCAATGAAGCTCAGCACAATTCTTCTTTCCTGCGCGATGACGGCAGCCGCCTTTGCGACTCCTGCCTCCGCCAAGGACTGGACGAAGGCGACCATCACGCTCGAAGGCGCCTACGCTCCCTGGAACCTCACCAATGCCGACGGCTCGCTCGGCGGTTTCGAACCGGAACTCGCCAAGGTTCTGTGCGAACGCGCCAAGATCGAATGCACGCTGGTCGCATCCGACTGGGACGGCATGATCCCGGCGCTAAACGCCGGCAAATTCGACGTCATCATGGACGCGCTGTCGATCACCGAAGAGCGCAAGCAGGTCATCGACTTCACCATTCCCTACGCTGCGACGCCGGCCGCCTTCGCCACCGCCAAGGATAGCCCGCTTGCCAACGCTTCCGGCACCGGCGCGACGATCAAGATGACGCCCGGCCAGACCGGGGTGAAGGAAATCGAAGCCTTGAAGGAAGCCTTCAAGGGCAAGACGATCGGCATTCAGGCAGCAACCGTCTATGCCAAGTTCGTCTACGACAATTTCGGCAGCATCGCCGAGATCCGCGAATACAAGACGGGCGCCGACCGCGACCTCGACCTGCAGAACGGCCGTATCGACCTCGGCTTCGACGATGCCGTCTACTTCAACAACGCCTTTGAAGCCGCCAATGGCGCGCTTGCCTTTACCGGTCCGGAAATCGTCGGCTCGATCTGGGGCGAGGGCGAAGGGCTCGGCATCCGCAAGGCCGATACCGACCTGCGCGACAAGTTCAACGAGGCGATCAAGTCGGCCCTTGCCGACGGTACGGTCAAGAACCTCTCGATCAAGTGGTTCAAGGTCGACGTCAGCCCGCAGAACTAAGCGTTCGAGGGAATCCGCGTTCCGTGGTCTCCGCTTTGTAATCGGAGACCACGTGCTATTCTGACCGCCCGTCATCACGACGAAGACAGCGCTGGGAAGGCCCATGGCGACACTCGAACTCATTGGTTTCGGTTCAACCGGATGGGGGGCGTTCCTCCTCCTCGGTGCTTTGCTGACGCTCTGCGTAACCGCGGCGGCGCTGGCGATCGGCGCCGTGCTCGGCGCGATCATCGCGGCGGCGAAACTGTCAGGCAATTTCGTGCTCATCATGATCGGCCACGTCTATACGACGGTCTTTCGCGGCGTGCCGGAACTGTTGATTATCTACTTGATCTATTTCGGCGGCTCGACGGCCGTGACCGCGATCGGCCATTCCCTGGGTTATGATGGTTTTCTCGGGCTACCGCCTTTCGCCACCGGTGCACTCGCCGTCGGTATCATCTCCGGCGCCTACCAAGCGGAAGTCTATCGCGGCGCATATCTCGCCATTTCCAAGGGCGAGCTTGAGGCCGCCTCGGCGATCGGCATGCATCGCGGCCTCAGGTTCCGCCGTATCGTCATTCCGCAGGTTCTGCGCCTTGCCATTCCCGGCCTTGGCAATGTCTGGCAACTGAGCTTGAAGGATTCGGCACTAGTTACGGTCACCGGCCTCACCGAACTGATGCGCTCGAGCTATGTCGCAGCAGGCTCGACTCGCCAATATTTCCTTTTCTATATCGTTGGCGGCGCCCTCTACCTGATCCTCACCAGCCTATCGGACCGAGTTTTTAACGGCGCCGAGCGCAAGGCCAATCGCAGCATGCCGACTGCGGCCATGGGCCAGGCATAGGAGGGACCAGATGGATATCGCCTTCCTTTCAAGCACCATGGTCACGCTGCTCAAAGCCGTGCCGACGACACTTATCCTGTTCTTCCTGTCGATCTTCTTCGGCGGCCTTCTGGCGCTTGTCGTCGTCTCGATGCGCGTCAGTGGCAATCCGATCCTCTCCGGCTTCGCCAAAGGCTACATCTTCATCTTCCGCGGCTCACCGCTCTTGATCCAGATGTTTCTGGTCTTTTATGGTCTCGCTCAGTTCAGTGCTATCCGCAGTTCCTTTCTCTGGCCCTTCCTGCGGGAGCCGATTGTCTGTGCGGTTCTCTCGCTCGCTCTCTGCACCGCCGGCTACTCGGCCGAAATCTTCCGCGGTGGCATTCGCGCGGTCTCGCCGAAGGAAATCGAGGCGGCCCGCGCCATCGGCATGTCGGGCTTCCTGATGGTGCGCCGCATCCTCGCACCGATCGCCTTCCGTCATGCGCTGCCGGCCTATTCGACCGAGATCGTGCTGATGATGAAATCGACCGCGCTTGCGAGCCTTGTGACGGTCTGGGAAGTGACGGGTGTCGCGCAGCGGCTGATCTCCCAGACCTACCGCACGATGGAAGTCTTCCTCTGTGCCGCCATCATCTACCTCGTTTTAAACTTCATCATCCTGCAGGCCATGGCTCTGCTGGAATACTGGCTGTCCCGACATCGCCGCGCCGTTCCGCAGGCTTTGAAGGCTTGACCCTGACTGAACGTGATTGGAGCTTCCATGCCCGGCGTAACCCGACTTTCGGTCCGCAATATCCGCAAGAGCTTCGGCACCCACGAGGTGCTGCGTGGCATTTCGCTCGATGCCGAGGATGGCGACGTGATTTCGCTGCTCGGCGCGTCGGGCTCCGGCAAATCCACCTTCCTGCGCTGCATCAATCTGCTGGAGATCGCTTCCGATGGCGAGATCTGGGTCGATGGCGAACATATCGAGATGATCCACAAGAACGGCAAGACGAAGCCGGCAAGCCAGAAGCAGGTCGACCACATCCGCTCCGAACTCGGCATGGTCTTCCAGTCCTTCAATCTCTGGTCCCATATGACGATCCTGCAGAATGTCATCGAAGGACCGGTGCATGTCTTGAAGCGGCCGCGGGCCGAATGCATCGCCGAAGCCGAAGCGCTTCTCGAAAAAGTCGGCATTGCCGACAAGCGCCATGCCTATCCCGCGCATCTCTCCGGCGGGCAACAGCAGCGGGCGGCGATCGCCCGTGCGCTCGCCATGAAGCCGAAGGTCATGCTCTTCGACGAGCCGACTTCGGCGCTCGATCCGGAACTGGTCGGCGAAGTGCTGCGCGTCATGCGGGCACTTGCCGAAGAGGGCATGACGATGCTCGTCGTCACTCACGAAATGAGCTTTGCCCGCAATGTGTCGAACCGCGTCGTCTTCATGCGCGAAGGGCTGGTCGAAAGCAGCGGCACGCCGAACGAAATGTTCGGCGGCGGCGCATCGCCGGCTTTCCGTCAGTTCATCGGCCATTTCGGAAGCGGCCAATGACCATCACCATCGATAAAGTTGCCGGCTGGCGCGATATCGCACGCGTAGCCGAGGGGGAAACGCTTGCCCTGTCGCAAGCGGCCTGGGATCGCGTTATCAATGCAAGCCGCATCGTCGAGCGGATCGTTGAGACCGGCGTGCGCGCCTATGGCATCAATACCGGCGTCGGCGCGCTGTCAGATACCGTGGTCGACAGAGCCTCGCAAAGCAGGCTGTCGCGCAACATCATCCTCAGCCATGCCGTTGGCGTCGGCGAACTCCTGGCGCCGCGCGAAGTGCGCGCGATCATCGCCGCGCAGATCGCCAATTTTGCCCATGGGCATTCCGGCGTGCGCCCTGAAATCGTCCGCTATCTCGCCGCCTTCCTTGCAAAAGGCTGCATTCCAGACATTCCCTCGAAGGGGTCTGCCGGTTATCTCACCCACAATGCGCACAATGCGCTGGTGCTGATCGGCGAAGGCAGCGCCAGCGTTAATGGCAGCCGCATGAGCGGCCGGGATGCGCTTGCCGCTATCGGTCTCGAACCGCTGGTGCTCGGTGCCAAGGAGGGTCTGAGCCTCGTCAACGGCACCGCCTGTGCGACCGGACTTACAAGCGTTGCGCTCGCCCGCGCCGAGAGGTTGCTCGACTGGGCCGATGCGATCGCCGCGCTCACTCTTGAAGCTGCCGGCTGCCAGATGGCGGCCTTCGACGAAGCCGTTCTGGCGCTACGCCCCTCCAAGGGCATCGCCCATGTCGGCGCTGCGCTGCGCGCCCGACTTGCCGGCAGCGGTCTGGTGGCAACTGCCCTCGGTCGACGAACACAGGATGCGCTCAGCCTACGTTCCATCCCGCATGCCCATGGTGCCGCCCGCGATGTCTTCGATACCGTGGCCTTTGTCGTCGATCAGGAGCTTGCCTCAGTCACCGACAATCCCGCCGTGTCGGGCACGCCGGAACAGCCGATCGTCTCCTCGGAAGCCCACGCCGTGGCACCCGCTCTCGCGCAGGCCGCCGATAGTCTGGCGATGGCGCTTGCGCAGATCTCCGCCATGAGCGAACGGCGCACGGACCGCCTCGTCAATCCGCTGGTGAGCGGTCTGCCGCCCTTCCTGGCAAGCGATGCCGGCAGCAATTCCGGCCTCATGATCGCGCAATATACGGCCGCCGCTCTCGTCAATGAGAACCGGCGGCTTGCCGCACCGGCTTCTACCGATGGCGGAATCACATCCGGCCTGCAGGAGGATTTCCTGGCGCATCCGACAGCCGCCGCCAACAAGCTTCTCGCGCTGATCGACAATGCCGAATATATCCTGGCGATCGAATTGATGGCGGCTGCGCAGGCCCACGAATTCCTTGCCGGCACCGCGTCGAGGGCGACGGGTACGGATGCCATCTACAAGGCCGTTCGCACGATCGTGCCTGCCTATGCCGACGATCGGCCGCTATCGCGCGACATCGAGGCCCTGCGCGGACTGGTCCGTGAGGCCGCAGCACCAGCAATTCCCTGAGGAGACTTCATGACCGCCAGCTTCGACGTCGCCGTTATCGGCCTCGGTGCCATGGGAAGTGCCGCGCTCGCCTTTCTGGCAGCCCGCGGTGTCAAGGCGATCGGCTTCGATGCCTATTTTCCCGCCCATGTTCTGAGTTCCTCGCATGGTGACAGCCGCCTGATCCGGCTCGGCTATTTCGAGGACCCGTCCTATGTTCCGCTGCTCAAGCGCGCCTATCAGAACTGGCGGTCGCTGGAAGCGCGCCTGCGCACCGATATCCTGACGATAACAGGCGTGCTGCAGATCGGCGCGCCCGACGGCAAGGTCGTCTCCGGCACGCGCTCCTCCTGTGACCTGCACGGACTTGCCCACGAAGTGTTCGACAAGGCGGAGATGGCGCGCCGTTTTCCGGCCTTCCAGCTCGATGACCATGAGATTGGTCTGCTTGACCCGCAGGGCGGCTATCTTCGCCCGGAAGCGGCTGTGATGGGTTATCTGAGACTGGCTGTCGAGGATGGCGCGGTCCTGCATTTCGGCGAGAAGGTGACAGCGATCGAACCCGATGATGCCGGGGTGACGATTACGTCCGAGACCGGACGCTATCACGCGGGAAAGATCGTGGTGGCGACCGGATCCTGGATTGCCGAACTCGTGCCCCAACTGAAGCAGGCAGCGGTGCCGATCCGCCAAGTCGTCGCCTGGTATCAGCCGCAGGATGGCTTTGTCACTCAGCCGCAGCGCATGCCCTGCTTCCTGCGGGATGAAGGTGCCGAAGGCTCCTATTTCGGCTTTCCGGCCATCGGCATCGATGGTGTGAAGATCGGCAAACACGCACATTTCCGCGAGCCGATCGATCCCAACCAGCCGAACCCGCCCGTCAACGATGCCGATAGGGCCTTGCTCGACAGTTTTATCAAGAAGCGCGTTCCGGGTGCAGCCGGTCTCCGTATGAAAGAGACGACCTGCCGCTATACCATGCTGCCGAGCGAGGATTTCCTTCTCGACCATGTGCCGGGCGAGAAGAACATTGTCGTCGCCTCCCCCTGCTCCGGCCACGGCTTCAAGTTTACCAGCGTCGTCGGCGAAATCCTGGCGGATCTTGCCGTTGATGGGCAGACCGACCTGCCCATCAACGCCTTTTCCTTTGCCAAGATGTAGAACCGCGGGCGGCAGCTCGCGAGTGGCGCCCGCAGGGCATCGGCGGCTCAGAGTGCCGCCTGGGGGAAGAACTTGTGGACATGCTGCGCAGGTCAGGCAATCCCAACTCGAAAACCGCGGTTCGACAGATCCTGCGTCTATTCCGGAACGAAACCGATGCCAAGGCCGGCCGAGACAAGCGACACCAGCGAGAAGATGTCGTCTCAGTCATGTTCCGTAACGCTCTGGTTGAGGCCGAGCAAATGGGTGCCCGCATCGTTCATATCCAAAATCCTGCTTGTGCCGCATCCGGCGAAGTGAGTCCGGCGGAACGCGCCTTGCCTGCGCGGGATCTCGAATAGTCCCGCGGGGCGTCGTTTAGCAGCCACATCATCGTCGCAATGGCGCTTACGCGCAGGGGATAGCTTTGTCGATGAAGAGGCTACTGCGTTGTCGCGTTATCTTTGATTGTCACCGACAAACGTGACAACGCCACGGAAACTACTTTCCATCAAGCCACTCCTGCAGTTCTGCCTCAGCCCGCTCCAGAGCGCTGTAGTTCAGGAGTTTGCGCAGGAAAGCGACGGTCACGGCGCGGGCGCGGAGATTGAAACGGCCGTCCTCGTGGTCGTCGCCGGCGCTCTGGTAGACGTCGAGCTTGTCGTAGAGTTGCTGTAGGCGGTTCTGTACGCTGCGTAGCGAGAGGTTCCGACGTTTAGCGATGGCCCGGTCCGTGAGGCCCAGCGCGATATCGACAAGGATCTCGTATTCGGAATCGGTGAAGCCGTTCGTCTGGCCGAGGCTCTTCTGCTGCAGACCGCGCACCTCGCGATCGATGACGCACTGGCTCTCGATGAAGATCGAGCGCAATGCAAGCCTTAGCCGTTCGTCTGAGGCGGATTTCAGGACGTAGCCATAGGCGGCGCCATCCGGGACGATGCGCGAGACACCGCGCACATAGGCTTCGTCCGAATAATTCGACCAGAACAGGATGCGGGTCTCCGGCCGCTCCTTCCAGATCGTGCGCGCCGCCTCGATGCCGTTGCGGTTGGCCATCTGCAGGTCCATGACGATATGCGCCGACTTGTGGTCGCGGGCGAGTTTCTCGCCGACAGTGCCGTTCTCCGCCTCGATCACCGTGTCGCATTCCGGCAAGGCCGCGTTGACAGCCTCGTGCAGATAGGACCGGTGCAGTGGGTCGTCCTCGACGATCAGAACCTTCATCACGCCGTTCTCCTCAGTTTGGCCTGCTTGCCGGGTCGTGCGGGCCAAGCGGCAGCACGACCCGCACCGCAGTTCCGCGATTGTTGTGGCCGGGTCCGGTCGTGAAGCGCGCCGAGATCAGCCGCGCACGGGTCTTCATATTGTCGATGCCGCCGCCGATCCGTCCCCGCGCCTTAGCGAGCCCGGTGCCGTCGTCGGAGATTTCGATCGACAGACGCTCGTCGTCCGCCTCGAGCCGCACCATGACGGTGAGCGGGGCGGCATGGCGCACCGCATTGTTGATCGCTTCCTGGGCGATACGGAACAGCGCGACGCTGACGGTCGGCTCCAGTTGCTCCAGTGCGCCATGCGTCTCGTCGACGAGACCCCATTCGATGGCCGATCCGGCATCGCGGGTCGATCGGTCGAGATGATGTTCGATCGCCTGGGCGAGGCCGAAGAGCTGGAGCACGGAGGGTTTTGCCTGCTCGATGATCTGTCGCAGATCCTGCATGCAATGCTGCAAGGAACGGGAGACCGGCTCCAGCGCCTCGGGCGCGACCTCGCCGTTGCGCGACAGCCGGTCGATCCGGCGGGCGAGCCGCGTCAGGTCGGCCAGCGTCTGATCGTGGAGGTCCATGCCGATCCGCTGGCGTTCCTGCTCCAGCGCTTCGGTCAGCTTCAGCGCGCCTTGCCGCAACCCCTCCTCGCGGGCGCGGGCCTCTGCCTCCACGATGGCCGAGCGTTGCGCGTGCTCGGCCGCCCGGAGCGCGAAGAAATAGGGTGTCAACAGGTCGGCAATGATACGGGCGCGTTCGATATCCTCCATCGTGTAAATGCCGGCCTTTTGCGAGGAACAGGAGAGTGCGGCGATGATCGTGCCCTGCACCTTCATCGGCACATGCAAGCGGCTCCTCAGCGACTGTTCGACGATCGGCCGTTTGAACGCGCCCTCGAAGTGGAAACGCGGGTCCGTCATGGCGTCGTCCGTCAGCAGAAAATCCACTTCGCCCCAAAGCAGCGAGCGGATGGGGCTGTTGACGACAGGCGCACCTGCAAGTTCCCCCCAGGCAGTCTCGATGCCTGTCTCGTAAGCCGTGTGGTAGTTGCCGCCTTCGAGCAGCACGCAAACATCGAGATGGTCGTGGGGGATAATATGGGCGACTTCGGCGGCGACGGAGCGGATGGCCGAGCGGAAATCGAGCTGGCCCGCCAGCAGCCGGGAAATGCCGAGATAGTGGTCGAACATGGCTGCGGGTGCGAGATGCAGCATCGTCAATTCCTCCCCGTGACGGCAGCGGGCTCCTCAACCCGCCGCGATCCTTTCCCAGTAAGCGCCGCGGAAGCGCCGCCGTCTTGCGTAAACCCGCAGCTTGTTGCGCAAAACCCGCAAACGACTTGCCGCCTTGCCCCTGTACAGGCCCCGAGATCTCCCGCATCCTGCCCTTACTGAGAGGAGGAAGCTCAGTGCAAGAACAATTTTCACTCGACCCCAAGTGGGACAGGCAGGAGTGAAGCGATCCGCCAACCGGCGATCATGAGGGAGGAAGACATGACAATCCGTAAGATGCTTCTGGCATCGGCCGCTATTGCTTGCGGCGCGCTGCCCGTTTCCGCTTTTGCCGATACTTCGGCCAAGAAAATCGCCCTTTCCAACAACTATGCCGGCAATTCGTGGCGCCAGGCCATGCTGACGAGCTGGGGCAAGGTGACGGGCGAAGCCGTGAAATCAGGCGTCGTCGCGGCAGCCGACCCGTTCACTACCGCTGAGAACCAGGCGACGGAACAGGCCGCACAGATCCAGAACATGATCCTGCAGGGCTATGACGCGATCGTGCTGAATGCCGCTTCGCCGACGGCATTGAACGGCGCGGTCAAGGAAGCCTGCGACGCAGGTATCACCGTCGTCTCCTTCGATGGCATCGTGACCGAACCCTGCGCCTGGCGCATCGCGGTCAACTTCAAGGAAATGGGCCGCAGCGAGGTGGAGTACCTCTCGAAAAAGCTCCCCCAGGGCGGCAACCTGCTCGAGATCCGCGGTCTTGCCGGTGTCTTCGTCGATGATGAGATCTCGGCCGGCATCCACGAGGGCGTCAAGCAGTTCCCGCAGTTCAAGATTGTCGGCTCCGTTCACGGCGACTGGGCGCAGGACGTGGCGCAGAAGGCTGTTGCCGGCATTCTGCCGAGCCTGCCCGACATTGTCGGCGTCGTGACGCAGGGCGGCGACGGTTACGGCGCCGCGCAGGCGATCGCCGCGACCAATCGGAAGATGCCGGTCATCATTATGGGCAACCGCGAAGACGAACTGAAATGGTGGAAGGAGCAGAAGGACGCGAAGGGGTATGAGACCATGTCCGTGTCCATTGCGCCCGGTGTCTCTACGCTCGCCTTCTGGGTCGCCCAGCAGATCCTCGACGGCAAGCAGGTCAAGAAGGACCTCGTCGTGCCCTTCCTGCGCATCGACCAGGACAATCTCGAAACAAACCTCGCCAATACCCAGGCCGGCGGCGTCGCCAACGTGGAATACACGCAGGCGGACGCAGTCAAGGTCATCGAGTCGGCAAAGTAAATTTCCCGGTGACTGGCGCGCGGCCGCAAATGGCTGCGCGGCATTCTTTGCAAAGCAGATGTGGCAGGCAGCATGAATGAGGTTTTGCAGGCGGTGATCGCCGTCGATGGCGCCAAGGTGAGCTTCGGTGCGGTCAGGGCGCTCGACGGCGTGACGCTCCGCGTCATGCCGGGCGAATGCGTGGGGCTTGTCGGCCATAATGGCGCCGGCAAATCCACGATCGTCAGCGTGATCAACGGCGGTCTCACGCCCCACGAGGGAAGCATTGCGAGCGACGGCGAGCGGCTGGAGCGTTACGGCATCAACGCGGCGCGCGCTCGCGGCGTGCGCTGTGTCTTCCAGGAACTTTCGCTCTGCCCCAATCTCTCCATCGTCGAGAATACGCGCATCATGCACCGCGATCTCGGCGGCTTCGGCTGGCGCAAGCGCGCCGCGAAAATTATCGAGAAGAGCCTCGATATGGTCTTTCCCGGCCATGGCATCGCCAGCGGCCGGGTCGTTGGAGATCTTTCGATCGCCGAGCGGCAGATGGTCGAGATCGCCATGGCTTTTTCCGACGCCGGCATTGCGCCGCGGCTGGTGATCCTCGATGAACCGACCTCGTCGCTCGATGCAAGTCTTGCCCGTCAGATGCTCGGTCATGTCCGCCGTTTCGTCGCCGCCGGCGGCTCCGTTATCTTCATCTCGCATATTTTGCACGAGATCCTCGAAACCTCCGACCGCATCGTCGTCATGAAGGACGGCCGCGTCGTCGCCGAACGTCCGGCGAACGGCTTCGATCACCACGGCCTCGTGGAAGCCATGGGTACCGTCGCGAAGGAAGAGACCGGCCAGCGCTCGGCGCGCGAACAATCCACCGCGCCGCTCATTCTGTCCCACCAGGCGGCGGGCCTTGCCTTTGCGGCGCGCCAGGGCGAGATCATCGGACTGGCGGGGCTGGCGGGCCACGGGCAGACCGAGCTGTTGCTGGCTCTCCATGCCGCCCAATCCGGTCACTGGCTGCCTGAGCGCGACCCGCTCGTCACCTTCGTCGCCGGCGACCGCCGCCTCAACGGCGTCTTCGAACTGTGGAGCATCCTGCGCAACTTTTCCATCGCCTCGCTTGGTGACCTGTCGCGGCGCGGCCTCATTCTCGCAAACGAGGAGGAAGCCAAGGGCGCCGACTGGAAGCGGCGGATCGAGATCCGCACGCCCGATATGGCAAACCGCATATTGTCGCTTTCCGGCGGCAACCAGCAGAAGGTGCTCTTTGCCCGCGCCCTTGCGACACGCGCGCCCGTTGTCCTGATGGACGATCCGATGCGCGGCGTCGACGTCGGGACGAAGCAGGAAGTCTACGCCATCATCCGTGAGGAAGCCGCGCGCGGCCGTACCTTCATCTGGTATTCGACCGAAATGGACGAGATCCGTCTCTGCGACCGCGTCTATGTCTTTCGCGAAGGCCGCATCAAGGCCGAACTCGCCGGCGATGCCGTCAACGAGACGAATATCATCGCGGCCTCCTTCGAAGGGGTCGCCGCATGACGTTCCGGCTCTCGTCCGACGCCATGCGTCTCACCATTCCCGCCTTATCGCTGACCCTGCTGCTCGCCGCCGTTTTCTGGCTGCAGCCGCGTGCCATGAGCTATGTCGGGCTCAACCTGCTGTTCAATCTGGCTGTGCCGATCGCGCTAGCGACGATCGCCCAGAT
Source organism: Rhizobium sp. BK275 (assembly GCF_014193555.1). NCBI lineage: Bacteria > Pseudomonadati > Pseudomonadota > Alphaproteobacteria > Hyphomicrobiales > Rhizobiaceae > Rhizobium > Rhizobium sp. BK275. The sequence goes on from NZ_JACHZL010000001.1 coordinate 566,829, forward strand.
GCTTGTCATGGCGGTCAACGATCTCGATCTGTCGATGGGCACCTTCGTCAGCTTCGTCGCCTGCGTGAGCGCGACCTTTCTGCGCGATGATCCTGTAATCGGCGTCCTGATCCTTGCAGGCGCAATCGCAGCCTATGCGGGCCTCGGCGTCATCATCTACCTGCGCGACCTGCCGTCCATCGTCGTCACTCTCGGCATGAGCTTCGTCTGGGGCGGCCTTGCCGTGCTGCTGCTGCCAGCGCCGGGCGGGCAGGCGCCGGATTGGGTGCGCTGGCTGATGACCGTCAAGCCGCCGCTGGCGCCGATGGCGATCGTCGCCAGCATCATCATCGCCGCCGTCGCCCACCTTCTCGTCATGCGCTCCTCACTCGGCGTACTGATCCGCGGCATAGGCGGCAACCAGCGCTCGGTCGAGCGCGCCGGCTGGTCGATCGTCGCCGCCCGCGCCGCCGCCTATGGGCTGGCCGGCCTCTTCGCGGTGCTTGCGGGTATCGCCCTCGTCGGTCTGACGACGTCAGCGGATGCGAATATCGCGCTGCGCTACACGCTGCTGTCGATCGCCGGCGTGATCCTCGGCGGCGGCGAATTCATCGGCGGCCGTGTCTCCCCTGTCGGCGCCGTCATCGGCGCGCTCACGCTGACGCTCGCCGGCTCCTTCCTGTCCTTCCTGCGCATATCGCCCGACTGGCAGATCGGAGCCCAGGGCGCGATCCTGATCATCGTCCTCGCGCTTCGCCTGATGCTGAACCGCCTGGAGAAACGGGAGAAACGTCGCCGATGACCCCTCTCCTCAGCCTTTTCGGCAAACCCTGGATCTGGTCATGGCTTGCCGCCTTCGTCGTGTGGTTCCTGACGATCATGGTGACGCTCGGCGCCAGCACGCTAGGCCTGTCGCAGGCAGCCCTCACCTTCGCGGCCTTCTCGGTCATCGTCGGCATCGGCCAGATGTTCGTCATCACGCTCGGCCCCGGCAATATCGACCTCTCGGTTCCCGCCACCATGACGCTTGCCGGCACCGTGGCGCTGAAGCTGATGAACGTTGAAAACGGCATGATACTGCCCGGGCTTCTCGTCGCCATCGTCATAGGCCTCGTCGTCGGCCTCTGCAACTACGCGCTCATCAAGGCGCTGCGCATTCCGCCGATCATCGCCACGCTTTCCGTGAGCTTCATCGTACAATCGGCGGCGATCTGGACGAACCGGGGCTTGCGCATCAAACCTCCGAGCGTGCTGGCGGAATTCACCACGTCGAACACGCTCGGCGTACCCAACGTCGCGATCGTTGCTCTCCTGGTCTCGCTCTTCGCCTGGTTCCTGCTGGAGAAGACGATTTATGGGCGCTGGATTTCGGCGATCGGCCAGAGCATGCCGGCCGCGCGCATGGCCGGGATACCGGTTGATGGCACGCGCTTCGTCACCTATCTCTTCTGCGCCGTGCTCGCATCGGTCGCAGGCTATCTGCTCGCCTGCTTCTCCGGCGGGGCGGCGCTCAACATGGGCTCGGAATATCTCTTGATGTCGATCGCCGTCGTCGTGATCGGCGGCACGGCGGTCGCCGGCGGCGATTCCAACGTGCCGGGCATCTGGGGCGCATCGCTCTTCATGTTCCTTGTTGTTTCCATGCTTAACACCTACGGGGTCGGCGCGGGCATCCGCCTCATCATGACCGGTCTCATCATCATCAGCGTCATCATGCTCGCCGGCGGCCGTCGGGCCGGCATGCGATAATTGGGAAGACCGCCATGGCCGAGGCCAGCACCTATGAAATCTATGATCCGCGCTTCCGGCAGTTGATCGTGACGAGCGCCGGCCTTGACGAACTCTATTCCGGTTGCCGCTGGGCGGAGGGTCCCGTCTGGTTCAACGATGCCAACCAGCTGCTGTGGAGCGACATTCCAAACCAGCGGATGCTGCGATGGACGCCCGAAGGCGGCGTCTCCGTCTACCGGCAACCCTCCAACTTCACAAACGGCCACACGCGCGACCGGCAGGGCCGGCTCATCTCCTGCGAGCATGGCGGACGCCGCGTCACGCGCACCGAGATCGATGGATCAATCACCGTGCTCGCCGACCGTTTCGAGGGTACGCCGCTCAATTCGCCGAACGACGTGGTGGTGAAATCGGACGGCACGATCTGGTTCACCGATCCCACCTACGGCATCATGTCGGATTACGAAGGCTACCAGGCCGAGCCGGAGCAGGCGAGCCGCAACGTCTACCGGCTCGATCCCACGACTGGGGAACTTGCGGCCGTCGCCACGGATTTCATCCAGCCGAACGGCCTTGCCTTCTCGCCGGACGAAACGATCCTCTACGTTGCGGATTCGGCAGCAAGCCATGATGAAAGCCTGCCACGCCACATCCGGGCGTTCGACGTGGAGGACGGCAGACGACTCGCAAACGGCCGCGTCTTCTGTCTCATCGACGCAGGCATTCCCGACGGCATCCGTACAGACGTGAACGGGAACCTCTGGTCGAGCGCCGGCGATGGCGTGCATTGCTTCGACCCGACGGGCACACTGATCGGCAAGATCCGTGTACCGCAGACCGTTGCGAACCTCACCTTCGGCGGACCCAAACGCAATCGGCTGTTCATCGCGGCAACGCGCTCGCTCTATTCGCTCTACGTCGCCGTGACCGGCTCTCAGCTGCCGTAAGGTCAGATGTTCGCTCTTGAACGGGTTGGCGACCTCCCATCTGCCGCCACTTCGGACATTTTTCGATCGTCAAAACAAATCAAGAGGAACAGACCCTTGAATAGCTCGCGGAACCCATAAGCCGTTTGCCTTCGTGCATTCCCCGGTGAGAATGCAGATCAGGGTTGGGGAAGATTTTAGGTGTTCAACTTAGCCTGCCAGACGATCTGGAAGGACATAGATATTACAGCAACATCGAGGCACCACGGTCGAGATAGGTATCGAGGAATTGTTCAAGACGAGGATTTCTCGGTTTCTTAAAGACCTCCTGGGGCGATCCGCTGAAGAGCACCTTGCCGTGGTCGAGAAAGATGATCTGCTGGCCGACGGTCGCGGCAAAACCTATCTCGTGCGAGACGACGACCATGGTCATGCCCTCGGCGGCCAGATCGCGCATGACGTTCAAGACTTCGCCAGTCAACTCCGGGTCAAGCGACGAGGTCGGCTCGTCAAACAGCATGATCTTGGGCTTCAGTGCCAGGGCACGGGCGATCGCCACGCGCTGCTGCTGCCCGCCTGATAACTGCGAGGGATAGTGCCCTGCCCGGCCCTCGAGGCCAACCTTGACGAGCTGGGCCATTGCCCGCTCCTCTGCATCCTTGCGGCTCATCTTGTGAACCGTTTTCAGTGCCTCGCTGACATTGCCAAGCGCCGTCATATGCGGCCAGAGATTGAACTGCTGGAACACCATGCCGATTTGGGCGCGGATCGCACGGTTGGCGGCAGCCGAAATGCGCTCGCGCCGCCCTTGAGAATCCTCGGTAAAGCCAAGCACCTCGCCGTTGATGGAGATCGTCCCGCGTGTTGCCTCTTCAAGAAAAGCCATGCAGCGTAAAAGCGTACTCTTGCCGGAGCCGGATGGGCCGATGAGGCAAGAAACCTGCCCGGGCTCGATGGCGAGATCGACATCGTGCAGGACCGTGGTCTCTCCAAAAGTCTTGACGAGATTCCTGACTGCTATTGCGGGGACGCTCATGCGTTGAAAAACCTGAATCTGGATAGTTTCGTTTCAGCAAGGTTGCCGAGCCAGCCAGTGACTTCGACGAGCACCCAATAGAAAAGCGCCAATGCGGAGAGTGCTTCGACGAAGGCATATTGCTGCGAGCCGATTGCGCTCAGCGTCGCCGTCAGCTCCGGCACGGTGATAATGGACAAAACCGCCGTCTCTTTCATCAGGATGACCACCATATTCACGGATGGCGGCAGCACCAGCATCGTCATTTCCGGCAATAGAATGCGCCTGACGATCTGCCCCTGAGTCAGACCGACACATTCGCCGGCCTCGATATGTCCCCTCGGAACAGCCTGGAAGCCGGAGCGGAAGATCTCGCTGAAATAGGCCGCCCCATAGATCGAAAGGCCGATCAATCCAGCCGGCAAGGGATCGAGATCGAGGCCGACAAAGGGGCCGCCGTAATAGACCAGAAATATCTGGATGAGAAACGGCGTGCCGCGCAGTACCGTTACGACGGCGCCCAGCGCCTTGTCGATCAGCATGCCGCCATATTGCCTGGCGACTGCCATCAGGAAGCCGACGACGGCCGCAGCGATGGTGCCGAGGATCCAGATCATGATCGTCACGCCGGCACCGCTGACGATGGCGGGCCACTGCCCGATGAGGACATTGATGTCGAAGGTCACCGCGGCGCCCCCGGGAGTCTATTTTCGATCAGGCCGCCGGCAAGGGCCACCAACCAATTGATCACCAGATAGATGAGACCGGCGGATGCGAAAAGCTGCAGCGGCAGGAAGGTGCTGCCGGCAAGGTCCTGCGCCATGCGCGTCAGTTCGACGATGCCAACGACTGAAACCAACGACGACGCCTTGAGAATGAGGATCGCCTCGTTGACGAGAGCTGGAAACGTGAGGCGCAGTGCAATCGGAACCTTGACGCGTCGGAAGATCTGGCGCGGCGTCAAACCAACCATTTCCGCCGACTCCACCAGGCCTGAAGGCACGCTGGCAAAGCCGCCGCGCAGGTTCTCAGCCTGGTAGGCTGCGGTGCAGAGCGACAGGCCGATGATCGCGGCCACGATGCTTGGCACATTGATGCCGATGACCGGAAGAAGATTGTAGATCAGCAGCAGTTGCACCAGCAGCGGCACGCCGCGGAAGAAGCTGATGAAAATCTGGGCAGGTCGCACGAAAAGCCCTCGCCTCGACAGCAGCATTCCCGAAAGAAGGATCGCAATCGCAAAGCCGATAAGGATCGACACAACACTGATGGTCACCGTGTAGATCGATGCCTGCAAAAGCAACTCGAAGAGTTTAACGGACATTGTTCAGATTTCGCTCGCTTGGCGGTGAGGAAGATCCGGTCGTTTTCCTCGGCCATGCCCCAGCATCCCCGCAGGCATGGCCGATTTCCGATGGCTGATCAGAATGCCGGATCCTTAACGGAATCCGGTGTGTCGAAGCTCGCGCCGAACCACTTCTTCTGCAGCGTCGCCATCCGGCCGTCAGCTTTGATCTTCAGCATGGCGGCGTCGATTGCGTCCATCAGTGGCGCATGATCTGCATCCTTCAGGCCGATAAAGCCGAAATAGGATTTCTTGCCAAAGGGCGGCAGCACGACTTCGAACGTGCCTTCGCGCTGCTTCGCGACGAAAGCAATGTTCGGCAGTGAGTTGGCAACACCGGCGATGCGGCCGGCCGCGAGATCCGCATAGGATTCAGTGAAGGCCGGATATTCGCGGATATCAACCTTTGTCGGCAGGGCTTCGGAAAACTCCTTGAGCTGATCCAGCTGAGCGGTCGCCTTGCCGACGCCAATCTTCTTGCCAGCGATATCCTCCGGCTTGCTGATCGTCTGGTCGCCCGCCTTCTTCAGGATCGCGATGGTCGCCTCAGCAAGCGGCGGTGTGAAACGATAGCGCTCCAAGCGCTTCTTGGTGATCGTCGCTGGGCCTGCGACGACGTCGAACTTGCCGGCCTCGAGCGCCGGGAAGACGCCATCCCAGGGGAGCGTGACCCATTCGATTTTTACCCCGAGTTCCTTGCCGATCTCGTTAAAAAGATCGACGTTCAAGCCGACATGTTCGCCAGCGTCGATAAAATCGAACGGTGCGAAGGCCGTCTCGGTACCGACCTTCATGGTGCCAGCGGCCTTCACCGCGGCAAGCGTGTCGGCCGCATGGGCGGAAATCGTTACGCCGAACAGAAACGCAGCGCCGACCAGCCCCTTCAGAAGCGAATTCTTCCTCATGTTTTTCTCTCCAGTTTTTACCCTTCCGGTGGAAGGTCCAAGTTCCCCAATCGTTGTCCCCGCCGAGCGGATTTCTCTGATCCGCTTTTGTCTATACAAATAGATACAGACCGGCCTACACTGTCAAACGCTAAACTCGACGCACGCAAGATTTGTGCCGCATAGTGCCGGTTGCGGCGGCTTTGGTGGAAATTGAATGTCATCGCTGGATCGAGGTGAGTTTTGGTCTCAATTCATCAGAGAATTTTCGAAGACATCGAAACCAGGATCATGGGCGGCGTCTGGCAACCTGGTCACCGCATCCCTTTCGAACACGAGCTGGTAGAAGAGTATCAATGTTCCAGAATGACCGTGAACAAGGCTCTTTCGGCCCTGGCGCAACGCGGCATGATCACACGCCGCCGCAAGGTTGGCTCCTTCGTCGCCTCCCGGCAGATCGACCGCACGGTGATGGATATCCAAGACATTTCGACGGAAGCCGAATTGGCGGGGCATGACCACAGCTACAGGATCCTGCGGCGAAAGATCGAGACACTGGATGCTGCCACCGCCGCACAGCTCGGCGAGACGACGGGAGCGGACATCCTGCGGCTTCACTGCCTGCATACAGTGGACGGTAAGCCAAATGCGCTGGAGCGGCGCATCATCATGCTCGCCATGGTCTCGTCTGCCAGAACCGAAAGCTTTGCGTCGGTTCCGCCCGGCAAGTGGTTGCTGGACATGGTGCCTTGGTCGAAGGCAAGGCATGTCATTCGCGCCGTTTCGGCCGATGCCGCCACGGCACGACTGCTTGACATCGAGCGTGGCAAGGCCTGCCTGACCCTGATACGCCAGACATGGCAGAGCAGCCGCACGGTCACTTACGTCGAAATCATCCATCCCGGCGACCGTTTCCAATTCGCCGGCGATTTCCATCCAACGGAGAGAGGCATCCCAGATCAACCGCCGCAGAGAGGCTCCTTTTGACGGTAAAACAGGTTATCCGGACAGTGCCGCTCAAGGGCTTGCAGGCGTTCGAAGCTGTCGGCCGCTGTGGCGGTGTAAGCGCTGCGGCCCTCGAGCTGAAGGTTTCCCCCGGCGCGATAAGTCAGCAGATCCGCAAGATCGAGAGCTTTCTCGGCGTCACCTTGCTGGAGCGCAACGGGCGCACTGTCGAGCTCACCCAATGGGGGCGGCTCTATCATCAGGAAATATCGAAGGGTTTCGAGCAATTCGCGCTCGCGGAACAGGTTTTGGAACGGGCGCGTAATGAGAATGCTCTGGTTCTCAGCGCCCTGTCGTCCGTCGTCAACAAATGGATAGGGCGCCGAATCTTCGACTGGCAGGCCCTTCATCCGAACGCTCATGTCAGGATTGTCGGTCGCGACAACGAACCGCGCATGGGCTTCGACGACGTAGATTTCCGCATCAGCTATGGATCGGATGCGCTGCAGCATGAACACTATACCGAGCTGTTCCGCGATTGGGTCGTGCCAGCCTGCTCGCCGGCGCTGATCAAGGGCAATGCGTCCTCCGTCGCTAGGCTTCTCGAATATCCACTCCTGCATGTCGAATGGGAGCGGCATTTCACGCCCTATCCAAGCTGGCGCGAATTTGCTGTTAAGACGGGCACCACGTTCGAGGAGAGCACAGCCGGTCTTTCTTTCACTCTGTCGAGCAGTGCGATTGACGCAGCCGTCAACAAGCGCGGCGTGGTCCTCGCCCAGATGTCTATGATTGCCGACGAGCTTGAGGCACAGACGCTCGTCATCCCCGTCGACACACGCATAGCACTGCGCGAAAGCTATTATCTCGCTTGGGATCGCGCAGCGTTGCAGAAGCCCCATGGGCGCGAATTCCGCGATTGGCTCGTGGCTGTTTCCCGTCTGCAGGCGCTGGCGTCCGCGCCCAAGCCAACACTTTAGAAAAACTAAAACAGAACTCAGCTGCGAAATATTGATGAAATTTTGCGCCTGACGATAATTTGGGCAGTCGGTTTCCCGAATGGCGTGACCGACATGACAGGAGAGCTCGATGGCGCGAACTGACAAGATGAAACTCGGAACTTTCGTCTATACGTTCGGCTTTCATCCCGCCTCCTGGCTGCATCCGGCAAGCGACGTCAACGGCGCCAACGACTTCGCTCATCTGCTCGATGTCGCCAAACGATCCGAGGCCGCCAAATTCGATTTCATGTTCATGGCGGATTCTCCCGCCGCCGCCGTCGGGGATGCGAATGCGCTTGCCCGCATTCCGACCAAGATGAACCGTTTCGAACCCCTCTCGCTGCTTTCGGCTCTGGCGGTCACAACCGATAATCTCGGCCTCGTGGCGACGGCCTCGACGAGTTATTATGAGCCGTACAATGTCGCGCGTCTGTTCTCTTCAATCGACCATCTGAGCAGGGGACGCGCCTGCTGGAACGTCGTCACCTCCGACCACGACGAAACCGGCTACAACTTCAACCGCGAGGGGCTCGACCCGCATGCCTTGCGCTATGAGCGCGGCAACGAATTCGTCGATGTCGTGTTCGGTCTTTGGGACAGCTTCGAGGAAGGCGCGTTGCTTCTCGACCGTGAAACCGGTGTCTACTACGACAAGAGCAAACACCATACGCTCAATCACAAAGGCAAGCACTTCCAGGTTCGCGGCCCCCTCAATATCGCGCGAACGCCTCAGGGCCGCCCCGTCATCGCTCAGGCGGGCGGTTCGGAACCCGGAATGGACATGGCGGCACGCACGGCCGAGATCGTCTTCAGCCTCGCGTCGAATATCGAGCGCAACCGGGCATTCTACGAAAACGTCAAGCGCCGGATGCCGGCCTATGGCCGCGATGCGGACGACCTGAAGATCATGCCGGGCATCGTTATCAACGTCGGTGAGACCGAAGCCGAGGCAAAGGCAAAGGTGGATTATCTGATCGACAAGATGCATCCGGATGTTGGCCGGCTGATGCTCTCCGAATTCCTCGAGGCCGATCTGCGCGACGTGGCCCTCGACAAGCCTTTCCCCATGGAGCGGCTGCCCGCAACGCCAAAGGGGTCACGCGCTCTGTTCGACGAACTGGTCGACTTCGTCACCAGTGGCCACACCGTCGGCGAACTCATCCGGCACTATGCCGAGAAGCATACCGGAAACGGCATGACAGGCACGCCATCCCAGATTGCCGATTTCATGGAGGAATGGTTCGAGACGCGCGCCGCCGACGGCTTCATCCTGATGTTTCCGACCTTGCCGTCCAGCCTCGACGATTTCGTGCGGCTCGTCCTGCCCGAGCTTCGACGCCGCGGGCTGTTTCGCGAGGAATATGAGGGAAGAACCTTGCGCGAGAACCTGGGCCTCTCAATGCCGGCGAACCGCTTTGCCAAAACGCAAGCAGCAGGCCGATGAGTGCCGAAACCTTGATCAGCGAAGCGGACTTCAAGCTTTCGATGCGTCATCTGGCAGGTGCTGTCAGCGTGATCACCGTCGGCGACGGAGAAGACCGTACCGGCTTCACCGCGACGTCGGTCTCTTCACTTTCGGCGGAGCGGCCCTCCGTCATCGTCAGCGTCAACCGTACATCTTCCTCGTGGCCAGTGCTGCAACGGTACGGCTGCTTCTGTGTCAACGTGCTCGCCGCCGATCAGCAGACTGTGGCGCAATCCTTTGCCGGCCTCGATGGACGCAAAGGCGCCGAACGCTATGGCGATACGGGATGGTATCGCCTGAGGACCGGCGCGGCCGTCCTTGAAAGGGCTCTTGCAGTGCTGGATTGCAGGCTTGAAGCCGCTTTCCACCATCATTCCCATGCAATTTTGATCGGGCATATCTGCGCGATCCAAATCCGAGAGAGCATAGGGCCGCTTCTCTATTGGCGCGGCAGTTATCATCAACTTCCGGCAGAGGCTGAGCGCAGCGGCCTAGAAGAGCCGGTCGGACAATAGGCCTATCGATGCGACATCCGCATTGGCAAAGGCAAGCCTGAGATAACGTTCCTGTCCTTCGCCGAAATAGGCGCCGGGTAAACAAACGATGCCGGATTCCCTGGCGAGTTTTTCGGCCACCTCGGAAGACGATCGATCGGCAAAAGGGTGGCGAACAAAGGCGAAATAGGCGCCGATCGCGCCAATCTCCCAGCCTGGCAGCTTGGACACGACCAGTCTCAGCGCATCCGCCCGGCGAGCGATCTCGGCACGGTTGCCGGCCCGCCAGTCGGCGAGCAACGGGATGGCCGATGCAACAGCGATCTGAGCCGAACGCGGTGCGCAGATCTGCATGTTGTCCATCACTTTCGCGATTTCGGCGACGAGTTTGGGGCCTGCCGTGATCGCACCCAGCCTGTGGCCAGGAATGCAGAAGGATTTCGAGAAGCTGTAGAGCAGAACGAGCGTGTCCTCCCAACCTGGCTCGGACAGCAGAGAGTGCGGCTGCCCGTAATCGGCGCCGAGGAAATCGCGATAGGTCTCATCGAGGATCAGCCAGGCGCCATATTTCCGGCAGAGAACAAAAAGCTCGTGAAGCAGCTTCGGCGGGTATACTGCCCCGGTCGGATTGTTGGGTGTGACGACCGCCAGCATCTTCGCGCCGGCCGCAAGTGCCGCCTCGGCCGAACGCGGATCGGGAAAGAACCCGTTGGCGGGATCGCAGTCGACCAATCGCCGCCCGATCCCCAGCATCGACAGCGTCGTGTCATGATTGAAATAGAAGGGATTGGTGAGCGCTACGGTATCGCCCGCGCCAGCAAGCGCGATCGCGGCACACATGAACGCCTGATTGCAGCCGGCGGTAATGTGGATATTGCCGCCGGAAATGTCGACGCCGTAAAGCTCAGCAACATGGGCAGCGTAGGTCTTGCGTAGTAAAGGTTCGCCCTCGATCGGCCCGTACCCCGTCATCGCCTGTTGTCCGGCCGCCTCGGCGAGAAGCCGCAGCATCTCCGGATGCGCGGGATAGCCGGGCACGGCTTGCGACAGATCGATGAGTGGCCCCTTCAGCCCCTTGTATTCGCGGCCCCAGGCGACGACGGATGGAATGGGCGGGGCAGAAAGGCGGGAAACGAGCGAATTGGATTTTGCAGCGGTCATAACGATTTCTCTTTGATCCCGATTGCTACAACGATAGCAATGGCTTTCTCAACCTCTTTGTTGGGCGAGACGAAACTGAAGCGGAGACGCATGCCGATGGTGTGGGACAAAATGCGGCTTGAGCAACTGCGCGCGGAATTTGCGGATACCGATGGCGGCGAGATTTTCGATGAGAAGTTTCGGAAGGTGGCGGAGAAGATCATCTCCAAAAATGGCACGCGACTGGCGCCGTATTCTGGAGTGCCAACTTTCCTCAGCGCACCCTACATGCAGGTGGCTGCCGACGAGCCGGACTTCGGCAATCTCCAGGTTGCAATCACCGGAATCCCGATGGATCTTGGCGTCACCAATCGCCCAGGCTCCCGTTTTGGACCGCGCGCCCTTCGCGCCATCGAACGGATTGGTCCATACAATCACGTTCTCGGCACGGCCCCGGTTTTTGATCTCCGGGTCGCCGACATCGGCGACGTATCGTTCCAGAGCCGTTATCGGCTGGAGCTCAGCCACGACGACATCGAAAAGCGCATTGGCCAAATCGTCGATGCCGGCGTCGCCCCGCTTTCCGTCGGAGGCGATCATTCCATCACCCATCCGATTTTGAAGGCCGTCGGCCGGCAACAGCCGGTTGGCCTCATTCATATCGATGCCCATTGCGACACAAGTGGTGCATTCGATCAGACAAAGTTTCATCACGGCGGGCCGTTCCGCAATGCCGTGTTGGACGGCGTGCTCGATCCGACGAGGACGATCCAGATCGGCATTCGTGGTTCGGCGGAATATTTATGGGAATTCTCCTATAAGTCGGGAATGACCGTGATCCACGCAGAGGAGATCAGCGGAATGGGGATCGCGGCGGTCGTCGCCAAGGCAAAAACCATCGTCGGCGACGGCCCGACCTATCTTTCATTCGATGTCGACAGTCTCGATCCGAGCTTTGCGCCCGGCACTGGCACACCCGAGATCGGTGGATTGACCACGCGTGAAGTCCTTGAACTGATACGAGGACTGAAAGGGGTAAACCTGGTGGGTGGTGACGTCGTCGAAGTTGCCCCGCAATATGACGCGACGACCAACACAGCGCATGCCGCGGCGCAGGTGCTTTTTGAAGTTCTGAGCCTCATGGTGTTCAGCCCATCGATCGGCAAACACTAAGCATTCTGTTCAACGAATGCGAGGTATGCGGGCAAGTCTCCAGGCGAAGCTGTTGAACGCCATTGACCGGTAAAAGCAGCATCGCCAATAAGCAACTTTTATGGCTGAAAAGCTCAAGAGCTCGCTAATCAGATCTACCCTGGTTCTGGCTGACGTGTCGAGTAACTGAATGCGCGCCATCACCCCGAGCGGCATCCTCGGAGCAGGACAGAGTCGCTCAATATTGCGTGAAATCGCCCGATTCCGACTGAAGCAGCGTCAGCGGATAACGTGCAGGATGATGGACCAGCGCCGTCAGGTTGACCGGGCGATTGCGATCGTCGAAAGCGATCTGATCCACGGTGAGAACCGCAGCTGGCGGAGGCAGCTCGAGCATCGCAGCCTCCTCATCTGTCGCAAGGCGCGCGCTCAGCGTTGTCTGCCCGCGTTTCGGATGAATGCGATAGCGCTCGCGAAGCTCGGCATAGAGCGACCGGTTGGCAACCGCCCAGTCGAGATCAAGCAGACCCGGAACGCGGGCCGCCGGTATCCAATCGGTCTGGACGACGGCTGGTATGTTGTCGAGAAGACGAAGCCTCGAGAGCAGAACCACCTCGGCGCCGGGTGCCAGGAAAAGCGGACGGCTCACCTCAAGCGGCGCATGCACGATACGGGCCTCAATCAGCTTATGGCCAGGACTTCGCCCGTTCGCTATCGCGATGCTTGTGAAGCTTTTCAGAACCTGCAGTTCGAAGCCGCCACCACGCTCGGCGACGTAGAGTCCCTTTCCCGGCTGGCTGTGTATCACGCCCTGTTGGATCAACTCGCGTACGGCATGGCGCACGGTGATCCGGCTGACATTGTAGAGATCGACGAGTTCCCGTTCCGACGGCAGCTTGCCGCGCAACGGCAGCTTGCCATCGCGGATGGACGCCAGAAGGGCATCGTACACCTGCCTGTGCAAGGGGCGAGGATCGTTCCGGTCGATGCCGCCCTGTGGCGCGATGAATGATGCCGGAGCTTGCTGCATCTTTAAAATCCGATCCTGTGCTGTGCGGACCACTCTTGCCGTTTTGTATCTTCGACGCAACCGTCGGCAAAGTCCATGTTGACATGACTGGTCATAACCAGTCCTATTGGAAGCAAGGAGACAGAGAGCTCCGCGTAATGCCGAAGCGTTATCAACGAAGGGAACAATCGATGTTGAAGAAAAGCCTTGCCGCATTGGCGATATCTGCAGCCCTGTGGGGTGGCAGCGCACATGCCGAAACCATTTCCGTATTTTGCGCGCCGACGGAATTCGAGCTCTGCACGAACGTTGCCAATGCCTGGAAGGAAAAGACGGGCAATGAGGCCAAGATCAACAAAATGCCGGCGCTTCTGGACGACGCGATCCCGATCTATCAGCAGCTGCTCGCCGCCAAATCCAAGGATATCGACGTCCTCTTCCTCGATGTGATCTGGCTCGGCATGTTCAAGAGCAACCTGCTCGACCTCAAGACAATGATCCCGCAGGCAGACCAGGACAAGCATTTCGCCTCGACACTCAATGCGGCCAAGCTCGACGGCAATCTTATTGCCATGCCTGCCTATATGGATGTCGGGCTCATGTTCTACCGCAAAGACCTGCTCGAAAAATACGGCAAGGCGGCGCCGAAGACCTGGGACGAGCTGGCTGCCACCGCCAAGGAAATTCAGGACAAGGAGAGGGCTGCAGGTTCGGCCGACATGTGGGGTTATGCCTGGCAGGCCAAAAGCTATGAAGGCCTGACCTGCGACGCGATCGAGCTTGTTGCTTCCAACGGCGGCGGTACCATCATTTCTGACGATGGAAAGGTGACCATCGACAATCCGCAGGCTGCCGCGGCGCTCGAAAAAGCGAAGGGCTGGATCGGCTCGATCAGCCCCGAGGGCGTCCTCAACTATGATGAGGAGCAGTCGCGCGCCGTCTTCGAATCCGGCAACGCAGTCTTCCACCGCAATTGGCCCTATGTCTGGGGCACCTCGCATGAAAAGGGGAGCAATGTCGTCGACAAGGTCGGCGTGATGCCTTTGCCGGTCGGCAAGGAAGGCGAAAAGTCGAGCGGATGCCTTGGCCCGATGTATTACGGTGTCAACAAATACAGCGCCAAGCCCGAGGTCGCGGCCGACTTCGTGAACTTCATCACCGGCCCTGATATGCAGAAGATGCGAGCCCTGAAGGCGGCTCTCAACCCGTCGATCCAGGCGCTCTACAGCGATCCGGAAGTTCTTGAGAAGATACCCTTCCTCAAGGATAACCAGCAGGCCTTCGCCGATAGCGCCGTGCGCCCGTCCGGCTACACCGGCACCAGCTACAACCGCGTTTCGCAGGCTTTCTACCGTTCGGTCCACGACATGCTTTCTGGCGGTGCCGAGGTCAAGTCCAGCCTGACATCGCTGGCCGGGCGGCTTGAGAAACTGAAGGAAAGCCGCTGACGCTCTCCGGATGTCCGGCGGCGGGAACGACCCGCTGCCGGAATGCGTCACTGCCTCGCCACCAAACACGGTGGCGCGCCCTCTGCCGTCTCATACCCTCAGGTGAACAATGGCATCGGTTTCGCTCGAATCCGTTTCGAAGAATTTTGGTACGCACACTGTTATCCAGAATGTCGACCTGCAGATCATCGACGGCGAGTTTGTCGTTTTCGTCGGTCCCTCCGGTTGCGGCAAGTCAACGCTTTTGCGCATCGTCGCCGGCCTGATCTCTGCGTCGAACGGTGTGGTGAGGATCGGCGGCGACGACGTGACTGATGTGCCTGCCTCCCAGAGAGGCGTAGCCTTCGTCTTCCAGTCTTACGCGCTCTATCCGCATATGAACGTTGCGCGCAATATCGGCTTCGCGCTTGAGACCCTCGGCATGAACAGGGCCGCTATCAGCGAGAAAGTGCGGTCGGTCGCACGGATGCTGAAGGTCGATCATCTGCTCGAACGCCGGCCGCGTGAGTTGTCCGGCGGACAGCGCCAGCGCGTGGCGATCGGCCGGGCCCTGGTACGCCAGCCCGAAATCTTCCTCTTCGATGAGCCGCTGTCCAATCTCGATTCGGATCTGCGAATGGAGATGCGCATGGAGATCGCCAAGCTCCACGACGATCTGCAGACGACGATGATCTATGTCACCCATGACCAATCAGAAGCGATGACGCTTGCCGACCGGATCGTCGTTCTCAATCACGGACGCATCGAGCAGGTCGGCACACCGAAGGAACTCTACCACAGCCCCGACAACCGCTTTGTTGCAGGCTTCATCGGCAGCCCCCGCATGAACTTCCTGTCGGTACAGGCAACATCAACCAAAGTGACTGGACCGGGCGGTCTCGTCATCGACGCAGGTACCGAGGGCCAAACCATCACCGAAATCGGCATACGGTCGGAAGCGATCCAGCTGGTGAAGGCTGGGGATGGGCGAATGACCTGCGTGCTCGAACGTATTGAGGATCTTGGCCACGAGCATTTCGCCTATTGCCGCATCAACGGCGACGTCATCTGGGTTGTCCGCGTCAATGTCGAGCCGCCAAAGGAACTGATCGGCAAGGAGGTCGGCCTGAATTTCCGGGATGCTGCGATCTTTGCCTTCGCCGCCGACGGAAAACGCCTCATTCTCAATCGCCAGGCAGGCGTGATCGAAGGAGCGCGGCAATGAGTGCCCGGCTCGCCCGCCGCGACCATCGTGCGGCCTGGCTGTTTCTGCTGCCGGTCATCATCGTCATGCTGGTCGTCGCCCTCTGGCCGCTCGGCCGCACCTTCTTCTTCGCCTTCACCGATGCCTATCTTGACGATCCCTCCGTCTATTCAATGACAGGGATCGACAACTTTCTTGAGGTCATCAACGACCGCAGCTGGTGGATTGCCGTCAAGAACACGCTGATCTTCACGGTCATCTCGGTGGCGATCGAGACAGTTCTCGGCCTGGCGATAGCGCTTCTCGTCAATGAAGCCATTCCGGGCCGCGGGCTGGTGCGCGCCGCGATCCTCGTGCCCTGGGCGATCCCGGTCGTCGTCTCGACGAAGATCTGGGAATGGATGCTGAACGACCAATTCGGCGTTATCAATAAAGTCTTCATCGGCCTCGGCCTCATCGATCACGGCATCCCCTGGACGGCGAGCGGATCGCTGCTGATGGGCGTCGTGATCTTCGTCGACGTGTGGATGACGACCCCGTTCATGGTTCTGCTCATCCTGGCAGGCCTGCAGCTGATATCATCGGAGATATTCGAGGCAGCAGAGGTCGACGGCATTCCCGCATGGAAGCGCTTCTGGTCGATCACCCTGCCGATGCTGCGCCCGGCGATCGGCGTAGCGGTCCTCTTCCGCGTCCTCGATGCGTTGAGGATGTTCGACCTTGCCTATGTGATGGCGGCGAGCAACGAGAGCGTCATGACCGTCTCCATCTACGCACGCGACCGGCTGATCAGCTTCCAGGAGCTCGGCATCGGCTCGGCGGCATCGACCTGGGTCTTCCTGCTCGTCGCGTTTGTCGCCATCATCATCATCGGGGTCCTTCGCCTCGACAGAGCCGCGGGGACCTGAGCGACATGGCCGATGCAATCATCCCGAAGACCGTCCGCAAGCCTGCCTCCTACTTCCGGATGCGGCGACGTGTCGTGCGAAGCCTGCAGATCCTGGCCCTTTTGCTCGTCCTGTTCTATACGCTGTTTCCCTATTATTGGGCCTTCGTTTCCTCGACGAAGCAAGGCTCGGCGCTCTATCAATCCGCGCTGATGCCGGCGTTCGACTTCACCTACTATCGCCAGCTGATCGACAATCCTGTTTTCATGGGCTCGCTGCTGAACTCGGCCTATGTCGCGGTCTCAACCACGTTCCTGTCGCTCGTCATCGGGCTTAGCGCCGCTTACGCATTGGGGCGCATCGACTTTCCGCAACGGCGCACAATCCTGATGATCGTGCTGATGATCTCGATCTTCCCGCAGGTCGTTGTCCTCTCCGGCATGTTCGAGCTGATCAACTGGATGGGCCTGTTCAACCGGCCAAGCGCGCTCGTCCTTACCTATCTCCTGTCGACCGTGCCGTTCACGACCTGGATCCTGACGACCTTCATCCGCGAATTTCCGCGGGAGCTGGAAGAGGCGGCGATCATCGACGGCTGCTCGCATTTCAGAATTCTGACGAAGATCCTGCTGCCGCTCATGGGACCTTCGCTCGCGAGCACCGGCATTCTTGCCTTCATCCTGGCGTGGAATGAGTTTCTCTTCGCGCTGACCTTCACCCTGACGGACGAGAACCGGACCGTGCCGGTTGCGATCGGCCTGATCGCAGGTAACACTCGGTACGAATATCCGTTCGGCCAGATCATGGCCGCATCCGTTACCGTGACGCTGCCGCTGATCATCATCGTTTTGATCTTCCAGAGGCGTATCGTTGCTGGCCTGACAGCAGGTGCCATCAAAGGATGACAAAGGAATAAACCATGGACATGCTGGTAAAACTCTACGAACTGAAGGCCGATCCTGAACTCGATGCGCGCATCGCCGAACAGGGTATCACCATCCGGCGTGTTCTTGCGCCGGAGTTGAGCGCTCTGACGGCCTGGATCGAGCCGCGCTTCGGATCCGGCTGGGTCGCGGAAGCGACGGTCGCCACCATGCGCCAGCCCCCCACTTGCTTCATTGCAATCCGGAACGACGAACTCATCGGCTTTGCCTGCCACGACGCAACCGCCAAGGGCTTCTTCGGGCCGACCGGCGTCGATACGGCCGCCCGCGGCAACGGTGTCGGCCACGCTCTGCTGCTGACCACGCTTCTAGATATGTACGCGCAGGGCTATGCCTACGGGGTAATCGGGGGCGCCGGTCCGATGGAGTTCTACCGTCGAAGCGTCGGGGCAATCCCGATCGAAGGCTCGGACCCGGGCATCTATCGCGGCATGCTGCCGCTTGCCCAACCGAGCGGCATTTCGAATTCGGACCACTAGGTCGTCCCCCATGAAGAACGGGTAACGTATTGAATCAGCGTTTTTGTCCAGAGTTCTGCAGTATTGAACGAAGCCGCTTTCGCGGCATTTGGAGCGCGGGATTTGCATGATGCGCGTTAGAGCGAACGCTATTTGACGGAGAATCGTTCGCGGCAGGGCAACTCGTAAATGTCCTGCCGCGTTGGCCCGTGCCGGCAGGCAGCATCCATGTCGGTTTATCCGAAGGCTCAATTCGTTCACCCAAATTTCCGCGTTCGCAGCCACAGAGACACGCGGGACGGCTGCTCACCGGTCGTGATCCAATCGCCAAACCAACTTCTCTCGCTCCAGGGTCAGGTCGCGAAGGCTGGGTTCAGGCATCCGCATCGCGACAGGTGGATTGGCAAGCTGCCGTACCTTTTGGGAGTTAGCTGAAATCGATGATCATATTTTGAGCAGCTCTTACTAAATTGGCGAATTCCCTGTGCTTTTTTGAGCATTCGGGATGTCCGCATCGTGGCCTTCCTCGCGATTTCAAACTGGCATGAAAGCTGCGTGTCAGCTTTGTATGCAAGATGGAAATACACAACAGCCGACGCAGATCAACATCGAGGCGTCCATTGTCTCCGGCATCTTGTCGGCGCGTATTCGTCCCGGCACACGGCTTGGTGAAAGCCAACTAGCCACACTATTCGATGTGTCTCGTACCCGCATCCGCGAAGCTATGATGAGGCTGGAAACACGCGGCATCGTTACGGTGTTTCCCCGGCGGGGTTGGTACGTCGTCGAACCCTCCGCCGAAGAGGCGATGAAGGTTTATTCGGCGCGGCGCGTTATCGAATTCGGTCTTTTACGCAATATGAGCCATCTGCCGGATGCCGGCCTCAAGATGTTATCCGATCACCTTGCCGAGGAGAGGCAAGCGATGGCCGAAGGCGATCGCCAGCGATTGACTGTGCTGATGGCCGACTTCCACATCCGCATTGCTGAAATCGCTGGCAATGAGATCATTGTAGAAACACTGCGTGACCTCACGGCACGCACAATCCTCATCTCGATGCTGTATCAGTCCGATTTTCACGCCAGCCAATCACACGACGGGCACTGCCGCATTTTCGCGGCCATGCAGGTGGGAGACTTCAGCGGTGCCGCCGAATATGCCGTCCAGCACCTCAACGAGGTGGAAACGGGTCTCGATCTGACACGTCGTCCCGATCCTTTGGCAGCCCTGCGCACGTCACTCTCACTTCCCCCATCGAACTGGAAAACCAAGAAGGAACAATAGCATGCTAACGAAACGTCTTTTTATTGTTACCGCAACATTGGCAGCCGGAATTTGCTTCGCCGCCCCGTCCTTTGCCGATGTTCTGAGCGACATCGCCGGTCGCGGGACGATCCGCGTTGCGGTCCCGCAGGATTTTCCGCCCTTCGGTAGCGTTGGCACGGATATGGCTCCGCAGGGATACGATATCGATGTCGCCAATCTGATCGGTGACAAGCTCGGTGTGAAAGTCGAGTTGGTGCCGGTCACCAGTGCCAACCGCGTTCCTTATCTGCAGACCAACAAGGTCGATCTGGTCATCTCGAGCCTTGGCAAGAACCCGGACCGTGAAAAGGTCATCGACTTCTCGACCGCCTATGCGCCTTTCTTCAACGGCGTCTTCGCTCCGGACTCGGTTGCCGTCGCCAAGGCGGAAGATTTGTCCGGCAAGACCATTGGAGTCACCCGTGGCGCCGTCGAGGACCTGGAATTGACTAAGGTAGCTCCGGCCGATGCGACCATCAAGCGCTACGAGGACAATAACGGAACGATCTCGGCCTTCCTCGCCGGTCAGGTAGAAGCCGTGGCGACGGGCAATGTCGTGGCCGCCGCCATTCTCGCCAAGAACCCGCCAAAGCGTCCAGAGCTGAAGTTCCTGATTAAGAACTCCCCCTGCTATATCGGCCTGAACAAGGAACAGCCAGCGTTGCTGGAAAAGGTCAACGCTATCATCGCTACTGCAAAGACCGATGGTTCGCTGAATGCCATCGCGCAGAAATGGCTGAAAACCGATCTTCCGAAAGATCTCTGACCAACCCGTCAATGCACGCGCCGGCCTCGTCTGATCCGGATCCGGCGCATGCTTTGTCCTCCCCGAAAGGAAATATCGGGTGAAATATACATTCGATTTTGGATGGCTTTTCGAATATTATCCGCAGATCATCAGGGGCATCGCCGTCACGCTGGAATTGATTGCGGTCGGCGGGGTTCTCGGTATCGCACTTGGCATATTCTGCGCTTGGGTGCGCGCGCTCGGCCCGAAATGGCTGCGGCCGCCTGTTGCCGCCTATGTGGAACTCATTCGTAATACGCCATTCCTCATACAATTGTTTTTTGTCTTTTTCGGCCTGCCGTCGCTCGGTCTGCAACTGTCGGAACTGAGCGCGGCCAACATCGCCATGGTCGTCAACCTCGGCGCCTATAGCTGCGAGATCATCCGCGCCGGTATTCAGGCGACGCCCAAAGGGCAATTCGAGGCGGGCGCCAGTCTGGCTATGAGCCGCTTCGAGACCTTCCGGCATGTAGTACTAGTGCCGTCGTTGCAGCGCATATGGCCAGCACTTTCCTCCCAAGTGGTGATCGTCATGCTCGGCTCGTCTGTGGTATCGCAGATTGCTGCTGAAGATTTGACATTTGCTGCCAACTTCATCCAGTCGCGCACGTTCCGCGCTTTCGAAGCCTATATGGTTTCTACCGCCATCTATCTTGTGCTCGCAATTTTTCTCCGGCAGGCACTCGGCGTTGTCGGCGGCTTCATCTTCCCGCGCAGGATTGCAACATGATCGAATTTACCACCTGGGATATCCTCAGAAATCTCCTGCTGGCGACTCGTTGGACCGTCCTGCTTTCCCTCGTCTCTTTCATCGGCGGTGGTATCGTCGGGCTGTTGCTGCTCTTCGCGCGAATTTCTCTGAAAAAGTGGCTCCGGACATTCGCGAAATACTATGTCGAACTGTTTCAGGGCACGCCGCTGTTGATGCAACTCTTCATCGCCTTCTTCGGACTTGGCCTGTTCGGTATCGATGTTCCAGCCTGGTTGGCGGCGGGCCTGACGCTGGTATTATGGACGGCGGCGTTCCTGACGGAGATCTGGCGCGGCTGTGTCGAGGCCGTTGCGAAAGGCCAGTGGGAGGCGTCCGCAAGTCTGGCGATGGGCCGCCTTCAGCAGATGCGTTACGTCATCCTGCCGCAAGCCATGCGAGTCGCCGTGCCGCCGACGGTCGGCTTCATCGTGCAGGTGATCAAGGGCACCGCGGTCACCTCCATCATCGGTTTCGTGGAACTGTCCAAGGCCGGAACGGTAGTCACCAACGCCACCTTCCAGCCCTTCGTGGTCTATGGCCTCGTCGCCCTCATCTATTTCGCCCTGTGCTGGCCTTTGTCGAAGAGCAGCCAGATTCTCGAAAGGAAGCTTAATGTCGCTCATCGAAATCACTGAAGTCCGCAAGAGCTACGGCGCGAACGAGGTTCTGAAAGGCATCAACCTCGATGTCGAACCCGGTGAAGTCATTGCGATCATCGGCAAGAGCGGTTCCGGAAAATCGACGCTGCTTCGCTGCATCAACGGGCTGGAGACCATTTCGGCCGGTTCGATTTCGGTCGCCGGGGCGCAATTACTGGAGGACGAGGTTCATCTCAAGGCTCTGCGCCTGAAGGTTGGCATGATCTTCCAGCAGTTCAATCTCTTTCCGCATCAGACCGTGGGCGGCAATGTCGTGCTGTCGCAGATGGTGGTGAAAAAGACGCCGAAGCGCGAGGCGGAAACCATCGCCCGCAAGATGCTGGAGCGTGTCGGTCTGGCGCACAAGTTCGACGCCTATCCGGACGAATTGTCGGGCGGTCAGCAACAGCGGGTGGCGGTCGCGCGGGCACTTGCCATGCAGCCAATTGCCCTGCTGTGCGATGAAATCACGTCGGCACTCGATCCCGAGTTGGTGGCTGAGGTCTTATCGGTGGTCCGCGAACTCGCTTCCGAAGGCATGACCCTTTTGATGGTGACTCACGAAATGAAATTCGCCCGCGACGTCTGCTCGCGTGTCGTATTCATGCACGAGGGAAGGGTGCATGAAATCGGCCCGCCGGAAGAGGTGTTCGCCAATCCCCAAACCCAAGAGCTAAGGCAATTCCTCGGAGTGCATTGAAAATTTCGACATGTTCTAAAACATGTGGAGGCAGAATTTGTGAATAGGCTTCCGTCGTCAGCTCCGATTTTTGGAGGATCAGGCCCTACCTATTGGCATTCTTCTTTTCAGCGCTCGAGCCTTCTCAAATCCTGGAGGCTGCGGTTGGACCAGTGAACTCGATTGACTGCCAAACGACATAAGCCCCATTCTGCGAACGAGCATGAAGTGCGCGAACGTTTCAGTGTGCGACGCCTGGTTCCTCGTGTGCCCTCACGATGGCGTCCGCTTCCTTGCCGTATAGCTCCTCGAAGTGATCGAAGGTCTTGGAAAAATAACCAATGCCCTGAGTCGCAGAGCGCAGCGCCCGCGCCAGATCGTCAAGTGCGCCGCCCGGAATAAGTGCCCGGAAGATGTCCCATCCCTTAGCGGTTTCATCCCGGTCGAAGCCGAGAACCTGACCCTTGAGAGTGGAGACGATCTGGACGAGGCTGCCGGAATAGGTCGACGGAATGTGAATTTCAATGCGGAACACTGGTTGCATCAAAACGGCCGACGCTTCCGAAAGCGCCTGTCGCACTCCCATTTTCGACGCAGTCCTGAAGGCGTGTTCCGAACTGTCGACGGCATGGTGCTGACCATCGAACAGCGTTACGCCGACATCGATGACCTGGAACCCGAGCGGCCCTTTCTCCATCGCTTCGCGCGCGCCTGCTTCGACGGCAGGAATGTAGTTGCGCGGAACGACGCCACCCTTGACGGTTTCGCTGAAGGTGAAGCCCCGGCCACGCTCGTTGGGGCGAATGCTCAGCTTCACATCCGCGAATTGCCCGGCACCGCCGGTCTGTTTGCGATGCCGGTAGTGAACCTCTGACGGCTTGGCGATTGTCTCGCGGTAGATCGGGCTGGGCGTTCGATCGGTTACGTCGATGTGGAAGACGTCGGACAGGGTTCGGCAGAGATCGCGCAGATGTACCGGCCCCTGGGCGCGGACGAGCTGGGCGCCAGTGCCTTCCTCCTGCAAAACGACAAGACCGCGATCCGTTTCGGAAAGTTTTGCCAGCGTTTCGGAGAGCTTGTTTTCATCGCGTTCGCTGCCCGGGACGAGGATCCTTTCAAGCATCGGCGTAGGTGGCTCGGTCCATTCGGGTGGGGCGACCGTCGCGTCTGATGTCAACAGCGACGGGACGGGCAAGTGGTCGGACTTAACCGTTGCGAAGACATCCCCCGGTGCGGGCACGATCGCCGAGCTGGACCGTCCGTTTGCGGGATCCTGCACGGCGCCGAGGCTGGAACCGCCCAGTAATGCGCCTTGCCGCAGTCCCTCACCAAACGCACGCACCAGCACCGTCTTGCCGATATTTTGACGATGATAGGCATGGAAGCTCACGGCGGTCAGCTTATTTTCATCGACATTGCCCGCACGAGCCAGGCGCTGTCGAAGAACCCCTACCGGCGGCGCCTCGTGGCGCAGTGCCTTCATCAGCCTCATCATGCCGTTGCCATGGCTTGCGGCACCGATCAGGACCGGGATAATCCTGTTTTCCCTGAGAACCCGCGATGAAATGGCATAGAGCGCTTCGCTGGGCGGCTCGCGATCTTCGACTAGTTCCTCGAGAAGCCAGTCATCGAATTCGGACAGGTGTTCCAGGAGCTCGCTGCGCGCTTCGTGCTCGCGCTCGGCGGCGCTTTCGGGAATTGCGATCAGCGCCGAAGTCTGGCCTTCCCGATAGCGCCACGCCCGTTCCGAAATCAAATCGCAACTGCCTATGATCTTGTCTCCCTCGCGGATCGGGATCTGGCGAAGCAAAAGCGTGTGGTTGGCGTAGTCTTGAAGCGCGGCGATCACGTCCCTCAACCGCCCTCTCGGTTCGTCCATCCGGTTGACGAAGAGGATGCACGGTGTCCCCGAGGCTTCGACTATCCGCAGATAGGGCGCGGCGAGCACAGCCTCTTCGGGTGCCGATGAAACGCACAGGATGCAGGCGTCGCTGGCAAGAAGCGCGTGCTGTGCATGCGCCAACGCTTCGTTGGGTCCTGGCGCATCCAGCGCACACCACGCCTCGTTTCCAAAGGTGAATTCTGTGATGTTCAATCCATAAGGGGACCTGGATTTTCTCGGCGCCCCCTCCAGGGAGCCGAGCTTTTCCACGACTGTTGATTTTCCGGTCTGCGAGGGTCCAAGCACGGTAAAGCAGCGCATCGGCATTCCTCCAACTGCCTAAACACAATTTTCAGCCATCATAGGATGCCCTGAACCGCTGCAAGGCGCCAGAGGTGTTCAGTTTCACAACGTTTTGACCTGGAGGCGTAGGAGCTGTTCTCGAATTGCCGGCGGGGCTGACCGCAGGGGACGCATCCAAAACGATCCATCCAGAGACTCTTTCGCCCACTGGATCGTGATCCGTCTTCGCTGTACAGCGAGGAAGGTATTTTGGTTGTCGAGCCCATCCCTTTTAGGTGCAATTTATGACAAGAAAAGTTTATCTGGCCGGTCCCGAGGTCTTCCTTCCCAACGCCCGTGAAATCCTCGACCGGAAAGCCGCTCTTGCCCGTGAGGCGGGACTTCTCCCGCTTTCGCCCGGCGATCTGGAAATCCCGCACACGAACTCGAAGCGCGAGCGCGCCGCGGCGATAAACGCGGTGGACGAGAAGATGATGATCCAAGCTGACGCGATCATCGCCAATCTGACGCCCTTTCGTGGCATTGCCGCGGATACAGGGACGGCCTTCGAACTCGGCTTTATGTGCGCAAGCGGTAAGCCTGTATTCGCCTACACGAATGTGGCCCGCGATCACAGCGGACGAGTGAGCGATCTTTATGGCGGGGCCGTCGCGTATGATGCTGAAGGTCGACTGCGAGACCCGAACGGAATTGCAGTCGAGGATTTCGGCCTGGCCGACAATCTCATGCTGCATGCCGGAATTGAGCGGCGCGGTGGCGTCCTCATCATCGGAGACGCGGCGCCGGATGCGCTCTATACGGACCTTGCCGCGTTCAAGACGTGTCTTGCCGTCGCCGTTGAGAAGCTGCGCTAGGGAGGTAGCGCGCCCCTCACCCTCCCGGCCGTGCAACCGGCAACATAGTTGACGCTATAGACCGAGGGCATGGTTGACAGTCTTCGCTGTGTGTTCCGCTTCATGTCGTCCTGGCCAGGGCGACATGAAGCGGCGGAATTTCTTGAAGTGTCGATCGATCAGCCCGAGATCGACGTCGGCGAAGCGGACGCTGAATTCGCCAGCTTCGGTTTCGGCCAGGCCGACCAGTTAGGTATTGAGTTACGCCATTGAAATTCTTGCGAGCGGATTCTTACGATTAGGTACCAAACGACAAGTGGAGAGGCACTTGTCTTCGGTGCGAAGCTTGTTTTGAAACGAGATGAACTCGACGACATCGAACGCGCGCTTACCGCCTCTAAGAACAATGAGGAGGAAGGTCAGCGGGGGTGGCGCCGTCATTTTAGCGATCGGCTTGCATAGCGGCCCGTAAGAAGGAAGTGGGCAACAGGGCAGCGCTCGCGGATGCGAATGGGCTACACGCGCCGACGACCTATCCCGCAGTTCGAATTCGTTGACGATATCGGCATCGATGCACTCGAGGGTGCTGCGCCTTGTCGGTGCCGCTTGCGAGCAAGCGCACGCAAGGGAAGCTTACCCGCGGCCGGCAGGTAGAGCCTGCGGAAGTGTGTTCTCTCTTCGGCGCCAGCCGCGCCCTTGACTCCGCGTGCTCTTCGCGGCCGCCGGGCTGAGTCTCGCGAAATGTGCGGGAAGGCAACCAGGTTCGAAAGGGCTGGCCGAAGGCTGGGAAAGGTAATGCAAAAAAAGAAATAGAGGAGCTACGCGGCAGGGTGCCATGCTCGGCGGTGCTGGAAAAGGCCGGCTGTTCGGTGGATTTGAAAGAGAGCACGCCGCGGGCGGTCAGGTATCGGCGCGACAGCGAGATCATCATCGTCATTCACGAAGGTCAAGGCTGGTTCGACCCACTCTCCGATGCAAAGGCGATGTCTTCTCGCTGGTCGAGCATCTCGACGGGGTCGGCTTTTTGAGGGCCTGCGATCGCGTGGCGGCGCTTGTCGGCTACATCCAGTGAGCCGTCTGGACACGCTCAGTTCAGGAGGACGAAGCGGATCCCGATATTGCCGAGCGGTGGCGGCGCCGGCGCAGACCCTGGCCGGTTCGCGGACATGGCGCTACCTTGTGCAGGAGCGCTGCCTGCCGGCCAGCGTTCTGCGCCTGGCGATTTCGGTAGGATCTCCTGTGCGAAGGTCCGTACGCCAGCATGTGGGCGGCCCATTCCGACGAGGCCGGCGCGGTCGTCGGCTGTGAGGAGCGCGGACCGGACTGGCGGGGCTTTTCAAGTGGCGGCACGAAAGTGCTGTTCCGTCTGGGGCCTGCAGCCGCTTCGCGTCTCTGCGTCACCGAAGCGGCGATCGACGGCCTGAGCCTGGCCGCGATCGAGGACGCCAGAGCCGACAGCCTTTATCTCAGCACGAGCGGGGGCTGGTCGCCATCAACCGTCGAGGCGATCCCCGTACTCGTCTTGAGACAGGGACACTCTCTCATCGCCGCCACCGATAATGACGAGCAGGGCGAGGTCTATGCGGCACGTCTTGAAACGATCGCGGCGGAAGCGGCCTGCGGCTTTGAACGCTTACGCCCTGTGGCCCGCCGAGACCGACGGCGGCTACTCCTTCGTCTGGAACCGCCCGCGGAAGGCGGCCCGATCCGAGATCCGGAGGCCCCGCCACAAGGCAGGGTCCCCATTCACGCAAAATTGCATGAAAGGATGTGATCAATGGCAAAAGTTTTGAACGCTCGCGTCGTCGGCCGGCAGTCTGGGCCGGATCGCCGCTATTTTGGACGGCCGGATATCTTCGGCAATTCCTTTATCATCGGACGTGACGGCACACGGGCGGAGGTCATCGCGAAATACGCCTAATGGGCTCCAAGACAGCCACATCTCATGGCAGCGTTGCCGAACTTGTCGGAAAAGACCTTATCTGCTGCTGCTCGCCAGGGACCCGCCATGGAGACGTCTTGCTCGACATGGTGCGGCAATACGTTTGCGACGAACCCAGCGACATGAAACCCGCACGGGATCGGGCCTGCCTCGAGCATTTTACGGATGTAGCGCTAGAATTACAGCATTTGCGACTTTGCTGTAAATGCTGTATATCACGAAACAACCCTAATCCCAAGGAGATCGCCATGCCCCGTTCCGGTGGTTCCTATTCCACAAGTGACCTGTCCCGCAAGTCCGGCGACATCATTGCTGAGGCGCTTCGCCATCCAGTCACGATTACCCAGCGCAACAAGCCGCGCCTCGTGCTGCTCAATATCGAGGACTATGAACGGCTGATGAAACAGTCCAATCGTCGGGCGACGGGCACCATCGAGACTATGTCCGACGAGCTGTTCGCGGAGTTCCAGAACGCCGTCGAGACCTATGCCGGCGAAGATGAGACGTGATGAGCTACGACCTGATCCAGACCGCAAGCGTGATCCGTTATCCGTACCTGTGGGCGCGTGAGGCCGGACGCGGCGAGACGGAAGGGCGTAAGGAGCGGCCGGTCGCCGTCGGCGTACGTATGGTGCAGCGCTGACGGTGTGACCGGGACTGCCGAGGTCCGCGCAAGGAGATCACCTAATCGTGGCCTGTGCCTGCAATTGCCAATGCTGGACGAAAGCATAGGCGAACATTCTCATTCCAGATAACGTCGGCCCTGCGCCAGTGCCATTTCGCAGGACCGAAAGACCGTTCAAAAACGGTGTATCCGCAGGCCGAACAGCTTTTCGGAGACCACGACCACGACGACCGTCATCACGATAGACAATGTCGACACCGCCGCTGCCTCAGGGGTGAAGTTCGTTCTGAGATAATCGTAGATCTGGATCGGAAGCGTAGCCGTTCCGACATTCTTCAACATGAACGATATAGTGAAGAGGTCGAACGAGATGATGAATGCGAACAGGCAGCCGCCGATGACGCCGGGCTTGATCAACGGCAGCATGATGCGTCTGAAGCGCGTGAATGGTCCGGCACCAAGACTGCGGGCGGCAAGGCTCCACGACGGTTCATAGGCTTCCATCGCCGCAGACACGTTGATGAAGACGAAGGGCAGCGTCATGAGCACATGCCCAATCAGCATGCCAGCCATCGTCGTCGTGCCGATGCCGATCGCATAGACAAAGAACAGAAGCGAGATCGCTGTCAGAACTTCCGGCAAAAGCAGCGGCAACAGCATCACAAGCCGGACACTCTCCTTCCATCGCCCCGCATGCTGCACGTAGAACATTGCCGCCATCGTTCCGATGATACCGGAAATCAGGGTCGAGACGGCCGCGACCCAAAGCGACGTTCGGATGGCACGCCAGAAGACATCGTTATGGAAGAAGACGACATACCACCGAAATGAGAGGCCCTGCGGCGGAAAAGTCAGAAATGCCCCCGCGTTGAAGGAGGCACCGACGACCACGAGAATGGGCAGCAGCAGAAAGCCGTAGATGATGAGGCAATAGCCATTCAACATATGCTTGGACATCAGCTCATCTTCCATTTCATGCGGGTGATCCGCGCGAAAATCACGACGATCACCGCTCCGGTGAGGGAAAGCATTAGCGCCATGGCGGAGCCGAACGGCCACTGGAATGTGTCGATCAGCGCGTCAACGACGCTGACTGCCATCGTCTTCACCCTCAGGCCACCGATCAGGGCGGGGGTCACGTAGGCGCTCAATGAAAGCACGAACACCAGAATGCAGCCTGCCTGGATACCCGGCATGGCCAGCGGCAGGATTACGCGCCTGAAGACTGTCAGCTTTCCAGCGCCAAGCGAGCGTGCGGCCGACGTCAACGACGGGTCGATCCCCTGCAGCGCGCTCATCAACGGCAGGATCATGAAGGGCAGGAAGACGTGGACGAGCGCAATGACGATGCCGAGGGCGTTGTACATCAGCCCGATCGGGCGATCGATCAGACCCAAATTCATCAGCGTCTTGTTGATGATGCCGTTATTCCCAAGAAGGATCGTCCACCCATAACTGCGGATGACAATGCCGACGAGAAGCGGCGACAGCACCAGCCCATAGGCAAGGCCGCGAAACCGCATCTTCTCGCGCGACAGCTGCCAGGCAACCGGAAAACCGAGAATGAGGCAAACAAGGGTCGTGACCAGACCGATCAAGAGCGTGTTCGTCACCTGCTGCAAGTAGAACGTATCGGTCGCCAGCCTCAGGTAATTGCCGACCGTAAATCCGGGCGCATAGGGCGAGCCGTTGGCCGGGTTGCGCAGGCTCATCACCACAATATTGAGATAAGGCAGAACAAGAAACAGCCCGAGAAGCAATGCCGAGGGCGCGATGAGGAGAAGCGGATAGGCGGATCTGGCGCGGTGTATCATGCGATCGTTCCCGGCACCCAGAAACGCTCGCTGTCGACCGTCACCATCACGCGATCACCCGGCTGGAAGCGGCTTCGCGGAAAGGTCTGGACGCTCAGCGTTTCGCCGCTTTCGAGCACCAGCCTATAGTCGATCAGACTGCCGGAATAATAGCTCTGCGAAACCGTTGCGATAATACCCGCGCCCTCATCCCCCGCGGCCGCAAGTTCGATGGCCTCCGGCCGCAGCAATACGGGGATGGAGCCGTCGCTTGACGGCAGGGTACCTTTGACCTTCGCCGTTCCAAGCACGGTTTCGACGACTGACGTCCCGTCATCGTTCCCGCCCTTCAGGCGGCCGGGCAACGTATTCACCTGCCCGACGAACTGCGCGACTTCCAGGCTTGCCGGGCGATCATAAACATCAGACGGGGCGCCATACTGCGCAATCTGCCCGCCGAACATCACGACGATCCTGTCCGACATCGTCATTGCTTCGGCCTGATCGTGGGTCACATAGACCGTGGTAATGCCCACGCGCTTCTGCAGGTCGCGTATGAAGACACGCATTTCGTCACGAAGCTTGGCATCGAGATTGGCAAGCGGCTCATCAAGCAACAGGATACGCGGTTCGATGACCAGCGCGCGGGCAAGTGCCACGCGCTGCTGCTGCCCGCCGGACAATTGGCGCGGATAGCGGTCGGCATATCCGGATAGCTGCACCATATCCAGAACCCTGGCGGTGCGGATCGCGATTTCTGGCCGCGAAATCCTGCGCATTTCCAGCCCGAAGGCGAGGTTCTGCGCCACGGTCATATGTGGGAAGAGCGCATAGTTCTGGAACACCATGCCGATATCACGCTTTTCCGCCGGCACACGCGAGACATCCTGCCCGTCGAAACGGATGGCGCCGGATGTGACGTCCTCGAAACCGGCAATCATCTTCAGCGTCGTCGTCTTGCCGCATCCCGATGGCCCGAGCAGCGAGATGAACTCGCCCTGCCCTATCTTGACGGAAATGCCGTTGACGGCGCGCGAGGCGCCATAGTGCTTGGTCAGCCCTTCGATGCTCACCTCGGTCATGATCGATCTTCCAGATTGTCTGTGCGGCGTACCCGCAAATCTCACTGCGTCAGGGGAGAATGCCGGACCGCCCCAACAAGGCGATCCGGTTGTTGCCGCCTTATAGCGAAGGCAGAGATCATTTCATGATCTTGGCCCAGGTCTCGGCAAAGCCTGCCTGCTTCTCGTTCATGAAGTCCCAATCCCAGGTGAGGATCTTCTCCATCACTTCGCCGGAAATCGGCACGTCCTTCTTCAGATCGTCAGGGACGACAACCTTGGCATTGGTTGGGGAGACGAAGAACTGCTTCATCAGCGGCAACTGGCCTTCAGGTGACAGAAGGAAGTTGGCATACTGGTAGGCCAGATCCTTCTCGGGGCCGTTTGCAAGAATGTTGAGGGTCTGATCGAACATCAAAAGCCCCTCTTCCGGCACGATGACGTCAATCGGAAGGCCCTGGCTGCGCAGACGCGCCACCTCGCCGAAATCGAAGGGAGCGACGACGAATTCGCCGGATGCGATGCCGGTGGAAAGGTTGAAATCGGCCTGGATAACTGGGCCAAGCTTTTCCAGCGCCTTGAAACCGGCATCTATATCATACTGATCCTTGCCGAAGATCTTGGATGCCAGCATCAGTTCCATCTTGCCGGCCGTATTGGCAAAATTGTAGAGGCCGATACGCCCCTTGAACTCCGGGTTGTCCCAAAGATCCTTCCAGCCTTTCGGCGGCGTCTGGACCATGTCCGTGCGATAGGCGAGGCCGATCGGCGATACCATGGCCACGGCACCCCAGCCGTCGGTCTTCTTGGCAAGCGGATAGAGGTCGGCATAGTTTGGCAATTTCGCCAGATCGAGCTTTTCGAAGAAGCCTTCCTTGCGCAGGCTCGATGCGAATGCCTCATTGGTCATCAGGATCGAATATGGCGGATTCTGCGGCCCTGCCGCCCGCAGGTTGGCGCTCCAGACACGCCCGTTGCCTGCATCCAGCATCACCCGCGCGCCGCTTTTTTCAGTGAAGGCCGGAGCCAGCGTCTGGCGCCAGAACTGCTCCCATGCGCCGCCGAGCGTCGGCACGACAAGTGTCTTGGATTGCGCCCATGCCGGCAGGCCAACCATGGCCGCCGCTGTACCACCCATTCCGGCAAGAACCTGCCGCCTGTTCATGTTCATCATTGACGTTCCCTCAAACTGGTTCTGACTTGGTCATGCATTGCGGGCAGGCGGTATTCCGCTTCTTGCCGTCAGGTTTTGCCGAAGGCCTGGCTGGTCTTCAGTGAAATGTAGTCGCCGTAGGTGATCGGCTCGTATTTGGCGGCGCCCTTTGCTGCAAAAGGCGCGAGGCATTCAATCACGGTATCCCTGGACGGATTGAGGAAGAACGGGATGGACTGGCGACGCGTCGTCCCCTTGAAAGCACCAGGCGGATTGGCGACCCTATGCGGCGTAGACAGCCATTCATCGTTGGACCAGCGCATGAAGGCATCGCCGATATTGATGACGTAGGCGCCTTCGACATTCGGCGCATCCAGCCAGTCACCCGCCCGGTTTTTCACCTGCAGTCCGCCCGGAGAGGCTTCCGAACGCAGGATGGTCATGAAGCCGTAATCGGTGTGAGCGCCGGCGCGGAGTTGCCCCGGAAGCGGGCTCTCCTTCTGCTCCGGATAATTGATCACCCGTAGCGCCGAGAGATGGTTTACAAACGCCGGCTCGAAATAGTCCGGAGCGAGGCCTAT
The DNA here is from genome assembly GCF_014193555.1 of Rhizobium sp. BK275. Taxonomy (NCBI): domain Bacteria; kingdom Pseudomonadati; phylum Pseudomonadota; class Alphaproteobacteria; order Hyphomicrobiales; family Rhizobiaceae; genus Rhizobium; species Rhizobium sp. BK275. Next base: position 599,169 of record NZ_JACHZL010000001.1, read on the forward strand.
CGCCTCGCAGAATGCCCGGCGTAAATGGCCTGCAAGCTTTTCCATCTCTTTGAAATAGTCGGCAAAGGCCTGTTCCAGCCCTTCCGGCCTGGTTGGCCACAGATCGCCGGGCAGGCGCGGGCCAAAGTTCAGGCTTTCCTTATAATCGCCCGGGGTCTTGATGCCGAGCGTCGCTGCAAGCGCCTCGTCGGCGATCGGCGAGAAGGCGACACCACCCTCTATCGAGGTGCCCCTTCCCTGCCCGATCTTCCACTCCTGCGGCTCATCGAAGAAATCGCGAGCGAGGTTATAGAGACGGGTTGTCACTTCGGCGCTGACGCCGTGCCCCGTAACGAGGAAGAAACCGGTTCGGCGGCAGGCATCCTCGATGGCGGTGACGACCTTCCGGCCCGCTTCCACGCCTGCGATGAATGGTGCGACATCGATGACGGGTATGCTGTCCTGCACCTCATCCGGTGCTGTGATCGTCTGCATCCTGGAGCCTCCTTCCTTGATCGGCGGTGGCGGTAGCACTGAATGAGTGCCGCCGGGCGATATCGTAAAACGGGGTCAGTCGAGCCCCTTGAACGGGGCATCGCGGAACTCGAGATATTCCTTCAGCGACATCTTCTGCAGATTGCGCATCCACGCCTGCCCGTCGCGACTGACATGCAGTGCGGCGATGGCGTGGACGTTGAAATCGAAGGATGTCATCAGTCCAGCGGCCACCTGCTGGTTGTTGATGGAGGACTTGGCGAACTTGATTGCAGGCACGGGCATGCGGGCCAGCTTGCGTGCCAGGTTCTCGGTCCTTTTCCTCAATTGATCGGCGGGCACGATCTTGTTGATGAGGTGCATGCGCAAGGCTTCCTCGGCATCGACCACATCGCCTGTATACATCAGCCAGCGCACGTCACGGGTGGCCAATAGCCAGGGCATGAACAGTGCCGGCGGGCCGGAATTGTGCCGCACCTCCGGCTCGCCGAACTTCGCATTGTCGCTGGCAATGGCCAGATCGCAGGCCATCATCAGCTCAAGCGCACCCGCAAGCGCATAACCGTTCACGGAAGCGATGACCGGGATCGGTGCCTTCCAGATGTTGAGGAGCGCCTGGGCGTTCTCCGACATGTCCGCATGCCAGTCCTCGATATCGACATCATAGTCGGCGCCCTGAAGATCATAGCCGGACGAGAATGCGCGGCCCGCCCCCGTGATGATGAGCGCGTTGACCTCCTTGTCGGCGACAGCCATGGCGACGGCGCAGTCGATTTCGCGCACCGTCGTCTTGTTCATCGCATTGAGCTTTTCCGGACGATTGATGGTGATCGTCGCGAATTTATCCTGGCTGTCCTTCTCGTAAAGGATCGTCTCGAAGGTCTCGGAAGTGCTCATATGCTTTTCCTCTTATCCGCGTCCCGATCCGGCATCGCTGTTCGTTTCTCGTCATTGGCCGGCGCTGCAAGCAAGGCCGCCATCTTGTTTTCGAAGCGCCCGATCGACGCCATCTTGACGGGGCCGAACCCCTTGATCTCTTCCGGCAGCCGGGCAAGCGCGACGGCATGGCCGTGCGTTTCGACGGAAAGCTGTCTCGTGAGATCCTCGATCATCGCCTGATAGTCGGCGATCAGGCGCCGCTCCATCCGGCGCTCTTCGGTATAGCCGAAGGGATCGAGCGCCGTGCCGCGCAGGAAGCGCAGCTTTTCCAGAAGCGCGAAGGCCGGGCCGATCATTTTCTGGGGGATGGCGATCTTCGCCGGGTTTCCGGTGCGTTTGTCGATCCGCCGTGACAGGATTGGTGGCGCCAGATGATGCTTGATGCTGAAGTCGCCTTCGAACTGCGCTTCGATCGCAGCCTTGAAGCTCCGGTCGCGGTGCAGACGCGCCACCTCGTATTCGTCCTTGTAGGCCATCAGCCTGAAGGCGTTTTTGGCGACGGCCATTGCAAACTCCTCGCCGGCCATGAGCCTGTTTTCGACCTGCCGCGCAGCATCGACCAGTGCCCGGTACCGGCGCGCATAGGTGGCGCTCTGATACGCGGCGAGAAAAGCCTCACGGCTCTCGACGATCGTGTCGAGTGTCTCGACGGGCTTGACCTCGGTCAGATCAGCTCCGGCGGCGCTGGCGACGATATCGGGGGAGACCGCCGAGCGACGGCCCCAGCCGAAGGCGGCACGGTTCATCGCAACGCCGGTTCCATTGAGGGCAATCGCCTGATCGATGGAGGCAAGGCTGATCGGCACCAGGCCGCGCTGCCATGCATGACCAAGCAGGAACATGTTGGCTGCAATCGCATCGCCCATCAGCGCCGCGCCAAGCTTGGTCGCCGAGACGAGGTGAACAGCATCCTCGCCGGCGGCACGGCGCAGCGTTTTCAGCGTCGCTTCCTGCTGGAAATCGATCGCCGTGTTCTGGACGAAAGACGCCGTCGGCGCGAAGTGATTGTCGAGAACGGCGCGCGTGCGGCCAGCTCCAAAGGTCGACAGCGCATTGCGACCGGCCGACACCACGATGTCGAAGCCGAGCACCACATCGCTTTCGCCAACGCCGATCCGGACCGACGACAAAGCACCAGCCATCCGCGCCACGCGAAGATGCGAAATGACAGCCCCGTTCTTCTGCGCAAGCCCCGTCTGGTCCAGCGTCTGCACAAAAAGGCCATCGAGATGCGCCGCCATGGAGAGAACAGCGCTGACGGTAATCACCCCCGTCCCGCCGATACCGGCCAACAGCATGTTATATGGCTGCGCTCCGATATCCGTCAGAACAGGTAGCGGCATATCATCGAATATCGCTTGCTGAGCTTTCGCAGCCGGCTTTCTGATCTTTCCGCCCTCAACCGTCACGAAGCTCGGACAGAAGCCCTTGATGCAGGAAAGGTCGGTATTGCAACTCGATTGGTTGATCTTGCGCTTACGGCCAAACTCCGTTTCCTGCGGCTCGATCGAGATGCAGTTGGAAACGGCCGAGCAATCGCCGCATCCTTCGCAGACCAGTTCGTTGATGAAGGCTCGCTTGTCCGCGACCGCCAGCGCCCCGCGCTTGCGACGCCGGCGCTTCTCTGCCGCACAGACCTGATCGTAGACCAGCACCGTCACCCCGTTGATCTCGCGCAGTTCACGCTGCACCTGATCGAGTTCGTCGCGATGGTTGACCGTGACATTGCGTGGCAAGCGGCCCTGCCAGACCTCCGGCCACTCGGCGACGACGGCCACTCTTGCAGCCCCTTCGGCCAGCATCTGGCCGACGATACCGGGAACAGAGACCTCACCGTCGTGCTTTTGACCGCCGGTCATGGCGACGGCATCGTTATAGAGGATCTTGTAAGTGGCGTTGACCTTCGCGGCGATCGCTGCTCGGATCGCAAGCAGGCCCGAATGAAAATAGGTGCCGTCGCCCATATTGACGAAGATATGCTTTTCATCGGTGAACTGAGAAAGCCCGATCCATGCACCGCCCTCACCCCCCATCTGGGTAAAGGTCGAGGTGTTCCGATCTTCAAGCCCGATGACCATCATGTGGCATCCGATACCGGTCGACGCACGGCTTCCTTCGGGCAGTCTGGTCGAGACACTGTGCGGACAGCCGGAGCAGAAATACGGATCGCGCCTGAGTGCCGGACTTTCCGTCACGCTGGCTGCAACAATTGCCTCCATCTCCCGCGACCGGCTATCGAGATCATCGGCCTGCGGCCCGAGCACGGCAAGGATGGCCCTCCCGACGGCCACCGCATCGATCTCGCCGACGGCGGACAGAAGCGGCGTGCCCGCCGGCCCGAGTTTGCCGAACACTCTCGGCCTGTCATCGGATGGCATGTTGAAGAGCAGAGCTTTGATCTGGTCTTCCATGATCGGACGCTTTTCTTCGATGACCAGCAGCGTCTCGACGTCGGCGGCAAACCGTGCGATCCCCTCCGGCTCGATTGGCCAGACAAGGCCCACCTTGTAGAGCCGGATGCCAAGCTCGCCTGCACGTCGCTCGTCTACGCCGAGGCGCGAAAGCGCGCCCATCAGATCGAGCCAGGACTTGCCGGTCGAGACGATGCCGAGACGCGCCTTGGTGTGCTGCCCCTGCCAGATGCTGCGGTCGAACCCGTTGTGACGGGCAAATCTATGGACGGCAGAAAGCTTGTCTTCCAGCCGGCGCTCCATCGCATGCGGCCCGTCAGGCCAGCGAAGCGACAGATTGCCTTGCGCATCCGGATAGACGATCGCAGGATGAGCCGGATCGAGATCGACGGTTGCCGTGCATTCGACAATCTCCGTCTGGCACTTGAAGCCGATCCACGCACCCGAATAGCGGCTAAGCGCAAATCCGAGCAAACCGTGGTCGATATATTCGGCGACGCCGGCAGGCGACAGCAAAGGCACCATGGCCGATATCAGATTGTGCTCGCTCTGATGCGGCAAGGTCGATGAGACGGCTCCATGATCGTCGCCTGCGAGCAGCAGCACGCCACCATTCGGGTTGGTGCCGACGGCATTGGCATGCCGGATCACATCCATGGTGCGATCGACGCCCGGCCCCTTGCCGTACCACATCGAGAAGACACCGTCATAGCGGACGCCGGAGAACATCGCCGTTTGCTGCGTTCCCCATATAGCGGTCGCCGCCATGTCCTCGTTGAGGCCGGGCTGAAAGCGGATATGGTTCTGGTCGAGATAGGTCTTGGCGCGCGCCATCTCGCGGTCGAAGCTTGCGAGCGGCGAACCGCGATAACCGGAGACGTAACCGGCAGTGTTGAGGCCCCTTGCCAGATCGCGCTGTCGCTGGATCATCGGAAGACGCACCAGCGCCTGTGTGCCCGACACGAGGATTTTTCCATGATCGACCGTATAGCGGTCATCAAGGCTCGGGCCTTTTTCAGTGGGCAATGCGCGGACCATATCGGACAGGTTCTGCATCTACGCACGCTCCGGCACGCCCGGCGACGGCATGTCGAAAACCCGGCCGGGATTGAGAATATTGTTGGGATCGAAGGCGGCCTTCAGGCGGCGCATGGCATTCATCTCGGCGGCACTTCGCCCGAGAGGCAGCCACTTCTTCTTCTCAAGGCCAATTCCGTGCTCGGCAGAAATCGCGCCATCGGCACGGATCACGGCAGAAAGAGTTATGTCGGTGATCCGCTCAGGATGATGAGTGCGGACAAGAAAATGCAAATTGCCATCGCCGAGATGGCCGAAAATATAGATCTCGGCATTCGGATCGGCGGCCGCGATCTCGTCGCTGGCAGCATCAAGGAAGGCCTGTACATTGGACAAGGGCAGGCTGACATCGAAACCGGAGACGTGGTCCATCGAGAAGATGAATTCACTGGCAGTCTCGCGAAGTTTCCAGATTGCGTGATACTCGCGCAGCGACCCCGAAACAGCCACGTCCGTCACGATTCCGCTTTCGTAGCAAGCCATAAGCGCTTCGGAAAAACGCTCCTGATCGCCGGCCTCGTCCTGCCCCTGCATCTCCACAAGGGCGTACATCCCGGCACCTGCCGCAACAGGTGGCCGAGCACCGGTCAGCGACAGAACCCCGTCATAAACATTCGGAAAGATCACTTCGAAGGCCGACAGCGACGGGCCGAGTGCAGAGCGCAAATGCTTCAGAAGGGCAATAGCGGCACTTAACGACGGCAATCCGCAAAAGGCATTCGCTTGCGACCGCGGCTCAGGATGCAGCCGCAAACAGGCCCGCGTGACCACGCCAAGCACACCTTCGCTTCCGACGAAGAGCTGGTTGAGATCGAAGCCCGAATTGTCCTTGGGCAATCCCTTCAAGCTCGTCAGCACGGAGCCATCCGCCAGCACAACCTCGAGCCCCAGAACCTGGGACCGATACATGCCATAGCGCAGGACACGAATACCGCCCGCATTAGTGGCAATATTACCGCCAACCGTGGACGTGCCGCGCGCGCCGATATCGACGCCGAAAAACAGCCCGCAGCCTGCCGCAGCCTCCTGTACGGACTGAAGCGTAACACCGGCCTCTGCGATGATGGTGGCGGCATTCTCATCCACCGGCGACAGGTTCACCATTCGCTCAAGCGAAAGCGACACTTCGCCGACATGAGGCCTCGCCCCGCCCGCAAGGCCCGTCCTGCCGCCTTGGACGACGACGGGCTGACCCAGACGATTGCATTCTTCAAGGATAGCGGACACTTCCGCCGTATCGGCGGGCCGGAAAACGATTATCGGGCGCTCACCGCGCTCATCGGTTGCGTCACCACGATAGCCGTCGCCGACGTCGTCGCCAGCGAGAACGGCCTTACTACCGATCCTCCCGTTCAGACGGCGCAGCAATTCTGCATGCCCGCCGACAGGCGCACAGGCATCTCGGGCGATCTCCGCCCGACCAGTCGATCCGCCCAATTTCGTTCCCCTTGGTTATCTGGATCCAGGGCAGGTTATCGTCTATCCGATATTTGTCAAACCTATATTCAATTTTCAGTAGCGTTTTCGAAGCGGCCATGGCATCTATGAAATCGAGATAAGGACGACAATCGATGACGTTGAAATTTGATGAGGTCGTGAGGGCTGGCATCGCCAAGCAGGTTGCGGAGAACATAAAGTCCGCGATCATGGATGGCCGCCTGAAGATCGACGAGCGGCTTCCCACGGAAGAGGATCTCGCGAGAAGCTTCGGCATATCGCGGCCGACCGTGCGCGAGGCGCTGAAACGTCTGGCAGCGCAAAACCTCATCCATTCAAGGCGCGGCCCGCTCGGCGGGAACTTCGTCAAACGGCCGGATCCGGAAGGGCTTTCCAACGCGATCACCGCAGCAGCAACCCTGCTTGTCGGCATCGGCGCCTTCGATATCGACGAGATCATTACGGCCCGCCTTGAGACGGAGACGATCTGTTGCAAGCTCGCCTGCGAAAATCACGGCGCTGCCGATCTGGAGCGAATGGCGGCGGAGATCGAGATCCAGCGCGACGAGGCGATCAGTGACGAGGACTTCTGCGCATCCGACGTGCGCTTTCATCGCGCGCTGGTGGATTCCACCTGCAATGGTCCGCTGAAGCTGATGATGTACACAGTGATCGAGTCCTTCATCCCCATCACCAACATGATCGTGTTCCGGGTTCGCGAGCGCCGCAAGGTCGCTGGCTTTCACCGGCAGATCATGGAGGCCGTCGCCAAGCGCGACACCGAGACGGCGACAAGGGCATTGGCGGACCTGCTGGCCTACATTCGCAACAGCTACGCAACTGCGATGGACGCACGCGACAGGATGAAGGCCCCGCCGCAGACCTGACAAGGCGAACGGTCGATTTCAAGTGTAAGAAGGGGGACGCATGTCCGATACATTCCAGGCAATGGTCATCGACATGGCCGATGGCAAGCCGCAGGCTGGCTTCAGCCAGCTTTCACTCTCCGATCTGCCGGATCATGATGTTCTCGTCGAGGTTCACTATTCGACCGTCAATTACAAGGATGGTCTGGCCCTAACCGGCAAAGGACGGATAGCCCGGCGTACTCCCATGGTCGGAGGTATCGACCTTGCCGGAATCGTGGTTGAATCCCGATCGGACAAATGGGCGCCCGGCGACAAGGTCATCGTCAACGGCTGGGGTCTGTCTGAAACAGAATGGGGCGGATATTCGCGATTTCAGCGCCTGAAAGCGGAATGGCTGATCGCGCTGCCCGAAACCTTCAGCCTTTCGCAGGCAATGGCAATTGGAACGGCCGGCTACACGGCGGCGCTTTGTGTCAATGCACTTGAGGATTGGGGCACGATCGCCAACGATGATCGCGAAATTCTCGTGACCGGTGCGGCGGGCGGTGTCGGCTCGGTCGCGATCAGTCTGCTTGCGGACAAAGGTTACAAAGTAACCGCATCGACCGGCCGCCCGGAAACGCGGGACTATCTCGGATCGCTCGGCGCGAGCGATTTCGTTGACCGGGCATCGCTTTCAGAAAAGGGCGGCCCTCTACAAAAGGAGCGCTGGGCCGGCGTGGTTGATTCCGTCGGCTCCACGACGCTCGCAAACGCACTTTCACAGACCGTCTACGGCGGAGCGGTTGCTGCCTGCGGCCTCGCGGCAGGCGCAGACCTGCCGGCAACGGTTCTCCCGCATATCCTGCGCGGCGTGGCACTGCTTGGCATTGATTCCGTTATGGCACCGATACCAAAACGGATCCGTGCATGGCAGACCCTGGCCCAACACCTGAAAACAGAAAGGATCGGGACATTGGCGAGGATCGAGCCCTTCTCCGAGCTTCCGAGCCTCGCTCAGGATATCGTGGAGGGCAAAATCAGGGGGCGTGTCGTGGTGGAAATCGCACCGTAAGGCTGCTCCACCGCCGATGACCACCGCTTCGCCGCCCGCTCGCTACGGCGCTGTTGAGGGCGCGCTCGCGAGCGGCTTCGCTACCGCCGACCTACACCACCCGGCGGGACACGATCATGTCTCAGTGTGTGATCGATCAGGCGCCGTGCGATGTTCATTGATTTCACGGCTGGACAACACAGGCAACTCGGAAGCAGCACATCTTCGATCGTATCTCGGCCGCATTTTGTAACGGGCGCTGATCGCGCGTCTTCCTGTCAGCTTTGTCCATGCTGCCATCAATAATTCATGCTGGTAGTTCTTTGGAACCGCTGCGCTCGCGCTACCCATTTATCCCCGTCTCCGGCCACTGCTCTCGCAGCGGCGATGCTTGTCCTTTACGATCCTCACCCATATGCGAAACCCACGGGCCGTGGCCATTTGAACGTGGATACGACCTCCACACGATCTCGACCGGCGCGAAGTTAGTGGATGCTCACAGGTCGTCTTCGCCAGACCGAATGCTGGCTGATGACGAATGTTGTCCATTAGGCGTACCGACAAGAGGTTTTTGATGCGACGGATAGTCATTCACGCGGTAGCACTTGCTTGCGCAGCTTTCATTGGAAAGCAAGCCGCACATGCAGGTTCTTATGCGGCCGCTGAAATCAACATGTGGGCGGGTCCCAGTACTCGTTATCCCTTCATTGGCAGTTTGCCGGAAGGGACGTCCCTGCATGTGTTTGGTTGCACAAAAAGGTTCAGGTGGTGCGACGTGGAAGGGGGTGGACGTCGGGGATGGGTGTCGGCGGCCTACATTGATGTCGCGTACGATACGCGGCGCGTCCGCGTGCCCATGTACGTGCGTGACGTGGACGCGCCGATGGTGCCGACAATTTCTTTCAATATCAGTACCTAGTCACTATTCGAGTTGTGACTTCTACGAAGACGTCGACACTTGGGACGATCTCGATTGGGAAACCGACGCGCCGCCGCCAGGCTGGGAACCTGATTGAGACGAGTAAAACTCCAACCGGATTAATTTCGCACCTGCTTAAGGTGCCGTTATCAGTGAGGGCAAGCCGTGTACGGGCGACACTCCATGCTCACCTGCGTCGTCTTCGCTGCCCTCACGCTCTTGTCAGGGCGACGGTCGCTTCGGATGTCAACCAGCATTTGCAAACGATAGTCCAGCAATCGTCAATCCCTTAACGTCCGCCGAAAAAATGGCCCAGAAATTCGCAAAAAAAAGCTTCCTACCCGTCACTATTACCCTCGCTGTTGCCGTGATCGGTTTTGCTTCTGCTCGCTCCCTCTTCAGCGGTCCGGACCAGCCACCCGAACTTTCCCAGCGGGTTGTTCTCGGTACGATCGAAGAAACGGTCGTTGCCAGCGCGGTTCTGGAACCTGCACGTCTGGTCAATGTGGGCGCACAGGTTTCAGGTCAGCTCAAGGCGCTTCATGTGCAGCTTGGTAAAATGGTTCAGCAAGGCGATCTGATCGCCGAGGTGGATTCCACGCCGCAGACCAACGCGCTGCGTATCGCGAAAGCCGCGCTCGCCAATGTGAAAGCGCAACGTCGCGCGCGCGGCATCCAGCTTCGTCAAGCCGAGCAAACTTATCACCGACAGCGTGCACTGAATGCACAAAACGCTGTGTCTTCTGCCGATATGGAGACCGCGGAGGCGGCCTTCAATACGCTTCAGGCAGAGGTAGAGGCGCTCGACGCTCAAATCTCGCAGGCTTCGGTCGAGGTTGAAAATGCCGAGGTAAATCTCGGCTATACAAAAGTCCGCGCACCGATGGATGGCACTGTGGTCGCCGTCGTAACAAAGGCTGGCCAGACCTTGAACGCCGTTCAGGCGGCACCGACGATCGTCGTTCTCGCGCAGCTTGATATGATGCGCGTCAAGGTTCAGATCTCGGAAACGGACATTGGACGTGTTCGCCCAGATCAGGACGTCCGCTTCACGATCATGGGGAATCCGAACGATCCGGTTTCAGCAAGGCTCGAGCAAATAGAGCCGGCGCCGACCACGATCGCGACGGATTCCGGATCGGGAACAGGGACGTCTGCCACCCCGATCCAGGGCTCACAGGCTGTTTATTACAATGGCTTGTTCAGCACACCCAACCCGGATGGCCGCTTACGCCCGATGATGACTGCCTCCGTCAGGATCGTAGTGGGAAAAGCTGAAAAAGTGCCTCTGGTGCCGTGGCCAGCGTTGACCGCTCGTGACGCGCAAGGGCGCTATCGTGTGCGCCTACGTCTGCCTTCCGGCGACACTGTCGAACGGCTTGTGGTCGCGGGATTGACCGACAAGATCAACGCCCAGGTCATTGATGGCCTGTCGATTGGCGACGAGGTCATTATTCCAGCCGACGGTGAAGTTTCAACTGATTCCGACGTGGTGTCGATGTGAGCGCGCTGATACAGATCGAAAATGTCTCCCGAGTTTTTAAGGCAGGAGATGAAACGGTTACCGCGCTGGACGGCGTCAGCCTCTCCATAGAAGCCGGGGAGCTTGTGGCAATCGTCGGCGCCAGCGGCTCGGGTAAATCGACGCTGATGAATATTCTCGGTTGTCTCAACCAACCGAGTTATGGCGAATATCGGGTCGGCGGGAAGAGCGTCTCGGGCCTGTCGGTCGATGAACTAGCCGCGCTGCGGCGGGAACATTTCGGCTTCATTTTTCAGCGCTACCATTTGCTTGGAACCTTGAGCGCGGCTGGGAACGTCGCCATGCCGGCGGTTTATGCCGGGCTGAATTCCAACGTCAGGCGTCAACGTGCAAAAGCGCTCCTTGGGCGCCTCGGCCTTGGTGAACGTCTCGACTATCGGCCGGGTCAGCTCTCGGGTGGCCAGCAGCAGCGGGTGTCCATCGCCCGCGCATTGATGAATGGTGGCGAAATCATCCTTGCCGACGAACCGACAGGAGCGCTCGATAGCGTCAACGGCGAAACCGTTCTTGAGATCTTAAAGGAACTGCATGCCGACGGCCACACGATCATAATGGTGACTCATGACATGCAGGTGGCCGCAAACGCCGACCGAATTATCGAAATACGCGATGGAAAGATTCTTTCAGATCGGCGCTTCAGAGAAAGACAGAACGGCACCGGCCCTCGTCCAGTCGATCGTAAGCAGCCGACCGGTCGGTTTGTCGGGTTCCAGCGTCGCCTGACGGATGCCGGGCCGATGGCACTTCGTTCCATGGCGGCGCACCGAATCCGAACTTTTCTCACTATGCTCGGGATCATCATCGGCATTGCAGCGGTGGTTTGTGTCGTCGGCCTTGGTGAAGGCTCGCGGCGAAAGGTGCTGGCGCAGATGAGCGAATTGGGTGCCAGCACACTATCCATCTACCCGGGCCGCGACTGGGGTGACGAGCGTGCGGCGAACATTACCACGCTTGTGATTGCCGACGCAGAGGCGCTGTCAGCCCAATCCTATGTTAGCGGGGTAACCCCGCTCATATATGCTTCGGTACGGGCACGTTCCGATCACGCTTCGCTCAACGCCAACGTCAACGGCGTCGGTCTTGATTACTTCGAGATCAACGGCATGACCTTGATTGCCGGCAACGGCTTTTCGGCCGAAAGCGCCGCAGGGCGCCGCCTTCAGGCGGTGCTCGACGATCGCACCGCTGCCGCACTATTTCCCAATGGGCAAAAGCAGTTGGGGCGGACTGTCCTGCTTGATCGGATGCCGGCTATGGTCGTTGGCGTGGTGAAGCGGCCTAGGAGCGCGGCAGGCGACAAGAGTTTGCAGATCTATGTCCCACATACAAGCGTGGCGGGCCGGGTATCAGGAACGGCTGCAAGTCTCGGCGGACTGACCGTTCGCGTCGCTGATGGTGTCGACACCGGTGTCGCTGAGCGCGCCATAGTGAGCCTGATGACCAGGCGACACGGGACGAAGGATTTCTTTGTCTTCAATAGCGACCAGATACGCAAGGCCATGGAGAAAACGTCGCGCACAATGGCACTTTTGATCTCCTGTGTCGCAGTGATTTCTCTAATAGTAGGGGGTATCGGTGTAATGAACATCATGCTCGTTTCTGTCACCGAACGAACGCGTGAGATCGGCTTACGCATGGCCGTCGGTGCCCGGCGTCTCGATATCATGTTGCAGTTTCTTATCGAAGCGGTGGCGATCTGCGTCGCAGGTTCGCTTATCGGTGCCGGGCTGGCATTCGTGATCGCTGCGGTCCTGGGCGGCGCTCAGGGAGAGATTCCGATGATCATATCGCTGAACTCGGTTCTGGGTTCCTCTGCAGTCGCCTTCCTTATCGGGTTGACCTTTGGCTTTTTGCCGGCCCGCAACGCCTCACGTCTCGATCCGGTCGACGCCCTTTCAAGAGAATGAGGAATGTTGAAAAATCTCCTTCCTTGGCGACGCCCGCTGTTTTGCGGACGACACAGATCTTTCGACGCCCTATGAACGGCCGGGCCTGAATTTACGCGGACCTTTTTGAGTGCTGAAGTCAATCCGGCACTTGACCAGGTTTGATCCGAGAGATCGCTCCTAGGGAGCTTGAGGAAACCTGCGATTCCGCGATCGCCAGTGGCCAGCGGATCGCGGTAGCTGGTGCACGACTTCGAGCAGCGCCCTTTCATCGCCGTGAACGCTAAGTGAGCCCGTCATGCACGGGTCGACTTAAGCATGCGCTTGCGACAGCCACGGTTGATCCTGCGCCCGTTCGGGGTTCTCGATGAGATGTGGTTTCAAAGCAGTTAAGTATTTGACGACGTGTTCGCGGTCCATCGGCTTGCTGAACAGATAACCTTGGAGTGTGGTACAGCCCATTTCCAGCAAGCACATTGCCTGTCTGTGGGTTTCCACACCTTCCGCGGTGACCTTCATTTTAAGCTTCTGCGCCAGATTGAGCACCAGGTCAACGATTGCGAGGCTCGATTCATCGTCAAGCATGGTATCGATAAAGCTTTTGTCGATCTTGATGATATCGACGGGCAGGCTCCGCAAATGTGTCAGTGACGCATAGCCCGTCCCAAAGTCATCGAGCGCTACAGCCAGACCTTTTTTCCGCAAACGCTGCAGCGTTGTTGCGACAGTGTCTTCCAAGCCCTGCAGGAACACTGTTTCAGTCACTTCAAGTACCAGTTTGTCCAGCGGGATGCCTCGCGACGCAAACGCGGCAACAATCCTCATTTCCAGATCGCCCCTCATGAAGTCGGAGGCGCTGACATTCAGCCCGACCCGCCCGAAATCCAGCCCGCGGTCCATCCAGTTACGGATATCTGTCGCAACATGCTCCAGCATTTGCGTCGTGATGTGATGAGACACGCTCGAGTCCGTGAATGCCTCATGAAATTGCGCCGCCGACACGATTGAGCCGTCCGGGCGCTGCATTCTCACAAGCGCTTCAAACGCCCATACCTGGCCGTCAGCACAACGAACGAGCGGCTGGTAATGTGGCACCATCCGATGTTCCGTGAGTGCCTGTTCCACCTCCCGGACGATCTGAATGCGATGGGCGATCGTCGAACGCAGGCTGGGCTGATAGTGGATATAGCTGCCGCGCCGTGTTTCCTTGGCATGGTAGAGCGCAAAGTCCGCGTTTTGCGACAGTGTCGCCGCATCCATTTCACCTTCTGAAATCGCACCGCCCAAGGTTATCATCGGATTTATCGTCGACCCACCGACCTCCAGCGGGCGGCCTATATATTCGATCAGATGTCGCGCCAGTGAACGCATGCCCCGCGCGTTTGCGGGTGCTTCCAGGATGACGCAGAACTCGTCACCGCCGAGGCGAAATACCTTTCCACGCTTCCCGAGGCGCTCGTCCAGGCGTGACGCCACACCTTTCAACAGCAGGTCACCGGTTGCATGGCCGAGGGTGTCGTTGATTTGCTTCAAACGATCGACGTCGATCAGCAACAAACCGATGGAAGAGGCGTCCGCCGCTGCGAGTCTCTGCATATGCGCATTGTAGGCCGCCCGGTTTGCAAGGCCGGTAAGGGGATCGGCGTTTGCTGCCCGGAGCAGACGTTGCTCATAGCGCACTTTTTCGGAAACATCCTGAACGATGCCGAACAGACGTCTTGGCTCACCATGCAGGTTTTCGATATCGCTCACGACGCGAATCCATCGTTCCTCGCCTTCTGGCGTGACAATGCGATATTCTTTGTCAATGCCGGCGCCTGCGCCATTCAGGACGTCGCGGATCCTGCGCCTGACGCTGTCACGTTCTTCGGGAGCATAGCAGCCAATCACCTCCTCCGAAGTCATGCGTTTGCCGATCGGCAATCCCACGGTGCGGTATATCTGATCCGACCAGACGATCGCACCGGTGCTAAGGTCCATCTCAAAACCACCGACCTTGGCAGAGCGCTCGGTTTGTTCGAACCGCGCCTGCTTCAACTCCAGTTCACGTTGCTGCTCCTTCAGCAGGCTTTGCTGACGATGCTCCCGGACAAGGCCCATGACGACGCTCGCCAAACTATGGAGCTGTTCGAGATCCCGATCACTGAAGCGGCGGATCTTGGTGTCGAGGACACAAAAGCCGCCGTAACACGTCTCCCCTTCCGAAAGCGGAACCCCCGCATAGAACTGGACGGAACAGTCTCTGACGAAAGTGTTTCCGCAAAAACGGGAGTCTGTGCTGGCATCTTCAACGACGAGCGGAGAACCTGTTTCCACGACGTAGCCGCAAAAAGAATGCTCGCGCGGCGCCTCTTTCAAAGGAAAGCCTTGCCGGGCCTTGAACCATTGCCGATGCTCATCGACAAACGAAACCAACGCCATCGGCATATCGAACATGCTGCAGGCAAGACGTACGATAGCGTCGAATTCCGTCGTCGGCGGCGTATCGAGAATGCTTGCTTCGTAAAGAAGGTTCAGCCTCTCGTCTTCTGCCTGTGACATGTGACCTTACTCCTCGCAGTGCCGAGTGAGTGGGACCCTTCATGGATCGTAGAAGCGGACGAACTTGCCGCTGACGGGGTGTAAAATTGCATTATCTCATGGCCGAATATCGCACCGGGACGTTCGTAGGCGCCTTGCCACGAGCTTTCATACCGATCCAATTTCCTGTGATGATCAGAATTCTTCCCAATCAGATTTCAGTGCGACGGCTGCCGAGCCGCGTTGGGTGGATGTGGCGGACGAGCTACGAACGACTTTCAAAGCCGTCGGTGGAACAGGGTGGCGATCCGCCTGCGTAGACGAGGGCCTCGATCTCGAGGTATCGTCAAAACGGAACTGTTCAAGAAGCTCGAAGAGGGCTGCAGCCTCTCGTGCGAGGCCATGGCTGGCTGCGGTCTGCTCCTCGACCATCGCGGCGTTCTGCTGCGTTCCCTGATCGACGGTGTTGATGGCCTGGTTGATCCCGCCAAGTGCAGTCGATTGCTCGCGCGCCGCCTCCACGATCGCAGCCACGTTGGTGTTGATTTCGTGAACCTGACTGGCGATCTCCCGGAGCGCGGATCCGGCATTCGTGACAAGGCCGACGCCGTTTGCCACGTGGGAACCGGACGCCGTAATCAAGCTCTTGATCTCTTTGGCAGCTTTCGCGGACCGCTGAGCCAGTTCGCGAACCTCTTGGGCAACAACGGCAAAACCCTTGCCGGCCTCCCCTGCCCGTGCCGCCTCTACGCCGGCATTGAGCGCCAAAAGGTTCGTCTGGAAGGCAATTTCATCGATGACACCGATGATATTGGAAATTTCGCGCGACGAGGTTTCGATCTGGTCCATGGCTCCTATCGCGTCACGCACGACCTGGCCGGAATGCTCAGCGTGGTCTCTGGCGCGCGCCACGAGCCGACCGGCCTCCTCGGCACGCTGGCTCGAATCCTTGACCGTCGTTGTGATTTCCTCAAGGGCCGCCGCCGTCTCTTCGACGGATGCGGCTTGCTGCTCGGTGCGCTTTGCCAGATCGTCGGCTGCGGTGCGAATTTCATTGGAGCCGGCTGAAATCGCCTTGGCGTTTTGAGCCACCGTCGCCATTGCGCCCTTCAGCTTTTCTGAGGCGCTGTTGAAGTCGGTCCGCAGCCGTTCCAGCGAAGGAATGAAGGGCTTTTCGATCGTCTGCGACAGGTCCCCGTCGGCAAAATTGGTCAGGCAACGGGCAAGTTGCTCGACATTCTCGACGCGCCCCGTGACATCGGTCGCAAACTTCACGACCTTGAACACCCTGCCGTTCAGGTCGAAGATCGGGTTGTAGGAAGCCTGGATGAAAACCTTCCGGCCACCCTTGCCGACACGCATGAATTCGTCGGCGACGAACTGGCCACTTGAAAGCTTGCGCCAGAATTCCTTGTAAGCGTCCGACCTTGTGTAGTCTGTCTCACAGAACATCGAATGATGCTTGCCCTGGATCTCGGCAAGCGAATACCCGAGGGCGCTGAGGAAATTGTCGTTCGCGGTCAGCACTTCGCCCGCTGGCGTGAATTCGATGATCGCCTGTGCGCGGGACAACGCGTCGATCTTGCCCGCATCCTCGGCAGACTTCAGCTTCTGCGTCGTGATGTCTGTTGCAATCTTGATGACTTTGACTGGCTTTCCACGCCGGAACACGGGATTGTAGGACGCCTCGATCCAGACCTCGCGCCCGCCTTTTCCAATCCGCTTGTATTGCTGTTGATCGAATTTCCCGGCCGACAGCTTAGCCCAGAAAGCCTTGTATTCTGCCGAGGATGCATAGGCTGGCTCGACAAACATGCTGTGATGTTTTCCGACGATCTCCCTCAACTCGTAGCCAAGCGCCCTGCAGAAGTTTTCGTTAGCCGTGAGGATCTTGCCCGACAAGTCAAACTCGATCATTGCTTGCGAATTCGACAGAGCGGCAAGTACCGCGACAGCATTTCCACCACGATCAAGAATACTCACCCGCAATCCTCCACAGGTTTCACTGCTGCCGATCCAGTCACGCTATCAATATTCACACATGATCATTAACGCATATTTAATTATAAGATTGACGCGACAGAAGGGCGCAAGGCGCGTTCGATGATGACGCTCAAGCCGCCGACCTCATCCAGAAATACGAAGCCCGCATCGCCGCGCTGGGACGTCTTGTCGGCAAACAGGCGCTGACCGAACACCTTCCATACTTCATCAAGGATGATTTACAACAAACGCAGACTTTATTTGGCGCTTCATTATCTGGGACCCGCCGCAATCCGAGGATCAACACATCCGGAAGATTGGCAAAACAGCGGCGTGATCATTGTCCACCCTCAGGCGCGCACTCCAAAAAGGGGGCAACATTGCATGCTTAAACACAAACGAGCCGTTCGCATCGTGCTGGACAACGAAGCCAAGCATCCCTGCGCGATATCCGGATCATCAGCAGAGCCGACGTAACGACGTTTCGTATCACCATGCCTATCTGGATGTCGAAGTACCAGTACTTGCGCCCCTTGATGTTAGCCGAGGTGAACCGACCTTCCGGGGGAAAATCGGCCGTCCAAGCGGGTCGAGCGAGCGCTGACCCAGCTCGGCGGGCATCGCCCGATATGAGGTCGATGGACTTCAAAAGCTCGACTTCGGTGTTATACCGTTTTTCAAAAACAGTATAACGATCGAGAGGATAGGGTGCTAGCTTATCGCCTTGAACCGATACAAACCTACGACACCTCGATCCACTCTGTCGTTATCGGGACCAGGGATTGATCACTTCCAGCCCGGCAGCTTCGTAACTCCGTAGCGACTGGCCCCGCGCTGCTGCGAGAAGGTCCGCCTATCATGCCTCGAGGGAGCCCAGCTGCGCCAAGGTCGTGGTCGAGTAGCTATGCCATTCGACCGATTGATCAAGGCCCTGACGGAAAGCCCGCTGCTCGCGGGCAACGTGGAACAGCATGCAGGAAAAGCTTACAAACTCTGACCGCAGTTATTCACACACGATACGTTGGATCCTCAGTCCGGGCCGGATCAAAAGGTCCTGACGCCATACACCTCGTGTGCAGGGACAGGCAGCAGACGATAGGCCATTTCCGCCTTCAACTCCTCGTGGCGGGCGACCTCGTCGGGCGTCTTGTCCTTCTTAGCGCCCAGCGTGACGAACTCTTCCTTCACGTGCCCGGGCTTGATTACGGCTTCAGCGGTGCGACCGCGATAGCTGAAGCGGAACACGTAAGGTCCGGGCGGATCGGTGATGATGTCCTTGCCGCCGATCGACTTGTCGACGGTCAGCCGTCTCTCGGTCAGCGCCCGGGTCACCATTTCCAGCGCGTCGCGTCCGCCGGGACCGGAAAACGCCGTCACAATTGTCACTTCGCGCCGTTCCAGCGGCGTGTCGGACAGTAGCGGAAACGCCGCCTGCATCGCCTTCAGCGCATGCGCCACGCCGCCGGGAAAACCGCCGCCGTGATAGGCGTTGATGCCGTCGAAGGTGAAGCTGATCGGGTGGCCGTTGTCGAGCACGGTAATGGCATTAGACATCTGCGAAGGCTTTCAGGTTGGGAACGAAGCTGTCGAGGAAAAGGGTCGTGGCCGGCATGAAATGCGAGCCGTGGTGGAACATCGGGTCGAGCGAGGAGAGGATCATCGTTCCCTTGGTCGAGACCTTGTCCTCGTAGAGGATCGCCCGGCCTTCACCGTCGCGGGCCAGCACCGTGGCGCCGACCGGCGGGACAAACCAGCCATGCAGGTGCCAGGTCGCCTGCCTGTCGCCGATGCCGGCCATCAGCGGATGGCTGGCCGCGGCCTCGGTGACGCGCACGCCGAGATCGGCGGCCGGATCGAGCCACCACCACCAATTCGTCGGCGTGCCGGTGTAGTCGACATGCGGCAGCCAAAGATCGGAACGACTCTCGCCGAGCGCCACCACCGTGCCGCCGGCGGCCAGATGGCGCGCGAGCACGGGTTTCTGGGCGATCATGCGCTGCGCCGGCGTGCGGCACGGAACCCAGAGAATGTCGTCGGGACGCAGTATGTCGGCGAGATGTTCGGGCGCGCAGATGACGTCGAAGATCTGGGTGTAGCGCGGTCCTTCAAGGCTGCGGATGTTGTAATAGGTGCCGGACGATGGCGCGACGAAGCGCCGTCCCGTTCGGCTCGACACGCGCATGCCGCCATAGGTTTCGGGCGCGGCAAGCGGCAGCTCGGCCGCCGGCGACGAGGGTGCCGAGGGCCAGGGGTCAAGGCAGGGGCCGCCAAGCGTCCAGTCGATCATGCGCCGCGTCAGCTCGCCCGACAGGTTCCATTCGAGCCCCATCGAGCCGAGATCATTGCCGGCATGGGAAAAGATCCGCCCGCCCCTTGGCCGCTCCCAGACCCAGTCGACCGGCACCTGCGCCGCGCCGAGACCGTTGACCGCCACCGCGCCTTCGGGTGGCGGATTGCAGCCCCGGCCGTAAAAGCCCGCCACACCCTTGTTGGTCTCGATCTTCGCAAGCTCGATGCCGGAAAACAGCGGATGGGCGTTGACCGAGGAAAGGTCGAAATCGGCGCGCTTCGGCGCCTCGATCGGCCGGTACTGGCTCATGCCGTCGACCAGCGGCCGCACCATGTGGCCGTTGAAGAACCAGCGGCCGCCGGCATCGAGGAATGCGGCGAGCGCCTCGCGCATCAGCAGCATGGCGTTCTGGTCGAACTGGTTGCCGGTGATCAGGCCCTTGTGGGCCAGAAGCATGTCGGCGGTCAGCGCCGGCTGCTCGACGATCGTCACCAGACCCTCTGCCGCGGCCGCCTTCACGGCCTCGGACGGGTCCTCATAGGTCGATTTCAGATAGATCGCGCTCATGCTGCCTCTTTTCCGGCGAAAGCCGGCAGGATTGCCCGGCGCGTCTCGCCCGTCGGTCCGGTTACCTCCACCCAGCGCATCGCCACGCCGTAGAGCTCGGAGAGTTTGTCGGGCTCGATCATATCGGCGACGGTGCCGTGGATTTCGCGCCCGCCCGGCATCATCAGCAGCACGTCGTCGGCCGCCGCCAGCGCATGGTTTGGGTCGTGGGTGGTGAACAGGATCGCCTTGTCGCGGCGAAGCCGGAGCGAATTGAGGAGTTCCAGCGTGCGTGACTGGTTACCGAGATCGAGCGCCGAGGTCGGCTCGTCGAAGATCAGGGCCGGCGAACCGGTGGCGATGGCGCGGGCGATCAGCACCATCTGCCTCTGGCCGCCGGACATGCGGTCGTAGCGAAGCTCGGCGAGATGGAAGGCGCCGACCTCGACCAGCGCTTCCTCGGCCGCCGCGCGGTCGTCCGCCGAGGGCTGGCCGAAAAGGCCAAGCCTCGCCGCCCGACCCATGACGACGACGTCGAGCCCGGACAGCTTGGCCTGCGAGGCACCGTGCTGCGGCACATAGCCGGAGATTTTCGGCGCGCTGCGGCGACCCTTGGCCAGCGGCTGGAAACCGAGCAGGGCGCGCAGAAGCGTGGTCTTGCCGCGACCATTGGGACCGAGCACCGCCATCGAACGGTCGACCGGCACGGTGAAGCTGATGCCGGAAAACAGCGTGCGGGCGCCGAAGGAGACGGAGGCGTCTTCAAGGCCGATCATGTGCGGTTGGTCTCCTTGAAATGGCGGCGCAGCAGGTAACCAAACACCGGCGCGCCAACCAGCGCCGTCAGCACGCCGAGCGGGATTTCGGCCGCCGTCAGGGTGCGCGCCATGGTGTCGATCAGCGTCAGATAGGCGGCGCCGAGCAGGGCCGAGGCCGGGATCAGCGCGCGGTGGTCCTCGCCGACCAGGATGCGCGCGGCATGCGGCACGACGAGCCCGATCCAGCCGATGATGCCGGCTACCGCCACCGAGGTTCCGGTCATCAGCGAAATGGCGACGAAGATATACCAGCGCTCGCGATCCGGATTGACGCCGAGCGACCGCGCCTCCTGCTCCTCGAGCGCCAGCAGGTTGAGCCGGTAACGCAACAGCCAGACGGCGAGGAGGCCAAGGCCCATGCCCGGCACGGCGAGCCACAGGCGTGGCCAGGTGGCGGTCGAAAACGAGCCCATCAGCCAGTAGACGATGGCCGGAAGAGAGGTGTTGGGGTCGGCGACGAACTGCACGACGGACACCAGGGCCGCGAACAGCGCGCCGACGATCATGCCGGCGAGGATCACCGTGATCACCTCGGTGCGGCCGTTGATGCGGGCGAGGAGCCCGACCAGGAACAGCGCCGACAGGCCGAGCAGGAAGGCCATGCCGAGCAGGACGAAGCCGGAATAGCCGAACAGGATGGCGAGCGCGCCGCCGAAGGCGGCACCCTGGCTGATGCCGAGCACCTGCGGCGAGACCAGCGGATTGCGGAACACGCCCTGCAGCGCCGCCCCGCCGACGGCGAGCGCCGCACCCGACAGCGCCGCCAGAAGCACGCGCGGCAGACGCACCAGCAGCACGATGCGCTCGTCCATCTGGGTCGGCGCGGCATCCGGGTTGAGGATCGCCGCCAGCAGGATCTCGCCGATCCGTGGCACGTCGACGGAAAAGCGCCCGGCGCCTATTGAAAACAGCATGGCGGCGATCAGCGCCAGCACCATCAGCCCGAACGCGCCAATCCTGAGGCCGATCAGGCTTCGGCGCCCGCTTTCCGCCGCCGCCATCGCCATCTTACTTCGCCTTGAACTGGGCGTAGTCGGTGGCGTCGCCCTGCATGCCGACCCACAGGATGCCGTCGATGTCCTCGTCGGTCAGGTCGTAGTCGTAGAGCGTCTTGTAGGCCTTTTTCATCTCGCCGCGCAGGTCGTACTGGAAGATGTCGGGATGCATGAGATTGGCAAGCCACATCCAGGTCAGCGGGCTTTCCTGGTTCGGCGGGTCCCAGCGATAGCCGCCGAGCGGCATCTTGTAGACGCGCTTGTCCTGGGCGGCCTTGGTCAGCGACAGGATCGGGTCGTCATAGATCCGCTCAAGGCCGAGCTTGGCCTCGAAACTGTTGAGGAGAATGACGTCGGGGTTCCATTCGGCGATCTGTTCGGGGCTGATCGTCGTGCCCTGGCCCTCAAAATTGGCCGAGACGGAGACGGCGCCGGCCAGATTGACATAGAAGGCGGCGTAGTTGCCCTTGTCGCCGGAGGCGGTCAGGCTTTCCAGCGCGCGGCCGAGATAGAGGATGCGCGGCTTCTTCTCGGCCGGAATGTCCTTCGACTTGGCTGCCATTTCAGCGGCCACCTGGTCGCGCCAGCCGTTGATCATCTGCGCGCGCTCGGGCTTGCCCATCGCGGTCGCCACCATCGCCTGGTACTGCTTGGTCTTCTCTTCCGAGCCGTAGGAGATCAAAAGCGCGGTCAGGCCGGCATTGACGATCGGGTCGACCAGGTCCGGGCCGCGATCGGCCCACTGGATTACCAGTTCGGGATTGGTGGTTGCCAGGTCCTCGACGTTCGGAATGAAGTTCGGCGCGGTGATGTCGGAGGGAATGTCCTTGGCCTCGGGGAAGATCTTGCCGAGCACGCCCTCGACGATCGCCGACTTGGCGGTCGGGTTCATGCCGACCAGCTTTGACGTTCCGCCGTCCATGGCGATGATGGTCGAGGCCATCGGAATCGGGATCGAGGCGATCCGCTCGACCGGCTTTGGCAGTGTGACGGTGCGCTTTTCATGATCGATGATGGTGATCGGATCGGCGGTTGCGGCGAGTGGCTGAGTGAAAACCAATGCAACTGTGATCGCGAGCTCGTTCCGTCTGAAAAGCATAAAAACCCCTCAAAAAATTCAGTGACGCACATCAATTCGTAAATATGATTTCTTTTGTCAAGATATTTGAGGTGCCTGTCATCACACGAGTGGTCGTCCCAAACATCGTGAATTGCTAGGGAGCTTCTGACAGCAACAACGTGGTCGCATCAGAGGCCTTTCGACCATGGAGATCAGAGAGGACTGTTTTGTACCTCAAATCCTCTTTCGGAAGAGGTCCCGATACCGATCCCGAGGCTATTGAATGAACAGGATCGAGCGTAGCAACCATGCCACGCCGAGTATTCTGATCTCAGGGATCTTGAAGGGAAGTCAACCAACGGCAGCCCTGCTGCTGTATCGAACGAAGTGAACAAGCCCGCGAAGAGCGCCAAACGGAATCTTCAAAAGCGCATCGCTTCCGCAGTCGAAGTGCTAAACGAAGATGATCTCGCGAGGATCGCTATCATGTTGGATGCATTGGCCGCTGCTCGATCGTAACCAAGCTCTGCAACCGATCAAAATGGCCGCATCCAGGCAGTTGATGGGATTGGAACCGACGGGCACGTAGTTTTGACCTTGGCCAAACATTCATCAGGGCAGCACCACAGGGCTATCTTATCTCTCGGCATACCGGAGTCGGCTGCCGAATATGATTTTCGTCTCAGGAAAAGAGGCTTGGCAGGTTTCGGCGACCGAGCTCGCAGCAGAACACTATGGAAGACTCATCACTCGGATGGACGAGGGCGGTTCGAAGTCTCTCCTACCTACGGCCAGCTTTCGATTGCGACCACGTGGAACACTTTAAAATTTCCGCTGGTCGAGAGTCGACCTGCCGTAGTCGCTTCATCTCGTCAAGAAATCACCATTGCACACCATGATCGCCAAAATCGCCGAATACGTGAGATGATGAGCCAGTTGATCGGCGCCATGCAGCATCCAAAATGTGCGCGTGTTGATAGGGTGCGGTCGACGATGACCGTAGATGGCCTTTATATGATCGATGAGGAAATGGACCAGAAACTCACCGGAGGTAATGGCCAATACCCACATCGGATCCGTAATTGACACCAAAAGGGCCGGCGCAGTGGCGACAGCGTGGATGCCGGCGTGGACATAGGCTCCAGGCTTCCTGAAGTTCCCTTTGCCGCTAATCATCCATTCGGGTTGCAGCACATAGTCAGCCACGAAATGCTTTAACTGCAACCAAATCAGCGTGGTGAGCAGCATGGTCAAGTCGCACCCCCTTCAACCCGGAACAGTTGGGTCGATCGTGTGTACGCGGACCGGCGCGATCTTCCCCCGTATCCGGACGCAGCCAAGAAGCCTTGCGTCAAGAAGGCCACGCGATCGTCGATGCGTTTCGTCGCTCAGCGCAATCTCCACGCCCTTGTCCTTGGCCACGCCAACGAGCCGGCTCGCCAAGTTGACGACGTCGCCGATCGCGGTATAGCTAAGGCGTTCGGTCGACCCGATATTGCCCACTAGCGCCACGCCGGTGTTGATACCGATCCGCACGCGAATCGCATCGTGCTTGGGTGCTATCGGCGTCATGGCATGCATCGCGTCGCGGATCGCCGCTGCGGCGCGGCAGGCGCGCAATGCGTGATCTAGCTCATCGCCAGGGGCATTCCAGATCGCCATTACCGCATCGCCGATGAATTTGTCTACCGTGCCGCCCTCGGCATGAATCGCTGCAATTGAAAGGGTCAAAAAGCGCGTCAGGCTTGGTTCAACGTCGGCACCGAGTTCTTCGGTGAGTTCCGTAAATCCCGGCAGATCGGCAAACAGCACCGTTATCTCCCTAAGTTCGCCCCCTGGACGCGGCGCGATACCGCCATCGACAAGGGGACGAACGACCTCGACCGGCATGAAGCGGGCAAACGCGGAAAGGCCGCTCGACATCCGCTTGAGAGCGGAGGAGAAATCGTCGAGTTCGGTCAACAGCGCCGGGCGATGCTCCACCGCGTCGAGTTCGAACCTCTCGATCAGGTGCAATTGTTCGGCAAGGCGCGAGAGCGGCCGGGCAAAGAGGATTCTGGCAAACAGGACCGCGGTCACGGCCGCAAGCGTGGCGATGCCGCCGATGATGAAGATCAGCCGCTTGGTACTGGCGTCGATATCACCGGCAAAGGTCGCCCGCGGTATCGCGGTGACCAGCCGCCAGTCCTCGAACGGCAACTTGCCCGATGATACAAAAACCGGCCCGAGCGCCTTGCTTGCCACCAGCGTCCTGAACCCCTCGGCCTTCTCGCGGCTCGCGGCCAGGGCGACTGCCACGGCCAGGGCGTCGGAGGCGGCGAAATCCTTAAGATGAGCAGCCACCATACCGTCGGATGGTTCGGACGTCGCCAGCACCGCATCGTCCCGCGCCAGAACGAAGGCCTTGCTGCCTTCCGGCATCTTGAGCCCTCTGAGGATGGCCGACAGACGATGCAGGCTGACCGCCACCATCACCACACCCTCGAAATGCCCGAAGACCTCGACCTTCTTCGAGACTACAATCGCCGGCTCGAAGCCGTTCGGAAGGATATTGACGAAACTCCAGGCCGCTTCCGCGCTGCTCCGGCCGAGTCTGTACCATGGCGAACCCTCCGGAACGTAGACGCTCTCGGCCTTCAGGCGATTTTCGAAGAAGATATCGCCGGGTATCGGCTTGTAGAGATCGCGGCGCAACGGGCGCGGCTTGCCCGGCGCTGCCTGGCCGATCTCCACCATTTCGATCTCGCCGTTCGGCAGAGCGTGCGCCCCGAAGAAACCGCCATCCGGGAAGCCGAAGCCAATCCAGGCGATCGCCGGCTGTTCACGCAGCAGCGACAAGAACAGAAACTCACGCTTCACCTCGTCGTCTGGCCTGATCGCCCCTTGAAAGAAGATCGATCTGACGATCTCGGCACTGCTCGAAACCAGAGCCAGGTTTGAAGCGAGCTCGTTGCTGACCGCAGCAGTGCTCTGAGCATCGAGGCTGGCGACCACCGTTTCGATGTTCTGGGTCGCAGCACGATACCAGACGAAATGAACGAGCGCCGCCGTCGACAAGACCGCAAACAGTAATAGTGCGGTGACCGCACGCGCCATTTTCATTCGTGGGAATGGTCTAGCGTTCATGGCGATCGGTAATCAGACGGGCGGCGCGGTCATAGCAGACATAGGCCAGCGCCCAGTCCACGAACACAACGGCGCGATTGCGGAAACCGACGAGAAACCAGAGATGGGCGATGTTCCAGACCAGCCAGGCGGAAAAACCCGAGAGCCGGATGCGCCGGAAATCGGCGACCGCCGCCTTGCGCCCGATGGTCGCCAGATTGCCGAAATCGCGATAGCCGAACGGGCCGATGGTCCGGCCATCGAGGCGGGCGAGAATGGCGCGGGCCACATGCTCGCCCATCTGCTTGGCGGCCGGCGCAACTCCCGGAACCAGCCTGCCGTTCTTGTCGGTGACCGCAGCGGTGTCGCCGATCACGAAGATATCGCTGCTGTCCGGTGGGTTGAGGTTCCCGTCTACATGGACACGGCCGGCGCGATCGGCCGGTACACCTAGCCATTTCGCCGCCCTCGAAGCCATGACGCCGGCCGCCCACAGCACGCAGGATGACCGGATCTGACCGCCGCCGGCAAGCCCGACGCCCTCGGCATCGCAGCGCGTAACCGCTTCCCCGAGCGACACTTCGACGCCAAGCATCTCCAGGTGTCGCCGGGCTTCCTCGGACAGCGCCAGTGGCATGGCCGGCAGGACGACATTGCCGGCTTCGACAAGCACCACGCGCGCCGACGACGGGTCGATGCGCCGAAAGTCACGGATGATGACCTTCCTTGCCAGTTCGGCGATGGCGCCCGCCAGTTCGACGCCTGTCGGGCCGCCGCCAACAACGACGAAGGTGAGAAACCGCTCCCACTCGGCCTCGTCCTCGGTTGCCTCGGCGCGCTCGAAGGCCGAGAGAATCCGGGCGCGGATTTCGGTCGCATCGGCGATCGTCTTCAGGCCGGGTGCGGTCTCTGCCCATTCTTCCTTTCCGAAATAGGCGTGCCTCGCCCCGGTGGCGACGACGAGATAGTCATAGGCGATGCGCCGGGCGGTGGTCTCGACGATCCGGCTCTCCTTGTCGATCCCCTCGACACGCTCCATCAGCACCCCGACATTGGATTGCCGGGAAAGAATGCGACGGATCGGCATGGCGATCTGCGCCGGCGAAAGCCCGGCCGTCGCCACCTGATAGAGCAGCGGCTGGAAAAGATGATAGTTGCGCTGATCGATGACCGTTATATCCACGTCCGCACGGCGGAGCCCCCTGGCGGCGGCGAGGCCGCCAAATCCGGCTCCAAGGATGACGACCCTCGGACGGCGAACCACCGCCTGACGTGCCTGCGGATCCATGAGGGGCGAACCGCCACGCGCTTCTTCGATCGCGGCGCGCATGGCTCAGCGCCCTCTCGGAAACAAGCGAGCCGCCAGATAGTCGAGCGAAACGGTGCCGGCCCCGCGCGCCAGGATCAGCAGCAACGGCGCCGTCCAGAGCAAATGGTCCGGCCAGTTCTGCGGGTAGACGAGGAGCTGGATCGTCAAGATGACGCCAAGCAGCATGAGGGCGGCGGGGCGAGAGAACAGACCGAGAAAAATCAGAACCGAGCCGCTCACTTCGGCGGTCGTCGCGAGCACGGCGGCCACGCCGGGATCGATGACGGGCAGCTGGTATTCGAGCGTGAACAGCTGGATCGTCGCCGGCCAGGAGGCAAGCTTGCTCTGCGACGACTGCCAGAAGACCTGAGCGACCGCAAGGCGTGAGACGAGCTGCACGAGCGAGAGCGGCACACTGTTCAACCGCTCCAGAGCGGAGACATAGAACCCGGCAATGCCGCTTCTGTGGCGTGTCGAAGAAGGAGACATCATGGTCATGATTTCCATCCTGTTCAATGGGTTGCGAGCGTTATGTGGCGAATGCGGGTGACGAGGCCTTCTGCGAAGAGGCCGCCGAACGCACCGGCAAGATCGAAGCCGGGAGCACGGGCGAGGACGCGGCTGACGGCCACCTCCAGGCCTGCACGCCTTTTCAGCGCATGCAGGAAAGCGAAATGCCCCGCATCGAGGCGCAGGAACCGCATGCTCTCGTTGCAGCGCCAGAGCGCGATCCGCTCCGGCCTGCGGCTCAGCTTCGCCAGGGCTTCGACATTTCCGCCGGCTTGATGTACCGACCATATTTCCAGCGCTGGCCAACGGCAGACGAGCAGGCGCAGCGAGGGCTGAAGAAAAAGCTCAGGAGCGGTATCGGCTTCGCCGTCACCCAATTGCTCCAGGCTGCAGCCAGGCAGCGCCGGCGCGTCGAGCGCCTCGGCGATCATCCATTCCAGCCGCGCCGTCTCGGCAATGAAGGGCATGGAGCGGATGTCTTCGAAGACTGCCAGAAAGCGGGAAAAATTGCCGCCATAGCGGACAAGCCGCGCCTCCTGCGGCGGATTGTTGCGGATGAAAACGCCGGCAGCGTAGCGAAAGTAGTCCTCGCCCAAAAGCCTCAGCGTGACCGGAAAGACCGCGATCAAGGTCGCCGTTAGCGAGGCGAACGTATTGTTGCGATAGATGTTGAACCGACGCAAAGGGTCAAAAGCCCCTTTCGCCAGTACTGGCGCGAGATCACCGCCATCGTTGCGGAGGATGGCTTGGGCGATCCTCGACTGCAGGGCGCAACTAGAGAGCATGGCCAATCCTCCTTGCGCCGGAATGGTTGGCGAAGACGGACGGCTTGATCGTCGCAAGCGCGGCGAGCGCCGGCATCGGTCCCTTCGGACTGTCGGGCCGCAGGGGCAGGATCATGCCCTCAAAGCGGCTCGTCGGGGGTGCCGGCCTTTCCGCCAGCATCCGGTCTTCGAAGGCAATCGATTGCGCCAGCATATCGGCCCACATGGCTTCGCCGAGCAGGACGTCGAGGGTGGGCACATCCGTGTCCCATTCGATGAGCGTCGGACGCGGGCCGATCTTGCGGATCACATAGGCATAGAGCGACCAAACCGCCGGCGGAACGCGCGAACCGTGGTCGTCGATCAGCACGATATCGCCTTCGACCTCGTTGACCGCGTGCCCCGCAAGATGAATCTCGCCGATGGCGCGCGCGGGGAGCTGGTCGATGAAGGCCTTGGCGTCGAAGCCGAGATTAGAGGCCGAGACATAGACATTGTTGACGTCGAGGAGCAAGCCACAACCGGTCAGGCGCACGAGTTCGGTGAGGAATTCCGCCTCGGTCATCGTCGATCCCTCGAAGGCGACATAGGCAGAGAGGTTTTCGATATAGACGCGCCGCTGGAGCGTATCCTGCAGGCGCGAGACATTGGCGGCGACGATGCCGAGCGCCTCGGCATCGTAACACAGCGGCAGAAGATCATTCAGATAGGCGCCATCGGCGGCGCTCCAGGCGAGATGCTCGGACACTAGGCTTGGCTGGAAGCGCAGGCAGAGCTTTCGCATGCGCTCAAGATGATCGCGGTCGAGGCCGGAGTAGCTCCCGAGTGAAAGGCCGACGCCATGAATAGACAAGGGATAGCTTTCCCGCAGCCGCTCGAGCGCGTCGACGGCCGCAGAGTCGCCCATGTAGTTTTCCGCGTGGACTTCAAGCCATCCCGCCGACGGGCGGCGAGACAGCATTTCGCCGATATGCTGGGAGCGAAGACCGATGCCCGCCGCGGTTGGCACCGGATTGCTCGGAAATATCTTGGACATCGATGACTCCTTTGGTTGAAGCAGAGAAAGGTCAGGCCTTGGGTTCGTTACTTCCGCCGGTGATCTTGGTGCAGGTCCCGGCCGGCACGTAGATCCACGAGTCCTTGGCGTTGTCAGCGGTGGACGTACCGGCGCAGGAGTGGCTGGCCGTCTGGCAGTCGTTCAGGCCGGCCTTGACAACGCCGAAGCACTTTTCAAACGAGAAATCCGGCTTGGCAGTCGGGCCGGCAAAGGCGCTGCCTGCTGCCACGGAGGCGGCGGCGGCAAGGGCCGAGCTGATGAGAAGACGGGTGGCATTCATGAGAAATCTCCTGGGTTGTTGCGTGAGGTCAAACCGTCATCGGCTCGACTGTCCTGAGCTTCCCAGAAGCGAGCCTTCACCTGAAATGCTGTCTCTGCATGGTTTCGATACGCCGCCTCTATGCGTCGACAGTTGGCGACAAGAAGAAGCCCTCCGCAGCTGAACGGAGGGCTCAAGGTGGGCATTTGCGGCGGGAGGCAGAATTTGTGCAAATGCCAAAGGGATCAGAGATAGCGCTCGCGGATGTCCACCGTCGAACGTTTGCCGATGTCCTGATAATTGACCTGCAGCCATAGGTCGGCGCATTGCCGGCCGCGATCCCTCAAGTCCACGAGCGCGCCCCAGTCGGCATTCAGCTTGCTCGAAACACTGAGGTTTTTCATCGTCTCGTCATCGGAGATACCGTGCACGAAAATCCGCTTCAGATTGGGCGGCGGTTCCGGCGCCGCGTCGATCAGCTGCGTGACGAACGCCACCGCGCGCATCTCTCTCAGCAGCGATGAATTGAAGCTTATCTCGTTGATACGGTTCAGGATTTCTCCAGCCGTGCGCGGCAGGTCCGCTCGCTCGATCGGATTGATGTGGACCACGATGACATCGGGGGTGTTGCAGCCATAGATCAGCGGAAAGATGGCGGGATTTCCCATATAACCGCCATCCCAATAGGCTTCTCCGTCGATCTCAACCGCTTGGAACAGGAAAGGCAGGCAGGCGGATGCCATAACGGCATCGATAGACAATTCGTCATTGCCGAACACCTTGACCTTGCCGGTCCGCACGTTGGTGGCGCAGACGCTGAGCTTGACGGGGCAGCGCGCCATCCGGATCGCCTCGAGATCGATCGACTGTTCCAGTACCCGGCGCAGCGGGTTGAAGTTGAACGGGTTGAACTGGTAGGGCGACATCAACCGGGTGACCAGGTCGAACATGATGAATGCCGGCGAGAACTCAAGCGATTTCGAGCCGGTAAGGCGATCGAGCAAGCTCGGCTGCAAAGGTCCGGATGCGGCCGCGTGGCTGACGCGGCGCCAGAAATTGGCGAGCGCCGTCTGCGCCCCGCTTCGACCGCCCTCGGCCAGACCGTAAGCCATGACCGCGGCATTCATCGCGCCGGCGCTGGTCGCCACAATGCCTTCAAATGAAAGGCTGGGCTCCTCCAGCAGCCGATCGAGCACACCCCAGGTGAAGGCGCCGTGCGCACCGCCGCCCTGAAGGGCGAGATTGATCGTCCGGGGCTCGCGCTTGGCGGCCGAAGATTCGAGCTGCATTCCGGGCCGTGTTCCTACATGCTTATTCATGATTGCCACCCTTTTCTCGAATGATGGGTTCAGTGCGCGGTCCAGCCGCCATCGACAGGGATCGCTGTGCCCGTAATCGATCCGGCAAGATCGCCGCAGAGGAAGACAGCAAGCGCGCCCATTTCTTCAACGGTGGCAAACCGCCTCGTCGGCTGGTCTTTCAGGAAGACCTCTCGGATCACCGCATCCCGCGCGATGTTATGCGACTTCGCCTGATCTTCGATCTGATGTTCGACAAGCGGCGTCCAGACATAGCCGGGGCAGATCGCGTTGCATGTCACCCCATATTCCGCCCCTTCGAGCGCGATCGTCTTCGTGAAGCCGACAATGCCGTGTTTGGCCGCCACATAGGCGGATTTGAAGGGTGACGCGATCAATCCATGGGCCGAGGCAATGTTGACGATCCGGCCATAGCGCCTAGCGCACATGTTGTCGAACGTTGCCCGGACGAGATGAAAGGCGGAAGAGAGATTGATGGCAAGGATGGCGTCCCACTTTTCCGTGGGAAACTTGCCGACCGGCGAAACATGCTGGATTCCAGCATTGTTGACGACAATATCTACCTGCCCAAATCGCGCCACCGCCCTCTCGACCATCATGCGGATGGCTTCCGGCTTCGTCATGTCAGCGGCATCATAGGCGACGTCGACATCGTTATCGGCGGCAATGCCGGCGCGCAGCATTTCGATCTCGGCCGGGTCGCCAAAACCGTTCAGCATGACGGCGGCCCCCGCCCTCGCAAGCGCTTGTGCGATGCCGAGGCCGATCCCGCTGGTCGAGCCGGTGACGATGGCGCTGCGCCCCTCCAAGGGCTTGCGGCCGACGAGAGTATCAGTTTCGGGATCAAAGGCGTTCAGCATAGCTCTCTCCACTACGATCGACTACGCCGTCTGGCGCGTTCTGTAATCACAGTGAATGACGGACCTTCGCTTTAGAAATGCCGGTCTGCTATGGAATTGATAAATCCATGGCATTGGAGGAGAATGCCGCCCGCGGAGAATATGAGGGCATCGCAAATCGAGTTCATGCCGAGGGGCGGCCATGGATATCCATCATATAAGATACTTCCTGGCCGTGTGCGAAACGCGCAACTTCACGCGCGCGGCGGAAAAGTGCAATGTCACCCAGCCGGCTCTCAGTCGTGCCATCCAGCAGCTCGAGGACGAGGTCGGTGGCCTGTTGTTCCGCCGCGAGCGCAACCTGACGCACATAACGGATCTCGGCAACCTGCTTCGCCCGCGATTCCAGCAGATCCAGGACGAGTTGACGGGTGTGCGTACGGAGGCGTCACGATTTCTCTGTCTCAGCGAAGCACATCTCAAAGTTGGCATCATGTGCACGATCGGCCCGCGCCGGTTTACCGGCCTTCTCACCGATTTCAACATGCGCCACAAGGGTGTCCAGCTGCAGTTGATCGAGGGCGTGCCCACCCGCCTGTCCGATCTGCTGGAGACCGGCGAAATCGATGTGGCGCTGATGTCGACGGCAACGAGCTTTCCAGAACGCTTCGACGTAACCTCGCTCTTTCGCGAGAGGTTCATGCTCGCTTTCCCCGCCGGCCACCGACTTAGCCAATACGATGCCATTCCTATTGCGGCGATCGACGGTGAAGTCTACTTGCGTCGCGTCAACTGCGAATATTGGGATTACCTCACGGACCTCTGCGATGCGCAAGGCGTTAAGACGCTCGTCTCCTATTCCAGCGAACGCGAGGACTGGATCCAGAACCTGGTCGCCGGCGGCCTTGGCATCTGTTTCATTCCCGAATACAGCGCCGTCATTCCCGGATTGCAAGTGAGACCAGTCGCGGAACCGGAGGTCTTCCGTGACGTCTGTCTCGTGACCGTCGCGGGCCGCCGCTTCTCCCCGGCGGTTTCGGTCTTTGTCGGCGCCGTAAAATCCTACGGCTGGGCAAACTCAATGAGCCGTTCGCACTGACGACCTCATATTAAGACCCGTGGCGAACACAGCCTGGCAAACCACCGGGCATTCGGCGTTCGCGCCGCGGTTGGCAATAGCCCACAGCTATCAAATTCAGAAGCATCTGGCATTTCTCTTTCGGTCGGGGCTCCGCCAGTCTTTGCACATGCTCGGCACCGTCCTCGCCGAGCTCCAACAAGGAGAAACCGATGATGAAGCCCGTATTGAACACCGACCGCCTTTCCTTCGCAGCCCTTGCCTTGGCCGCATTGGCCTTCGGCGCCGGCCTGCCCGCCACGTCCGCCCTCGCCGGCGAATGCCCAGCCGATCAAGTCGCCGAAGATGGCATGAAGCCTGGCCCGATGATGCCGAAGGGCGTTACCGACACTGTGATCAAGACAATCGATCTCTCGTCCAAGGGCGACGCCTGGAAGGGCAGCATGCTGCGCATGCGCAAGCTCGTCGTGCAGCCGGGCGGCATCGTTCCCTGGCATTCGCACGAGATGCGCCCGGCAAATATCCTGATCATCTCCGGCTCGATCACCGAATACAGCAGCACCTGCAAGGTGCCGATCCGGCACAAGAAGGGCGAGGTTACAGCCGAGTTCGGCCATCTCTCCCACTGGTGGAAGAACAACGGCAAAGTTCCGGCGGTGCTCTATTCCTCCGACATACTGAGCCCGGAAATGCACGGCGATGACGCAGCTATGTAACAGCTGCCTTACTATCAGAAGCAAGCCCTTATCCGCTCGCGGCGTTTCCCGCTTGCAGGGAAACGCCGAATGGTCCCCGGAGGATTACGCAATGACCGATATCGAACAGCCGCTCGGGCCGTCCGTGCACGCGCGCAAGGTCGTTTGCGCCGACAGCTGGCGCTTTGGACTGATCGCGCTCATCGCCTTTCTGACCTTGGTCGACCTCTTCGCGGCGCAAGCCGTATTGCCTTCCCTCGTCGACAAGTTCCAGGTCAGCCGCGCCACGATGGGGTTCGCCGTCAACGCCAGCACCTTCGGCATGGCCGTCGCCGGTCTGCTCGTCGCCTTCTTCGGCAGCGGCCTAGATCGGCGCAAGGGCATCTGGATCAGCCTCGCGGTCCTGTCAGTTCCAACGACGCTTCTGGCCTTTACCGACAACATCATCGTCTTCGCAGCGCTACGGGTGCTCCAGGGGCTTTGCATGTCGACGGCCTTCACGCTCACGGCCGCCTACCTGTCCGAGCACTTTTCCGCCGGCAAAGCCGCCGGAGCTCTGGCCGCCTATGTCACCGGCAATGTCGCCAGCAATCTCTTCGGCCGGATGCTGTCTGCCGCCGTTGCCGGCCTTGGCGGCCTCTCGGTGACTTTTCTGATGTTTGCCACCCTCAACCTCCTCGGCGCCGTCCTGGTGTGGATCACGCTCAAAAGAACGGCCGGCATGATGAGGACCGATGCTCGGGGAAGCCTCACCATGCGCATTTGGGACGTTCATCTCGCCGATCCGGATCTGCGCCGCGTCTTTATTATCGGCTTCCTCATCCTCTTCGTCTTCATCGGCACCTATACCTATGTCAACTTTCAGATCGTCGCGTTGGGGGTAAGGCCGATGGCGCTCGGCCTCGTCTATCTCGTCTTCCTCCCTTCGATCCTGACCACGCCTTTCGCCGGCAGGCTCGCAGCCAATATCGGGCCGGCCACCGGAACCGTACTGACCCTGGCGATCGCTGTCGTCGGGCTCGTATCGCTTCTCAGCACATTTTTGCCGATCATCCTGCTCGGATTGACGCTAGTGGCTGTCGGCACCTTCCTCGCGCAGGCGATAGCGACCGGTATAGTCGGCAGGCGTGCCATGAGCGACAAGGCGGGAGCCAGCGGCATCTATCTGGCGTCCTACTATACCGGAGGCATGATCGGCAGCCTGGTCCTTGGCCAGGTCTACGACCACTTCGGCTGGAACGCCTGCGTCTACGTGCTGGTCGCGGCACTCGGCGCAGCAATGCTGCTCGCAGGTTCCCTGAACGCGCCGCCCCGATAGGCCCCGCTCGAACCCGGCAACGATTTGAAAATGCAACCCTGCCAACCTCAAGGAGAGAGTGACATGCAAAGAACGATCAGCCTATTTTTCATGGCGGTACTTTCATTGACAGGAATAATCCTGTCGGCACCGGCCGCCGTCGTCCAGGCAGGTACCCGTGATGGTGTCGTTGTTCTGGAAAGCCGCTATTCGGTCGACGAGACCGTCAGAAAGATCAAAGGCAGCGTCGCCGAGAAGGGCATCATGCTGTTCGACGATATCGATCAAGCAGCGCTTGGTACCGCGGCCGGCAACCAGGTCCGCCCTTCGCGGCTCATCCTGTTCGGCAATCCGGCGCTCGGAACGACGTTCATCACCGCCAACCCGGTGGCCGGGCTCGATTGGCCCGTCCGGGTTCTCGTTTACCAAACGAAGGATGGGACCGTTCGGGTCGCCTATACAGATTTTGACTGGATCGCGCACCGCCATGGCATCACCAGCCGCAAGAAGGAGTTCAAGATGGCGTCCGAGGTCATCAAAGCGGTGACGGCGCCGGTCCGTCAGTGAGTTTGCGACGATGCATCAGCAATGAGGTGGGATCGACTTCCTCCTCATTGCGAAACGATGCGGCAAGCCTCTCATCCCACACCCTGGCCTTCACGGAAATAAACCTGAGACCGACCCATCGGTCGTAAGGCGTGCAGTTGAAAGGAATCGAACCAGCGTGTGCTGCTGCTGAAGTAATCGCATATTGATTTCATTGTGAAAAGCGCACCGTGTTCATCGAGTTTCCAGATAGCGGTTATCGCCCAGTCTTGGGAATAGGTCATCGAATGCAGCCATCGGACATTCCATTTCGGCTCGGCTCAACCGTGCCACACGAGTGCTCTCGTTAGTCTTTTGTCCGATGGGATTCCCGCTGGCTGTATGGGCGGGTTGCAATCCCGTCTGTAATCACGCCAATCAATTTGAAACAGGGTGGATATGCGTCTGATGGGCGATTTGCTGCTTCTCGCGGATGAGGTTCAGGAAGGCGCGCTCATCCAGGTTTTCAGCATCAAGGCCGTCCCAGTCTAGCGCCGTCTGCATGAGCGCCATATCCATCAGGCGCACGAGATCCATGAGCTGCAATGATGAAGCACTGTCTCTTGCTGCGGAGATGAGGCGGAAGAGCCGCAGGAATCCCACCGGCTCATAGCTGTCAACCACGTCAGGAATTGCGTCGGCCATTGCCTTAATTTGCCTCCAAGCTTGGCAGAGGTTCCGAGATCGAGCGGGTCTGCCTGCATCGTTCCCGAAACGGAATGTTGAATCGGATCTTGCCCGCGGAAAACGCTAACACACCCTATGAGTTGCGTAAACGATCCAACTGGATCGATTTAAAGACCGAAAATGCTGTACACTGGCGACACCTCTGCAATAGGATTAAACATCTCATTGGTAGTAGTTCTGGTTAGGCCAGCGATCAAAATCGGCTCTTGCGATCGTTAAACTGCGACTTCTCAGCACCGATGAGCTGCCGTTCTTCAGCAATTGCCCGCAATCCCCGACTAAGTATATTGTTACGCTTCCACTAATACGCGAGGCGGTCGTGAATAAACCCTTCCCTCCTCTTCCGTTCGGCAGCGAACGCGCCGATCTGGACAAATCGCCACTTGAAATCAGGGGCCTGCTTTCGCGGCCGATCTGGCGCGAGCTCAGAACCTTTCTGGCGGTCGCCAAAAGCCCCTCCTTTGCTCAAGCCGCGGAACTGCTCGGAACCAGCGCGCCCACCGTCAGCCGCGATGTGAAGCGCCTCCAGGACCAGATCGGTTCGCAACTTGTCATCTCGACCTTTTCCGGCGTCACCCTGACGGAAACCGGCCGCAAGCTCGCCATCCAGGTCGCGGAACTGGATTTTCAGTTGTTCGCCCTTTCCAACGACCTGAAGGATGAGATGGATGCCGTCACCGGGCGGGTCGCCGTCAGCGTGACCTCCGGCCTTGCCGTCGCCATCGTCGCTCCTGCGGTACCCCGGCTGAACGACAGCTATCCGCGCCTCAATCTCGACATCCGGGAACAGGTGTCGCTGGTCAATTTCGAGAAGAACCAGGCCGACCTGATGATCTCGCTGTCTCCGATCTCGAGAGCGGATGTCGATTGTGTCGAGATCGGCACTCTTCATCTCATTCCGGTGGCCAGCCGTGATTATCTGAAAAAATCCGGCGTTCCGCAGCGGCAGTTCATTTCCCAGCATGTCTATGTGCAGTGCAATTATTATGACTCCGACCGAGAGATCTGGAACGGCTGGCGCGGTCTCGTTCACGCCGGCCACCAGACCCACAACTGCGAGAACTCGCTCGCCTATTATGCGCTCGTTCGAAACGGCGCCGGCGTCGGGCTGCTCGGCAACTATGTTCTTGCAGATCCCGAACTCGTGCCGCTTGAACTCGGCGTTCATGTCGCTCTGCCGATCTACCTGATTTCCGTTGCCAATCGCAGGCAATCGAGACCGGTTGCCGCCGTCTATGACTGGATCGTCGATGTTTTCAGGACCAATCCGTCATTCGGGACTGGATTGACCTTCCCGTCCGGACGGCACGAGCAGGAAGAAAGCCTGCGCAAGATGCTTGAAACTATCGCTCCTCCGCCGCCTTCACAATCTGGCTGAGCTCTTCCGAGATCGAAAGATAGGCATTCGCGACATCCTCGAGGAAGCCGGCAAGCTCGACCGGCTGCACTGTCGGATCGTTGATGAGACGACGCACCATTTCGGTGTGCAGTTTCGTGCGGGTCAGGATTTCCTCCTGCAGCGCCGCTGTTGCGGACTTGTCACCGGCATTTCGCAAATCTGCCATGGTCATGCTGTCTCAAACGAACTCGGTGCGTCCCATTGGCCTTCGACACGCAACAGCAAAGCACTGCTGCTCTCCATCGTAATCGGGTCAGACGAGGCGGGAATTGTGCCGACAACGGTCAGATAAGGCTCCGGATGGCCGGCGATCTCTACCGGGGGGCCGTCGACGATCTCCAGATCGAACAAAATGGTCCACAACCGCGCGAGGCGCTGCTCGGCCTGGGTCAGAACCTTAGTATAGCCCTTGCGCGCCACGTGATCGAACGTCATCTGAATGCAACGCTTAACCGTAAAAGGGTGTCGGTACTTTTCGCGGAAGCAGGTTCGTTCATACTTAGCAAAATCGGCGAACCAGCGGATGCGAAGGGAACCAACCGGCTCTTCGCCATCATAAAAGACGAAATGCGTGGCCTGGTGATCATTGCCATCGAAGATGAAGGAGGGCGAGATACCGTGCTCATGGACAAAGCAGATGCTTCTGAGGATCATCGCATCCCGAACATGGTCCGGGGTCGTTGCCACTTGGCATCGAAGATTGGGATATTTGTTCACCATCGGTCGGCCTCGTTGTCTGTGCAACCCACTTCAAC
The DNA here is from genome assembly GCF_014193555.1 of Rhizobium sp. BK275. NCBI lineage: Bacteria > Pseudomonadati > Pseudomonadota > Alphaproteobacteria > Hyphomicrobiales > Rhizobiaceae > Rhizobium > Rhizobium sp. BK275. The sequence goes on from NZ_JACHZL010000001.1 coordinate 637,627, forward strand.
TCCAGAATGCGAGCTGCGCGAAGGACGAAGATTTCAGGGGGGATTTCAAAAATGACGGACCCTGCCAATCCGATGGCAACCATCATCGCTCTCTGCGCCGAAGGGGCACGTCGGTTCGGCGACGACCCGAGGGCCATTGCGAGCTTCGTCGAAAATGAGATCGCCCGCCTCTCCGAGACAGAACAGCGGCAACTCAAGGAACAACTGACGCTTTTGACCGATGGAGGTGGATCTCAAAAGCCGATCATGTAAAGACAATCCACAAGATTTGACGATTTCCGGAAGTATTCTCAAGGATAGGCATGAAAGATCAGGAACTGAATTTGGCAATCGGCCAAAGGCTGCGCTCCGTGCGTGCCGCTCGTGGCGTCACCCAGAGCGAACTGGCCGCGCATATCGGTGTCGCGTTTCAGCAGATTCAAAAATATGAGAATGGTATAAACCGTCTGTCCGTTGCGGTCATGCTGCGGCTGTGCAGCTTCATGAAGGTGGATGCCGGTTGGTTCGTCAACGGCATCGAAACCGAGGCGGGCGCTGGTGTCGAGGACGAGGCGGCCTATCTTGCGGAGGAAATCGGGCGCATCTCCGATGAGAAGATCCGCCGCAACCTGACGATGCTGATCCACTCCCTGACCGTCACCGATGTGGCGAACTGAAGGCAATCCGGCTGGCTTCGGCACAGCGTTGACCTGACGAGGCCGTACTTGCTGCGAGTGGCCTCGCAGGCAAGCTGCGAGGCCTGGAGATCATTGATAGTCTCAAGCCGCGTTCGGATAACGCGCGGCGTACCAGTTCCTGAACAGGCGATACTGGTTTTCGAGGTGGCGGCGCTGCGAGTCGCTGAGCTTGTCGGTCTCGTTGAAGTGCAGCGTGTATTCCGTCTCGCCATTCAGCACCATCAGATACTTGTAGTGCAGCACCAGATCCGGGCCTTCGTCATAGGTCGAAAGAACCATCAGCGCCTCTTCGAGCTCGCGTGCGGCGCTGCGGGCAACGGCATCGCCCTCTGCTGCCTTTTCGCAGAGCGAGACGAGATGCAGGACTTCCTTCGGCAGCGCATTGCCGATGCCGGTAATGGCGCCGCCTGCACCGCAATTGACGAAGCCGTGATAGACGCCGGTGTCGACGCCGACCATCAGCGTCAGCGCATCATCGCCCGACGTGATGTTTTCGGCCGCATAGGTCATGTCGCTCTTGCCGCCGAACTCCTTGAAGCCGACGAGGTTCGAGAAGCGCGAACGCAGATCGAAGAAGAGATCGGCGCGCGTTGCAAAGCCGTAATAGGGGCTGTTGTAGATGACTGCCGGCAGGCCCTTTGCAGCCTCGAGGATCGCCGAGAAATGATCCCGCTGGGCCGAGACAGACGAGCCGCGCGACAGGACGCGCGGAATGACCATCAGTCCCTTGGCGCCGACGGCGGCCGCATGCGCGGCATGGGCAACAGCCGACTTAGTGTTGACGGCACCGGTGCCGACGATGACGGGAACACCCGCCTCGACGAGGCGCTTAACGCCTTCCTGGCGCTGCTCGTCCGTCAACAGCGGCCAGTCGCCCATCGAACCGCAGTAGACGACGGCGGACATGCCGAGGTCGATCAGTTCCTTGCCCTTGCGAGCAAGCGCGTCGAAGTCAGGGGTACGGTCATCGTTGCAGGGCGTCATGAGCGCCGGGATGCAGCCTTGGAATACGGAACCAGTCATCGCCAATCTCTCGTTATCTTAAAACTCCCCGGACATGGGGTTGATGAGGCATTTAACACCTTGCCGACTTCTTGTCGACAATAAAAATACAAAGCGCAATTTTCCTTCGACGCTCGACGAAGCGTTTACCCGGCGGCGCAAGAGTTTTGTAGCGACTAGAGCGCCAACCCGGCGGTCTGGCGGGAATCGGCAGTGATGTAAGAGCGGATTTGGCCGACGATCTGATCAGCGTGAGCAGATGCCAGGCTGTCGGCGCGCGCCACGTCGCGATTGATGATCGCCTGGATCATCTCCTCGTGCTCGCCGACATATTGGCGCGGCAGGACATCGTTGAAGGAGGAATAGTAGAGCCTCAGGATGCGGCGTCCCTCGTCCAGCAGCCGGGTGAAGAGCTCGACATAGTATCGGTTCCGACCGGCCTGGGCGATCGCGATATGGAAGTCGCGGTTGGTCGAAATCATGCCGAGCACGTCGCGATTGGTGACCGCTATCTCGAAGGCCTTCTGCTGAACACGGATGGCGGCGATATCCCCTTCGGTGTGATTGGTGGCCGCAAGCCGGGTGGTGACGCGATACATCAGCGTAAGGGCATCGAAAAACTCCGGCAGGCCGAGGAAATCGATGTTCGAGACGATCGTCGCGCGGTTGGTCAGCGTCGTGATCAGCCCTTCGGCGGCAAGCCGCACCAGCGCTTCGCGGATCGGCGTTCGCGACAGCGCAAAACGATCGGACAATTGCTGTTCGTCGATCGGGCTGCCGGGCGGCAGTTTCAGCTCGATGATCTCGTTTCGAAGCGTCTCATAGACCGTCGATACGCCGGAGCCGCGCCGGTGTGTTTGCAGTTTTTCGGTCTCGTCCACGCTTTCATCGTCCTTTCAAGCAGCCGAGTTGATACTCAGTTTACTAGCGAATCCGCTGGACAACTTCAAACCTTATATACTTTCTGTCGGCAGATGAAATTTTGAATGTTCCCTTTTGCCTCGACAAGAGGCAGCGGTGCCTATTCCCGTTTTCCCGGCTTGCCGACGCGCAACGCATCGCTCAATTCCATCCGCGCTGTGCCGATCAGCTGCTCCATCGCAAAACGCGCCGCATCTGGCCGTCGCATGCGGATCGCGTCCAACACGTCCTGATGCCGGGCGATCGCATAGTCGTGGCTCTGGCTCGCCCGGTTGGTCAGGCGGAAACTTGCAAGCAAAGCAGCGCGGATGGCGGTGGCAAACTGACGGAAGACCCAGTTGCCGCTGGCATTGATAATGGCGGTATGAAATTCGAGGTCCGCCTGGCTCCAGGCCTCGTTGTCACGGGCATTGGCCGCCACCATGTCCTCGAAGGCTTCAGCGATCTGGGCAAGCTGCCTGGCCGTCGCATTGGCTGCGGCCTGTGCAGCAGCGGCCGGCTCCAACAGCTGGCGGGCGTCGAGCAACGAATCGTAGAAGCCACGGTCATCGCTGAATTCGAGCGTCGCATCGAGGACCAGGGGATCGAGATAGTTCCAGTTCTCGCGGGGCAGCACGCTGGTGCCGGCGCGCGTGCGCGAACGGACCATGCCGAGGGCCGACAGATATTGCATCGCCTCCCTGAGGCTGGTGCGGCTGACACCATAGAGTTCGGAAAGCTCCGCCTCGTTCGGCAGAAGCGAGCCTTCGGCAATATCGCCGGAGACGATCTGCCCGATGAGCTTCTTCAACAGCTCCTCGCGCACGGTGCGCCGTCCCTGTTCAGGCTTGGTCGCCGCACTTCCCGTTCGCAGAAGTCCCGATCGCGTACTCATCACGTCCCCCGTGCCACTGGTCTTGTTTTCATCATGGGCGGCGCCTCGCTCAAGCTTCAATCTACAACTGCAGGCTCAGCAGGCTTCTCCCAAGAAATCTGATCGTCACGCGCGGCTGCCGCGTCTCGCGGCCGACGAGCGCATGTTGTCGAGCAGGACGGCGATCAGGAGAATAAGACCGCGCACCACATATTGATAGAAGGCCTGGATGTTGAGCAGATTCATGACATTTTCGGCAATGCCCATAATGAGCACGCCGACGATCACACCGGTCATCGCCGCGCGGCCGCCGGCGAGCGACACGCCGCCCAGCACGCAGGCCGAGATGACGGAGAGCTCAAGGCCGGTCGCCGCATTCGGCTGACCGGATGTGATGCGCGAGGCAAGCAGAATGCCGGCGATGCCGCAGACGAGACCCTGCAGGGCAAAAATCCAGATGCGCATGGTAGCGACATTGACGCCCGCAAGGCGCGAGGCCTCAGGATTGCCGCCGATCGCCAGCGTGTTCTTGCCGAAGACGGTGCGGTTCAGAACGAAACCGAAGACGATGAAGAGCAGCACCATGATCCAGATCGGCGTCGGCACCGTCAGGAAGCGTGACAGCGCCAGCTGGTAGAAGGCGGGGTCGTTGATGCCGACGGCGCGACCATCAGAAGCGATCAGCGCCAGGCCGCGCACGATCTGCATGGTCGCAAGCGTGGTGATCAGTGCGTTGATGCGAAAGCGGGCGATGACCACACCATTCACAAAGCCGACGATGCTGCCGCAGACGAGAGCCGCCAGCAGGCCAAGCGGAATAGAGCCGGTGGAATTCGACACCATGACGGCAATCATGCCGGAGAAGGCGACCGTCGAGCCGACGGAAAGGTCGAAATCCCGCGAGGCAAGGCAGAACATCATCGTGCAGGCGACGATGCCGATCGTCACCACCGACTGCAGCAGGCCGAGCATGTTGCGTTCGGTCAGGAAGCTCGGAACGGTCATCGAGACGATCACGAAGGCGATCGCGAAGATCACCACCAGCCCCTGTTCGCCGAGAAGGATTTTTTTCAACGCGTTCATCACTACAGTTCCTGAATTAGATTGTACCGGCGACATTCTTGTCGGGCAGCGCCGCGGTCAGAATGCTGCGTTCGTCGAAATCGGCGCGCTCCACATCGGCGGCCACACGACCCTGGCACATGACCATGATGCGATCCGAGATACCCATGACCTCGGGAAGCTCGCTGGAAATGACGACGATCGCCATGCCACCGGCAGCAAGTTCATAGAGGATTTCATAGATTTCCGACTTGGCGCCGACATCGATGCCGCGCGTCGGCTCGTCGATGACAAGCACCTTGACGCCCTGCTCCGAAAGCCAGCGACCGAGGATGACCTTCTGCTGGTTGCCGCCGGAGAGATTGATGATGTCCTGCTTGCGCGAAGGCGTGCGAACCCTAAGCTTGGCAATGAACTGGTCGGCGATCGAAGCTTCCTTCTTCGAGTTCAGCACGCCGAATGGAGAGAAATGCCGGCGTGAGGAGATCGCAATATTCTCCTCGATCGAGCGTCCCTGAATGATGCCGTCGAACTTGCGGTCCTCCGGGCAGAGAACCATGCCGGCATTGATCGAGGCCTTCGGATTGTTGGGTGAAACGGCAACGCCATCGATCGCGACATTGCCCTGATGACGGTGGTCTGCGCCATAGAGCAGCCGCGCCATTTCGCTTCGTCCCGCACCGATCAGGCCGAAGAAGCCAAGAATTTCGCCCTTGCGAACGGAGAAGCTGATCGGATTGCGGAGCTTTGAGCCGGACAGGGTTTTGACCTCAAGGCGGACATCGCCGAGTGGCCGCTCGCGCCAGCCCCAGATATTGGCGATCTCGCGGCCGACCATTTCGGCGATGATCTGCTCGCGTGTCGTCTTGCCGATATCGGGATGGTGGGCGGCAAGCTTACCATCGCGCAGAACCGTCAGGCTGTCGCAGAGACGAAAGATCTCATCAAGGCGGTGCGAGACATAGATAATGACCGTACCCTTGGCCTTCAGCTTGCCGATGAGGGAAAACAGGATTTCGCTTTCACGCGAGGAGAGCGAGGAGGTCGGCTCGTCGAGCGCGATCACCCGCGCGTCGAGCATCACGGCCTTGGCGATCTCCACCATCTGGCGGGCACCGATCGGCAGCGAGGAGACCTTTGCGAAAGGGTCGACGTCAATGCCGATCTCGTCAAGCTTGGCGCGAACCGTCTCGATCAGCGTCTTGCCATTGATGACGCCGGCCCTGCCGGGAAAGCGGCCGAGCCAGAGATTTTCGGCGACGGTCAGTTCCGGGACGAGCTGAAGCTCCTGATGGATGACGATCACGCCGGCGTGGAAGGCATCGCGGACGGAGCTGTATTTCTGCTCGACGCCATCGATGAGAATGCTGCCTTCATCGGCAGACTGGTCGCCGGAGAGCACGCGGATCAAGGTGGACTTGCCGGCGCCATTTTCGCCCATCAGCCCGTGCACGGCGCCTTTTTCGACGCCGAAGGAGATGTTGGAGAGCGCCTGGACGCCCGGATAACCCTTGGAAATGGTCTTGAATTCGAGGAAAGCCATCATCGCTCCGTCGAGAATGTGCCCGGCGGCTTGAAGGGCCGCCGGGATGAAATCATCACCAAGGGATGATTATTCGATGCCGAGGTCCTTGCGAACCTTTTCATAGTCGCCGCGCAGCGCCAGCGAACCTGACGTCAGCGTCACCTTTGCCGGCTCCTTGTCGTTGGCGATCCAGTCATACATGTTGAGCGCGGTTTCATAACCGTGACGCTTCGGCGAGATGATGACCGTGCCGAAGAAACCGGTCGCAGACGGCTTCTTGAACTCATTGATTGCCGATTCCGCACCACCAATGCCGACGCCAATCATGTTGTCGGCGGAAATGCCGACCGATTCCGATGCGCGCACAGCGCCGAGCACAGCTTCATCGTTGAGGCCGAAGGCGATCCAGTACTTCACATCGGCATGCTTGTTGAGAACAGTTGTGGCGGCGTTGAGCGCTGCCTCGGTGTCCGTTTTTGCCTGCGGCGCGTCATAGATGTTTTCGGCCGGGAAGCCGGCAGCCTTCAAAACCGAGATCGCGCCTTCGACACGGTCGACAGCCGTCGGAAGCTGATCGTAGGAGACGCGGATCGCGCCGACATTCTTCATGTCCCAACCGCGCCTCTTCATCTCGTCAACGAGCGCCTGGCCGACGCCTTCGCCGATCTTCGTGGCGGAAATGCCCATATGCGGCACATCTTCCAGCGGCTTGCCGTCGGCATCGACCAGACGGTCGTCGACGGTCATCAGCTTGAGTTGGTTGGCAGCGGCCTTGGCAACAATGCCAGGACCAAGCTTGACGTCAGGTGTGCAGATGATGAAGCCCTGGGCACCCTGCGCACCGAGGTTATCGATCGCCGACTGGACCTTTTCGCCATCTTCGGCGCCGATCTTGACGACGGTAAAACCCTTTTCCTTGGCGGCCTGATCGGCAAATTTCCATTCGTCCTGGAACCAGGGCTCCTCCGGCTGCTTCACGATGAAACCGATCTTGACGTCCTCTGCCAAGACGGAGCCGGCGGCCAGAACGGCAAAGGCGCCAGCGAGGATGGCTGCTTTGACGAAGCGCATAATCTCTCTCCCTAAATCTCGATCTGCCGCTCATCGGCGGCAGTCATTGAATAGGAACAAACATCATACCAGTCAATATTTATGTATGATTATTTATGCGAATCCACCATGAAAGCCCGCATAAAATCACCGAAACGCCAAGCCGTAGGTCGAGAGCGAGCCGACAACGCCGTCGAAGACGAAAATAAATCCTATATATATTGACATTTAGTCGACCGATAATAGGGTGCCGCCACAGTTCGGATCAGCCTCGATCTCTTGGGGAAAGCATCGCTTCATGGCCATCATCGATCTGCAGGACGGGCCACTTTCGGCTCATGTATCGCCGATCGGGCCGGTCCTTCATTTTTCGTGATGCGAGAAGGTCGGGATGCGCTGTCCTCCGCTGCAGCCGCAGGAAATTCCTGATCATGGAGAAAGAGCATAAGAGGAAGTAGACGATGCCAAACCGCCTTTCCGGAAAACGGGTCTTCATTACAGGTGCCGCGCAAGGGATCGGCCAGGCCATCGCCGAGGCCTTTGCCGCAGAAGACGCGCGCCTCTTCCTAGTCGACCGCGACGAGAAACTGCTTGAAGAAACCGTCGCGCAATTGGCGGCGAAGGACGCCGTGCTCGGCTATCAGGCGGCCGACATCACCGATGCTACCGCCATAAAGGCTGCTGTGGCCAAGGCAGGGGAACAGATCGGCAGCATCAATGCCCTCGTCAACAATGCTGGCGTCAACGTCTTTGCCGAGCCTTTGCAGGCAACGGATGAAGAATGGCAGCGCTGCTTCGATATCAATCTCAAGGGCGCCTGGCATTGCTGCCGTGCCGTCCTGCCGCAGATGATCGCCGATGGCGGCGGCGTCATCCTTAATATCGCCTCGACCCACGCCTTCACCATCATCCCGCACACCTTTCCGTACCCGCTCGCCAAACATGCGCTACTCGGCATGACCAAGTCGCTCGGCATCGAATATGCCCCACAGCATGTGCGTGTAAACGCGATTGCGCCCGGCTACGTCTCGACCCAGAAGGTCATCGACTACTGGAACAGTTTCCCCGACCCGGAAAAGGCCAAGGCTGAGACGATGAAGCTGCATCCGGGCGGGCGCATTGCCACACCGCAGGAAATCGCCATGGCGGCGGTCTTCATGATCTCGGATGAATGCACCTTCATCAATGCCACCTGCCTGACGATCGACGGCGGCCTGAGCGTCATGCAACACCAGTGATCGTTTCCGCCTCTCGCCAGAGTCCTAAAGCGCGGCGCACACTGTTATTGTCTAGTTTTTGCGCAGCAGCATTACTTGACACAATTTTGGGCGATCCATAGAGTTTTATCCATCTGGTAAAAAAGAGGGGAACTCATGAAAAATCAGATCATTATGTCTCGCCGCACGGTGCTCGCTTCCGGCATGGCGCTCGGTGCAACCGCCTTTGCACCCAAGCTCTGGGCACAGGAAAAACTGAAGGTTGCCGGCATCCATGCCTCGCCGGTCGAAAATGCCTGGAACTCCTGTCTGCACAAGGCGCTTCAGGATGCCGCTTCCGAAGGTGTGATCGAATACGTCTTCTCCGAAGGCGTCTCGGGCACCGACTATCCGCGTGCCATGCGCGAATATGCCGAACAGGGCGCAGCACTCATCGTCGGCGAGGCCTATGCCGTGGAGCGTGAAGCCCGCCAGGTGGCCGCCGATTATCCGAAGACCGCCTTCATGCTCGGCTCCAGTGGCGAACCGTCCGGCGACAATTTCGGCGTCTTCGGTACCTGGAATCACGACGGCGCCTATCTCGCCGGAATGCTCGCCGGCAAGATGACGAAATCGGGTATTGTCGGCTCGGTCGGCGCGCTGCCGATCCCCGAAGTCAACATGCTGATGAATGCCTTTGCCGCCGGCGTGAAGGAAGTCCGCCCGGATGCCAAGCACCTCGTCGCCTTCATCGGCACTTTCTTCGATCCACCGAAGGCGCGCGAAGCCGGCCTTGCCCAGATCGATGCCGGCGCCGACATTCTCTTCGGCGAGCGCATCGGCACGGCTGACGCTGCCAAGGAGCGCGGCATCAAGTCCGTCGGTTCGCTGATCGACTATACGCCGCGTTATCCGGATACGGTCTTTGCCAACGCCATCTGGGGCTTCCGCCCGATCCTCAATGCGGCGATCGCCGATGTGAAGGCCGGCAAGCCGACCGGCAACAACTACACGCGCTTCGGCCTGATGAAGGAAGGCGGCAGCGATATCGTCTATGTCAAGGGCATCGCACCGGCTGATGCCGAAGCGGCGATGGAAGCCAAGCGCGCCGCCATCAAGTCCGGCGCCTTCGAAGTGCCGATCATGCCTGAGGAGCCGAAGTAAGCCGGCATCCGCATGACCAGGATTGATGCAAGCAAGGGCTCGATACCGGGCGGCGACGCGATTGCGCTCGCCGCCCGAATCGAGAGCGGTGCATTTGATTGTACCGAGGCGATGGAAAAGGCGATTTCCGCCGCCAGAACCAATGAGGCGCTTGGCGCGATCTGTCATCTCGACACCGACCTCGGCATGGCAAATGCCGCCGCCCTCGATCGCGAGCGCCGCGATGAGCCGGATCGCTTCGCCGTCCGGCCCTTTGCCGGCGTGCCGACGCTTGCCAAGGATCTCGGCGGCCCGTTCAAAGGGCTTGCCGTCCATGCCGGCTCAAGACTCTTCGACGGAATGCTCGATGCATCGGCCGATTCCGATCTTGCGGCGCGCTTCCGTCAGGCCGGTTTCAGCCTCTTCGGCCTCACCACCAGCCCGGAAGTCGGTCTTTCGCTTGCAAGCGAACCGGCGCGTGGGCCTGTCTGCCGCAATCCGCTCGATCCGTCCCGCACCGCAGGCGGTTCGTCCGGCGGTGCAGCGGCGGCGGTTGCAGCGGGTATCGTCGCAATCGCTCATGCGACGGATGCCGGTGGCTCGATCCGCGTGCCGGCCGCCTGCTGCGGTCTCGTTGGCCTGAAACCCAGTCGTGGCGCCATGCCCGGCGGTCCGGGCTTCGGCAATCATCTCGGCGGCATCGCCAGTGAGCTTGCGATCTGCCGTTCCGTTCGCGACGCAGGGGTAATTTTAGACGCCCTGTATGGAAACCCAGACGGTCCCTATGCGGCACCCGCTCTCGACAGCGGTGAAAAGCCCCGCCTTCGCATCGGCCTGCTGACGGATACCGGCAGCGACCTGCCGACCAAAGCAGCAAGGCAGCAAGCCGTGGAGGCCGCAGCCCGGAGCCTCGAACAGGATGGGCATGAGATCGTCACGATCGAATGGCCGCGCCTTGCGCCGAGCGTTACCGCAAGCGCGGCCATTTTCGCCGACATCATTTCCATCAATCTGGCATGGCTCACCGAGAGCCTGCGGCTCGACCTTTCAAAGGCCGAGCCTCTGACGGCCGCCTTCGCGGCACGCGGGGCGGCGCTTGCGCCAACCGCTCTCTGGCAGAGCCTCAGCGCCATGCCGCATGTCAGCCACGACCTCTGGCGGCTCTTCGACGGCATCGACTGCCTGCTGACGCCGATGCTTGCGACAGCCCCTCTGCCGATCGGCTCCTTCCCGACCGACCATCAGGATACGGACCTGCATCTGAACCGCATGGCGCGCTTTGCGCCGCTCGCCTGCCTTGCCAATATTTCCGGCTTTCCGGCGCTGACACTGCCTTTTGGAAGCGATGCGGACGGAATGCCGCTGCCCGTGCAGTTGCTGGCGCCGATGGGCCGGGAACCGCTGCTGCTTGCCCTTGCCTCGCGGCTGGAAGCAGAGCAACGTTGGATCCACCCCCATGCCATTGTGGGACTTGCCTCATGACATCAGCTCCCGTGCTCCAGCTCGACGGTATCAGCAAGCGTTTCGGAGCGATCCAGGCCAATGACGATATTTCGCTGAGCCTCGCCAAGGGCGAAGTGCTGGCGCTCCTCGGCGAAAACGGCGCGGGCAAGACGACGCTGATGAGCATTCTCTTCGGCCACTATGTGCCGGATAGGGGCACGATCCATATCGAAGGCAACGAGTTGCCGGCCGGCCGGCCGCGTGCGGCGATCCGCGCCGGCATCGGCATGGTACACCAGCATTTTTCCCTGGCGGCGAACCTGACAGTGCTCGAAAACGTCATGACGGGAACGGAAAAGCTCTGGTCCTGGAAATCGGAAAAGACCACCGGCCGTGCCAAGCTCCTGTCGATTGCCACCCGCTTCGGCCTCGAGGTCGATCCCGATGCCCGGCTCGGCGACCTCTCGGTCGGCGAACAGCAGCGCGTCGAAATCCTCAAGGCGCTCTATAACGATGCCCGCATCCTGATCCTCGACGAACCGACGGCGGTGCTCACCAATATCGAGGCGGAACGTCTCTTCCAGACGCTTCGGGAAATGGCTCGGCAGGGCCTATCGCTGATCTTCATCTCCCACAAGTTGGACGAGGTGATCAGTGCGGCAGACCGCGTCGTCGTGCTGCGCGGCGGAAAGGTCGTCGCCGAGCGGCTGACCGGTGAAACCAGCAAGGCGGAGCTTGCCGAACTCATGGTGGGCAGGCGGGTGACCCGCCCGGTCCGCGAGGCGTCCACACCCGGCGAGGTCGTCTTCGAAGCGGTCGGCGTCACCGTTCGCGATGGCGGCCAGGAGCGGCTGAAGGATATCAGCTTGCGGCTCCATGCCGGCGAGACACTCGGCATTATCGGCGTCTCCGGCAATGGCCAGGCGACGCTCAGCCATCTTGTCAGCGGTCTGGCCGGCTGGAGCAGCGGCGACATCCTTCTGTTCGGACAGCCGGTCACCGAGATCAGCGTCGAAAGCCTGATCGACGCCGGCATCGGCCGCATCCCCGAAGACCGCAACAAGGAAGGCGCGATCGGCGAATTCACCGTCTGGGAAAATGCCGTGCTGGAGCGCATCGCCTCACCGCGCTTCTCGCGCCACGGACTGGTCGACCGCAAGGCCGGCATGGCCTTCGCCCAGGAAATCATCGGCGAATTCGACATTCGTGGTGGCGGACCGGCGACGCGCACCCGGCTTCTCTCGGGCGGCAACATGCAGAAGCTGATCCTCGGCCGCAACCTGCATGACAGGCCGAAGATCCTGATTGCGGCGCAACCGACACGCGGGCTCGACGAAGGCGCCGTTGCCGCCGTTCACGCCCGCATATTGCAGGCACGTAAGGAGGGCACGGCCGTGCTTCTGATATCGGAGGATCTGGACGAGGTGATCAGCCTTGCCGATCGCATCCAGGCAATCGTCAAGGGGCGCCTGTCGCTGCCGGTTAATGCGGAAACCGCCAATCCCAGAAAACTCGGCCTGATGATGTCAGGCGAATGGACGTCCGAGGCTCAGCATGCGTCTTGAACGCCGCGATCATCGCCCGCTCTATCTGGTCGTGGCAGCCCCTGTCGCTGCCGTCATAGCAGCGCTCGCCATTTCCGGTGTCCTCATCGCACTTGCCGGTGCACCCGTTTTCGAGGCCTATTGGCGTATCCTGACCGGCGCCTTCGGTACGCGGCTTTCGGCCACGGAGACGCTGACAAGGGCGACACCCCTGATGCTGACCGGCCTTGCCGCAGCCGTCGCCTTTCGGGCACGTCTCTGGAATATCGGCGCCGAGGGCCAGTTCTATCTCGGCGCCATCACTGTTGCCGCGCTCGGCTCCAAACTGCTGGCGGGGCTGCCGGCCGTGCTCCTGATTCCATCCCTGCTGATTGCGGGTGCCGTCGCCGGCATGGTGCTGATCCTTGTGCCGCTCTGGCTCCGGCTGCGCTTTTCCGTCGATGAGGTCGTGACCAGCCTGCTCTTGAATTTCGTCGCCCTGCTCTTCGTCTCCATGCTGATCGACGGCGTGCTGAAGGATCCGCTGGCCTTCGGCTGGCCACAATCCATGCCGGTCAGCGATCACGCGCTGCTGCCGAAGCTGATGGCGCGCTCACGCCTGCATGTCGGCTTCATCATCGCCATCGCGATCGCATTTGCCGTCTATTTCCTCCAGTCACGCACGGTCTTCGGTCTGCGCTCGCGCGCTGCCGGTCTCAATCCTGCCGGCGCCGTGTTTGCCGGCGTGCCGCTCGGCATGACGCTGGTCAAGGTCGCCTGCCTTTCCGGCGGCCTGGCGGGCCTTGCCGGCGCGATCGAGGTAATGGGCGTGAAAGGCTACGTGACGACCGATCTGTCGCCGGGCTTCGGCTATTCCGGTATTATCGTCGCTATGCTCGCCAACCTGCACCCGATCGGTGTGATTGCCGCAGCACTTTTCACCGCCACTATGTTCGTCGGCGCCGACGGCATGAGCCGGGCGCTCGGCATACCCACCTATATCGCCGACGTGACCGTCGCCGTCTCGCTGCTGACCATGCTTATCGCGCTGTTCTTCACCCAATACAGGATCCGCAGGTGATGGCTCTGATCGACATTGTCTCATCCGCTGGCCTCTGGGCCGCTGTGCTGCGCATCGCGACACCGCTGATCTTCGGCACGCTCGGCGCGCTGCTCTGCGAAAGGGCGGGCGTGCTCAATCTCGGTATCGAGGGTATCATGACCTTCGGGGCGATGATCGGCTGGCTTGCCGTCTTTCACGGCGCTGATCTCTGGACCGGGATTCTGGTCGCAGCACTCGCCGGGGCGATCTTCGGCCTGCTGCATGCGCTTCTGACCGTGACGCTCGGCCTGTCACAGCATGTCACAGGCCTTGGCATTACCCTTTTTGCCTCCAGCCTCAGCTATTTCATCTTCCGCCTGGTCGTGCCGCTTGCCGGTACACCGCCGACGATCGTACCGTTCCAACCGCTCGACATTCCTGTCCTCTCCGGCGTGCCTTTCCTCGGCCAAGCCCTTTTTGCCCAGACTGCGCCGACCTACCTTGCCATCCTGCTTGCCGTCATTCTGGGCTATCTGATCTTCCGCACGCCGCTTGGCCTGACGATCCGTATGACCGGCGAAAACCCGCATGCGGCGGAAGCACAAGGCATCGATCCGATCAGGATCCGTTATGGCGCCATCATTGCTGGAAGCGCAATCATGGCCATCGGCGGCGCCTTCCTGACGCTTTCTGCCTTCAACAGCTTCTTTCCGACCATGGTTCAGGGACGCGGCTGGATTTCGATCGCGCTCGTCGTCTTCGCTTCTTGGCGGCCGGGTCGCGCCCTCCTAGGCGCCTTGCTCTTTGCCTTCTTCGATGCCTTCCAGCTCAGGCTGCAGACCGTACTCGGAGGCGTCGTTCCCTATCAGCTTTTCCTGATGACGCCCTATCTCCTGTCGATTGCCGCACTCGCCGTGATGGCGCGACGTGCCCGCGTTCCGCAGGCGCTCATGCAGCCCTATCGCCGCGGCGAGCGCTGATTGCCAATTCCCAGTTCCACAACAGACCGGTACCGCCATGTTTGACCTGATCATCCGAAACGCAAATCTTCCCGATGGCCGCAGCGGCATCGATATCGCCATCCAGAAGGACAGGATCGCCGCGGTCGCGGCCAAGATCGAGGCCGAGGCCGGCGAGGAGATCGACGCGACGGGGCGGCTCGTCAGCCCGCCTTTCGTCGACCCGCATTTCCATATGGATGCGACGCTGTCCCTCGGGCTGCCGCGCATGAACCGCTCCGGCACCTTGCTCGAAGGTATCGCTCTCTGGGGTGAACTCAGGCCGATCCTGACCCGCGAAGCTCTGGTGGAGCGGGCCTTGCGCTATTGCGACCTCGCCGTCTCCCAGGGACTGCTCCACATCCGCAGCCATGTCGATACCAGCGATCCGCGGCTGGTGACCGCCGAAGCATTGATCGAAGTGCGCGAGAGGGTCGCCCCCTATATCGACCTGCAGCTCGTCGCCTTCCCGCAGGACGGCTACTATCGTGCCGCTGACGGCGTCACGGCGCTGAACCGTGCGCTGGACATGGGACTCGATATCGTCGGCGGCATTCCGCATTTCGAGCGCACCATGGCCGATGGTGCGGCCTCGGTTGCCGCCCTTTGCCGTATCGCAGCCGACCGTGGCCTGCCCGTCGACATGCATTGCGACGAGACCGACGATCCGATGTCGCGCCATATCGAAACGCTTGCCGCCGAAACCGTCCGCTTCGGCCTGCAGGGCCGTGTCGCCGGGTCGCACCTGACATCGATGCATTCGATGGACAACTATTACGTCTCCAAGCTCATTCCGCTGATGGCGGAGGCAAAGATCAACGTCATCGCCAATCCGCTGATCAATATCATGCTGCAGGGCCGGCACGACACCTATCCGAAACGGCGCGGCATGACGCGGGTACGCGAGCTGATGGAGGCGGGCCTCAACGTTTCCTTCGGCCATGACTGCGTTATGGATCCCTGGTACTCGATGGGTTCCGGCGACATGCTGGAGGTCGGCCATATGGCGATCCATGTGGCGCAGATGGCTGGCATCGAGGACAAGAAGAAGATTTTCGATGCGCTGACCGTCAATTCGGCCAAGACCATGGGCCTCGAAGGCTACGGACTGGAAAAGGGTAAAAACGCTGATCTCGTCATCCTGCAGGCGCGCGATCCGCTGGAAGCGCTGCGGCTGAAGCCAAACAGGCTTGCCGTCATCCGCCGCGGCAAGGTCATCTCGCGGTCTGCGCCGCGCATCAGCCAATTGCATCTCGACGGACGTCCGGCAACGGTCGACGGCGCAGCCTATGCGCCGAGCGTCCCCCACGCATGAGGCTCAAGTGAGCGCGCTCAGCGCTCGCCCTTCACTTGGATCAGATAGGGTGGCGTCAGGCCCGCGGGCATCGCAGGCAGGTGCTGGAGGATCTTCAGGTTGGGGTCGAGCGCCCGGCGCAAGTGATCGGCGAGTGCGGCACAGGCCTCGTCGATACCGCCGGCCAGAAGCGCGTCATAGACACGCGTATGTTCTGATATCATCATCGAAATTTCCGCTTCAGTGCGAAGCTTGGCGAAGGTCGAGTGGGTGGCGATGAGGACGCGTTGGCTTCGGCGTACGGCTGCAAGAAGCACCGTGTTGGGGCAGGGTGCGAGTGAATCGAGATGCAGGTCGGCTTCAGCCTGCTCCAGCCTCTCCGGCGCCTGCGGATAGGGGCCGAGAGCTTTCAGCCTTTGCCGGCGCTCTTCAAGGCCTTCCATCTGCAGGAAGGGATAGGCCTGGCGCAGGGCCTCCGGCTCCAGCAGACGGCGCATGTCGTAGTGATGGCGGAAAACCTTGGCGCTGAGCGGCCCGGCATACCATCGGTTGTTGCTGTCCTGCTCGATAACACCGCTGCGTTCGAGCTGCGTCAGCACTTCATGGGCGATGGTGCGGCTGACATCGTAATGCTGGGCCAGCGCCGTTTCGTTCAATAGGAAACGGCCATAGGCAAGACAGACGGCAACGGCGTGCTCGACTTCCGGATAGATCTGCTCCCGGCGATTGACGACCGGCACGGTGAGCGAATGCGGCAGGTCGAGGCCGGCCGCAAAAAGGTCACCGCGCCGCGGATCACCGCCGGGCACGATGTAGCCGCGCCCTTCGAAGGTTTGAATAAGGTCTTCGGACAGGAGCCGGGCCAGCGCGATCCCTGCCGGAATACGACTGACATTGAAAGCGCGCGCCACGTTGGCCTGGCCGAGAACGAGGCCCGGCGTCAGCGCGCGCCGTTCCAGATGGTCGCGTAGAACCTGGTAGATCGTCAGATAGATCGGCTCCGACCGAACAGCCGCAGCGGCGGCTTCAGTCTCCACCTCGCTCGGCATCGTCATGTCTGTTCCAGAGGCTCTCTGCCCATTCCCCGATGCGCCCGATCAGCTTGCGGGCGGTCTTGCCTGCGCGATCCATGATGAAGAAACCATGGATGGTTCCCTGCCACTCCTCGTAACAGACGTCATTTCCGGCGGCAATCAAGCGCTGTGCATAAGCACGGCCCTCATCCCGTAACGGATCGTGATCGGCGGTGATCAGCAAGGCCGGCGCGAGGCCCGCGAGGTTGCTCGCCAGCAGCGGCGATACCCGGGGATCAGCAGGCGGCGTGCCGCCGGAGAGATAATTTTCCGCAAACCAGATCATCGTCGATTGATCGAGCGAAAAGCCGGTTGCGAACTCAGCGCGGCTTGCGGTCGTGCCCGAGAGATCGGTCGCCGGATAGATCAGGACCTGCCCCGTAAGCCCGACGCCAAGATCGCGCGCGCGGATCGCAAGAGATGCGCAAAGGCTTGCGCCCGCGCTGTCGCCTGCGAGGATCAGCCTGCCTGCCTCGAGCCCCCGCGCCTCACCATTCTCCTGAAGCCAGAGAAGTGCCGCTTCAGCATCCTCGAAAGCGGCCGGAAACGGCGCTTCCGGCGCCTTGCGGTATTCGACCGACAGCACATTGGCGCGGGCGGCATTGGCGAGCGCCCGAACGGGACCGTCATGAGTTTCGATGCTGCCCACCATCCAGCCGCCGCCATGGAAGAACAGAATGGTCCGCTTCCTTCCAGCAATGCGATAGAGCCGCGCCTTCAACCTGGTATCGCCATTTGGAATTTCGAGATCGTCGATGCCGGAGACCTTGTCCTTTTCGCCCCAATGAAGGGCGAGCCGCATCTCGGAATCGGCGCGTGCCTGCTGTGGCGGGAGCGTCTCCATCACAGCTCCGCCAAGCGCGTCCTGCTCCTCCAGCATGATCCGATATTCCGGCAGAAGTCTCGATCGGTCGACATGTGCCTGTTTCTCTTGCGGCTCCATCAACGCCTCCCTGTCGATTGCCCGGTGCGATGGAAACGGAAGATGACAAGAAAGTCAATAATCGAATATTGCATGCGATATTCGATCGTGTTAGCGATTGGATATGGCAATGCTGGAAGAGGACCGGACTTGCCCAAAACGGGAGGATGTCATGACAATTCGCAGTTTCGTTGCTGCAGGCCTTGCATGCTCCGTGGCAGTTGCGCCGCTCAGCGCCTTCGCCTCGGATAACAAGATCGCCCTGGTTCCGGGTGGTCCGCACCCCTATTTCGCGCCCTGGGAACAGGCTGCAGCTGATGCCGTGAAGGATTTCGGCATCGCCGCGGTCGAGTACAAAGTGCCGAGCGAATGGAAGCTTGAGGCGCAGACCGAGCTTCTGGAGAGCCTCGCGGCACAGGGCACCAACGGCTTCGGCGTCTTTCCGGGCGATGCGGTCGGCGTCAATGCCACGGTCTCGGAAATGAAGAGCAACAGCATTCCATCCGTCGCGCTCGGCGGCTGCGCGCAGGATCCGACCGATGTCGGGCTTTGCCTGGCGACCGATGTTTCGCAGTCGGCCTATCTCGGTACCAAGGCGCTGATCGAAGCCATGGGCGGCAAGGGCACGATCGTTCATCTGGCCGGCCTGCTCGTCGATCCGAACACGACGCTGCGCGTCAAAGCCGTCGAAAAGGCAGTCGGTGAAACGAACGGCGCCGTCACGCTGCTGCAGACGGTCGGCGATACCGATAGCCAGGAACAGGGCGACCAGAAGATCAACGCGCTGCTCGCTGCGCAGAAGGACAAGATCAACGGGCTGATTGCCACCGGATACATTTCCTCGGTGGTGGCCGCGACTGCACTCAAGAACCTCGGTGACAAGAAGATCAAGCTCGTCGGCATCGATGACGACAAGATCATCCTGGACGGCATTCGTGACGGCTTCGTCGCCGGCACGATGGCGCAGAACCCCTATGGCCAGGCCTATATCGGCGCCTATGTGCTGGACCAGATGGCAGGAGGCTGCAGCGTGAAGGCCGACGCCCCGTGGATCGCAACGCCGCAGACGGCGCATTTCGTCGATTCCGGCACGCTGCTGATCTCCGCCAAGAACGTCGACAGCTATAAGGACGACCTGAAGGCGCTGACGAAGAAGCTGCAGGCTGGTTTCAAGGACACCTACCTCTCCTGCAAGTGAGGAAAATGGCGCGAGGCCGAACAGGCCTCGCCCCAGATTATCCACGTTACCCACTTCCATTTAACGATACCGGTCATCCCAGCACATGGCACCCATCGACAATGATAGTCCCGTCCCCGATACAGGCAGACACAGCCTGCTCGGATTGTTGACCAGAGGACCGGCGCAGCTTGGGCTTCTGATCGTTCTTCTGATCCTGTGGGCCGTTTTCACCAGCCTTGCGCCGGGCTTCCTGTCGCGCTTCAACCTGAATTCAATGGGGCGTTCGGTCGCGATCGATGTCGTGGTCGGCTTTGCGCAGATGGTGGTGCTGGCAACCGGCGGCATGAACCTCTCGGTCGGTGCCATCGGCGTCTGCTGCGTGATGGCCGCCGGCTATCTGATGCAGATGGCCGGCCTTCCCATTCCGGTTGCGATCCTCCTGACCCTTGCCTTTGGCGGCTTGCTCGGCGCGCTCAACGGGCTGGCCATCGTCAAGACCGGAGTCAACAGCTTCATCGTCACGCTTGCGAGCGCCAGCCTGTTTTCCGGCGGCATGCTGATCTTCACCAAGGGCGTGCCACTGAACGGATTGCCGGCAACATTCGGTGCCTTCGGCCGCAGCAGCATCGGCCCGGTACCGTCTCTGGCGATCGTCGCCCTTGTGATCGGCGCAACGCTCTACATCCTGTTCAAGCATACGGTGCTCGGCCGGCAGGTCCTGGCCGTCGGCGCCAACGCGCGCACGGCGGAAATGTCGGGCATCCCGGTCGGGCGGATCACCATTCTCGTTCATGTGCTCTCGGGTGTGCTCGCTGGTGCTGCCGCTTTGATGCTGACATCGCGGCTTTCGGCGGCCATGCCCGCGGTTGCCGGCGACGACTGGCTGCTTCCCTCCTTCCTCGCGCCCGTCATCGGCGGCACGGCGCTGGCCGGCGGCATGGTCTCGGTCATCGGTACAGTCCTCGGCGCGCTGCTGGTCGCAACCATCCGCAGCGGCCTGCTCGTGCTGCAGGTCGGGAATTTCTGGCTGCAGCTCTTCCTCGGCATCTTCCTGCTCTCGGCGATCCTCTTCGAACGCTACCGGACGAGGCTCGCCATCCGCGAACAGACGAGGCGTGCATGAAGACGCTCATTTCTCTGGCCGCACGGACGCAGTGGTCCGGCATCCTTGTCGGTGTGATCGCCGGCGGCATCGCGCTCAGCCTCGCCTCTCCCGCCTTCATGACGGAATTCAACTGGTTCGTCATGCTGCGCAGCATCTGCGTGTCGCTGCTCGTTGCCTTCAGCCAAATGGTGATGCTCGGCGTCGGACAGATGAACCTTTCGGTCGGAGCGCTCGGTGGGCTCGTCGCTGTCGTCACCGGCGGCCTGATGGACGTCTGGGGCTTGCCGGCGATCGTCGCCATCATCATTGGCATCGCGTTCGGCGGCTTTGCCGGTTTCGTCAATGGCTGGCTGACGGTGCGCACCGGCATCAACGGTTTCATCGTGACGCTGGCAACCGGTTCGGCCTTTGCCGGCATCAATCTCGGCATCACCAGGGCCATTCCCTTCTACAATCTCTCGCCGGCCTTCGTCGCTTTCGGCAATGGGCGGTTCGGGCCTTTCCCGATGCTGCTGATCGTGCCGCTGCTGGTCACCGTGCTGCTCGTGATCTTCTTTGCCCGCACAGTTGAGGGCCGCTATATGCTGGCGGTCGGTGGCAACAGCCATGCAGCGGAACTCTCCGGCATCTCCGTTGCGCGTGCCACCATCATGGCGCATGTACTGTCAGGCCTGCTTGCCGCGACTGCCGGCGTGCTCGCGGTCGCCCAACTCGGGTCAGCGCAGCCGACGATCGGCGCGGATTGGGTGGTCATTTCCTTTGCGGCTCCGATCATCGGTGGTGCGAGTCTCGCCGGCGGCTCCATATCCATTCTCGGCACTTTCATCGCCGTGCTCTTGGTCGGGCTGATCCAGAACGCCATGGTACTGCTGGCAGTCGATCCCTATTGGGTCACCTTCCTGCTCGGCGCGCTGATCCTTGCCGCCGTCTGGATCAACCGCTATCGCGCAATCCGGGTCGGGGAGGATTGAGATGGCGCTCGTTCTCGACAAGATCGGCAAGTCCTTTCCCGGCGTCAGGGCGCTCAACTACGCCTCGCTGACGTTGAATAGCGGCGAGATCCACGCGCTGATGGGCGAAAACGGCGCCGGCAAATCGACGCTGATCAAGATCATCACCGGCGTTCACCGGCCCGACAGCGGGACAATGACGCTGGACGATGCGCCGCTGTCGCTTGCCTCGCCGCGGAATGCGATCGCGCTCGGCATTTCTGCCGTGCATCAGGAGCGCAACCTCATTCCACGCTTCTCGGTTGCCGAGAACATCCTTCTGGAGGGCCTGCCGGTTCGAAACGGCCTCGTCGATTTCCGCCGCGCCAACGATGAGGCGCGTGAGCATCTGCTCAAGGTCGGCCTCGATATCGATCCGGCAATGGAAGTCCGGCGTCTCGGCGTCGCGCAGATGCAGATGGTGGAGATCGCCAAGGCTCTCAGCCACAAGGCGAAGGTGCTGCTGCTCGACGAGCCGACCGCATCGATCACCGATGCCGAGACCGAAATCCTCTTCCGCCTCGTGCGCCAGCTGCGCGATCAGGGAACGGCAATCCTCTTCGTCAGCCACAAGCTCGAAGAGGTCTTGAGCCTTTGCGACCGCGTCACGGTGCTGCGCGACGGGGAAACGACACTGCGCGGCGCGCCGATGGCCGGCATGACAAGGCAGACGCTGATCGAGGCGATGATCGGCCGCGCCGAACGGCCGGTGATCGCCCGCGCAGGCAAATCACAGGAAGGCATGCCCAAGCTTGAGCTTTGCGACGTTGCCACCGCTGCCGGCCACAGCGATATTTCCTTCTCGCTGCGCCGTGGCGAAATCCTTGGCCTCTACGGCCTTGTCGGCGCCGGACGCACCGAACTGATCCGCGCCATCATCGGCAAGGACAAGGTAACGTCCGGCACAATTGAGATCGACGGCAAGCCTGTACGTATCCGCTCAGTGGAAGAAGCGATCAAGCGCTTCCGCATGGGCTATGTCAGCGAGGACCGGAAACATGAGGGTGTCATCCTTGCCCATCCGATCCGCTCCAACATTGCCATGACGGTCTGGGGCAGGATCGCCTCGACCCTTGGCCTGATTGGCGCCGGCCAGGAATTGAAGACCGCTACCCCGCTTGCACGACAACTGGAAATCCGCACGCCCAATCTGGAGCAGCTCGTCGGCAACCTCTCGGGCGGCAACCAGCAGAAGGTTTCGCTCGCCAAGTGGCTGGCAGCCGATGTCGATATCCTTTTCATCGACGAGCCGACCGTCGGCATCGACATCAAGGCCAAGGCCTATATTCACGAGCTGATCAACGGGCTCGCCGACAAGGGCATGTCGATCCTGCTGATCTCGAGCGACATGCCGGAAATGGTGGCGCTCGCCGACCGCATCCTCGTCATGCACGACTTCAGGATCGTCCACGAATATCAGAACGACCGCAAATATGAGACGGCGAGCCGCGCCATCATGTCGGCAATCCACGCGGCCGAACCCGGTCAGACCCGCACGGCAAGTTAGGAGGAAGCATGGCCCGCATTGAAAAGATCGAACTGCGCATGGTGGACCTGCCGCCCAAGGTGAAGCGGACCGATGCGATCCAGAGCTTCGTCAGCCAGGAAACGCCAATCGTCACCATCACCGATTCCGACGGTGCTTCCGGCATCGGCTATTCCTATACGATCGGCACCGGCGGCTCCTCCGTCATGCGGCTTCTGTCGGACCATCTGGTCCCGCTGCTGATCGGCGAGGATGCCGATTGCATCGAGGCGATCTGGCACAAGCTGGAATTTGCCACCCACGCCACGACGATCGGAGCGATCACGGCGCTGGCGCTCGCCGCCGTCGATACCGCACTGTGGGATCTAAAAGCGAAGAAACAGAAACTGCCGCTCTGGAAACTCGCAGGCGGCGCCAAGGACAGCTGCCCGCTCTATACGACCGAAGGCGGCTGGCTGCATATCGAGAAGCAGGCGCTCGTCGAAGACGCCCTGCAGGCCAAGGCCAAGGGCTTTTCCGGCTCGAAGGTGAAGATCGGCAGGCCGCACGGCGCCGAGGACTATGACCGGCTGTCTGCCATGCGCGCAGCACTCGGTGACGGTTTCGAGATCATGACCGACTGCAATCAGGGCTTTACCGTCGATGAAGCCATCCGCCGGGCAGAACGGCTGAAGGAACTCGACCTCGCCTGGATCGAGGAACCGCTGCCGGCCGACGATCTCGACGGGCATATCCGGCTTTCCCGCTCAACCCCGACGCCGATCGCCGTCGGCGAATCCCTCTATTCGATCCGGCATTTCCGCGAATATATGCAGAAGGGTGCCTGCTCCATCGTCCAGGTCGACGTTGCCCGCATCGGCGGCATTACGCCCTGGCTCAAGGTGGCGCATGCGGCCGAAGCCTTCGACATTCCGGTCTGCCCGCATTTCCTGATGGAACTGCATGTCAGCCTCGTCTGCGCCATTCAAAACGGCAAGTATGTCGAATATATCCCGCAGCTCGACGACCTGACCACCAAAGGCATGGAAATCCGCGATGGCCGCGCCATCGCCCCCTCCGAACCCGGCATCGGCATCGATTGGGATTGGGATGCGGTGAAGGCCCGCAGCATCGCCGAATTCACGACGGACGTTACGCAAAGGCAGTAGCGACATGCAGCGTATGGGCATGGTGATCGGCCTAGAGCCGGACAAAGTCACGGAATACAAGGCGCTGCATGCGGCCGCCTGGCCGGAGATCCTGGCGCTGATCTCCGCCTGCAACATCACCAACTATTCGATCTTCCTGAAGGAGCCGGAAAACCTGCTCTTCGGCTATTTGGAATATGTGGGCGACGATTTCACGGCCGATATGGCCAAGATGGCCGCCGATCCGGCAAACCAGGCATGGTGGGCCGCTTGCATTCCCTGCCAGAAGCCTCTCGCGACCCGCAAGGATGGTGAGTGGTGGGCGATGATGCCGGAGGTGTTTCACCTCGATTGAGGCAGGAGCGATGAACCGCCGCGCACCTATCCTGTGTCGTGGATCACCGGTTCCGATTTAGCGGCAAGCCCGTGGAACTCATCAGTCCCGGAAGACGTTTTCCGTGCATCCTCGCCTGTCTCATTTCGAGTTCATCGATAATTCGCACACCCATGGAGCCGGATGTCAACGCAGCAGATCCTCGCATTCTCGGTCATAGCCATGATGATGGGGGTCTTTATCTGGGATCGGTTCAGATATGACGTCGTCGCGTGTTGCGCGCTTGTTCTCTCCGTCGCGGTCGGAATCGTCCCTCCGGACAAGGCATTTTCCGGTTTCTCCGATGAGATCGTCATTATCGTCGGCAGCGCGTTGATCGTCTCAGCCGGGGTCGCACGTTCGGGCGTCGTCGACATGGCGATCAAGCGATTCTTTCCGAACCTCAATACGCTGCACAGCCAGCTTGCCCTGCTGATGATTGCCGTGGCATTGCTTTCCGCGTTCATCAAGAATATCGGCGCGCTGGCGATCATGATGCCGGTCGCCTTTCAGTTTGCCCGGAAGTCGGGCTTCTCACCGTCCAAATATCTGATGCCCATGTCGTTCGCCGCCTTGCTTGGCGGCCTGATGACGCAGATCGGTACGTCGCCGAATATCGTCGTCTCGCGGCTGAGGGCGGAAATGACGGGCAACTCCTTCACCATGTTCGATTTCACGCCGGTCGGCGGCGCCCTGACGATCGTCGGCATCACCTTTCTGATTTTCTTTCACTGGCTGGTGCCAAGTCGTACGAAACAGGGCAGCTCGATCGAGGAAGCGGTCGAGATCAAGAACTATACCTCGGAAGCGCTGGTTACGGCTGAATCGGCTGTCTTGGAAAAGCCGATCAGCGTTCTCGTCAAACCGGGCGACGGCGAAGCGATCGCCACTGCCATCCTGCGCGGCGCGACGCGCATGTCCCCTTTCCCTGATCTGACACTCCGGGAAAACGATATCGTGCTTCTGGAAGGTCCGCCGGCCGCGCTCGACCGCATCGTATCGGCCGGAAAGCTGCAGCTCTCCGGCAAGCCAATCATAGGGAGCGGGCAGATGAAGGCGGAGGTCATCTCGATCGAGGTGGTGATCGGCCAGGAATCGCCCCTGAAGGGCCGTTCCGTCAAGCAACTTGCACTCGCCTATACGCGCGGCGTCAATCTGCTGGCCATCAGCCGGCATGGCGAACGGCTGAAGGAGCGCCTTGCCAATCTGACACTTGCAGCCGGCGACGTGCTGGTGCTGCAGGGAAGCCGTGAGAACCTGCCAGTCGTCATGCAGGATCTTACCCTCTTGCCACTTGCCCAGCGCGAAATATTGCTCGGCACGCGCCGGCGGGCTTTCATTCCGCTGATCATCCTGGCGCTTGCCATGGCGACGACGGCGGTCGGCGTTGCGCCGGTGCCTGTCGCCTTCTTTGCGGCGGCGCTTGGCATGGTCGTCTTCCGGGCGATCCCGCTTGCCGATATCTACAAGTCGGTCGACGGCCCGATCCTCATCATGCTTGCAGCCTTGATCCCCGTCTCCGATACCTTGCGCACTTCAGGCGGCAGCGATCTCATCGCCCATGGGCTTGGCGACATCGCCAAGGGCGTGCCGGCCTGGGGCGCGCTCGGCTTGATTCTTGTCGCAGCGATGGCCGTAACGCCCTTTCTCAACAATGCCGCCACCGTGCTTGTCATGGGGCCGATCGCCGTCGGTTTTGCCACCGATCTCGGCTTCCGGCCGGAGGCCTTCCTGATGGCGGTGGCGATCGGTGCCGGCTGCGATTTCCTGACCCCGGTCGGCCACCAATGCAACACACTAGTCTTCGGTCCGGGAGGATATAAATTCTCCGACTACCCGCGCCTCGGCCTTCCGCTGTCGTTTCTGATCATTATCGCGAGCGTGCCGGTGCTGTTGTACGTGTGGCCCGTGAACTGATTGCTGGTACGCGCGGGTCAACAGAACGCGCCAGACGCACGGAGAGAGCCAGTCTTGCTACACGTTCTGCCTATGAACCGCATAACAGCCGTAGCGCTCCACATGGAGCATGATCCCATACTTTTCGAAAATTCTTCCATTGATTGCGGAATCGGCAATGCCACCCAAACCCGGCGTCGTATCCGAATAGCGACGGTCCTTTACCGAAACTCTTGCCGGCGAAACCTTCTTGACATGCTTTCGGTATGCCCGCCGCCTCACGGTGGGCGTACCGCGGGTTCTTCGTGCAGGGAAGAAGATTGCAGGGAGGCTACGCTTGTCCGCAGCCGGGGGGCGGCGAAATCCAGAAAGTGGCGCATCTTGAGCGGCATCTGACCGCGGGCGAGATGAACCAGATGGATCGGAGCGGGCTCCGGTTCGAAGTCCTCGAGTACGAGCTTGAGCGCGCCGGCCGCGATCTCCCCCACGACCTGATAGTGAAGCAGCCTCGTGACACCGGTGCCGCGGATGGCGGCTTCGGCCGCCGCCTCGGTCGTGGTAACGGAAAGCCGCGGCGTGATCGCCACCTCGATGGGTTTCGACTGACCGGGTTTCCGGAACTGCCAACCGGTCATCGAGGTCAAAACCTCGACGCTGATGCAGGGAAAGTCCATGAGATCGGCCGGCTCCTTCGGCATGCCGCGGCTGGCAAAGAGGGCCGGACTGCCGCAGACCACCCTGCGAACCGAACCGACTCGCGTTGCGACCATGGTGCTGTCGGGCAGATTGCCAATACGCACGGCCATATCGACATGTTCGTCGACGAGATCGATATTGCGATCCGCCAACATCAGCCGCACGTTGATTGCCGGAAAGGCTGCCAGAAAGTCCACCACGACAGGCAGCACATGAAGACGGCCGAACTGCATCGGTGCGGTGATCACCAACTCGCCTTTCGGCATGGCGAATTCGCCCGATGCCTGACGCTCGGCCTCTTCCACTTGCTCGAGGATGCGCCTTGCCGCCTCGACATAGGTGGCGCCCGCATCGGTCAGGGCGATTTTCCGGGTGGTGCGGGTCAACAGCTTCGTTCCCAGCAGCGTTTCCAGCTCGGTGATCCTGCGGCTCAGCGTCGGCAGGGGAATTTTCAGCGACCGGCCGGCCGCAGACAGGTTTCCCTTGTCCACCACCTCCAGCAGCATCGACATGGCTTCGAACCGGTCCACTTATTCTTCCAATTTCTGGTAAAATCACTTTCACTTAGAGCATATTCTCTTTGTGATTGGAAATCGACACATTGAGCTCGCCAAGCCAATTGCAGCTCGGCTGTCCCGAAGGAGATTTCCATGTCCCGTATTTCCATCCCCACCCGCGACGACGTACCGGAAGCAGCCAAGCCGACGCTTGACGGCATCCAGAAGGCGCTCGGCTTCGTCCCGAACCTGTTTCGTCTGATCGCCAACAGCCCGGCGGCCCTGGCGGCATTCACCGGCCTTCAGGGCGGGCTTTCCAAAACGCTCGATGTCAAGACGCGTGAGCGGATCGCGCTTGCCGTCGCAGAGGTGAACGGCTGTGACTATTGCCTGTCCGCCCACACCTATCTCGGCCTCAACCTGGCAAAGATCAGCCCGGAAGAAATTGCCCTCAACCGCAAGGGCGCATCAGCCGATGCCAAGGCGAATGCCGCCGTCGGCTTTGCGGCAAAGATCGCCGAGGCACGCGGCCACGTCTCCGACGCCGATATCGCTGCCGTGCGAGCTGCAGGCTTTTCGGATGCGCAGATCGTCGAAATCGTCGCTCTGGTCGCCGAAAACACCTTCACCAACTATCTGAACGAAGTCGCCAAGACAGATATCGACTTCCCGGCAGTCCCCGCTGCCAATGCGGCCTGACGGACGAGGAACGGGGCTGAAGCTCCGCCCCTCCCAACCCTTTGAGGAGATGGATCATGTCCTATGGATTTCTCGACATAGCCTCGACCCCTAGCGTGCGCGCCGCGCAGGCGGAAATGGGTGTCCAGGACTTCTGGACGAACCTGCCGACCGACCGGAGCTTCGACCGCTTCACCGAAAACGAGAGCGCCTTCATTGCTTCCCGCGACAGCTTCTACATGGCCACCGTTTCCGAAACCGGCTGGCCCTATGTGCAGCACAGGGGTGGTCCGCAGGGTTTCCTGAAGGTACTCGACGATCGCACGCTTGCCTTTGCGGACTATCGCGGCAATCGCCAGTACATCAGCACCGGCAATCTCGCCGCCAATGATAAGGTGTGCCTGTTCTTGATGGATTATCCCCGCCGCGCACGGCTGAAGATCTATGCCCATGCCGAAAAGCTGGGGCTTGATACCGATCCCGCACTTACCGAGCTGCTTGCCTCTCCTTCCTATCGGGCAAAGCCGGAACGTCTCTTCCGCCTGCGCCTCGAAGCCTTCGACTGGAATTGCCCGCAGCATATCACGCCGCGCTATACCGAAGCGGAAATTGCCGTCGCCGTAGAGCCGCTTCGTCAGCGCCTGACGGAGCTGGAAGCAGAAAATGCCGCCTTGCGGGCACAGGTCGCGCGCGGTGGAGATGTCGGCTAAAACTCGGCTATTGCGCTGATACCGAGCCACTGTCTGGAAGGGGACGGCATATCTAACATTCCTATTGCGGCTCCTCTTCATCCGAAGTCAGCAGCTCAATGAGCGCAGCAACCCTGCCGCTCGCCAGGCGTCGCCCCTCGCCCATCAAGGCCTCGTCATTATTGACCCACGCAAATGCCTCTGCAAGTTCGGCCTGCGTTGCACCGGTCGCAATGATGTCGGCCACAAGTGTATTATCGACAGGCCCAAGGATGGCGATGACATCGTCTGAAGTCATTGTCATATCCATTCCTCCTCTCTTTACCTCCGCTTGAACCTAGTGACGCTGCTGGAAAGATCAATTTCTCTGTCGGGAAGTTCCTCCCCTTGAATCCGCAAGTTGCTGAATTACATCAATATTGTCGGCTGCCCGATAAGGCCTGACTCCGGTCAGGAGGCGCCGGTTTCTCCTGGCGTTTCTTGTATCGATGCTGCTGGCGAGGAGGATATGGCTGTGAGGGCAACCCTCGATTCATCTTTCCGCTTCCGGTCAAGCATCTTCCACCAGCCCGAAATGTCGGGGCTGCGCCCGCACCCACAGGTGGAGGCTTTACCAATGGAATCAACAGAAAGGAGAAAACCATGAGTGTTCGTGATCTGATCCCGTGGGGCCGTGACACTGGCAACCACGTTCCAAATCTCTTGCGCGATGACGACCGTGATCCCTTCCTGTCGCTGCATCGTGAGGTGAACCGGCTGTTCGACGACGTCTTCAGGGGGTTCGGCTCCGGCGTGCCCTCCTTCGGCAGCCGCGGCGCTTTTAGCGCCGGCTGGCCGAATATCGAGATCTCCGACACCGACAAAGAGATCAAGGTGACCGCCGAGGTGCCCGGCCTCGAAGAGAAAGACATCGAGGTCCTGCTGAATGACGGCGTGCTGACACTGAAGGGCGAGAAGCGATCCGAGACTGAGGACAAGGACCGCCAGTTCTCCGAGCGCTACTATGGACGCTTCGAACGGCGCATCCCGCTCGGCGCTGAGGTTATGGAGGCCCAGGTCGAGGCTCGTTTCAAGAACGGAGTGCTGACGGTGACCTTGCCGAAAACCGAGAAGGCGCAGTCGCAGGTCAAGCGCATCGCCATCAAGAGCTGATCGAAACGAAGACGCGGCCGCCGTCTGGCGGCTGCGTCTTCGGCCAGATGGGAGCCCGCGCCTCTCGCCCTTGTCTCAGTCGGAAACCGTCACATCGATCCAGCGTCCGGTCCCCTGGCTGCCATAGATCTCGACATCAACCCATACATTGCCGTGAACGATCATTGCCGAAGCTTCCCGGTCATGGTGCCGTTGCGGAGCATGGTTTCGAGTGATTGACGATTGGCGGGATCGGCAAAGAAGGAGCCGACTGGTCGTCATTGTCAGGAATACTATACTGATGGAAATTCGCCCGATCCTGGCGGATGATCTGCCAAGGTTGTGTGAGCCCGGTCCTTTGAATTGAAGAGATCGGCCTCGCCGATATAGGCGCGGTAGTGCTCGATGGGGCGGTTCGTATGCGTGGCGGTCACGTTCGACTGGGCAAAAGCGGGCGCGCCGACAAGCAGGACACTGACAGCGATCGAAATGAGTTTTTTCATGGTGACCCTCTCCGGCATGAATATTGCGCGTTGACGATCTTTGCCAGGGGCAAGGCCCTGGATGGTCAGCTGCGATCGGACCTTCTCGCCGCGGTCGACATGAACCCACGGCAAGCTTTGGGTGCTGCGGCCATGATTTCTCCCTTTTCATTGCAATGCTAAGGTGGATAGTGCCGGCATGGAACATGCCGGGGAGGCATTGAGGCTGACATATGGCAAGCAAGCGCAGGATCACAGACTGCCTCTCGACGGCGATCCTTCTCACCGGCCTTGCGGGCGCAGCGGCGGCCGACCAGCCGGATCCGTTTGGTCAATTCGGTGAACGCTGCCTCGGGCGGGGGCCGGATTTCCAGCGCACCGTCGCCGCTGCGAAGGACCGGAACTGGCCGGCTCTTGCAACGGATATGACCACCAGCCTCACGCCGGTAGAAAATCCGGTCGCGCTGGAGGGCTGGAATCTGACCGCGGAAGCAGACGGCTCATTTGAAGCCCTCGTCGTCGCGCGGGCGTCTGTGGGCGAGAGCAGGGTGGAAAGCTGCACCATGGCCTTCGCGGAAATCGACGCCGCAGCCTTTGAGCGTCGCCTCGTCGATGAGACACGCGCCAAGGCGTCCGGCGAGAAGAATGGTCAGGGGCGCATCAGGAAATTCTTCGAGGCGTCGTCTTCCGAGCGCAGGCAAGCGATCACGCTCGACCTGCCTCTCTATCCGAACGGAAACGACGAAGTCGTCGTCAGCGTCGTCTCGGAGCAGCAGATCGAAAACTGATCAGATGATCGGGTTTGCCCTCGTGTCGCCGGCCGGACTGTTGATTGCGCGACAATTCGGCTATCCGCCCCGGCCGTGGGAATCCCGGCAAGGCAGGGTCGCGAGAGGGCACCCCAGAAATCCCGCCAACCTTGTTACTCCTGCATATTGGCCGCCCAGGCTTAGGCTCCTCGCCGATCATCAGGGAACCCCTCCTGATGGCAAGATCAGTTATAGGAGCATGTCTTGAACATCGAAAACAAAACGGTCCTGATATCAGGCGCCAATCGCGGCATCGGCCGGGCTCTCATGGACGAAGCGCTGCATCGCGGTGCAAAGCGCGTCTATGCAGGATCGCGCAGCGAGCAGCGCCATGAGGATGAGCGCGTCACCTTCGTCAAACTCGATATTACCGACGAGTGGGATGTCCAGAAGGCGGCCGCCACTGTCGAGGGCCTCGATATCCTCATCAACAATGCCGGCATCTTCATGCCCGACGATCTCGCCGATAAAGATATCATCAATCGTCATCTGGCAGTCAATTTCTTCGGGCCGCTGCGGGTGACCCAGGCCTTTCTGCCGGCACTGGTGCGATCGAAAGGCGCCATCGTCAACAACCTCTCTCTATCGGCGCTGGTGCCGGTTGCTTCCACACCGGCCTATTCGATTTCGAAGGCGGCGGCACATAATCTGATGCAGGCCTTCCGAGCGCTGCTGTCAGCGCGCGGTGTCGCGGTGCACAACTGTTTCACCGGCCCTGTTGATACCGACATGACACGCGGCTTCGAGGTACCGAAGTCGCCGCCCGGCCTGGTGGCGTCAGGAATATTCGACGGCTTCGAAAGAGGCGAGGAGGATATCTTTCCCGATCCCTATTCCGACCGCATTGCCGATGGCTGGCGCACCAGCGTCATCAAGGCTCTCGAGCAGGAATTTGCCGCTTACGTTCCGCCGGCGGCTGAAGTGGCTGAGGACTGCTGTCACCACTGACGTTCTGTTTGCGGGCGAACGGCAGCCCCGTTCGCCGCAAGTGGCTGCCTACTTCATTATTGCCTACTTCATATAGAGCGAACGCGAGCGTTCCAGATGCTTGAGTACTGCCGCCTCGGCGCCATCGGCGTCGTTGGCAGCAAGGCGTTCCAGAATCTCTTCATGTTCGGCAAGAGTGTATTTTTCCTTGCCGGTCCAGATCAGCATTTCCGTGTGATATTCCTTCAGCCATGCCAGCATGGCTTCGCTGACGGCCACATAGATCGGGTTGCCGGAAATCTGGGCGATGCGGGTGTGGAACCGCATGTCGGCGGAAATGAATTCTTCGGCATGGCCGAGAGATGCACGCTGATGGTCGATGATCTCGCGAAGCGCCTCGACATCAGCCCGTTTGGCGCGTTGCGCCGCTTCGCGCGCCATGCCGCGCTCGAAGAAGATACGGGCGCTCTTCAGGTGTTCCAGCGAATCGGCCGATTGCGACAGCATGATCTTCGCCGTCAAATCGACCTGCCGGAAGATCGACTGGGCGGTCAGCTTCAGGACCTTCGCGCGCTCGCCGTGCGAGATGCTGACGAGGCCCTTGTTGGCGAGAGACTGCATCGCCTCGCGGATCGCCGGGCGGCCGACGCCGAAGCGTTCCATCAGAACGCGCTCGGAGGGCATCTCGTCGCCCGGTTGCAACTCTCCTGAGGTAATCAGCCGTTCCAGCCGGTCAAAAACCTCGTCAGACAGTTTTCGACGAACAATGGGCTCGATGGCTGAGGTCATGGCGTCTCGCTGGCTCAAATCTTCTCTCCCTTAGCATTTTCACCGACCGACGACAAAGCGCGCCACGCGAAATTCACACCTGTTGAAAATATCCGTTGCAGAAAATGGAATACTCATTATACCAGATTACAAGTTGACGCCATGGCTTCTTGACGTGGCGAGAGGAGCAACCGGCAATTTCATGATGATAACCCTGACCTACCGCATCGAAACGCCTGGCAGCGTCGAAGCGATGGCGAACAAGATCGCTTCCGATCAATCGACCGGCACCTTCGTTCCGGTTCCGGGCGAGACGGAAGAGCTGAAGTCGCGGGTGGCTGCACGCGTGCTCGCCATTCGGCCGCTGGAAGATGGGCGCCATCCCTCCTGGCCGGAAGCGCCCGAGGGCGTAGGGCTGCAGCGCGCCGATGTCGATATCGCCTTCCCCCTCGATGCAATCGGCACGGATCTTTCGGCGCTGATGACGATCGCGATAGGCGGAACCTTCTCGATAAAAGGCATGACGGGCCTACGCGTCGTCGATATGAAACTGCCAGAAGCCTTTAGGGATGCCCATCCCGGCCCGCAATTCGGCATTCCCGGCAGCCGACGCCTGACCGGTGTCGAAGGCCGGCCGATCATCGGCACGATCGTCAAGCCGGCGCTCGGCCTGCGGCCGCATGAAACTGCCGAGCTCGTCGGCGAACTGATCGCATCCGGCGTCGACTTCATCAAGGACGACGAGAAACTGATGAGCCCTGCCTATTCGCCGCTGAAGGAGCGTGTGGCGGCGATTATGCCCCGCATTCTCGATCACGAGCAGAAGACCGGCAAGAAGGTGATGTATGCCTTCGGTATCTCGCATGCCGATCCCGACGAGATGATGCGCAACCACGATCTCGTGCTGGAAGCGGGCGGCAACTGCGCCGTCGTCAACATCAATTCGGTCGGCTTCGGCGGCATGAGTTTCCTGCGCAAGCGCTCAGGCCTCGTGTTGCATGCGCATCGCAACGGCTGGGACGTGCTGACACGCCATCCCGGCATCGGCCTCGATTTCAAGGTCTATCAGCAGCTCTGGCGGCTGCTCGGCGTCGACCAGTTCCAGATCAACGGCATCCGCGTGAAATATTGGGAGCCGGACGAGAGTTTCGTCGCCTCGTTCAAGGCGGTCAGCACGCCGCTCTTTGCCCCCTCCGACTGCCCGTTGCCGGTTGCCGGTTCCGGCCAGTGGGGCGGCCAGGCGCCGGAGACCTATCAGCGCACCGGCCGCACGACCGATCTCCTCTATCTCTGCGGCGGCGGCATCGTCAGCCATCCGCAGGGACCGGCAGCTGGCGTGCGCGCCGTGCAACAGGCCTGGCAGGCGGCGGTCGCCGACATTCCGCTCGACGACTATGCCAGGGATCATCCGGAGCTTGCCGCATCAATCGCCAAATTCGGCGACGGCAAGGCGGGGTGAGCGATATGCACGACCTGCTCGTCAGCTACTACGGCGACGATTTTACCGGCTCCACCGATGTGATGGAGTCGCTCGCCATCAACGGCATTCCGACGGTGTTGTTCCTCGGTACTCCCGATCAAGCGATCCTCGACCGATTCCCGGATTGCCGTGCCGTCGGCATTGCGGGAACGAGCCGCAGCGAGACCCCTGCCTGGATGCAGGAGCATCTTGCCCCAGCGCTTGAATGGCTGAAGGCGCTTAAGGCCGGCATCTGCCACTACAAGGTCTGCTCGACCTTCGATTCAGCGCCCGAGGTCGGCAATATCGGCAAGGCAATCGAGGTCGGCAGCGCGACATTCGGGCAGAAGCTTGTGCCCGTCATCGTCGGCGCGCCGCAACTGAAGCGCTACACAGCCTTCGGCAACCTCTTTGCCGCCT
Organism: Rhizobium sp. BK275; assembly: GCF_014193555.1. Lineage (NCBI taxonomy): Bacteria > Pseudomonadati > Pseudomonadota > Alphaproteobacteria > Hyphomicrobiales > Rhizobiaceae > Rhizobium > Rhizobium sp. BK275. The sequence goes on from NZ_JACHZL010000001.1 coordinate 672,063, forward strand.
ATCAGGGGCGCATCTTCCGCATCGACCGGCACCCCGTCATGAGCCGCCACCCGGTCACCCCAATGCATGAGGCGGACCTTGCGCTTCATCTCGGCAAGCAGACCGATCTTCCCGTCTCATTGGCCGATCTGGTGCTGCTTTCTTCGCCCGATGCCGATGCGGGGATCGATCAGCTGATTGCCGATCTATCCGGTATCCTGCTTCTCGATGTCGATTCCGCCGAGAGCCAGGCGGCAGCCGGCCGACAACTCAAGCGGATCACGGCCGCAAAAGGCAGCTTCGTCGCCGGTTCCTCCGGTATCGAGTACGCACTCATCAATGCCTGGCGCGAACAGGGGCTGATTGGTCCCGGCGTCGAGTTCCAGTCTCCGGGCAAGGTCGACCGGCTTGCCGCCGTCTCCGGCAGCGTGTCGCCGACGACCGAGCGGCAGATCCGCACGGCCATCGCCGATGGCTTCGAAGATATCCCGCTTGATCCGCTGGCGCTCGTCGGCACGAATGCGGAGGCCGCACTGGATGCAGCGGTTGCCGCGGGGCTCGTCGCTCTGAAAACAGGCCACAGCGTCATCCTGCACACTGCGCTTGGCCCTTCGGCCGACCGTGGCGCCGATATCGATCAACTGCCCGGCGCTCGTCATCGGCTGGGTCGGGCGCTTGGCACCATCCTGCGCCGCCTTGTCGAAACCGAGGGGCTTTCGCGTGCGGTCATCGCCGGTGGAGATACGTCGAGCCACGCGCTGAAAGAATTGCGCGTCGATGCGCTGACGACCCTGCTGCCGCTGCCGCAGACCCCCGGTTCACCGCTTTGCACGGCCCATGGCGGTTACGCGCCCACGGATGGGCTGCAGATCGCGCTGAAGGGTGGGCAGGTCGGTGCAGACGGCTATTTTGCGCAGATCCGTGATGGAAGGAAGGCCTGATGACCTATTGGGTGGGCAACAGTGTCAAGATGAACAAGATGCTCGCCGAGACCGTCGGTTTTGCGGAGCGCCACAACCTGTTTACGATGGCATGGTGATTGACTCATCATACCAGTTACGATACCAATCCCGCATACAAAGGTGAGGAAACATGACAGCAATTGCCCTCTTTGGCGCCGGCGGAAAAATGGGATACCGGCTGGCCAAGAATCTCAAAGGTTCCCGTTTTCACGTTCGCCATGTCGAGGTCAGCGATGCCGGCAAGGCGCGCCTGAAGAACGATCTCGGCATCGATTGCACCCCGGCGGATGCCGCGCTCGACGGTGCAGACGTCGTGATCCTGGCCGTGCCGGACACCGCGATCGGCAAGGTTGCCGCTGGCATCGTCGACAAGCTGAAGCCGGGCACCATGGTCGTGGCTCTCGACGCCGCCGCGCCCTTTGCCGGCCACCTGCCAAAGCGTGACGACCTCACCTATTTCGTCACCCATCCCTGCCATCCGCCGATCTTCAACGACGAGACGGACATGCAGGCGAAGAAGGATCATTTCGGCGGCCTTTTTGCCAAGCAGCACATCGTCTCGGCCCTGATGCAGGGTCCGGAAAGCGCCTATGGCCTGGGTGAGGAGATCGCGAAGGTGATCTGGGCGCCGGTCATGCGTTCGCATCGCGTCACCGTCGAGCAGATGGCGATGCTGGAGCCCGGCCTTTCGGAAACAGTCTGCGCCTCGCTGCTCGTCATCATGCGCCAGGCCATGGACGAATGCGTCGCCCGCGGCGTCCCGGCGGAAGCCGCCCGTGACTTCCTGCTCGGCCACATGAACGTGCTCGGCGCCGTCATCTTCAAGGAAGTCGACGGCGTCTTCTCGGATGCCTGCAACAAGGCGATCGAGTTCGGCATTCCAGCCCTCATGCGCGACGACTGGAAGAAGGTCTTCGAACCTCAGGAGATCGCCGACAGCATCCGGCGTATCACCTGATCAATGGCAAGGCTCTAGCCTTGTCGCACGCAAGGCGCAGGCCTTGCCGTTCTGCCGGCCCGTATGGGGACTTTGAAGACGGGCCGGTTTTCGATTTCGCATGGATTTCAACCGAACCGGGGTTGGTTCGGCCATGCGTCAAACCTGGGAGGAGAAACCATGAAACTTACACGTAGACTGACCCTGGCGGCCTTTGCCGGTGCACTTTCGCTCGGTGTTGCCATGCCGGCCCTTTCGGCCGACCTGATCGCCATCATCACGCCAGCTCACGACAACCCGTTCTTCAAGGCGGAAGCTGTCGGCGCCGAAGCCAAGGCCAAGGAACTCGGCTATGAGGCGCTCGTCATGACCCATGACGACGATGCCAACAAGCAGTCGGAAATGATCGATACCGCCATCGGCCGCGGTGCCAAGGCGATCATCCTCGACAATGCCGGCGCCGATGCTTCGGTTGCCGCCGTCAAGAAGGCCAAGGATGCCGGCATCCCGTCCTTCCTGATCGACCGCGAAATCAATGCCACCGGCGTGGCCGTCGCCCAGATCGTTTCCAACAACTATCAGGGCGCCCAGCTCGGCGCGCAGGAATTCGTCAAGCTCATGGGCGAGAAGGGCAATTATGTCGAGCTCGTCGGCAAGGAGTCCGATACCAATGCCGGCATCCGCTCGCAGGGCTATCATGATGTCATCGACGACTATCCGGACCTGAAGTCGGTCGCCAAGCAGTCGGCCAACTGGAGCCAGACGGAAGCCTACGCCAAGATGGAAACCATCCTGCAGGCCAATCCCGACATCAAGGGCGTGATCTCCGGCAACGACACGATGGCCATGGGCGCGATCGCCGCTCTCCAGGCTGCCGGCCGCAAGGACGTGATCGTCGTCGGCTTCGACGGTTCGAACGATGTTCGCGACTCCATCAAGTCGGGCGGCATCAAGGCAACCGTGCTGCAGCCGGCCTATGCACAGGCCCAGATGGCTGTCGAACAGGCTGACGCCTACATCAAGAACAAGACGGCACCAAAGGAAGAAAAGCAGCTCATGGACTGCGTTCTCATCAATGCCGACAACGCCGGCAAGCTCGAGACCTTTGCTCTGGCAAAGTAAGGCGGACCGACCGCTGCAGGGAGCGCGGGAAACTGCGCTCCCTGCAGCCTATTTCCATTGATTTCGAGGTTTATCGCATGTTGAGGATCAGGGGCGCCCTGATCGCCGCTCTCGTGGCGGCGGCTTTGCCCGGCTGCAAGATCATCAAGACACCGACTGCGGAGGAAAAAGCCGCAGCGGCGGCAAAGAGCGCTTTCGATCCGAATGCCAAGGTCGAAGCGATGTGGCAGCCGCAGGTCGTTCCCTATTATGAAAAGCGCGCCGGCGAGTTGAAGGATGTCGCAGCCCTTGCCGCTTCGAGCCCCGACCAGGCCGGCGAAAAATACGGCAATCCGCACAAGCAGGCGAGTTCGCCCTGGACCTATGCGGTGAAATTCACGGGCAAGGTCGTCGCGGCCGACACGGCTTCGCGCGCCGCAACGCTCGATGTCGATGCCGATGGCGACGGCAAGGCGGATGCCAAGGTGCAGATCGGTCCGGCACTCCGGGGCACGGCGCTGCGCGACACGCTAGACTTCGTCAATTTCAACGAATTCAAGAACCAGATCGAATGGGCGCAGTTCGGCAAGTCCTTCAACGAGAAGGCCAATAGTGCCTTTCTCTCGGCAATCCCGCGTGACGGGCTGGTCGGCAAGACAGTTACCGTCACCGGCGCCTTTCCTTTGCCGTCGGGCAGCGATCTGCCGCTCGTCACCCCTTCGGCCCTGACGGTGGCACCATGACCATCACCGAGGCACCCAAGGACGATATCATCCTGCGCCTCGACGACGTGTCGAAGGTCTATTCCGGCATCGTCGCCGTCAAGCGCGCCAATCTCGAGCTGCGCCGCGGCGCCGTCAACGTGCTCGTCGGCGAAAACGGTGCCGGCAAATCGACGCTGATGAAGATCATCGCCGGCGTCGAGCGGCCGACGCTCGGAAGCATCATCCTGGAAGGCGAAACCGTTTCCTTCGCCAACCCGGCCGATGCGCAGGCGCACGGCATCGGCATGATCTTCCAGGAGCTCAACCTTTTCGCCAACATGTCGGTCGCCGAAAACATTTTTGCCACGCGCGAACTGACCCGCGGCATCATCGGCATCGACCATAAGGAACAGGTCCGCAAAGCCAACGAATTCCTCGAGCGACTTGATGCCGGCATCGATGCCGAGGCGATGGTCGAGGACCTGCCGATCGGCCAGCAGCAGCTCGTCGAGATCGCCAAGGCAATGTCGCTGAACGCCCGCATCCTGATCATGGACGAGCCGACATCGGCACTGTCTGCGGCTGAGGTCGAGATCCTCTTCAAGGTGATCGGTGAGCTGAAGGCGCAGGGCGTGGCCATCGTCTATATTTCGCATCGCCTCGAAGAGCTGATGCGGATCGGCGACTACATCACAGTGCTGCGCGATGGGCAGGTCACCGGCCAGGCGATGGTCAAGGATATCGACACGCGGTGGATCGTGCGCTCGATGATCGGTTCGGATGCCAAGGATTTCGCCAAATCCGTGAACCATACGGTCGGCAAGGAAATGTTCCGCGCCGAAAACATCAGCCTGCCTCGCCCGACGGGCGGGCTTGCGGTCGACGATGTCTCGCTTTCCGTCAAGGCGGGCGAGATCCTCGGCATTTACGGGCTGATGGGCGCCGGACGCAGCGAATTCTTCGAATGCGTCATCGGCCGTCATGCGCACTCGACCGGCAAGATCTTCATCGACGGCGAGGAAGTGCGCGCTCGCGATACCACGCGGCGCATCCGCCGGGGCCTCGCGCTTATTCCCGAGGACCGGCAGCGCGAAGGGCTGGTGCAGGTGCTCTCGATCGCATCCAACCTGACGCTTGCAAGCCTCGCCCGCTTTACCCGCCTCTTCCACATCAATGCCAAGGCAGAGAAGAACGCCATCGGAGAGGCGATCCGCGATCTCGCGATCAAGGCGCCGAACCCGGACTTCGAGGTGACCTCGATGTCCGGCGGCAACCAGCAGAAAGTGGTCATCGGCAAGGCACTGATGACCAATCCGAAGGTTCTTTTGATGGACGAGCCGAGCCGCGGCATCGACGTCGGCGCCAAGGCGGATGTTTTCCGTACCATGCGACGGCTTGCCGCCGATGGTCTCGCCATTCTGTTTTCAACCTCCGACCTCGAAGAGGTCATGGCGCTTTCCGATCGTATCGCGGTGCTCAGCAACGGCCATCTCATCGCCGTCTTCGACCGTGACGACGCGACGGAAGATGCCATTATCGCTGCCTCGGCAAAGGGGCACGAACATCAAGGGAAACTCGCGTCATGACGGCGGCTACCGCATCCACCCCCGCGCCGAAGAGCGCGAACGGCTCCTTCCTGCTGACGCTGATGAAGCTTCGAACCTTCATCGCGCTCTTTGCCGTCATCATCTTCTTCTCGATCTTTGCGCCGAACTTCACCTCGACTGCGAACATGATCCTGATGTCGAAGCACGTGGCGCTGAACGCCTTCCTGGCAATGGGCATGACCTTCGTCATCATCACCGGCGGCATCGACCTCTCGGTCGGCTCGATCGTCGGCCTCTGCGGCATGGTTGCCGGTGGCCTGATCCTCTATGGCGTCGAACTGCCGATCGGCTATACGGTCTATTTCAATCTCGTGGAGATCGTGCTGATCACGCTGGCAATCGGCCTCATCATCGGCCTGATCAATGGGCTACTGATCACCAAGCTCAACGTTGCACCCTTCATCGCGACCCTCGGCACGCTCTATGTCGCCCGCGGCCTGGCGCTGCTTTCCTCCGACGGCCAGACCTTCCCGAACCTCGTCGGCCGGCCGGAATATGCAACGACCGGCTTCGATTTCTTCGGCGCCGGTCGCATTCTCGGCCTGCCGGTGTCGATCTGGATCCTGATTTTCCTCGCGCTCGTTGCTGCCTATGTGGCGCGCTCGACGCCGATCGGCCGCCATATCTTCGCCGTCGGCGGCAATGAGCGCGCCGCGCGCATGTCGGGCATCCGCGTGGATCTGGTCAAGATCTTCGTCTACATGTTCTCCGGTCTGTGCGCGGCGATCGTCGGCATCGTCATCTCCTCGGAGTTGATGGCGGCGCATCCGGCAACGGGCGAAAGCTTCGAGCTCAATGCGATTGCTGCAGCCGTGCTCGGCGGCACCTCGATGTCGGGCGGGCGCGGCACGATCGGCGGCACGATCATCGGCGCCTTCGTGATCGGCATTCTCTCCGACGGTCTCGTGATGATGGGGGTTTCCTCCTTCTGGCAGATGGTCATCAAGGGTCTGGTCATCATCATCGCCGTCGTCGTCGACCAGGCCCAGCGGCGGCTGCAGCAGCGCGTGACCCTCATGCAGATGGCAAAGGCAGGTTGAAATGGCTGACTTGAAAGGTGCGTTGATCGGTTGCGGCTTCTTTGCGATCAATCAGATGCATGCATGGAAGGATGTCGATGGTGCCGCGATCGTGGCGATCTGCGACCGCGACCCGGAGCGGCTCGACATCGTCGGTGAGCAGTTCGGCATCGAGCGGCGCTACATGGATGCCGCAGCCATGTTTGCCGATGGCGGCTTCGATTTCGTCGATATCGCTACCACGGTGCAAAGCCACAGGGCGCTGGTGGAATTGGCAGCCAGCCACAAGATCCCGGCCGTCTGCCAGAAGCCTTTCGCCAAGACGCTTGCCGACGCCAAGGCGATGGTCGAAGCCTGCCGGAAGGCCGGCATTCCGCTGATGGTGCACGAGAATTTCCGCTGGCAGACGCCGATCCAGGCTGTCCGCCGGCTTCTCGACAACAAAGCGATCGGCACGCCCTTCTGGGGCCGCTTCTCCTTCCGGTCCGGGTATGACGTCTTTTCCGGCCAGCCCTACCTTGCCGAAGGCGAACGCTTCATCATCGAGGATCTCGGCATCCACACGCTGGATATCGCCCGCTTCATCCTCGGCGACGTGAAAACGCTGACGGCCCGCACCAAGCGCGTCAATCCAAAGATCAAGGGCGAGGATGTCGCGACGATCCTGCTCGACCATGAAAGCGGCGCGACCTCGGTCGTCGATGTCAGCTACGCGACCAAGCTTGGCACGGAGCCTTTCCCGGAAACACTGATCGAACTCGACGGCACCTACGGAACGATCCGTCTTTCTGTCGGCTACCGGCTCGAGGTCACCAATGCGGCAGGTACCGTCGTTTCCGATGCCTCGCCGCAGTTACTGTCATGGGCATCGCGGCCCTGGCACAATATTCAGGAAAGCGTCTACGCGATCCAGAAACACTGGGTCGACCGGCTGAAAAACGGCGGTGAGCCCGCGACCTCGGGCGCCGACAACCTCAAGACCTTCGCCCTCGTCGAAGCAGCCTATGATAGTGCCGCGACCGGCAAAACCATCGACGTGGAGGCAATGCTGAGATGACCACGGACGCCTTCGCCCTCTACGGCACGCATGAGGCCGAAGAGCATCCGGTCCGCCTTACCGCCGGGCGTCTTTCCGCCGATCTCGCAAACGGCAATCTGCGGACGATCCGCTATGACGGTGTCGAGGTGCTGCGTGCGGTCTCCTATCTGGTACGCGACCGCGACTGGGGTACTTATAGTCCCGCGATCGACAACGTCTGGATCGAGCAGGGCAACGGTGCCTTTTCCGTCCGCTATGTCGCGCATTGCCGGGGACCCGAGGACAGCAGGCTTGCCATTTCGGTGCATATTGCGGCAACGGAGCATGAACTGATCTTCGAAGCCGGGGCGCTCTCGCCGACCGGTTTCGAAACCAATCGCTGCGGTTTCTGCATCCTGCACCCGATCGTCGGCATTGCCGGAAGCTCGGCCAAGGTCGAGCATGTCGATGGCAGCGTGGACGAGACGCGCTTTCCCGACCAGATCGAGCCCTGGCAGCCCTTTAGGGATATGCGGGCGATCACCCATCAGGTACTGCCCTGCGTTTCAGCCGAATGCCGCATGGAAGGCGATACGTTCGAGATGGAAGACCAGCGCAACTGGTCGGACGCTTCCTACAAGACCTATGTGCGGCCTCTGGCCCTGCCCTGGCCCTACCAGATCGCCGCAAACGAACCGGTGCGCCAAAGGATCGTCCTTGCGATCTGCGATACGAGAAACAGAGAGACGACGGCAGCCGACAGCGCGGAGCGCACCATCAAGCTCGAACCGGGCGATCGCAGCGGCACCATGCCTGACATAGGCGTGATCGTTACGCCTGATGAAGCCAAAGCGGTGCTTGCTGCTCGTAACCTGCTGTCCGACATCGCGCCGCAGGAACTGCTTTTCCACTTCGACCCCAATGCCGGGCATGGCACTGAGGCCTTGAGGGATTTTGCCGCGGTTGCCGCGCTTCACCGCGGACGATCGACGCTGGAGATCGCCCTTCCCTGCAAGCAACCGCCGGCAGCCGAAACCGCCGAGATTGCCAGGCAGATGCAGGCTGTGGGCTTCCACCCGGACGCAATCCTGATCTCACCCTCCGTTGACCGGCAGTCGACGCCACCCGGCAGCAAATGGCCGGAATGCCCGCCGCTGGAGGAGGTCTATGCCGCAGCACACGAGGCCTTTGCCGGCATCCGCATCGGCGGTGGCATGCTCAGCTATTTCACCGAGCTCAATCGCAAGCGCGTACCCGCCGATCGCCTCGGCTTCATCAGCCATTGCACCAATCCGATCGTCCATGCCGCCGATGATCTGAGCGTCATGCAGACCCTGGAAGCGCTGCCCTTCATCACGCGCTCGGTGCGCGCCATCTACGGCGACAAGCCCTACCGGATCGGCCCTTCGACCATTCCCATGCGCCAGAACCCCTATGGCAGCCGCACGATGGACAATCCCGCCGGCTCCCGCATTCCCATGGCAAACCGCGACCCGCGCCACAATGGCCGCTTCGCGGAGGCGTTCGCGCTCGGTTACGCCATCCGTGTGCTCGATGCCAACATCGAATGCCTGACGCTTTCAGCGCTCACCGGCCCCTTCGGCCTTGTTGCCGGTAAGGCAGAGCCAACGGAAGAAGGCGGCAATCGCCCGCTTTTCAACACCGTGAAGCTGCTGTCCGGCCTTGCCGGATCAGCCTGGAATGGCTGCACATCTTCGCATCCATCGGAGGCATTGGCCTTCCAGTCAGGCTCGACTGTGCATATCCTCAATCTGACGGCCGAAGAGCAAAGCATCGATATCAGTGCCTTTGGGTCGGCCTCGCAAGGCAGGAGCATGGCACTCGCACCGTTTAGTACGGCTTCGATCAGCCTCGCCGTTTAGGGCTTTCGGGCACATCGCACAAACCGTTGGGCAATAACACCCGTGGTGCGTCTTGGAGGAACGTCTTCGATGTATCGCCCGGCTGCTCGAGGGCGAGGGTATGAGCGATGTGTGCCGGGCAAATTCGCGGCCGAACTTGGTCGCCCACTCAGACACAGTCTGGAACGAGACATCGATACCACGTTCGGCAAGCAGATTTCGACATGACGCCGGCTCAGCGGAAACCGAAAATATAGTCGCACCGCATGCCCGATGATCTCGGCGCAAAAGCGCTGGCGCTTGAAATGCCGCGCAATGGATTTGCTCGAATCGGCTACGATCATGCCCTCCCATTGCCCTCTCGATTAGTGCCAATTGGTAAGCCGACGCTGCCAAAAATCGTTAAATTCAGCAAAAAATGTCGATTCCGCCTCTGGCAAGAGGAATCCGGGCACGTCCATCATATTTTTCTAATGTTTTCAGTGCGCGCATATCGCTATAGTTGCGGAAAGAATTATTCGCGGCGTGCGAGACATAAATATTGTCTCAATTTTGGCATCCGAATTTCACCAAGTATTTCAAAACGTAACTTCGGATCGATTCGGATATTGTGGCAGCAATAAGGCTATGCTTCTCAAGCACTTACTGTCGCGTTGCTGTTGCGCCATCCAAAACGTCGCCCTATAACCTGCCGCCGTAACGGCTGATTAACTACAAATAGTAACCGGCAAACACAACGCTAACGGTTGAGGAACAAGACCATGACGACATACTACGTAGCGACGACAGGCAGCAGCGGCGGCAACGGAAGTGCCACCTCTCCTTTTCGCACTATTAGCGATGCGATGTCGTCGAACCTTAAGCCCGGCGACGAGGTTGTCGTGAAGCCGGGGACTTACAACGAGGCCATCAACATCGACAAGGACGGCTCGGCGGCAGGCGACATCACGCTGCGCTCTGAAGTGCCCGGCGCGGCACTGATCCGGCCGCCCGCGGGCTCGTACAACGCCATCAGCGTCAACGCCAACTACGTGACAATCGATGGCTTCGACATCAAGGGCGGCCCCGGCGACGGTATCGAAGCGAACAACGTCCATCACGTCTCGGTTCTCAACAACAAGGTTCACGACGCCGGGGAATCGGGCATTCAGTTCAACGGGGCGGACTTCGTCAGAGTCGAAGGGAACGAGACCTATCATAACGCGTCGTCGGGCTGGTTCTCGGGCATCTCGATCTACCAGAACCGGAACATCACCGGCGATACCTCGACGGACGGCTACCGGAACATCGTGCGCAATAACATCTCCCACGACAACGTCACGAAGTCGGGTGAGCACACCGATGGCAACGGCATCATCATCGACGATTTCCAGAGCACGCAGGCGGACGGTCATCCGAACTACACATTCAAGACCCTGGTCGACAACAACCTCGTCTACGGGAACGGCGGCAAAGGCATCCAGGTTACCTGGAGCGACTCCGTCACTGTGTCGAACAACACCGCATACCACAACAATCAGGACCCGCTGAACACCGGCACCTGGCGCGGTGAGCTCAGCAACGCGCAGTCGAGCAACAACACCTGGGTCAACAACATCGCCGTAGCCGACCCATCGGTGAACAAGAACAACACCGCGATCGATAACACGTCGACCAACGGCTACGTCAACAGCAACGTCGTCTGGGCCAACAACACCACCTACAACGGCACCGCCGGCCAGGCCTCGGTCAAGACCGACGGCGGCAACGCGATGCCAAGCACGGCGAACGGCAACCAGCTCGGCGTTGACCCGAAATTCGTGAACGCAGCGAACGGCGACTTCCACCTCGCCTCCGGCTCGACGGCGATCGACCACGGAACCAGCAAGTACGGCGTCGACACGGTCGATCTGGACGGCCACGCTCGCGTCGTTGGAACCGTCGATATGGGTGCCTACGAATCGGGCTCAAGCTCGGCACCGTCGACGCCAACCACGCCGCCGACTTCGGGCGAGCCGACAACGCCGCCGACTTCGGGTGAGCCAACCACGCCGCCGACATCGGGAACGCCAACCACGCCGACGCAACCGTCGACTCCAACCACGGGGACGAAGGTCTATACCGGCACCGCCGGCAACGACACCATGCCGCACACCGGCCAGTCCAACGGCGGCAACGAAACCTACAAGGGTCTCGGCGGTAATGACGTGTTGAAGGGCGGCGCCGGCGCGGACGTGCTCGACGGCGGTACTGGCAGTGACACGGCCAGCTATGCGGGCTCCGGCGCAGTCAGCGTCAACCTGGCGACGGGGGCCGCATCGGGCGGGCATGCCGCCGGTGACAAGTTCGTCAGCATCGAAAACGTGACCGGCTCCAGCTACAACGACGTGCTGAGAGGCAATAGCGGCAGCAACGTTCTCAATGGCGGGGCTGGCGCGGACAAGCTGGACGGTGGCGCCGGAAAGGACGTCCTCATCGGTGGCGCCGGAAAGGACATGATGACCGGTGGCGCTGACGCGGATATGTTTATCTTCAAGACAGCGGCGGAAGCCGGGTCCGGCTCGACCCGCGACTTCATCACCGACTTCCAGCACGGCGTCGATAAGATCGACGTTTCGGCGATCGATGCGAATGGCTCTGCGGCAGGCAATGGAACCTTCCATTTCCAGGCGCAGGAAAATGCCCTCTTCGACAAGAAGGCCGGCGCGCTCGCCTGGCACTATGATGACCGCTCTGGAACCGCGAGCGATACGACCGTTATCCAGGGCGACCTGAACGGCGACGGCGTTCATGACTTCGAGATTCAGCTGCAGGGCCTCGTCCACCTGGGTTCAGGCGATTTTCTCCTGTAACCATACTCGTTGCGGCGGTCGTCCGATCGCCGCAACAATCGTGCTGACAACACGGAATATGTCAGCGGCGGAGCGCCGCCGGTAGGCTCGGCCACCCCCGCGAGCAGCCTTGCCAGAGATGATTTTCCCGAACCGCTTGGACCAAGGATCGCGAGCGCCTCGCCCGGCTTCAGGTCGAAATTTACGTCTTTGATGATCGCGGCCGACGCGTCGGCAGGGGCCTGAAGCCACAGAGGCTTGTAACTTCGGGCAGAGCAAGCGGTGTTATTTGGAAGTAACTTTCCACTACGCCGTAACAAAATTCGGCACCAACAGGCTCGGCCATTTGCCTATAGGACAGTAAAATCGGGTGAGCTATCGCCACCTAATCAGACCGATGCTCCGTCGTCGCTTAGAAAGCCTTTCAGTCGGCGGACGCAAGATGCTGCTGCCTCCCGCAAGGAAGCCCGACCGATACCCCTCCAGTCGGCCGGAACCGTCTGCCCCTAACAGCCACGCTAGATCCCCGCTCGCTATGGCGCTATCGAGCGCGCGCTCGCGAGCGGCCTTCGTCATATCCGGACTGGCCTGTTTTGCTGCGCCGATGACAATAATCTTGTGAAAAATCCGATACTAGGGCACAATTTGTGAACGCATCTGAAGTTGCGGCGCAATCTCAAATCCGGCCGTCTCGCGCCGAGTGACAGTTCGCGTCGGAGGATCGGCGTCGATGGATCAGGGGTTCTTTCTTCTGTTCGCTGCGGTATCCGTGATCACGGCGCTGACGGTGGTCCTGGCGCGCAATCCGGTTCACAGCGCATTGGCGCTGATGGCGTGTTTCCTGCAGGTCTCGGCAATTTTCGTCTTGCTCGAGGCACCGTTGCTCGCGGTCATCCAGATCTTCGTCTATGTCGGCGCGATCATGGTCCTGTTCCTGTTCGTGATCATGATGATCGATGTGCGCGAGGCGGTGTTGCAGCGGTTCTTGCCGGGCGGCAACCTCCCGGCTCTGGTACTGCTCGTCCTGCTCGGGGTCGAGATGCTCGTGCTGGTGCTCTGGAGCAACCGCTTTTCGGTCATGGAGCCAGCCGCCATGGGCGGCGGCGATGACGTCAGGCAGCTCAGCACAGCACTTTTCGCCGACTATCTCCTGCCGTTTGAAACCGCCTCCGTAATCCTGCTGGCGGCCCTGGTCGGCGCCATCATGCTGGCGCGGAAGGAGCAGGGGTGATGGTTCCGCTCTGGTGGTATATTGTGCTCGGAGTGGTCCTATTCGTGATCGGAGCGGCGGGCGTGCTGCTCAGGCGCAATATTCTGGTCGTACTGATGTCGCTAGAGCTACTGCTCAACTCGGTCAACATCAATTTCATCGCTTTCGGGCGTTACCACGCCGATTTCCGCGGGCAGATCTTCGCGATCTTCGTCATCGCAATCACCGCGGCGGAAGTTGCCGTCGCCCTCGGTATCCTGGTCGCCCTCGTGAGGAACAAATCCACCCTCAAGGTCGACGACGTGACGGTGATGAAAGGATAGCGGCTTTGGACCCGGTTGTATCGATCCGGCCGTTGCTTGCCATTACCGTCGCCGGTCTGGCGGCCCTCGCAGTTCTCCTTTTGAACAATCGCGAGAAACTTCGCGATCTGGTCTCGCCGTTGGCCGCGATCGCCATGTTCGTAATTGTCGTGTCGATGGCGCCCACGGTGCTGTCGGGCGGGACAGTCGAATTGCGCCTGTTCGAGATTCTGCCGGGGATCGACTTTGCTTTCCGGGTCGATGCGCTCGGCATGGTGTTCGCCACCGTCTCGTCGCTGCTGTGGATCGTGGCGGCGATCTATTCCATCGGCTACATGCGGCATTTGAACGAGCATGCGCAGACCCGGTTCTTCGCCTGCTTCGCCAGCAGTCTTGCGGCCGCCGCCGGGGGCGCCTTCGCCGCCAATCTGTTTACGCTGGTGATCTTCTACGAAGTGCTCAGCCTCGTCACCTATCCGCTCGTCTATCACCACGAGGACGAGGAGGGATGGAGGGGCAGCCGCAAATACCTCGTCTATCTGATGGGCGCCTCGAAAAGCGCACTGCTCGCCGCCCTGGCGCTGACCTATCATATTGCGGGGTCGCTCGACTTTGTCGCGGGGGGGCTGCTGGCCAGGAGCGATGCCTCGGCGGCGCTGCTGACGGTCATCTATTTCTGCTATCTTTTCGGCTTCGCCAAGGCCGCTGTGATGCCGATGCACGCCTGGCTGCCCGCCGCGATGGTCGCGCCGACACCGGTCAGCGCGCTTTTGCATGCAGTGGCAGTTGTCAAGATGGGCGTGTTCTGCGTGCTGCGGGTGGTGTTCCATGTCTTCGGCACGGGGCTGGTGGGCGGGCTGGGCCTCGGCATCGCCACGGCCTATCTGGCTTCGTTCACGATCCTGATGGCGTCGGTTTACGCCCTGACGCGGGACGACCTGAAGGCCAGGCTCGCCTATTCGACGGTCAGCCAGCTCTCCTACATCGTGCTGGGCGCGGTTCTGTTGTCGCCGGTCGCGATGGTCGGCGGGATTATCCACATCGCGGCGCACGCATTCTCCAAGATCACGCTCTTTTTCTGCGCCGGCTCGATCTATTGCGCGTCGGGCAAGCGCAACATCAGCGACATGGCCGGTATCGGCCGCAGGCTGCCCTGGACGATGGGGGCATTTTTCATCGCTTCGCTCAGCATGATCGGGATACCACCAACCGCTGGCTTCGTCAGCAAGTGGTATCTGGCGGAGGGCGCCGTGGCGGCGGGAGAGACCGCATTCCTGGTCGTGCTCCTGGTGAGCTCGGTCCTGAACGCCGCTTATTTCCTGCCGGTCAGCTATGCCGCCTTCTTCCAGGCGGAGAGGCCGGAGAGCCGGACGACGGTCCGTGAAATTCCGCTGGTGACGATTCCATTGGTCGCGACGGCGATCCTGTCGGTGCTGATGGGCATTTTCCCGGGCTATTTTCTCACCCTGGCAGACGGAGTGATCCGATGATCAAGCGTGTCGTCGACTTCTTTGGTGACGAGCAATATGCGAGGCCGCGCCGCCGACTATTCTACCTCGTGCTCGTCCTGATCGTCGTCGCCGACTTTCTGGTCTTGCGCGAACATGCCGAATATCTGTGGGACAGCCTGCCGGGCTGGTCGGCCGTCTACGGTTTCGTCTCCTGCGTCCTGCTTATCTTCGTTTCCAAGTTTCTCGGCCATCGGGTCGGGCTGATGCGGCGCGAGAACTATTATGACTGACTTCATCCATCCGGCTCTGCTCTTTATTCTTGGCGCCCTGCCGATCCCCTTCCTCAGCGGCTCGGTCCGCAAGGCCTATCTGCTTCTGATACCTGCGCTGGCGATCCTCGCCGTGCTTGCGATGGAGCCGGGCAGCTATGGCGAAGCGCGGTTCATCGGGCAGGAGATCCTGATCGCGAAGGTGGACAAGCTCAGCATCGTCTTCGCCACCGTTTTCACCATCATGGCGCTGATCGGCATGGTCTACGCGCTGCACCTGACGGATGCCGGCCAGCACGTGGCGGCATTCGTCTATGTCGGCAGCGCGCTTGGCGTGGTGTTTGCCGGCGACTACCTGACTCTCTACCTGTTCTGGGAGGGCATGGCATTCGCTTCCGCCTATCTGGTCTTCGCGCAGCGTGGTGGGCCGGCGATCCGGGCCGGGTTCCGCTATCTCATGGTCCATATTACCGGCGGCGTCGTCCTGCTCGGCGGCATCATTTCCCACGGGCTCGCCACCGGTTCACTGCTTTTCGGCCCGATCGCGGGCGGCCTCACCAACGGGGGAATGGGGGTCGGCGACTACCTGATCCTTGCCGGCTTCATCCTCAACGCGGCCGTGCCGCCGCTCAATGCCTGGCTGACCGATGCCTATCCGGAGGCGACCGTCACCGGGGCGGTGTTCATGAGCGCTTTTACCACCAAGACCGCCGTCTATGTGCTGGCGCGGGCGTTTCCGGGGACCGAGCTCCTGGTCTGGCTCGGCACCATCATGGCGCTCTACGGCGTCATCTACGCGGTGCTGGAGAACGATTGCCGGCGGCTTCTCGCCTATCACATCGTCAGCCAGGTGGGCTATATGATCGCGGGTATCGGCATCGGGACCGAGATGGCAGTGAACGGAGCCGCCAGCCACGCCTTCGCGCATATCCTCTACAAGGCGCTGCTGTTCATGGGTGCCGGGGCAGTCATCTACGTCACCGGCCGACGCAAGCTCACCGAGCTCGGCGGGCTTTACAAGACCATGCCGCTGACCGTGGCGCTTTACATGGTCGGCGCCTTCGCGATCTCGGCGTTTCCGTTCTTCTCGGGTTTCGTCACCAAGTCGATGGTGATAGCGGCCGCCGGAGCGGATCACCGCGCGCTGGTGGTGCTGGCACTGACGATGGCATCGTCCGGGACGTTCCTGCACACTGGCCTCAAGCTTCCCTATTACATGTTCTTCGGGACGGACCGGAAACTGGAGGCGCGGGAGCCGCCGCGCAACATGCTGATTGCCATGGGCATGGCGGCGGTGCTCTGCATTGCGATCGGGGTGTTCCCCCAGCCGCTTTATGCGCTTCTGCCCTATCCGGTGGATTTCGAACCCTATACGGGCCAGCATGTCATGGAGAGCCTCGGGCTCTTGATGTTCACCGCCCTGGGGTTCGTGCTGTTCCTCTGGGCGCTCGATCCCGAGAACACGATCAGCCTCGACACCGACTGGTTTTATCGCAAGGGTGCGCGGGCCTTCATGTGGCTCGCCGAAAGGCCGCTGGCGCGCTATGAGCAGGCGGTGAGCAATGTCTCCGAGACCGCGGCGCTGCCCTTGCTGCACGGCGCGGCGCGGGCAGGCCTCCGGCTCGACCTTGCCGGCGTGGATGCCGTGGTGAATGGCATTGCCCACTCGATCCTGCACGGCGGCGGGCGGCTCAGGCGGCTCCAGACGGGTGTCGTGACCCATTACGTGCTGGCGATGGTCGCCGGTCTGATCGCAGCCACCGCCGTCTTCGTCGTGGCCTGGCGATAGGGGGTGCCATGGGCTTCCCGCTGCTCAGCTTCATCATATTCACACCCGTCGTCGGGGCTGCGGTTCTGATGTTCCTGCGCGGTGACGATGCGGCGCGGTGGACTGCCCTCTCTTTTACCGTCCTCGACCTTGCTCTCTGCATCGCCATGCTGGTCGGCTTCGACACCACGACCCATGCCATGCAGTTCACCGAGACGCACCCGTGGGTGCCCGCGCTCGGGATCAATTATGCGCTTGGCATCGACGGAATCAGCGCGCTCTTCGTGTTCCTGACCGCACTGTTGGGATCGATCTGCGTGCTCGCCTCCTGGGTCGCGATCGACCGCAAGGTGAAGGAATTCATGATCAGTCTGCTCTCCATGCAGGCGCTGATGCTCGGGGTCTTCTGCGCGCTCGATCTGTTCCTTTTCTACGTTTTTTGGGAAGCAATGCTGATCCCGATGTACCTCATCATCGGCGTCTGGGGCGGCGAGGGTCGGGTCTATGCGGCGATCAAATTTTTCCTCTACACGCTGGCGGGCAGCCTCCTGTTCCTGATCGGTGTCATCGTGCTCTATTTCTACGGTGGCAGGACCTTCGATATCCTCGCTTTGACAGAGCAGGACTTGCCGTTCCGGATCCAGTCCTGGCTGTTCTTCGCCTTCCTGATCGCTTTTGCGGTCAAGGTGCCGATGGTGCCGCTCCATACCTGGCTGCCGGACGCTCATGTGCAGGCGCCGACGGCGGGCAGCATTATCCTCGCCGGCGTGCTCCTGAAGATGGGTGCCTACGGATTCCTGCGGTTCTCGCTGCCGATGCTGCCGGAGGCATCGATGTATTATTCGACGCTGATGCTGGCGCTTTCGATACTTGCGATCGTCTATGGGGGGTTGCTCGCGCTGGCGCAGGACGATCTGAAGAAGCTGGTGGCTTATTCCAGCATCAGCCATATGGGCTTCGTGACGCTGGGGATTTTTGCGCTGAACCTCCGCGGGCTCGAGGGCGGTATCCTGCAGATGTTCAATCACGGCGTGACGACAGGCGCCCTATTCCTGTTCGTCGGGCTGATTTACGAGCGGACCCATACCCGCAGCATCGCCGACTATGGCGGGTTGATGAAGGTGGTGCCGGTCTACACCACGTTTCTGGCACTATTTACCCTGTCGTCGATGGCGCTGCCGGGAACGAATTCGTTCGTGGGCGAGTTGCTGGTGCTGTCAGGCGGGTTTGCTGCCAACCTGGTCGCCGGCTCGGTCGCCGTTTTGGGCGCATTGCTGGGGGCTGCCTATCTGCTCGGCATGTATGGGAAAGTCGCGCTCGGCCCGGCCCGCGTCGGTGCCCGATTGACGATACGCGACGTGAACGCCCGTGAGATGGCTGCGATCCTGCCGCTGGCCGTCTTCGTGCTCTGGGTTGGGCTCTATCCGAAACCCTTTCTCGACATCATCGATGCCTCGGTGAAGCATCTGCTGACACACGTGCAGAGCAGAGGGAGCGGCCCATGACCGCCGCCGCGCTTTTCCAGTCGGCCCTAGCGAGCCTGCCCGAGATCGTGGTGATCACCGGCGCCTGCATCCTGCTGATCCTGGGACAGTTTGTGCGAAAGGGACAGGAATATTTCCTTGTCTGGGCGTCGATCGCGATCGTGTTGATTGCCGCCTTGGCGACACTCATGCCGGCGAGCGAAGTGCGGCCGGCCTACGCGGGCATGTTCATCGCCGACCGCTTCGCGGTCTTCTTCAAGTTCGTTTTCTACCTGGCCACCGTTCTGACATTCCTCCTTTCGCAAAAATATGCCGATATCGAAGGGATCGGGAGCAGCGAATACTATGTCCTGCTGCTCTTTGCGCTTTCGGGCATGATGATCATGGCCTCGGCGACCGATCTTCTGTCGATCTATGTGGGCCTCGAGCTGATGGTGATTTGCACCTATGTGCTGACCGGCTTCCTGCGGCGTGAGCGGCGGTCGAACGAAGCAGCGCTGAAATACGTAATCCTTGGCGCGGTCTCGACCGGGATTTTCCTCTACGGCGTTTCGCTGGTCTACGGGCTCACCGGCACAACGCAACTGGACGGGATGGCTGCGGCCGTGACCGGCGATCCGCTCGATCCCGGATTGCTGCTGGCGGTGGTCTTCATCGTCGCGGGACTGGTCTTCAAGGTCGGCGCGGTTCCCTTCCATATGTGGGTGCCGGACGTCTATGAAGGCGCTCCGACGACGATCACCGCCTTCATGTCGGTAGGCCCCAAGGCGGCAGGGTTCGCGGTGATCCTGCGGGTGTTCCTCAACCCTCTGGTCGCAGCCTCAAACGTCTGGATCATCGTCGCCGTCATTGCGGTGGTGACGATGGCGCTCGGCAGCTTCGTGGCGCTGGTCCAGGATAATTTCAAGCGTCTTCTGGCCTATTCCAGCATCGCCCATGCCGGCTTCGCCATTTTCGGCGTGGCCGCTGGAGGCGCCGATGGGATCGCCAGCGTGATGCTCTATCTGCTGATCTACGCCTTCATGAATCTCGGCATTTTCGGCACCGTCATCATGATGCGGAACGGCGATTTCTCAGGCGAGGTCATCGAAGACTATGCGGGTTTCGCCAAGTCACATCCGGGACTGGCGCTTCTGATGCTGCTCTATCTCTTCTCGTTGGCAGGCATTCCGCCGACGGCCGGGTTTTTCGCCAAGTTTTACGTGCTGGTCGCTCTCGTCGAGCATGGTTTCGTCATGCTGGCGGTCATCGCAGTGCTGCTCAGCGCCATCGCCGCCTATTTCTACATCCGCATCGTCATGGTGATCTACATGCGCGAGCCGAAGAGGACGTTCACCCCGGCGCTGACGCCTCTGGTGGGCGCGACGCTCGCCATCACCGCTGCCGGCACCATCGGCATCGGCCTGTTTCCGTCGTGGTTTCTGAAGCTTGCCCAAGGCTCGGTCTTTGGCGGGTGAGCGATTGGATTTGCAATGATCACACCGACGGAATAAACTTGCAGGTGGAGAAAGGATTGCCCAAGTCGCGCAGCGCGTGACCGATTTACCCCTTCGGGATGAGGTCGGTGGGCAACCGGTGCAGTGATATGACTGCAATGGAATTCTTGCCGGTTCTTTTCATGGTCGCCGGAGTCGTTCTGGTGGCGGGGGTGACGTTGTTCGTTTCCTCGCTGCTGCGCCCATCCAATCCCTATCCCGCCAAGAACATGCCCTATGAATGCGGCATGGACGCAGCGGGCGAGGCGGCAGCGGGCCGCTTCAGGGTGCCGTTCTTTATCCTCGCGATCCTGCTGGTCGTTTTCGATGTCGAAGCGATGTTCCTTTTTCCCTGGGCCGTCGTCCTCAAAGAGATCGGGCTCGTCGGCTATATCGAGATGTTCATCTTCATATTGCTGCTTCTCGTGGGCTTCGCCTATGCTTGGCTGAAAGGAGCGCTGGAATGGGAGGCGTAAACAACGCGATCCGCGACAGCGTGCTGTTCACCACGGCCGACAGCATCATCAGTTGGAGCCGGAGATCGGCGCTGTGGCCGGAGACCTTCGGCATTGCCTGCTGCGCCATCGAGATGATCTCGGCCGGTTGCGCCCGCTACGATCTCGACCGGTTCGGCGTGGTCTTCCGCCCTTCGCCGAGACAATCCGACGTCATGATCATCGCCGGCACCGTGACACGGAAATTCGCGCCCGTCGTGCGGCGGCTCTATGACCAGATGCCGGAACCGCGCTGGGTGATCGCCATGGGTACCTGCGCTATTTCGGGCGGGGTCTACAACACCTATGCCGTGGTGCAGGGATCGGAGACCTTCGTGCCCGTCGATGTGCATGTGCCTGGCTGTCCGCCCCGGCCCGAGGCGCTGATGCACGGCTTCCTCCTGCTTCAAGAAAAGATCAAGAGGTCCCGGTCGCTCGCCGGCACACCTCTGGATCGGGTTATAGCGTCATGAGTGTGGAGCCGTCCCTCAATCGCGCTCCGATCCTGGAGCGCTTCGGAGAAACAATCGAGGACCTCGGCACTGCGCACGGTATCGATGCTTTTGCCATTCCGCCCGCAAGGATCGTCGAGTTCTGCCGGTTCCTGAAAGAGCATCCGGCGCTGCAATTCAATTTCCTCTCGGACATTTGCGGGGTCGATCACTATCCCGAAACGCCGCGGTTCGAGGCAGTTTACCATCTTTATTCGCTGCCCAACAGGTGGCGGATCCGCATCAAGTGCCGGCTTGGCGATCCTCCTGAAGTGCCTTCGGTCACGGGAGTCTGGCGCACCGCCAACTGGCATGAGCGTGAGGCCTGGGACATGTATGGCATCCGGTTTGCGGGACATCCCGATCTGCGCCGGATCTACATGTGGGAAGGCTTCGAGGGCTTTCCCCAGCGCAAGGATTTCCCCTTAAGGGGCTATAAGGACAAGTTGAACCCCTTCGGTGCCGAAGGTCCGCCGCCAACGCAGCCCGACCTTGCCACCAGGGACATTCCGTAAGGGAGGCCGTCTACGCCGGAACGTTGAGATGACCGAAGTCACCGAACTCAGCAGGCCTGAGGGTGAAGCGCTCAAGACCAGGGAAGTGCTTCTCAACCTCGGTCCGCAGCACCCCAGCACCCATGGGGTTCTTCGGCTCGTCCTCGAACTGGACGGCGAGTTCGTCGAGCGCATCGATCCGCATATCGGCTACCTCCATCGCGGCACCGAAAAACTGGCGGAGAGCTTCACCTATACCCAGATTTTCCCGCTGACGGACCGGCTCGACTATCTCTGTCCGCCCTCGAACAACCTCGCCTTCGCGCTGGCGGTGGAGAAACTCCTCGGCATAGAAGCGCCGATCCGGGCGCAATATATCCGCGTGATGATGGCCGAGCTGGCACGGATCTCCGGTCACCTCCTGATCACGGGCGCGCTGCCGATGGATCTCGGCGCCATGACCGCATTGCTTTACGTCATGCGCGAGCGCGAAATGATCATGGACCTCCTGGAAATGATCACCGGTGCGCGCATGCACACGTCCTTCTGCCGGGTCGGCGGGGTGCGCGAGGACCTGCCTGACGGGTTCTTCCCCAAGATCCGGGAATTCTGCGACATCTTCCCGAACCGGATCCGCGACTATGAGCGACTGCTCGAAGATAACCGGGTGTTTCTCAATCGCACGAAGGGGATCGGCGTGATCTCCGCCGAGGATGCTGTCGATCTCGGCCTCAGCGGCCCGAACCTGCGTGCTTCCGGTGTCGACTGGGACATCCGCCGCGATGAGCCCTACGAGATCTACGACCGGCTCGATTTCAACGTCATTACCCGTAACGAAGGCGATTGCTACGCACGCTGGCGATGCCGCGTCGACGAAATGCGCGAAAGCATGGGGATCATCGAACAATGCATCGACCAGATGCCCGAGGGGCCGTTCCAGATCGACATGCCGACAATCGCCTTCCCGCTGGACAAGGATCGGGTGCACTGCTCGATGGAGGCGCTGATCCAGCATTTCGACCTGTCGGCCTACGGCTTCAAGGTGCCGAAGGGCGAGGTCTATTCGGCGATCGAGGCGCCAAAGGGCGAGCTTGGCTTCTACATCATCAGCGACGGGTCGCCAAAACCATTCCGCATGAAGGTGCGGGCACCCTCGTTCGTCAATCTTCAGGCCCTCTTCGGGGTCACCAACGCCCGCTATCTGGCGGACATGATCGCCGTGCTCGGCAGCCTCGACCCTGTGATGGCGGAGGTGGACAAGTAGCAAGGATTTGAATGCGATGACCATGCGCGAAAAGATCGAAGAGGCGGCGGCGCGCTATCCCGACCAGCGCTCTGCGATCATGCCCGCGCTCCTGATCGCGCAGGAAGAACATGGCCATCTGCCTGGGCCAGTGCTGGAAGAGGTCGCCGACATTCTCGGAGTCGAGCGGATCTGGGTCTACGAGTTGGCGACTTTCTACACCCTCTTCCACACCGAGCCGGTGGGGATGTTCCACCTGCAGCTCTGTGACAATGTTTCCTGCATGCTGTGCGGATCAGAGGAACTGCTAAACCATCTGGAAACGGTGCTGGGGATCAGGAAAGGCGGCACCACCCCGGACGGGCTGTTTACGCTTTCGACCGTCGAATGCCTCGGCGCCTGCGAGATGGCTCCGGTGATGCAAGTCGGCGACGATTACCACGGCGACCTTGATGTGGCGCGGATAAACGCACTGTTGGACAGCCTGCGGGCGACAGCGGGAGCCGCGAGCGCCGAGCACGCCTCTGCGCGGCTGCCGGGGGAGTAGCGCCATGTTCGAGCCGGTTCTTCTCAAAAATATCGATGTGGCGGACGGTCATTTGGTGTCGACCTACGAGGCCGGCGGCGGCTACAAGGCGCTAGCGAAGGCGCTGCGCGAGTACACGCCTGACGAGGTTATCGACCTCGTCAAACGGTCCAACCTGCGCGGTCGCGGCGGTGCCGGATTCCCAACGGGCATGAAATGGGGTTTCGTGCCGAAGCGCACCGGCAAGCCGACATATCTGTGCTGCAACGCCGATGAGGGCGAGCCGGGCACGTTCAAGGACCGGATCGTCATGGAGCGCGACCCGCATCAACTGATCGAGGGGCTGGCGGTCAGTGCCTATGCGATTGGGGCCGAAACCGCCTATGTCTACATTCGCGGAGAATATGTGACGGCGATCCGTCGTCTGCAGCAGGCGATCGCCGAGGCCCACGCAAAGGGCTATCTCGGAAAGCGCATTCTGGGCTCGGATTTCAATTTCGCGGTACACATCCACTGCGGCGCCGGCGCCTATATCTGCGGCGAGGAGACTGCAATGCTCGAGTCGCTCGAGGGCAAGCGGGCGCAGCCGCGATTGAAGCCGCCATTTCCGGCCGTGGCCGGGCTCTACGCCAGCCCGACAGTGATCAACAATGTCGAGACGCTCGCTTGCGTGCCGCATATCATTATGCGGGGGGCGGACTGGTTTCGGGGCATCGGCCCGGACAAGAGCCCCGGCCCGAAGCTCTACTGCCTCAGCGGGCAGGTGCGCAAACCCGGCCTCTACGAGTTGCCGATGGGCATAGCGCTGCGCGAACTGGTCGAGAACCACGCCGGCGGCCCGCTGCCGGGACGTAAGATCAAGGCGGTGATCCCGGGCGGGGTCTCAGCGCCGGTCATACCGGAGCACGGGCTGGAGGTGAGGATGGATTTCGACTCGCTGGCTGCCGCCGGCTCGATGCTCGGTTCTGCTGGCGTCATCGTGATCGACGACTCGACCTGCATGGTCAAGGTCGCCACCCGGATCATCGAATTCTTCCACCATGAGTCCTGCGGCAAGTGCACGCCATGCCGGGAGGGATTGAACTGGGTCGTGAAGGTCCTGCGCCGGATCGAGGCCGGGGAAGGTGCCGCCGGCGATCTGGAGCAGCTGGAGATGCTCTGCAAAGGCATTTTCGGCAACACGTTCTGCGCCCTGGGTGACGGCGCGGCGATGGGATTGCGGGCAGCACTCGCGCATTTCCGCGATGAGTTCGTTGCCCATATCGAGGAGCAAAGGTGCCCGTTCACGGAGGGAGCGCGCTGGGACGGGGCTGCGAGGAACTATGGTTAGCATTACGATCGATGGACAAACGCTGGAAGTTGAGGCTGGCTCGACAGTGCTGCAGGCCGCCCGGCGTTTGGGCATCGATATCCCGACCTTCTGCTATCTGAAGCGTCTGCCGGCGCTGGCCTCCTGCCGCATGTGCCTGGTGGAGATCGAGGGGCAGCGGCGGCTGCAGCCGTCCTGCGCCACCGCCGTCACCGAGGGAATGGTGGTGCGGGCGAATACAGCTCTGATCGAGGAAACGCGCTCTTCCATGCTCGATATGCTGCTCGCCAACCACCCCCTCGACTGTCCGATCTGCGACAAGGGCGGTGAATGCGAGCTTCAGAACATGGTGATGGCCTATGGCCCCCGCGAGAGCCGATTCCGCGATGACAAGCGTGTGTTCCACTCCGAGGACATCCGTCTGAGTCCGGTCATCATCATGAACGTCAACCGCTGCATCCAGTGCCAGCGCTGTGTCCGGATGTGTGAGGAGGTGGTCGGCGCGGTCGCCCTGGGCACCATCGAAAAAGGCATGGATACCGCCGTCACCGGATTCGAGGGCAGTCTCGCGAGTTGTGATCAGTGCGGCAATTGCGTCGAGGTCTGCCCGGTCGGCGCGCTGATGAGCTTCCCCTATCGCTACAAGGCACGGCCCTGGGATCTCACCGAGACCGACACGATCTGCCCGCATTGCGGCACGGGCTGCCAGCTGACGGTGGGCACACGCAAGGGCGAGTTCATGCGGGTGCGCTCGAAGTGGGACGAGGGGCTCAACCGCGAAACGCTCTGCGTTCGGGGACGCTTCGGCCTCGATTTCGTCGCGAGTCGAGACCGGATCAAGCGGCCGATGATCCGTCGTGATGGCGCCCTGGTTCCGATTTCCTGGGATGAGGCTGGGGACTATCTGCGCCGGCGGCTATCGGCGGTCGAGGGCAAGGCTGCCGGAGGGCTCGCTTCGCCTCGCCTCCCCAACGAGATGCTCTATCAGTTTCAGAAGCTGATGCGGACGGCATTCTATACCAACAACATTGATTGCTCGTCACGCTGGTCTACGCCCTTCGATACGCTCGGCCCGCTGCTGGCAGCCTTCAACAGCCGCGCACCGCTGGACGACGTGATCGGCAACGACTGCGTGCTTGTCGTCGGCGGCAACGTCACCGAGGAGAACCCGGTCACCGAATACCTGCTGCGGGATGGCGTGCGGCGGCGGGAGACCAGATTGCTCATGCTCTCGGCGCGGCCGTCCCGTCTGGATGCCGATGCCAGGATGGTGGTTCGCGTGCTGCCGGGCGGAGAAGCGGCGAGCCTTGCGGCGGTGGTGGCCGGTCTCGCAGCGGCAGTTGGTCCGGCTTTGCCTGCCGACGTTCTCGCGGGCATCGGCGCGACAATTGGCAAACCGGTGGCGGAAACCGGCATTGACGGGCCGGGTCGTCTGGCAGCCGTGCTCAAGGAAGGCCGCAGCGTCACCGTGCTTGTCAGCGTCGACCTCCTGAGATCACCCGAAGCGCGCGCGACGCTGCAGCAGATCAATAACCTGCTGCAGGTTCTGCGCCTGCTCGGCAAGGGCCTGGCGATGCAGTTCCTCTTCGACCGTGCCAACCAGATGGGCGCCTGGGACATGGGAGTTCTGCCGGCGGCTCTGCCGGGGCTGCGGGCGGTCACCGACGATGTGGCGCGCACAACTCTTGCGCGGAACTGGGGCGCCGAAATCCCGTCTGAACCCGGCGCGGATCTCGATGCCATTCTGGAGCTCTGCGTCGGCGGACGGATGGGCGCTCTCTACGTCGTCGGAGCCGACCCCCTGATCGCCTATCCTGACAGGGATTTCGTGAGGCGGGCGCTTGGCGCCGCCGATCTCCTGATCGTGCAGGACGCCTTCCTCACGGATACGGCGGGCCTTGCCGAGGTCGTCCTGCCCGCGGCAGGTTACGGCGAGGAAACCGGCACGTTCACCAACAACGAGGGCCGGACCCAGACGGTCCGCAAATTCCGCGAACCCGCCTTCGAGGCGCGGAGCAACCTAGCGATCTTCGATTTCGTCGCGGCGCTTCGCAACCAGGCACTGCGCCCGTCGACGCAAGGCGAAATTTTCGACGAGATCGCACGGCTGGTTCCAGCCTATCAGGGATTGACGCAGGACGCGCTTGGTGCCGACGGCGTATTCACCAAGGCAGTGCCCACGCCACCGGCGGCCAAGTTCTTTGCGCCGCCGCCCGTCCCGGCAGCAGCCGACCGGCTCATGCTGATCACCGGCGACTGCCTGTTCCACAACGGATATCTTTCCGAACGGTCGGACACCCTGAACACGGTCGCCAATGATCCCTATGTCGCGATGAGCGCGCAGGATACCGCAGAGCTTGGCCTTTCGGATGGCGATCAGGTCATTGTGCGTTCCGCCCAGGGAGAACTGACGGCGCAGCTCAAGGTCGATAGGCGGTTTCCCAAGGGTCTCGTCTTCGTTCCGGAAAACTATAGAGCCTTGCGTCTCAACGGCCTGATGCGGCGGGGCGAATACCCATGCCCGGTGGAGGTTCAGAAGGTGCATGCCACTCTTGAGGTCGACCGCCCGAGCAGGATCTGGCGTGGGGTTTGAAGATTGGGGCCGAAGCACCGCAAGGCCCCCGAGCAAGCTGCCCTGCCCCAGCGTCTTCGCATCAAGCTGGCGACGTCAGTGATACCTGGTCCCGCAGATGTAATCCTGCAGATCCTGCTCTGTGCGCTGCGCTTCCTCGAGCCTGTGTTTAACCACGTCGCCGATACTGACCACGCCGACAACGTCGCCACCATCCAGGACCAGCACATGACGCGTGCGCCGCTGGGTCATGATCCCCATCGCGACGGGTAGCAAATCCCGTGTCGAACAGGTCGCCACGTTGCGGTTCATGATATCCGCGACCCGCATCATCGCCGCCTCGGCCCCGTATTCCGCCACGGCGTTGCAGCAATCCCGCTCCGATAGCGAACCGAGGTATTCGTCGTTCGATCGGCTGACGACGACGAAGCCGATATTGTTGTCGCGAAACAGCCTCAAGACTTCCACCATCGTCTGATCGGGTGCCACCGTGATGACACCGACACCCTTGTTTTTCATGATCTCGCCGACAAGCATCTGAGCCTCCTGTCTGCGCGCTCCGGCTCGACGGATGGCGCGCGTTCACGTTCGCCGGATATTCCGCCACCAGTTGTAGCCCTGCGTCTCTTTCGTCTCGACCAGCACGTCCTTCCTTGTATTCAGGCGCGCGGCAACCACGCCGCCGCCGGTTGCCGCCTTGCCCGGCTTGGCGAGCAGGTCGTCGCGCCCGATCACCAGGTCGGCTGAGGAAAAACTCGAAAATTCGTACTGCTGGCCAAGCTTAATTGCATCCGCTGGGCAGGCGTCCTCACACAGCCCGCAGAACAGGCAGCGAGCGGTGTCGATCTCGAATTTGGCCGGGTGCCGATTGCCTTTCTCGTCCTCGTAGGGGACGACTTCGATGCAGTCGCAGGGACAGATCCGCGCGCAAAGTTCGCAGGCCACGCACTTGATCTCGCCCTCTTCATCACGCGTCAGGAAGTGATGCCCGCGATAGCGTGAGTAGGGTAGCCATTTTTCCTTGTCCGGATACTGCATGGTTACGGTTCTGGAGAACAGGTAGCCGAAGGTCAGAGCCAACGCATTCGCCAGATCGGCGAAGAACGCCCAGCCAATCCATGTTCCAACTCTGTCCTGCGCGTGCGACATCGCCGCCTCGCTACGGAGCCGCTATGGCTCCTAAAAGTACACCGGTTATAATTATGTTCGCCATCGACAGAGGAAGCAAGACTTTCCATCCGATCGCCATCAGTTGGTCGTAGCGGTAGCGGGGGAAAGTGAAGCGGAACCAGATAAATACATAGACGAAGAATGCGACCTTAAGCACAAACCAGAGAAGTGGTGGCAAGGGGATCAGGACACCGTTCCAGCCGCCGAAAAACAGGATCACCACCAGGACCGACACCAGCAAGACGATGGCATATTCGCTGACCATGAAAAACGCAAAGCGGATACCGCTGTATTCGGTATGGAAGCCGGCCCCCAGATCACCCTCCGCTTCCGAAAGGTCAAAGGGAATACGCTGCGCTTCAGCCAATCCGGCGACGAAGAATACGAAGAAGCCTACCGGTTGGTAGACGATGTTCCAGACATCGGTTTGCGCCCGCACGATGTCGAGCAGGCTCATGGACTGCGCCAACATGACCACCCCGATCACCGCGAACCCCATCGGAATCTCGTAGCTGATCATCTGCGCGCAGGTCCTGAGGCTGCCGAGGACCGCGTATTTGCTGTTAGCGGCCCAGCCACCGAAGATGACACCATAGACCTCGATCCCGATCACGGCAAAGACGAAGAGTAACGCCACATTCATGTTGGAGACGTAGAGCGTGATCTCTGCGCCAAGGACCGAGATGCTTTCGCCGAAGGGGATCGCGACGAACACCACAAAGGGCGGGGCGAGCGCCAGGACTGGCGCCAGTTTGAACAGGAAGCGATCGGCCTCGGCCGGAATGTGGTCCTCTTTGGTCAAGAGCTTAATTCCGTCCGCCACCGGCTGCAGCAGCCCGTGCCACCCGACACGCATCGGCCCCATCCGCTGCTGGATGTGCCCGGCGATCTTGCGTTCCAGCCATGTCAGCGGCAACGGCAGCAGCAGCAGGATCGCAATCAGAAACGCGACCTTGAAGACAATCAGGCCAAGGGCGACGATAAGTTCCATGATCCGCGGCCACTTATTCATCGGGTTGAAGCGCGCGACCGGACTTTGGCTCCTGTCGGGCTACATGGTACAATGGCCACGCACCTCATACAATGCCATCGCAGTTATGTCGTCGCGATCGTCTCTTTGTCTTTCCCAATCTCGAAGCGAGCCGAACACGCATCCAACAACACCCGCCTTTTTTGCACCGGCGACCTAAGGATCCGCCTCCAGAAAGGCTCGGGCAAAGCCCGGCTGCGCGGAATCAATTGTCCCGTCGGGCAGTTTTAGGAGTCGCTCGAAGGCAATGCCATAGAGCCGCAGCCGCTCCTCGAGCATCCATACGGCTTCGTCGACATTTCCTCGTTCGGCCATGCGCGTGGCCTGATGCATCACGTCCCGGAAGATCAGCCTGAGCTGTAGCAGCATTTCGGCGAAAGCCTCCGGATCAGGCACGTCGAGCACCCCTTCTTCACTCCCTTTCCTGAGAAGATCGGTGAAGATCGGCATGGCAAGTTCGCGGCCCGCCTGGTCGACACGATGGAAGAGCGCGATATTCTCCGGCCGGAAGAGCACCGAGAACGTCTTTCTGAGGCGCGGAGCAAGCTCGATGTTCAACTGTCGCGCCCCGGAGAAAAGCGCGTTGATCCTGCCGATTGCGTCGAGCGACGGGTCTTCGAGCAGGGGCCGCAGTTCGGCGATGCTGTCGCGGGCAAGACGTGCCGCCAAAGCCTCCAGCAAGGCCTCCTTCGATACGAAATAGTGATAGAACGCCCCTTTCGACAGACCGGCTTCGCGAATGATGTCGTTCACGGTCGTATTGTCGTAGCCGCGCTCGAAGAACAGGCGCTGGGCGCAGTCGAGAAGCTCGGCAGATCGTATCTCCGGCTGTTTGATCACTCTGGGCAAGACAGTCCTCGCTTCATGCGTGTCGCGCAATGGAAGCATGATCCGCTTCTATATGCAATATTTATAGACCGACGGTCGGTCTAATGATAGGTTTTTGGCAATGAAGAACCGAATGGAGCGTTTCGTGAGGCCTTTGCGCTGGATTGCCGGCATTGCGATGGTTGTCGCAGTGGCTGGCGCCGTCGCCTGGTATATCTTGCGGCCGGCAGCGATTTCCATCGCGACGCCCATGCGCGGCGACGCAGCGGAGATCGTCTATGCGAGCGGTGTCGTTGAGCCGCGCATCTGGGCCAAGGTAGCGCCGGTGGTTCGCGAGAGGATCGTCGAACAATGCAATTGCGAAGGATCGAGGGTCGCGAAAGGCGACGTGCTGGCCCGACTCGATGACAGTGAAGCGAGGGCTACTCTCGGCGAGCTCGAGGCGCGGCAGGTTCTCGCGCAGCAGGAGTTTCAGCGCCAGACCGCGCTTGCGGAAAAGTATGCGGCAAGCCAGCAGGAGGTCGACCGTGCCCGCAGCGAACTGTCGCAGATCCAGGCGTTGCTTGTCGCCCAAAAGGCTCGACTCGAATCCCATATATTGCGCGCACCCAGCCCCGGCGTCGTCTTGAGACAGGATGGTGAGGTCGGCGAGGTGGCCGAACTCGGCAGCGTGCTGTTCTGGGTTGGCGAGCCACGGCCACTGCTCGTGGTCGCAGAGGTCAACGAGGAGGACATTCCGCGGGTGGCGGTGGGGCAGCGCGCGCTTCTCAGGGCCGATGCATTCCCCGGACAAAATCTCGAGGCGGTGGTCGACAGCATCACGCCGAAGGGCGATCCCATGACGAAGACCTACCGCGTCCGTTTTCGCCTGCCGGACGACACGCCGCTTCACATCGGTATGTCGACGGACGTCAATATCGTCATTCGCGTGTCCAAAAATACGCTTTTGGTCCCGTCCGTGTCGATCGAAGGAAACAAACTCTTCGTCGTCGAAGGGGGCATGGCGCGACTGCGCCAAATCCAGACGGGTATTCGTGGTATCAATGGCATCGAGGTACTTTCCGGTCTTGACGAGAAGGCCCGGATCATCTCGCCCTATCCGGCCAACCTGGCCGATGGCGCGCGCGTGACGATTGCCACGCCACAGGAGTAAGCCGATATGCCGCTTATCCTCGACATCGCCGTTACGCATATCGTCGGCCGTGGCCGCCAGACGATCGTTGCCGTACTCGGGGTCGCGGTCGGCGTCGGATTCTCCATCGCGATGGCAGCGCTGATGCAGGGAGGACAAGACGACTTCATCAGGCAGCTTGTCGACACGATGCCGCATGTCGACATCACCGACGAACATCGCACGGCGCGCCGCCAGCCAGCGGAGGACGTCTTTACGACCGTTGCCATTTCGGGGCTGAGACCACGCGATGACCGCCGTGGCATCATCAACCCGACCGCCGCGACCGCCGGGCTCGAGAGTTGGGTCTCCGGCCGCTTTGCGGAGAGCCTCAAGGCGCAGGGCGTGATCCGCTATTCCAGCCGCGAGGTGGGGGCTGCGATCATCGGCATCGACCCCGAACGGGAACCGGGCGTGTCACCGATCGTCGAGGACTTCGTGAAAGGCAGCTTTGCGGCATTGACCGCAGGCGGCAACAACGTTGTCATAGGCGAGACAATGGCGGGCCGGCTCGGCGCCGGGCTTGGCGACACGATCACGGCAGTCTCCTCCGAAGGCCTGACCCGCGACTTCAAGATCGTCGGCCTGTTCCACACCGGCACCACGGCGCGGGATGAAGGGGAAGCCTATCTTCTCCTGAAGAATGCCCAGATCCTGTCTGCCCGGCCGAACGCCATCAACGAGATCCGCATCAAGCTCGACGATCCGAACCGCGCGCCCGACGTCGCGCGTCGTGCCGAGGCGGAGCTTGGCTACAAGGCCGTTGCCTGGCAGGAGGCAAACGAATCCATCCTCGAAGCGCTCGTGGTGCGCAACGTCATCATGTATACGGTGGTCGGCGCGATCATGCTGGTTGCGGGCTTCGGCATCTACAACATCATCTCCACCATCACGCATGAGAAGGCGCGCGACATCGCCATCATGAAATCGCTTGGCTTCCCTGAGTCGGATATGCGCCGGTTGTTCCTGCTTGAGGGCATGGCGATCGGGGCGGCGGGTTCGGCAATCGGCTGTGCGTTCGGCCTTTCGATGATCTATGCGCTGTCCCTTATCCGGTTCGAAATCGCAACAACCGGGCAGGAGATAACGCGACTGCCGATTGCCTGGAGCGCGCTCCACTATGTCATTGCCTCGGCTTTTGCGCTCGGCTCGGCGGCGGTGGCAGGATATCTGCCGGCGCGCCGTGCGGCGCACTTGAACCCCGTCGAGATCATCAGAGGGGCGACATGAGCGCCCTCGTCGAGACGGAGAAACTGACGCGCATTTTGCCGGAGACGGTGCCTGTCACGCTCGTCAAGGACGTGACGCTTTCCATAGGCGAGACGGAATTCGTCGCCGTCACCGGCCCGTCCGGATCCGGCAAGTCGTCGTTGCTTTACCTTCTCGGGCTGCTCGACAGGCCAACCGATGGAAAGCTGAGCATCGGCGGCCGCGACACCGGGCCGATGACGGAGCGGGAGCGGGCGGCGACGCGGCTTTCGATGATCGGCTTCGTATTCCAGTTTCACTTTCTGCTGCCAGAATTCACTGCGCGGGAGAACGTCGAGATTCCGATGCGGAGGCTCGGCCGATTGGCGCGGCCTAAGATGCGCGAGCGGGCCGGCGAGTTGCTCACATCCCTGGGGCTGGGCGAGCATCTCGACAAGCGGCCCGACCAGCTCTCGGGCGGCCAGCGTCAGCGCGTCGCCGTGGCACGCGCACTCGCCAACGATCCACCGCTCATACTCGCCGACGAGCCGACTGGAAGTCTCGATAGCAGGAATTCCGAACAGGTCTTCGCGACCCTCGAGAATCTGGTACGCGAACGCGGGAAGACGGTAGTGGCGGTAACTCACGATCTCGACATGGCGGCGCGCATGGATCGCCGCATCCATATCGTCGACGGAAAGATCGATCTGCTGCCGGAACTGCCGCATTTGCAGGCTTAACAGCCCGAGTTGCCGCGAGACGGGCTCGGCTCGTTATGGCGTCAGGTAAAAGGACCACCGGTCGCACTACGATCGAGATAAGCCCTGAACGGGCTGAGGCGGCGGTTTTGCGGCCACCGACCAGAACAGAGCTCCAGCGTTTGCATATGAATCACGGCATCAGATTGAACTTCTCGTAAGCTTATTCCCGTG
Organism: Rhizobium sp. BK275; assembly: GCF_014193555.1. NCBI lineage: Bacteria > Pseudomonadati > Pseudomonadota > Alphaproteobacteria > Hyphomicrobiales > Rhizobiaceae > Rhizobium > Rhizobium sp. BK275. The sequence continues at coordinate 705,469 of NZ_JACHZL010000001.1, forward strand.
GTCTTCCCGCCTGAAGCGGGATCAGGTTGCCGATTTCCATCGGGAACGGGAATATGATCGTCGAACTCTTTTCGCTCGCGAGAACGTTCAACGTGCTCAGATAGCGAAGCTGCATGGCCTGCGGCTTGCGGGCGAGGATCTCCGCCGCCTCGAGAAGCTTTGCTGCCGCCTGCTGCTCGCCCTCTGCATTGATAACCTTCGCCCGCCGCTCCCGCTCGGCCTCCGCCTGGCGGGCGATGGCGCGGATCATCGATTCGTTGATATCGACATGCTTGATCTCGACATTGGCGACCTTGATGCCCCACGCATCCGTCTGCGCGTCGAGGATTGCCTGGATATCGCTGTTGAGCTTGTCGCGTTCTGCAAGCATCTCGTCGAGATCATGCTTGCCGAGCACTGAGCGCAGCGTCGTCTGTGCGAGCTGGCTGGTGGCAGCCATGAAGTTTTCCACCTGGATGGTCGACTTTTCAGGATCGATGACCCTGAAATAGATCACCGCGTTGACGCGAACTGAAACGTTGTCTCTGGAAATAACATCTTGGCTCGGCACGTCGAGTACCCGGGTGCGCAGGTCCACTCGTATCATCTGCTGCACGTAGGGAAAGAGCAGGATCAGGCCCGGTCCCTTGACGCCGGTGAAGCGGCCGAGTGTAAAAACGACGCCGCGCTCATATTCGCGCAGGATCTTGATCGCCGATCCGATGATGAGCAGCAAAATGAGGATGACGACGCCATAAAAGGCAAAGCCCACGAACATGCTCATGATTTCCTCCTGCCTTTGAATATTTTCTGCCCTACCTTTCCTGCCGCTGGCGAGCGACTTCGAGCGTCAGGCCTTTGCGGCCGGTAACCTTGATTTCGTCGCCGCTGGACAGTGGTTCGGCGGCGATCGCTCTCCAGCGTTCGCCATGTGCGATCACGTAGCCCGTCATATCTTCCCAGCTCTGAACCTTGCCGGAAAGACCGATCATCTGCTCGGCTCCCGTAGCCACGTCGCGCCGGCGCGATGTGAAGGCGAGAAACGCGATCAGAAGGCTGAGCGCCGAGATTACAATGGCGATGGCGCCCAGCATCGGCCATGAGACGCTGAAGCCCGGTATGTCGGTGTCGAACAGAATCGCCGCACCCAGCACCAAAGCCAGTCCGCCGCCTATGCCGAGCGCGCCGAAAGACGGCGAGTGCACTTCTGCGACGGTCAGGCCCACGCCCAAAACAATCAAGCCGACGCCGGCATAGCTGACTGGCAGTAGGGCGAGCGCATAGAGGCCAAGCAGCAGGCAGATGGCGCCGATCGTTCCGGGCAAGAACGTTCCCGGCGCGAGAAATTCAAAGATCAGTCCATAGATGCCGATCATCATCAGAATGAGAGCGATGTTCGGATCGGTGATCACCGAAAGCAGACGGATCCGCCAGTCCGGCTCGAACGCCTCTATGGCAAGGCCTGCCGTATCGAGCCGCACGTCAGCCTGGCCGATTCTCACCACGCGCCCTTGCGCCTGGGCCAGAAGGTCGGCGGGGCTGGCAACCATGAAATCGATGACGTGTTCGCGCAAGGCCGCGGTCGCCGAAAGGCTGGCCGCCTCGCGCACCGCGCGCTCAGCCCAGTCGGCATTGCGGCCCCGCAGTTCCGCAAGCCCGCGGATATAGGCCACGGCGTCGTTGACTGCCTTGGTCTCCTCCGGACTGCGCGGTGCCTGCCGCTTGTTGCCTTCCGGATTGGTCTGATCGTCTCCCGTGCCTTTGTCCGGCGGTCGGCCGAGTGCGATCGGCGTTGCGGCACCGAGATTGGTGCCAGGCGCCATTGCCGCGACATGACTTGCATAAAGGATATAGGTTCCGGCGCTGGCGGCACGCGCTCCGGGAGGCGCGACGAAACCCGCGACCGGTACCGGCGACGCAAGGATTGCGCGGATGATGTCACGCATCGACGTGTCGAGACCGCCCGGCGTATCCATCTGCAGAACAACAAGCACCGCCCCGCGATCGGCGGCGTGCTGAAGACCGCGCTTGATATAGTCAGCCGTCGCCGGACCGACGGCACCATTCAGCTGAAGGATGATCGCGACCCGATTGGACTCCCCCTGCGCCGCGATGGCACCAAATGCCGGCATCAGGCCCAGCATCAGGGCAAGCACTTGCGATATTCTTCGCCAGAACCTCGAATGCCATGCCAATTTTCGCCGATTATCCATAGGCGGGAATATATAGCGGCACGGTCAAACGGTAAGACCGGTCGATTGGGCTAGCGCCCGTCGAGACGCAGCGCGTGTTCCAGTCGTCGATGTCGATGGAGGTCACACGGGGTATGGTTTTGAGCTGCTGTTTAAGCAAGCTGCCGTTTTTTTAATAGGGAAGAAGCTAAGGTACGCCCAATTCGACGCTTTGATGATAGCAGCACCTGAGGCCTCGCTACTCGACGTCTGGCGCAGTTGATGGGATACGTGCCGCCGTACAGCGGGCAAGATTCTACTTCGCATCAATGACTTCCCACACATAGGGATGGAGGGCGTTGGAGACCGATGTTTTTGCATCTGATTGCTTTACTGTCGACCGCCGACGGGTCCGGCAGCGGTTCGCAGTCTTGAGAGGTGGTCGTGGAAGACCAGTCGAGCGCGCGTCAGGCAGCGGATAAACCACCCGCCAACACTCTCGCGGGTCGGAAAGCGCCGAAAAATGATCAGGAATGAACGGCTCCGTCGATTCGAAGCTCCTCACGAATCACAATCGCACCTCTGCCGGCCACAACGAAATGCAAAGCTGAAGCGATTGTCCTGCATGGCACAGATGCCTTACTTGCATGCCGGACGTCCGGCATATAAATTGGCCCAATGCTTGATCGTTCATCCCAATCTCCGACACATATTCCTACGGACGCACTAAGCGAAGTTCTACAGGACTTTCGCCTGAGTGGGGTCAACTACGGTCGTTGTGAGCTGCGCCATCCATGGAGCATCGCCTTTCCGCAGCAACAGCTGCTTCGCTTCCATTTTGTCAGTGAGGGGCCATGCTGGGTCCATACCGACGCCCAGGGATGGCAGGAGTTACAAGACGGCGATCTGGTGTTGTTGCCACAAGGTGTCGAACATCGACTGGCCAGCAAGCCTGATGTTGTCGGGGACTCGCTTAAGAGCTGTCACGTCACCAAGTTGGGGGGCAATGTCTGCGAAGTGCTGCATCAAGGAACAGGAGCGACGAGCACCCTGTTCTGCGGTTCGATGGCTTTGGGTGCGAATGCCCTCAACCCTTTGATCGCTCTGATGCCACCGATCATCAAGGGCTGTGATGTTGCTGGCAATGATCCGGTCGTCGGCCCTCTCCTCGCCGCCATGACGGCAGAGGCGTCGCAGCCCCAGATAGGTAGCGCTACGGTCTTGTCACGCATGGCGGACGTACTCGTCGCGCGGCTTATTCGCTGCTGGGTCAATTGCAGCGGAGCCTCGACCAGCGGCTGGCTCGCCGCGATCCGTGATCCTCATATCGGTCGTGCGCTGGCAGCCATGCACCGAGATCCAGGCCATGACTGGACGCTTGAGACCCTTGCTGGCGTGGCAGGTCAATCGCGCTCGATCTTCGCGGAACGCTTCAGCGCCATATTGGGGGAAGGCGCGGCACGCTATCTCGCTCGTCTGCGCATGCAGCTTGCACGAGAGTTACTCGGTCAAAACATGTCGGTTGCCGAGGTCGCTTCTCAACTGGGCTATGAATCTGAAGCTTCTTTCGCTCGCGCCTTCAAGCGCATCACCAGTGTTTCACCTGGCGTTGTGCGCCGCACCATTTCCGGACGAACGGACATAGAATTCGGACTTTAGGGCACATATCATCCTGAAAGACTCCGCTATGAAGACCTTCAAACCTTGGAGGTACTGCAATGACGGACACAACATCACAGCTTGACGGCCCCGCGATTGACCTCGATTCTGCCGTTCCGAGTGCATGGAGCCCCACTACCTGGCTTGCCGTTATTTCAATGGCAGCCACAAGCTTTGCGCTGGTGTCAGCTGAATTCCTGCCGGCAGGCCTGTTGACGCCAATGGCGCGTGACCTTGGCATCAGCGAGGGAACCGCCGGTCAGGTTGTCACCGCCACCGCGTCTGTTGGCGCGGTGACGGCCTTGTTGAGCAATGTTCTGATCGGCAAACTGAACCGGAAGACTGTCCTGGTTGGCCTAAGTGCCTTGGCTATCGGCTCCAATCTTCTGGCCGCGCTCGCGACCGATTTTTGGCTATTGTTGTTGGGCCGAGCCGGGCTGGGCGTGGCGCTAAGTGGTTTCTGGGCGCTTTCAGTTGCCGTTGTGGCGAGATTGGTTGGCACCAATGCGACAGGTCGGGGCATGGCTATAGTCACCCTCGGCGTCTCTCTCGCCACCATCGCTGCACCATCGATGGGTGCTTTGATCAGCGATTGGCTCGGCTGGCGTACCGCCACAGGCATGACGGCAGGGCTCGCAGCGGTTGCGATGCTGCTGCAGATACTCAGCTTGCCGACACTGCCCGCAAGCACAAGCAACAGTCTTTCTGACGTCTTCCGGCTGACGAAACGGCGCACTGTTCAGCTCGGAATGCTTGCCATCCTCTTGCTGATGACCGGACATTTTGCCGGCTCGGTCTACGTACGGCCCTTCCTCGAACAAGTGACGCTCCTTGGCACGGGGCCGATTGCCTTGGCGCTCCTCGGGTTTGGCATCGCCGCTGTGATTGGCAATGTCGCCGGCGGCCGACTGGCAGACGCCAATATCCACATGGCACTCGCTGTCACTGGCGTATTGATGGCGTTTGCGGCTGTTGCTCTCGTGCTCTGGGGTGCACATAGCGGCATCGCGTTTGCCCTGGTTACACTTTGGGGTTTAGCTTTTGGGATGGCTCCGGTGGTATTGCCTACTAACTTGTCCCGGGGCGCAGGGGATGCCTTGGAGGCTGCTGGCAGCTTGATGGTCGTTTCGTTCCAGGTCGCCATCAGCATGGGTGCGGTGTTCGGCGGCTACATCGTCGATCAGCATGGCGCTTCCGGGCCGTTGATCATTACCGCCCTCTTGGCGGCATCGACCATCGTCCTGGCGTTGCTGCAGCCCCGCAGCTGACTCTTAGGGTCCCAGCGAAGGTGAGCAGAGGCCGCCGCCGAATGGTCAATGCGCGACGGTGGCTTCAGCCGATCAACGCTTCGGCATCGCGACGCCGGCATCACCGGCTTTGTGACATCGCCATCACTCCCGCCACAAGACCTTGACCGCCAGCGTGGCGGCCGAAGTACGCTTTTCCACGGCGAGCTTGTTGAAGATCTGCTCCATGTGCTTGTTCACCGTCCGGGGCGACATGTCGAGAATGTCGGCGATCTCCTTGTTCGACTTGCCGTGTGCGACCCAGAGCAACACCTCGGCCTCGCGCAGCGTCAGGCCGAAGGCCTTGACGAGCTGTTCCTCGTCGGTGCCACGGTGACGGTCGACGAGCCTGAGCAGGATTTCCCCATCCTGGCTATGCGACAACAGGCGGAACTCAACATCCTGGGAATGACGCGAGTAGCGCAATGCCTGCGGCAATGGCGGTCCGTCCTGGGATTTCGGTTCACTCAGCCAACCGGCCACCTCCCACGGCAAATAGGCACCGGCATCGGGCCGCACCCCGACCCGCAGGAGCAATTCGCTGGCTTGTGGCGTCGACCAGCCGATGCGGCCGTTGCCGTCGCAGGCGACGATCCAGCGTCCGGTGGAATCGAGCGCGTTGCGGGCTGACCGGGCGCGCCTGGCATTGCCAAGATGCACCCGCATCCGGGCGAAGAGCTGGTCGAGCAGGATCGGCTTGCTGACGAAATCGACGCCCCCCGATGCAAGCGCCTTCACCACATGTTCACTTTCGTTGTATCCGGTCATGAAGATGATCGGCAGGTCCTCGAACCCCCGCGCGGCCTTGAGGATCTGGCAGGTCTCGAACCCGTCCATGCCCGGCATGATCGCATCCATCAGGACAATATCGGGGACTGTCGTGTTAGCAAGCGTGATCGCCTGCCTGCCGCTGCTGGAGACCACCACGTCCATGCCCTCGAGGCTCAGAGCGTCGGAGAGCATGGCGAGCGCTTCGGGGGAGTCGTCGACGATCAGGACTTTGCTGCAATCGGACGTCTCAGGCATTGTTCTTGGTCTCCTCGATTACGGCGAGGAAATCGCGCAGGCGATAACTCGTGGCCAGATGACGCATGTGTCTACAAAACCGCACGGTTTCCGGCGCGGAAACTTCGAGATCGTTCAGCATGGCCTCGATCGAGCGGACAAAACCCGTCTGGCCGAGGGTGCGCAACTGGCGCAGCTTCTGCCTGTCCGGTAATTCCGCATCCAGGAAGCGCGGCGGCACCTCGACCTCCTCCGGCCGACCGTCGTCATAGGTCCAGCTCAATGGAACGAGCGCTGCCAGTCGTTCGAAGAGTTCCTCGAAGCCGAAGGGCTTGATCAGGTAGGAATCGTAAAGGTCCGTGTACTCGGGCCTGGTTCGCTCGGTGCCGGCATCGGCGGACAGGATGAGGATCGGCAGGTCGCGGCCGAGACGCTGCCGAATCCGCCGGGCCACCTCCCAGCCGGACATCGTAGGCATAGCAACATCGAGGATGACGATGTCGGGGCGATGAAGCGCCAATTGCGACAGGCAGGCAGGTCCATCAGTCACGGTGATGACCGAGAAGCCCATCGGCACCAGGACGTCCTCCATCAGCGCCCGCTGGACCGGATCATCGTCGGCGATCAGCACCGTCCGGCGCGGACCTTCATACCCGATGATGGCAAGTGCCAGTCCCGCCATGTCGTCCGGCTTGGCCGCCGAAGACAGCATGAGCCGGATGGTAAAATGTGTGCCCCTCCCGGGCGTGCTTTTCAGGGTAAGCTCGCCGCCCATAATCTCCACCAGCAATTTGGTGATGGTCAGGCCAAGGCCGGTGCCGGGCGGACTGATGTGTCCGACCGCAACCTCGGCACGCTCGAAAGGGAGAAATATTCGCTCTATATCGCTCGCCTTTATCCCGACGCCGGTATCCTGGACCTCGAAGGTCGCCACCTGCCCGCGATAGGACAGGCTGAAGCAAACTCTGCCGGCATGGGTAAACTTGATGGCGTTGGAGAGCAGGTTGATAAGCACCTGGCGCAGCCGCTTCTCGTCGGTGTAGACATAGTCGGGCATGGTCGAGGTCGAGCGAAATTCGAAGCTGATGCCCTTGGCCTGCGCCTGCAGGCTGAACATGTCCACGATCTGATCGAGGAAGGGGCCGAGCGCGATCTTGTGGCGGTAGATCTCCAGCTTTCCAGCCTCGATCTTGGAAATGTCGAGCAGCCCCTCAATCATGTCGGCCAGATGCTCGCCGCTTCGCTTGATGGTACGCGCGGCATTGTGGACATAGCCGGGCATGCTCTTCTGCCGCTCCAGCAACTGGGCATAGCCGAGAATGGCGCTTAGCGGCGTGCGCAGCTCGTGGCTGAGGCCCACCACATACTTGCTCTTTGCGACGTTGGCGGACTCGGCCGCCTCCTTGGCCTTCTGCAGCAGCCTGTCGGTCTCCTCGTGCGCCTTGATCTCGTCCATGAGCAGGCGCGTGTGACGGCGCGATTCCTCCTCGGCGAATTTCCGGCTTTCCTGGGCCAGCACGAAAAGCCAGACAATGATGCCGGAGATGATGAAGACGATGATGAACAGTTTCCACAACACCGCCGAGATCGGCCCGGCCGGCAGTGACCGGTCGATTGTACTCTGGAAATAGATCAGCCAGAATAGCACTCCGATCAGTAGCGTGACCATCGTCAGGATGGCGGCATAGCGCATCAGCCGGCCCTCCACCCAAACCGCAAAACGGGCCGGCAGCAGAGCGGCGGCGGCGCTGCGTGCCTGGTCCATGAGCCGGGCATCGGTCTTGCAGAGATCACCGCAACGGGCATCGAGCGAGCAGCAAAGCGAGCAGATCGGCCCGGAATAGACCGGGCAGCCGGCCATGTCCTCGCGGTCGAAGCTGTGCTCGCAGATACAGCACTGGATCATCGGCTGATTGGCCCAGTCAGCCTTGGTTTCCCGGGCTATATAGTAGCGACCGCGCGTGGCGGCCGCGATCAGCGGTGCCAACACGAAGGCCGAGGCAAGCGCCACGTAGATGTAGGCCTGAGCCAGGAAAGTGCCGAAGAAACCGAGATAGGCGAGAAGGCCGGCGAGATCGGCGATGCACATGGCACCGAAGCCTGCCGGATTGATGTCGTAGAGGTGGGCGCGCTTGAACTCGATGGCGGCCGGCGACAGGCCCATCGGCTTGCTGACCACGAGATCGGCGACGATCGCCGCCATCCAGGACACGGCGACGATGGCGTAGAGGCCAAGCGTCTGTTCGAGTGCCTTGTAGACGCCGAATTCCATCAGCAGCAGGCCGAGCAGCACGTTGAACACCAGCCACACGACGCGGCCCGGATGGCTGTGGGTCAGGCGCGAGAAGAAGTTGGACCAGGCGATCGAACCGGCATAGCTGTTGGTGATGTTGATCTTGACCTGGCAGACGACGACGAAGATGCCGGTCAGCCCCAGGGCCAGTTCAGGCGAGACCAGCATCTCGCGAAAGACGCTCAGATACATCTGGGTAGGGTCGGCGGCATCGGCGAAGCCGACCCCGTGCTGAAAGGCGTAGAAGGCCAGGAACGATCCCGCGAGAATTTTCAGCCCGCCGATCAGGATCCAGCCGGGGCCGGCGAACATCAGCGCCGCCCACCAACGCAGCCGGTTCTTTCGGTCCTCGCGCGGCAGGAAACGCAGGAAATCGACCTGTTCCCCGATCTGCGCGACCAGCGAGAACAGGACCGCAGAGGCCGCGCCGAAATGGGCGAGATCGACAGAGCCATCCGGCTGGCCCCACAGGCCGGTATAGCCAGTCCACTGGCGCACCGAGACGTGGCTTTGCGCGGCGATGAAGATGAAGGGTGCGAGCTGGAGCACGATCCAGAAGGGCTGGCTCCACGCCTGAAAACGGCTGATGAAGGTCACTCCGTGCGTCACCAGCGGGATGATCAGCAGTGCGCTGGCGATATAGCCGATCGACAGCGGCAGGCCGGTGCAGAGCTCCAGCGCGGTCGCCACGATCGCCGCCTCGATGGCGAAGAAGATGAAGGTGAAGGTGGCATAGATCAGCGAAGTGACCGTCGACCCGATATAGCCGAAGCCTGCGCCGCGGGTGAGAAGATCGATGTCCACGCCGAACTTGGCGGCATTGTAGGCAATCGGTATCCCCATCAGGAAGATAATCGTGCAACTGACGAGGATTGCCGCGACCGCGTTGGGGAAGCCATAGTTGAGCGTAATAGATCCGCCGATCGCCTCCAGCGCCAAGAAGGAAATTGCGCCGATCGCTGTGTTGGCGATGCGGCCGTTGGAGAAACGACGCACGCGATAGGCGGTGAAGCGCAGCGCATAGTCTTCCAGGGTCTGGTTGGCGACCCATTTATTGTAAGTCCGGCGATTTCTCGGGATCCTCTCCGCTGTGGTCACGACAGGTCACTCCGCGGGGTTGCAGGCCCGTCCGCCGTATGAGGCGCGTCCCGAATTCGCTGCAACTGCAAAGCAAGAAACGTTCCAGCCACGTCGCCGCGCAGCGAAAGTGGCCGAAACCATTTGCCGCCGACCGTCATTTCGGGATTCGGACCGTCCTCTTTTTTCAATAAATTCAATCCTCCGATGTCTTCAAACCGTCATTTGGCCCGATGCTAGGGGGAAAATGGGCAAGGACAAATACGTCAAACGCTCCATTGTTGCGTTGCAGCACCGCCGCAACACTCGCGTCAGTTGGCCGGATCGAGCCAGCACCTTCCGAACACAAGCGAAATGAGGCTCTGCCATGAAGGACGAACCATCGAAAAGACTGATGCCCGTGACCCGCAGGACGCTGCTGGCCGGCATTGCCGCAATGCCTTTCCTCACCACGGGCGTCGTGCCGGTTGTGGCCGCCGACTATCCGACCGCCGCCGTCAACACGACGGGGCTCGCCGTCACCGACGATACCGTCAAGGTCGGCATCCTGCATTCCGTCACCGGCACGATGGCGATCAGCGAGACCGGTTCGGTCCAGGCGGAGAAGCTGGCAATCGAGCAGATTAACGCCATGGGCGGCGTGCTCGGCCGCAAGATCGAATTCATTCAGGAAGATGGCGCTTCCGATTGGCCGACCTTCGCCGAAAAGGCCAAGAAACTGCTTGTTCAGGACAAGACGGCGGCCGTCTTCGGTTGCTGGACGTCCGCCTCGCGCAAGGCCGTGCTGCCGGTCTTCGAACAGTATAACGGCATGCTCTATTACCCGACCTTCTACGAAGGCCTCGAGGAGAGCCCGAACGTGATCTACACCGGCCAGGAGGCGACCCAGCAGATTCTCGCCGGTATCGACTGGGTGGTGAAGGAAAAGGGCGCCAAGTCCTTCTACCTGCTCGGTTCCGACTATATCTGGCCGCGCACCTCCAACAAGATCGCCCGCAAACATATCGAGAAGCTCGGCCTCGAGGTCGTCGGCGAGGAATATTATCCGCTCGGTCACACCCAGTTCAATTCGGTGATCAACAAGATCAAACTGAAGAAGCCGGACGTGATCTATGCGATCGTGGTCGGCGGCTCGAACGTCGCCTTCTACAAGCAGCTGAAGGCCGCGGGCATCGACCTGTCCAAGGAAAAGCCGCTTCTCCTGACGATTTCAGTGACCGAGGACGAAATCCTCGGCATCGGCGGCGAGAACATGGCCGGTGCCTACGCGATGATGAAGTATTTCCAGAGCCTGGAGAACGACAACAACAAGCAGTTCGTCGCCGAGTTCAAGAAGATGTGGGGCGACAATATCGTCATTGGCGACGTCACCCAGGCGGCCTATCTCGGCCCTTGGCTGTGGAAGGCCGCCGTCGAGAAGGCTGGTTCCTTCGATATCGACAAGGTCAAGGCCGCGTCGCCGGGCATCGAACTGACCACGGCGCCGGAAGGCTACGTCAAGATCCACGAGAACCATCACCTCTGGTCGAAAGCGCGCGTGGGCCATGCCCAGCTCGATGGCCAGTACAAGGTGGTCTACGAGACGACCGACCTGATGGAACCGAACCCCTTCCCCGAAGGCTATCAATAAGCCTCGCCTAGCGCCGCCCCGCCTGACTGCCCGGGCGGCGTCCCTTTCCTTCCATCCTCAATTGCGAACGGCGAGGCCGCGATGATTGGCGACTATACCTTTGGCGAGTTCACTTCGATTTTGGCCATGCAGGGCTTCGCAGGCCTCAGCCTGTTTTCCGTCTTCGTGCTGATGGCGCTGGGTCTTGCGATCATCTTCGGCCAGATGGGCGTCATCAACATGGCCCATGGCGAATTCATGATCCTTGGTGCCTATGTGACTTATCTCTGCTCCCATCTGGTGACCGAATATGTGCCGGTGTTGTTTCCGGTCTATTTCTTCGCGGCCATGGCGCTCGCCTTCTGCACTTCCTTCGGGCTCGGCGTGCTTGTCGAGTGGGGCTTGATCCGGCATCTCTATCGTCGGCCGCTCGATACCTTACTTGCCACCTGGGGCCTGTCGCTGATCCTGCAGCAGGTCTACCGCTCGGTCTTCGGCGCCCGCGAAGTGGGCGTCACCCTGCCGGACTGGATGATGGGCTCGGTCGCGCTGACCGACATGATCGAGATCCCGATCAACGGCCTGTTCGTCATGGGTCTGACCATCCTGATCGCCTTCGCCGTCTATCTGATGATGGCGCGCTCCACCTTCGGCAAGCAGGTGCGTGCCGTGCTGCAGAACCGGGTGATGGCCGGCGCCGTCGGCATCGACACCAAGCGCGTCGACCGTATGACTTTCGGGCTCGGCTGCGGCATCGCCGGGATCGCCGGTTCCGCCTTCACCATGATCGGCTCGACCGGGCCGACCGCCGGCCAGCTCTATATCGTCGACACCTTCCTGGTGGTCGTCTTCGGCGGCGCCGGCAGCCTGATCGGCACGATCGCCTCCGCCTTCACCATCTCCCAGGCCCAGTCGACGATGGAATTCTTCATGAGCGGCTCCATGGCCAAGGTACTCACGCTGCTCACCGTCGTCGGCATCCTGATGCTGCGCCCGCAAGGCCTGTTCACGCTCAATATCCGCCGCTGAGGAGTACCGAACCATGACCTCCGAGACTTTTCTGTTCAAGCAACGCGAATGGGTGGCGCTCGCCGTCCTGGCCGCCCTGATCCTCCTCGTCCTGCCCGCCACCGTCGATGTCTTCCGGCTCAACCTGGTCGGCAAATACCTGACTTATGCCTTCGTCGCGCTCGGCCTCGTGCTCTGCTGGGGCCTTGGCGGTATCCTGAGCCTCGGCCAGGGCATCTTCTTCGGCCTCGGCGGCTACTGCATGGCGATGTTCCTGAAGCTGGAGGCCTCGACCCCGGAGGCGACGAAGATCCAGTCGACGCCTGGCATTCCTGATTTTATGGACTGGAACCAGGTGACCGAACTGCCCTTCTGGTGGCAGCCGTTCCATTCCTTCGGCTTCACGCTGATCGCAATCGTCGCGGTACCGACCGTGTTTGCCTATGTCATTGGTGCCGCGATGTTCAAGCGGCGGGTCGGCGGCGTCTATTTCGCCATCATCACCCAGGCGGTGGCCGCGATCCTCACCATCCTGATCATCGGTCAGCAAGGCTATACCGGCGGCGTAAACGGCATCACCGACCTGCGCACGCTGCTTGGCTGGGATATCCGCACTGACGAAGCCAAATTCGTGCTGTATTTCGTCAATGCGTTGCTGTTGATCGGCTGCCTGGTTCTCGCCCAGTTCGTCCGGGTATCGAAATTCGGTCGGTTGCTGGTTGCGATGCGCGATCGCGAGGACCGCGTGCGCTTCTCCGGCTATGACGTGTCGAACTTCAAGATCTTCGTCTTCTGCCTGGCGGCCGCCTTTTCCGCCATCGGCGGGGCGATGTTCACCCTGCAGGTGGGCTTCATGTCACCCTCCTTCGTCGGGATCGTGCCGTCGATCGAAATGGTGATCTTCTGCGCGGTCGGCGGTCGCCTGTCGTTGTTCGGCGCGGTCTACGGCGCGCTGCTCGTCAACTTCGCCAAGACCTCGTTTTCCGAGAGTTTCCCCGAACTCTGGCTGTTTGCCATGGGCGGGCTGTTCATCGCCGTGGTCATGACCTTCCCCTTCGGCCTTGCCGGGGTCATCCGCGAGCATGTCGAGCCGGCGCTGTTGAAATTCACCCGGCGCGTGGCGCTGCTGCGCCCCGGCGCCGCGGCTGCGTCATCCTCCTCGAAGTGAAAGGCCAAGGCGATGGACCCGAACGCACCTGCCGACTTCCTCCTGAGTGTCGAAAGCCTCACGGTTTCCTTCGATGGCTTCAAGGCGGTCAACGACCTTTCCTTCTATGTCGATGAGAATGAGATCCGCGTGATCATCGGTCCGAACGGCGCCGGCAAGACCACCGTGCTCGATCTAATCTGCGGCCGCACCAGACCGACCGAGGGCTCGATCCGCTTCAGGGGCCAGGAACTGACCGGCATGCGGGAGCACGAGATTGTGCATGCGGGCATCGGCCGCAAATTCCAGAACCCGTCGATCTACGAGGACCTGACGGTGTTCGAGAACCTCGAACTCTCCTTCCCGCGCGGCCGCAACGTGTTCGGCGCGCTGTTCTTCCGCCGCGACGCCGAGGTGCGCGACCGGGTTGAGGAGATCGCCAAGATGATCTTCCTTAAGGACCACCTGAGCACCGAGGCGGCGATCCTCAGTCACGGGCAGAAGCAATGGCTGGAGATCGGCATGCTTCTGATCCAGAGCCCCAAGCTCTTGATGCTGGACGAGCCGGTTGCCGGCATGAGCATCGCCGAGCGCAGGAAGACCGCGGAACTCCTGAACACTATCATCCGCAACCAGTCCGTGATCGTCATCGAGCACGACATGAAATTCGTCGAGGACATCGCCCACCGGGTCACGGTGCTGCACCAGGGACGGGTGCTCTCCGAGGGGTCGATGGAGCGCGTCAAGAACGACCCGAAGGTCGTTGAAGTCTACCTCGGCCATTAGGAGGATGCCATGCTCACAGTCGAAAACCTTCACGTCGCCTATGGCCAGAGCGAGGTCATCCATGGCCTCGACCTCACCGTCGCGGCTGGCGAAATCGTCGCCATCATGGGCCGCAACGGCATGGGCAAAACCACGCTGATGAAGTCGCTGATCGGCATCGTGCCGTCCAGCCGAGGCATGATCCGCATCGCCGACCGGTCAATCGAGACGCTCGAAAGCTACCAGCGCGTCGGCGCGGGCCTCGCCTATGTGCCGCAGGGCCGCATGATCTTCTCGGCCATGACCGTCAGGGAGAATATCGAGACCGGTCTCACCGTGACGGGTGAAACCACCGTGCCGGACCAAATCTACGAATTGTTTCCGGTGCTGCTGGAAATGAAGGGGCGGCGCGGCGGCAATCTCTCCGGCGGCCAGCAGCAGCAGCTGGCGATCGCCCGGGCGCTCGCCTCTCGGCCGAAAGTGCTGATCCTCGACGAACCGACGGAAGGCATCCAGCCGTCGATCATCAAGGAGATGGGGCGCACACTCCGCCGTATCCGCGACGAGATGGGCCTTTCGATCCTTGTTTCCGAACAGGTGCTGAGCTTCGCCCTCGACATGGCCGACCGGGTGCTCGTCATCGAAAAGGGCCAGATCGTCCACGAGTCCCCGCGCGCCGGCATCGACGAGGAGAAGGTCTCCGCCTTCCTCTCCGTCTGACCACATTCCCACCCGATACATTCACGAAGCAAGGAGAACGGCATGCCCGATACCCTCATCAAGGTGGACCTAAGCGAGTCCGCCTACAGCAACGAGAAGATACACAACCGCTGGCACCCCGACATTCCAATGGCCTGCTGGGTCGAACCCGGCGACGACTTCCGGGTCGAGACCTATGACTGGACCGGCGGCCAGATCAAGAACGACGACGATGCCTCCGACGTGCGCGACGTCGACCTCTCGCAGGTCCACTTCCTGTCCGGCCCGATCGGCGTGAAGGGTGCCGAGCCCGGCGACCTGCTGGTGGTCGACATCCTCGACATCGGCGCCTTCGACAACAGCCTGTGGGGTTTCAACGGCTTCTTCTCCAAGAAGAACGGCGGCGGCTTCCTGACCGAGCATTTCCCGGAGGCGCAGAAGTCGATCTGGGACTTCCAGGGCATGTTCACCTCCTCGCGCCACGTGCCGGGCGTCAAATATGCGGGCCTCATCCATCCCGGCCTGATCGGCTGCCTGCCGGACCGCAAAATGCTAGACCTGTGGAACAACCGCGAAAAGGCGCTGTTCGACACCGATCCCGCCCGCATACCGGCGCTTGCCACCCTGCCGGATGGCGGCCCGACCGCGCATATGGGCGCTCTCAAGGGCGAGGCCCGCGACAAGGCAGCCGCCGAGGGCGCCCGTACGGTCCCGCCGCGCGAGCATGGCGGCAATTGTGACATCAAGGACCTGTCGCGCGGCTCGAAGATCTATTTCCCGGTCTATGTCGACGGCGCCGGCCTTTCCATGGGCGACCTGCATTTCAGCCAGGGCGACGGCGAGATCACCTTCTGCGGCGCCATCGAGATGGCGGGCTGGCTGCATATCAAGGTGTCGCTGATCAAGGACGGCATGGCCAAATACGGGATCAAGAACCCGATCTTCCGACCCTCGCCGATCACGCCGAAATACGACGACTACCTGATCTTCGAGGGCATCTCGGTCGACGAGGGCGGCAAGCAGCATTATCTCGACGTGCATATCGCCTACCGCCAGGCCTGCCTCAACGCCATCGAATATATGACCAAGTTCGGCTACACCCGCGCCCAGGCCTATGCCATCCTCGGCACGGCGCCGATCCAGGGCCATATATCCGGCGTGGTCGACATTCCAAACGCCTGCGCGACGCTGTGGCTGCCGCTCGACATCTTCGAATTCGACATGAAGCCCGGCGCCGACGGTCCGAAGATATTCCTTGACGGCACGGCCGACGTGCCGCTCGCCCCCGATCTTTGATCATACAAGGCAATCAGGGCGGCCATGCCGCCGCCCTGATTGCGCATCTCGACGACCCGGAGCCAGCCATGCCCTATTACGACTATTCCTGCGACGCCTGCGGCCCCTTCACCGAACTGCGCCCCATGGCGCGCTCGGCCGAACCTTGCGACTGCCCGACCTGCGGCACGCCGGCACCGCGCGCCTTCTTCACCACGCCCTTCTTCGCCAAGATGGAAATGAGCGCACGGGTGGCACATCAGACCAACGAGAAAGCGGCGCACGAGCCCAAGACCTCGAAAAGCCTCGGTCACGCCCCCGGATGCGGCTGCTGTAGCAGCAAGGCCAAATCGAAGGCGGTCTATCGCGCCGACGGCGCCAAGACCTTCCCTTCGGGGCGGCCGTGGATGATCAGCCATTGAGCGAGCCTCTCGGTGATCGGCGTTTCGAAGACACCTTGGCAGGATAATTCCAGACAAGGTGAGGCTGAGGCCTAAATTCAATCCAGGGCTATACCGACCGAACCACGCACACCCCCTTCCGGCTCTAAATAGCCCAAAGCACCGAATTCCCCTCCGCATTTTTTTGGATTTGCAGGGCTATCAAGACGATCGGATGGGAACCGTAGTCATCGGCGCTGCTATCCTTGACCCCAACCTGGCTGCTGTGAGCTCCGCGCTATCGTCTGGTCCGACGAAATCGGCACACAGCGCGTATCAGCTATTCTTCAGATGGAACGGTAGCGGCCGAGTTCGTTCATGGCGTGCTTCACCATTTCCATCAGTTCCTCCGACGTGGCGCCGTCACGCGCCTGGACGGACATGCCCTGCACGATGGCACCGAGAAAACGCGCCAGCGACTTGGCATTCGTGTCCGGGCGAAGCTCCCCTTCCGCTATTCCTCGCTCGATTCGCGTCGTGAAGGCATCGAGCGTCTGTTGGCGAAGCGCGGAGACATAATAGGCAATGTCCTCGTTTTCCGAAGCGCAGTTCAGCACGGCCGTGGAAATCATGCAGCCTTTCGGATGATCGGGAGCCGTGAAGATCATCGCTGAATTTCTCAGGAATCGTTCGAAGGCGGCGACGGTTTCGATCTCTTCCCTCAGCGGATTGCCCGGATACGGCCGGGGCATGCGGCGATATTGGTCGAGAGCCTCCCGGTAGAGGTCCGCCTTCGACTGAAATGCTGCATAGAGGCTTTGCGGCGTGATGCCCATGGATGCCGTGAGATCGGCAATCGACGAGCCGTCGTAACCATGCTCCCAGAACACGTCGCGCGCTGCCGCAAGCACCGTCTCGCGATCGAACGCCGGCGGGCGGCCACGCTTGCGTGGCGTGGATTCCTTGTCGCCATCGTTATTTTTCACAATGATCACTCTAGAAATACGAATCGATTCGGTTTATTCAGGAACGGTCATTGTGATTATAGGAGGTTTGGTCGCATGTGTCTCCGTCTCGATACTGCTGCTGCAGATAATTCCCTGGGTGAAAGCCTCGATGCCGTCCTCGACCACACGCTCTACGACAAGCGGCTCGTCGGTATGGTCGTGCTTGTCGCCCAGCACGGGCAGCTCGTCTACCGACGCGCTGCCGGCCTGGCAGACCGCGAGGCGAACCGTGCGATGACGGAAGATACGATCTTCCGACTGGCCTCGGTAACGAAGCCGATCGTTGCGATTGCGGCCATGCGCCTCGTCGAGCAGGGCCTGATCGGGCTGGACGATCCGGTGACGAGATGGCTGCCGGATTTCCGGCCTCATCTCCCGGACGGCAACGAACCGGTTATCCGTATCCGCGATCTTCTGACGCATACGGCCGGGCTGACCTACGGATTCATGGAGGAGAATGGCCCTTACGTTCGCGTCGGCGTTTCCGACGGTCTGGCGGAACCAGGCCTGCCGCTGGACGAAAACCTCCGGCGTATCGCAAGCGCGCCCCTGCTCTTCACGCCGGGCACGAATTGGCAATATTCGCTGGCGATGGACATCATCGGCGGTGTCATCGAGGAGGAGACCGGCACGAGGCTTGGCGAGGCGGTTGAAAGGCTAGTCACAGGCCCGCTTGGACTACGCGACACCGCGTTCCGGATCACTGACCGCGAGAGACTGGCGGCGGCCTATCAGAACGGCTCGCCGGAGCCCGAGCGCATGGGCACGGAATCATCCGTCGTCGCATTCACCGGAACGGTGAGATTTGTGCCGGACCGCATCTTCGATCCCAATTCCTATCATTCCGGCGGCGCCGGTATGGCGGGGACCGCGCGTGAGGTGCTCGCCATACTGGAAACGGTCCGTAAAGGCGGAGCACCACTTCTTACCAAGGAGACGGTCGACCTCATGACCAGCGACCAGGCGCACGGCGTGCGCCAACCGCTTGACCCCGGGATCGGCTTCGGTTTCGGATGGGCCGTGGTCACCGATCCCGTCGCCGCGCAGGCTCCGTGGTCAAAGGGTACCTATCGCTGGGGTGGCGCCTATGGTCATAGCTGGTTCGTGGATCCGCAAAAGGCGCTGACGGTGGTAGCGCTGACCAATACTGCGCTGGAGGGCATGTGGGGACAGTTCACCGTCGACCTGCGCAATGCCATCTATGGTGCCCTCTGATCTCGTATCCGCCCAGGCGAACGATTAGAAGTCCTTGCGCTGGTTCCGGCTGACGGGCGCAATTCAGGGAAAGTCTTTCTTGGAGCGACCGCTTCTCAGGTGACTGAGCTCCGGAGAATAGAGACACCTGCACAACAAAGAAGCGTATCGGAGCGTTCAGCATAGCGTCGCGCGGGAAAGCGGAAATTCGCGTCACACGAGGGCGCGAGGATGGGCAGGCGCTTCGGTGTCAGCGGTGCGCACCGACCATCCGCCAGAGCGCGGACGGTCGGGGCCGGAATGCTCCGCCACATTCGGCAAGGTTCTGCGATCGAAAGCGAGTGCCAAAAGAGCGTCACGATGCCATCGCATAATGCCGGTTTTCTGAGATGGGAGCGCTGCTTGTCCGGAACCGATACAGCAATTCTGCTAGGTTCTCAGTTTCCTGCGTCAGGCTCTGGGCGGCAGCCGTGGTCTGTTCGACCATCGCAGCGTTTTGCTGAGTCACCTTGTCCATCTGATCGCCGGCAGCGGAAACCTCACGCAGGCTCGTGGCCTGCTCGCGGGCCGCCACCGCGATCTCGGCGACGGTCGTATTCATGGCCGTCACCTGCTCGACGATCTGGTCGAGCGAGACGCCGGATTCGCCGACCAGCTCGACGCCCGTCTTGACCTGCATCGAGGAGGTGGAGATCAGCTCCTTGATCTCTCTTGCCGCATTGGCCGAGCGCTGGGCGAGTTCGCGTACTTCCTGCGCGACGACGGCAAAGCCCTTGCCGGCCTCACCGGCGCGTGCGGCTTCGACGCCGGCATTCAACGCCAAGAGGTTGGTCTGGAAGGCGATCTCGTCGATGACGCTGATAATGTTGCCGATCTTCGACGAAGAGTTCTGGATTTCCGTCATCGCGGCGATGGCGCGGGAGACGATCTCGCCGCCCTTTTCGGCATTGGTGCGGGCCGTCGCCACGACAGCCTGGGCGCGGCTGGCGCCTTCTGCCGTGCCGTTGACGCCGCGGGTGACGTCGCCGAGAGCCGCTACGGTCTCTTCCAGCGAAGCGGCCTGCTGCTCGGTGCGGCGAGCAAGATCGTTGGAGGCGGTGGAGATTTCGGCAAGGCCGGAGCGGATGGTCGTGACCGCGCGAATGACGGAGTCGATTGCTTCTTCCAGGCTTGCGACCGAGTTGTTGAAGTGATCGCGGATCCTGACGTAGCGGTGGTCGACTTCGCCGACACGGACCGAGAGATCGCCCTTGGAAAGCGCATCCAGGCCAAGCGAGATCTGGCGGAAGGCATGCTCCATCACCTGCGCATCGCTGAGGCGCTCGGCTTCCTGGCGAAGCCGTTCTTCCTCCGCGGCCAGGCGCGCGCGTTCGGCATTGGATTCGGCGATCAGCTTGGCGCGACCGGTCTCCTGGAAAACCTTCAGCGAACGCGCCATGGCGCCGAGTTCGTGGCGATGTTCGACGCCCGTGATCACGATGGCGTCGTCGCCGCGGGCAAGCCGCTCCATGGACTGCGCCATGCCCCGGACGGCGGAGGAAATCAGCCGTCCGACGAAATAGGAGAGCACGAGGCCGATGACAATCAGCAGGCCACTGATGACGAGTGTCGCGCTGGTGGCCGAGGCAACCGTTGCTTCCACCGAACCGTCAAGATTCTTCTGCGCGCCGGTCACGGTCGCCTGCAGGTTCTTGAACTCGCCCGATATCTTCGGAGCCAATACGTTGAGCTGCGTCTGGCGGATATTTCCGGATGCCTGCAGCACGTCCTTCATGTCGCCAAGACGGGCGGTATAATTCTGCATGAGCTGGCCGGCGCCCATCAGACGCTTCTTCTGCAGCTCGTTCTTGGCAGTCTTGGCGGCGGCATCATTGAGCGCCACCGCTTCGGCCAGCGCTGCCTGAGCCGTGTCATAGGCGGCGAAATCGTCCGAATGTACGAAGCGTTCGGAGAAATAGAGGCTGCGGTTCAAGGCCTCCAGCGTCTGCGCCGTCATGTGCAGCAGAGCCACGTCGTTCTGACGCCAGGCGCTGCGCATGACGTCGTTGAGCGCGATGCTGGTCCAAGGGCCGAATTCGGTGACCTTGGAAATCAGCATGTCGCGCCTGGCCTGTAGGGAGACGATCTGTTCGAATGCCTTGCCGTAGGCGGCGATGTCTTGACGGATCGTCGTAAGGCCGGACTGCAAGTCCTTGTTGTCCGCAAAACGCGGATCGTCCGCCTCGAAGGCTTTCACGCCGGCACGGAAGCTGTCGACGACGGCCTGTGTCGGCGTGGAGCGGAAAGCTTCCGCCGACATCTGGATTTCGTGCAGCTGGTCGCTGTAATCCGATATGGCGAGGCTCTGGCCTGCCGTGGCGCGGTAGGAGGCGAAGATGGCGGCAAGCCCGTTCATGCCGGAGATCGCACTGACGGTGAGAAGGCTCATCAACAGGAACAGCGGTACGAAGCCCGACGTAATCTGCGCGCGGATGCCGAATTTATTCCAGAAATGCAACATGATAGCCCTCTTATTCACTGGGTCTTCGGCAGATACTTGGCGATGTTCTCAGGCGTCACGAGTTCGAAGGGAACGTTGTTTTCCCGCGGCACCTTCTCTTTGTTGACGAGCTTGACGGCGGCATCGACCGCGGTCGCACCCTGTCCGACCGCGCTCTGAAGAATGGTGACGTCGAGATCGCCGGCCGCCATCGCGGCGAGCGCGTCGTCGGTCGCATCGACGCCAGCGACGACGACGTCCTTCATCGGCATGCCGGCCTTCTTCATGGCGCGGATTGCGCCGAGCGCCATTTCGTCATTGTTGGCGATGACAGCGTCGAACTTGACGCCGGCCGCAAGCCATTCCTGCATCTGCTGGTCGGCATAATCGCGCGACCAGTAGGCGGCCTGCCGCTCGACGATCTCGAGGCCCTTGCATTCCGGCGCGGCGATGACGTCCGATATGTCCTGAGTGCGGGCGCGGGCGGCTGCGTGGAAGGGTTCGCCCATCAGCACGACGACGCGGCCCTTGCCCTTCAGGAGCGCACAGACCTGCTTCGTTTCCAGCGTTCCCGATTCCTTCTCGTTGGAGGCGACCACCACCTGATTTTCCGGCAGGTCGAGCAGGTTGGAGGGGACATTGTTGATGTAGATTAGCGGAATACCTGCATCTACCGCCATCTTGGTCATCTGCGGCCCGAGATCGCCATCGGAAACCGCCAGGATGATCGCATCGACCTTGTCGGCAATAAGCTTCTGGACTTGCTGCTTCTGCAGCTCGTTGTCACCCTTTGCGTTCTCGGTGACGAGCTTGAGGCCGGAAATCGTCTGCCCGTGGGTGACGACGCCGTTCAGGAGCGCCGTTCTGAATTTGTCAAGATCGGACATTGAGACGCCGATCGTCTGGGCGCCGGCGGCGGAGACCGACATCGCCAAAGCGATGGATGCGAGTGTGGCAGTTTTCACAAAATTCCTCCGCGATTTGGATAGAGGCGGATCGTTACAAATCTTGGTAAATTTTACCTTTCACTCGCACGATGCTGTAGCCAAACGCTGCAGACGTCCCGACGCATCAAGGAGCACCGGATTAGGATCGCGCATGTGAATTTAGGAATCATCGATGCTGGCAATGGAAGCGGGTGGTTTGTTTTGAACCGAAGCGTGGTCACCGTAAGCGCCGTGCCCAGGCGAACCGGCGATCAGTCTCATCGCGCCGGCCAATAGCAGGATCGAAATGGGAAGGACCAGCGCGTTCCATTGCAGCATCTGGTCGGTCTCCGCGACGAGCGTGGCGAAATGGACCACCAGATAGAGGATAATCATCTGGATGAAGAGATTCTTGAGTTCGGCGACACTGTCGATGACCATCCAATCGGGCAGCGCCGCGCGTTGTTCGGGCGACAGATCGACGAGAAAGCCAAGCGCGATGGCGCAGCCGAAGATGACGAGGACGATCGCAAACAGCAGCTTATCCGTCGCACGCATGACGGCCGCAACGACGGCAAGGTCCGGGTCGGTTCTCACATAGGCAAAGGCATGCCATAATGTCAGCAGGCCCTCCCAAAACATCAAACCGGCGGCGGCAATAACACCTATGGATGCAAGCGCCATGACGAAGCGTAACTTCAGCAGGATGTTTATCATGGTCTCTCCGATCGAACTTCAACGTCCAAATCAAAGTAAGAAAAAGACGAGAGGATGCTGGTTTCTTTCTGCACGAGGGTAGGTGCCACTCACACCCGATAAACATAGAGGCGATCGATATGGACGCCAGCCAATCAATTCTCCTCAAACTGGTGACCGCGTTGCTGCTCGGAACGCTGATCGGCGCCGAAAGACATTTGAAGCAGCGGAACTCAAATCTCGTAACGCATGCGCTCGTTTCCCTTGGTGCCGCATCCTATGCGTCGCTTCCGAGTGCGATGGGCTTCGAATTCGATCTGCGGATGGGCGCTCAAGTCGTTACGGGCATCGGCTTCCTTGGGGCGGGTCTCATTATCCGCGACGGCACCAACATCAAAGGCTTGAGCACGGCTGCGACAGTCTGGAGCACCGGCGCTGTAGGTGTCTTCGCTGGCTATGGGCAGCTTCTTCTGGCTAGCGAAGCGGCCTTTTTCATTGTCGCCTTCAACTACACGCTTCCTAAGCTTGGATCGTATATCGAAGCCTGGTCTGTGGTCGCACCAGAACAGGAACGTATCTACGACATAAAGCTCAAATGCCCAACGGATCATGAAATAGCAGTCCGGGCGACGCTGCTGCAATCGCTGAACGCCAACAAACTGCAATTCCGATCGATAAAAAGCCGCCTGTGCGATGCCGACGACAGAATGGAAATCGAAGCGATCGTTTTCACAAAAACCGACCAGGACAGCGTTGTCGAACAACTCGTGGCCCAGCTGAGTTTGAGATCGGACGTCGCACAAACAAGCTGGTCAAAAACCGACGATGAGACCAACTGAGACGTGAGATAGCGCTCCTTGGGAAGAGCATGAAAGACAGTGCAAGAATCCCGCCTCTCGCCGCTTCAGGGTTCGACTTCGGCAGCGGTGGCATCAGCATCTGATCGCGACGCAATCAACAGTGCAGCACTTATCCGGCGATGGGTCGTCATGGCGCCAAATTAGGGCAGGACGCGCCAGCAGTAGCGCTTGCTGCTTTCCACGACTGGTAGTAGCATTTGAGCATATGCTAATTTTTGCAGACTGCTTCCATCCGCCTTGAGTTGTCAGATTTTCTCGGTCCTGTTGGAGACATGTCGATGACGTTGCATCGTCGAGTTCCGCCGACATTCCTGATGTTATTGTTCGCAGCTCTGATGTCAGTGCCGCAGGACGTGGCGGCACGGGCTGGTCCGTCCGTCGGCGTCCTCACCGTGCCGGTTCAAGACGTTTCGCCGAAACACGAATTCGTCGGACGTGTGGAGGCAGTCAATGCCGTCGATATCCGTTCGCGCATCGAAGGCTTCGTCGACCAACGTCTTTTTGATGAAGGCCAGTTGATCAGGAAGGATCAGGATCTCTTCCTGATCGACACGCGATCCCTGGAAATAGCGCTGGCGGACGCCAAAGCAGCGCTTGCGAGCGCCCAGGCGACATTGGCGGATGCTCAACGCCGCGTCGCGCGCAATCAATCGCTGAGCAATCAAACCGTATCGCGCGCGACGCTGGAGGAAAGCCAGACCGCCCTTGAAACCGGCCAGGCAAACCTTCTGTCGGCACAAGCGCGCGTGAGCCAGGCCGAGCTCAATCTCAGCTACGCCAGGATAGTCTCGCCGATTGACGGCCGCATCGGAGCTGCGGAACTGTCGGTCGGAAGCTTCGTCAGCGGCAGTTCAACGGCACTGGCTCGCGTCGTCGAAATGGATCCGATCCGTGTCGTGTTCTCGGTGAGCGATCGATCGATCCTCGAACTGCGCGCGGCCGCAGGCAATATCGGCAAGGAGGCGCTTGCCAGCAGCTATAAGCCCAGCCTGCGGCTGTCGAACGGCCAACCTTACACGGAGCCGGGAAGGATCGAATTCTTCGGTAACGAAATCGACCCGGCGACGGGAACACTGGCCGTTCGGGCGCTATTTCCCAATCCAGATGCCCTGCTTATTCCAGGTCAGTTCGTAACAGTTGTCATATCGGAAAGGGAAAAGACGCTCCGTCCGGTTGTGCCGCTCGGGGCGTTGCAGCAGGATCGGGACGGCAAGTACGTCCTGCTCGTCAACGCGCAGAATGCCGTCGAGCTGCGTCGAATAAGGATTACCCGGCAGATCGGTGGCAGCTGGGCAGTAGACGATGGTCTTAAAGGCGGGGAGAAACTGATCGTCGACGGCCTGCAGAACGTCTCGGAAGGCCTCGTCGTCGAGCCTACGGAAGTCTCTCCAACCGACAGCAGCGCGATCTCACTCGCGCCCATGGAACCGCAACCGGGTTCAGCGCAATGAACCTTTCGGCGCACTTCATTGCCAGGCCGAGATTTGCAATGGTCATCGCAGTCGTGATGATGATCGCAGGTGGCCTATCCCTCTTCTTGATACCCGTCGCCCAGTTTCCGCAGATCACACCGCCCGAAGTGCAGGTGACGGCAAGCTATCCCGGCGCGAATGCCAGCGTCATGACCGACAGTGTGGCGGCGCCGATCGAGGATCAGGTGAACGGCGTTGAAGACATGCTCTACATGTCGTCGTCAAGCACCAATAACGGCACCTACAGCCTGACAGTTACGTTCGCAGCCGGCACGGATCCAGCAATCGCCCAGGTCAACGTGCAAAACCGCGTTTCAATGGCATCGCCGCGGCTTCCCGCTGCCGTTACACAGACAGGCGTCTCGGTCAGAACTCGTTCATCGAGCATGCTGCTCGGCTTTGCGGTCTACTCGCCGAAGGGCACCAGGGACGATGTCTTCATCAGCAACTATGCCATGATCAACATCCGGGACGCGATCGCCCGCCTGCCGGGCGTCGGTGAAGCGAGCGTGTTTGGCCCGGCCTACAGCATGCGGATCTGGATGAACCCCGATCGCATGCAGGCCCTTGGGGTAACCGCGGCAGACCTGACGGCAGCGATCCAGGCCCAGAACGTCCAGGCATCCGCCGGCCAGCTCGGTTCGCCCCCGTCGCCCACCGGTCAGCAGCTGCAGTTGACCGTCATGGCCAGAGGAAGGCTTGCGGATGCAACCGAGTTCGGCAACATCATCATCCGCACCAACCAGGACGGAGCGATCGTCCATCTCCGCGACGTCGCCCGGATCGAACTCGGCGCACAATCCTACGATACGGCATCGACCCTGAATGGCAGGCCCAGCGCGACCGTCGTCGTCTATCAATCGACCGATGCGAACGCGCTGGCGGTATCGAACGCTGTTCTCGGCGAGCTGCAGACATTGTCGAAACAATTTCCTGATGACCTCGCCTACACGGTCGTTTTCGACACGACCGCCTTCGTTCGGCAGACCATCCACGAGATTTTTGTCACATTGGCGATCACCTTCGTGCTCGTTGTCGTGGTCGTATTCTTATTCCTGCAGGACTGGCGCGCGACGATCATCCCGACGCTGACCATACCCGTTTCGCTGATCGGCGGTTTTGCCGTGCTTTATCTCATGGGTTATTCGGCCAATACGATCACGCTTTTCGCGATGATACTCGCGATCAGTCTTGTCGTGGACGACGCGATCATCGTGGTGGAAAATGTCCAGCGCATCATTAGCGAGATGGGCGTCGACGTGCGTGAAGCGACGCTACGCACAATGAGCCAGGTCACGGGTCCAATCGTTGCAACAACGTTGGTGCTGGCCGCCCTCTTCGTGCCGGTTGCATTCCTCGCCGGTATAACCGGTGAACTCTACCGTCAGTTCGCGGTTACCATCTTGATCACGATCACCTTCTCGACGATCAATGCCTTGACCCTCAGTCCGGCACTCTGCGTCCTCATCCTCCGGCCGGCACACGAGAGCCGGTCGAAGCTGTTCGGCAGAATAAACCGGGGCCTCGATGCGTCGCGACGGTTTTATGTTTCGTTGCTGGCGGTTTTTGCCCGCAGGATTGCCCTCAGCCTGCTGTTTCTCATGGTTACCGTCGTGGGCGTCTACGGTCTTTATCGCATCCTGCCCGTGGGTTTTGTCCCCGCGGAAGACCAGGGCTATCTCTTCATGAACGTGCAATTGCCCGATTCCGCTTCCCTCGAGCGCACGCAGGAGACAGTCGCGACGGTCACCACTGTGCTCCAGCGGACGCCTGGGATTGCAAACACGATCGCCATTGCCGGGACGAGCATGATAGGCGGTGGCGGCTCCAATTCGGCAATGATCATCTCGGCGTTGAAGCCGTGGAGCGAACGCGGGCCGGACCAGAGCGTCTTTGCGTTGATGAACGAGCTTCGAACGGAGTTCAGAAAGGTTTCGACGGCGTCGGTTGTCCCGTTCAATCCGCCAGCGATACCTGGTCTCGGGACGACAGGCGGCTTTGACTTTCGCCTTCAGGCCCGCGCCGGGCAAAGTCAGGAGGAACTTGCCGAAGTGATGCGCGGGCTGATCGTCGCAGCAAACCAGACGGAGCGGTTAACAGGCGTCTTCAGCACGTTTTCGGCCGATGCGCCGCAGATCTATCTCGACATCGACCGGCGGCGGGCCGAACTTTTCGGCGTTTCGCCAGCGACGATCTTCAGCACGCTGCAAGCACATCTGGGATCGGCCTATGTCGACGACTTCAATATATTTTCGCGCGTATACCAGGTTCGGATCCAGGACGAGCCGACGTTCCGCTCACGCATCGAGGACATCCAGCGGCTGAGGGTGCGAAGCCAGTCAGGCGATCTGGTCCCCTTACAAGGATTGCTTTCCATCTCGACCATCTACGGACCAAACTCGGTCAACCGCTACAACCTTTTTCCATCCGCCGCGATCAACGGGCAGGCTGCGGCGGGTGCGAGTACCGGGGATGCCCTGAACGCCATGGAAGCGCTTGCTGCGGAAAAGCTGCCGCCAGGCTTCGGATATGAATGGACGGGACTTGCCCTTCAGGAAAAGCAAGCGGGCGGACAGACGGTCGTCATCCTGACCATGGGGATCATTCTCACCTATCTCTTCCTCGTCGCCCAATATGAAAGCTGGAGCGTCCCGCTCGCCGTGATGATGTCCGTGATCGTCGCGGTGCTCGGGGCCTTGGCGGGACTGGTGATCGGCAGCATCGATCTCAATATCTACGCCCAGATCGGCCTGCTGCTGCTGATCGGGCTGGCGGCCAAGAACGCCATCCTCATCGTGGAGTTCGCCAAGGAGCGGCGGGAAGAAGGTCTCAGCATCATAGAAGCGGCACACGAAGGAACGTCACAGCGCTTCAGACCGGTATTGATGACGGCGATGGCGTCCATATTGGGCGTGGTACCGTTGGTGGTGGCGACGGGAGCCGGAGCAGGCAGCCGCCAGGCGATCGGTGTTACCGTTCTCGGTGGGCTGCTGCTCGGAACGATCGTCGGTCTCCTCACCATTCCTTTGCTCTATATATTCGTTCAGACGGTGAGGGAGGCCGCAAAGCGGAAACTATTCGGTGCCGCCCATGCCGAGAAGACCCGTGGTCCTACCGCGGCGACCAACACGAATGAAGGGTCGGTCGGTCGGGTCGAAGCTGGAAACGCTGAAGTTGAGTAGGTCCGGGGCGTGATGGGTAATGCAAGTGAGGATGATGCGGAATGCGTCGTTTTGGTGCATGGGCTTGCGCGCGGCAGCGGATCCCTTCGGCTTGTCGAGAAGGCGCTGGCACGGCGCGGATTCCTCGTCATCAACAACGAATATCCCTCAACGCGCGCGACAATCTCCGAACTTGCAGGCTACGTCGGTGATGCTGTGGCGATGTGCGGGCAGAGACGCGTCAATTTCGTAACCCACTCCATGGGCGGAATTCTTGTTCGCTATTGGCTGACCCATCGGCGTCCGCCAAATCTCGGGCGGGTCGTCATGCTGGCGCCACCCAACAACGGATCCGAGATCGTGGATGTCTTCGGAGAGATGCTGCCATTTCATTGGATCAACGGCCCAGCCGGACGCGAGCTTGGAACCGGTCAGACGGCGTTGCCGAAGCTTCTGCCGCTTCCGGATTATCCCGTTGGCATCATCGCGGGCGACATATCCGTCAATCCGCTTTTCAACTCCATCATCAAGAGGAGGAACGATGGAAAAGTGTCCGTGGCATCGACGAGATTGGAGGGTGCGACTGACCATCTGGTGCTACATACCACGCACACCTTCATGATGTTCAACCCGATCGTCATCGCCGAGATAGTCAATTTTGTCGAAAAAGGCGCGTTTCAACACGGCCTGACAATGCAGGAGGCGAGCACGGCGCTCCTCGCGATGTTTCGATAAAGGACCTGGTGCCTCACCGCTGGCGCAGTCTCAGATCAGACGCCGCCGGCTTCGCTACCGCGTCCCAAAAGTTCGGACACCCATCGGCTGGAAGGATGATGGCGGCAGAATGTCACCAGCGCGATCGAGATCGGTACGCCGATGAACGCGCCGAAAATCCCCCAGAGATAACCCCAGGCAAAAACGGAAAGCAGCACGACGACTGGCGAAAGGGAGAGAGCGCTGCCGGATATGCGCGGTTCGATATAGCTGCCAAGTGTGAACTGAATGAGGTTGAGCCCCAGGAAGATGGCAATCGCCGATTGCCAGTTATCAAGCTGAATGAGCGCAAAGGCGGTGGGAAGCAGCGTTGCCACGAGCGGACCGATGAAGGGTATGTAATTCAAAACGAAGGCAATCGCGCCCCATTCCTTTGCAAGTGGCAGCCCAAAGCTGCTGGTGAATAACCAGATGAAAAGCCCCGTTGTGATGCTCATGATCGTCCGGATCCTCATGAAGCGTCGAAGCTTTTGCGCCGTTTCCCGGCTGCCGTCGAGCAGGAATTTTCTTGCCACCGGATTACGCATCGCCTTGATCCGGCTCTCAAAACCCTCGACCTCCATCAAGCCGAGAAGAAGGTAAGTGAGAGCGATCAGCCAAAAGCTGAACGTGCTGTTGACGCGGCTCGTCACGGCCTGAACCACACGCATTGCCCAAGCGGCGCCGACATTGTCGGCCCAGAGCACATCAACGTCGATGCCGTGTCCCTCCAGCCACTGACGAAGCTCATCATAGTGTTGTTGAAAGCGAGCGGTATTGTCGATCATCCATCCGCCGACATGCCCGAAGGACCAGGTGGAGATCCAGCCGAACGCTAGAAGGGCCAGCATCATAACGGCCAATGTCACGAGAAGCGCGACGTATCGTGGAAGGAAGGTCTGCACGCGATGCTGGACCGGCCATAGAAGGGCGATCGCCAGGAGCGCTAATGCGAGCGGCGCAAGTACCGTTGCACCCGCCGGCAACATGGCGATCACGACAAGCACCGCAATGACGACCTGAGCCGAAGGAACTGCTCGATGTCGCCCTGCCCGCATTATTGCCCTCGCCTGGATAGGTCAGAGTGTGTTGTTGAAAATCCGGCCATCCTTCATGACGACCTTCAGACTCTACTCGAGATTTCGATGAGTTTCAGGTCGTCGAGCGGATTGCCGCCGCGTCCCAAGCGACGGCAAGCAGGGCGCTATAAGGTGGGCCGACTTTTTCTTGCCACAACTAATAGTCGATGGCGTCACGAGCGATAGGGCATGTCATGCAATGCCCGCCGCCTCGCCCACGCCCAAGCTCTGCGCCCGTGATCGTGATCACCTCGATGCCTTGCTTGCGCAATAAGGTATTGGTGTAGGTATTGCGGTCGTAGGCGTAGACGACACCCGGCGAAGCGCAGACCAGATTGGCGCCGCTGTCCCATTGGGTTCGCTCGCGCATATAATCATTTCCGCCGGTCTCGACGACACGCATCGCCTTGAGTCCGAGCGCGTCGCGCACGGTCTCGACAAAGGAGCCCTTGTCCTTGTGAAGTTCGATGCCGCCATTGCCATCAGGGCGATAGGAAAAGGCTTCGATATTGTTGACGATATCGGGGTAGATCAACACGCAATCGCGGTCCGCAAAGGTGAAGACCGTGTCGAGATGCATGGCAGCGCGCAGTTTTGGCATGGCCGCGACGATGACGCGCTCGGCGGCGCCTTTCTCAAACAGCGCTGCCGCCACCTGGCTGATCGCCTGTCGCGACGTGCGCTCGCTCATGCCGATGAGGACGTTACCCCTACCGATCGGCATGACATCGCCGCCTTCTATCGTCGCAAGGCCCCAGTCCTTCGTTGGGTCGCCCCACCATACGTTGACCTTGCCGGCGAAATCCGGATGAAACCTGTAGATGGAGGTGGTGAGGATCGTCTCCTCGTGACGCGCCGGCCAGTAGAGTGCGTTCAATGTTACGCCGCCGTAGATCCAGCAGGTGGTGTCTCGGGTATAGAGCGTATTCGGCAGCGGCGGCAGCAGATATTCGTTGACGCCGGCTGCATCGCGGATCAACGCCAGTTGCTCGCCCCCGATGGCTTCCGGAAATTCAAACGTCGACAGGCCGCCGATCAGCGTTTCGGCCAGATCCCGGTCGGAAAGCCCTTCCAGATAGGATCGAACTTCATTCAGAAGACCGAGACCAATCTGGTTGGCGACGACCTGGTTGTCCAGTATCCACTTCTTGGCCTCGGGGATCGCAACCGTCTCGGCAAGCAGATTATGCATCTCCACCACGTCGATACCGCGGTCGCGCATTTTGGTTATAAAGTCAAAGTGGTCGCGCTTGGCATTATCGACCCAAAGAACATCGTCGAAGAGAAGCGCGTCGCAATTTGTCGGCGTCAGACGCTGATGGGCACGGCCGGGCGCGCAAACCATGACTTTTCGCAATTGGCCGACTTCGGAATGCACGCCAAATGTGATTTCCTGTGTCATCGATCTACTCCCTATGTCATCAAGGCGTGATGGTGCCGCTGAGCAGGCCGTAAAATCCTACGAGTCCCGCAATCACGGTGACGGCGAAAACGATGAGTTCGATGCTGGTGAAAAGCGTCAGTTTCTGCTCGCGCCGCGCCCAGACGTAAAGGATGGTGCCCGGCACGAACAAAACGCTGACGAGCAGAACGTATTTGAGCCCGGCGGCGACGAACATGATGATCGTGTAAATGACGGCGATCCAGGCAAAGACCTGGTCGCGGCCGCGCTCCCCGGGTGTCTCCTCGTAGCCTTCGCCGCGGCGCGCGAGCAAAACGCCATAGCCTGCGACCAAAAGGTAGGGCAGAAGGGCCGTCACGCTGGTCATGTCGAGCATGAAGTTGAAAGCGTCGCGAGACCAGTAGGTCGAGATGACGAACAACGAGACGACGATATTCGTCAGCCACAACGCGTTGGCCGGTACCCTATTGCTGTTTTGCGCCGCAAAAAGCCTCGGCATGTCCGCCGATTTGGCAGCGGCAAACAGCACTTCGGCGCAGATCAGCGACCATGCGAGATAGGCGCCAAGGACCGAAACCAGCACGCCGATCGAAATGAATACCGCGCCCCAATGGCCGACGACCACTCCGAGGACGCCGGCAAGCGAAGGATTTTGGACTCCCGCGATCGTTGAGCGCGTCATCGCAGCATAGGGAAGCAAGGTGATCGCCACCATCAAACCGGTCACTCCGATGAAGCCCAGAATGGTCGCGGTACCGACATCGGCGCGGGTCTTGGCGAAGCGGGAATAGACGCTCGCTCCTTCGATCCCGATGAAGACGAAGACGGTAATGAGCATCGTGTCACGAACCTGCGCGACCAAAGATTTTTCCGGCATATCCACGCCGCCGAAGAAATTGGCGGAAAACTGCGCGTAATTGAACGCGAAGGCCATAACCAGGATGGCGACGATGATCGGGACGATCTTGGCAATTGTCACGATCACATTGATGAATGCGGCTTGCTCGACGCCGCGCAGGATCATGAAATGGAAGGCCCATATCCCCAGGAGGGAAACGACAATGGCGATGATGGTGCTTCCGTCGCCAAAGATCGAAGGGAAGAACAGACCGAGCGTGGAGCCGATCAGGACCCAGTAAAAAACGTTGCCAAGGCAGCTGCCAAGCCAGTACCCGAAGGCGGAAAGGAAGCCCATATAATTTCCAAAGCCCTCTTTGGCATAGGCAAAAACACCAGAATCGATTTCCGGTTTTTTCTCCGCCAGGGCCTGAAACACGCGTGCAAGCATGTACATGCCAGTGCCGGCTATCAACCATGCTATGATCGCACCGAACGGACCGGTCGCCGTCCCGAAACGGCCGGGAAGATTGAATATGCCAGCGCCGACCATCGAACCGACGACCATCCCGGTCAGTGCGAAGAGGGATAATTTTTGCGTGGAAGCCGAAGCCATAATGCCCTCTCAGGAAGGTTGTTCGGACTTTTCGAAGATGTCATGCAGCAGGAATGTGCGTTTTAACCCACACTATAAAGTGCTTCCGTTCCGGCCGTGATCGCACAGAATCTCAGAACTATGCTTTGCGTCTAAAAGTGACGAAATTCACGAAGTTAGCGAACAAGGCGTTAAGGTGCGCGTTGACGGCAGCGACTTGAGAAGCAGAAGACTGGTCGGCGTGAAGCCGGAAGGTTGGGGAAGCGCCGGTGGCGCGACATTTTCGCACAAATACGGCAACGGCACGGATCTGCGGTATGACTTGGCTAGACGGAGATTCGACCGGTTGCGAGTGCGTAAATGGCAATCAGCGCGCCTATCGCCACAACGATGAACACCGGCGTTTCGGTCATCTTAAACACAGGACGCTTCTGCTCACGGCGCGCCATGAAGAACAGAATGGAACCGGGTCCGTAGATGGCGGCGGAAAGCAGGAGATGGGTGCCCCCTGCTGCGGCGATAAGGAAGGAAGTGTAGATGAGTGCCATTGCCGAACACACGAATTCGCGTCGTCGGCTTGCGGAATCCCGTTCGTAGGTCTCGCCGGTCAAAACAAGCTTGAAAGAATAGGCGGAGACGAGGAAATAGGGGATCAGAATCATCGAGCTGGTCAGTTCGATAGCGAGGTGAAGCGCATATTGCGCAAACAGCGACAGGATCAGGAAGACCTGCACCACGATGTTGGTCAACCACAGCGCATTTGACGGCACGCCGGCGCTGTTTTCACGCCTCAGAAATTCAGGCATCGTCCCATATCTCGAAGCGGAAAACAGAATTTCCGCAGCAAGCAGAACCCAGGAGAGATAGGCCCCGCCGACCGAGATCATTAGCCCGGCGCTGACAAACAGGGTGCCCCAGGGGCCGACGACCGCCGACAGCACGCCTGCCATCGACGGATTGCGCAAATTCGCAAGATCGGCACGTGGCATGACGCCGTAGGAAAGGATCGTCACCAGGACGAGCAGACAAAGCACGCCCGCAAAACCCAGCAATGTCGCAATTCCGACATCAGAGCGATTGCGGGCATAGCGAGAGTAGACGCTTGCGCCTTCAATGCCGACGAAAACGAATACCGTCACCAGCATCGTCGCGCGCACCTGCCCTGCGATGGCGCTGAACGTGACTGTCTCACCTCCCCAAAAATTGAGCGCGAACATGTCGGATTGAAAACCGTAAATGACAAATACGATGAAAAGGATGATCGGGATAATTTTGGCGTAGGTGACGATCGTATTGATCGATGCCGCGCCACGTATACCACGCAAGATCAGGGCGTGAACGATCCACAGCAGCACCGAGGAGGTGGCGATGGCCAAAATGGTATTTCCATCGCCGAAGATCGGGAAGAACAGGCCAAGCGTCGACTTAATCAGCACAAAGTAGGAAACATTGCCAAGCAGCGCTGCGGACCAGTAACCGAGCGCGGACAGGAACCCCAGATAGTTGCCGAAACCCGCTTTCGCATAGGCGTAGATGCCGGCGTCCAAGTCTGGTTTGCGTTCTGACAACGTCTGGAAGACGAACGCGAGCATCAACATGCCGAGACCGGCGATCATCCAGGCGATCGTTGCGCCGAATGGGCCTGTCGCGCGTCCGAAAGCTTGTGGAAGCGAAAAGATACCAGCGCCGACCATCGACCCCACGGACATCGCCGTCAGGGTCCACATCGAAAATTTGCCTTCGGAAGAGGAGCTCATGACAGACAATCCAGGTAGGCCTATTCTCCACGGCACGAACGGCCGTCCATCAACTTACATTACCTGATCCTCGACGCCCCGGTGATGGCATGGAATCTCATGCCTATGCTCTCCGTCCACCAAGCAGGCCGACTTCAGATCTGTTGGCATGGCGGCTGCAGATGCCCCTTCCGAGCCAGATCGCGCCGTCTGAAGGCGAGAAACCGGCGCTGCGACAGCAGGCAAATTCGACGGAACCGAATACGTTATAGGGCGATAGTAAAGCTGTCCCTGCCCGGCTAGATTGTGCTTTATAGTCGGTTATGCTAATAGACGATCCGAAATCCGGCGTGCCCGAAATCCGGCGTGAGTGTCGTAAGAACGGCCGAACATCCAGTTGAATGCAAATTTTGGTTGGAGACCTTCGATGTCGAATTCCGCTTTTCAAAGCGCAGCTCGGTCTGCGCGCGTATCATGACAGTTTGCCAGATAGGGACGCAGCAGACAGCCTTTCACTCAGCGCGACTTGCGGCTGGAAGGAATGCGACGGAAAAACGCGCACTCGGACCGATTAACACGCCGCAGTCGTCAAATCTCTCTTCCTTTGAATTCGTAACGAGCGACGTACCGAGGATCCGCCAGTTCGAGGCGTGGCGCACGAATTTCGCCCCGATCGTTGATCTCGGTTCCACGCATGACATGAGGAGGGGGTTCTTCGGCCAGCAGCTCACCTGGGACCTCGGCTGCTTCGTGTTTTCGCATGTCACGACGGATCCCCTGCAGTTCAGGAGCATAACACGTCACCACCGCTGGGAGCCGCTCGACCATTTCATCCTATCGGTTTTGCGTGCCGGAGAGGCGTATACGGAAACCCCCACAGGGACATTCCGTGGCACTGTCGGAGTCACGCAGGTCCACGCAATGGGTCGCAGTTTCCATGGCAGTCTGACGGCGAGTGAGATACTCATGTTGTTCGTCCCGCGGGATTTTTGCCCCCAAGTGACCCGGACCCTGGGTGCTGCGGAATTCACAACATTGGAAGGCGGCATGGCGCGGTTATTCCATGACTATATGGTGGGGCTCGCCAACCAGCTCCCGTTTGTCCAACAGGCCGATCTTCCCGCCTTGGTCGAGGCAACGCGAGCGATGGTACTCGCGTGCGCCTCTCCATCGGCCGACAACGTCCAGACGGCAAGTCATCCGATTGCAGTAACACTACTCGACCGTGCGCAAAAGATCATACAATCGAGGCTGTTCGACCCGACCCTGGGACCTGAGACGCTCGAACGAGAATTGGGAATTTCGCGCTCGCGTCTTTATCGCATGTTTGAGGCTTTTGGCGGCGTTAAGCACTATATCCAACATAGGCGTCTGCTCGATGCACACGCAGCTTTGGCGAATCCGAGCGATCAACGCCGCATACTCGATTTGGCAGAGCAACGCTGCTTCAGTGACGGCACGGAATTCAGTCGCGCCTTCAAGCGGGAATTCGGCTATAGCCCGACGGACGTGCGGATCGGAAGAAGAAGCAATTTTCCTTGCCGACAGTCTCCGGGCCTTGAGGAAAGCGATCCCGCAAGCCGGCTTGGAACAATGCTGCGCAGGCTGCACGGCTGAACCGCTGGCGCCGCCCGAGAGATGACGCGGATGGCGATCGGGATAGGGTTCTAGCGCGAGGATCTTGGCGGCAGACTGCACCCGGCGGCCGATCTCCTCCTCGGCCCTGCCGCGCAGCTTCAGGGAAAACCCATATTCTCCGCCGCCGTCAGATGCGGATAGAGCGCATAGCTCCGGAACCCCATGGCAGTGTCCCGCACCTTCGACGCTCACGCGCTAGTAGCGCGTTTTGCACCAGCACACTTCAGGTTCCATCAAACGCAGCTTTCATGGAATCGCTCGTCTAGGCGCCGG
The DNA here is from genome assembly GCF_014193555.1 of Rhizobium sp. BK275. Lineage (NCBI taxonomy): Bacteria > Pseudomonadati > Pseudomonadota > Alphaproteobacteria > Hyphomicrobiales > Rhizobiaceae > Rhizobium > Rhizobium sp. BK275. The sequence goes on from NZ_JACHZL010000001.1 coordinate 741,930, forward strand.
TCAATGCTGTTTCACAGCTCGGCTTTGATGAGGCTTCACATTCGACGCTTGTTTCGAATAAAAACGGCAGGCTAGTCTCGCCGTTTCATGAGAGGCAATTACCTTGCAACTTCGCCATCAGATCCTTGCCCTTGCGGTTCTTCCACTTATGCTCGCGATCACCCTGATCACGGCCTTCACGACATGGCAGTCCTCGAATCTGGCCCAGAGCAGCATCGAGGCTTTCGAACGCAACATGCTGAAGGCCAAAGAGAGCGAGCTTCTCAACCTGACAAACCTTGCTCTGTCGGCGATCAAGGATGTCTACGACGCTGCGGGATCGGACGACGAGCAGGCAAAGGAACAGGTCAGGCAGATATTGACGTCCCTTGACTACGGGCAAGACGGGTATTTCTTCGTTTACGACTACGACGGCAATAACGTCGTTCATCCGCGCCAATCATTCAGGCCGGGCCGCAACTGGCTGGACCTCACCGATCCTGACGGTGACCAGGTGATTGCGAACCTGATCTCCAAGGCGAAAGAAGGCGGAGGCCTTCACCAATATAAATGGGAGAAGCCTTCAAGCGGATCGATGGCCGACAAGCTGTCCTTTGCGGCCGGCCTCGACAAATGGCGTTGGATGATCGGTACCGGCGTTTATCTCGATGATGTCTTTGCCCAGACCGCTGCCGCCAAGGCGGATCTAAAGCAGAGCATCAGGCACACCTTTGTCGTCGTGACATTGATCGCCATTCCGTCGGTTCTGCTTGTCTTTGTAACTTGCATGGGCATTACCCTTCATGAGCGCCGCATGGCCGATGGCAAACAGAAACTGCTGACGCAACGCATTATCGATACGCAGGAGGAGGAACGAGCGAGACTCGCGCGGGAACTGCACGATGGCGTGTCGCAAAACCTGGTCGGCGTCCGCTATGCCTTCGATCTCGCCTCTCGCAAGGTCAGAGCAAATACCGCCGACGCCGTTGCGGCGATCGATCGGGGGATCGACGCATTGAATGGAGCGATCAAGGAAGTCAGGGACCTGTCGCATGAATTGCGCCCACGTATTCTCGACGATCTCGGACTGACCGCCGCATTGACGTCGCTTGGCAATCGTTTTCAAGAGCGGACGGGCATCACCGTATCGGTGGAATCCTCAAGCCCCGACACGCTTAAACCCGAAGCCAATACGGCGCTCTACCGGATAGCGCAGGAGGCGCTCGCAAATGTTGAACGACATGCCGAAGCCTCTCAGGTCTCAATCAGGATCTGGAGTACGAAAGCCCGTGTACGCATGTTGATCGCGGATAATGGGATTGGGTTCGCCAGAAAACCAGCGAATGAAAGCCAGACCTACTCGGGTGGGCTCGGGCTTAGAAACATGCAGGAACGAATGGCGCATTTTCGGGGCATTTTGATCGTTCAGACCAATGAGCATGGTACGGCACTGACCGCCATGTTTCCCAAATCGGCCAATGCGACAACGCCAGCGAAAGCAGCATGAAGAGAAAGGGAGACATTTCCGTCATTCTTGTCGACAATCACCCGCTCGTTCTCGAGGGGCTGCGCGCAGTGCTGGAGACCTACGAGCACATAAAAGTCGTCGGCACCGCCGAAGCTGTTCAAGCCGGCCTGGACATATCAACGCGACAATCCCCGGACATCGTCCTGCTGGACATCAACATGCCGCAGATCAGCGGCATCGATGCAATAGAGCTCTTCAAGGGCGCTGCCCCGTCGACCAAGGTCCTCATGCTGTCGATGCATGACAGCCGCGAATATATATCCGCATCGGTCCTCAAAGGCGCCTCGGGCTATATCCTCAAAGACGTCCCCAATGAAGAGATTGTCCGAGCGATCGAAACAGTAGCCGCCGGCGGCACCTATTTTTCTACCGGGGTTTCGGAGGTGCTTCTCCAGCAAAGGCGGAAGCAGGACAACGATCCGTTGCCGATCACTGCACGCGAGCGCGAAATCCTGACGCATCTTGCCATGGGGCGCAGCAACCGGGACATAGCCGGACTGCTCAATCTGTCGGTCGCGACCATCGAAACGCATCGCAAGACCATCAAGCGCAAACTAGGGGTTTCAACCACAGCCGACCTGACGCGCATCGCGATCGAGCATGGTCTGACATCGGCGGGCTGAGCGTTCTACCCACTACTGGGTAGAGGCCCTCAATTGACCGCTCTCTCATATTGCGTCGGTTGAAAGCAGTCCGTACCTGTGTTCGCCGACCGCTGCCTGCGGCTTCGGGAGGACATCATGGCTGGATTTTTGGCGCTATCGCGGGCGGTAGACGCGATCAATACCTTTTTCGGGAAAGCTGTTTCCTGGCTTCTGCTGCTGGCAGTGCTGATCAGCGCCATCAACGCGACGACACGCAAGCTCTTCAATGTGAGTTCCAACGCGTGGCTGGAAGCGCAGTGGTACCTGTTCTCCGCCGCATTCCTGGTTGCGGCCGCGTGGACTTTGATGAGCAACGAGCATGTTAAGGTGGATCTGGTCTATGGGCGCCTTTCCCGCCGGGTCCAGCTCTGGATCGAAGTCCTCGGCACAATCCTCTTTCTGTTCCCGTTTTGCCTTATCACCATCTACCTCTCCTGGCCGACGGTGATCGAGAAGTTTTCGACCGGGGAAATATCCAACAACACCGGCGGGCTCATCCTCTGGCCGGTCTGGGCGATGATTCCGCTTGGTTTCGGGCTGCTCGCACTTCAGGGCGTCTCCGAACTCATCAAGCGGATTGCGATCCTTCGTGGCGACTTGCCCGACGCCATCGCGATCGCAGACACCGAAGCGCAGACCCTCTAAGGCCAGGATCCCGATCATGTTTGAATTTTTCGCGGAAAACCTCGCGCCGATCATGTTCCTGTCGCTGATCGTCGTACTCCTGCTCGGCTATCCCGTGGCCTTCGCCCTCGCCTTCGTCGGGTTCATCTTCGGCTTCGTGGGCATCGAGATGAGGCTTTTGCCCGTCAACCTCTTCGGTGCCATCCCCGATCGCATTTTCGGCCAGATGTCGAACGAGACGCTGTTGGCTATCCCGTTCTTCACCTTCATGGGACTGATCCTGGAACGAAGCGGCATGGCCGAGGATCTGCTCGACACGATCGGGCAGCTGTTTGGCCCGGTTCGCGGCGGTCTTGCCTTCGCGGTCATTTTCGTCGGTGCAATCCTGGCTGCGACGACCGGCGTCGTGGCGGCATCGGTCATCTCGATGGGCCTGATCTCGCTGCCGATCATGCTGCGCTACGGGTATGACCGGCGCGTGGCCGCCGGCACGATCGCGGCCTCAGGCACCTTGGCACAGATCATTCCGCCAAGCCTTGTGCTCATCATCCTCGCCGACCAGCTCGGCCGTTCTGTCGGCGACATGTACAAGGGTGCGCTCGTTCCGGGCCTGCTGCTCGTTGCCGCCTACGCTCTCTACATCATCACGATGTCGATCCTGCGCCCGCCGAGTGTACCGGCGCTGCCGGCCGCTGCGCGCACGCTCAAGGGCTGGAGGCTCCTGCAGCGCGTCATCATCTCGCTCGTGCCGCCGCTGGTCCTGATCTTTCTCGTTCTCGGCACCATCTTCATCGGCCTTGCGACGCCGACGGAAGGCGGCGCGATGGGTGCGGTTGGTGCTCTGGCACTCGCTGCCATCAACCGCCGTCTCGATCTGGCGATGGTCAAGTCGGCGCTCTATGCGACGGCGAAGCTCTCTTCCTTCGTGATCTTCATTCTTCTTGGCGCCCGCGTCTTCTCTTTGACCTTCTATGGCGTCAACGGCCATGTCTGGGTGGAACATCTGATGACGTCTATCCCGGGCGGCGAAGTCGGCTTCCTGATTGTCGCCAACCTGCTCGTCTTCTTCCTGGCCTTCTTTCTCGACTATTTCGAGCTCGCCTTCATCATCATTCCGCTACTGGCACCGGTCGCCGATAGCCTCGGCATCGACCTGATCTGGTTCGGTGTCATGCTGGCGATCAACATGCAGACCTCGTTCATGCACCCGCCCTTCGGCTTCTCGCTGTTCTACCTTCGGTCGGTCGCGCCAACCCGTGCTTACAAGGACCGGATGACCGGCGAAACGATCCAGCCGGTTACATCGGGCCAAATCTACATGGGCGCCCTGCCTTATCTCGGCATCCAGTTAGCCATGGTGATCATCGTCATCGCCTTCCCGCAACTTGTGACGCACTACAAGTCGGGCCGTGTAGCCGTCGATCCGTCGACGATCGAGTTGAACGTGCCGATGCCTGGCGAGGATGGAGCCAATCCCTTCGGCACACCAGCCGCTCCCTTCGGAGCCGAGCCATCAGAGAGTGAGCCCCCGCCACCGGCCTTCGACGCGCCGGCACCCGATTTCGGATCGCCGACGCCAAGCTTCGGCGCTCCGGAACAGAATGGATCTAATCCCTAACGTTCACAGGGAAAAAACTGAGATCGCTGCCGCACTCCATGCGGCAGGATTAACCTACAGAGGAGGACAATCATGACGAAAGACATGGGCCGTAGAGGCTTCTTGACGAAAGGCGCGCTGGCGGGCGCTGCCACCGTTGCAGGCGCTTCGCTTGCCGCTCCCGCATTCGCCCAGAGCACGCCGACGCTTCGCTGGCGCCTGACATCAGGCTTCCCGAACAACCTCGACACGATCTACGGCGGTGCGGTGGTCATGGCCGATGCACTGAACAAGATCACCGAGGGCAAGTTCCAGATCCAGGTCTTCCAGGCAGGTGAACTTGTGCCCGGCGCCCAGGCGATCGATGCGGTCAAGTCGAATACGGTCGAGCTTGCCCATACCTGCGGCTATTATTTCACCGGCAAGGATCCGACATTCGCGATCGGTTCCACCATCCCCTTCGGCCTGAACGGTCGCCAGCAGAACGCCTGGCTCTATCATGGCGGCGGCAACGAAGCTTACAATGAATTCTTGTCGGACTATGGCGTGGTCGGCATTCCGGGCGGCGCCACAGGTGCCCAGATGGGCGGCTGGTTCCGCGAAGAGATCAAGTCGGTCGCGGATCTCAAGGGTGTCAAGATGCGGATCGCAGGCGTTGCCGGCGAAGTCATGTCGCGCCTTGGCGTCGTCCCGCAGCAACTTCCGGGTGGCGATATCTACCCCGCGCTTGAGCGCGGCACGATCGACGCCGCCGAGTGGATTGGTCCTTACGATGACGAGAAGCTCGGCTTCTACCAGATCGCTCAGAACTATTACTACCCGGCCTACTGGGAAGGCGGCCTGACGATCCATTTCTTCATCAACAAGTCACAATACGAAGGCCTGCCAGACACCTACAAGGCAGCGCTCGACACGGCTTGCAAGGCCGCGAACGTCAATATGCAGGCGCTCTACGACGTCAAGAATACGGCTGCTATCCGTTCGCTCGTCGGCAAGGGCGTCAAGCTGCGTCCCCTGCCCCGCGACGTCATGGACGCCGCTTACAAGGCCTCCTTCGAGCTCTACGGCGAGTACGGCCAGAAGCATCCGGCCTGGGCAAAGATCTATCCGGGCTGGAAAAAGTTTCGCGACGAGAGTTTCGAATGGTTCCGTGTCGCTGAATATAGCTACGACAGCTACATGTACGCCGCTCAGGCGGCCAAGAAATGATCTGCCGTGGAGCCGGGCTCGCCCGGCTCTCCCTTCGAGCGGTTCATTGCTTATGGGAATCTGGCTGGGATTCCCATATGTGACGATCCCGTCCTCTGGCAGCAACGATCTGCGCCTCAAGGTCGGCTATGTTGGCCGCCTTCGCGGCGTGGACCCCATTGCCGAAGCATGTGCGACGAAGTCGATCTCCGGCGCTCCTCGATGTTGCAATCCTGTACATGTTGTTGAACTCTTCGCCGCCGCATCCGATCTGCGGCGGTTTATGCCGCCGTACCCTCTGTTGTCGATGAGCACGATCTGACCGGTAGACTGAAGCTTCTCCGTAACCACTCGGCTTTCCACGAACCGGCTTTCGCCATGGCCATAGTCTAACGGAACGGCCATTGTACTTTAAGTACCTTGATCCTCAGCTCCTTCATGTTCGAGTTCCAACAAACGGTTTCTGCTCGACCGCAGCAGACTTTCCGTCCGAAGGGCTTGCAAGGGAACTGACATCGATCCAATCGCCTGCTTTTTATGGTTACCTCATCATACCAGTTGACATGTCAATGAGCATCCTGCAAGAAAGGCTCCAGCTTACAAGAGGAGGACGTAATGCTGACGCTTTCTGCAAAATTGAAGTCTTCATGCATGGCCGCCATCGCGCTCGCGGCCATCGCGGTTACCCCCGCCAAAGCCGAAGACATCACGCTCTGGACGCTGAACTTCGACAACAATGCCGCCAACGTGGCGCTGAAGAAGGTTGCCAGTGACTTTGAAGCGGCAAACCCCGGAACCCATATCGAAATCGTCCAGCGCGCCGTCGACGAGCACAAGACGGCGCTGCGCGTGGCTGCCGGCTCCAACCGCGGACCGGATATCTATTTCAGCTGGGCGGGCCTTGGCCTCGGCGGCGAATATGTGAAGGCCGGCCTGTCGCTGCCGCTCGACAAGTACTACACCGAATACAAATGGAACGACGAGCTGCTTCCCTCGGCAGCCGCCTTTGCCGACCTCTATGCGGGTGGCAAGCACGGCACGCCTTTCACCTTCAAGGGTGAAGCCGTCTATTACAACAAGAAGCTCTTCCAGCAGGCCGGCATCACCGAAGAGCCAAAGACCTATGAGGAGCTTCTGGCGGCGGCTGAAAAACTGAAGGCAGCCGGCATTCCGGGCTTCACCTTCGGCGGCACCGTCAACTGGCACGTCATGCGTTTGATGGACGTGATCCTCGAAACCAAGTGCGGTGCGGAAAGGCACGACCAGCTGAAGCTGATGAAGCTCGATTGGTCGAAGGAGCCCTGCGCTACCGACAGTTTCGCCGAATTCGCCAAGTGGACGAAGGACTATACGCTGCAGCCCTTCATGGGCATCGACAACAAGCAGTCTTATAGCCTCTTCACGGCGGGCCGCGCGGCCATGATGTTGGAAGGCGACTGGCTGGTTGGCCAGCTCTCCGGCAGCGGCGCCAACCTCGACGATTACGGGATCTTCCCCTTCCCGACCAATACCAACCGCCTCTATGGTTTTGCCGAGTACAATTACATCAGCACCAAGACCAAGAACCCGGACATGGCTGCGAAATTCATTGACTATTTCCTGTCGACGAAGGTGCAGCAGGATCTCGTCGGCCAGATCAGCTCGATCTCGGTCAATAAGAACGTCCAGTACACCAACCAGAAGCCTCTGGAAGCCGAATGGCTGGATATCTTCAAGACCTACAGCAAGATCTACATGAATGGCGACCAGGCCTTCCCGCTTGACGTGACGACGGAATATTTCCGCGTCATCAACGATGTCGCCTCTGGCAGCATTGAGCCGGCCGCAGCAGCCAAGCAGATGCAGGCCTTCATCGCCGGCAGAACCTAACTCCTCCCGAGACGCCGGCTGATCGACACTCATGTCGGTCGGCTGGCGCCCGCCTTTGCAAGACCGAAAGGGGCAACGCCCTGCCCGGAGGTGAGCATGTCATTGCGCCAAACAACTCATGATCCCCGCGTGCAGGCCTTCATCCTGCTCGTCCCGGCTCTGGCCATCTACGCGATCTTCGCGCTCTACCCGATGCTGAATGTGGTCGTCATCAGCTTCCAGAAATGGAACGGGCTCGACCCGCAGCGCCCCTTCGTCGGCTTTGCGAATTATACGGCAATCTTCACGCGCGACCCGGTCTTCTGGGTCGCCTTCAAGAACACCGTGATCTGGACGTTGATGAGCCTGATCTTCCCGCCGCTGGTCGGGCTGCTCTTGGCGCTCAGCCTCAACCAGAAGATTTTTGGCCGCAACAGCCTGCGCGCCATCTTCTACCTGCCCGTCATCATCGCGCCGATCGCCGTCGCCACGATGTGGAAGTGGATGTACGATCCGTTCTTCGGCCTGTTCAGCCAGATGCTGACCTCCTGGGGCATGCAGACCTGGATCAAGGACTGGCTCGGCAACAAGGACATCGCGCTCTATTCCGTCTTCATCGCCTATCTCTGGCAGACTGTCGGCTTCTCGATGGTGCTCTTCCTGGCAGGCCTCCAGAACGTCTCGCAGACGCTGGTCGAGGCCGCCCGCATCGACGGCGCCGGCCGTTGGGCCGTGTTCAAGCATGTCACCCTGCCGGCGCTGCGCCCGACGATCACTATCGTGCTGGTGCTTTCGATCATCTCGTCGCTGAAAGCCTTCGATATCGTCTACGGTCTGACCGGCGGCGGACCCGCGCAGTCGACGCAGATGCTGGCGCTCTGGGCCTTCACCCAGGCGATGCAGATCTTCGATTTCGGCCGCGGTGCGGCGATCTCCGTCGTCCTGCTCCTGATTACCATGGCGATCGTTATTCCCTACCTGCGCTGGACGCAAAAGCATGAGGAGGTCGAATCGTGACAGCTCTCGGAGCCGCAGCCGATGATCTCGACATCGATATGAAGCCCCTTCGCCTGAAGCGCGATCCCATCCTCATCGGCTTGTGGATCGCCCTCATCCTTGTCGCGCTGATCTGGGTGGCACCCTTCGTCTTCATCGTCTTTACCTCGCTGAAGACACCGGCTGCAGTCACCAGCACTGGCGCCTTCATGCCGCCGACGGACCTCGCCTTCCAGAACTATGCAGACGCCTGGAGCCGCGGCAATTTCGCCAGCTCCTTCTTCAACAGCGTGATCATCACCGTGATCAAGGTGCCGCTCGGCCTCGCGCTGTCGGCAATGGCGGCTTACGCGCTTGCCAAGATCAAGCTGAGAATCAGCAAGGCGCTGCTGCTGCTCGTGGTCTTCGGCACGATGATCCCCTTCCAGGTGATGCTCGCACCGCTCTTCACGCTGGTGAATTCCTTCGGGCTGATCGACACCTATCCGGGCGTCATCCTGCCCTATATCGCCTTCGGCGTTCCCTATCAGGTCTTCATCCTGCATGGCTTCTTCAAGGGCATTCCGAAGGAGCTGTCGGAGGCGGCCCTCATCGATGGCGCGACGCATTTCACCATCTTCCGGCGGATCTTCCTGCCCGTCTGCCTGCCGGTTCTCGCCGCTTTGCTGATCCTCGACTTCGTCTCCACCTGGAACGAATTCGCCATGGCGCTCGTCCTTCTGCAGGACCAGCATATGTGGACCCTGCCGCTCGGCCTCATGTCGTTCCAGGGGCAGTTTTCCAGCAATTACGGCCAGCTCAACGCCGCGATCGTCATGACGGTCCTGCCGGCGACGATCGTCTATCTCATGTTCCAGCGCTACTTCGTGTCCGGACTGACCTCCGGAGCCGTCAAGGGCTGATACCGAAATCTTGTTCTTCGAGGAGAGACATATGTCCGATGCAGCAGTCGAAAAATGGGGCGTGTTCGAAGCGGGTTTCGCCGGCCCGTCCGAAGGCAATCCCTATCTCGACGTGGCATTCGATGCCGTGTTCACGCATAAGAGCCGCGAGGTCCGCGTGCCGGGCTTTTATGACGGCAACGGCACCTATCGCATCCGCTTCATGCCCGACACGGAGGGTCAATGGTCCTTCAGGACACGCTCGAAGACGGCGGCCCTCGACGGCAAGACGGGCTCGTTTGTGGCAACCGCGCCTTCCGCCGGCAATCACGGTCCGGTGCGCGTGCGCAACAAGTTCCATTTCGGCTATGCCGACGGCACGCCCTTCTTCTCCTTCGGCACGACATGTTACGCTTGGACGCATCAGCCGCTGGAGATGCAGAAGCAGACGCTGGAGACGCTGAAGAAGACGCGGTTCAACAAGATCCGCATGGGCGTCTTCCCGAAGGACTATCCCTATAATACCAATGAGCCGCTGCATGCCTGCTTCGAAACGGGCGCCGACGGCAGGCTCGATTTCGATCGTCCGAACCCTGCCCTCTTTCAGCATTTCGACCGGCAGGTGGCAGCCCTTTGCGCGCTTGGCATCGAGGCCGACATCATCATTTTCCACCCCTATGACCGCTGGGGCTATGCCGACATGTCGGCCGAGCAGGATTTCCGTTATGTCGCCTATCTTGCAGCACGGCTTTCCGCCTACCGGAACGTCTGGTGGTCGCTCGCCAACGAATATGACTTCCTGATCGATACAAAGCCGATGGAACAATGGGACCGCTACTTCCACATCCTGGAGGAAAACGATCCCTACCAGCACCTGCGCTCGATCCATAATGGCGACGTAACGGCGAATTTCGACCATCGCAAGCCCTGGGTGACGCATACCTGCATCCAGAACCCCGACGTCAAGCGCACGCAGGAATGGCGCAACGCCTACGGCAAGCCGGTCGTCAACGACGAGCCGGAATATGAAGGCGACATCGTGCAGTCCTGGGGCAATCTCTCCGCACAGGAGCTCGTGCACCGCTATTGGATCACCATGGCGCGCGGCGGGTATGCCGGCCACGGCGAGACCTATTCGCATCCTGACGATCTGATCTGGTGGGCGAAGGGCGGTGAGTTGCGCGGCGAGGCCTGGAAGCGCATCGGCTTCCTGCGCGACCTGCTCGAGGCCGACGTCAAGTACGGGCTGGAGCCGCTCGGCGTAATCGGCGAATGGCCTTGGTCGCGCGTCTCGGGCGCGCGAGACGGCGACGGCGATTTCCGGCTGATCTATCTCGGCGAACATCAGCCGGTCATCTGGTCATCAGGCCTGCCGCTCGACGGCACCGATTACGACGTCGATATCATCGACACCTGGGAGATGACGATCACGCCGGCCGAAAAGATTGCAGCCCCTGTTCCGCATCCCACCCGTCATGGCGCGATCGTGCGCGGCGGCAAGCCGGACGCGGCCTTCGGCGTCAAGCTTCCCCGCAAGCCGCATCAAGCGCTGCGCGTGCGCAGAAAGCGCTAAGGATAGAAGGAGTCCCCATGTCCGGGTTGAGCATCAATAAAGTCAAGAAATCCTTCGGTTCGGTCGACATCATCCACGGTATCGATGTCGAGATCGCCGATGGCGAGTTCGTCATCCTTGTCGGACCGTCGGGCTGCGGCAAGTCCACGCTGTTGCGTATGATTGCCGGCCTCGAGGAAATCAGCGCCGGCAAGATCAGCATCGACGGGCGCGTCGTCAACAATCTGCAGCCGAAGGATCGTGATATCGCCATGGTCTTTCAGAACTACGCGCTTTATCCGCAGATGACGGTCGCCCAGAACATGGGCTTTGCGCTGGAACTGGCCGGCGCCAGGCGGCCGGAGATCGACAGGAAAGTCTCCGAAGCTGCCGCCATCCTCGGCCTGCAGCCGCTGCTGGAGCGCAAGCCGGCGCAGCTTTCGGGCGGCCAGCGCCAGCGCGTCGCGATGGGCCGCGCCATCGTCCGCGATCCGAAGGTCTTCCTCTTCGACGAGCCGCTGTCGAACCTCGACGCCAAACTCCGCGTCAAGATGCGAGCGGAGATCAAGGCGCTGCATCAACGCCTGAAGACGACGATCGTCTATGTCACGCACGACCAGATCGAAGCCATGACCATGGCCGACAAGATCGTCGTGCTGCAGGGCGGCCGGGTCGAGCAGATCGGCAGCCCGCTCGAACTCTACGACCGGCCGCGCAATATCTTCGTCGCGGGCTTCCTCGGCTCGCCGGCGATGAATTTCCTGGAGGGCACGGTCGAGACTGACGGCAGCCCGAGTCTCGCACTTCCCGGCGGCGCCCGTATCAAACTCTCGCAAGCGCCAGAAAATTCCGCTGGCAAGCCGCTGACGCTCGGCATCCGTCCCGAGGATATTTCGCTTGGTGGCGATGAGGGCATCGAAGCGATCGTGAAGGTCATCGAGCCGACCGGTTCGGAAACCCATGTCGCCGTCGAGGTCGAGGGCAAGGAACTCACCTGGGTCGTGCGCGAGCGCGTGAACCTTGTTCCGGAGCAACGCGTCAAGCTGTCCTTTGCGACTCCCAAGGTGCATTTCTTCGACCGACAGACGCAGAGCAGGCTCGACGCCTGAGCGACTACATAAACAGATAGGCCGGGCGGCCTGACACCGCCCGGCTCTTTTCACGGTGGTGGTCCGCCCCGGTCAGGTCACCGTACTGAGTGTTCGCGCAATCGCATTGCGCCATCCGACAATTCTCGCCTGCCGGTCGACCTCCGTCATGTCAGGCTGAAAGCTGCGGTCACGCGCCCAGGCGCGGGCAAACTCGCTTTGACCCGGCCAGACACCCGCCTGCGATCCTGCAAGCCAGGCCGCACCGAGCGCCGTCGTCTCCAGCGTCGCGGCCCGATCGACAGGGCTGGAGAGAATGTTGGCGAGATGCTGCATGGTCCATTCGGAAGCCGACATGCCGCCATCGACGCGCAGGACGGTTTCGATCGGATGGTCGCCCCAATCGCTCCGCATCGCCACCAGAAGGTCGAGCGTCTGGTAGGCAACCGATTCCAGTACGGCGCGCGCCAGTTCCGCCGGGCCGCTGTTGCGCGTCAGGCCGAAGATCGCGCCGCGTGCCTCCGGATCCCAATAGGGAGCGCCGAGGCCGGTAAAGGCGGGCACGACATAGACCCGTTGCTGTGGATCGGCTTTGTCAGCCAATGCCCCGGTTTCCGACGCCTTTTCGATGATGCCGAGGCCGTCGCGCAGCCATTGCACCGCCGCCCCCGCGATGAAGATCGACCCCTCCAGCGCATAGGTCGTCTTGCCGTTCAGGCGATAGGCAATGGTGGTCAAAAGCCGGTTCTTCGACCGCACCATATCATCCCCGGTGTTCAAGAGCGCGAAACAACCGGTGCCGTAGGTCGATTTCATCATGCCCGGCTCGAAACAGGCATTGCCGATCGTTGCCGCCTGCTGATCGCCGGCAACACCAAGGATGGGAATGGCCGCGCCGAGGATGTCGGGATCGACCAAACCGAAAGTGGCGGCACTGTCCTTGACCTCAGGCAGCAGGCTACGCGGGATGCGCAGGATCTCGAGAAGCTCGTCGTCCCAGCAGTTCTCGGCGATATTATAGAGCAGGGTTCGCGAGGCGTTGGTCGCATCGGTGACATGCGCCTGCCCACCGGTCAGCTTGTAGATGATCCAGCTGTCGATGGTGCCGAAACAGACCTCGCCGGCCTCCGCCCGGGTGCGCAGCCCTTCGACGTTGTCGAGCAGCCAGCGCAGCTTCGTGCCGGAAAAATAGGGATCGAGGAGCAGGCCGGTCTTGGCGGTAAAAAGCTTTTCGTAGCCATCGACTTTCAGCCGGTCGCACATTTCCGCCGTGCGCCGGTCCTGCCAGACGATCGCCTTGTAGAGCGGCCGGCCGGTGGCTCTTTCCCAGACGACGGCAGTTTCGCGCTGGTTGGTGATACCAACAGCGGCAATTGCACCGGGCGCCACGCCGCTCCTTGCCAGCGCATCGCGCGCGGTCGAAAGCACCGTGTCCCAGATTTCGGCCGCATCATGCTCCACCCAGCCGGTCTGCGGGAAATACTGGGTGATCTCCGTCTGGGCCGACGATGCGATCCGCATCTGGGGGTCGAAGAGAATTGCCCGCGACGATGTCGTGCCCTGGTCGATGGCAAGGATATGGCCACTCATGGCATCTCTTTCCTGCGCAGCAGCCGTCGTTCCGTCGGGACGACGGCTTGTCCTCGTTTTGTATTTGGAAGTGGTGTCGACCTTCCCGGCAGCGTGCCGGGAAGGTCTGATGGCAGCCGGGCCTAGACCCGGTCAAACAGCCTATTTCTTGGCTTCAGCCCAGCTCTTGACGAGCTCGTCATAGTTGACGGTGACGGGCTTTTCCTTCTCGTTCTCGATCTTCAGCTGCGGAGCGAGGTTGCCCTTCTTCACCGCATCCGCGTTCCAGTAAGCGAGATCATGTTCCTCGGCGAGTTTCGGACCGATGTCGCCCTGGACCTTGGCGCGTTCGAGGCGCTGCAGCACCTTTTCCTGCTCGGAGCAAAGCGAGTCCATTGCTCCCTGCGCGGTCTTTGCACCCGACGAAGCGTCACCGATCGCCTGCCACCAGAGCTGCGCGAGCTTCGGATAGTCGGGAACGTTCGTACCGGTCGGCGACCACTGCAGGCGGGCCGGCGAACGGTAGAACTCGATCAGGCCGCCGAGCTTCGGCGCACGATCGGTGAAAGACTTGTGGTCCAGCGTCGACTGGCGGATGAAGGTCAGGCCCATGTGGCTCTTCTTCACGTCGACAGTCTTTGACGTGACGAACTGGGCATAGAGCCAGGCCGCCTTGGCACGATCGTCAGGCGTGGACTTCATCAGCGTCCAGGAACCGGCATCCTGATAGCCGAGCTTCATGCCGTCCTTCCAGTAGACGCCATGCGGGCTCGGTGCGAAACGCCATTTCGGCGTGCCGTCCGCATTGACGACCGGCAGGCCTTCCTTGACGAAGTCGGCGGTGAAGGCCGTGTAGGTGAACATCTGCTGGGCGATTTCGCCCTGCGAGGGGACCGGGCCGGATTCGGAGAAGGTCATGCCTTGAGCGGCGGCCGGTGCATAGGCCTTCATCCAGTCCAGATATTTCTGGATGGAATAGACCGCTGCGGGGCCGTTGGTATCGCCGCCACGCGCGACGCAGGAGCCGACGGGCCGCGAGTTTTCATCGACCTTGATGCCCCATTCGTCGACCGGCTTGCCGTTCGGGATGCCCCTGTCGCCATTGCCGGCCATGGAGAGCCAGGCGTCGGTGAAGCGCCAGCCCAGCGACGGGTCCTTCTTGCCGTAGTCCATGTGGCCATAGACCTTCTTGCCGTCGACGTCGCGACCGGTGAAGAACTCGGCGATGTCCTCATAGGCCGACCAGTTGACCGGCACGCCGAGATCGTAGCCGTACTTCGCCTTGAAGTCCGCCTTGTTCTTCTCGTCGTTGAACCAGTCGTAGCGGAACCAGTAAAGGTTTGCGAACTGCTGGTCGGGCAGCTGATAGAGCTTGCCGTCCGGCGCCGTGGTGAAGGACTTGCCGATGAAGTCGTCGATGTCGAGGCCAGGATTGGTGACATCCTTGCCTTCGTTGGCCATCCAGTCGGTCAGGCTGCGGGCCTGCTGATAGCGCCAATGGGTGCCGATCAGGTCCGAGTCGTTGATATAGGCGTCATAGATATTTTCGCCCGACTGCATCTGCGTCTGCAGCTTTTCAACGACGTCACCCTCGCCGATCAGGTCGTGAGTGATCTTGATGCCGGTAATCGCGGTGAAGGCCGGGGCCAGCACCTTCGATTCATATTCATGTGTGGTAATCGTTTCCGAAACCACCTTGATGTCCATGCCGGCGAAGGGCTTCGCAGCATCGACGAACCATTGCATTTCCTTTTCCTGGTCGGCGCGCGCAAGCGTCGAAACGTCGCCGATCTCCTTGTCTAGGAAGGCTTTCGCCTCATCCATGCCGGCATAAGCGGAGCCTGCCATAGCCAGCAAAATGCCTGCTGTTGTCGTTAGTAGATGCCGTCGCATAATATCCTCCCAGGGTTTGCGATTGCAGTTCTCACGTCTCAGGCGGCCAGTACCCCCGGCCTCCGTATCACCTTGGAATCACACGTAACGGAACACGCCGATGGCGTAGATCACGGAAATGCCAAGAGCCCACCACAGGTTGGGTCCGATGAGACCCAGCCATGCAAGATGAATGAATGCTGCGCCAAGCAGCGAAATGAACAGCCGGTCGCCGCGCGTCGTCTCGAAACGAAGCAAGCCAACGCGCGGCGTGCCGCCCGGCGAAAAATATTCCCAGACGCTCATGCCGATCAGCAGCATAAGGATCGTCAGGAAGAAGAGCGCCGTCGGTAGCGTCCAGGCCATCCAGGAAAAGCTCATGTCCGGTCCTCCTCAGACGCGGCCCAGGGCAAAGCCCTTGGCGATGTAGTTGCGAACGAAATAGATGACGAGGGCGCCCGGAATGATGGTCAGCACGCCGGCCGCCGCCAGCACACCCCAGTCCATGCCGGCCGCCGACACCGTGCGCGTCATGATCGCCGAGATCGGCTTTGCCGCCGTCGTCGTCAGCGTGCGGGCGAGCAGCAGCTCGACCCACGAGAACATGAAGCAGAAGAAGGCAGCGACGCCGACGCCGCTTGCAATCAGCGGCATGAAGATCTTCACGAAGAAGCGCGGGAACGAATAGCCGTCGATATAGGCGGTCTCGTCGATCTCTTTCGGCACGCCCGACATGAAACCTTCGAGGATCCAGACCGCCAGCGGCACGTTGAAGAGGCAGTGCGCCAGCGCCACGGCAATATGCGTGTCGATCAGGCCGAAAGCCGAATAGAGCTGGAAGAAGGGCAGTGCGAAGACCGCCGGCGGCGCCATGCGATTGGTCAAGAGCCAGAAGAACAGGTGCTTGTCGCCGAGGAAGCGGTAACGCGAGAAGGCATAGGCGGCCGGCAGCGCTGCGGCAACCGAGATCACCGTGTTCATCACCACGTAGATAATGGAATTGATGTAGCCATTGTACCAGGACGGGTCGGTGAAGATGACCGCATAGTTGCGCAGCGTCGGGTTTGTCGGCCACAGCGAGAAGGCGCCGGTGATCTCGGCATTCTCCTTGAAGCTCATATTGACGAGCCAGTAGATCGGCAGGATCAGGAAGACGATGTAGATTGTCGGGACGAGCCAGGAAAGGCTGCCTGCAGGTTTGTATTTGCTGGTCATGTCTGCGCCCTCCTTCAGCCGTTCGCGTCGCCGCTGGTCATCACGGTGTAGAACACCCAAGAGAGCAGCAGGATGATGAGGAAGTAGATGATCGACATGGCTGCCGCCGGACCGAGATCGAACTGGCCGACCGCCATCTTCACCAGATCGATGGAGAGGAAGGTCGTCGAGTTGCCGGGGCCGCCGCCGGTGACGACGAAGGGTTCGGTATAGATCATGAAACTGTCCATGAAGCGCAACAGCACGGCGATCAAAAGCACACGCTTCATCTTCGGCAACTGGATGTAGCGGAAGACGGACCAGCGCGAAGCGCCGTCGATCTTGGCGGCCTGATAATAGGCATCCGGGATCGAAACGAGGCCGGCATAGCAGAGCAGCACGACGAGGCTCGTCCAGTGCCAGACGTCCATGATGATGACGGTCACCCAGGCATCGACCGGATCGCGGACATAGTTGTAGTCGAGGCCGATCGCTTCCAGCGTGTGGCCGAGCAGGCCGATATCGACACGGCCGAAGACCTGCCAGATCGTGCCGACGACGTTCCACGGAATGAGCAGCGGCAACGCCATCAAGACGAGGCAGACAGGAACGCCCGGCCCGGATTTCGGCATGTTGAGCGCGATGAAGATGCCGAGCGGAATCTGCAGCGCCAGAATGATGAAGGAGAAGAGCAGGTTGCGCTGCAATGCGTCCCAGAACCGGTCGGAATGCAGGGTCTGGACGAACCAGTCGGTGCCGGCCCAGAAGAACTCGTTGTTGCCGAACGTATCCTGTACCGAATAGTTGACGACTGTCATCAGCGGGATGACGGCCGAAAACGCCACGAGCAGCAGCACCGGCAGGACCAGAAACCAGGCTTTGTTGTTCCACGTCTTCTGCATGGTCAGGCCTCCCTGCCGACGCGCCAGCTGTCGGCGTAAATGCTGATGGCCGCGGGATCAAAGCTGACTCGGGCGTCATCGGGAATTTCAGAATCCTCGGGCAAGACGATCGCAATCGGTTGGCCAGCGAAGCGGGCGCGCACGATCTTCTGCCGGCCGATATCCTCGACCTTGCTGACGGAGACCGGCATGCCTTCCCGTCCAAGACGGATGAATTCCGGGCGGATGCCAAGCTCGGTCTTCGCGGCGCGCTCGGTTTTCGGCGCGTAGTTCAGCGTCAGCGTCTGGTCTCCTACCCTGACGGTGTTGCCGTCGATCTTTGCCGGCATTACGTTCATGCCGGGCGAGCCGATGAAATAGCCGACGAAGGTGTGGCTTGGCCGCTCGAAGAGTTCGGCCGGCGTACCGATCTGGACGATCTGGCCGTCATACATGACGACAACCTTCTCGGCGAAGGTCAGTGCCTCGGTCTGGTCATGGGTGACATAGACCATGGTGAAGCCGAACTGCTTGTGCAGCCGTTTCAGCTGCGAGCGCAGCACCCATTTCATATGCGGATCGATGACGGTCAGCGGCTCGTCGAACAGGATGGCGTTGACGTCGTTGCGCACCAGACCGCGCCCAAGCGAGATCTTCTGCTTCTGGTCGGCCGTCAGCCCCTGCGCCTTGCGTCGCGCCCAGCCGGCGAGATCGATCATCTCGAGAATGTCGCGCACGCGCCGGTCGACATCCGCCTCGGCCACGCCGCGGTTGCGCAGCGGAAAGGCAAGATTGTCGTAAACCGTCATCGTGTCGTAGATGACCGGAAACTGGAAGACCTGCGCGATGTTGCGGCTCTGGGTCGAAAGGTCGGTGACATCCTTGCCGTCGAACAGGATGCGGCCGTGCGACGGCTGCAGCAGGCCCGAGATGATATTGAGCAGCGTGGTCTTGCCGCAGCCGGAGGGACCGAGAAGCGCATAGGCGCCGCCATCGTTCCACTCGTGGTCGACTTCCTTCAGCGAATAATCTTTTTCCGTCTTCGGGTTGGGACCGTAGGCGTGGCGGATATGGTCGAGCGTGATACGTGCCATTGTGCTCTCCTAAACCTTTGCGACCGTGGCGATGGCGCGCCCGTCGGTGCCGAAGGCCATCAGGTGGCGCATGTCGAGAAAGGCCTCGATGTCCATATCCGGATCGATGTCATGAATGCCATGCGCCAGCATCACCCAGCGCACGCCGTCATAGTCCAGATGAACGAAGCTCTCCGAACCGGTGATTTCGGAGACCAGCGTGCGCGCCTGCAGGCGGGCCGCATCGCCGGTCTGCGGCGTAAGGCCAAGATGGTGCGGATGAAAGGCGATGGTGACAGGCCCGTCCGGCACGGTGGAAAGATGGGCCGGAACCGGAAGCGAGCCCCCGCCTGGGCGCACAAAGACATGACCTGATTTGGTGACCTCGATGGCGTTCAGCGGCGGATCGGCAAAAATGCCGGCGGTGGCAAGATCGACAGGCCGGCGATAGACCTCGATCGTAGGCCCGAACTGCGTGACCCGGCCAGCGTTCAGCGTTGCCGTATTGCCACCGAGCAGCAGCGCCTCGGAAGGCTCGGTCGTGGCATAAACGAAGATCGCACCCGACTGGGCAAAGATCTTCGGCAGTTCCTCACGCAATTCCTCGCGCAGCTTGTAGTCGAGATTGGCAAGCGGCTCATCCATCAGCACGAGGCTGGCATTCTTGACGAGGGCGCGTGCAAGGGCAGTGCGCTGCTGCTGGCCGCCGGAGAGATTGAGCGGCGTGCGATCGAGATAAGGCGTCAGTTTCAGGAGTTCGGCCGCCTTGCGCACGTCGCGGTCGACCGTGGCGCCATCCTTGCCGGAAATGCGCATCGGCGAGGCGATGTTCTCATAGACGGTCAATGCCGGATAGTTGATGAACTGCTGGTAGACCATGGCAACGTTGCGCTTCTGCACCGGCATGCCGGTGACATCGGCGCCGTCGAAATACACAGAGCCTTCGGTCGGCCGGTCAAGCCCCGCCATCAGCCGCATCAGCGACGTCTTGCCCGACAGGGTTGGCCCGAGCAGGACATTCAGCGTGCCCCGCTCGAGAACCAGATCGGTCGGATAGATATGATAGTCCGCGCCGACCATCTTGGCGGCGTTTCGCAGCTCCAGCATTCCGATTCCCGTGCCTCCTCGCAACGGCGACCACACGCCACCTTATCCGGCCATCTGTGCCGGCATGGCAGCCATGTACTCCTCCAGTGATCTCGCCTGCTCCTTCGAAAGACGCAGGCCATCCTTTGTTCTCCGCCAGAGCACGTCTTGCGCGTTTCTGGCCCATTCCTGTTCGATGAGGTAGCGCACCTCTGCCTCGTAGAGATCGGATCCGAACAGCCTGCCGAGATCGTCGATCTTTGCGGCATTGCCGAGAAGCGTGGCAGCCTTGGTGCCGTAGCGGCGGACCAGCCGGCGGGCATGGGGCTCGGCCAGGAACGGATAGCGCGCCTTGAGTTTCGTGACTTCGCCCTCATAGCCTTGCACCGCAAAGTCGCCGCCCGGCAGATGGCTGCCCGCCGTCCACGGCCTGCCCTTGACGCCGATCGCTTCCCCGATCTTTTCCAGCGCATGTTCCGACAGCCGCCGGTAGGTGGTGAGCTTGCCGCCGAAGACATTGAGAAGCGGGGCTTCCCCTGCCTTGCCCTCGACCTTCAAAACATAATCGCGCGTCGCTTCCTGCGCCTTGGAGGCCCCGTCGTCGAAGAGCGGCCGCACCGCCGAATAGGTCCAGACGATATCGTCGGGTCTCACCGGCTCCTTGAAATATTCCGAGGCCGCATTGCAGAGATAGAGCGTCTCCTCCTCGGAAATCTTCACGTCCTTCGGATCGGCAGTGTAGTCGCGGTCGGTGGTGCCGATCAGCGTGAAGTCGGTCTCATAGGGAATGGCGAAGATAATGCGGTTGTCGGGGTTCTGGAAGAAATAGGCGCGCGGTCCCTCGAACTTCTTCCTGACGATGATGTGGCTGCCCTGCACGAGGCGCACATGGTGGGCCTCGTTATGGCCGAAGGCGGAGCGGATGACATGATCGACCCAGGGGCCGGCGGCATTGATCAGCATGCGGGCCTGATGCCGCTCGCTCGTGCCCGTCACCGTGTTGATCGTCTCGATCGTCCAGACGCCACCTTCCTGGGTACCCTTCTCTTGCCTGGCCGACACCACCTTGGTGCGCGGCATGATCAGCGCCCCCTTGTCGGCGGCATCGCGGGCATTGAGCACCACCATGCGGGCATCGTCGACCCAGCCGTCGGAATATTCGAAGGCTTTGGTGAAGAGCGCCTTCAGCGGCTTGGCGGCCGGATCGGTACGCATGTTCAAGACCGCCGTCGGCGGCAAGAGCTTGCGGCCACCGAGATGGTCATAGAGGAACAGGCCGAGGCGGATCATCCAGGCGGGCCGGATGCCCCCCCGGTGATAGGGCAGCACGAAGCGCAGCGGCCAGATGATGTGCGGGGCCATGGCCCATAGGATCTCGCGCTCCATCAGCGATTCCCGCACCAGGCGGAACTCGTAATGTTCGAGATAACGCAACCCGCCATGGATGAGCTTAGTCGCACCCGACGAGGTGCCGGAGGCGAAATCGTTCATCTCGGCAAGCGCGACCGTATAACCACGACCCACCGCATCGCGCGCAATGCCGCAGCCGTTGATCCCGCCCCCAATGACGAAAATATCGTGGATACGGCCCATGTTCCCCCTCGTTGCACCAGGACAGCGCAACGATTCCCCAAACCATTACGAAAGTAAGGATGATTAAATCGAAAATTTTTCGAATGTCAAACGAATGTTTTCCGCCGCAAGAATCAGCGATTTGCTTTCGCCGCTTCGATCAGCACGACGCCGCTCTGTTGACAGATATTGCGGATGGAAGGTGAATCGCATTGGTCGGTGATGAAGGTATGGACCTGCGAAATCTGGCCGATCCGCACTGGCGCGGTACGCTCGAACTTGGTCGAGTCAGCAACCAGGATGACATGCCTTGCATTGGCGATGATCGCTTGCGCAACCTTCACCTCGCGAAAATCGTAATCAAGAAGCGCGCCATCCGGATCGATCGCCGACGCGCCGATCACGGCATAATCGACCTTGAACTGGCGGATGAAATCGACGGCCGCTTCGCCGACGATGCCGCCATCGGACTGGCGCACGACACCGCCCGCAATCACCACCTCAATATGGTCGATTAGCCGTAATCTATTGGCAACATTGATATTATTGGTGATCACCATCAATTCGTGATGATCGGAGAGCGCTTCGCCCACGGCTTCCGTCGTCGTGCCGATATTGATGAAGAGCGAACTGTTGTTGGGAATAAGATCGGCTGCGGCAATGCCGATCGCCTGTTTTTCGCTCGCGGCGATCTGGCGCCTTGCGTCGTAACGGACGTTTTCCGTGCCGCGCGGGAAGGTTGCGCCGCCGTGAATACGCGTCAGGAGCTGCGCATCGCAAAGATCGTTCAGATCCTTGCGGATCGTTTGCGGTGTCACGGCAAACTGCGTTGCCAGATCATCGACCAGCACCCGGCCCGACGTTTTCGCAAGCGCGACGATCTTCCCCTGACGATCCGATAGAAACATGCGCGCCCTCCCTTCGTTTCGCTTTCATCTTTAGCGAAACTTCGGTTCGAGGCAAAGCAATCGCTGCTGGTGCGATCCTTGAGGGCAATCTCACCGTGCGATCAATTTGAATATGATCGAGTGCTGAAATCCCTTTGGATATTGCAAAGCCCGCCCCGCCTCTGCCTTGTTGCATGCTTAATGTGACGTGCGATTCGCGGACCGCGACGGGCGGAGCACGCACGAGGGACAAAAGGAGAGTTCGATGACAGACGCCAAGAGCGGCATTACGGGACTACGGCCGCAGATTACGGTGATTGGCGTCGGTGGCGGCGGCGGAAACGCGATCAACAACATGATCGCCGAGAAACTGGCGGGTGTCGACTTCATCGCCGCCAATACGGATGCCCAGGTGCTGGCAACCTCCAAGGCATCGCGCCGCATCCAGCTCGGTGCCCATGTGACGGAAGGCCTCGGCGCCGGTTCCCTGCCGGAGGTCGGCCAGGCCGCCGCCGAGGAATCGCTCGACGAGATCATGGATCACCTGAGCGGCTCGCATATGTGTTTCGTCACCGCCGGTATGGGCGGCGGTACGGGCACCGGTGCGGCGCCCGTCATTGCGCATGCGGCCCGTTCGGCCGGTATCCTCACGGTCGGCGTCGTCACCAAGCCCTTCACCTTTGAAGGCAATCGCCGCATGAAGATGGCCGAAGCCGGCATCGAGGCGCTGCGCCAGGCGGCCGATACCGTCATCGTCATTCCGAACCAGAATCTTTTCCGCATTGCGGACGCCAAGACCACCTTCGCCGATGCCTTCATGACGGCAGACCGCGTGCTCTATTCCGGCGTGGGCTGCATCACTGACTTGATCGTCAAGGAAGGCCTGATCAACCTCGATTTCGCCGATGTGAAATCCGTCATGCGCGGTATGGGCCGGGCGATGATGGGTACGGGCGAGGCTGAGGGCGAGGCCCGCGCGATGAAGGCTGCCGAAGCTGCAATCGCCAACCCGTTGCTCGACGATATCTCGATGAAGGGCGCCAAGGGCGTGCTGATCTCGATCTCCGGCGGCTCGGACATGACGCTGTTCGAAGTTGACGAGGCCGCCAGCCGCATTCGCGACGAAGTGCAGGACGACGCCGAAATCGTCGTCGGCGCGATCTTCGACCGCAGCCTGGACGGCCGGTTCCGCGTCTCGGTCGTTGCAACCGGCCTTGACGGCGCCGGCCAGGCGGCGGCCGTGCCGGACTATGCGCCGGGACATGTGCAGACCCGCACGCTGCAGTAAGGCGCCGGCTCGAGCGAAAATTGGAAGCTCGTCAAGATGCGTGTGAAGCAGGTCTAGATGAACACTTCCATTGCCTCGTCAGCGGCCCTTATTCCGCTCTCCCAGGCGCCATGCGCTGTCGAAAAGTCGGATTGGTGGGTCGCTTCGCCGGCAAAGAACAGCCGGTTGCCGACCGGGCGCGCGAGCACCAGTCGCGCGCCGGCATGGCCGGGAAGCGCGTGGCTGTAGGAACCGCGAATCCAATCCATGTGGCAC
The DNA here is from genome assembly GCF_014193555.1 of Rhizobium sp. BK275. Taxonomy (NCBI): domain Bacteria; kingdom Pseudomonadati; phylum Pseudomonadota; class Alphaproteobacteria; order Hyphomicrobiales; family Rhizobiaceae; genus Rhizobium; species Rhizobium sp. BK275. The sequence goes on from NZ_JACHZL010000001.1 coordinate 765,532, forward strand.
CAGGCGGACGCTGCGAAGGGGCGCAGGTGGCGGCGGATGTTGTTTCCAAGAAGTGACGACAGCTGGTCGAGCGCAAAGGCGAAGGCGTCGAGAAGACCGGCCCGTTCGATGACGACGGCGCCCTTTCCGCCGAAGAACCCTTCGACGACCGGGCGACCGAGCGGCCTTATGTAATAGCTGCCGGTCTCGGCATTCCTGGCATCGCCGAGCAGATGGGTTTCCGGTTCGAGGCCATGATTGCCGCTGAGCTCCATGAACAGCTTGTCGGCAAGACCGAGCGGCAGCTGGCCTGCGGCATGCAGGTGATCGTCGACATCAGGATCAAAGGCGATGGTGCCGCGGGAAAGAACATTGGTCGAGACCGTGACGATCGCGGCTCCCGCAGTCACCGGGCCGCGGTCGGTTTCCAGCCTGACACCTTCGCCGGTCAGCGCGACACGGCGCACCGGTGTCGAAAGCCGCAGCGTCACGTCGGGGACGGCGGCGCCGATCAGGCTTCCATAGCCTTCATGCACTCGCCAGTTGGCATTGGTCGCGGCATTGTCGTAAGCGAGGAAATCGGCAACAGACAGCCGCTCCAGCGGCGCGCCGTTCAGATAGCCGCTCAGCGACTGGCAATAGGCGTTCCACTCGCCATTGGGCTCCAGCGCGTCAGAGGCGCGGTCGCTTGGCGGCGGATTGGCCCGCAGCCGCGCTTCGAGCGCCTCCCAGGCGGCAGCGGCAGCCGCCCGTTCATCCGGCGAAAAGCCGAGATCACGCCACTGGCTCTGCCAGGCCGTCGGTCCGCGCTCGATCGTGAAGCCCGCATCCCGGCCGATGGCAACGAGTGGATTGCGCTCTGCCGAGTGCAGCCAGCCGCAGCCCATATCGAGCGGCATGCCTGACAGTTCGATCGTCCAGGCCCGGCCGCCGACGCGGTTGCTGGCCTCGAGAATGACGACCGAGTGTCCGGCCTCAGCCAGTTTTCGTGCCGCGGCAATGCCTGCTGCACCGGCGCCGATAACGGCCACATCGTAGTCCATCGTCACCGTTTCGCTCCGCGCTTCGTCATCACCTTGATAGGCTTAAGTTTTACATGCGAGCCGCACCCGCTTCAATGCGCCCGAAAGCCTGCTACTATGCCGACATGACCTTCTTCGAAACACTCGTTGCCCTGCTCGCCGTCGCCATCCTGCTCCTGCAGATCACCCGGCGCATGCACCTGCCCTATCCCGGCATTCTGGCTGCCGCCGGTGTCGGTGTGGCGATGTTGCCGGGGGCGCCTGTCATCCCGATCGATCCGCCGACGGCGCTTGCTCTGTTCATCGCTCCGGTCTTGGTCGACTCCGCCTATGACTTCCCGATGGGCGCGGCGCGGCGCATGCTGCTGCCGCTGATCTTCTATGCCGTCATTGCCGTTCTGGTCACGACAGGCGTCGTCGTGTCGATCAGCATGCTGACCGTCGGCCTGCCGATCGCAGTAGCCGTCACGCTCGGCGCCATTGTTGCGCCGCCCGATGCTGCTGCAGCGACCGCCGTGCTTTCCAATCTGCCGGTCGATCGCCGTGTCGATGCACTTCTCAAGGGTGAAAGCCTGTTCAACGACGCGACGGCGCTGCTGCTGTTCGGAGCAGCACTCACGGTTCAGGCGCGCGGCGGGCTCGATAGCGCGACCGCACTTCAGATCGGCTTTGCTGCACCCGGCGGCATTCTGTTCGGCATTGTCTTCGGCTTCTTCGTCTCACGGCTTCGGCCAATCACCGAGAATACGGTCGGCGGCACGCTGCTTCAGTTCGTCTATGCCTTTTCGACCTGGCTGATCGCCGAGCATCTGCACCTCTCTGCCGTGCTGGCAACGGTTGCGAGCGCCATGACAATCGCCATGCTGTCGACGGTCGACGATTCCCCGCGCATGCGGGTGCATTCCTTCGCCGTGTGGACGACCGTCGTTTTCCTGCTGAACGTCGTCGCCTTCCTGCTCATGGGCCTGCAGGCCCGCAGCATCCTGGAATCCATGTCCGCTGGCGAGCTCGAGCGAGCGCTCGGTTTTGCAGCCATCGTTGTGGTCGCTGTGATCCTTACACGTCTGGCGATGGCTTTCCTGCTGCACGCATACGTCATCTCACGCCACCGGCGCGGCAAGCTGCTGTCGCCTTTCAGGCATGGGGAGACCTTTCTGGTCGGCTGGTCCGGCATGCGCGGCCTCGTGACGCTCGCTACCGCCTTTGCCCTGCCTGCCGATTTTCCTGAACGGGACCTCGTCGTGCTGACGGCTTTTGCCGTGGTACTGGCAACGCTCGTCATCCAGGGAGCGACACTCGCCCCGATGATCCATTTCCTGAAACTTGGGCGGCAGGCGCAAGTTCAAGACGAACTGGAAGCCGCAAGGCGCTCGCTTGCCGAAGCTGCATTTGAGCGGCTGGAGAAGGAAGGTGGCGCCGAGGCGGAGGCCATCCGAACGATCTGCAAGGATCACTGGACGGTGCCCTCGGAGGCCGGCGAGACCTCGCCGCTCGTACGCCGCCGCAAGCTGACGATCGCCGCCGTGATCGCTCAGCGACAACGCCTCGAGGAATTGCGCGACAAGGATAAGATCGGCGCGACGCAGTATCTCGAATTGCAGGAAGACCTCGACTGGAAGCAGCTCTCGGTCGGCTCCGATGAGGATCGGCGCATTACCGAGAGCTAAGGGTAGCCTGCAGACAAGGGGCGACCGTTGCAGCCGCCCCCAATGCTGCAGCCGATCCCCGTCAATGTCCGCAGCAACTGCCGCTGGCCTTGTCCCCCTGATCGGAAGCGACCGAGCCGTGGTTGTCACGGCTGTGCTCATTGCGGGCAGCGGGGAGGTTCATGGCGATGTTGCTGTCGAAGAAACCATTCGGCTTCAGGGTAAAGCCTGCATATTCCACCGGCATGATCGGAAAATCCTCCGGTTTGCACACATGCGTATGCCCGAAAGAATGCCAGAGCACGATATCGGCGTTTTCGATATTCCGGTTGTTCTCGACATATTTCGGCAGGCCGTCCCCACCTGCATGCACATTCGGATAGTCGCCGGACGCATATTTTTCCTTCGCGTCGAAAGCCGTCACCCAGATGTGCTTCTTGGCAAAGCCGCCGCGCTGAGCAACCGTCGATCCGTCCTGGGCGAGCATCAGGGGACTTGGCATGACCACCATTTTATAGCCGGGCGCATTGCCCACGGAATTACGCTCGTTGGGGTTCTGGACCTTCCAATACCGGCCGGTCTCGCCATTGGCGACGGCGGGACTGTCGAGCTCCCGTTTCAAGATCTTCGTCTTCGCATCGAAGACATTGCCGTAGGGATTGTCCTCTCCCCATGGGCGTGGCTGGAACTCATGCTCAGTGACGGTGTTCCCGCCGCCATCGATATCCATGTGCAGGCGCGCATTGAAGAAATGCTGGTGGGTCGGGCCACCGAGATTGTCGTCGACCATTCCACCCCAGGCATATTTCTGGCCGCCTGCCACAGCCGCGGTCTGAATAATGCCGGTCAGCTTTGCCTCGAGCTGGATGGTGCCGTCCTGATAGAGATACCAGTAGAAGCCATAGTCATAATTGCCGACCGTCGCGAAGAAGGAGATGACGAGACGGCGGGATCTCCTCACTTCGAAAATGCCGTTTCTGAACTCGTAGTGCTTCCAGAGGATCCCAAAATCCTCTTCATGCATGCAGACGGCGTTCTTCATGATCACCGGCTGGCCGAAATCATCGGCCGACGGAATATCGAAATAGTGTATCTGGCCAAGGCAATCGCAGCCGAGCTCAAGGCTGTTGGCGAGCCGTCCCAGCCCATATTCTCCGGCGTCGAAAGCGCTCTTCCAATAGTGGTTGGCGGTCGGATCGGCATAGGGCACGACCATTTCGGTCACCGAGGCACGAAAGATCACGGGACGAAGCTTGCCGCCGTTTTTAATCCCAAGCTCATGCAGGACGAGACCTTCGCGGGGCGTAAAACCGACGCGAAACAACCAATCCTGCCATTGCACCGTCCAGCCGTCGACCGAGAAGCTCGGTCCCTGCGGCTGCACGATGTTGAGCGGCTTTACATCCTGGCGGACGTCGGGAAAGGACTCCTGTCCGTAATTCCGCTTCTTCCTCGGCACCGGAATGACGGTCTCGTCGTCGACAAGATCGACCACTTTATTGCTGATCAGGTCGACAACCGCAACGACCCCTTCGATCGGATGGGCATAGCCGTTGTCGCGGATATCCTCGCGCCAATAGGAGACGGCGCGAACGATGCGGGCGCCCTTTTCAAACTCCCGTCCGAAAAAACCCGAGGAAAACGGGTCGATCTGGACGAGCGGAATATCTTCCTCGGTGATACCGCGCTTCTTGACCGCAGCAATCCAGCGCGGGTCCGATTTGACTGTGGCCTCAACTGTCTCGAACTCGCAAAGCATGACCGGCGGCTGCCCATAAGGCGCTGATTCAAGCAGCAGCCTCTTGTGCTCGACGACAGTTTTTTTTGACAGCTCGACGATCGATTCATGAACCTCGCCCGAGCTGGAATCCAGCGACAGGACAAATGCCAGCCGGGGAAGCTTCCTTCCTTCGCGATGCATGGCCATGTCGGATTTTGTCGGCTCCTCTAGGCGAATGATCGGGAAGCGGATCGATTGCGGCAGTTGCTTTTCGTCCTTCAGAATTGCGACTGCTTCCGAGATCTCGGTCAGGCTCAGCGGGTCGAGCGGATAGGCGAGCGTTTCTACAACGGCGTCCATTGTCAGTCCTTCATGTGCTTTGGGTGGTGGACAGTGCGCATCCGGCTGCGCACTGGGAGGCTCAGCGTCAGCGGCCGGCGCAGATGTCCATTTCGGGCGTGCGATCGCCATGGATGCAGAAGACAGAACAAAATGCGTGTGCTTCTGCCGCCACCAGGATTGTGACTGTCGTCAAAGCCATCAAGATGATCAGCGACATCCGGTCGACGAGGGTCAAAGGTTGAAGTCTCGTCATTCGAATGCCTTCCCGAGCGAAGCATAGAGTTCAGGCTTCACGGTCCTGATGCGCACCGCAAAGGCCGCCCCGATCAGGCCGGTCAGCACCACCACCAGCGGGAAGGATTTCACGATCGCGCTTTCCGATCCCGACAGGAGCGGCAGGTTGATGATGACGAGGATGATTGAGCCGAGGATACCGAGCAGCGCCAGGAGCGGTGCCACCGTCGTGGTCCATAGACTGTAGCGACGCGGCAATCCCCGGAAGAACAGAACGATTGCCACGCAGACGAGGGCCTGGACAGCCAGGATCCCGAGAACGGCCAAAGCGGACATCCAGGAAAAGACGACCGTATAGGGATCGGCACCGGCTGCGACGAAGCAGACAAGCGCGAGGGCGGCAGAGGCGCTCTGGACGGTACCCGCCATATAGGGCGAACCGTGGACCGGATGAACCTTGCCCAAAGCCCTGACCACCAGCCCTTCGCGCCCAAGCGCGTAGAAATACCGGTTCAGCGTGTTGTGGAAGGACAGAATGCAGGCAAAGAGGCTGGTGATCAGCAGGATATTCATCACCTGCGACGACCATTGTCCGAGGATGGTGTCTACAGCGACAAAATAGAAGCTTTCCAGGCCGCTGCCGGCCGTCGCCTGCACCTTCGAAGGGCCATAGAACTGCACGATGGCCCAGGTCGACAGCGCGTAGAAGACGGTGATCAGCAAAACGGCGGCATAGGTTGCGCGCGGGATCGTCTTTTCCGGGTTTTCCGCCTCTTCTCCGAAGATAGCGGTGGCCTCAAAGCCAATGAAGGAGCCAACCACAAAGACGAGCGCCACGCCGAGGCCCGGCGAAAACACGGTGGCCGGGCTGAAGGAGGAGAGGCTGAAACCTTCCGGCCCACCGCCGGTCAGCACAATGCCGATGTCGAGAAGCAGCAGGATTGCCACTTCAGCCAGCATGCAGATCCCGAGGATCGTGCCTGAAAAGGCAATGTTTCGCTGGCCGCAAAGATGGACGGCCACCAGCGCGGCAAAGGACCACGCCCACCATGGAAGTGCCACGATCGATGCCACGGCGCCGCTCATGAAGACACCGAACAATCCGTAGATGGCGATCTGTACCGACGAATAGGTCAGAAGCGCCATCAGCGCACCGCCGACACCGGCCGGCTTGCCGATGCCCTGCGTGATGTAGGTGTAGAAGGCGCCCGTCCCGCCGACATGCCGGCTCATCGCCGTGAAGCCGACCGAGAAGATGAGATACAGGATCCCCGCCAGGACGAAGGCACCCGGTACACCGGGTCCATTGCCGAACGCGAAAGCGGCGGGCGTGGCGCCGACAACGGCGGTGAGCGGCGCTGCTGCCGCCACGACGAAGAAGACGATATGGGCAAGGCCGACGGAGTTTTTCGCGAGGCGATCGGGAGGATTTCCCAAAATGGTGTGCGTTGTCATGAGAACCCCTGTTTTTGATTTTCATCAACACGGTAGCCACGACCGATTGGCCTCAAAATTGCAGTTCATGCCAATGAATCGATAATTTGCGCCATCACTGGCGGCGGGGAACAAAAACATGTCATCTGCCCAGCAAACCGGCACGTCCGCGCAGATATTTGCTTCAATTCGTGCGTCTGTGCTGCTGCCGCTCATCGAACAAATCGACCGGAAATCCGGCAAGGCAGATGTATTGCTCGCCCTTCACGGTCTTCTGCGCAGCCAGCTTGACGATCCCTATGCCATGGTCCCCATGAACCGATATGTGGCGATCTTTGAAGATGCGGCATCGATCGTCGGAGATCCGACGATGGGCGCATTGCTTGGAACCCTGTTCAAGCCGAGCGATATCGGCCCGATCGGCGTGCTCTTTTCGATATCGAGCACGATCCGTACCGGCTTCGAACGATTGGCGAAATATGTGAACACCGTCCAGAGCGGCACCAATTCCGGTGTTTTTCAGGAAGACGGCAATCTGGTCTGGAGCTACCGCCTCGACGATCCCAGGCTCTGGCCGAGACGACAGGACAGCGAGTTCACGCTGGCCGCGTCCTGCCAACTCGTCCGCGCCTGTTTTGCCCGCGGGTGGAGGCCGGTCGAAGTCCATTTTGAACATAGGGCGCCTCGTGATCCGACGACCTTGCAACGGATTTTCCGGGCTCCTTTAAAATTTAGCGAGTCTGCCAATCGCATCGTGGTTTCGGGGCAAGATGCCCGCCGCGTCTACCGCCAGGAACAGCCCGACCTGGCGGCGGTCCTGGAGCGCCATATCGCAGATCTGAGCGGCAGGTTGTTGCAGTCGGATTCGACCGTCGATCATGTCCGATCATTGATCGGGATCTATCTGGGACACAAGCCCATCACGCTCGTCGGGCTTTCGCAGGAGCTCAGCCTTTCGCCGCGAACCTTGCAGCGGCGGCTCTCCGAGCAGGGGACGTCGTTGAGGGATCTCATGCGGGAATATCGCCAAAGTATCCTTGCGCTGCAAAGACAGAATGGCGCAGTCAGAATGAAAGAGCTTGCTCAAGTCCTGGGTTACGCGGACGAGACGGTGCTGTGGCGAGCCCGCAAACATTGGGAATGTATGCAGTAGGCGGCAAACAATGCTGCGGCAGGTCCATAGGGCCAACCGCAGCGATCAAGGAAATTCGGCCCGGCGCCCTCAACGGATGCTAAACGGGAAATATTTCGCGTTGATCGTGTCGTAGGTGTCGTTAGTCTCAATCTCTTCGAGCGCAGCATTGAGCTTGTCCAGCAACTCCTTGTCGGTCGGGCGCACGGCGATGCCGGCTCCGTCACCGAAATATTCCGTATTCTTGATATCTTCGCCCTTGAATGCGCAACAGCTGCCTGCCTTGGTGTTTGCGAGCCAGTCGTAGACTGCCAGCTTGTCTTCCAGGATGATATCGACCTTGCCGTCGGCAAGACCCTTGTAAAGATCCGGAGACGCGTGGAATACGGTCGTCGCGATGCCGCTGTAGAATTTCTTGGCGTAGGATTCCTGGGAGGTTGCTGCCGTCACGCCGAGCCGCAGTTTCTTCAGATCATCGGGTGACGTGCCGGCGATGTCGTCGTTTTTGCGTGCGATGAAGACCGTCGGACTGTCATAATATTTCTGGGTGAAGGCAACCTTTTGGCGCCGCTCTGCGCTCATCGACATCGACGAAATGATCGCGTCATATTTGTTGTCGAGCAGGTTCGGGATCATCGCCGTCCATTCCTGGATGACGAATTCGCACTTCAATTTCGCGGTCTCGCAAAGGGCCTTGGCGATATCCACGTCGAATCCCTGAAGCTGATTATTGGAATCGACATAGTTGAACGGCGGAAATGCGCCCTCGACGGCTATGCGGATACTGTCGTTTTCGGCAGCCCGGACAACAGCAGGCTCAAAAATACCAGCCGCAGCAACGGCCACACAGGCAAATGCGAAGAACTTCGAACGATAGAGAGATCCTAATCGCAACATATCAATCACCTTGATGTAGAGCTCGATCGCCAACCTTGCATCGGCAAGCGTTGCGCAATGAGCAGCCAATCACAAAACGATTAAAAAGCTCATCATTTTCGGCCATTAATTTTGATGCTGCTTGAAAAGCATTTTGTAAACAATCGAGGTCAGTATCAGGGCGCTCGGGAGAAGACTGCGTGCCTGCTGATCCGCCTTTAAGATTATTCGCTCACAGAGCGACCTGGACATCGTCCGGGTCGATACTGGTGCTGCTTGCGATCAGCGGGCTGGCAATTCTTGGCCTGGTGTTCCTGGCTGCTATCTGGGCTGGGAGGGAAAGCGACGCAGCCGCCCTCGATCGACAGCGCCAACTCGTCAACAGCCGCCTTCTGGATCAGGTCCGGCGTGTATCTCAGGATATCCAGCTGATGGGTGCAGGTTATGCTTCGCTGCTGGTGGCGGATTCAGCAACGGCCAGCGGCAAGAGCGAGCGCGCAGGCGCGACATCGGCCGCGACATTCGGCAAGATCGCGACAACGGTATTCGGTTACAACGCGGCGTTCCTCGTGACCCCGGCAGGCGAGCTTGCTCTACAGTCCGATCCCGAAACGAAACGCCGCTTCAAATGGGTGCGTCCGCTGCTTCAGCCGATGATCCAGGATCTGGAAGCAACGCACCATGATGTACCGGGAGGGCCGAGCTCCGATCCGGAACCAAGCCGCGTGGAGCTGATGCGACTTGAGGGCCGCCCTTCGGTCGCGGGCGTCGTTTCGGTCACGCGCTCGTCGAAAGTGGATCCCCGGAAAGGAAATGACGGCAACAGGCTCTACCTCGTGGCGTTCCGCTTCCTCGACGGTGTCACGCTCGATACGCTGAGCCGCGAACAGGGACTGGCCGGCGCTCGTTATGCCCGCACCGCGGATCAGGAGCAGAATGAAGTCGCGTTCGAAATCGAGGCGACGGCGTCAGGCGACCCTATCGGCTTCATCATCTGGAGGCCGGATCTGCCGGGCTCACGCGTCATCGGCAGGCTTGTTCCCGTGCTCTCCGTGGCCGGTCTTGTCATCGCAGGCCTCTTCTTCGCCTTGATGGGCCGTTTGCGCGGCAGCCTCAGAGAACTCAGCGCCAGCGAACATCATGCGCGGCATCTTTCGCTGCACGACGTATTGACGGGTCTGCCGAACCGGGCGCTCTTTGCGGCCCGTTTCGAGCAATGCCTTGCGGCCATGAAATCGCCTGGCGAGCGCGCCGTCCTTGCCCTTGTCGATCTCGACAAATTCAAGGAAGTGAACGACATTCATGGGCATGCCGCCGGTGATGAGCTGCTGCGCGGCGCCGTCGACAGGATGAATGCCCTGATCGAATCAGGCGACACGCTTGCAAGGCTCGGCGGCGATGAATTCGCGCTGCTTCTTCCCGATGTCAGGGAGCGCGACGATAGCTGCATCCTCGTCTGCAACGCCATTATCGAGGCCCTGAGCAAGCCGTTCCAGCTTCGTGGCGGCGACGTCGTCGTCCGCATCGGATGCTCGATCGGTATCGCTGCCTTTCATGACGCGACCCAAGCGACCAGCGAGGTTTTGCGGCGTGCGGACGTTGCCCTTTACGAGGCCAAGACCAACGGGCGAGGCCGCCTGGTCGAATATGATCCGTCCCTGGATCACCGGGTGGAGGCACGCGAAAGCCTCAAGAACGACCTTCGCCTCGTGCTGGAAGACAGCGCAGGTTTGCCCGATATGGCGGACAACTCCCGCACCAGCGCCGTCGGCCAATTGGAAGTCTTCTTTCAGGGCGTGCATCGTGCCGACGCGCATGGGAACCTTTCGGGCGCCGAGGCTCTCCTGCGCTGGCGCCATCCGATCCAGGGACTGCTGTCACCAGACAAATTCATCCCGATCGCCGAGGAGGCCGGTATGATCGATCAGCTTGGCGAATGGGTGCTGAGGAATGCCGCAAAGGCGGCCACGAACTGGCCGGCCGATATGTCGGTTGCCGTCAACGTTTCGCCCTCGCAAATCCGGCGTCGGGACTTCGACCGCCACGTGCTCTCCATCCTGACCGAAACCGGCCTGCCGCCATCGCGGCTGGAACTGGAACTGACGGAAGCCGCACTCTTCAACATCGATGAAAATGCTCAAGGAACGCTCGGCAAGCTTCGGTCGCAGGGGATCCGGATTGCGCTTGATGATTTCGGCACCGGCTTCTCGTCGCTGAGCCACCTCATTCAATTCAACATCGACCGGATCAAGATCGACCGCTCCTTCGTGCGGTTGCTGGGAACACAAGCCGAGGGTGCGGCCATCGTTTCGGCGATCCTAGGTTTGAGCCGCACGCTTGGAAAAGCGACGACGGCCGAAGGCGTCGAGACCGAAGGGCAGAGAGACTTTCTCGTCGCGGCCGGCTGCAACGACCTGCAGGGTTTCCTGTTCTCCCGCCCCATGCCCCCGGCTGAGTTCCTCTCTTCGTTGCGCTCGACGGAAGCGGTAAGGTCAACAGCGGTATCCTCGTCGCACGGCTGACGGCCAGCCCTCACTGCCGCCTGCCGATCATCCAGACGAGATAGGGCGCGCCGGCGAAAGCAGCGAAGAGGCCAAGCGGCAGTTCGTAGGGGAAGGTCGCAGTACGGGCGCCGAGATCGGCGATCACCATCAGCACAGCACCTATGACGGCCGAAGCGAAAAGCCTGCTGCCCGCTTTTTCGAAGCCGGCGCGGTGAGCGATATGCGGTGCCATCAGGCCGACGAAGCTCAAGGGACCGACGAGCAGCGAGGCAGCCGCCGTGGCGATGCCCGCCGTCAACACCATCATTGTGCGGGCGCCGACCAGGGGCAGGCCGAGCGCGAGCGCAGTCGGCGCACCGAGCGGCAGGATCACCAGCCAGCGCGTGAAGATCAGGCCGATTGCGAGGATGACGATGGTGAGACCGGCAAGGAAGGCCGCCGTTTCCGGCGTGGCGGCCGCAGCCGAGCCGCCGAGCCAGGCGAGGATCTGCCAGGCGCGCTGATCGCCGACGGCAAGAAGAGCGCTCAGGATCGCCGAGCTGAAAGCACTGACAGAAATGCCTGCGAGCAACAGGCGCTCGGGCGGCAGATGCCGGCGGGCGGCAAAAAGCGCGACGATGACCAGCACCACGATTGCGCCGCTGCCGGCACCGAGGAAGAGCGCGGGCGCGCCGGCATCGGCTGAGAAGCTTAAGGCAACGGCATAACCGACGCCGGCACCGCCGCTGACACCCAGCACTTCAGGGCTTGCCAACGGATTTCCGGTGAGGCGCTGCAGCATGGCGCCCGCCATGGCGAGCAGGCCGCCGGCAGCGGCCGATGCCAACAGACGTGGCCAGCGGGCCGGGAAAAGCTCCCAGAAAAGATCGCCGCTGAGCAGCGTCCATCCATCGGGCAGGCGCGCAACGCAGAGGGCCGCCCAGACGAGTGGCGGCAGCAGGCAGAGGATGAGGGCGAGCCGTGACAGGGGCGCCCGTGCGACGAGGACGCTATCGGGCGGCTGCGGCGACTCGACGGCGCGCACCTGCGGCAGCAACCAAAGCAGCAACGGTCCGCCGATCAAGGCCGTTACCGATCCCGTCGGAAAGGTCTCGCCGGCCGAGGAGGCGATCAGTTGCACGATACCATCGCAGAACCAGAGCAACAGGCCGCCGGCAATCGGTGAAAGAAGCAGGATGCTGCGTGTCGTGCGCACACCGAGCAGGCGCACGAGCGCGGGTGCGGCAAGGCCGACGAAACTGACGAGGCCGACGGCAGCAGCAACGCCCGCGCTCAACGCTACCGCAACGCTTGCGACGGCAATACGCGTACCCGCGAGCGCCACGCCGAGCGAGCGGGCACTGCTGTCGCCGAGGCCGAGCAAGGTGAACGGACGCAGGAGCAGGAGCGTGACGGCGAGGCCGAGCAGCAGCTCGAGGCCGAGGGTTGTCGTCGTCGACCAGTCCTGCTGGCTGAGCGAGCCGCCGTTCCAGGTCACCAGCGACATCAGATACTCGCCCTGCGAGAGCGTCATCGCCGCCGAGAGCGCACTGCAGGTAATGCCGACGAGCAGGCCGGAGACCGCCATGGTGATGGGTTCGAAGGCGCGCCGCCAACCGAGCAGAAAGACGATAGCGGTGGCTGCCGCCGCGCCCGCGAGCGCCACGAAAGCGCGGTAGCCGTCGAGCATCTCTGGCAAGAACAGCGTCGCCGTGACGATCGCGAGCTGCGCGCCGGAGGAGACACCGAGCGTCGAGGGATCGGCGATGGGATTGCGCAGCAGACGCTGCAACAGCGCGCCGGCAAGCCCGAGCGCGGCACCGGCGAGGATCGCGACTGCCCCGCGCGGCAGGACGGCATAGGCGAAAATGATCTGCTGCGTCGTCATCTGCCCGGGATCAAATGGCAGAGACGGCCAGTCGGCAAAGGGCAGATGGTTCAGTGCTGTCAGAAGAAAGAGGCCGGCGGAAACGGCAAAGGCTGAGAGCGCGACAAAGAGTGCGGCGGGTCTGATCACGGCGTCTCCCCTGACGACAGCATCGCCGCCTTGAAAAGCCGGGTGAAGCGGGCGGCGGCCAAGATGCCGCCATAGGGATTGATATTGCCGAGCATCAGCACGCGGCCGTCCCGTACCGGCTGCAGCGATTGCCAGATCATGCTGTTCTTCAGCCCATTGCGGGCCTCGACCGGGATATCGGAGATGATGACGATCCTCGCATCCGGCTCGGCAGCGAGGTTTTCGATCGGCACCGGAGCGGCGAACGTATAGCGCGAGCGATCCGCCCAGGCATTCGGCAGGCCGAGACGACCGAGGATATCGCCAAACATGCTGTCGACGCCGAAGACGCGCACATGCCTGGCGTCGCCAATATTGACCAGATAGGTCGGCCGCGACGCAAAGCCCTGCAGGCTGAGGCGTGTCTCCTCGACAAGGGCTGTCTGTTGCGCGACCACCTCGCGGCCGCGGTCCTCAACACCCAGTTCCCTGGCAAGGGCCGAAACGGCGTCGACAGCCTTCTGATAGGGCGGCTCACCCCTGTTATAAAAGGGCAGCGACAGGACAGGCGCAATCGTCCGGAAGCTCGCCTCGAACCTGACATAGAAGGGCGAAATCAGGATGAGGTCCGGGCGCAGCAGGCGCAAAAGCTCGAGATTCGGCGATCCGCGCAGGCCGAGATCGGCGACGCTCTTGTCCAGCGCCGGCTCGACCGCATCCTTGCGGAACTGCACGAGCTCGGTCGCGGCGATCGGCATGACGCCGAGTGCTACAAGCGTTTCGAGCATCGCCCAATCGATCGCGGCAATGCGCTTCTGGCCTGCTGCGACGGTTTTGCCCGGAATGGCCAAAGCCGTCAGCAGGGCAAGTGCCTGCCGACGGCTGAAGCCTCGTCCCTGTGCCGCTCGATAGTCTCTCACCATTGAAAGGTCAGCTTGCCCATCACCGTTCTGCCATCGCCATAGGTGCAGCCGAAGGAGCTGCAGCTTGCAACATAATCCTTGTCGGCGAGATTCTTGAAGTTCAGCGAGGCCGTCATATCGTCCTTCTTGTAGTGGAGAGCTGCGTCGAAGAGGGTCACGGCGTCGAGATCGAGCGTATTCTTGGTATCGCCGTAGCGTTGGCCGACATAACGCACGCCGCCGCCGAGGCCGAAACCTTCAAGCGTCGTATCCTCGGAGAAAGTATAGTCGAGCCACAGGCTTGCCGCATGTTCAGGCACGTTATCAGGGCGATTTCCGTTATCGACGCCGCCGACGATTTCGGCCTGCATGTACGCGTAGGCGGCGCGCAGGTCGAGCCCATCGGCAAGGCTGGTCACGCCTTCGAGTTCCACGCCCTTGACGTCAACTTCGCCGATCTGACCCGTCGCCGTGCCGCCACCCGGCAGGGCAAAGGTCGTTAGCACGTTCTTCTGCTTGAGGTCATAGGCGGCAACAGTGAAGAAGCCGTCCCAGCCCTCCGGCTGATATTTGACCCCGATTTCCACCTGCTCGCCGGTCGTCGGCTGCAGTGGTCCGCCGGTCGCAGGCACCGGAACCGGCTCGAAGGAGGTTGCATAGCTGATATAGGGGGCGATGCCATTGTCGAAGACATAGCCGAGGCCGGCCCGCCCAGTCAGCTTCTGATCGTCCTTGTCGAGAGGGCGCGACGCGCCGTTCAGCCGGTTGGTCGATGTTCCCTCTGTGCTCGCCCAGTCCTGGCGAAGGGCTGCCGTTGCGCGCCAGTTCTCATAGGCGAGCTCATCCTGCACATAGATGCCGACCTGCGTCATGGTGGAATCGACATAGGTGCTGAGCGTTGGCGCAATCAGATTGACGGAGCCGTAGACCGGATTGAAGGCGTCGAGCGGGGTGGCGCGCCAGAACTGCGTGCCGACATTGTTGCCGTAATAGCGGTAGTCCAGACCGAACAGCATCTTGTGCCTGATATCGCCGGTGTCGAATTCCGCAAGCAGGTTGTTGTCGACGTTGAACGTGTTCAGCAACTCGTCCTGGATGGTGGCATTGCGGTTGATCGTCCGACCGCCGGTAAGGCCTATCGTCGACATGCCGAGAGCCTGATAGTTCCAGTCGAAATTCTGGTAGCGAAGATTCTGGCGGAAGGTCCAGGTATCGTTGAGGCGGTGTTCCAACTCATAACCGATATTGGTCAAGGTCCGGTCCGAGGTGTCGAAGCTCTTGTCACCAACGAAGAAGTCCCGTGACAGGCGATTGGCGTCCGATGCGTTGAGCGTGAGTTGCGGCGGCAGGCTGGACGGCGTGCTCGGATTATCGTGCTGGATGCTCGTCAGGATCGTCAGCTTGGTGTCTTCATCGGGCTGCCAGGTCAGCGCCGGCGCGATGAAATAGCGGTCATTGTCGAGTTCGTCGACCTGTGCCGAGGCTGTTCTTGCGAGGCCCGTCAGGCGATAGGCGAAATTCGGATTGCCGGGCATGATGTCGCCGAAATCGAAATAGGTACCGTAGGTATCGTAGCTGCCAGCCTGAACGCCGACTTCGCCGAAACGCTCGAAGACCGGCCGCTTGCTGATGAGATTGATCATGCCGCCGGGATTGCCCTGGCCGTACATGACCGATGCCGGCCCACGCAGCACTTCGATGCGCTCAAGCTGATAGGGATCGACGGCGGGAGCGCCCGATGTCCGCATCATGCGAAGTCCGTTCAGGAACTGCGACTGGCGGCTGTCGAAACCACGGATGCGCGGGGAATCGAAGCGCGGATCGGCGCCATAGGGCTCGCCGACGACACCAGGCACATAATCCAGCGCCTGGCCGACGGTTTCGGCATCCTGCGATTTCAGCTGGTCGGCCGTCAGCACCGATATGGATTGCTGGGTTTCGAGAAGCGGTGTGCCGGTCTTGGTGGCCGTCGCGCTGTTCCTCGCGACGAAACCTTTCACCGGAGCCGTCGGATCCTCATCGGCACCGCTGATGACGATCGGGGCGAGCGTGGTCGGATTAACGTCCTGGGCAAACGCAGACAGCGGCGCCAGAAGCGCGCCCGCGAGAGCCGTAGTCGAAGCGAAATTGCGCAAGCGAAGAGAACCAGTCATCGGGAGCCCGTAATATGCCGTAAAACTGGATTTTTCTAATCATGTTATTTTTGAGAGGTCCAATAAACCGGGCTCGAATTTTTCATAAGCATGGATTATGAAACCGGCGAAACGTCATAGATTTGAATTCTTCTAGGAGAGCGTGATGGCGCTGACCGACCCCGGCTTCGAACTCAGGCATCTGAGGTATTTCGTAACACTGGTCGAGGAGCGGAATTTCGAGCGCGCCGCCGCCCGCCTCGGTATTGCCCAGCCGGGTCTCAGTCAGCAGATCATGAGCCTGGAGAGGATCGTCGGCACACCGCTGCTGGACAGGAGCCGCCGTGCAGTCCAACTCACGCATTCGGGCGAGATCCTGTTCCAGGAGGCGCGCAAGGTCCTGGCGCAGACCGAGGCGACGGTCGCCGCTATCCGCCGCGCGGGCCGCGGGGAAAGCGGGCGCATCTCGATCGGCTATGTGGCGTCTGCCGCCTATTCCGGCGCCGTCGTCGGCTCGATCAGGGATTTCAAACGCGATTACCCCTATGTCGAGGTCGAGTTGCAGGAAATGGAGCTGCGCCAGCAGTTGCAGCGTATTGCCGACGGCCTGCTCGATTTCGGCTATATCCGCGCGCCGGCGCCGATCCCGCCGGGTGTCTCTGTGCAGGTCGTGTTGCGCGAGCCGCTGGTCGCCATGGTTCCCGCTGACCATGAATTTGCAGAACGCGCCATCGATACGCTTGCCCATTTGACGAGCGACATATTCATCACCCCACGCCAGCCGCCGGAAATCGGCTTTCACCGCAATACGTTGCAGGCTTGCCGGGAGGCCGGGTTCGAACCATCCGTCAAGGCGATCGCGCACGACTTCACCGAGATCGCCGCTCTCGTCGGCATCGGCATCGGCATCGCTCTCGTGCCGCAATCCATGAGCCGCGTGGAACTGCAGGATATCCACTACAGACCGCTCGCCGGCGTGACGGTGACGTCCGATGTGGCAATCGCCTATCGCAAGGGCGAAGGTTCGCCAGCGACCAAGGCCTTTATCGCGCGGCACCGGCAGAAGATTGACCGCCCGGCTTTGGACGAGATAATCAACGAACCGCCGTCAGGCGAACCATCTGAGACGATCCTATCTGCATTGCGTCGTTCGCCGCTTGTCGGGTCTGAACTCGATCTGTTACGACCGGAAGAGAAAGGACGTAAAATCGATCCGTGACGCAGTCCACCATTGTATCAGATCCTCGCTTGTCTTACATTGTCTTACATCCTGAAGGAGGCAAGCAATGTCGAACGCCAGCCAATCAGAATCTGTCACTCTCCGGGTGCCTTCCGACGTGATTGCAGAAATCGAAGCCATCGCAAAAGCAAGCGATCGATCCCGCAGCTACATCATCGTTCGCGCCCTGCGGACGTATCTCATGAACGAGGGGGCCGACATCCTCGCCGCGATCAAGGGCCGCGAGCAGATCGCGGCCGGAGAGTTCGAGAATATGGATGATGTGATCGCGGACATTGACAGGATCGTTGGCGGAAAAGCTGCGTGACTGCCGTACGGCTTTCCAAGGATGTCGCCAGCTATATCCGCCGCGAAGGCGAGTATCTGCGGAAACTTAACCCTGCCGCAGCCCGAAAGTTTGTGCTCGCGATCAAGAACGCGAAGCGGACACTGTCCGAATTTCCTCAATCCGGGAACCGGATGCACGGCGGCCTGCAGATTACCGGGAGCCTGACGCTGGTGGTCGGGGATTATCTGCTGGACTACCTCTATGATGGCGATAGCGTGGACGTGATCCTGATCCGCCATGGACGGATGCTTGCACCGACGCCGGATCTCGACGTCGACAGCGATCTCTGATTTCAACATACATCGATCGATCCTTCGCGGCGTCCGAGTGCGGACCTGACCACGCGTTCGATCCTTCATGACAATTGCACGACACAAATGGAACAAGGGTGGAAACGCTTGTAACCCGCCTGACATTGGTGGGCTCTAAAGAGGCGGCATGAGCATTGCCTGCCGCCGGAAACCTGCCGCGGGCCTTATTGGAGAGCGCCGGCATGAAAATCGTCCAGATCACCGACACGCATTTCAGCCCGTCGATCCCGCATTTCAACGGCAACTGGCAGCCGCTTGCAGACTGGATCAACGGCAGCGGTGCTGATCTCGTCATCCATACCGGCGACCTTGCCGTCGATGGTGCCGACAAGGACGAGGATCTGACCTTCTGCATGAAGCTGATGCGGCAGGTGAATATCCCCATGCTGATCGTTCCGGGCAATCACGATGTCGGCCATCTGCCGGGTTCGCTGCAGCCGGTCGATGCCACCAGGCTCAACCGCTGGCGCAGCCTCGTGGGACCGGATTACTGGCTGGAGGATGCCGGCAACTGGCGCCTGATCGGCCTCGACAGCCTGCTGATGGGCATGGAGAACGACGAGCAGGAAATGCAGTTTGCCTGGCTGGAGCAAGCACTTGCGACGCGCGCCGGCCGGCGGATCGCAATGTTTGCCCACAAGCCGCTCTTCGTCGATGCGCCTGATGAAGGCGATACCGGCTACTGGAGCATCCGCCCGGCCCAGCGCCAGAGGCTCTACGAGCTGATCGCCGCCCATGATGTGGCACTCTATGCCAGCGGCCATCTGCATTGGGCCTGGAAGGGCCGCTTCAACGACACCTCGCTTGTCTGGGGGCCGTCGGCCGCCTTCATCATCGGCACGATGGAGCGTGAGATGCCAGGCGAGAAGTTGATCGGAGCGGTGGTTCACGATCTTGGCGACGCGGTCACCAGCGAGATCGTCGCCATTCCCGACATGGTGGCGCATGTCCTCGATGACGTGGTCGCCGAAGTCTATCCGCACGAGGCCCACAAGGTGCAGAAGGAGCCGGCGCAATGAGCGCGCTGTCACTTTCTTCCATTTCCAAATCCTACGGCGACAACACCATCCTGAAAAATATCAGCCTCGACGTTCAGCCAGGCGAATTCATCGTGCTCGTCGGCCCTTCGGGTTGTGGCAAGAGCACGCTCTTACGCATCCTTGCCGGCCTCGACCATGCCGATAGCGGCGAGATCGTCATCGCCGGACGGGAAATGTCGGATGTCGCGGCCGCCGACCGCAATATCGCGATGGTCTTCCAGTCCTACGCGCTCTATCCACATCTGACGGCCGGCCAGAATATCGCCGTTCCGCTTGCCATGCGCCGCTTAAACCGTGTTCAGCGCCTGCCCTTCCTCGGCCCTGTCATGCCCGGCTACCGCGCCATCCGCACAGGCATTTCCCGCGATGTGCAGGAAACGGCAAAGGCGCTGAAGATCGATCATCTGCTGGAGCGCAAGCCCGGCCAGATGTCGGGCGGCCAGCGGCAGCGCGTGGCGCTTGCCCGCGCCATGGTGCGCCATCCGAGCGTCTTCCTGATGGATGAGCCCCTGTCGAACCTCGACGCCAATCTGCGCGTCCATGCGCGCGGCGAGATCGTCGAATTGCATCGCCGCGCCGGCGTGCCGACGGTCTATGTCACGCACGATCAAGCCGAGGCGCTTTCCATGGCCGACCGGGTCGCCGTGATGATCGGCGGCCAGATGCTGCAGCTCGCCCCGCCACAGGTCATCTATGACGATCCCGCCCATATCGAAGTCGCCCGTTTCGTCGGTCAGCCACGCATCAACCTGCTGCCGGCGCGCGTCGAAAATGGAACGGTCGCCTTCGGCGATATGAGGATGGCGCTGGAAGAAGAAGATCCTGCCGGCCCTGATGTGACGATCGGCATCCGCCCGGAATTCGTGCAGCTTGCCGCAGACGGTGGAACCTCGCTGCCGGCGCGCATCGAGCGCATGGAATTCCTCGGCTCCGAGGTCATTCTGTTCTGCCGGCTGGATGCAATCGGCGAGATCGTGCTTGCCAAGCTCGCACCAGCCGAAGCTGCGGGCCTGGCCGCCGGCATGGCCGTCGCCCTTTCCTTCGCCCCCGACAAGGCCATGGTCTTTGCTTCGGACGGACGACGGCTGCGCGCCTCAGCCGTTCTGGTCGATGCCGGCAGGGAGAAGGCCCATGGCTAGTATCGTCGCGGGCGAAATACGGCCGGTCGCATCCTCGGTCAGGCATGAACGCCGAGGGGCGCGGACCGCTTGGCTGCTGGCCCTGCCGGCAATCATCCTCATCTTGCTCTTCGTGCTCCTGCCGATCGTTGCCGTCATTTTTCTCGGCTTTACCGATTTCGAACTCGGCGTCGGCAAGTTCCGCTTCGTCGGCTTCGAGAATTACGCCGAGCTCTTCACCGACCGCACCTTCCGCAAGTCCTTGTGGAACACGACGCTCTATACGGCGATCGTCGCACCCGTCTCGATCCTGCTCGGGCTCGGTGTGGCCATGCTGATCGAGGGCGAGGGCTGGGGAAAGAGCTTCTTCCGTACCGCCTATTTTCTCCCCGTCGTCTCGCTGATCGTCGCCATGGCGACCGTCTGGCAATATCTCTTCCACCCGACCATCGGCCCGCTCAATGCATTGCTCGGTCTTGCCGGCCTGCCGAAGCCGAACTGGCTCGGCGCTTCGTCCACTGCCCTCTACAGCCTCTCCATCATCGGCGTCTGGCAGACCGTCGGCTTCAACATGGTGCTGTTCCTTGCCGGCCTGACGGCGATCCCGCGCGAACTCTATGCCGCCGCCGAAATCGACGGCGCCAAATCCTCGCTCGACCGCTTCTTCCTCGTCACCTGGCCGATGCTCGGACCGACAGCGCTTTTCGTCACCACGATCAGCGTCATCAATGCGGTGAAGACCTTCGAGACGGTGAAGACACTGACCGACGGCGGCCCCAACCACGCTTCCGAAGTCCTGCTTTTCACCATCTACCAGGAGGGTTTTGTCTATATGAAGGTCGGCTATGCCTCGGCCATGACCGTGGTCTTCCTCGCCATTCTCGTGGTCATGATGTTCCTGCAATACCGCTTCCTCGATCGGCGGGTGCACTATTCATGAAGACGAGATCCCGCTTCACCCTCGGCCGGCTCATCCGCCTGGCGCTGCTCATCATCGGCGCGGTCATTTTCCTCGCGCCCTACATCTTCATGATCTCGGCCGCCGGCAAGTCGCAGGACGATATCTTCACGGCCGCGCTCTCGCTGATCCCGACGCATTTCTTTTACGTGCAGAATTTTGCCAAGGCGCTCGACAAGGTGGCGATGGACACGCTGCTCTGGAACGGCGTGGCGGTCTGTGCGCTGATCTTCGTCTTCCAGGTGCTGGTCGCCATTCCCTGCGCCTATGCCATGGCGAAGCTGAAGTTCCGCGCCGCCCGGATGATGATGGTGCTGGTGCTGCTCGGCCTGCTGGTGCCGATCCATGCCACCGCCCTGCCGCTCTATGTCGCCTTCGACAGCCTGTCACTGCTCAATGGCTATACGGCGCTGGTGGCCCCCTTCACCATCTCGGTCTTTGCGATCTTCCTGTTCCTGCAGTTCTTCCGCGCCATGCCCGACGACCTGATCCATGCCGCCCGTCTCGACGGCATGTCCGAACTCGGCATCGTTTCACGCGTCATCGTGCCGAACGCCTGGCCGGCGGTGACTGCCTTTGCGATCTTTTCGGTCGTCGCCCACTGGAACGACCTCTACTGGCCGCTGATCGTCATCTCGAAGCCCGGCTACGCCACGCCGCCGCTCGGCCTGATGAACTTCCGCGCCGCGGAAGCGGGCGACGATTACGGCGCGCTGATGGCGGCCACCATCATCATCACCATTCCCCTCGTTGCGGCCTTTCTGCTCGCGCAGAAACGCTTCGTCGAGGGCATCACCATGACCGGTCTCAAAGGCTGACCGGCTGAACCCAGGAGAACGAGCGATGAAGCATTTCACCCAGTTCCTCGCAGCAGCGGCTCTGTCCGTGGCGGCAGCACTGCCGGCCCACGCTGAAACGACGCTGACGATCCACTACCCCATGCCGGGCTTCTTCAAGGACGTGATGGATACGATCTCGAAGAAGTTCATGGAAGAAAACCCTGACATCAAGATCCAGTTCGCCGCGCCCTCGGCGACTTATGAAGACGGCATCCAGCTGATCCTGCGCCAGGCCGGTACGTCTGAAATGCCCGACGTCACCTTCATCGGCCTCAACCGCCTGCGCATGCTGAACGAGCGCAATGTCGCCGTCGACATGACGCCGCTCGTCCAGAAGGAAGGCAACATGGCCGAGCAGGGCTTCTCGGACACGATCCTGAAGCTCGCCCAGGTCAAGGGCAAGCAGGTCGGCCTCGCTTTCGCCACCTCCAACCCGATCATGTATTACAATGCGGATCTCGTGAAGGCCGCCGGCGGCAATCCCGACACCCCGCCGAAGACCTGGGATGAAGTGATCGCACTCGCCGGCAAGATCAAGGCGCTCGGCAACGGCGTCGACGGCATGGACTTCCGCTGGCAGGGTGACGACTGGATGTTCTCCGCCCTCCTCTTCGGCGCCGGCGGCAAGATGCTGAGCGACGACGAGCAGAAGGTCGCCTTCAACGGTCCTGAGGGACAGAAGGCTGTCGAACTGATCAGCCGCTTCGTCAAGGAAGGCGGCATGCCTGTTTTCACCAAGGCAGCGGGCGAACAGGCCTTTGCAGCCGGCAAGGTCGGCTTCGAATTCCAGACGACCGGCGCGCTCGTCAACACGATCAAGAATGTCGGCGCCAAGTTCGATCTGCGCACGACCCAGATCCCGCTGATCGATCCGGACAAGGGCCATCTGCCGACCGGCGGCAATGCCGTCGTCATCCTCGCCAAGGATCCGGCCAAGCAGGAGGCCGCCTGGAAGTTCGCCAAGTTCGCCGCCGGCCCCTATGGCGCCTCGGTCGTCGTTCCCGGCACCGGCTATGTGCCGAACAACGAGCTTGCCGCCAAGTCGGCCGAATATCTCGGCGACTTCTACAAGAAGAACCCGCTCTTCCAGGCCGGCCTCAGCCAGATGCCGCGCATGATCCCCTGGTACGCCTTCCCAGGCACCAACGGCGTCAAGGTCACCCAGACGATCGTCGACAACCTGTCGCGGATCGTCGATGGTTCGGCCGAGCCGAAGGAAGCCCTCGACGACGCAGCCGCCGACGTCGAAGGCATGCTGCCGCGCAGCTGATTTTTGGAATGATCCGCGGGTTAAGCCGCCCGCGGTTTCGATCCGGAACCGTCGCATCCCGAAAGTGCGGCGGTTTCTTCGTTTTGGAGGTTTCGCACGGTGCCGCCGGGGCGTAGCGCATGCGACAGTTCCAGATGTCGGAGAGGCGCGTCGTTTTCGACAATATCGAGCAGCAGCGAGGCTGCCGTCGCCCCCATGCTGAGATCGGGCATTTCGATCGAGGTCAGCGTCGGATTGATGAGCTTGCCGATGGCGATGCCGTCAAAGCCGGCAACGGAGATATCGTCGGGCACCCGCAGGCCTTCGCGATTGATCGCACCGATGACGCCAAGCGCGATCAGATCGTTCGAGCCGATGATGGCGGTCGGCGAAAATGTCCGCAAAGCCTGGCCGAGATCCATCTGGTCATAGCCGCTGACGAAGGGCACCTCTACGGCCTCGAGCGGGGCGACGCCCGCTGCCTCCATCGTCTGCAGATAGCCGCGGTAACGCAAGAGCGCACGATCCGAAGCTTTGAAGCTACCGGAGACATAGAGGATGCGCCGGTGGCCCATGGACAAGAGATGTTCGGTCAGCCGGCAGCCTGCCGCATAATTGTTGACGGTAACGGCAGCCGGATATCGGACGGTCGGAGAGCTGCCAAGCAGCACTGTCGGCGGCAGGTCCTGCGCCAATGCCGGGCTTGTCTCACCATTGCAGACCGTCAGGATCAGACCGGTCGGCCGCTCGCCGAGAAGCCCTGCCACGGCATTGGCCTCCTGATCGGGATCGTAATTCGACTGGGCGATGAGAACGCTGTGGCCGGCGACCAACATGCGGTTCTGGATGCCTGAGAGGGACGACGCGAAAACCGGATTGGTCACACTCGGCACCAGCACGCCAATAACAGGCCGGCGGCCGCTGCGGGCAGACGGTGCGGCCGCCCGATAGCCGACTTCGGCGGCAGCGCGGCGCACGCGAAGCGCCGCCGCCTGGCTGACGGGACCGCTGAGGTTCAGCACGCGGCTTGCCGTCGCCATGGAACATCCGGCCTTTAGCGCAACCTGTTTCAACGTCGTCATCGCCGTCCTGTCCGTTTCCGTCGAGGTTTGCAGGCTCTTACGGGCCGATTGTCATGAAATGATGACGGCAGCGGCTCGGCCGACCGCACACGGATCAGACCTTGCCGTCGATCCAACCCGTTTTTCCGGTGTCGCCCTCGGCTCGCCGCTGTTCGACAAGTGCCGATACGATATCGATGAACCGGCGTGCGCTTGGCTGAGGCTCCGGTTTCAGCCAGGCGGCGGCGATCGGCAAGGACGGTGGCGCCGGTGTCACCCGTCTGAACGCAAGCCCATCGCGGGAGAGACGGGAGATCCCGGCGGTGACGAACCCCATTCCCACGCCGGCTGCCACGAGCCCTGTCAGCGTCGTCATCGGCGTCACCTCCTGCACAATGTCCGGATTGATATCAGCGGCAGCAAACAACGCAATGACGCGGTCATGGATACTCGGGCCGATCGCGCGCGGCGCAATCAGAAAATGCTCGCCGGCAAGATCCGCAATATCAATGACCTGGCGATCGCATAGCGGATGGTTCGATGGCAAAGCCAGTACCATCTCTTCTTCCGGAAGCGGATGGATTTCGAGATCCGGACTCGAAAGCGGCGGATGCAGAACGGCGAGATCGATCGTTCCGGTGAGAAGCGCTGATTCGAGCGATGGCGAATTCATTTCGACAAGCTCGACATGAACCTGCGGATATCGGCTGCGAAACAGCTGAACGGCTTCCGGCAGAAACCCGTAGAAAGCGATGACGGTAAAGCCGAGGCGAAGCCGTCCGATCTCGCCGCGCACTGCCTGCAATGCCCGCTCCCTGGCGACCATAGCGTTGTCGATCGCCCTTTTGGCCGGCTCCAGGAAGACCCTTCCGGCGGGGGTCAAGGAAACCTTGCGGCGATCGCGTTCGAAGAGGTCTGTGCCGATCTCCTGCTCCAACACCCGGATACGCTGGCTGAGTGAAGGCTGGGTCAGGTGCAGCCGCTCTGCCGCGCGACGGAAATTCAATTCCTCCGCGACTGCGACGAAGCAGGCCATCGAGCGAATATCCATTCCCACCTCTGATAGGGAAAGCCAATCACAGAAAGGTAATTTCCGATTGGAAGACAATCACTGTGATCCCTATCCTTTTTCAGTGCAAGAGGCATGCGCCTCTGCCTGTTCGAAGGAGACAGAGCCATGCGGATACTAAAACGCCTTGCAACAGGTACACTAACCTCTGCAGTAAGCATCACCGTCACGAGCGCGGCCCTGGCCCAATCGGCGGACATCCTTTCGGCGATCACGGCAGGACGCGTCGCGGTCATCTCGGATGGTGACTATATCGCCAGGACTTATGCGGACTCGGCGCTGCCGCCGGAGGAGGCGGGACATGCCGATATGCTGACGGTGCTCTCGATCGCCGATGGGCGCGTGACAAAAAGCGCGATCTCCGTTTCGAATTCCGTCACGGCAGCGCCTGAAATCCTCGAACTCACGCCTGACGGCCGCAACGCCTTCGTCACCGAACGTCTCGGCCAACGGCCGGACGGCGCCAGGACGGCCAGGGATCTTCCGGCCGGCAACCGCGTCTTCGCCATCGATCTTTCCGATGCCGCCAATCCGAGGCTTGCCGACACGGCCGAGATCGGCATAAATCCTGAAAGCCTGGCGGTCAGCCCCGACGGGCGCACCATCGCAATCGTTTCAAATACCAGCGAAGCAAGCCTCCTGCAGATCGTGGAATTTTCCGATGGCCGGTTCGGCGATGTCGCGAAATTCGATCTGGCCGCTCTCGGCATCGAGGGATCGGCGGAGGGAGTGAGGGGCGGCGTCACGGCCACTAACGTTCAATGGCATCCTTCCGGCCGTTATCTCGCGGTCAATATCAATACGCAGGACCACATCGCCTTTTTCGAATTCCGGCATGCGGAGACAGGTCCCTCCGTCGAGCAATGGGGCGATACCGTCGCGGTCGGCCGGGATCCCTTCGTCGGCCGTTTCACGCCGGACGGCAGCCATTATCTCACCTCGAACTGGGGGCGGAATTTTGCGGCAACGAGCCTCGATGGCCGCATTCCCAAGGCATCCTCGACCATGACCGTCATCAGGCTCGCTGGTCCGGGGGCCGCCAACGTCCGGCATGAACGGCTCGGGACGATCGAGACAGGCGTTTCGGCGGAGGGAATGGCGGTGAGCCCGGATGGACGCATGGTCGCGACGATCAACATGCAGGGGACATCTTTTCCTGAAGGTTCGCCTCGCCACCAGCGCGAGGCCTCCGTCTCGCTGCTGACGTTCGATCCACGCACCGGCACACTGACGAAAGTTGGGGATTTCGCGTTCGAAGGCGTTCTGCCCGAGGGGGCAACATTCGACCTCTCCGGCGATCACCTGCTGACGACCGTATTCGAAGGCCATCCCGGCGCAGGGCCGGATGCCGGTGCCGGGATAGAGGTCTTCCGCGTGGTGAAGGGCGATATGCCTGCTCTGGAGAGAATAGGGCGCGTGGCATTGCCGCACGGAGTTCATCATGTCGATATCGCGCAGTGACGCTTCCGCAGCACCTGCGGAGCCGTTTCACCGGCTGCATCAGTTGCGCTTGGGCTGAAGGCCGAGGATTTGGCGCACGCCGTCCTTGGTGAAGGGCTGCTTCAATTGGCTGAGAAAACCGGGAGCGATCTGTCCCTTGATCCCGATATCCGTCGAGGATGGCCGGTCAGGATTAAAATAGGTGCCGAAGAGCTGGTCGAACAACACGACATTCTCGCCGTAATTCGTATTGCCCTCGCGGAGATCCTTCGAATGGTGCCAGCGGTGAAGCCGGGGCGTGCTGAAGACGAGGTCGAAAAACCCGGTTCGCATGTCCACATTGCAATGGGTCAGGATGCCGATGAAGGCGGTGACGGCGCCGAGCCACCAGAAGACCTGCAGCGGTGCGCCGAGAAGGTAGAGCGGGATCTGGCTCAACGCGATCTTGAAGAGCGAATCGACGACGTGGAAACGCCCGGTATTGACGACCCAGAGACGGGTGACGCTGTGATGCAGGGCATGGAAGCGCCAGAAGAACAACCGCTCATGGGCGATGCGATGCGCCCAGTAGAGGCCGAACTCGGCGATGATGACGGCGAGGGGCGCCTGGAAGAGCATAGGCCACGATGACGGCCAGAGGCTGAACTGCATGGCGGCAAGCGGCTGCAGCAGGCCGGCAGCGAGCATCGGAAAGATCGCTGCCGAGAGTGCCGCCAGCTGCACTAGCCCCTTGGTCAACACCGTGTGAGCGATATCGTTGGCCGTTTCGCCATCCGCCTGGAGCCAGCGCTGCTCGTAGGGAATGGCGCGTTCGAGCAGAAAGAGGATGAGGACCTCGCCTGCATAGACGGCCGAGAAGGCAACCATCGGGCGATCGCCGGCGAAGGCGAAATAGGCGCCCGTCAGGCCGGAGAAAAACACCAAGGGCCAGGACAGATAAGCAAGGGCACGTTTTACGGCTGCGGCGGCTTTCGGCATCAATGTCATTTTCCCTCAGGAGCTCACCGGGTTTCGAGTCAATCGCCCAATTCCTGCCCGGATCGCCCGCGGCCGTCGCTGCACGGATCGATCCGGTAAGGCCCTCGGCCCAGTGTTCCTGCCAGTCATGCCAAAGATCAGGACGATCGGCAATCACCTGCGTCACCGCCTCGCGGAACGATGCAGTCAACCTGTGGATGGAAGATTGCGGTGGCATTGCGTGGCGCTGGCGATTGTGACCAGTTGCGCGATAGCCCCTCGAGAGGGTGCATGATCCTCGTGCACGAAAGCCCCTGTTCATGAAGCGAAAGGGACAAGGCCCGGGAACACAGGCCGCTCCTCAAATGGGGAACGGCAGGCAGGCACTCTCCTGGTTGGTTCCGAACACAATTCTCACAGCAGAATCATAAGCCCACTCCGGACGCCGCCGCACCACGCATTCGTGTCTTGAGACTGTCGCCCGCCTTTGCCAGATTGCCGACAGCGGCCTCCGCGCTGCTTCAATAAAATCAAAGGGATTGGTCCATGAAACGCGATATTGAAATCACGACGGCTGACGGTGTTGCCCAGGCTTCACTTTTCCGCCCTGACGGCAGCGAGGGCAAGGCCTTGCCCGGCGTTCTCTATTATATGGACGCGCTCGGACCGCGCGATGGCCTTGACATCATGGGCGAGCGCCTGGCGAATGCCGGTTATGTCGTGCTGATGCCCGATCTCTTCTATCGCTTCGGCGCATACGGCCCCTTCGACGGCTCCTCCTTCGGCAACGAGACCTCGCGCGCCGAGATCATGAAGATGATCCGCGAGACGACGCAGGAGATGACCAAGAAGGACAGCGAAGCCTTCCTCGATGCGCTCGAGGCCGAAGGCGTTTCCGGTCCGGTCGGCGCCGTCGGTTATTGTATGGGCGGCGGTCGCGCTCTGACGGCAGCGGCCACTTATGCCGACAGGATCGCGGCAGCCGCAAGCTTCCATGGCGGCAATCTCGCAAGTGAGACGCCCGACAGCCCGCATCGTCTCGCCGGCAATATCAAGGCGCGCGTCTATGTCGGCGTTGCCGGCGTCGATGGCAGCTTCCCGCCCGAACAATCCGCTCGCCTCGCCGAGGCGCTGCGCACCGGCGGCGTCGACCATATCATCGAGAACTATATCGGCATGTCGCATGGCTGGACCGTTCCCGATCGCGGCGAAATCTACAGCGAAAAGGGTTCTGAGCGGCACTGGAAGCGCCTGCTCGAATTTTTTTCCGAAACACTCGCCTGAGATCGATGATTGCGATCCCGCCCGGCCTCGGCCGGGGTCCGCGAGGGCGCTTGTCGTAAGCACCGGATTTTTACTTAGGCTGTCGGCACTTTTACGCATAGGCTTTTGAGTCGGAAATAAACTTGAAGTCATAAACTTTCTCATTGAATTTTTGAAGAACATTCGCTCTATTGTAGTGGGAAATCAGTACTCAAAATTTTCTTGATATGACTTCGGAATAAAAGTCCGGAGGCTGATACTTATTGTCTGGAGGCAGTAGTGACAGAGGATAGCCAAGTACCGGAATTCCAAATTGGCCTCGCGATGGCGGGTGCCATCTCGGCTGGCGCCTATTCGGCCGGCGTATTCGATTTCCTGGTGCAGGCGCTGGAAGCCTGGGAGGTGGCAAGAGCCGATCCGGTGTTGGCGCCGGCAATTCCCAATCACCGGGCTGCGATCAAGGTCATTACCGGCGCGTCGGCCGGGGCGATCACCGGTGCCCTGGGAGCCGTCGCTCTGGCCGGGGGGATTCAGCCGACAGCGGCGAACACCGGCGGGACCTCGACACAGACATACAAATACCTTCTGCCGAACCTCTACGATGCCTGGGTGGTCCGCCCGCAAATGCTTTCGACGACCGGGCGAGCCGATTTTCTCGATACCAGCGATCTGCAGGACGGGGGCGACGTCGTTTCGGCCCTGAACAGCGAGGTGCTGATTTCGATCAAGGATGCCGCATTGAAGATCTCGGCCATCGCTCCCCCCTATCCCTATGTTTCCTCCACGCTCGACGTCTACCTGACGATCTCCAACCTTCGCGGCGTACCCTACACGGTGAGCTTCACCGGCGGTGACTATGGCATGATGAGCCACGGCGACCGTGTCCACTATCGTCTGCTGGGACTTGGAAGCTGGACGAGCCCGAGCGCCTTTGCCGATAGTGACACGATGCGCAAGCTCGACGTCAAGTCGCTGCTCGCCGGCGGACAGCCGAGCGCGGAATGGAAGGATTATGCCCTTGGCGCGGTGGCATCGGGAGCCTTTCCGCTTGGACTTGCTTCCCGTGAATGGATCGCGCATGTCGACGATTACGAGGGAAGGAACTGGCCACTTGCCGATGCAAGCTACGTCAGGGAAAGGATGAAACCGGCATTTCCAGCCGATTGGGAAAAGCAGCGCGCATTCCCTTTCACGGCGGTCGATGGCGGCCTGATCAACAACGAGCCATTCGAATTTGCCCGTTATTGCCTCATGCAGGATCCGGGCACACCCAATCGGCGCGAGGGATCCCAGGCCGACCGAGCGGTGATCATGATCGACCCGTTCCCCGAGCCTCCGCTGTTTCCACCCGATGGGCAGCCGGCGGGCGACCTGGTGAGCGTTCTCATGGCGCTCTTGCCGGCATTGCGCACCCAGACGCAGTTCAAGCCTTCAGAAGTTGCGGTTGCGGCAACCGACGGCATCTTCAGCCGTTTTCTCATCTGCCCGCATCGTGTGCCGCCTGGGGGAACAGAGGAAGCTTACAGCATCGCGTCCGGATTGCTCGGTGGCTTCGGCGGCTTCCTCTCGCAAGCGTTTCGCGACCACGACTACCAGCTTGGGCGACGCAACTGTCAGAAGTTCCTGAAGGATTCCTTCGTCGTCCATGGAGACAACGACATTGTCAAAGCCTGGCCGGATGCAGCGCGTGCCAACGAGGATTTTCGCGGCAGAGACATCGAAAACAAGCCGACCTTCCAGATCATACCGCTTTTCGGCAACGCAGCCGACGTGGTCGACTATCCGCAATGGCCGCGCATCAGCGAAAAGGACTTCGATGACCTGCAGGCCGCAATCGAGCGGCGCATCGAAAAATTGGGGGCGGCGTTGATTGCCCAGAAAGGGCCGAGCTGGTGGTTGCGCCGCCTTATGGCATTCGGCTTTTATTGGGGAAAGAAACGCGTCTTCACCTTCGTCCGGCTGACGCTTCTTGCCGATCTCGTGCGACGTGACCAGTTGAGCGAATGGAGCTTCCCGAAATCATGGAAGCGGCCAGAAGCGACGGAGACCGAAATCAGACTGGTCCTGGCCGCATTGCTCAACCCGACATTCGATTTCAGGAACGAAGCCGGCATCGCCAAGTCCACCGGCCTGGATGTCGCCAAGGTTCGCGACATTCTTGCCGCCTGTCAAACAGACAAGAACGCCCGCTTCTTCGTCTGGCGTGCTCCTTGGACCGACAAGGCGGGAAATCCCGTCTTCGCACTCGCCTCGCGAAAGCCGGCTGCGATCTGGCGCGTGCCGGGCCTGCGTCAGCTTGGTAACTGGTTCACGGCTCCGACGATCGATCCTCCGGGCGTGTGAAGGAGACGGATATGTGGAACTCGGCAGTGCTCGACGTCGGCATCGGACTCGCACTTATGTATCTGCTTCTGGCGCTCGTCTGCAGCGTCGTCCAGGAGCTCATCGCCAACATCACCAGTTGGCGAGGCCGCCATCTGCTGACAAGCATCAAGACGATGCTCAACGATCCCAACCTGACCGGGCTTGCAAAGCGTGTCTACGCCGACCCTCGCATCAATCAGCTCACGCTTCCCGGCAAGCTGCCGAGCTATATCCCGCCGGCTGCCTTCGCCAAGGCACTCGCGGATATCGTGGCCGATGAAAAAGGGATGACATCTTCCGTCTTCGACGGCCCGCTCGCTCCATTTGTGAGAGAGGCTCAAGGCGATGCCGACAAGCTGAAGGCTGCACTGGAGCAGTGGTACGACGATGCGATGGACCGTTTCGGAGGATGGTACAAGAGAAACGTACAGCTCGTGATCCTGGCGATTGCGGCGGTGGTGACCGTCGGATTGAACGCCAATACCATCGAGGTCGCGCGGCAGATCTGGGCGCAGCCGGCGCTTCGGGCTGCTCTGTCGTCTCAGGCGACACGTCTGGCGGCCACCGATAAGCCAGACGCACTCATTCCAACGCAGGATGCTTCCGGTCCCGACGTCAACGCCGTCTTGGGCGAGATCGACCAGAACCTTCCGATAGGGTGGACGACAGCGGATATCGACCGCCTGATGTTTGGGACCACCGTGGCAACCAGTGCGGACGGAAAGGTGCAGAACGTGGCACTCTCAAAGGGAGAAAGGGCATGGGCATGGATCAAGCATGTCGCCGGCTGGCTGCTGACGGTCCTGGCGCTCTCACTTGGAGCACAGTTCTGGTTCGATACTCTGGGCAAGGCAATCGGCATTCGCGCCGCTGGTCCAAAACCATCAGAAAAACAGGATGCGGCTGGCTGAGAACGTGTCCACAAGCACGGCAGCCGGGCACCATGGTCCGGCGTCTCATTGGCCCATCCTGAACCTGGCATGGCAGGTCGTGCAGGTCTGCAGCATCAGGTGGAAGACATGCTCGGCGGGGATGGAGGACAGCGCCGCCTCGTTCCGGACATGTGTCCCGAGCGGACCGCCGCCCATCGCCTCGCCGGGCTTCATCCGCATGCGGTCGGTCATCGGTCCGGGATTGTCGGCGGCAGCGGTCTCGAGTGCGCGCGCATAATCCCTGAGATCGTCCGCCAGGCGCTCGAAGCGCTCGCGCTCCGCCCCGATCTCCGGCTTTGTCTTTGACTTCGGGTCATCCAATCCGCTGACGAAATGATCGGCCAGCGCATCGCCAGACCTCGCGGCAATGCTTCCGGCGGCGTTTCGGAATTCCCCCGACGAATAGCTCGCGGGTTCCCGGAACATCTCGGCCATCGTCTTGGCGGCCGCGGCCATGGCTTTCATATCGGTCTGCCGAAGCGCGACCACGCCGTCCGCCGCAAGCCCAAAGGAGGCGCATGCGGAAATGATGACCAGGAGCCCCGTGACAGGCAACAGCTTAGATATGATCAAGAAAGCCTCGCACGTGTGAGTTCCGCCGAAAGGAGATCGGCGGTCCATCATCTCGGCTGCGAAGCGGGCGGAAAGAGGGCGCTGCGTCTCTTCTAGGCGGCCATGCGACTGCAGCTCTCGGCGCAGCGGCGGCAGGCCTCGACGCAGCTCTGCATGTCGCCGATCCGCTTGCAATCGTCAGCGCATTGGGCGCAGATTTCGGCGCATTCGCGGCAGACATGCTTGTGATGCTCCGAGCCGATCAGCATGAAATGCGCCGAGGTCCGGCAAATCTCCGCACAGGCCATCATCAGCTTGAAATGCGCAGGCTTGGTGTGCTCCCCGCCCAGTTCCAGGCAGTGGCTCATGGCCATCGAAAGGCACTCGCTGTAGCAGGTCAGGCAATTGTCGATGCAGGCCTTCATTTCGCTCGACATATGATGCATGGCATTATCTCCTATCCGGCTTCCTGTCCGCCGCATTGAACAACAGGGGGCAGGCCATGGCGGCGCGATCCTCAAACAGTGGAAAACTCGTCGAAACGGCATCGTCGCCGCGTTCATTACGCCGTCTAACAGCGTCGCCCAGGGAATGTTCCAATTGCGCCAGCGACCGCGGGTTATTTCAAAGTCCACACGGCAGGTCAGCGATGTCTTAACCTCGGGCTGCTAGCCCTTGCGAACCATCGCAACAACGGCCGCATCATGAGACCAGGATATTTCCCCATCCAGATCTGGCTTCACTGGCTGATCGCCCTCCTCGTCCCGACGCAGTATCTGACCGGCGGCAGTATCGAGCGGACCCATCATGCGGTCCACATGGGAATGACGCCCGACCGCTGGGATCTCGTCCAGCACCACCTCCACAATTACCTGGGGATCGGCATAGGCTTACTGATGGGCGTGCGGCTGGCGGTCCGGCTCCTGTGGCCACCCCTGCCGGACGGGCGACCGGCCTCGGCCGCGAAGGCGCTTTCCCGAGCGCTTCATCATGCCTTCTATGCCGCCATCATCGGGCAGGCGGCAATGGGGTTCGTGGCGAGCTACATCTGGTTCGGGATCGCACCTTATCATGTCATCGGCTCCAGAATCATCCTGGCGATGGTCGCGCTTCACGTCGCGGCCGCGGCTTGGCACACTCTGGTTCTGCGCGACGACACCATCGACCGGATGGTCATCGCGAGGAGACCGCCGTCAACCGACAACTCCGAGAACGGCCAGCACGAGGGCGACATAGCGCCCGGTCTTGGCGACGAACACGAGAAGAAGGAACGGCAGCAGCGGTTCGCGCAGCACGCCGGCAGCAACCGTGAGCGCGTCGCCGAAGAGCGGCATCCATGAGAGGAGGAGTGACCACCTGCCGTATCTGCGGTACCATCGCGACGCCCGATCGAGCGCCGCGTCGCCGACGGGGAACCATCGCCGTGACCGGAACCGTTCGACGCCCCGGCCGAGGACCCAGTTGACGACGGCGCCGAGCGTG
Source organism: Rhizobium sp. BK275 (assembly GCF_014193555.1). Lineage (NCBI taxonomy): Bacteria > Pseudomonadati > Pseudomonadota > Alphaproteobacteria > Hyphomicrobiales > Rhizobiaceae > Rhizobium > Rhizobium sp. BK275. The sequence goes on from NZ_JACHZL010000001.1 coordinate 799,633, forward strand.
TTCCCGGTCGATGCGACCGCGACAAGCAGGACCGGCGGATGCTGGCCCGCCAGGACAAGGCCCGCAAGTGCTGCTTCCGACTGCATCGGAAATATCGTCGCGGCCGTGAAGGCTACCAGAAACAGGCCCGTCATGGTCGAAACTGCTGTGAGCATTTTATCTCCTGCCGCCGGTCCAGTCCGGAACATGGGCGGCCATGTCGACAAAGGCATTTGCCGCGTGGCGCCGTCAACCGGTTCGTTGCGTCATGGCCACAGAAACGACGCGAATCGTCGGCACCTGTTTCTTCCATTGAAAGCAGGCCGTTGAAACTGTACGCAGGTCGCATGGGCAGAATGTACCGAATCGCACTGAGCAGATTGTTGCTCGTCGTGCGGCTGGCGATCTTGGCATCGCTGGTCGGATACAACATATCCAGCGCCAGCGCCGCCATGCACGGCTCGGCCTTTCCGGAATTCGAGAACGCCGTCTCAGTTGCAACACCCGAGGCCGGCGACCATCACACGGTCGAGGCGTCGGATCACGACCATCAGCACGACGCTTCGACCGACGACGGCGGCACCAAGCTCGTCAAACAGGAATGCTGCAAGGATTTCTGCGGCGGACTGGGCATCATTTGTGAAGGCCCCGACGTCGGCGGACCCGTCGTTACGTCCATCCGACAGTTTATCGACGATCGTGCAGCCCTCGGCGAACTGCCGTCCCTCCACCGTCCCCCGAATATCTGAATAGAGACGCACCCGTTCGGTCGGGTCCAATCGGTCGCCGCCTGCGTCCAGGCGAGTGCCCGTAGGCTATCTCTTATTCGGAAATTTCATAATGAAACCCTCGCTTTTCGTGGTGGGGCTGCCGCTTGTTGTCGGCGGCTGCGCATCCACGCTTCCTCCCGACGTGGTGGGGTCTTCCCCCGCGGTCGAACAGCCCTCCCCGCCCCCGATCGCGTACCGATCGCCAATGTCAGGCTACGTCACCAGGCAACCCGTCGATCCCAGACCGTGGCGTAGACAGAACGATCTCCAGTCTCCAGCCAATGGAGACGACTCATGATCGGCCTTAAGAAACTGACGACGGCGCTGGCATTCCCGCTGGTATTGAGCGGCTGCGTCACAGGCACCGAGTACTCCGGCAAGGAGGCGGGCTTCACCGCCGTTTCCAGCAAGACCGCCATTGCCACGGCGAAGCAGACCGTCTGGATCCAGAACCAGAGCCAGGCCAGGTCGGCGTCGGCGCAGGTCAAAAGCCTGCTCGCTCGAAAGAAGTCCCTCGACGTCGAGACGGCGGTCCAGATCGCCCTCCTGAACAACAAGGGCCTGCAGGCCGCCTACGCCGATCTCGGCGACAGCGCGGCGGATGCCTGGCAGTCGACGATGCTCATCAACCCGACCGTCTCCATCGGCACGACGGGCATGGGCACCCCGGAACTGGAGGCGTTCAAGACCATCGAGGGGATGATCGCGACGAACATCCTGGCGCTCGCGACGAGGAACCGGGATATAGCGATCGCCGACACTCGCTTCCGCCAGGCGCAGTTGACTGCGGCGGTGAGAACGCTGCAGGTTGCCGCCGACACGCGGCGTGCCTGGATCGGCGCGGTGGCGGCCTGGGAGAACGTCGGGCAGCTCCAGCGCGCCCAGGCGACGGCGGATGCCGCTTCCGAACTGGCGGAGAAGCTGGGTGAGACCGGCGCGATGACCAAGGGCGCCCAGGCGCGCGAACATGTGTTCGTCGCTGAACTGGCCGGAGAAACCGCGAAAGCCCGCCTGGCGGCACGTCTCGCCAAGGAAGAGCTGACACGGCTCATGGGCCTCTGGGGCTCCGATCTTGATTACCAGATTTCGAACGGCCTGCCGCCGCTACCGAAATCCGTGGTCAAACGGGACACCATCGAGGCCGAGGCTCTGAGGAACCGGATCGACCTTCAGGTCGCGAAACTCGAACTCGAAGCCACCGCCAAATCCTACGGACTTACCGAAGCGACACGCTATGTCACCGATCTCGAAATCCTGACCGGCTTTGAAACGGAACGGGAAATCGAGGACGACGAGAAGAAGACGAGGACAACCGCCCAGGTCGAACTGGAGTTTGTCATCCCGATCTTCGACACCGGAAAGGCCCGAATGCGCAAGGCCGAGGTGGCGTACATGCGCGCCGCGAACCAGCTTGCCGAGAAGGCCGTCAACGTCCGCTCGGAGGCGAGGTCCGCCTACGAGGCCTATCGCTCGAACTACGACATCGCGCGACACTACCGCAACAATGTCGTGCCGCTGCGAACCAAGGTCGAAGAGGAATCCCTGCTGACCTACAACGGCATGATCACCAACACCTTCGAGCTGCTGACCGACACGCGCGACAAGATCAACTCCATCCTGCTCGCCGTCAACGCGAAGCGCGACTTCTGGCTGGCCGAAGCCAATCTTGCTCCCGCGATCTACGGCGGTGGCGCGACGACCGCGTCGGCAGAGACCGAAATCGCGGCGGCCTCCGGCAGCAGCGGCGGCGGTCATTGAGAAAGGAACTCACCATGTTCAACAGACGACAATTGTTCGGTGCAAGTGCGGCGCTGCTGGCGGCCGGCGCCTGGACGAAGACCTCGGCGATGGCTCTGCCCGACGCCGCGACAATGGAATCGGCGGACATGCAGCCGCCGCTCCACCCGACCTCCGGCCCGGACTACCAGCCGGTCGTCACCCTCAACGGCTGGACGCTTCCGCACCGGATGAACAACGGCGTCAAGGAATTCCACCTCGTCGCCGAGCCGGTCGAGCGCGAAATGGCCGACGGCATGACCGCCTATCTCTGGGGCTACAACGGTCAGTCTCCGGGTCCGACGATCGAGGCGGTCGAGGGCGACCGGGTGCGCATCTTCGTCACCAACAAGCTCCCGGAGCACACCACGATCCACTGGCACGGCATGATCCTGCCATCCGGTATGGACGGTGTCGGCGGGTTGACTCAACCGCACATCCCCGTGGGCAAGACCTATGTCTACGAGTTCGACCTCGTGAAGTCGGGCACCTTCATGTACCACCCGCATTCCGACGAGATGGTGCAGATGGCCATGGGCATGATGGGCTTCTTCGTCGTCCACCCGAAGGATCCGACGTTCATGCGCGTCGACCGTGACTTCGTCTTCCTGCTCAACGCCTACGACATCGATCCGGGCTCTTACGTGCCACGGATCATGGAAATGACCGACTTCAACATGTGGTGCTGGAACAGCCGCGTGTTTCCGGACATCAGCCCACTCGTCGTTTCCAAGAACGACAGGGTGCGGGTGCGGGTCGGCAACCTGACGATGACCAACCATCCGATCCACATGCATGGCTATGATTTCGAGGTGACGTGCACGGATGGTGGCTGGGTGCGGCCGGAAGCACGGTGGCCGGAGGTGAGCATCGACATCCCGGTCGGGGCGATGCGCGCCTATGAGTTCGACGCCAAATATCTCGGCGACTGGGCGATCCACTGCCACAAGTCGCACCACACGATGAACGCGATGGGGCACGACATTCCGACCTTCATCGGTGCGGATAAGTCGAAGCTCGCAGAGAAGATCCGCAAACTCCAGCCGGAATATATGCCCATGGGCACCAAGGGCATGGCCGACATGGGCGAAATGGAAATGCCCATTCCCGAGAACACCGTCCCGATGATGACCGGCTGGGGGCCGCACGGCCCGATCGAGATGGGCGGCATGTTCTCGGTCGTGAAGGTCCGCGAGGGCATCTCGGCGGACGATTACTCCGATCCGGGCTGGTATGAGAACCCACCCGGGACGCAGGCCTGGGAATGGACCGGTGAGTTGCCGGACGCGACCAAGGCCAAAGACGCGAAGACGCAAATCACGCCGAAGCCGACGAACGGCTGAGGCTCGATATCTCACATCAAAAAAGGATCTATGCATGAAGAATTATATATTGGCACTGGCTCTCGCAGCGCTCGCAACGCCCGCCCTTGCCTCCGGCAACCATGCCGGCGGTCACGACGAAAAGATGGCTGTCGGGGAACCCGGCGATAAGGCCAAGGTGACACAGACGGTGCGCGTCACCATGAAGGAAACCGATGACGGCAAGATGTTGTTCACGCCGGCGGTCCTCAACGTCCGCAAGGGGCAGACCGTCAAGATCGCGATCAAGAATGCCGGAACTGTCGACCACGAATTCGTGCTCGATCAGGAAGACAAAATCCTGGAGCACAAGAAGGTCATGGAGAAGTTCCCCGAAATGGAACATGCCGACGCCAACTCCATCCGCCTTCCGGCCGGCCAGTCCGGCGAGATCGTCTGGAAATTCACCACCGACGGCGCTTTCAAGTTCGCCTGCCTGATCCCCGGTCACTACGAAGCCGGCATGCACGGTGATGTCAGCGTCGCCACAAAGTAGTCCATCGAAAAGGAGCATGAAATCATGAAGACTGTCATCAGACTCGCCATCGCAGTCGTCCTTTCGACCAGCGCGGCATTCGGAGCCTTCGCGCAGGAGTTCACCAAGGGCGTCGTCAGCAAGGTCGACGCCAAGGCGAACAAGGTCACCATCAAGCACGAGGAGCTGAAGAACCTCGACATGCCCGCCATGACGATGGTGTTCCGTGTCGAAGATCCGGGTCTCCTCGCGAAGCTGAAGGAAGGGTCGAGCGTCGAGTTCGTCGCAGAACGCGTGAATGGCAAGCTGACCGTGACCGAGGTAAAATAGCAACCGCGGCCGCCCGGCCGATCATGCCGGGCGGCGGCAATCGAGGAGTGAAGACAATGCGCAGGAGAAGCTTCATCGCAATGGCCGGTTCCGCCCTGGTATTGCTCGCCGGACGGGCTGGTGCGACCGTCCCGACGGAGATGACCGTCTACAAGGATCCGAACTGCGGCTGCTGCCACGCATGGGCGAAGGCGATGGCCGCCGCGGGCTATTCCGTCGACATCCGCGACACGGACGATCTTGCCGCGGTCAAGGCGCGGCTGGGCGTGGCCGCCGACATGGAGGGATGCCATACCGCCGTCGTCGAGGACTATTATCTGGAGGGCCACGTTCCGCTTACGGCCGTCGAACGGCTGCTACAGGAGCGGCCTTCGCTGCGAGGGCTGGCCGTTCCCGGCATGCCGGCCGGCTCGCTGGGAATGGGCGAGGATCCTCAGGCGTCCTACGACGTCTATGCGATCCCCTCGGCCGGCGGGGCGCCATACGTATTCATGGAGGTCCGCCCCCGGAAGGGATGACGGCGCGATCGATCGAACCATGCCTGTTGCCGATCAGGAAACCGGAGCGTTGCAGAGCCGCGGATGGCAGGAGTTCACCGTGACCCGTTCGAACCATCTCGTCTCTGTCTAGCGGGCGCCGGCGCTTTCGGCGAAGTAGAGCGTATGGCAGGACAAGTATCGCCTTGTTGTATGCGTGATGTCGCGATAACGTATACAATAACAAGGACACAGTGAAATCAGATGCCATCCAATCCCGATCGTGTGGAAATTGCCCACCGCACACTGCGACAGGCCATTATCGAGCAAGCTCTCAAAGCCGGGACAAAACTTCCCGAGGACGAGATCGGCCGGCATTTCTCCATGAGTCGAACGCTCGTGCGCACGGTACTTGCCAAGCTGCAGGCGCAGGGGCTGGTCGACACTTACCATAAGCGCACGGCCACCGTCGCCCAGCCAAGTCTTGAGGAAGCACGCGATGCCTTTGCCATTCGCCGCGCACTCGAACGGGAGGTGATGAAGGCCGTCATCAAGCGCTGGAGCCCCGCGATCGAAAAGCTGTTGCGGGAACATGTGCAGGAAGAGGAAGCCGCGCATGCCAAGGGCGATGTGCGGCTGTCAACTCGGCTGGCGGGCGAGTTCCACCTGAAGCTTGCCGAATTGTCCGGCAATACGCTGCTTGAGCGTTATCTCTCCGAACTTGTTTCACGCTGTTCGCTCATCCTTGCCATGTATAGCCGGCCGCATTCCAGCGAATGTGCAATCAGTGAGCATTCCGGTCTCATCAACGCATTAAAAAAGGGCGATCTGGCCAGCGCAGAGCACTTGATGGACGAGCATCTGTCATCTGTCGAAAGCCGCGCACTGATCGAGGATGATCTTGCAAAAGAGCCGGACATCGGTTCCATCCTGTCGCGCTTTTCGAGCCGCGCCACCGGCTGAACTGCCAGTTTTTCGATCACGTATACAAGATTCTGCAAAATATGTAGACAGAGCGCCGTCATGGCCGCGCGACGGCCAGTGACCGATCGACGTTGCCTTGACCATTAACTGCAGTTTTCTCCAAGTGAATCCGGCCGATTGGGGCGTAACGCTCTGCCTGACGCTACGCGCGATACAGTTAGGCACCAATATTGCATACCTGATATCGATGATATTGTAGACTAGATTTTGCTCATGTCGCATGCAATGCTGGCGGTGGCCGGCCGATAATAGAGGGGAAAGGAACCACAAGTGGGCACGGAAACAGTTTTCGCCAACGCAAAGCTCGCCGACGGTACTCTGAACGATATCGTGGTTCAGGACGGCCGGATCACGGCGATAAGACCGACAGGCTCAGACGCCAGCGCGGCAAACGTGGTCGATATCAACGGAGCCCTTCTCGTGCCGAGCTTCGTCGAGGGCCATATCCATCTCGACACCAGCTTCTACGGAGACAAGTGGATCCCGCACAAACCGTGCACCAATGGCTTCGACGTGCATGAGCGCGTCGCCTTTCAGGCGGAGAATATGGCGGTCGCAGCGCCCATGGACGAGCGCGCTCGCAACCAGCTCGATCTCTGCGTTTCCAACGGTGCCCTCCAGATGCGCAGCCACGTGATGGTCGACGGATCGGTCGGCCTGAAGTCGCTCGAGACCATCCTTAGGGTTCGCGAGGACTACACTGATATCATCGACATCCAGCTCGTCGCCTTCCCGCAGAGCGGCATCCTCAAGAGCCCCGGTACGCCGGAGCTGATGGACGAGGCGATCGCGATGGGTGCCGATCTCGTCGGCGGGCTTGATCCGCTCTCCTTCGACCGCGATATCAAGGGCCATCTCGACGTGGTCTTCGGCATTGCCGAAAGGCGCGGCGTCGATGTCGATATCCATCTTCATGATGCGGGTACGCTCGGCGCCATGACGATCGAGGAAATCTGTGCTCGTACGACTGCGCTTGGCATGCAGGGGCATGTCGCCGTCAGCCATGCCTATGGCCTTGGTGATCTCGCGCCGGAAGCCGCAAAGAAGATTGCCGTCCTGATCGCCAAAAGCGGCGTCTCGATCATGACCAACGCGCCCGGCAACCACAATTTTCCTCCTGTGGCCCTGTTGCGCGCTGCCGGCGTCAATGTCTTCAGCGGCAGCGACAATATCCGCGATTCCTGGTGGCCCTTCGGGGATGGCGACATGCTGCGCCGGGCAGAGATTATCGCCTACCGTTCCGGTTTCTTCAGTGACGCGGAACTCAGCGCCGCTTTCGACGTGGTCACATCAGGCGGCGCCAAGGCGCTGCGGCTGGAAGGCTACGGGATTGCCGTCGGCGCAAAGGCCGATTTCGTCACACTCGCGGCCGAACATGTACCGGAGGCTGTCGTCGCAGTTCCGAAGCCGCGCCGCGTCTTCAAGGAAGGCCGCCTTGTCGCCGAAAATGGCTCTGTGATACGCTGATGTCCTCTCCCGTCACTCAGACCACTCGATCTGACATGTCGTCCCGCGGCGCCATGATCGTGACGCCGCATTGGCTCGCCAGCGAAGCTGGTGCGAAGGTGTTGCGGCGCGGCGGCAATGCCATCGAGGCGCTGGTTGCCGCAGGTGCGGCGCTTGCGGTCACCTACCCGCATTTCTGCGGTCTCGGCGGCGATGCCGTCTGGCTGGTCGCCGACGAGACGGGCAAGGCCCAGACCTTTCTCGGCATCGGTCAGGCGGGCGGTACCATTCCGGATGGAGACATCCCCTTACGCGGAGCCGCGTCCACGCTGACGACGGCCTGCCTCGTGGATAGCTGGGAGAAAGTGCTTGCCCATTCCACCGCGGAATGGGCGGGATCGGAGAGTTTGTCGAGTCTGCTTGACAATGCGATCGCCCTTGCGGAAAACGGCTTCGAGGTCAGCCGGTCGCAGTCCTTCTGGTACGAATTCCGCGGTAGCGAGTTGGAGGGCTGGTCGGGCTTCAGAGACCTTTTCACCTCATCAGGCATTCAGCGGCAGCCGGCACTCGGCAGAACGCTTGATGCCATTGCCCGCCACGGCGCTCGCGAATTCTACGAAGGTGCACTCGCCCGGCAGATCGCCACTGGGCTGGCAGAGGCCGGTTCGCCGCTTTTGGCCACCGATCTTGCCGCAACACGAACCGATATCGCGCCTCCGCTCCGGCAGACCTATCGCGACACAACCCTGCTCGCGCCGCCTCCCCCGACTCAGGGCGTAACCACGCTCGGCATTATGGGCGTGCTCAACCATTTGCCGATGAGGGATTTCCCTCCCGATAGCGCGGGTTTCTACCACAGCCTCGTCGAGGCTGTGAAACAGGCTTTTCTCGACCGGCATACCATCGCCGATCCCCATTACGCGGCCGATGTTTCGCCAGCGCTGCTCGATCCAGTGCGTCTTAAGGCAAAAGCCGCGGCAATCGATTCCGGCCGCGCGTTGCCCTGGCCGCGGCCCTATCGGCACGGCGACACAGCCTTGCTTGCCGCCGTCGATGAGAAGGGACGCTGCGCATCGTTGCTGCAAAGCCTCTATTTCGATTGGGGAAGCGGCGTCGTGGTCGGCGATACAGGCATCCTCTGGCAGAACAGGGGCGCCGCCTTCAGCACCGACCCCGCCAGCCCCAATGTCATCCGTCCCGGCAAGCGCCCTTTCTATACGCTCAATCCAGGCCTGGCGCTCAAGAACGGGCGGCCGCATCTTATCTATGGCACACAAGGGGCCGACGGACAGCCGCAGACCTTGTCGCTACTCCTCAGCCTGTTGGTCGACCATGGCCTCGATCCAGTCGCAGCACTTTCCCGCCCGCGCTTCCTGCTCGGCCGCACTTTTTCCGACAGCCGGGACACCCTGAAGATCGAGGAAAATGCCGGTCTGGAAACGGTCGCCGCACTTGCCGCCATGGGCCACGAGATCTCAACGATCGACAGTTTCAGCCCCCTCGGCGGGCAGGCCGGCATTATCCGCATCGGGCAAGACGGAGCGATCGACGGCGCTCATGACCCACGCAGCGACGGAGGCGCGATCCTACTGTGACGTCCGGCCCATTGTTTGATCTCGTTATCCGCAATGTTCGTATTGAGGAGAACGGCCTCCTCGTCGACATCGCCGTGCGAGACGGGCGGATTGCAGATATAGGATTCGGCATGCGGTGCGAGGCGATCGAAAGCGTCGATGGCGAGGGAGCGTTCGCCTTCTGCGGCTTTGTCGATACGCACATCCATCTGGACAAGACCTGCATTCTCGACCGCTGCACGATTTGCGAAGGTACACTTGCCGAGGCCGTGCGGGAGACGGCCAAAGCCAAGGCGAGTTTTGAGGAAGACGACGTTTATGCCCGAGCGGCCCGCGTCGTCGAGAAGGCGATTTCACATGGCACTACGCGGATGCGCACCTTTGTCGAGATCGATCCTCGCGCCGGCTTCCGTTCCTTCGAGGCAATCAAGCGCATCCGTGAAGACTATGCCTTCGCGGTCGATATCGAGATCTGCGCCTTCGCCCAGGAGGGGCTGACAAATGAGCCGGAGACATTGGATATGCTTGACGCCGCCCTTTCCAATGGTGCGGATCTGGTCGGCGGCTGTCCCTATACGGACCCCGATCCTATCAGGCATATCGAGATGATCTTCGCGTTGGCGCTCAAGCATGACATGCCGGTCGATTTCCATCTCGATTTCAGCCTTGATCCCGATCGAACCGATCTGCCGGCGGTGATCGACGCCACGCTTCGTCACCGTTGGCGGGGTCGCGTGGCGATCGGCCACGTCACCAATCTCTCGGCCATGTCGCAGGCAGAGATCGTCTCCATTGCTGATCGGCTGGCTGAAGCCGACATTGCGCTTTCCGTCCTGCCATCCACCGATCTGTTCCTGAACGGGCGCAGTCATGACCGGCTGGTGCCGCGCGGCGTCGCACCCGCTCACCTGCTGGCAGGCCGCGGTGTCGTGACCTCGATTGCGACCAACAACGTGCTTAATCCCTTCACTCCCTACGGTGATGCCTCGTTGATCCGCATGGCCAATCTCTATGCAAACGTCGCCCAGCTCTCGCGAGACGAGGACATGGCACTGGTCTTCAGCATGGTGACAGATGCGGCGGCACGCCAGCTCGGCAGCGTCAGACGGTTAGAAATAGGCGCCGAGGCGACGATCGTGCTGCTCGACAGTCCTGGCCCGCGTGTCGCGGTACGCGAGATCGCTCGCGTCGTTACCGGCTGGAAGAACGGCCACCGGAGCTTCGATAACGGCGAGCCCAGAATTCACAGACCAAAGTGAACACCAGTGGCTCACTCGCTATACACCTGCCGCTCTCATCATACGACGGCCCACCTTCGACGGGGCGCACCCATTAAAAGGAGGTGTAACGCGCCCCAGGAGCGCAGGGCGAGCCGGTCAGCTCTCCACCAGCAGGCTACTCTATGCCTTCAGCCTTTTCCGAAGATAAAAGCAGTATCCTATCCAAAACGCGTACATGTAATGCCCTCCTTGTGACTGTCTATCGCCCTGATCCGGTTGCATCAGGCGTTGAGCGCAAAACATGTGCCAGCACCTTGGTTACGTCATGTAGACGCCACCAGTCACATTGACGCCCTGGCCGGTCATGAAGCGCGCGCTGTCGGAGCAAAGGAAGACCACAACATCGGCAACATCCTCGGCTGTCTCAATGCGCCCGAGGGGTGTTTGGCCGACATATTCGTCGAACACCTGTTGCGGTGAGATGCCGCGAAGGCGCGCCTCCCATTCGATCTCCCGGCTTTGCATGCCGGTTTTTACGAAGCCTGGGCAGACGGCGTTCACTCTGATACCCGCAGGCGCAAGCTCGCGTGCGAGGGCCTGGGTCCAACCAAGAACGGCAAACTTGCTGGCAGAATAGTGGGCCAGAAGCGGCGCTCCGACTTTTGCCGCAAGTGACGCGGTATTGACGATGCAGCCGTGGCCCTGCCCGACCAGATGACGGCCAGCGATCTGGTTCGTCAGAAAAATTCCGCGCGTGTTGACATCGAAATTGAAGTCCCATTCCTCGTCAGTCAACTCCAGGGCCTTCTGCATGGTGGAAACGCCGGCATTGGCTATGACGATATCGCACCCGCCTATCGCGCGTACCGCCCGATTGAAGGCGGCCTCGACGGAATCCCGCTTGCGCACGTCGACCTCGACGGCGACCGCACCCTTCCCGATCGACTGAACTGCTTGGGCTGCCGCGTCGAGGTTGATGTCGGCGATCGCGACCACAACATCCTGGGCGGCAAGCGCCTTGGCGATCGCAAGCCCGATGCCGGTTGCTCCTCCCGTGACGAACGCGCGGCGCCCCTGAAGCTCGGGAAAGACAGGCGGTTTCATAGCGGCTCCTTGAACGATTTTAAGAGAACGTATCCAACAAAATCGAACTCATCAAATGTTTTTTTTGTTTGATTGAGTTCGTTTCGATGCGTATGGTCAAGCTGACTTGCGCAGGATGCCCCATCGGGAATCCGACGTGCTCGGCAATGGCTCAAGGCAGTTCACAGGAAAACGTGAGCTCAATCATCGCTGCTCGGTCGAGCCGAGCGTGCATAACAGAACGTCGTGGAAGGACTTGCACAATGGTTTTTGAATGCTTCGGGACGCGCAAGAAGGTGGTCATCGCCATGGCCCATATCGGCGCCCTGCCCGGATCGCCGCTTTACGACGCTCAGGGAGGCATGCAAAAGCTGATCGATGACGTGGCATCGGACGTCGAGAAGCTGCAGGCCGGCGGCGTCGATGCCATCATGTTCGGCAACGAGAACGATCGACCCTACGTCTTCAAGGGATCAGCCGAGAGCGTTGCGGCGATGACCGCCATTGTGCAGGCAATCAAGCCCCAACTGAAAGTTCCGTTTGGCGTGAACTATCTCTGGGATCCTGTCTCCAGCGTCGCCATCGGCGCTGTCACCGGCGCCAGTTTCGTGCGCGAAATCTTCACGGGCCTTTTTGCCTCTGACATGGGGCTGTGGCAACCGGACTGCGCAGCGGCGGCCCGCCTGCGGGCGAATCTCGGCCGCGGCGACATGAAGATGCTGTTCAACATCAACGCGGAATTTGCCCATTCGCTGGATCAGCGCCCGATAGCGTTGCGCGCCAGGAGCGCCGTCTTCTCCTCCGTCGCCGACGCCATTCTTGTATCCGGCCCGATTACCGGGCAGCCCGCGAGCCAGTCGGATCTTCGCAACGTCTGCGAGGCCGTCACCGATGTCCCGGTCTTTGCCAATACCGGCGTTAACATCGACAATATCCGCGACGTTTTCTCCATGGCGCAGGGCTGCATCATCGGCACCCATTTCAAGGTGGACGGCAATACGTGGAACGCTGTTGACGCGGCGCGCGTCAGACGCTTCATGGATGTCGTCGAAACTTTACGCTGAGGCGAAAAGCATCATGGCAGCCGTCCTCGGCCTCGATATCGGAACGACCTCCACGATAGGCATCCTGGTCGGCCTGCCGGATCGGATCCTCGCAACGGCAAGCCGGCCGGTGACCTTGTCCTCCCCGCATATCGGCTGGGCAGAGGAAAACCCTTCGGAATGGTGGGAGAACGTATGCTCCATCATCGGGGAACTGCTCGCCACCTCCGGTCTTGATGCCGGAGAGATCAGCGCGGTTGGCGTGACAGGCATGCTTCCTGCCGTCGTTTTGCTCGATGCGCGCGGCAAGGTTCTGAGGCCAAGCATTCAGCAAAGCGACGGGCGCTGCGGCGCTGAAGTCGCCGAACTGAGGGCGGAATGGGCCGAACGCGCATTCCTGGAGAGGGCCGGCAACGGCATCAATCAGCAGCTCGTCACAGCAAAGCTGAGATGGATAGAACGGCACGAACCGAGGGTCTTCGAGCAGATTGAAACGGTCTTCGGTTCCTACGACTACATCAACTATCGACTGACGGCCGCCCGCTCCGTCGAACAGAACTGGGCGCTGGAAGCAGGCTTCGTGAATATCGCAACGGATGCCATCGATGAAGAGCTCGTCCGTTTTGCGCACATCGATCCTCGCGTCGTGCCGATAAAGCGCGCGTCTTCAGAGATCATGGGGCTCGTCGATGAACGAGGCGCCTCGGAAACGGGCCTGAGGATCGGAACCCCCGTCGTTGGCGGTGCGGCCGACATGATCGCGTCCGCACTGGGTGCAGGCGTCATCGATGCCGGCGACGTTCTCTTAAAATTCGGTGGCGCGGTCGATATCCTGACGGCCACCGACGTTGTGGCCCCGGATCCCAGGCTTTTTCTCGACTATCATCTGGTGCCGGGCCTTTACATGCCGAACGGCTGCATGTCGACGGGCGGCTCTGCGCTGAATTGGTTCGTGAAAAACTTTGCATCTGGCGAACAGCATGCTGCCGACGCCAAAGGATGCAGCCTGCACCGGCACCTCGACCATCTGGCCGAACAAAAGCCTGCCGGCTCCGATGGACTGACGATCCTGCCCTATATGCTCGGTGAAAAGACGCCCATCCACGATCCGGCAGCCCGCGGTGTGATTGAAGGGCTGACGCTGTCGCACGATATCGGTCATCTCTGGCGCGCCCTGCTTGAAGCCTATGCCTATGCCATTCGCCATCACGTCGAGGTACTGATCGATATGGGACATCGCCCGAAGCGCTTTCTGGTGTCGGACGGCGGCGCACAAAGCACGATATGGATGCAGATCGTTGCCGACGTGCTCGGCGCCCCGGTGCAGCGCCTTTCGGGACATCCAGGCTCCTGCATCGGCGCGGCCTGGAGCGCTGCGACCGGCGTTGGCCTCGAATCCGACTGGCGGGGTGTCACGCGCTTCGTGCAGTTTTCGGATGTCCTGGAGCCACGTAGCGCCAATGCAATCCTGTACGAAGAAGGCTATCGCCGCTACCGGGAACTCTACGATCGCATCGCACCCGTCTGGAGACCACGGTAGATACGAACTCTTAGGGATTGTAATGGCTGAAAACTGTGCACTCCACATGGCTCCATCTGAGCGGGCCTATGATTAGGGTGACGATCATGTTTAATTCGAACAGATATTGATGTAAACGGCGTCCGTATGCGGCCTTCTGACGGACGAAATTCTGAAAGACGAACACGAGACGAAAGTAAGATGACGAGCGAGCAATCCGCCGCCAGATCCGGCGAACGACCCAAATTCCTTGCCCAGGTCCGGCAGGCCGCGATCATCGAGGAGATCGGACGGGTCGGATCGGTAACGGTCAGCGATCTGGCGCAGCAACTTTCGGTCTCTGAAATGACCGTGCGGCGCGATCTCGTCGAACTTGAGAAGGACGGCCGCCTCATCAGAACGCATGGCGGTGCGGTCAAGCCGGATCGGGCGCCCGCCCTTGCGCTCGCAGAGAATGTCGATCGCGAAGAACCGGCATTCGAGGCGCGACTTGCGCGCAACGCCGCGCAAAAGCGAAGGATCGCCGCCACCGCCGCCAGCCTGTCCCAGGCCGCGCGCAGTATTGCGATCGATGTTGGTACGACCCCCTATTTCGCAGCCGAGGCCCTTGCCGGCCGCCAGCAGGTTAAGATTTTTACCAATAGCATCCGCACGGCCTCCTATCTCGGGGCCAAGGGCGTGGAGACCTACCTGGCCGGCGGCCGGATTCGCGGCGAGGAAATGTCGACGAGCGGCCCGGCAGCCGTGGAGCAATTCGAGTCTCTGTGGTTCGACATCGCCTTCATCGGTGTTTCCGGCCTGACGGCACAGGGCATCTTCGACTATTCCTTCGAGGAAACTGACATGAAGCGTGTCTATCTAAGCCACGCCTCGCAGCGCGTGGTTCTGTGCGACTCGACAAAATTCAACCGGATGTCCCTCGTTCATGTCGCCAAACTTGGCGAATTCGACACACTTGTCTGCGACGAGGCGCCAACAGGCGAACTGGCATCAGCCCTGAAGGCCGCAGGCGTCGCTATCACGGTAGCCGACTGATCGAGGCAGGCCGCTGCAGTCACCCGGAATGGACGTTGCCTTTTGTTTTATCTTGTTTGATATTGTTCGAACCTCGTCGCATAGCTTAGCCTAAGCGCGTTGGGGTTTTGAAATCAGGATAACGATCATGTCTCAGACAACCACGGCAGTACAGGCAAGCCAGCTCTATCGGGACGAGGCAACGAGCGCTCGATTAAGGGAGTTAATTGCTGATGTCGGCGGACGGAGCGGCGAATTCCCTGACGATCTGGCCAATCATCTGCCGATGGTTCTCGAGGCCATGGCCCGACTCGGCGCTTCGGCCACGCGGCTCGAGGCTTATGCAGATCACTATACGCGCTCCCACGCCGTTCCGATGCAGCCCCCCCTCATATCTGCGTTGGACGACGCAACATGGCGCAGCGCTCTCGGCCGGCGCGAGCGAGAGGGCGACCTGCGGCGCTATTTCACTGCAAGGGTCTCAAAGGAAGGCGGTTCGGCCACGGCTCTGGCGGTCATGCCGGTGCTCGCTCCCGGTGTCGCGGCCTCGGCCACGCACGGGCTGATGCGGCTCGCCTACGCATTTCTGCGCCATGATGATGCCGAGGTCGCCGCGGCGCTCGGCTACTGGGCTGCAACCTATCTCGCCTACGAGGGCATTCCGGCCGAACGCATGCCGGATGCCACGGATCCGCTTGCATGTCTGATGGACATGCGGGCAGACCCCGCCTTACGCAATCTTGACGCACCGGCCCACCTCCTGTGGAAATGGATCGAGGCGATGGGCAAGCTCCCTGCATTTCGCGATCGTCTCGGACGGCTGGTCGCCGGGCCGGATTTCCTTGACCGCATCCGCCCGGCATCCCTTGCTCTTTATGCGGGGACGATGAGCTTCGAAGCCTTGCATGCGGTGACCGGTTGCCACTGGCTGCGTCTCGTTTCCCCGCATATCGGGAAACCTCAGAGCCTCGCGGTGCATTTCTGGGAAGTCGTGATGGCGCTCTACACCAAGATCGGCATGCCGCTTCCGCCGACCTCCGAAGAACTGGAGGAATGGCGCCATCTATCGCTGCCCTCCGATGCCGAGATAGCGGCGGCGGCCGTCGCATCCGACGACGAACATGACCATTCACTCGTGTTTTCCGCCTTCGAGGAATATCGCTATACTGGCGATCGACTGTATAAAGTCGTTGCTGCGCGACGCGTCGGGCTCATCGCCGGATGATCTCAGCGCGTCGCACTCATGGACCGATATTGGGCTGGAAATGCACCTTGTCGTAGCCGTCCAGTGATTGAAAAAAATAATCGATATTGCCCATGAACAGTCCCCGGCAAATGCCGGCGACAAGTTTTGGCACACCCGCCTTCAACCCGGTGATGCCGTTACAAACCGGACCAAGACTTGGTACCGCGGCATTGTTGAAGATATGAATATTGGCAAGCATGGATGCCGTTCCGGGAACCTTTTCGACCAGTTCGAACGCCGGACCCAGATAGGGATAGGCGAGAAGGTCGAGGTCGACCTCGCCCGTTGGCGGCACGAAGCGGTCGGCCCAGGTCGCGATCAAGCCGGAAAACCCGGCTAGTTCCGGACGATGCGCAAGGTCAATCCGGTAACCTGTTCCAAGCAGAAGGTGATCGAAGGTAAAGTCGCCGACGCTCGTCTTGACGGCAATCTCGCCGCTCGCGATCCCAACCGCTTCTATCGCTGCCCCAGACACCAGGCGGCATTGAGGGAATGCCATGGCGCGCTCGTACATTTCCACCGTCGGCGGTGTCCTGAAGGCGAACATGCGACGGGTGAATCGATAACGGCTCTCATCATCGAGATCGGAGAAGTGATTGAGAAAGCCCGGAAAATTCGACCAGTCCAGCAGTTCGGTCTTGGGCAGGGACGGCGCACGCGCGAGGACTGTTACACTGTCGGCACCCGCCTCCAGTGCGGTCACCGCCCAGTCGAAGCTGGAGGCAGCCGCACCAATCACCCCGATCCGCTTGCCGGTAAGGCTCTGTGCTAAGATGGGTTCGCCGCTATGCGTCCAACGTTCCCTCGGCAATCCGTCGCGGATCAGGGCTGGTACATGAAGCCCACCGGCCCCCTCCAGGCCCGTCGCCAGCACCACCTTGCGACAGGACATTGTGCGTTCCCGACCGCCCTGCAGAACGCGGAGCCGGAGATGATCCCGCTCCTCCTCGATTGAAAGCAGCCGGCTGTCGTTTTCGATGTTCAACCCCAGCACACTTCGAAACCAACTCAGATAGTTCATCCAGGCAATGCGATCGATCCTGTCGAGCCTGTCGAAGCTCTTGCGACCGTGAAGCGCTTCGTGCCATGCCCGATAGGTCAGGCTCGGCACGCCAAGATCCGGACCGCTCAACGTCTTCGGGGATCGCAAGGTCCGCATGCGCGCCGTCGTCACCCACGGCCCCTCCTGCCCCGCAGGCGCTGCATCGATCAGGCTGACACGTTCCACTCCTTGTCGCTTCAGGCCGAAGGCGATCGTAAGACCCGACAGGCCTGCACCGACGATAACGACGTCGTGCAAGACATCAGCCTCATCGTGCCTCGGAACCCAGGCTCGTGGCGCCGCTTCGACCATCCCAAGATCGCGTCGAACCTGTCTTTCGAGCCGGAGCAACCGCGATCGTGCTGCCTTCGCAACATCCGGGCTGGACATATCCTGCGCCGACAATGGTTCCTGCATCGAGACTGACCCCCAGAATTTTCCGGAAGCGTAGCGAACATGATCACGTTGTAAAGTGTTTGATCATGTTTCTTTTCGATTTTTTCTATCATACCGTGTTCGTTTTCGGATCGGCATTTCGGCAAACAGCCTGCCGGAGCCCGGTGGACCTCCGCATCACTCGTCTCACCGCGCGGGCCGAAATCCATGCGATAAAACAGCTATATAATGAGAGACCGGCCGTCAGGTGAAAAAACAAGCAGATCAAAGTTCATCATTTAGGCAGGGTGCGACTGCTTTAACCACAGTAGTCGGCATCGAATTCTATTTTGTTATATATGTGATTTTTTGTTTGACTTGGAATTGGGGCGCGCTAACGTCGCTTCATAATTCACCGCACCGGAAAGGTTGATTGTCATGACGAGAGCCTCTTCATTCTCCACGCCCAGAACGGCATACCGCCTGGCGGCCGCCGTCATGGCGCTGATGGCGACCACCGCCTACACGCAAGCAAAGTCGCTCGACGGCGTAACCCTGACGATCGCGTCGATGAACGACGGTTTTTCCAAAGTCCTGACCGAGTTGGCGCCCGCCTTCAAGGAGGAGACCGGTGCCGATCTCAAGGTCGAGATCATGGACTACGGCACATTGCTGACCAAGACGACTGCGGATTTCGTCGGCGACACCAAGGGTTACGATCTGGTGACCATGGACATCGTCTGGGCAGGCGCCTATGCCGAGAACAAGTATTCCGTAGACCTGACCGATTGGGTCAAGCGCGATGCTGCCGAACTCGATCTCGACGACATCTATCCGGTGGCGCTGAAATCGCTCGGCCAATATGACGATCACTACGTGGCTTTTCCGTTTGCGGCCTACGCCAACGTGCTCGCCTATCGCAAAGACCTTCTGGAGGCTGCCGGGCTGAAGCCGCCGGCGAGCATCGAAGAACTCGTCGCGGATGCCAAGAAGCTGACCGACCCTTCAAAGAAACAATACGGCTTCGTCGCCAACGGCCAGAAGGGGCCGGCAGTCGCCCAGGACTGGATGCAATACAACAACCAGCTTGGCGGCTCCATCCTCGACAAGGACGGCAAGCCCGCCCTCAACTCTGAGGCAAATATCAAGAGCCTCACGGTCTACAAGGAACTCTTTACCGAGGCCGCACCTCCCGGCGCCATCGAATATGACTGGGGTGGGCGCGAGGAAAGCTTCCGCCAGGGAATGTCTGCCTTCATGCAGACTTGGTCCGTGGGTGCTGCTGCCTATTCCGATCCGAAAGTATCGAACATCGTCGGCAAGGCCGGCATTGCCGTGGCGCCGGTTGCCGCGGGCATGACGCCGCAATATGGCGTCGGCGGCTGGGGGCTTGCGATCAATGCCGATATCGATACGTCGAAACAGGAAGCTGCGTGGACCTTCATCAAGTGGGTGACGAGCAAGAAAATCCACAAGGAGTTCAATATGCTCGGTGCCGGCGGCTTCATGCGCAAGAGCCAGATGACCGACCCCGACCTTCTTGCCAAATATGACTTCCTGCCGGTGATCGCGCAAACCTACGAGCACGGCAACGGCGAATTCCGTCCGCGCATTCCGGAATATCCGGAAATTCAGGATATGCTCGGCACAGCCGTCAATTCCGTACTCGCCGGCGCCGCAACCCCGAAGGAAGCGCTCGACAAGGCGCAGGAAGCAGCAGAAAAACTGTTCTGATCGCCGCGCCTGCCCGCCATGTTTGGCAGGCGCATTCCGCTTCGCGATCGCGCCGATCGTCAAACCGGCGCGGTCAAGGATGCAGCCTGAGGGCCGGAGCCGGGCCTGACACGAATGAACGCTGTTTTGCCGATGCCCCATCGCTTCTCCGATCGCCGCAGGCTCTTCCTGTTCTTGATGGCCGCTCCGGCAGTCGTCTACGTCGCTGCAATCGGCCTTTGGCCGCTTTCGCAAGGGATCTGGTACAGCTTCTATCGCTACAATCTTCTCCGCCCCGCCCGGACGAGCTTCGTCGGCCTGCAGAACTATGTCGACATCTTCACCGATGATGCGACGCGCACGGCAATCCTCAACACCTTCCAGTTCACGATTTTCAGTGTCGGTCTCCAGCTCATCTTCGGCTTCTGCCTGGCGCTCCTTCTGTGGCGCGACAGCCGTTTCAACCGCGCGGTTCTGGCCTTCTTGCTCGTGCCATCAACGATCACCCCACTCGTGGTCGGACTGATCTTCAAGGCGCTGCTTGGCGCCGACTACGGCATGATCGGCTATTTCCTGTCGGAGGCGGGCATCGGACCCCGCACGGGCCTCCTCACCGACGCCTCCACCGCGCTCTGGGTCCTCATAGTGATCGACTGCTGGGAGTGGACCCCTTTGATGACGCTGATCCTGCTTGCCGGTCTCAAGGCACTGCCGGCGGACCTGCTTGAGGCCGGGACAGTCGACGGCGCAACGGCATGGCAGCGCTTCCGCCTATTGGTCCTGCCCTTGATGCTGCCATCGATCTTCCTCGCACTCACGCTGAGGACGATGGATGCCTTCCGGGTCTTCGATTCCGTTTTCGTCACAACGGGCGGCGGGCCGAACGATGCCACCAACACGCTGATGATGCTGGGCGTCAAGGAGGGTCTGCAATTCTTCAATGTCGGCTATGCCTCGGCCGTCGGCAACGTCACGCTGCTCTTCATCGCGCTGATAGCGACCGTTCTGCTTCTGGTCGTCCGACGCGCCGATGTCAGGATCAACGGGAGATAGGCCGATGTCACGTGTTTCCAGACGTCGCATCCTTGCCGAGCGGACCCTCGTCCTCGTCGCAACCCTCCTGTTCCTGCTTCCGGTCTGCTGGCTGATCGCGACCGCCTACAAGCCGTCGAACCAGATATTCACCGTGCCGCCGCGCCTGACCTTCGAGCCGACGCTCGACCAGTTTCGCCAGGCCCTTGCGCTGTTCGACGTCGTTTCGCTCGTCCGCTCATCGCTGGTGATCAGCCTTGGCACGACGCTTCTTTCGCTTCTGCTCGGCGTTCCCTCCGGCTACGCTCTGGCGCGCTCCAAGGCACGCTTTGCCACTGGCTTTGCCTATTTCTTCCTGGCGATCCGGATGATCCCGGCGATCGCCGCACTGATCCCCTTTTATCTGCTGATGCGTGACATCGGGCTGCTCGGCAGCTGGTGGGCGGTCATCGTATTCAATACCATGCTGAACTGCGCCTTCGTGACCTGGATGATGTTTTCCTACTTCAAGTCGCTGCCGCCGGACATGGAAGAGGCGGCGCTGACCGATGGCTGCACGCTGATCGGTGCCTTCCTGCGCGTGGCCCTGCCGTCGGTGCGCTCGGGCATCATCGCCTGCGCACTCTTTTGCATGATGTTCTCCTGGAACGACTTCCTTCACCCGATGTTTCTGACGACCCTGGATTCAAAGCCGATCTCAGTCGCGCTGCTGACGGCTTATGGAACCAAGGACATTACCTGGGGCACGCTCGGAGCTCTTGCGCACTTTTCCACCATACCGATTGTCCTGATGGCGCTTTTCATGAACCGCTATTTCGTTCAGGGCGCGACCAACGGCGTACAGTAGGGCAGACAGCATGGCCGAAATCTCGTTTACGAACGTCTCAAAGACCTATGCCGGCGGCAAGGCCGCGGCGCTGAGTGATTTCAATCTCAAGATCGCCGATGGGGAATTCATGGTACTGGTCGGCCCGTCCGGCTGCGGCAAGACCACCGCTCTTCGAATGATCGCCGGCCTGGAGGATATCTCCTCCGGCAAGTTGAAGATCAACGACACTGTGGCAAACGATCTGTCGCCTCGCGACCGCGATATAGCCATGGTCTTTCAGTCCTACGCGCTTTATCCGCATCTTACCGTTGCGGACAATATCGCCTTCGGACTGAAGGTGCGCGGCGCCAAGCCTGAAGTCATCGCCGACAAGGTGCGCGAAACCGCCGCGCTGCTGGAATTGACGGAATTTCTGGATCGCAAGCCGAACCGTCTTTCGGGTGGCCAGCGGCAGCGTGTCGCCATGGGCCGTGCCTTGGTGCGCTCGCCCAACGCCTTCCTGATGGATGAACCGCTTTCCAATCTCGATGCACGCCTGCGCGGTCAGATGCGCGCGGAAATCTCGCGGCTGCAGCGCATGACGGCGGTCACGACGGTCTATGTCACCCACGACCAGGTGGAAGCCATGACGATGGGCCACCGCGTTGCCGTCATGAACAAGGGAACACTGCAGCAGCTTGATACGCCACGGGCGCTCTATGATCATCCGGTCAACATGTTCGTCGCCGGCTTCATCGGTTCCCCGCCAATCAACTTTCTGGAGGGCAGGCTCGTCGCGCATGACAACGGCCCGGCCGTTGCAATCGGCGAATTCCTGTTGCCGCTCGCGCAACAGGGCGAGCGCGCGGCCCGCCGCATTGATCGACGGGTCGCGATCGGCATCCGGCCCGAACATTTGAAGCTGTCTGACAATGCCGGTATGCCCGGCACGATCTCGGCGAGAGCCTCCTTCGTCGAGGACCTGGGAGCCGATCTGCTCGTCCACATGGAGGACAAGGGAACGGCTGCGAGCAGTGCCGTCGTCATGGACGACGAACGTGACATGATGAAATCGGCGCCGAGGCTGAAAGCACTCGTCGACAGCAGCCATCGGGTGCAGCGCGACGAACGCGTGACATTCTCCGTGGATCCGTCGCTGATCCTGCTGTTCGATCCGGAAACCGGAGCTCGCCTGTGAGCAACGAACCGACCGCGACCTTCTGGCCTCTGGGCGGCACGGTTTCCAAAGCCGGTATTGCCTTGATCATCATCGACATGCAGATCGATTTCTGCGCCGCCGGCGGCTGGGTCGACCAGCTTGGTGAGGACGTGTCAAACACCCGTTCGGTAATCACACGTATAGCTGAGACGCTCGCCCGCGCCCGCGCGGCCGGCCTGACGGTCATTCACACCCGGGAGGGACATCATCCGGACCTTTCTGATCTCCACACCAACAAGCAATGGCGAACGCGCCGTCATGGGTTGGGGATCGGCGACATGGGAAAGACCGGCCGGATACTCGTTCGTGGTGAGCCCGGTTGGCAGATCATTCCGGAATTGACACCGATCGACGGGGAGATCGTCATCGACAAGCCGGGTAAATCCTCGTTTCATCGGACCGATCTTGCCGAACAACTCGAAAGCCGCGGCATTTCGCGGCTCGTCGTCACCGGCGTGACGTCGGATTGCTGCGTACAATCCACCATCCGCGACGGCTTCGAGCACGGCATCGAATGCGTCCTTCTGGAAGATTGTACTGCTGCAGTCGAGACCCGAAACCATGAGGCGACGCTGGAAATCCTTCGGGCCTTTGGCGGGCGCTGGGGTGGCGTCGCCGATCGGACCGCTTTTGCCGCCATGCTGGAAACGGCCGATGATTGAGAACTCGACGAACCATTTCGGGCGGATTGACGCCAACCCCTATGCGTGGCCCTTCGACGGTGAATGGTCATCCGGTGACACGGCCCTTCTGCTCCTCGGCTTCCAGAGCGGCATCGTCCGCGGCCTCGCCGCCGAAGCGGAGCGCGATACCGCCATGCGCTTGATCGAGGCGGCCGGCCGTCGCGGTCTTGCCATCATCGCCTCCAGGCGCGGACAGGATCCCGAAGGCGGCGCTCTCGCACGGCGACGTGCGGTCCTTGGCGATGAGGTTCCCACAAAAGGCAGCCCAGACTGGCAGTTCGATGACAGCATGTCGCTTCCGCCCGCCGCCATCATCGTCGATCATGCCGGCGATAACGCTTTCTTCGGAACCGGCCTTGAGGACACTCTCCGCAGGCACGGAATTCGCAACCTTCTCGTGACCGGCCTGCCGACCGACGGGCTGGTTCACGCAACACAGCGTGCGGCAAACGACATGGGTTTCGAATGCCTGACGGTCTTCGACGCCTGCAAGGGAACCTCTCCAGGGCGCCATGACGCACAGCTGCGCATAACCACTTTCGGCAACGGCCTTTTCGGCGCGATTGCCTCAGCCGCCGCCATCGAGGCGGCTCTCGGAAGTCATCAGGAGTAAAGCCATGTCCGAACTAAAATGGTCCGACACGACGGGAAGCCTCGACCTTTCGACGCTCTCGTCCGCCTATGCGGCCGGTATGCTGACGCCGACGCGCGTGGTGAACGCGATCTACGATCGTATCGCGGCGCGCGGCGAGGATCACGTCTGGACCTATCTCGTGTCGCGCGAGACCGCTCTTGCGGCGGCAGACGCGCTCGAGGCAGAGGGCTATGACGGCCGGCCGCTCTGGGGCATTCCGTTTTCCGTGAAGGACTGCAACGACATTGTCGGCCTCCCCACCACGAATGCCCTGAAGGAAGGTGCCTATATCGCGACGTCCAGCGGTCAAGCACTGGACAGGATCTTCGATGCCGGCGCCATTCTCATCGGCAAGACCAACATGGATCAGTTCGGCATCGGCCTTGTCGGCATGCGCACGCCCTATGGTGCCTGCTCGTCGGTCTTCGATGATCGCTTCATCTCGGGGGGATCGAGTTCCGGGTCGGGCGTCTCGGTCGCGGCAGGGCTTTCGTCCTTTTCCATCGCAAACGATGCCGCCGGCTCTGGTCGCGTGCCGGCCGGTTTCAACAACATCGTCGGCATCAAGCCGACGCCCGGCCTCGTCAGCAATGCATGCGTGTCCGGCGGAGGCTGCGTCAAGACGATCGAAACGCTCGCAATCTTCTCGCTGACCGTCGAGGACGGCATGAGCGTCCTCAGGCTGATCGCCGGGTACGACCCGTCATACCCGTTCTCCCGGCCGGAAGCGGACGCCGTTCCGCTGATACCCGCGCCCGCGCCGCCGCGTTTCCGCTTCGGCGTGCCGGCTGGCAAAGCACTTCGCTTCTTCGGCGATACCGAGGCTGGAAGGCTCTTCGGCGAGGCGATGGCGCGATTGACCGCGATGGGAGGAGAAAAGGTCGAAGTGGACTTTGCTCCGTTTGAGGAAACGCAGCGTATACTCTACGAGGGGCCATGGATCTCAGAAAGAGCGTTGAGCCTCGACAGCGTGCTTGAGCAGCATGGCGAGGCGATCCATCCGGTCACACGTCAGATCCTGTCGAAATCCGCAAGCTTTACGGCTGGCGACACCTTTGCAGCCATTCACAGGATCGCCGAACTGAAGCGCGATACGCGCGCCCTCTGGGACGACATTACCGTGCTGTTGGTTCCGACGACGCCGACGATCTACACCAAGGAAGAGATTGCCGCCAATCCCATTCAACTCAACAGCAATCTCGGTATCTACACCAATTTCGTGAACCTGATGGGGTTGTGCGGCATCGCCGTTCCCAACGGCTTTCGCAAGGATGGCCTGCCGCTTGGCGTAACCTTCCTCGCCCCTGGTTTTAACGAGGCGCGAGCAGCCGGTATCGCAGCTGCGTTCCACAGGGCGACCGGGCTCAAGCTCGGCAAATTCGACAATCCCTATCCGGTACCGGCTGACGCGTCTCTGCCCGACGGCTATCGTGAAATTGCCGTCGTCGGTGCACACCTTTCCGGAATGCCGCTCAATCACGAGCTCACGCAGCGATCAGGCCTGTTTCGCAGAGCCGCCCGAACCAGCGGCGATTACCGTCTCTTCGCGTTGAGCGGCGCCATGCCTCCCAAGCCCGGCCTGGTCCGGGACGTCTCGAGCGGCGCCCCGATCGATGTCGAGGTCTGGGCTTTGCCCGTAGCAGACTTTGGAGATTTCATCGATCGGATTCCAGCGCCACTTGGTGTGGGAAAGCTCTCGCTGGAGGACGGCTCTGTGGTCACCGGTTTTCTGTGCGAGGCGGTCGCGCTCAAGGAGCAGCCCGATATTACTGCTTACGGTGGCTGGCGCCGATACGTGGAAAGTATGGCCGTCTGATCCAAAATGTAAGCGTGGTCGCAAACAGTCGCAAGCCTATGGAAAATCGACGGCGAGCACTCCTCCCCTTGTATATTCAATTTGCACTCATTGCTGGATGATCGGTGCGCTCTACGGCAAAACTTGGGACGAACTTCACTTGCCGAAGCCGAATGTTTTCCGCAGACTTTTATCGACGGCGTTTGCGGGCATGAATCTGCGCAACCGGCTGAGAAGCTTCGCTTGACCGCCCGCGGGTTGACGCATGCGGTACGGACCGTTGATCGTCGCCAGGATTTTCTCGGCTACCGTCTGCGCCGACGGCGCCGATTTGATCTGCGCCTGAACCGCTTCGACGGTCGCATTGGCCTGCGTTTCGTAGACGCCCAAGGGCGCCTCAGTATGTGCCGCGTTTACGTCGAGCTTCGTGTTGGTGAAGGTGGGTTCGAGCAACACGACCCTGACGTTAAACTCACGGATCTCGTGATCCAGGGACTCCGACAGCCCCTCAAGCGCGTGCTTGCTGCTGGCATATAGCCCCATGAACGGCGCAGGCAGGAAGCCCAAAACCGAGCTGACATTAATGATGAGCCCGCTCCGAGCGGCACGCATGGAGGGCAGAGCGGCGCGGATCATGCGCAAAGGGCCGAACACGTTGGTGTCGAATACCTTTTGAGCCTCCGCGGTCGAAGTATTCTCGACAGGACCGACCAGCGAAACGCCAGCATTATTGATCAGCACATCAATTTTACCTGCTTCCGACAAAACCCATTCCACAAAGTTCGTAACCGATGTGTCGTCGGTGACGTCGACGGTTCCGAAGCGGACGCCGGGAATGGAAGGAGCACGGTGCAGGTTGCGTGCGCCTCCAAACACCTGGAAGCCATTTTGTGCAAGAAGGCGCGCCACTGCCTCGCCTATTCCGGATGATGCGCCTGTGACGACGACGACTTTTTTATTGGACATGCATGCTCCTGAGGATTGCGCAAATAGTTGATTGCGAGGGGTTTCGGCCGGAGGACCAATCCCGAATGGGAAGTCTTCATTTCGCAAACAATCATTTTAGATTTCGATCAACATCGAAACTGATTTTGGATGTCAATCAACATATAAAATGAAACGGACTTGGTTTTATTGAGTTTTGATAAGGAGCGTCCGACCCGCTGCCATGAATTCCTTGATCAGGGAGTCGCGTTTGGTGCCTGCGCGGGATCGATCCGCGGCTCGCAGTGCCTCTTTCCGGTCGCTTGCTGCAAGTTCCGTGCAATAGGTTGGGATTGGAGAGGACAAGATGACCGGGACGAAAATCATGCACCGTTCGACGTCGGATCGACATTGGCGGAGCGCCCGTCTGATTTGTCGAGCGCGCGCATGATAAAGCGGATTTGAGCGCGGGCGGCTGCAGCCATGTCCTCTCCTTCCTGAACACGCTGCTCAACCAAAATCGGATGGAAGAACGGCAGGAACGCGGTGATCACTCCCCGTGTGGCATCGTCGGCATCTTCCGCATGGAACTCGCCTGCTTGCAAACCCTCGCGGATCAGTGCTGTCAGGATCGTCTGGATTTGCTCGTTATGCACATTGATGGTTGCCCATCTTTCGTTCATGGCAGCGACGAGCAAATCGTGAATGGGCCTCTCCTCCACCAGCCTCCTCCTGCTGTGCCGGTGGAGCACGTTCAAAAGGTCAACAAGCCTTTTGCTTGCTGGCGCGTCCATCCGTGCGACGGCAAAAACAATTTCAGCAACCTCGTTGATGATACGCCCACAGACGGAACTGTTGATCGCCGCCCTTGTGGGAAAGAACCGGTATACGCTCGCTCGACTTGTGCCCAGGTCGGACGCAATGTCAGCAACCGTGGTCTTGCGATGGCCGATACGGCGAATGTGTTTTTCCGCAATATCCAGGATGCGATCACGTCCTTGCCCTAAAATTGCTTCGTCCGAAGCTGAGGAATAAAGCCCTCGTTCATGAGATTCCGACTCCTGTCGATCGGAAGCCCAATAAACACCCCGGACCATCGATACTGAGCCGCTGGTTTTCTCCTTCGCGTCAGGGGGGGGCACGTCAGTACATATCCGAAACATGATGTTACTCCGCAGCCATAGCGCGTTGCAGTTCTGGAGCATTTTGCTCTGTATGATGTGTTTCTCTTTCAGTCGGCTTGATGCGGAACCAGGTGGCATAGAGAGCGGGGAGGAAGAGCAGGATCATTACGGTCCCGACCGCCGTACCACCGATCAGCGTGTAGGCCATCGACCCCCAGAATACCGAGTGGGTGAGAGGGATGAAGGCAAGGACGGCCGCGAGTGCTGTCAACATGACCGGACGTGTCCGCTGGACTGTCGCCTCGATGACGGCATGATAGTCGTCGAGACCGGCTGCCTGGTTCTCCTTGATCTGTTCAGTCAGGATCAAGGTGTTGCGCATCAGGATTCCCGCGAGCCCGATCAGTCCGAGAATGGCATTGAAGCCGAACGGTTGATGGAAGATAAGCAAGACGGGAACAACACCAGCAAGACCAAGCGGTCCCGTCAGCATCACCATGGTCATCGTTGACAGGCTGCGGACCTGCAGGACGATGACGATCAGCATTGCGGCAATCATCGCCGGGAAGATCTGAACAAGGGCAACATTGGCCTTCAAAGATTCTTCGATGTTTCCGCCCATCTCGATACGATATCCGACCGGAAGCGAGGCGATCAGCGGCTGGAGTGCCTTCAGAACCTGCTGCGAGACTTCGGGCGGCTGTGTCGCCTCGTTAATGTCCGAGCGGATCGTAATGACAGGCGTTCGGTCGCGCCTTTTCAGGATCGGCTCTTCAAACCGGATTTCAGAATGACCGATCTGATCGAGTGGAACCTGTCGGCCGTCCCGGCTCATCAGCGAGAAGTCTGCCAGTCTTGACGGATCAAGCCTGTTTTCGCCGGCACTGCGCGCGATGACGGGCACGTTCCGGATGTTCTCGCGAACCTGGGTGATCGGAATACCGCTCAACAGCAATTGCATCTGCTGGGCTGCCTCCGCCGGCGAAAGGCCGATCAGGCTCAGCCGATTCTGGTCAGGAACGAAGCGCAGCACCGGCGTGCGGTTGCCCCAGTCGCGATTGGCCTGACGGACATCCGGCACGCCTTTCATGATGTCGAGGGCCTTCTCGGAGATTTCATACAATTTCTTGGGATCAGGTCCCATGACGCGAAACTCGACCGGGAATGGTGTGTAGGGACCGAATACGAGCTGCGTTACACGGACATAGGCTTCAGGTGCGAGCCCCTCCGAGACAGCCGTCCGGAGACGGTGCTTCAAGGCCTCGCGGGTCTCGGCGTCGGAAGTCAGCACGACGATCTTGGCGAAGGATGGGTCCGGCAATTCCGGCGCCATGGCGAAGAAGAAACGGGGAGCGCCTTGACCGACATAGCTGGTGACGGTCTTTGTCTCCGGCTGCTTTTGCAGCCACCCTTCGAGCTTCTCGACCGTGGCTGTCGTCGTCTCGATACTGGTACCCTCAGGCATACGGACTTCGACCAATACTTCCGGACGATCCGACGTCGGGAAAAACTGCTGCTTGACCGCTCCCATGCCAACGACGGAGATGCCCATAGCGATGCCGACTACCGCACATGTGACGAACTTGTGCCGCACGGCAAACTCGATCACCCCCCGAAGGCGGCGATAGTTCGAGGTGTCGTAGATGGCGTGATGGCCACCTTCAACCGGCTTGATCGCAGGCAGCATCTTGACGCCGAGGTAGGGCGTGAAGATCACGGCGACGATCCAGGAGACGATGAGGGCAAAGCCCACCACCCAGAAGATGTTGCCGGCATATTCGCCGGCGGTCGAGCGGGCGAAGCCGACCGGCATCAGCCCGATGATCGTTACCAGCGTACCGGATAGCATGGGGGCAGCGGTATGGCTCCATGCATAGGCGGCCGCCTTGATGCGATCCATCCCTTCTTCCATCTTCACCACCATCACCTCGATAGCGATGATGGCGTCGTCGACCAGAAGGCCGAGCGCCAGGATTAGCGCACCGAGCGTGATGCGGTCGAAGAACCTGCCAGTCTCCAGCATGATGAGGAAGACAACGGCAAGCGTGAGGGGCACGGCCAGTGCAACGACGATGCCAACACGCCACCCGAGGCTGATGAGGCTTACGAACAGCACGACGCCAAGCGCCATGGCGAATTTCAGCATGAACTCGCCGACGGCCTCCTGGATGTTGACGGCCTGGTCGCTGACCTTGGCGAGCGTCATGCCGAGCGGCAAGGTCTGTGCGATCGCAACGGATTTTTCTTCCAGCGCCTTCCCGAGCTCCAGACCATTCCATCCCTGCTGCATTACCACGCCGAGCATGATGGCAGGTTCGCCATCGTGACGGATGATATAGATGGCCGGATCTTCATAGCCGCGACGAACCTCGGCAAAATCTGAGAGCTTCATCATGCGCCCGGCTGCGACGATCGGCGTATCGGCGATCGCCTGTATGCTGTCATAAGCGCCATCGAAGCGGATGAAGACCTGCGGGCCGCGCGTATCGATCGATCCCGCCGGCGTCACGGTATTCTGCCGCTGCAAAGCGGCCGCAATGTCCTGTGCCGAAATGCCGAGAGTGGCCAGTTTGGCATAGGAGAATTCGACAAAGATCTGTTCGGGCCGTTCTCCGAGGATGTTGATCTTCTTGACACCGGGCACATGCAGAAGATCCTGACGGATCGCTTCTGCCTGACGCACAAGGTCGCGCATCGGCATGCCCTTGGCCTTCAGTGCATAAAGTGCGAAGCTGACATCGGAATACTCGTCGTTGACAAAGGGACCAAGAACGCCCTGAGGCAGGTTACGCGCCTCGTCTCCAAGCTTCTTTCGGGCCTGATAGAATTCCTCTTCGACTGCCGTGGCCGGCGTACTATCCTTAAGCGTAACGGTCAGAAAGGCGTATCCCGGCCGCGTTGTCGTCTCTACGCGGTCGTACCAGGTGAGTTCCTGAAGGCGTTTCTCAAGGGGTTCGGCGACAAGATCCTGCATTTCGCGCGCTGTCGCGCCCGGCCACACGGCTGTCACGGTCAGAGTCTTGATGGTGAACGAGGGGTCCTCCGCCCGCCCGAGCTTGGCAAAGGCATAGACGCCGGCGGCAGCAAGCAGGATGATGAAGAACAGGGTAACGGCTCTCTCGCGAACAGCGAGCGCGGACAAATTGAAGCTCATTGGTTGACCGCCTCTGCTTGTTCCGTACGAACGCTCGCACCGTCCTGCAGGAGATGCGCTCCGAGAGCGACGATCGGCTCGCCTGCCTCCAGGCTGGAAACCACCGCGACCTCCTCGCCGATCTTCTCTACCTGCACTGAACGGAACTGGACGGTCGACGATTTTTCGTCAAAGACCCACACACCGGTTCGGCTGCCGTCGTCAAAAACAGCGCCGACCGGCACCGCTGCATGCGACAGGCCATTGTCGCTGGAAATCTTGATCGTCACCGTCGCGCCGAGCGGGGCCGAGGCTGCGGCGCCATCCAGAACCCAGCGTGCTTCATAAGTGCGGGTTTGAGGATCGGCGGCATCCGAGATCTGCCGAAGCCGCGCCTTGTCTTGCCGGCTTTCGCTTCCGTAGACGCTTGCCTCGGCTATGTCTCCAATCTGGGGCCGAACGGATTCCGGAAGCCAGACCAGCGCCTCACGAGGCCCGGCTTGGGCGAGCCGGATGACCGTCTGTCCAGCCGTGACCACTTGCCCCGGCTCCCCAAGCGTTTCGACGACCGTGCCATCGGTATCGGCGATCAGCAGGGAGTAAGTCGCCGCGTTTTCGGCGACCCTAGCATCTGCTTGCGCCGCCGCGAGCTGGGCGGTTGCGGTATCCAACGCTGCTTTTGCCTGTTCGTAACGCTGCGGAGAAGCGGCTGCCAGTCCGTTTTTCACCAAAGCGGCGTAGCGTCTCTCGTCTGCTTGCGCCTGGGTCAGGACGGCCTGAGCTGCAGCGACTGCATTGCGTTTTGCGGCAAGCGCCAGCCGCAGATCGGTCTCGTCGATGCGCATCAAAGGCTGACCCGCCTTAACCTGCTCGCCGATGTCCACATAACGCTGCATGATTTTGCCGGGTACACGAAATCCCAGGTTGCTTTGCACCCGAGCAGCGATTGTGCCTGTGAAGGTCCGCACAGCGGTATCCGGCCTCTTTGCGTCCACCAAGCTGACGAGCGGCGGCGCAACGCGGGGGTCGGCGGCTTGCGCCTTTCCTCCCGAGGACTCGGCGACGAGAATGAACGCCGTAACGCTGGCGGCAGCGAGTAGGCCGAAGCTGGTAAGAAGAATTTTGCGATTCATGTCATTGACCCTTGTTGACGGGCACAGCAGTTAAATTAGATTGCGATCTAACTCTAATTGTGATATAGATGTCAAATGAAATCTAAATGGAGATTGCTATGAGAGTCAGTCGCGCTCAAGCCGAAGCGAACCGAGAGACGGTCATCAACGTGGCCAGCAGGCTCTTTCGAGAGCACGGCTTCGATGGTATCGGCCTCAAGGATTTGATGAAGGGTGCCGGGCTCACCCAGGGCGCCTTCTACAAACAGTTCGAATCCAAGGATGACTTGGCGGCATTGGCATCGCGGCGAGCGATGGAGAGCGCGACGCGTAGATGGTCGACGGTCGCCGCAGGTAGTCCCGATCCGCTTGAGGCAGTTGTCGGCCTTTACCTTTCGACCGATCACCGGGGAGAAACAGGCGACGGATGCCCTCTTGCAGCGCTTGGCTCCGATGCTGCGCGCCAAAGCGAAGGCGTACGAACTCCATTCCAGGATGGCATTGAAGCTCATCTACAGATTCTCGACGAACTGATCCCGGCATCGGACAGCTCGAAACCTTATGACAAAGCCATGGCTGTCCTGTCCCTCATGGTGGGGGCGGTGACGATCTCTCGCATCATGACAGATGAAGACATGTCGCGGCGGGTCCTCGAAACCGCCGCAGACGCGGTCAAACGCATCACGAGCTGCACAGAAGAGGAATGAAATGCAGCGTTGGAATGGAGCGTTCGCTCCGCACCTCACCGCACGCCGCATTTCGGAGCCACATTAATCTCAGCGTCGACCGGTCGTCCGGCGGTGTGCCTCGGACAAATAGCGGTAAAGGCGACGGCTTCGCCTACGCGCCGGAGCGCCCGGGGCATGGCCTGGTGCTTTCGGAGGAGGCACGGCGCGAATGGGCGCGGCCACCGGCTGGAGTGGTCCAAGCTTGGACCGGCACCACAAACAACCGGCTTCCTCTCCTTCCGTGAGGATAAGTTCGCAACGGGCAAACAGCGACGATGAAGAAGGCAGGAATCAGCAGCGCGCCGTCTCAAGACGCTGATTGCAGCGCCGGATAGACGGCTCACTGTCGTTCTTCATGGCTTTCGCGCCAGTCGCGGTCCCATATCTTTGTCGACAATCTCCCGCTTCGAGGCATCGATGCTCCCGTCCCAACTGCCGCCCAGTGCTTTATTCAGCGCCACGTAGCTGTTTGCGAGCATGATCCGGCTTTGAACGAGGTCATCTTCGGCGCTGTAGAGGGAGCGTTGCGCGTCCAGGATGGACAGGAAGTCCGCCGAGCCGCCTTCGTACAGAGTCCGCGCCAACCTCGCCGACTGACGGTATGCCTCGACTGATGCCGAGAGCTTGCCGTAACGCACCCTTTCCTGCACCAGCGCGACCAGCGCGTTCTCGATCTCTTCGAGGGATCTCAACACCGCGGCCTGATACGCCACGAAATTTTGGTCCCGTTGAGCCCGAACGACCTCGACGGCCGCCTGCAATTGCCCGCCTCTGAAGAGCGGAACGTTGAGCGCCGGCCCGAACGACCAGCCGATCGAAGAGTTTTTGGCAAGATCTCCCACGCTCAGCCCGGTGGTAGCGATGTTGCCGGTCAAATTGATCGAAGGGTATCTTGAGGCTTCTGCCTGGCCTATCCTCGCGGTCGCCTGGGCCAGCTGGCGCTCCGCTGAGCGCACATCAGGCCGCGACAGCAGAATGTCGGCAGGAATGCCGACCGGCATCGGCAGCTTTGGTTGCGGGATCGGTGCCTGGCGCTTCATCCGCTCCGTAAGCTCGCCCGGCGCACGGCCCGTGAGGACGCTGAGCCGGTGGACCGCTTCGGCATAGGAAATCTTCAGGCCTGGTATCGCGGCCTCGGTCGATCGCGCCTGACCGGTGGCGTTGGCAAGGTCCATGGCCGTTGCGGAGCCTGCGGCCATTCGAACCTTAATCAATTGCGCCGCAGCGCGTTGTGCCTTCGCCGTGCGTTGTGCGAGCGCGATGCGCGCCTGATAGCCCCGAGCGGACACATAGTTGGAGGCAACGTCACCGATGAGCGTCAGCATGGCCAGCCGCAATTGTTCGTCGGCTGCCTCCACGCCATAGAAAGCAGCCTCGACGCCACGCTGGTTCCTGCCGAAGAGATCGATTTCCCAGCTTGCGTCGAATCCAGCCTGATACTGCGTTGAATCCTGCGGACCGGTGGTGGCTCCCCTCGCGGCCGTGGTCGCGGTTCTGAGAAGGCTTGCGGAACTGTTGCCTGCAAGTGCCGGCAACAGGGTGCCCTCTGCCTGGCGGTAGGTCGCGCGCGCCTCCCTGACCTGGGCCTTCGCCGCCGCGACATTGAGGTTGCCCAGGATGGCTTCTTCGATAAGGGCATTCAAAGTCGGATCGCCGAGGCGGGTCCACCAGCGGGACAATTGCGGCCTGGCAACTGATTGCGTCCGATCCGCCGAGCTATATTTGATCGGGAGCGCAAGCGAAGGTTTCACATAATCAGGCCCAACCGTACAGGCGCCGAGGGACAAGACAAGCGGCAGCATGCCGATGAGCCGTGCAGATCCCGGCAGAGCCTTGTTCCAGGAACCCGTTACAGGGGTGGCCTGTGTCGCACTGGTCATCGTCTTGGATTCTTTCCTGTTTTATGATTCACATGCGCCTGGATCAGGCGACCGGAGGATTGTCCGGCTGTGGTGTAGTGCTGGCGGAGTTCCTGTCGCGGCGACCAAATAGCCGCATGACGGCGACATAGAAGACCGGCACGAAAAACACCGCCAATACGGTCGCGGAAACCATGCCGCCGAACACGCCGGTGCCGATCGCATGTTGGGTTTCGGAACTCGCGCCATGCGCAATCATCAGCGGTACGACACCCAGCGCGAAGGCAAGCGATGTCATCAGGATCGGCCGCAGCCGCAGCCGCGCTGCTTCACCGTTACCCGCACCGGCAGCTGCGCGCCTTGCTCGGCATTTGCACTCCCGGAATTTTCGTTGCTGCATCCGGACAGAAAGCCGGCTGTCATTGCACCGAGAACAACGAGCAAACCTCGCAAACCATAAACCATATGTCATGTCCAATCGGCATGCGCGCTAGCGGCGCTTCTTCATCGGCGCTATTGCCTGCCGACGCTGGCAAACCGTGGAGATCGTGTGGAGGTATGGCGCAGATGGCAGTTGATAGCTCGACGTAGCGCTGCGACATCGAATACTATCAGGCCTTCAAACAATGGTGCCTTGCTAGATGAACGCTCTTGCCATTATAGCCGAAGACGATTCGGAGATCGTCGATATCCTTGACGCCTACATGACGCGTGAAGGGTTTCGCACGGTACGTGCAGCCGACGGGAAAACGGCGATTGACCTGCACCTCATCCTAAAGCCGGATCTGATGCTCCTCGATGTGACCATGCCACGCCTTGATGGCTGGGAAGTGCTCGCCGAGATCAGGCGCAGGGGCGATACTCCGGTCATCATGATCACGGCCCTTGATAAAGATATCGACCGTCTCCAGGGTCTCCGCATCGGCGCCGACGACTACATCGTAAAGCCCTTTAATCCTATTGAGGTGGTTGCTCGTGCCAAAGCGGTCCTTCGCCGTGCCGGGCTGGGCAACGCGGCGGGCGTGCTGCGGGTAAGCCGGCTGACGATCGATCTGGATAGTTATCAGGCGAGAGTCGAGGCAGACGGAGAAAACAAAGCCGTGCCGTTGACGCTTACGGAATTCCGACTTCTCGCCCATATGGCAAGAGCGCCGATGAAGGTCTTTGCGCGCGGAGAGCTTGTCGACGCCTGCCTCCCCGGAGGCGATGCGCTCGACCGGACGGTAGACAGCCATGTCAGCAATCTCCGCAGGAAGCTTGAATTGGCGGGTGCTCCCGGAATGTTGTCCGGTGTTCGCGGCGTCGGCTATAGACTGGCCGCGGAGCAATGATCCGGCGCTCCGCTCTCAGCCGCCAGATCCTGTTGTCGATGGCGGTTGTCACGATGATTGCCGTCTTGGTCGTGTTCTTCGGCGTCTACGTTATCTATGCCATTCTGATTTCGCTCTTTCCGTATCCGCTGGACGAGGATAGCTGGCTGCCAACGGAGACCGATCTTCTGATTCTCACCGGCCTTGCCTTGCCGGCCTTCCTCGTTGCAGGATTTGTCTCCCTCAAACTCGCTGCGCGCATCCTCGTGCCGATCAACTCGCTTGCCGAGAGCGCTCGCCGCATCGCAGATGGAGACCTCACCGCTCGCGCGACCCCAGGCGACCATTCGCTTGGCGAGACCGCCCATCTGGTCGCGGACTTCAACATCATGGCGCAAAAGCTTCAGGACATGGCCGACAACGTCGCCTTCTGGAATGCGGCGATTGCCCACGAGCTCAGGACCCCGCTTACAATACTCAAGGGCAGGCTGCAGGGCGTTGCCGATGGTTTGTTCCCCGTCGACGAGAAATTGATCGACGGCCTCATGGTTCAGACCGAAGGGCTCACAAGGCTGGTCAACGACCTGCGCGTCGTCACCCTTGCTGATGCGGGCCGTCTGGACCTGCAGATCGAGCTCATCGATCTCGCCGCAGAGATAAGGAAGGTCGCGGATGTCGTCGAGCCGTCGCTTCAGCAAGCGGGTTTTTCGCTGGAGCTTGCTCTTGTGGATATGACCGTTCCGGCGGATGCGGTTCGGCTCCGGCAGGTGCTCCTGGCGCTCCTGAACAACGCCCAACGTTATGCCAGACCTGGTCGTATTGAAGTTTTTACACTGGCCTCAGGAAACGAGGCCGTCATCCGGGTTGAAGATTCTGGCCCAGGGTTGCCGCCCAATTTCGACAAGCGCGCATTTGAACCTTTTACCCGCGCCGACGATTCCCGCTCCCGCCTTTACGGTGGTTCCGGTCTCGGTCTGTCCATAGTTCGCGCCATTGCGGAAGCACATGGTGGTCAGGCTTCATGCCGCAATTCCTCACGCGGAGGTGCGGTGTTCGAAATCTCTCTGCCACGGGCAACATGAGGCCCTGCGGACGCTCTTCGCTGATGTTCGACACCACGTCCGTGCAGTCTCCGCCCGCCTAATCGCGAGGTTCTCGACAACACGAACTGCGCGGGAAACCTGCAGATATCCGGCCGAGTAAGAATGACGGGATCGAAATATGATCGCGGCCGAATGGAGGTTGGGTGGAGGGATCGTAAATTGTCAGAGATGGCGGGAGGTATCTGAGGAGATTGGGGCTGCATTCCCTCTGGCAACCTGGGAATAGAAATCGAGAACATTGGCAATGCCGTCTGTTCGAGAAAACGAGCTCAATTCGTAAACCACACGGGACAGGCCGACGGCGGCTTTTACATAGAATGCATCGCCTAGAGCCACAGCAAGGCGGTCGATAGAGCCAGGCTCCACGAGGGTCACCGGATGGCCACGCAGATACTCCGACGGACCTTCTGCCGCTGTCGCGATTATGGGAAGCCCCTCGCGCATGGCTTCAAGTATGGCGAGGCCAAACGATTCCTCGCGGGACGGAGAAACGAACAGATCCAGATTGCGTAAAAATCCGGAGACGTTATCGCTATGCCCCAGCAGATGAATTCTGCTGTCGCCTTTGGAAAGGCTCTTCAACGCTGCATGCTGCGGTCCCCCGCCGACAATGACCAACGCCGCGTCATCAGGGGCAGCCTGTTGAAAGGCCGACACCAGGACATCGTAACCCTTGCTCGGATGCAACCGTCCTACGGCGCCGACGAGTGTCGTTTTACGCGGCAACTTCAATTTCGAACGCAGGTCGAAATTCTCGCCCTCTTCCGCAGCCGGCAGCCAGTTCGAAATAAGGCGCGCTTGGCCGGTATAGTTGCCAAGACGTGACAACTGGGCACGGTTCACGCAGATCACGCCGTCGAGGCTGGCATGTTGCTTTGCCTTGAAGCCGACATGCAGCGTTGCAATCTTTGATACGCTGGAAGGAGCAGTGGCAAGCGCCTTGCAGGCAGGACTGAGATGTGCGTGAGCAATCTCAATCGCCGCGCTTATCATCAACCGTCGCAATCTCATGCCGCGTAAGAAAGGCGTCGCGAAGCCGTGAAAGACGACATCCTTGGAAAAGAGGGCGGCCATCGGAGAGGCAAATCTTCCCGCAACATGCACCTCGTGCCCAAGGGCTGCCTGCCCGTTGGCAAGGTCGATACAATACCTTTCCGATCCCGCTATTCGAGAAGAAAAAAGCACATGCAGGATTCGTTGCTTGCTTGTTGCTTTCCGGTTGCCGGGGGATGACGCTCCTTGATCCATAGAAGGATGGGGAGAGCTTTCAAATGTTGCAACGCGACTTGTGTCGCCATTTCGTGAACTAACGGACATCGAGTTTCCAACCGCTGGATGGAAGTCTCCATAACGTCACGACGTTGGCGATGCGTGGAAGTTGTGTGGATGTTCGAAGGAGGAATGAATTCGACTTTGGACCTTTGGATAGGCGGACCGGCCTCGTGAACTCTTTCCTGCACATTGGGCTGCGTCGATAACCAGCAACGGCCTCCATCTAAACTCCACAGTGCCTGCGAACAAACTGAACGCAGGCCCCGATAGTGGAGCGAAAGAAAGGGCCGGAAACCTTATTCCCCCTCCACTGGAGAAGAGTTCACAGTGAAAATATCAGCGATTTTCCGTCTGTCGGGTCGACGGACGGCAGATAGAAAGGCGACCTTTTGATGCAGGCTGAACAGGGGAGAAACGACGGTGTTGATGATTTCGACCACGGGCAATATCCACGCGACCACGGGACTGTGCTTTCTCGAAACGATCCTTGCCTTATCAGCGAAGCTGCCGAGGAGCAGCGTCGCATTGCAGATGATCGTTCTCGGAGGGGAGCAGACACCATCCTCATCTGCATCCTGACCGGCCTGTCCGGCGCTATCACAGGCTTTGTATTTGCCGGCCAATTCGCGGTCGCTGGCGTCGCCTATGCTGCGCTGGTCCTCGGCGGAGTTCTCGGCTGGCTGGCACGGGGAGCAGTGGCATGAGAGCTCCTTACGCACTCTTCATCGCCATCGACAATCTCGGCGACATCGCGGATTCGATCGTCGCATAACCTTCATTGTCCGGCGCTCGACCGATTGGACGCTCGCTGCCAAAGCGCATTCAGTGCGTTGATGAGCAGAGCTCCAGAGGCGTCTTTCAGGCTCCCAGCTAAAATATCGATACCTGTCATCGGATGGCAGGTTGAACTTTCGCATCACGGTGCGTTTGCGGAGTTTGCGAGCGTGTTGATTGGTGAAAGGGTGCGTAAATCACTCCTAGGTCTGGCCAACATACAGCAACGGCGCCTTGGCAGGGTTCGTGTCGACACGCTGTTTTCTGTCAGCAACTTCGCGATAGAAATCAAGGACATTGGCGATACCCGTCGAGCGAGAAAAAGCACTCAGATCATGTTCGACGCGCACGTGGCCCACAACGCCCTGAGGCTTAAGGGCGTCAATCAGGGCCGCTGACATGTCGTCGATGGAACCAGGTTGCACCAGATTGACTGGATGGCCATGCAGATATTCCGAGGGTCCCTTCGTCGCTGTTGCGATAATGGGGAGTCCTTCACGCATGGCCTCAAGTATGGCCAGACCGAACGATTCCTCGCGAGACGGGGAGACGAACAGGTCCAAATTGCGCAGAAATCCGGGCACGTTGTCTGTATAACCCGGCAAGTGAATTCGACGGTCGCCTCCCGCAATCTTTTTCAACTCGCTGCGCTGCGGCCCTTCGCCGACTATAATCAGCGCCGCATTTTCTGGCGCAGATCGTCTGAAGGCTGCGATGAGGACGTCGTTTCCCTTGCTGGGATGCAGTCGACCTACGGCGCCCACCAACCGCGTTTCACGAGGCAGATTCAATTTGGAACGCAGGTCTACGGCCTCCCCACTCACCGCATCTGGCAGCCAGTTCGAAATCAAACCTGCTTGACCGGCGTAACCGTCGAGGCGGGACAACTGATCGCGGTTCACGCAGATGACGCCGTCCATCCGTGCGTGTCGCTTCGGCTTGAACCCGACATGCAGGGTCGCAATCGTCGTCACGCTATCGGGGACGCTGGCAAGGGTTCTGCTTCCTGGGCTGTGATGTGCATGCGCGACCTCGATTCCGGCCTTCGCAATCAACTGTCGCAGTCTCATCCCACGCAGTAGCGCAGTCGAGAACCCGTGAAAATTGACCTTGTCGGAGAGCAGCGGGACGATCGGCGAGTCGCGAAATCCGACGACGTGAATCTCATGCCCGAGAACAGCCTGTCCATTGGCGAGGTCGATACAGTGCCTCTCTGACCCTGCAATTTCGTCTGCGAAAAGTAGATGCAGGATGCGCAGCTTGCGCATCGCCGAAGACGAGACCTTCCCGTCGATGGAAGGTGACAACAAGTTCCTGCTTCTCGCACCGATGCTTTGCAAATTAACAGGCATCAGCCCCCATCCGCTATTTGATCTCCTTTCATATCGCCGGCATGTTGCAGTTTAGTGGACGACATATGAATGTTTGGTGGATTTAATCTCGGAGAGATCGACAGGCACCACCTCATGTTGCATGACCCATTCGTCGAGTTCGAAGAAAATTGCGCCAGTCCATCCATCTCATTCCATATACAGCGCGCGCGGTATGAACTCCTCTCGATGCGCGTCTATGACCGCGGTCGAGAACATGATGGCGAAGACTGCCATGATGACGCAGAAGATGATCAAGCGGCAGACGAGCATCATCGCTCCTTTCTATCGACTTGATATTGCTGGCTTATATTTGGCGTGTGCACAGATGGCGTGGAGCTTCGGCGAAGATCGCCGGTATGGATGATTTCCAGGCCGTTGATGCCTATACAGCTCGGCAACGCCCTGCAATATGCCAGGCAGTTTTCCAACCACGAGCAGCGGATAGGTCCATCGCTGGCAGGTGACGTGGTCGGCCATCCACGGATAGATTACTATGAGCAAAGCTCGATACCCGCTGGCAATTCGCGTTTTACACTGGATCATGGCGGCGATCGTGTTGGCGATGATCGCACTCGGTTGGGTGATGACCTCGGCAGGCGAGTCCGGGCCAGAGGTCTTGTACCCG
Organism: Rhizobium sp. BK275; assembly: GCF_014193555.1. Lineage (NCBI taxonomy): Bacteria > Pseudomonadati > Pseudomonadota > Alphaproteobacteria > Hyphomicrobiales > Rhizobiaceae > Rhizobium > Rhizobium sp. BK275. The sequence continues at coordinate 840,567 of NZ_JACHZL010000001.1, forward strand.
CTTCACAAGTCGTTCGGACTGCTGATATTCCTTCTCGTATCTTTGAGACTCGTATTTTGCATATGGGCGGGAGTACCGGAGTTGCCGACCGGCCTCGGCAAATGGGAGGTCGCTGCCGCCAAGGCAGCCCATATTGCTCTCTATGTGTTGATGATTGTCGTCCCACTCATAGGGTACGCGATGTCGAGTTCGTTTACACAGAGTGACGGAGTCGTTTTCCTTGGAATCACGGTGCCGGAACTGAGCGCGTTGGGTCGGTCTACCCGGCAACGATATCTTCCAAGGCCATTGCCATGGCCAATAGGTAGTCGTCCCGGCCATGCGGAGCCGATAGCAGCAGTCCCGCCGGCATGCCGGCCTCTCCAGTCCCGCAAGGGAGCGACACTCCGCACCAATCGAGGAAATTGCCGATCAAGGTATTGCGCAGCGTTTTGAAGTTGACGCTGACGAACAGCTCATCATCCACTTCCAGCGGCGCAAGTGCCGGTGCGACATGGGCGACCGTGGGGTAGGCGACGAGCTCGTTCGGTCCGATCATGCCAGCGATGTCCTCAATCAATCGTTCTCGTGCCTTCAGGATCTCGAGATAGCCGACCAGTGTGATTTTTTCGCCCAGGCGGGTGCGAGCGACGACGCGCCGATCCATGCGCTCAGCCTCGGGGCCTGCCAGGCGGCGATGATGAACGGCAAAGGCTTCGGCGGTCACGAGCGGGCCGTGCTCCGCCATCACCTGAAACAGCCTGTCGAAAGCTGGAAAAGCGGCATGCCGCACCTTGACACCGGCAGCCGTCAGCCGGGCGAGCCCGGCCTGAAATGCCTCGGCCACACCGTCCTCGACATCGTCCATGACGATGTTGGTCGGCACGACGATCGACAGGCTGTCGAGGCTTGCGCGCATGACATCAGGCGCCGCACGGCCGCGCATCGCCGCATCGACCCAGACGGCGTCCTGGACACTTCGGCAAAGAGGCCCGAGCGAATCGAGGCTGGTCGCCAGGGGAAAGACCCCGGCCATGCTGTAGCGGCCACGACTTGCCTTATATCCGACGAGCCCGTTGAATGCTGAGGGGATGCGTACCGAACCGCCTGTATCCGTTCCGATCGAAACCGGCACGAGACCTGCCGCGACGGCAACAGCAGAACCGGAAGACGAACCGCCAGGAATCCGCGCGACATCGGGGGCCAACGGATTGAGCGGCGTGCCGTAATGGGGGTTGAGGCCAAGGCCGGAAAAAGCAAACTCGCTCATATTGACGCGACCGACGGCAACCATGCCGGCCGCTTTCAGGGCCTTGACCACATCGGCATCATCCTGCGCAGGTTCGGCATCCGCAAGCACGATCGACCCGGCCGTGGTGGGCAGGCCGGCAACAGCAAAAAGGTCCTTCCAGGCGACGGGAATGCCGTCCAGCAGCCCGCGCGAACGCCCTTCCCGCAGCCGCCGCGACGAAGCAGCCGCCTCTTCCTTCGCACGCGTATCGAGCAGCCGCGTAAAGATCGCTTGATCCTTATGGGTGCGGATCGCATCGAAGCTCTCCTCGACCAGCGCAACCGGATCGAGGCTGCCGGACTGGATCAGCACCGACAATTGCGCGATCGATTTGCCGAGATGTCCGTGTGTCATTGAGCCTGTTCTCCCCGACTGCCCACCAGCTGCATCCATCGGCGCACCAAATAATTGTGCTCGTCCATTGTCGTGTTCCAAACCGCAATGCAATTGGCGCGCTGCCAGTACGAGCCGCCGCTGCGCAGAGAGCCGGCTTTTATCCTGATCTGCCCGTCCGGACCCGGCAGGTCTTCGGCAGCGGCGGCGCCCTCGTACCAGTAGTCCCATTCGGCCGGCGTCATGAACTGACGCGAGCGCTGCGGCGTGGAAATATAGTATCCCTGCCGCGCGACGACGGCACCTGGCCATCCCGATATCCACCAATTCAGATAGTCGTAGGCGACCTCGAGGAGGCGACCGTTCAAATGTTTCGAAAGGCACAGGCCGCCATGCCAGGCGCGATAGCCTTCGGCGGGCACGGCCTGCTCGACCGGCACACCCTTCGAATTCAGAATGCCGATGCCGGGCGACCACATGCTCTGGACGCTGGTCTCGCCGGCGATCATCAGCCGCGCCGCATCCTCGGCGGTTTTCCAGAAATCTCTGAAGAAGCCGGCCTTCTTGCGCTCCTCCAGGAGATCGATCAGCTGATCGATCTCTTGAATGGACATATTGCCGATGTTGTCGAACGACATGAGACCGGCAGCTTGTGCGGCCAGCGCCGCATCGAAGATGCCGATGGCAGGCTCATCCACCAGCGCCACCCTGCCCGCCCATCGCTCGTCGAAGAGCGCACCCCAGGAATGCATCCCGACGCCATTCGGTGCCAGATCGGTCCGATAAGCGAAACTATCGAAATTATGCGTCGTCGGCAGCATCGAGACGAAGCGCGACGGCGTGTCGCCGAGAGTGAGATTGGGCTGAACGAACAGCTTGCGCGCCGGCACGTCGCCAAGTCCCATTCGGGGGTTGGGGCCGATGTGACCGGTCTTTGTCAGATCGTTGACCTCATCCCATAAAACGATGCGCTGGGTGTCCACCGGTTGGATCGCGCGCCAGTGCCAGACGATATCGAGATTGTGGAAGCACTGATCGTAGATATCGTAGGTGTCCGGTTCGCGGGCCGCCTTGTACTGCGTCGTCAAGAAGTCGTTGTTGTCGAACGACACATCGATACCCAGATCATCCTGCGCGCGCAGGCGCAGTTCCTCCAGCAATGAGATCGCAGTGCCGAGCACGCGCAGGCGCGGCCGCCCCTCCAGATGCAAAGCAGGAACAGACAGAGATGTTGCGACGGATCGGTGCTTGTTCATGGATGGACCGGTTGTCTCATTGCGCCGCGGCGATCGGGTAAGATACAGCGGACCGGATCTGCGGCATCCGCGCCGGTGTGAAAGCTTCGAAGGAGCGTTTCAATAGAGCGCCGTCGAGCCCGTCAAGAATGAAGACCAGACGCGAGGTGTGATCCGCCGAAGGCCATCCACTCATATGCACCGGTGTATGCACCAGATGCTGGACGCCGTGAACGGCAACGGGGCGCTCCTCGCCGCTGAGATTGAGTATGCCCTTCACGCGCAGTATCCGCTCCCCATGCCGATTGAGCAGCATGGTCAGCCAGAGCCCGAAAGCCGTCCAGTCGACAGGCCTGTCGATGCTGAACGAAATCGAGGAAATGGCGGCCCGATGCGTCGCACCGTCCGATGAGACGAGCTCCACCGGCTCCTCGCAGTAAAAGCCGCTTTGCGACAGGCTGTTGCTGGGCGAGACGTTGCTCTGGACGGCGACCAGCGAGGAGAGATCGAGATCCGGATCGGCCGCCACCAGGATCGGAGCGTCAGGATTGAGTGTGCGAAGACGAGCTTGAAGGGCCGGTCCCTCGCAGCCTGCTGCAAGATCGGTCTTGGTAACGATCAACCGATCCGCGACGGCGGCCTGCCTGTTCGATTCGATGTAGGTGTCGAGCTGTCGCAGCCCATTCACCGCGTCGATTGTCGTGATCACGTTGCCGGCGCAAAAGTGATGCCTGAGCACCGGATCGGCCTTGATGGTCGACAGAACCGGGAAGGGATCGGCAAGGCCCGTGCTTTCGATGATGACACGCCGGAATGATGGCAAAAGCCCACGTTCGCGGCGAGAATAAAGCTCCTTGAGTGCGGCGGCGAGTTCACCGCGCACCGTGCAGCAGACGCATCCGGAGCGCAGCAGCACCATTTCGCCGTCGACGCTTTCGACGAGATCGTGATCAAGCCCGATTTCTCCGAACTCGTTGATGAGCACTGCCGTATCGGCAAAGGCCGGGTCCGCCAGGATGCGCTTGAGCAACGTCGTCTTGCCGGAACCGAGGAAGCCCGTCAGCAGATTGATCGGCAGAAAGCCGCTGGCCTCAATCGACATGTCGCGCCTCCATCCTGGCGATGAAGGCGACATCAAGCGGATCGCAGGACCGGCCGGCGAGCCTTTCGGCCGCTGGCCAGAGATGACCGATATCCTCGATGATCTCGCTCCTGCCCGTCCGCGTCGACAACACGAAGGACGCTCCCTGCCAGTCGGTGAGCACAAGGCCGAAGCCCGAGAGCATCTCGTTGGCGGAACGCACACGTTCGGCACGCTCGCGCCGCCTGTCGGGGCTGGCGTGATTGCGCGTGAACACGCCCGGTCGTGCCGCAGCGTCCGTCCAATGCTCATTCCCGCCGAGCACGCCGCATAGTGAACACATGGCGATCCGCCTCCTTCAGAATTGATGCTCTCGGTCTTTCAAACTAGCCGGCTATTTCTTTCGCGGAAAGCGGGTAGCGAAATCGTCGGCGATCTCGTTCATCGTGACAAACTTCACGCCGGGATGCTTGATCATATGCGCGTAGAGCCGCTCCAGCATCATCAGCACCTGCGGCCGGCCCGCGACGTCGGGATGGATGGTGATCGGGAAGACGGCGTAGTCCATTTCGCGATAGACCCAGTCGAACTGATCGCGCCACATCTGCTCGATGTGATGCGGATTGACGAAGCCATGGCTGTTTGGGGATTTCTTGATGAACATCATCGGCGGCAGATCGTCGAGATACCAGGATGCGGGAATCTCGATCAGATCGGTTTCCTTGCCGCGCTTCAGCGGCACCATCCATTCCGAGGGCTTGCGCGAATAGTCGATCTTCGTCCAGCTGTCACCGACGCGCACATAGTAGGGCATGAAATCATTATGCATCAGCGAGTGATCATACTTGATGCCGCGCTCCAAAAGCAGTTCGTTGGTCACATTGGAGAATTCCCACCATGGCGCGACATAGCCGGTCGGGCGCTTGCCGGAAAGCCTGGTCACCAGTTCGATGCACTTGTCGAGGATTTCGGTCTCCTGCTCGCGCGTCATGGCGATCGGATTTTCGTGGCTGTAGCCATGGATGCCGATTTCATGGCCGGCATCGGCCACAGCCTGCATCTGCTCCGGAAAGGTCTCGATCGAGTGGCCGGGAATGAACCACGTCGTCTTGATACCGAAGCGTTCAAAGAGCTTCACCAGCCGCGGGCTGCCGACCTCACCGGCAAAGAGCCCTCTCGAAATATCATCGGGCGAATCCTCCCCGCCGTAAGAGCCGAGCCAGCCGGCCACGGCATCGACGTCGACGCCAAAACTACACAGGATTTCCTTTGCCATGAGATGATCTCCTTCAATCGCGTTTTCTCTAATTAGCGAGCTGGAATGACGGTCGCGTCGGCCGGGTCCCAGGTAAGCATGACCGGGGCGCCTATCGGAAAGGCGCCGGGCCGATATTTGTCGACATGGGCTTCCAGGGCCAAACCGCGGCCGTCCGGCAGGCTGATGCCGATCTGCGAGATATGGCCGACCACGTCGAAACGCTCGACACGCGCGCCGACCACATTGCCGCCAAAAGCCTCGACGAGATTTTCTCGCGCCGGGCCGCCAGCCGCATGAACCTCGATCGCCTCCGAAGGGATGACGATGTTGACCTTGCTGGAGAGGCCGCCATTGGCGCAGCCCGACAGCGTGCCGAACGACGTCGAGACGAATGTGCTGTCGGCCTCGGTGCCGGCAACCTCGCCCTCGAAGATGGCGTTGCGGCCGATGAACTGCGCCACGAACGGCGTATTCGGGCGCGTATAGAGCTGATGCGGCGGGCTGATCTGTTCCACCCTACCCTGGTTCATGACGACGATGCGGTCGGACAGCGCCAGTGCTTCCGATTGGGCATGGGTGACGAACACGAACGTTATTCCGAGCTTCTTCTGCAGCAATTTGAGTTCGTTCTGGATCGCCTTGCGCAGATTGGCGTCGAGGGCGCCCAGCGGCTCGTCAAGAAGCAGTACATCCGGCTCGACCACGAGGCCGCGGGCAAGAGCGATGCGCTGACGCTGACCGCCGGAGAGCTTGTCGGGCTTGCGCTCGGCGATATCCTCCAGGCCCAGGGTGGCGAGGATACGATCGACCCGCGCGTCACGCTCGGCCTTCGCCATGCCCTTGACCTCAAGACCATATCCGACATTCCGTCGCACAGTCATATGCGGAAACAGGGCATAGTTCTGGAAGATCATCGATGTCGGCCGCTTCTGCGGCCGCACATCGTTCATGCGCTCGCCCTTGATCATCATGTCGCCGGAGGAAATGCTTTCGAAGCCGGCGATCATGCGGAGTGTCGTGGTCTTGCCGCAGCCCGACGGCCCGAGGAAGGCGATGAATTCGCCTTTCTTGATCGAAAGATTGAAGTCTATGACGGCGGGCGTGCCATTGTCATAGACCTTGCCGACATTGATGAGTTCCAAATCATACATCATGAGAGCTCTCCGAGCCTGGCCGGGGAGGCGGACATCGCCTCCCCGCAGAGCTGAGAATGGATGGCTGACGCCGCCACTTTACGCGTTGAGGAATTCATCCCACTTCTGGACGAGATGGTCGTATTCATCCGGCCATTGATGCCAGTAGGCGACGTTCTTGGCGCGCTCCGCCAATGAGCCGCCATCGCGCAGATCGCCTTCCTTGATGCCGCGCTCGGCAGCGCCGACCCACGGCTTGCCTTCGTACCAGAAGGCATATTTGTCCGGAGCCATGACCTTCTGGATGTTGGTGGACGGCGAATAATAGCCCTGTTCGGACACGGTAATGCCGGGCTCGCCGGACAGCCAGTAATCGGCGTAGGCGATCACGGCTTCCTTGTTGGGCGTGCCTGCGATCATCGACGGACCGATCGCCCAGCCGCGATAGCCTTCCTTCGGCACGGCATATTTGCATGCCTTGCCCTGCGCCTTGACCGCCATGACAGCCGGCTGCCAGGCGTCACAGACCACCATCTCGCCGGATGCCATCAGGTTGACCAGCTCGCCGAAATCACCCCACAGGGCGCGGAACTGCCCGTCCTTTTTCTTGGAGACGAGGAACTTCGCCGCTTCGTCGATTTCGGCCGTGTTCGGATTGCCGGGATTCTTGACGTTCAGAAGGCCAAGCGTATTCATCGCCATGATGGCCTGGCCGAAGGCGATCAGGGGGTCGGTGTTGAGGCCCGACTTTCCCTTCCACTTCGGATCGAAGATCGCAGACCAGGTGTTGGCTTCTTCGGCGGAGAGAACGTCCGGATTGTAGCCGATAGAATCGTAGTTATAGACCGCAGGCACCATGTTCAGCGTCGTCTTGGCGTCATCTGCCCAGATCTGACCGACGATCTGCTGCTTCGGCTCCCACTTGTCCGAGGGCGTGGTGAAGGTATCGCGGATATTGGCCCAGTTCTTCAAGGAGGCGGCCGGGACCGGCTCGACATTGTCGGTCATGACGATCGAGGGCAGACGTTCGCCGATGATCTCCCAGCAATCGTAATCCTTGGAACCGGAAAGGATCTTGGTCTGGGCGTCCGGAAAGGTCGCCGCGGTGCCGGAGGTCTGCCCGACGCCGCTCACTTTGCGGAAGTCGTCGAGGATACGCTCCTGGACCGTGACCGAAAGGCCGATGGTGCGCAGTTGCTCCTTGGCAAGGTTGGCAGCCTGCGCGTAGGCCGCCCGCGACGACAGGAAGGGCGTGCCGCCCCCGATCGCAAGCGCCATCACGCCAGCGGAGTGCTTCAACAGAGAGCGTCTGTTCATTTCCATTTTGGACATTTCATGTTCTCCAGTGCTGATTGCTGTTCCCTTGAGCCCTTTGTGGGCCTGCTTCATTGCCATATCGCCTCTGCCCGGCCCTCGCCGGGGCGATGACGATCAGTACCGGCCCACGAGGAGGCCACCATCCACGACCAGAACCTGACCGGTCATGTATCTCGCGCCGTTCGAGGCGAGGAATGCGATCACGTCGGCGATGTCGTCCGGCTCGCCGAGCCTGCCCATGGGGATGAACTCGGCCGCCTTTTCGGCTCCTGCGGGGCCAAGCGAATTCTCTTCCGAAAGAAGCTGAGCCGTGCGGATGTAGCCGGGTGCAATGCCGTTGACCCTGATGCCGTCCTTCGCCAGCTCGACGGCAAGCCCGCGCACGAGGCCGACGACCCCGGATTTCGCCGCCGAATAATGGACATGCTCGTCCCATCCATAGGCCACGCCCATGATCGACGAGAGGGCGACGATGCTACCGGATCTGCGGGCGCGCATGCCTGGTACGGCGGCACGCACCAGCCGGAAGATGCCCTTCAGGTCGATATCCATCGTCATGTCCCACTTGTCGTCGGTGAGCTTGTCGAGGGGTGTCCTGTGTGCGACGCCGGCATTGGCGACGATGATGTCGATCTTGCCGAAGCGCGCCTCGACATTGGCGACGAGCCGGTTCGCCGCCTCGGTCGAGCGCACGTCGTAAAGGTGGAACTCGGCCGAACCGCCGGCAGTGAGAATGGCGCGAACGGTCTCCTCGCCCTCCTTTTCGAGGATGTCGGTGACGACGACATGGTCGCCGAGCGCAGCAAAGGCCTTGGCTGCCGCCTGGCCGATGCCGATGCCCGCGCCCGTGACGATGACGACCCGCTTGCCTAAACTGTCCATCTGCTTTTCTCCTTCAAAGCATCACGTCGCCGGAATTCGGCCCGAGCGTCTGGCCGACAAAAAGGCTTGCTGCCGGCGACGCCAGGAACGCCACGGTCGCGGCCACCTCTTCGGGTTCGCCGAACCGGCCGAGCGGCAGTTCGCGCTTCTTGCGTTCGCGCCACTCTTCGGAAAGAGCGCTTACCAGCGGCGTATTGATCGGTCCGGGCGCCACGGCATTGACGCGAACCCCGCGGCCCGAGACCTCGCGAGCGAGCGCCTTGGTCATGCCGATGATGGCGGCCTTGGCACCAGAGTAGTGAACCAGTTCGATGCCGCCGATCTGCCCGAGTTGGGAGGCGACGTTGACGATGACGCCGTCCCCGCGGGCCAGCATCGAGGGCATGACCGCCTTCGTCATCAGGAAGGTGCCGCGCACATGCACCGCAAACATGCGGTCGAAATCCTCGAGCTCGAGGTTCTCGAACGCCGCCTGATGCGCGATGCCGGCATTGTTGACGAGAAGGGTAACGTCGCCGTGCGAGGCCTTGGCGGCGGCATGGATAGCCGCCACGTGCCCGGGCTGCGCAACGTCGCCGGCGATCGCGGTCGCCACACCGCCCGCCTTGATGATTTCGGAGGCAACCGCCTGGGCACGGTCCCCCGAGAGGTCGTTGACCAGAACCGCATAACCGTCGGCTGCAAGACGCAGCGCAATGGCGCGGCCGATACCGGAGCCGGCACCGGTGACGATGGCAGAAACCTTCTGCGTCATCATGCGTCCTCCTGGATGCTGAGGCGCTTGGCGCGTCGCACCGACAGACCCATCAGGATCGCGTAGGTGCCGAGGAGCGCGAAGGAAAAGAGCGTGGTCAGGACGCCGAAGGCAAAGACGTTCGGATGCACCTCGACAGAGAAGGTGCCATAGATGGCGAGCGGCAACGTCAGCTCGCGGCCGGAAGCAAACAGGGTGCGTGAAAACTCGTCATAAGACAGCGTGAAGGCAAAGAGCATGGCCGAGAGCACGCCCGGGAAGATCAGCGGAAACGTGACCTTGCGGAAGGTGCGCGCAGGCGTGACGCCGAGCGACCAGGATGCTTCCTCCATGCTCGGATCGAACCGGTTGAAGATGGCGAGCATGACCAGGAAGGCGAAGGGGAAGGTGTAGACGACATGCAGGACGAAGGCCGTGCTCCACCAATGACGGTCGATGCCGAAAGTGTTGGCGACAAGAGCCATGCCGAGGCCGACGAGCACGCCCGGCACCATCATGCCGAGAACGATCAGATAGAAGGCCGCGCCCGAGCCGCGGAACCTGCGGCGAAAGGCCTGCGCGGACATGACGCCGAGCACGGTCGAGACGATCATCGTCATCACGGCCAGCGAAAGCGAGCGGATCAGCGCTTGGTCGATCGGCAGGGGCGCGATGCGCGAGGGCGGCGTCAGACCGAAGAGATGCCGGTACCAATAGGTCGACCATTCGATGATCGGAAATTGCGGACCGCCCTCAGGCCCGGTCTGGAACGACAGGATCGCCAGAACGACGAGCGGTCCGTAGAGGAAGATCAAGAAGAGGGTCGTATAGACGCCCAGGCCGAACTTGATGCCGCCAGCATTCATGATCAGAGCTCCTTTCTGAGGTCGACGACCTTGAGCAGGGCTGCAACGACCGCGCCCATGACGATCGTCAGGACGACACCGGCAACCGCCGCAAAGGCCCATTTCAATGAGCCGACCTGGGTGACGATGATATTGCCGAGCAGATTGACCTTGCGTCCGGACAGAGCGGCGGAGGTTGCGAATTCGCCGAGAACCATGACGGAAACGAAGATCGCGCCGACCACCACGCCCGGCATGGAAAGCGGCAGGATGATGGTGCGGAAGATGCGCCAGAAGCTCGCCCCGAGATCCTGGGCTGCCTCGATGACCGAGGCGTCGATGCGGCCCATCATGAAGGCAATCGGCCCCACCATGAAGACGCAGTAGATCTGCGTCATGCCGATGATGACGGACAGTTCCGAAAACAGCAGCACTTCTATCGGCTGCTGCACGATGCCGAGCTTCATCAAGATCATGTTGATGGCGCCTTCGGTGCCGAGCATCGGCCGCCAGGCGAGAACCCGGATCAGGAAGGACGTCCAGAAGGGGATGACACAGAGCACGAGAAGCACGGTCTGCAACGTCTTGTTCTTGATGAGGAGCCCGACGAAGAGCGCCGCCGGATAGCCGACGACGAGCGTCGATACCAGCACGAGCAGCCAGATGCGGATCGTCGTCCAGAGCGCCCCGAGATAGGTGGGGCTCGTCAGGAAGGTGACCCAGCTCTGCAGGGTAAGCGTCGGTTCGATCTTGAAGGTCGTCTGCGTCCAGAAGGAAACATAGACCATCATCAGGATCGGCAGGACGAGGAAGGCGACCATCCAGATCATGCCCGGCGCCAGGAGCCAGAGCGTCTTGTTCGATTTCCGGCGCACGGTCGGGCTTTCCTGCGCCACTTCCTCGCTTGTCGCAACCATGGTCATCTCTCGCTCTCCTTGGAGGGGCCGGGGGAAGATCTCGAAGGGCTCGTATCAACCGAAAACAAGGGCATCCTCCTTCTTCCAGACGAGCGCGTAGCGGCGCTTTTCGACAAAAGCCGGCGGACGGGCGTGGCTCAGATGGGATTCGACTTCGAAGACGTGGCCGCCATCGAGGGCAAAGAAGGAATTGACCGCCGCTCCGGAATATTCGCTGGCGATAAAATCGGCCTCGATGCGGACTTCGTCATCCGAAAGCGCCGCATCGCGAGGGCGGATCGAAACGCGATCGTAGCGGATCGCATAGGCCGGCTGCGGCGCCTTCTTGCGCGATCCATTCAAGGGAAAGCGGCCGGCCGGCCCGACGAAAACATCCTCGACGACATCGCCCGCAAAGAGGTTGTAACAATTGAGGAAGCGGGCGACCGCGGCAGTGGCTGGGCGATTATAGACGACATCGGAAGCGGCGGCCTGCGCGATGCGGCCGCGATCGAGGACAAGCACCAGATCCCCCATCGCTAAGGCCTCGGATTCGCTGCCTGTGACATGGAGGAAGGTCACGCCGCAGCGCTCGCGGATGATCTTGAGTTCGCTTCGCATGCGGCCGCGCAGATTGGCATCGAGCGCGCCGAGCGGCTCGTCCAGCAACACCATCTTCGGCTCGGTCACCAGTGTACGCGCCAACGCGACGCGCTGGCGCTGGCCACCGGAGATCTGCGTGACCGCACGATCGTCAAACCCCTTGAGGCCGACCAGCGACAGCATGTCCTGAACTCTTTTTGCCAAGGCGCGGGCATCCGTCACCGGATCGACCTTGCGGTTGCGAAGGCCGAATGCGACGTTTTCGGCAACGGAAAGATGCGGGAACAGAGCGAAGTTCTGAAAGACGAAGCCGATGCCGCGATCATGCGGCTCCACGCCGTCGAGCCGTTTGCCGTGAAAGAGGATCGAACCGGCATCCGGCTCCTCGAAGCCGGAAATAACGCGCAGCAGCGTCGTCTTGCCAGAGCCGCTCGGCCCGAGCAGCGAGATATAAGCATTGTCGGGCAAAGAGAAATCCACCTTGTCCAGCGCGGCAGAGGCGCCATAGGACTTGGTGACTTGGCTGAGCTGAAGAACGGTCGACACCGATTTCCCACCAGTTTCAAGGCAAGGACCATCCTTCAGGCAAAGCACCGCCATCGCCAGGATCGCATCGATCCGGATACCAGACGTCGGCCTGCACTCGCGCATGATCACATGCACGTCAAAGAGATGTTCCTTGGCGTTTCAAAGAGTTCCACCTATGGCGCTTCTGACGAGCGCCTTGATGTTGAGAGCATTACATAAATGATTTTTGTATTCAATAGACTTTTTTATGAAAACCAGATCTTTAAATCGACAAATAATCTCGCGAGAAGCGGGAAGAGAGCAAAAGCTGCAACCATCGTACAAAATTGGCAGAAATCCGCTTATTGCAGGCACCGGCAGCGGCGCTTACAGTCAAAAACCATTCAGCAAAAAGTACGCATCGCGACCAGGTCGCTGGCGACTACCGCAGCACCGCCAATCAAAATCGCGAATAAAAACATCTTTTGTATTCAATATTCATTTATTTTTGCGCTATGTTGACGCAACGAAACGCGTAAGAGTGAGGCATCAGAACGACGTGAGTCCATTGCATCAGATGACCGAAGACCGTGCGCGCCCCAATGCGCAAAAGCGCTACGAGATCGCCGAGGATGTTCTGCGCGGCAACATCAAAGACAATACCCTGCCGCAAGGCGTGGTGTTGCTCGAAGGTCCGATCGCCGACATCCTGCAGATCTCGCGTGCGCCCGTCCAACGGGCGCTGCAGACGCTGGAAAGCGAAGGCCTGGTGCATCGCTTCGACGGACGCGGCTATCTCGTTGGCCCCGCCGGCCGGGGCATCGAGCCGAACCGCACGGATATCAAGACGCTCGGCCTGACCATTCCGCGCCATGCCGACGAGGCGTTGCAGAGCCGCTCCTCCTGGGAGCGCATCTACAATACCGTCGAGGCAGATGTCGCCGGCTGCGTCGTCTTCGGCCAGTATCGCATTATCGAGATCGAACTCGCCGACCACTTCAATGTCAGCCGTACCGTCGTGCGTGACGTGCTGACCCGCCTGCGAGAACGCGGTCTCGTGCGCAAGAACCAGTCGTCCCATTGGATCGCCGGTCCGCTGACGGCGCAGATGATCAAGGATCACTACGGCCTGCGCGGCATGTTGGAGCCACAGGCCCTTGTTGCCGGCGCCAGCCGGGTCGACCGGGAACGGCTGAACGACCTTTTCCTGCGCCTCTGCGATCTCGAGCGGCGCGAAGCGGCCGATCATCTTGCAGCACAGGAAACCATCCACGCAGACTTCATCGATATCTGCGTTCTCGCGACGCAGAACGAGCGACTGAAGGAATCCATCCGCAACAACCTGCTGCCGGTGACGGCGACGGAACGATTGCTGCGGCGGCTTGGTCTGCCCGGCGACCCTGCCATCATCACCGAGCTGCGCCTGATCGTGGAACTGCTGGTGCGGGGCGCCGTGCAGGCGGCTGCGGCGATGATGGAGAGCCATCTCGAAGCTTCCGTCAACCGCACGATCGCGCAAATGAAGATCGTCGCCATCATCCCTGGCCCCGGCGTAACGGCCGCCTATTTGACCCGCGTTCTCGAGTGAGGCGCGGGCGATCCCGATCCTATTCCATCTGCTTGGGAAGCCGGAGTTCGGGAAGGCGACCATCCGATAATCCCCTAAGCCAGGGCCGCGCGAAGACGCGCAAGCAAAACCTGCCGATCCGCCCGGGCCGCCAGCGCCTGATCCATCGTGACCTCAACGAACTGCGTCGGCGTATGCGGCTGCAATTGCGCGATCAGGTCCATGTCGGCCGAGATCACCGTTCCCAGCATGAAATAACCGCCGCCGGAGACGGCATCGCGGTGCAGAATGATCGGCTCCGTTCCGCCCGGTACCTGGATCGAACCATAGGGATAGCAGCTGTCGACGATATTGGAGGGATCCGAGCCTGCACCGAAAGGCTGCTTGCGCTCGACGAATTCCAGCTTGCGGCCACCGCGGAAACGGTAGCCCATACGATCGGCCTCCGGCGCTACCTTCCACTGGTCGGCAAAGAAATTGCGCTTTGTCTCTTCCGTCAACCGGTCCCAATAAAGCCCCGGCAAGACCCTGAGCTCAGCCGGCGCGCCGGGTTTGCGACGGAACTCTTCGGCAACGGATCGGCCCGCGCTTGCCATCGAGCCGAAACCGACGGGAAGCTCATCTCCAGCAGCGATCGCCCTGCCGTTAAGACCACCGAGGGCGCCGATCACATAGGTCGATCGGCTGCCTAACGCTTCGGGAACGTCGATGCCCCCCGATACGGCAATACAGATCCGCGCCCCGGATTTCAGAAAGTCAAAGCTTACGGTCTGCCCTGCCTTGACCTTGAGCGCCGTCCATCCCGGCTGCGGTTCACCATCGATCCTGACGGGCATATCGGCACCGGTGACGGCAATCAGAGCATCGCCGAGAAATTCGAGCTTCGGTCCCATGAAGACGGCCTCAAGCCCGGCGGCACCCTCATCATTGCCGACGAGAAGATTTGCGGCGCGCATGGCATAGCGATCCATCGCGCCGCCGACGGGGATGCCGAGGTGGAAGTAGCCGGGCCGTCCAAGGTCCTGAATAGTGGTGGAAAGGCCGTGATGAAGAACCTTAATGGCCATACAGCGCACCCTCCAGCTTGGCGTTGTAGCCGTCGATATCGGCCTGGTATTGCCGGAGGTCGAAACTGACCTCGCGGATCGGCGGCGCGAAGCGCCCCCTGTCGACATCCTCGACCGCCTGGTCATAGCCGTCGCGATCGATCGGCCGGAATTTCACGATGTCGCCGGGGCGGAAGAAGACCATGAAATCGCGCAGGTAGCTCGTCGATTGCGCGGGATCGAAGATCGGCATCGGCGTGATGCCGAACATCTGATAGCCGCCTGCCCCGCGTACCGAATAGATGCAGCCGAAGCAGCCGCCATGGCCGACCGTCAACCGCGGCGTATCGGTGCGCGGGCGCAGATATTTCGGCACCTCGATCTGCCGCTGCCGCTCGACCATCTGGTACATGAACGGCAGGCCGGCGACGAAGCCGACCATGGAGACGAACCATGGCGATCCGGCATGGGCCGATATGAAATCCTTCACCGCTCCATAGCCGTTGACCCGGGCGGCATAATCCAGATCGGTGCCCGTGGGCTCCTGATGCCGCTCGCGAAAACGCATCAGCGTCTCATGCGTCCACGGATCATTGTAGAAGACCGGGATTTCGACGATACGGGTCGTAATGACAGGCTCTGCCTTTTCGGCCGCTCCCTCGATTGCCCTGACCTCGCGTAAGAGGTCGTCCGGCTTGATGAGATCCGGATCGAATTTGATCTGGAAGGAAGCGTTGGCGGGGCAGATTTCAGTGACGCCCCGAATGGCGCTCTCGCGCACGCCCCTGGCCATCGACAGGCTCTTGAAGAAGGCTTCGAGGGACATCTCGTCGCTGCATTCGACGAAGAGATGTTCGTCACCTCCGAATGTAAAGCGAGCAGGCATCAGGCAACCTCCGCTGATATGCCGTCAACCGCGGAAAAATCGGTCTCCAGCCAGGATTCGAGAAAGCGCGTATGGAATGCGCCCTTGCGCACCGATGGATCGCGAGCGAGCGCAAGGTGCAGAGGGGTCGTCGTCGGCAAGCCCTCGATCGTCAGCTCGGAAAGGGCGGCAGCCAGCCTATCGAGGCAGGCATTGCGATCCTCGGCCCAGACGATGAGCTTGCCGAGTAGGGAATCGTAGAAGGGCGGCACGGTATAACCGGCATAAAGCATCGTATCGAAACGGATGCCGTCACCTTCTGGAATGGAAAGCCGTGTCACGATGCCCGGCGCCGGCAGAAAGCCCTTGGCCGGATCCTCGGCATTGATCCGGCACTCGATGGCATGACCATGCACCCGAATATCGGACTGCGACAGCGACAGGGGAGCGCCACCTGCCACCTTGAACATTTCCTGCACAAGATCGATGCCGGTAATCATCTCCGTCACCGGGTGTTCGACCTGGATGCGGGTATTCACTTCAATGAAAAAAAACTGCCTGCTATCCTCGTCGTAGAGATATTCAACCGTGCCTGCCCCGCGATAACCGACTTCAGCGGCAAGCGCCACGGCGCTGGCGCAGAGGCTCTGGCGCACATCATCGGGCAGCAGGGAGGCTTGCGCCTCCTCCCAGACCTTCTGGCGGCGACGCTGCAGCGAGCACTCACGTTCGAAACAATGTACGAAGTTCTGCCCGTCGCCGAAAATCTGCACCTCGATATGGCGGGCGCGGGTGATGACCTTCTCCATGTAAAGGCCGCCATCGCCGAAAGCGGCGGCCGCCTCCGCCGAGGCGAGCGGAAATTGCTCCCTGAGTTCGGCCAGCGACCGAACGATGCGGATGCCGCGTCCGCCGCCGCCGGCAGCGGCCTTGATCATGACGGGAAAACCGGTACGGCCGGCGATCGCTTCGGCAGCCCCGATATCGGCCACACGGCCGTTGCTTCCCGGCACGGTCGGCACGCCGGCACGAGCCGCAATCGCCCGCGCCGCCACCTTATCACCCAGCAATCGGATGGCTTCGCCGCTCGGCCCGATGAAGATCATCCCCGCCGCCTCGACGGCGTCGGCAAAATCTCCGTTTTCAGACAGAAACCCATATCCCGGGTGAACGGCATCCACGCTCGCCGAACGTGCCGCCGAGACGATGGCTTCAATGTTCAGATAGGATTTCTTCGGAGCCGGCGAGCCGATATTGATCGCCTCGTCGGCCAGCTTCACCGCGAGCATATCGACATCCGCGGCGCTATGGACCTGCACGGTGCGAATGCCGAGCGCCTTGGCAGCCTTTATGATCCGGACGGCGATCTCGCCGCGATTGGCAACCAAGACCGAACGGATCGTCATGGATCCACCTCCGCGATGACCTGGCCAGCCATGACGGGCTCTTCGTTGTCGACGAGGAAGGTGATGTTCTTGCCGTCGAGCCCTGCCGGAATCTGCTGAAAGGTTTTCATGACCTCGATGAGGCCGATCGTATCGCCTTCAGCCACGGCATCGCCCTCGGACTTGAAAGGCGGTGTGTCAGGGGAGGAGGCCCTGTAGAAGGTTCCCGGAAGGGGTGATCTGATCTCAAGCCTGCTCATGGAACCTCCGCGCGGCGTCACTGTCCAAAATCTGTGAAACGGGTGCAATTCTTATGCCCTCGGCAACCAGGGCCTCGCGCATGTGGCGCACGATATCGAGCGCACCCAAAGTATCGGAATGAAAGCAGATGGAATCGAAGGCGATCGGAATATCAGCACCATTGACGGTGCGCACGACGCCTTCGGTGCAGGCCCTGATCACCTTGCGAGCGATCGCCTTGGGATCGGGACGACCCGCATCCCTGGTAAAGACGATCCAGCCTGTATCGCCGTAGTCGCGGTCGGCATAGAACTCGCGCACGATGGGCTGGCCGGCCTCTTGCGCGGCGAGGCAGGTCGCCGAACCGTCCATGCAGAAGACGAACGTGTTCGGCGCCGCCGTGCGCATATATTGGATGAATATCTGCGACAGATCCGTGTTCGCCGCCAGCTCCATATAGAGGGCGCCATGCGGCTTCACGTGTTGGACGGGCACGCCATGGCGCCTGGCGAATTCCCGAAGCGCACCGACCTGATAGATCAGATCGTTGATGATCTCGCGGCTGGTGCCGTTGATCTTGCGCCGTCCGAAACCCTGCAGATCGTTGTAGCCGGGATGAGCGCCGACGCCGACGCCGTGAGAGGCCGCCATCCGCACAGTCTCATCCATCAGATTGGGATCGCCGGCATGAAAGCCGGTCGCGATATTGGCCGAACTGATGAGCGAGATGAGCTCCTCGTCATGCGCGTCGCCGATCCGCCACCGGCCGAAGGCCTCCCCCATGTCGCAGTTGATGTCGACGGCTTCCTTCATGCATGTCCTCAGATATTTGCGATCCGGTCAGGAGCGGTGCACAAACGCTAGAGAGAAAGGTATCTCTTGAAAAATACAATTTTCAAAGCATCATTATCTGATAAATTGATACCGTCGCTCAAAATGGCGGCAGAAACTATACATAATTATCAACATGATAGAGATGTTGCGTAAATTTGCGTCGAAATCTGCTCATTTAAAGCCTGCTGAATCTGATTCACCACAGCAGTTTTCAGATAAATAGATGGGGAGACATCATGGGCCTGAGCCTAAGGCAGCTTCGCTACTTCGTCGCAACGGCCGAATATGGGCAGATCTCGCATGCGGCCGTTAGCCTGTCGATCTCACAGTCTGCTGTCACTGCAGCGATCAAGGATCTCGAATTGACGGTCGGCGTGTCGCTGTTCAATCGCGCGCCGCAAGGGATGGAACTGACGACGGCCGGGCGGCAATTTTTATCTCACGCCTATGAAATTCTGGCCAAGGTCGACGAGGCAACCCATCTCGATCTCGTCAGCAGCGATATCGAGGGAGAGCTTGTCGTCGCCGCGACCTACACCGTCATCGGCTATTTCCTGCCGCTTCACATCGAACGTATCCGCCGTCTCTATCCGAAACTGAAAATCCAGCTCTACGAGGTCAATCGCGAATCGATCGAGGAAGGCCTTCTCAGCAATCGCTACGACATTTCGGTGCTGCTGACCTCGAACATCCTCAATCCGATGCTGACGACCGAAACGCTTCTGAGTTCGGTCAGGCGTCTCTGGCTCCCGGCGGGTCACGACCTGCAGCGCCGCGACGGCATCGGCTTGCGTGAAATCGCCCAAGAACCCTACATCATGCTGACGGTAGATGAAGCAGCCCACTCCTCCTTGCGATACTGGAGCCGAAGCTCCTATCAGCCGAAGGTGCTCTTGAGGACCAGTTCGATCGAGGCTGTCAGATCGATGGTGGCAAACGGACTTGGCGTCGCCATCCTCTCCGATATGGTGCATCGCCCCTGGTCGCTTGAGGGGCGCCGGATCGAGACCGTGAATATCCAGGATCCGGTTCCGCCGATGGATGTTGGTCTGGCTTGGCGTGCCAACGTCGAGTTCAGCCCTCCAATGCTTGCCTTCCGCCGTTATTTCCAACAGGCCTACAGCCTGCCGGGTACGAACGCATGAATGCCTATGACGCCGCCGTAACCGCCGGCACCAAGCCATCCTGAACGGAAGGATCACCTTCCCCGACACGCGATGCCAGCAAAAGATGGGGGGTGTTCCGGATATCGGGCTGCGTTGCGCACTAAGCGCCAGGTAGATTTCATGCTAAATTAGCCATGCAGAAATCCAGCACGTCGAGCGAAACAGCCATGGCAGCAGGAAACAAATCGTCCCAGGCGGCAGCACCACAGAAACGTCGCCACAAATTTAATCCCAAGCGTGACCCGAAGCCACAGGTACTCGCCCAGGCCAATCGCACTGTTTTACGAATGGCGTCCGTGGTGGTGGTTGCTTTTGTCGTCGTCGTCGCCGTTCAGGCACTATGGTAGGCGCTCACGCGGTTCCCAGGCCACGATCTAGAATGTTGCGAGCAGGCGAGTGACCGATGCCAAGCTCGGCAGAGACCAGCGACGCCAGCGAGACGGTGTCGCCGCGCGTATAGGCGAGATTGTCGGTCAGGTCATTCTGAGAATATCAATGGAAGCGCTCACCAATATAACGAGACGATATATTAAATTTAAAAAAAATCATCAAATCGGGTGTCCGCCGCTGCTAGCCTCTCTGTAATCGGGAGGAGAAGAATGGCGACATTGCAGGAGATGTTCGACGTTCGTGACAAGTCGGTCATCGTCACCGGCGGCGCCAGCGGCATCGGTCGCGCCTATGCGGAGGTCATGGCCGACAACGGCGCGCGGGTCTGTATTTTCGATCTCAATCCAACGCAGCTCGACAGCGTCGTGGCAGAGCTCAAGGCCAATGGCGGCGATGTGTGGGGACAGGCGGTCGACGTGACCGACCGTCCGCGCATGAAGGAGGCATTCGATGCCGTGGCTGAGCGGCATGGCCGGATCGACGTGGTCTTCGCCAATGCCGGTATCGACGCCGGGCCGGGTTTCCTGTCGACGACCGGCGGACGCATCCCGGAGGGAGCGATCGACGTGCTCGACGACCACCACTGGGACCGGGTCATCGAGGTCAACCTCTCATCGGTCTACACCACCGTGAAGCATTCCGCGCGTCACATGAAGGAGACCGGCGGCGGCAGGATCATCGTCACGTCGTCCATCGCCGCTCAGATCAACGAGGCGATCGTCGGCACGCCCTATATGCCGGCCAAGGCGGGCGTCGATCATTTCGTCCGGCAGATGGCGATGGAACTGGGGATGTTCGGCATCCTCGTCAACTGTATCTCGCCCGGTCCGTTCATGACCAATATTGCCGGCGGCCGGCTGAAGATCCCCGCCGACCGGAAGGCCTTCGAGGAGCAGTCGCTGATCGGCAGGATCGGCGACACGGAGGATATCAAGGGGCTGGCCCTCTATCTGGCCTCACCCTGCTCGTCCTACGTCACCGGCAGCCAGATCGTGATCGATGGAGGTTCGATGAACCGCATTAAGTGAGGCGACCGCCGGGTCTGGGAGGACCGGCCGTCGACGAATGTGCGTGCAGACGACAAGAACACCAGAGGGAGGAGACCAAGGTGGACCTGAAGACGAAATTTGCGCAGCCATCCCGCCGGACCGTGCTCAAGGGCATGGGTGCCGGCCTTGCCACCGCGGCGCTCGGCGCGCCGATGATCGCCAGGGCGCAATCGGCCGGCACGATCAAGCTCGGCTTCGTGACGCCGACGACCGGCCCGCTCGCGCTGTTCGGCGAGACGGATGGCTGGGCGGCCGAAAAGGTCAGGGCCACGCTGAAGGACGGCCTTCAGACTGCGGCCGGCAAATTCGATGTCGAGATTCTGATCCGCGACAGCCAGTCCGACCCGAACCGTGCCGCTGAGGTCGCCGGTGACCTGATCCTGAACGATGGCGTGCATCTGCTGCTGCCGGCCTCTACGACCGACACCGTCAGTCCTTCGGCCGACCAGGCGGAGCTCAACGAATGCCCGTGCCTGTCGACCGGCGCGCCCTGGCAGGCGGTGATCTTTCCGCGCGGCGGCCAGAACAAGCCGTTCGACTGGACGTACCATTTCTTCTGGGGTCTCGACGAGGCCCTCAACACCTTTGTCGGCCTGTGGAACACGCTCGACACAAATCGGAAGGTGGGCATGCTGTTTCCGCAGAACGCCGATGGCGAGACCTGGGGCAACAACGACTACGGCCTGCCCGCGCCGACACAGAAGGCCGGCTTTGAAATCACTGTCCCCGGCTTCTTCCAGCCGCGCACCAATGATTATTCGGCGCAGATCGCCGCGTTCAAGAATGCCGGCTGCGAAATTGTCGGCGGCATCACCTATCCCGACGATCTCAAGACCTTCATCAACCAGTGCGCCCAGCAGGGCTATAGGCCAAAGGCCGTCACCGTCGCCGCAGCGCTGCTCTTCCCCGGTGGCGTGCAGGCGCTCGGGCCGCTCGGCGACGGCATGTCGTCCGAGGTCTGGTGGACGCCCGCCTTCCCGTTCAAGTCGGCGCTGACGGGCCAGGTGAGCCGGGAGATCGCGGACCAGTGGGAGAACGAGACCAAGAAGCAGTGGACGCAGCCGCTCGGCTACAGCCACGCGATCTGGGAAGTGGCCCTCGACATCCTCAAGCGCGCCTCCAACCCGCTCGACCGCACTTCGATCCGCGACGCCATGGTCAAGACCAACATCGAGACCCTGATCGGCAAGGTCGATTTCTCCAGTGGTCCGCACAAGAATGTCTCGACGACGCCGATTTTCGGCGGCCAGTGGGTCAAGGGCGGGACGTGGCCCTACGACCTGAAGATCGTCGACAATACCGTCAATAAGCTGTTCGAACCCGAGCAGAAGATGAAGGTGATCCCCTGGGCAGGTTGAGCCCGGGCGCCTTGAGGGTTACGGCCGGGCGGCAAGCCCGCCCGCAATCAGCAGATCTATCGCGAATGCTTGAAGACCAGGCGGGCGGCGCGTGGACGCGCCTGCCGCTGCCCGGAGCGGAGGATCGATTGAACGGCGTATTGCTAAAGGCGAGGGGATTGAGCAAATCCTTTGGCGCGCTCCGCGTCCTGCATGACATCAGCTTCGATGTCCGGCGCGGCGAGGTGCTGGGAATCCTCGGTCCGAACGGAGCGGGCAAGACCACGCTGTTCAACCTGATCAGTGGCGACTTGCGAAACGATGCCGGCGAACTCGTCTTTGCCGGCGAGCGACTTGTCGGCCAGCCGCCCTATTCGCGCTGCAAGATCGGTATCGGCCGCACCTACCAGATCCCCCGGCCGTATGTCGGCATGTCGACCTTCGAAAACCTGCTCGTGGCCGCTACCTTCGGCGGCGGGCGCACGGAGGCCCAGAGCTATGCGCTCTGCGCGCAGATTCTGCGCGATTGCGAACTGGCCGACAAGGCCAACCGTTCGGCCGGATCGCTCACGCTGCTCGACCGCAAGCGGCTGGAACTGGCTCGCGCGATGGCCTCGAGCCCGAGGCTGCTGCTGCTCGACGAAATTGCCGGCGGACTGACCGACGAGGAAGGCAAGGCGCTCGTGCAACTGATCCACCGCATCCGCGACCGCGGTGTCACCATCGTCTGGATCGAGCATGTCCTGCATGCCCTGCTGGCCGTGGCCGATCGGATCATGGTGCTGAACTTCGGCCAAAAGATCGCCGAGGGGCTGCCGGACGACGTCATCAAGAACCCGGAAGTCCGGCGCGTCTATATGGGGGTTGAGGCATGACGGGAAGGACGCTTCTTTCCACCCACGATCTCAAGGCCCGCTACGGCGACTTTCAGGCGCTTTACGGCATCGATCTCGAAATCGCGGAGGGCGAGGTCGTCGCCCTGATCGGCGCCAACGGTGCCGGCAAATCGACGCTGTTGAAGTCGATCATGGGCCTGATCAAGGTCGCGCCTGACATGGTGCGCCTTGACGGCCGGGCGGTCGGCGGCAGCAGGCCGCACGACATGGTGGCCGAGGGTGTGGCGATCGTACCCGAAGGCCGCCGGCTGTTTGCCGGCATGTCCGTGCTCGACAACCTGCGCGTGGCCGTCGATCATGCCGCGCCCGGCCGCGGCGATGCCTGGACGATCGAGCGAATCTTTGCGCTGTTTCCGATCCTCAAGGAAAAGCAGGCGGCACCGGTCCAGTCCCTCTCCGGCGGCCAGCAGCAGATGGTGGCGATCGGCCGGGCGCTGCTCAACCGGCCGCGCTTGCTGCTCTGCGACGAGATCAGCCTCGGTCTGGCACCGAAGGTGATCAAGGAAATCTACCAATCCATCCCGTCGATTTCAGGAAACGGCACGGCCATCGTGCTGGTCGAACAGGATGTCGGCCTCGCCAAGTCCGCCTCAGACCGGCTCTATTGCATGCTGGAGGGCCGCGTCACGCTGACCGGCCGCTCGGCGGACATGTCCCGCGAGGCGATCGGCGAAGCCTACTTCGGAGCATCCCATGCAGTGGCTTGACGGACTGGTCCAGGGCATTCTTCTCGGTGGCCTCTATGCACAATATGCGCTCGGCATGGCGCTGATGTTCGGAGTCATGCGTGTCGTCAACATCACCCACGGCGATCTGATGATCCTGCTGGCGCTGGTCGGCATCAGCCTCGCCTCGACCTTCGGCCTCGGCCCTTGGTCGGTGCTGGTGGTCCTCGTCGCGCTCGGCGGCATCATCGGTGTCATCCTCCAGCGGCTGATCCTCAACCGTGTCGTAGGCGCCGACCCGTTGCCGTCTCTGATCGCCACCTTCGGCCTATCGATCGCGCTGCAGAACGCGATGCTGCAGGTCTGGTCGGCAGATACGCGTTCGCTGCAGAGCGGCGGCCTTGCCCAGGCCTCCTTCCAGCTCGGACCGCTCTTCGTCGGGGTGCTGCCCGTGATCGTGCTCGTTACGGCCACCGCGCTGACGGCGGCTCTTGCGACCACGATGCAGTATACGCGCTTCGGGCGTTCGCTGCGGGCGGCCTCCGCCGATGTCGAGGCCGCGGCGATGACCGGTATCGATCCGAAAGCCGTCTATGCCGGCGCGACGGCACTCGCCGTCGGCATCCTGGGTTTCGCCGCCGTCTTTCAGTCGATGCGTTCGACGGTGTCGCCGACCGATGGTGCCTTTCAGCTCATCTATGCCTTCGAGGCCGTCATCATCGGCGGCATGGGGTCGATCTGGGGCGCCTTCATCGGCGCCATGGTGCTCGGCATCAGCCAGTCGAT
This sequence comes from Rhizobium sp. BK275, assembly GCF_014193555.1. Classification (NCBI taxonomy): domain Bacteria; kingdom Pseudomonadati; phylum Pseudomonadota; class Alphaproteobacteria; order Hyphomicrobiales; family Rhizobiaceae; genus Rhizobium; species Rhizobium sp. BK275. The sequence goes on from NZ_JACHZL010000001.1 coordinate 864,886, forward strand.
CGGGTTCCGTATCGATCCCGGCTTCGGCATTCTCGCTGGCCACCTCGTCTTCCTGCTCATTCTCGCACTGCGGCCGCAGGGCATTCTCGGAAAGGACTGAGACCGTGACCCACGCGCTCGCAACCGCACAAGGCCCGGCCGGCACCACGGATCTTCCGCCGGTCCGCGTTCAGCGCCAGACCGCTTCCGGCGTCATCGCCATGGGGCTGGGCATAATCGCGCTCTTCACCATCGCCTCGATGCCGCTCTGGGCAAGCCAGGGCCTGATCCGCGATGTGGTCGAGCTCTGCTGCTACATCGCCGTTGCCCAGATGTGGAACCTGCTTGCCGGCTATGCCGGACTGGTGTCGGTCGGCCAACAGGTCTTCGTCGGCGTGGCTGCCTACATGATGTTCGTGATGGCGCAGCTCTGGGGCATCAATCCCTTTGTCGCCGTCATGCTGGCGATGATCGCCCCGGCCCTGCTCGCCATTCCCACCTACGGTCTGCTGCATCGGCTCGACGGCCCCTATTTCGCGATCGGCACCTGGGTCGTTGCCGAAGTGCTGCGGCTTGCGACTTCGGTCTTCGGCTATGTCAACGGCGGGGCAGGAATGAGCCTGCGCGTCATGACCAGCTATTCGCCCATGGAACGCGCCGTCGGCGTTTCGCTCCTCTGTGCATTGATGCTGCTCGTTACCGTCGGCGGCCCCTACTGGCTCCTACGCTCGCGCTACGGTCTGGCGTTGATCGCCATGCGTGACAATCCGGTCGCGGCGGCAAGCCAGGGTGTGAATGTCGGGCGGCTGCGCTTCGCAATCTGGGTCGCAGCAGCTGTCGGTACGGGTCTTGCGGGCGCCATCTACTTCATGGCCCAGCTGCGCATCACTCCACCTTCCGCCTATGACCCGAACTGGGCCAGCATCGCCATCTTCATCGTCATGGTCGGCGGCCTTGGATCGCTGGAAGGCGTGCTGATCGGGGCGCTGGTCTACTTCTTCGCCGAACGCTGGTTCGGCCTGTATGGCGCGACCTATCTGGTAGTGCTCGGCCTGCTCACTCTTTGCATGGCGCTTTTCGCGCGCGGCGGCATCTGGGGCCTGATCTGCAAGGTCGTCGACGCCCCGTGGTTCCCGACACGACGAAGGCTGGTGGAGGATCTGACATGAAGGCCGTACTTTTCGACGGCGTCGGAATGCCGCTGAAAGTGGGCGAACGCCCCGTTCCGGAACCGGCTTCCGATGAAGTCATGCTCAGGATCGCCGCTTGTGGCATCTGCGGTTCCGACCTGCACATGACCGAGGACCCGAAGACTTTCGGCCTCAATCGTCACGACGTGCTCGGCCACGAATTTGCTGGCGAAGTGATCCGATGCGGCACCGCCGTCTCCGAGCTCAAGCCGGGTGACCGGGTGGCAGTGGCGCCGATGCGCGGATGCGGCACATGCGATAATTGCAGAAAAGGCGAGCCCGCCTGGTGCGCCGAAATGCGGCTGATCGGCGGCGGATATGCCGAATATACCACGGTCACCGCCCGCCAATGCCGTATCCTGCCCGATGACCTTCCCATCGAGGAAGGCGCGCTGGCCGAACCGGTTGCCGTGGCGCTGCATTGCGTGATGCGATCGGGATTGAAGCCAGGCGAGCGCGTGCTGATTCTCGGCGCTGGGCCGATCGGCCTGCTGGTCGCCTTCTGGGCGCGACGTCAAGGCGCCCGCGACGTCATCGTCGCCGACATCAACCGGCATCAGGAAGACGGTGCGGCCTCGGTCGGCGCGACCGGCTTTGCCATGTCCGGCCCGGGACTGGCGCAAGAATTCCGCGCCAAGACCGGCGGAGCGCCCGACATCGTCTTCGAATGCGTCGGCAAGCGTGGGCTGCTCGATTTCGCCTGCCAGCTCGTCCGCACCCATGGAACGGTGGTCGGCGTCGGTCTCTGCGTCGGCGGCGACGACTGGGATCCCTTCGCGGCCTTGTCCAAGGAAATCCAGCTCATCTTCGCCGTGTTCTTCAACATGGCCGAGTTTGAGACGGCGCTCTCTGCGCTCGGCCCCGGCCGCTACCGCCCCCAGGCGCTGATCACGGGCCGGATCGGCTTCAATGACGTGCCCGATGCCTTCGAGGGACTGAGGCACCGAACGACGCAATGCAAGGTGCTGATCGCCGCTGATGCGGCCTGACCGATTGTCGAGGAGGATAGTCTATGGAGTTCGAGACCCTGACGCAGGACATCGACGGTGTGCATACGGTCGTGAAGGCGATCGGCCGCGGCCCCGCCGTGCTTGCGCTGCATGGCGCGGCGACCATCGAGGGGTACGAGTGGGCGCGCGGTCTTGCCGAGCGCTTCCGTATCTACCTGCCCTTCCATCCCGGCTTCGGCGAGAGTGCCGAGGCGCCGCACATGTCCGGCATGCAGGACATGGTGGTCCACAATCTCCGGCTCATCAAGGCGCTCGGCCTCGAGCGTCCGCATCTGGTCGGCCATTCCATGGGCGGCTGGATGGCGGCCGAGATCGCCGTCGTCGCCGGCGAACGGTTCGGCAAGCTGGTGTTGAATGCGCCGGCCGGCCTCAATCATCCCGATCATCCCGGCGCCGATCTGAGCCAGATCCCGCCGGATCAGTTTCCCGCCTATCTCGCCCACAATGTCGAGGTCGCGGCCCGCTATTTCCCGGGCGGCTCGGAATGTCCCTCGACCGAGGATTTCGTGGCCGCCCGCGAGAAGGAAGGCCCGGCGTTGGGCAACATTCTCAATGTACACGGCATGGGCCATCCGAATCTCGGCCGCTGGCTAAGCCGGATTCCCAACGAAACCCTGATCGTCTGGGGCGACAGGGACCGCATGCTGCCCGCCTCGCAGGCGCCGCTCTGGCAGGCGACCATCCCCAATGCCCGGACGCTGATCATCGAGAATGTCGGCCATTTCGCCATGCAGGAAGATCCGCGCACCGTCACAGCCATTGGCAACTTCCTCGCCACGTGAAACCCGAGCGCAGCGCCCCAGGCGATCTGCGAAGACCAGGACTATCAAGGAGGAATTATCATGAACGCACCTATCAAGCATGCATCTGGCTACTGGGGCACGAAGACGGACTTCGCCTCCCTCATGGCTCATGTCGACAAGATCGGCCCGATCCTCGATAAAAATTCCGAGGCGAACGAGAAGCTCGGCCGCCTCAACGAGGAGACCTTCGAGGCGCTCAAGCCTATCCGCATGAGCCATATCTTCGCTGGCGAGGACATTGGCGGCGCACAGCTCTCGCCGACGCAGGGCCTGCAGCTCATCGAGGCCATCACCTATCACAGCGGCGCGGCCGGCTGGGTATCGATGGTACACGCCTGCATCGGCGCGATGTCGGCGGCCTTCCTGCCCGACACCGCGATCGGCCGCCTGTTCGGCGGCAAGTCCGACAACCGGTTCTCCGGCCAGGGTACGCCGACCGGTATGCTGAAGAAAGTCGATGGCGGCTATCGCCTGAACGGCAAATGGTCCTATGCCAGCGGTATCTACCACGCAACCTTTACCCACACCGCCGCCCTGCTCGACGACGGCAACGGCCAGCCGGCCAAAGACGAGAAGGGCGACGTGATCGTGCTCTGCGCGCATGCGCCGGTCGACGACCACGAACTGCTCGGCAACTGGAATGTCCTTGGCCTGCAAGCCACCGGCAGCATCGACTACGCCGCCAATGACGTCTTCATTCCCGATGACATGGTGTTTCCGATCCTGACTGCCGAGCCGCAGCGCATGCAGGAATTCTTCAGCCTCGGCGTGGTGGGCCTTGCCGCCATTGGCCATTCCGGCTGGGCGATCGGCGCATCGCGCCGCATGCTCGATGAGGCCGCGAAATACGCAAAGACCAAAACCGGCCGCGCCGGCCTGCTCGGCGAGAGCGACAAGTTCTGGTACGATTTCGGCCGGGCAGAGGCTCGTGTCCGGGCCGCCCGCGCCTTCCTGTTCGAGGTCTGGCGCGAAGTCGAAGCCTCGATCGAGGCCGGCAACCGCATGACAACGCGCCAGATCAGCCTGGTGCATCTCGCCAAATCCGAAGTGCATGAGGCGGGCGTCGATGCCTGCCATTTCGTCTATCGCTCGCTCGGTGGGGCTTCGTTGCGCTACGGCGTGATGCAGCGGATCTATCGCGAGATGCTGACAGCCTCGAACCATTTCACGATCAACCCGAACATCGTCGCCGCCGTCGGCCGCGACATTGCCGGCCTGTGGAGCGACCGCACTTGGCAGTTCTACGACCTGATCGAGAAGAAATGAGCGCGCCGGCAAAAGGCATGCCGGATAAAGTGGCGGCGCCCGAAACGGGCACCACCGCCGTCAGCTCCGGCCTCACCGAGGCGTTCCTGGCGGCCTTCCGGCACCATCCGTCCGGTGTCGCCATCATCACGGCGGAGGGCGCCGAAGGCCCGGTGGCGATGACCGTGAGTTCGCTGATCTCGATCAGTGCCGCACCACCCATGGTCGCCTTCTCGCTCTCGGCATCGTCCTCGAGTGGGAAGGTGGTCGAGCGCGCTGCATCCGTCGTCGTGCATTTCGTGCGCCGTGCCGACATGCAACTCGCCCGGCTCTGCGCGACACCAGGCAAGAATCGCTTCGGGCCGGACGTGCGCTGGTCACGGCTCGACAGCGGCGAGCCTTATTATCCGCAGGTCGAACTCTGGTTTCGCGCCGAGCTGCGCGACCGGCTGGAAACGTCGGGGGCCTGCCTAGTGACGGCGGAGCTGACCTCCGTATCATCCGGGGCGCTTGTGACACGACAGGCCGAGGCGCTGGTCTATTCCAACCGAGCCTGGCACGCGCTGGGTCCGGTGGTTGACACGGTCTCGGCGCCGATGCTGCTGTGGCCGGACGATTCCGCCACCTTCTGAAGCCATGCCGGCGGCACGGCCGCCGGTTACCCTATTACATTCCCCAGACCACGGACTGTTCGTGACGCTTGATGAGATGCCTCAGATTCTCGAAACTCTTGCGAAGATGCGCCGAAAACGCCTCGATGGCCGGTGCCCCGAGATCGCCCGAGCGCCTGAGCAGGCCCAGCGCCCGCTCCGGATGGGGGATATTGACCGGCAGCGCGGTGATCGCCTTGTCATTGCGATAGGCGAAGACGACGCTGTGCGGCAGAATCGTCAATGCGTCGCTTTCCTTCATGTAGTTGATCGCGCTGGTCAGCGATCCGCCGGCATAGCGGATCTTGGTCTCGGTGGCGCCGAGCGACAGGACCAGGCTGCGCAGATCGGCGAGCAGCGGACTGCCGGGCGGCGGTGCGATCCAGGGAAAGTCGAGCAGTTCAGGACCCATCAGCTTGCGCTTGAGCAACAGCGGATGCGTGACGCGGCAGGCCACGACATTGCGGCCAGGCAGCAGTTCCTGGAAATGCATGCCCGAACCTTCTTCGAGCATGTCGATCGGGCAGATGGCGAGATCGATGCGGTCAGCGACGATAGCCGCGCGCAACTCGGAAAGATAGCCGTAGCTTTGCTCGACGCGAACGTCTGGGGAGGAATTCTGGAAGCCGGCGATCATGCCGGCAATCAGAGCATCCATGAAGAAGGGCGTGCCGCCGACGCGCACCAGCCCGGTGCGGCCATGACGGAATCCCTCGACAAGGGTCGATGCCTTGCGGGCAGAGGTCAATATGGCCTGGCCGTGATCCGCCAGCGCCCGGCCGAGCGGTGTCGGTTGCAGCGGCCGTCGCCCCTTGAGGAAAAGCGGCTCGCCCAGACGCTTTTCCAACATCGCAAGCGTTCGCGAAACGGCCGGCTGGCTGAGCCCGAGCAGAGCCGCACCCTCGGTCACGCCCCCTGCCTGAACGACCGCAGCAAGCTGCGCGAGATGCCTTTCATCGATCTTCATAACAATAACGAATATAAATCGCCGGAAAAATTATCAAGCACTCTATTCCGGCCTGTTAGGTTCTCGTCATGGGAGGAGTCATGCCAGACATATCGTTCAGTGAGCGCAACTCTACGCAGCGTGTGACCGAGCGGCTCGACAAGCATGCCGAGGGCCCCTTGCATGCCTTCATGGTTCCTTTCATAGAGCATCTGCACAAGCTCATCCGGGAGACGCGTCCGTCGCAAGCGGATTGGCGGCGAGCGATGGAATTCCTGACCGATGTCGGCCATGCCAGCGACGGCCGCCGGCAGGAATGGGTGCTGCTTTCCGATCTGCTCGGCGTCACCGCACTCGTTGAGGAAATCAATACGAATCGGCCGAAGGGCGCGACACCCAATACCGTGCGCGGCCCCTTCTACCGGGCCGATGCGCCCCGGCTCGCGCTCAATGCCAATATCTCCCTCGACGGCGTCGGCCCGGCGCTTGCCGTCAACGGCCATGTGCAGGATCTCGACGGCAAGCCGATCGCCGGCGCCACGGTCGAGACCTGGCAGGCCAATAGCGAAGGCTTCTACGAGAACCAGCAGCCGGACCAGCAGCCGGAATTCAACCTCCGCGGTATTTTCACGACCGACGAGGAGGGTTGCTTCCGCTATAAGACCGTCCGCCCGAGCGGCTATGCCGTGCCGAGCGATGGCCCGGTTGGCCAGATGCTGGGCAGGCTGGGCTTTCCCATGCGCCGTCCCGCACACCTCCACTTCCTGATCAAGACCGATGGCTTCGAGACGATCAGCACGCATGTCTATGACGGCAGTGATCCGCATCTCGGCCGGGACGCCCTGTTCGGCGTGAAGGACGAGCTGATCGGGGAATTCAAGCCGACCGGCAAGGGGGATGCCTCGACGCTCGACTTCACCTTCACCATGGTCAGGGCGAAGAAGGGACGAGGCATGACATGACGCTATCCTTCACCTATCAGGGCAGTGCGGCGCGCATCGTGTTCGGCAATGGAACGAGTGCCGATGTCGGCAAATGGGTTGAGGCCCTGGACTGCCGCCGCGCGCTCGTGCTGTCGACGCCGCATCAGGCATCCGATGCGGAAGCCATGTCGAAACGGCTGGGAAGCCTGTCGGTCGGCACCTTTACCGAAGCGACCATGCATACCCCGGTCGACGTGACGGAGCGCGCCGTCGCACGCGCGGCCGAGTTCGGCGCGGATTGCGTCGTCTCCCTCGGCGGCGGCTCGACGACCGGGCTCGGAAAGGCCATGGCCTATCGCACCGATATCCAGCAGATCGTCGTGCCCACGACCTATGCCGGCTCGGAAGTCACGCCGATCCTCGGCCAGACGGAGAACGGCACCAAAACCACGCTGCGCAGCCCGAAGGTCACGCCCGAAGTCGTGATCTATGATCCGCAACTCACGATCGGCCTGCCGGTCGGCATGAGCGTCACAAGCGGCCTGAATGCGATTGCGCATGCTGCCGAAGGGCTCTATGCGCCCGATCGCAATCCCATCACGACGATGATGAGCTTCGATGGCATACGCGCGCTCAAAGACGCGTTGCCCATCCTTATCGGCAGTCCGCGCGACGGTGCCGCTCGCGGAAAGGCGCTCTACGGCGCATGGCTCTGCGGCACCGTGCTCGGCCAGATCTCGATGTCGCTGCATCACAAGATCTGCCATACTCTGGGGGGCAGCTTCGACACGCCGCATGCCGAGACCCATTCCATCATGCTGCCGCATACAATCGGTTTCAACGCGTCGGCCGTGCCGGACCTGATGACGCCGATCTCCGACATTTTCGGTGGCACGACGCCCGGGCAGGCCCTTTACGACTTCGCGAAATCGATCGGCGCGCCGATGGCGCTCAGGGATTTCGGCCTCACTGAGGCCGATCTCGACCGGGCAGCCGACATCGCGACCAAGAACCCCTATTCCAATCCGCGACCGATCGACCGCACATCGATCCGCGCCTTGTTGCAGGACGCCTGGAAGGGAACACGACCGCCATATTGAATTCTTTTGGGAGGAAGAAGGCATATGATTACGAGACGTGAATTGCTGAAGTCCGCAGCCGCCACGGGAGCCTTGGCGGCAACGTCCGGCCTCGCCATGCCGGCGATCGCCCAGGGCGCACCGATCAAATTCGGCTATGTCAGCCCCCAGACCGGTCCGCTGGCCGCGTTCGCCGAGGCCGACAAGTTCATCATCGACGGATTCATGGCCGCCACCAAGGCGGCCGGCCTGAATTACCACGTCGTGGTGAAGGACAGTCAGTCCAATCCGAACCGCGCCGCCGAAGTCGCCAAGGAACTGATCGTCAGCGACGAGGTCAATCTCGTCCTCGTGGCATCGACACCGGAGACGACCAATCCTGTGGCCACTGTCTGCGAGGCGGAGGAGGTGCCCTGCATCTCGACGGCCGCCCCCTGGCAGCCCTGGTTCATCGGCCAGCAAGCAAATCCTGGCGATCCCGCATCCTGGAAACCGTTCAACAGCACCTTCCATTTCTTCTGGGGACTGGAAGACGTCATCGCGGTCTATACCAATATGTGGGGCCAACTCGGGACCAACAAGAAGGTCGGCGGCCTGTTTCCCAATGACGGCGACGGCAATGCCTGGGGCGACAAGGCTCTAGGCTTTCCGCCGGTTCTGGAGAAGCTCGGTTATACGCTCAAGGATCCCGGCCGATATCAGAACCTGACCGACGATTTTTCCGCACAGATCAACGCCTTCAAGTCCGATGGCAGCGACCTCATCACCGGCGTGATGATCCCACCGGATTTCACCACTTTCTGGAATCAGGCGCAGCAACAGGGCTTCAAGCCCAAGGTCGCATCCATCGGCAAGGCGATCCTGTTCCCACAGGCGGTCGAGGCGCTCGGCAAGACCGGACACAACCTTTCCTGCGAAGTCTGGTGGTCGGCGAGCCATCCGTTCAAGTCGTCGCTGACCGGCCAGAGCGCCGGTGAACTCGCTGAAGGCTTCACTGCGGTTACCGGCCGGCCCTGGACCCAGCCCATCGGCTTCGTTCATGCGCTGTTTGAGGTCGGCGTCGACGTCATGAAACGTGCCGACCCGACCGACAGCCAAGCAGTCATCGCCGCCATCGCCGCCTCGAACGTCGAGACGATCGTCGGCAAGGTGGCCTGGGACGGTGCGAATGTGCCGCCCTTTGCCGCCAAGAACATCGCCAAGACGCCGCTGGTCGGCGGTCAGTGGCGTCTCAAGGACGGCGGCGGCTACGACCTCGTCATCGTCGACAACCAGACCGCGCCGAACATTCCGACCGGCGGCAGGATGGAAGCGATCGGCTGAGTCATGCCCATACTCGCCCTCGACCGTGTCTTTAAAAGCTTCGGCGCCCTGAAGGTCGCCGACCAGATTTCGTTTGCACTGGAAACGGGCGAGGCGCTCGGCGTAATCGGGCCGAACGGCGCCGGCAAGTCGACGCTATTCAACCTCATCACCGGCAATATCCGCGTCGATGCCGGGACCATCCAGTTCGACGGCAGGGACGTGACGCGACAGCCGCCGATGGCGCGCTGCCTCGCCGGTATCGGCCGGACGTTCCAGATCCCGCAGCCCTTCGAAAAGCTGACGGTGTTCGAGAACCTGCTGGTCGCCGGTGCCTTCGGGTCGCGCAAGAGCGAGCGAGAGGTCGGCGACCGCTGCGCCGATATTCTCGTCGAGACAGGGCTTTATCTCAAGGCGAACCAACTGGCGGGAAGCCTGGGGCTCCTGCAGCGCAAGCGCCTGGAGCTCGCCCGCGCGCTCGCGACCGATCCGAAGATCCTTCTGCTCGACGAAATTGCCGGTGGATTGACGGAGGGAGAATGCCGGGAACTGGTGGAAACGATCCGCGCCATCCATCGGCGCGGCGTTTCCATCATCTGGGTCGAGCACGTGCTGCATGCTCTCAATTCAGTCGTCAGCCGGCTCATCGTTCTGCATTTCGGCCGGGTAATCGGAGACGGTGATCCCGACACGATCATGGCCTCCAAGGAGGTGCGTGAAATCTATCTCGGGATCGATGTCTGATGGCGCTGCTCGAGACACATGGCCTGACGGCCTTCTATGGCGATTTCCAGGCGTTGTTCGGCGTCGATATCGCCTTGAATGAAGGTGAGACGATCGCCGTAATCGGCGCCAACGGCGCCGGCAAGTCGACCCTCCTGCGGTCGATCGCCGGCCTGATCCGCAATGTCCCCACACATATCCGGTTTAATGCACGGGACATCGGTGCCCTGGCCGCTCCGGATGTCCTGCAACTCGGCATCGCCATGGTGCCGGAAGGCCGTCGGCTCTTTCCTTCCCTTTCCGTCGAGGAGAACCTGCTGATCGGCAAATATGGCCGGGTCGGCAACGGTGCGTGGTCGCTCGACACCATCTACGATCTCTTTCCCGTGCTGAAGGAGCGGCGCCACCATCCCGGCACCACACTCTCGGGCGGACAGCAGCAGATGGTCGCGATCGGCCGCGGACTGATGTCCAATCCGCGCGTGCTGCTCTGCGACGAGGTGAGCCTCGGGCTCGCACCCGTGGTGGTCAGGGACATCTACGCGGCCTTTCCGAAAATCCGCGCGACGGGCGCTTCGATCGTCATCATCGAGCAGGATATCGGCCAGGCGCTGAAAGTGGCCGACCGGGTCTACTGCATGATGGAGGGACGGGTGACGCTGACGGGCACGCCGGAGACGCTGAGCCGCGAGAATATCCATGCTGCCTATTTTGGAGCGCATGCGCGATGAACTGGCTAGATACGATCATTCAGGGCATTTTGCTCGGCGGCCTTTACGCACTTTTCGCGGCGGGGCTCAGCCTCGTCTTCGGCATTATGCGGCTGGTCAATCTCGCCCATGGCGATCTGATCGTGCTCGCCGCCTTCCTGATCCTGCTGCTGGTTTCGGCACTCGGCCTCAATCCCTTCGTCGCTGCCGCGGTCGCGCTGCCCGTGATGTTCGCTCTCGGCTGGGCACTGCAATTCCTCGTGCTCAACCGGACACTCGGCAACGATATACTCCCTCCCCTGCTCGTGACCTTCGGCCTTTCGGTCGTGATCCAGAACGGTCTGCTCGAGGGCTTCTCGGCCGACAGCCGCAGGATTTCGGCGAGCGCCCTGGAAACGGCCTCGCTCAAGATCGGTCCCGTCAACATCGGCACCATGCCGCTCCTCACCTTCTTGTCCGCGGTGGGCGTCATCATCGCGCTCAACCTCGTCTTCTACCGCACCTCGCTCGGCCGGGCCTTCCGCGCCACATCGGACGACAGTGCGACGGCGGGCCTGATGGGCATCCGCGCCGAGCGCATATTCGCCACCGCCACCGGGCTTGCCATGATGGTGGTGACGATCGCGGCACTCTATCTCGGTACACGCGCCAATTTCGATCCGACCATGGGACCTGCACGGCTGATCTATGCCTTCGAGGCCGTGATCCTCGGCGGGCTCGGCTCCTTCTGGGGGACGCTGGCCGGCGGTATCATCATCGGCGTGGCGCAGACCGTGGGCGCCGCGATCAATCCGGAATGGCAGATTCTTGCGGGCCATATCGCTTTCCTGCTGGTGCTGGTCGTCAGGCCGCGTGGCCTTTTCCCACGGGCGGTGGATTGATATGAGCGATCACCTTTCCTCCTCCTGGACCGTCTCGGCCCACACGCGCGGTTCCTCAGCATCCATGCTGGTGATCCTCGCCCTTGTGGCGCTCGCCGTCGCTGCGCCGCTCTTCGTCTCGCGCTCGGTGGTCCAGGATCTGTTCTTCATCCTGACCATGCTGGTGCTGGCACAGTGCTGGAACCTGCTCGCCGGCTATGCGGGCCTGGTCTCCGTCGGCCAGCAGGCCTTTGTCGGTTTCGGCGCCTATGCGATGTTTGCAGGCGTCAGCCTGCTCGAAATGGATCCGATGGCAGCCATTATGCTCGGCGGGCTGGCGGCGCTGGCGCTGTCTGTGCCCACGGCCTTGTTCGTCTTCCGCCTGCAGGGTGCCTATTTCGCCATCGGCACCTGGGTCATCGCCGAGATCGTGCGACTGTCGCTCGCGCAGTGGAAGGCGCTGGGCGGCGGAACCGGCACCTCGCTGCCGCCAGGCGCGACCCGCGACATGTTCGGCGTGCGCTTCGTCGCGGACCTGCTCGGCATGCGCGGGCCGCAGGCCACCGATATCGTCTGCTACTGGCTGGCGCTGCTTTTGGCCGTCGTGACGATCGGTTCGATCTACAAGCTGCTGCGCTCGAAGCAGGGCCTGGGACTCGCCGCAGTGCGCGACAACCGCGAGGCTGCGCGCTCGGTCGGCGTCGATCCGCTCTGGACAAAATCCTTCGTCTATCTCGTCGCGGCGCTGGCGACAGGCCTCACCGGCGCGCTGATTTATGTGCAGAAGGCGCGCATCTCGCCGGATGCGGCCTTCTCCGTTCCGGACTGGACGGCCTATGTGATCTTCATCGCGGTCATCGGCGGTATCGGCACGATCGAGGGGCCGATTATCGGGGTGATCGTGTTCTACATCCTGCAGAGCCTGCTGGCCGACTACGGTTCCTGGTACCTGCTGATTCTCGGTCTGATCGGCATCCTGATCATGCTGTTTGCGCCGCGCGGCCTCTGGGGCCTGTTCGCCGACCGCACCGGAATCCAGCTCTTTCCCGTCCGCCGCATCCTGGCGGGCCAGCCCAAAACCAAAGACATCAAAGGGAGTGATTGATGGCCGATATCGAAACCGACGTCCTGATCGTTGGAACCGGCCCGGCGGGGTCGGCAACCGCAGCCCTGCTTGCCACATACGGCATCGAAAACATGGCGATCAACCGTTATCGTTGGCTCGCCAACACGCCGCGCGCCCACATCACCAACCAGCGCACGATGGAAGTACTGCGCGATCTGGGCCAGGAGGTCGAAGCGGAAGCCTATCTCCATTGCAGCCCGCAGGACATCATGGGCGAGAACGTGTTCTGCACCTCGCTCGCCGGTGAGGAACTCGGCCGTCTCAAGACCTGGGGCACCCACCCGAAGTCCAAGGCCGAGCATCTCATCTCCTCGCCCACCGAAATGAATGACCTGCCGCAAACCTTCATGGAGCCGCTGCTGTTCAAGACCGCCTGCGCACGCGGGACGCAGGCGCGGATGTCCACGGAATATGTCAGCCATGTGCAGGATGCCGAGGGCGTGACGACGATCTGCCGGGACCGCCTGACCGGCAAGGATTTCGCCATCCGCTCGAAATACCTGATCGGTGCCGATGGCGGCAATTCGCTGGTGGCGCAGCATCTCGGCTTGCCATTCGAGGGCAAGATGGGCGTGGCCGGTTCGATGAACATCCTGTTCAAGGCCGACCTCACCCGCTACGTCGCCCACCGCCCCTCGGTTCTCTACTGGGTGCTGCAGCCGGGCTCCAATGTCGGCGGCATCGGCATGGGCCTGGTGCGCATGATCCGGCCATGGAACGAGTGGCTGATCAATTGGGGCTATGACATCAGCCAGGGCGTGCCTGAGGTCGACAACGCTTTTGCCGAAGGCGTGGCCCGCGACCTGATCGGCGATCCCGATATCGACATCGAGGTCACCTCCGTCTCGACCTGGACGGTCAACAACTGCTACGCCACCCGCGCCCAAAAGGGCCGGGTCTTCTGCATGGGTGACGCGATCCACCGCCATCCGCCGTCGAACGGGCTCGGCTCCAACACCTCAATCCAGGACGGCTTCAACCTCGCCTGGAAGCTCGCCATGGTCATCAAGGGCCAGGCCGGCGCCGGCCTGCTCGAAACCTATACAGAGGAGCGCGCGCCGATCGCCAAGCAGATCGTCACCCGCGCCAACCAGTCGATCGAGGAATTCGGCCCAATCTTCGGAGCACTTGGCCTGCTCGATTCCATCGACCCGGTAAAGATGCAGGAAAACATGGATCGCCGCTGCGACGACAGTACGGCCGCCGAGATCCAGCGTGCGGCGCTGCGCGAGGCGATCGCCTTCAAGGTTTATGAATTCGACGCCCATGGCGTGGAGATGAACCACCGCTATAAATCCTCGGCAGTTGCTACCGATGCGCAGCCCGAGCCCGCATTCACCCAGAACCCGGAACTGCATTTCGAGCAGACGACTTGGCCTGGCGCACGCCTGCCGCATGCCTGGCTGTTCGGGAAAGGCAACCGGAAGACCTCCACGCTCGACCTCTGCGGTCACGGCAAGTTCACCCTCCTGACCGGTATCGGCGGGCGGGCTTGGGTCGATGCGGTCGAGACCTTGTCGGCGGAACTCGGCCTTCCGCTCGCAACCCATGTCATCGGGCCACGGCAGACATGGCAGGATCACTACGGCGACTGGGCGCGTGCCTGCGAAGTGGGCGATGCAGGGGCCATCCTGGTGCGGCCAGACCACCACGTTGCATGGCGCTCCGAGAGGCTGGCGGCTGACCCCGTAGCTGAATTGCGCCGCGTGTTGACAGCAATTCTGGATCGGTGAGGCGATGATGGAAGCACATGAGAAGGGCTATTTCACCGAGGAAAACTCGGTCGAGGTCGTGACCGGCCGCAATGCCGGCGCCAAGGACGAGCGGCTGAAGCAGGTGATGGAAGTCATCACCCGCAAGCTGCATGAGGCAGTGAAGGAACTGGAGCCGACGCAGGAGGAATGGATGCAGGCCATCCTCTTCCTCACCCGCACCGGCCAGATGTGCAACGAATGGCGTCAGGAGTTCATCCTGCTGTCCGACGTGCTCGGCGTGTCGATGCTGGTCGATGCGATCAATAACCGCAAGCCCTCGGGCGCATCCGAAAGCACGGTGCTCGGCCCCTTCCACGTCGCCGACGCCCCGGAGCTGCCGATGGGCAGCAATATCTGCCTCGACAGCAAGGGCGAGGACATGGTCATCGAGGGCCGCATCCTCGACACCGAGGGCAAGCCGATTGTCAATGCCGTCATCGACGTCTGGCAGGCCAATGACGAAGGCTTCTACGACGTGCAGCAGAAGGGCATCCAGCCCGACTTCAATCTGCGCGGCATCTTTAGGACCGGCCCGGATGGACATTATTGGTTCCGCGCCGTGAAACCGAAATATTACCCTATCCCGGACGATGGCCCCGTCGGGCAGTTGCTCGGCCATCTCGGTCGCCACCCCTACCGCCCGGCGCATCTGCACTACATCATTAGCGCCGACGGTTTCGAGACGCTGACGACGCATATTTTCGACCCCAACGATCCCTATATCCACTCTGACGCGGTTTTCGGTGTCAAGGAAAGCCTGCTGGCGAAGTTCAACCGGGTGAATGATCCGGTGCGCGCGAAAGCTTACGAATTCGACGGCGATTTCTGGGATGTGACGCACGACTTCGTGCTGGCGCGAAGCCGCGCCTGACATAGGCTCTATTGTGAACATAGAAGAGGATGCGGGCATGGCATCCTCTTCCGGGCGATTTCATCGCAGTATCAGTCGGCGGATGAGATACGCTCGCGTTCACCCATGAACGGTCCCTGCACCCACTGGATCGTCTTTTCGTGTTTCTCGACCGCGCGCCGGAGTTCCGCAAACTCCCGGCGCATATGGCCGAGAAACTTGCGGCCGGCCGGGTTCGAATAGGGCTTCTTGCGTGTCATGACGCCGAGCACGCGCTCGGGCTGGGGAATATCGAGCGGGATGATGCTGATCTTGTTCTCACCGCGGAAAGCATGAACGACGGAATGCGGCAGAATGGCCAGCGCATCGGTGCCCGCGAGGTAATTTACGACGCTCAACAGCGACCCGCCCGCATAGCGCAGCGACACTTCCGCCAGCCCCAGCGTCAGCAGAATATTGTGCAGGTCGAGCACCAGCGGAGAACCCGGCAGCGGCGCGATCCAGGGGTAATTGACGATGTCCTCGGTCACGAGATTGCGCTTGCGGACCAGCGGATGGCCGGCGCCACACGTGAGCACGTTGCGCGCCGTCAGAATCGGCTCGAAATGCAGATCGGCGCGCAGATCCACCGACCCGGTCGGGGTCACCGCGAGGTCGATCTGGCCGGAATCCAGTTCGGCGACGAGGTCGGGATAGTTGCCATAGGACTGGTGCACCATAATGCCCGGTTCGCCGCGCTGGAACGAGGCGATCATCGGCGACACCACCGCATCCATGAAGAAGGGCACCCCGCCGATCCGCACGCGTCCCGATGAACCAGACTTGAAGCTGCGGATGATCTCCATCGCCTTACGCGACGATGCCAAGATAACCTTGCCCTGCTGGCCGAGCTGTTCGCCGAGCGGCGTGGGCTGCATCGGCCGCCGGCCGGAGACGAAGAGTGGCTCGCCGATGCGCTTTTCCAGGATCGAGATGGTGCGCGACACCGCCGACTGGGTCATGCCCAGCATGGCGGCCGCTTCGGTAACACCACCGGTCTCGATCACGGCGGCGAGTTGGACAAGGTGAGCTTCCACGATCTTCATAGCAAATTGCTATAGCTTGCATGAACAATGTCAATCAACAGGGGAATAGATGGGCTATAGTCAGGACTATCACGGGATGTCTGCGACATGCAGACCGCGCCGTGGTTTCGGATGACAACGGCCGAGGAACCGTATCCGGAATTGGCAATGTCTTTGGAGGAGGACGACATGGCTCTTGTCAGCGGCTATCATCATCTGACGCTCTGCACCGATGGCGTGCAGGAGGACTACGACTTCTACACCAAGGTGCTCGGGCTCTATTCGGTCAAGCGCACGGTCCTGTTCGACGGCACGATCCCCGTCTATCATCTCTATTATGGCTCGCGAAACGGCGATGCCTCGACCATCATAACCACCTTCCCCTTCCGCAAGCCGGCCGTCTTCGGCAAACGCGGCACCAATCAATCGAAGATCATCCAGCAGGCCATTCCCGTCGGTTCGGCCGACTATTGGATCGACCGGCTGAACGGCAAGGGTGTCGAGGCCGCCAAGATTTCGCGCTTCGGCATCACCCGTGTCGCTTTCAAACACCCCTGCGGCATTCCGCATGAACTGGTCGAAAGCCCGGCCGACAATCGTCCGTCGATCGTCAACGAGGCGCAGGGCGTGAGTGCCGCGCACGGCATCAAGGGCATCTATGGCGCGGCCATCGCCGTCTTCGACCGTACCGCGATGGACGACTTCCTCAGCGTCGGCATGTCGATGAAAAAGGAAGCCGACAGCGACGACGGCCTGATGTTCTCCGTGCCGAATGCCGGCGGACCGAGCAGCATGGTCGAGGTACTGCACGAGCCGACCGGCCCGCAAGGCACCTGGACACTGGCCGGCGGCACGATCCATCACCTCGCCCTCAACACCGGCAACGAGGAAAACCAGCTCAAGCTCAAGGCACATATCGAGGGCCTCGGTTTCACCGACGTCTCGGATCAGAAGGACCGCAACTACTTCAAGTCCTGCTATGTCCGCTCGCCCGGCGGCGCCTTGTTCGAGATCGCCTGGTCGGTCGAAGGCGGCTGGGCGCTCGACGAACCGGCGGACCAGATCGGCACGACCCTGGTCTTCCCGCCGTGGTTCGAAGATCGCCGGCAGGAGCTGATCGCAGGTCTCGAACCCGCAACATTCTGAGCTCGGTATCATGTCGACCCACGACACGCCGCTCTTCCTCGGTGCGAACCCCGAGGAGGCGCTTGCCCACTGCATCTTCATCCACGGGCGTACCCAATCGCCCGAGGATATGCAGGAGCAGGTGATCTCGAAGCTCAAGGTGCCTGGCATCGCCTTCTTGCTGCCACGGGCGCGCGGCAACAGCTGGTATGACGCGCGCGCAACCGACGCGCTGACGGATCGCACCCGGCAACAGCTTGAGCAGGCGATCGCTCATGTCAGGCAATTGATCGGCGATCTTTCCGGCGCGAACAATCACCCAAAGCCGCTCGTCATCGGCGGCTTCAGCCAGGGCGCGTGCCTTGCAGTCGAATATGCGATGCGGCACGGCCCGTGGAACGGCGCTCTGGCAAGCCTGACCGGTTGCCGCGTAGGAACGCCCGATTGCGACCGCCCCTTCGCCGACCTCGACCGGTTGCCGGTCTATCTGACCGGCTCCGACAAGGACCCTTGGATCCCTGTCGATGCCTTCGCCCAGACTGCAGCAGCGCTGGCCCGAGCGCGGGCGCGGCTCCATTGTGACATTCTGCCGGACAGGTCACACATGGTTTCCTCGACCGAAATTGCGCAGCTTGAGAAGGTCCTGTTCGGGCTTTCGAACCGGAGCTGGTGGTAGCGCAAGCAAACCGGGATCGTGGACAACGCCGAAATCTCGATCTTGACCTCCGCGCCAAGCCGGGCGCGTATGCGGGTGGCGCCGCCGCCAGCGATGCGGCGGGCATCGAGCCTCGGAATGCCAGCGTTTGCGGCGGCGGTTATTCAGTCCAGTGCCTACACGCTTGCTGCAATCAACACCGGCGGCACTACGCGGACGCTACCGTTTTGGTTTCCTATTGCTGGCGATGACATCGAAGAATTGCATGGTGGCGCTCTGAACCTCCAGAATATCCCCGCGCTGCAAGAGATCTCCCTGACAGTTCCGTCGCACTACGGCCGCATCTGGACTACTACTGAGCGCCGTAGCGAGCGGCTGGCGACCGCCCTGCCCGACGGCAACATGCGTTGCGTACGATCTGCCCGAGCCGAGCAGTTGAACGGAATCGAACCCACCCCTCTTTCGCTCCGGGTAATGTTACAAAGATTTAGACGCCTGTTGCGGCCTAGGAGCTATTATGGAACAGCTATGCGTTTTCTTACTGCTTGCCTTGACTCCTGGTTAGAGGACGACGCGTCCTCCTATCGCGGCCGACCGCTTGACGGCCTCAATGACTTTCAATGTCTCCAAGCCTTCCCGAGCGCTAACTAGAGGAGCTTCCTCGCCCCGAATGACGCTGCAGAACTGACGGATCTGCGTGACAAGCGGGTCCTTGCTTTCGAATAGGGCTCTGTCGCGCTCAAATGCCTCGGTCCAGCTTCGCTTTTCGGCATTGCTCCATATTTCCAGCGACGGCACGGCCAGAGACCCGTGTGTTCCGCCGATCATGTAGCAAGTCTCTTCGGTTTTCGGGTAAGCGGGATTTTCTCCCGTGGTCATCTCCCAACTCCACGGCGCGACAACGGAATCGGACACGGAAGCAGTACCGAGAACACCACTTTTGAACTCGATGAGGATGACCGCGGTTTCCTCGACGGCGTTGCTTCGCACTGCGTTGGATTCACGGGCCTGTACGGCGTTTATATCGCCGCAAAGGAAACGGAGGTTGTCGATGTCGTGAATTAGATTGAGGAAGACCGGCCCCGCTCCAAGCTCTCGCCGCCAGGGGATGTCAAAGTACTCGTCCGGCTTGAACAGCCAGAACATCGCATTCACGATCAGGATCCGACCGAGCGTCCCGCTGTCGATGATCTCCTTCGCTTTCTGCATCATCGGATTATGCCGGCGGTGATGTCCCGTCAGCAGCGCCACGCCTTTGGCCTCAGCCATTTGCACAAGCTTCTCGCCGGCAGCGATGTCGTCCGCGATCGGTTTTTCGATCAGCGCTGGTACGCCCGCCTCCACGGCTTCCAACCCATTTTGGACATGCAACTGGTTAGGCGTCGCGATGATCACTCCATCGGGGCGCTCGGAAATCATCATGTCGGCAAGACTGGGGAACCATCTGACACCAGCCTCACTAGCGATCGCTTGGCCGACTGGCGTGGGATCCACAACTGCCGTCAGCTCTGCGGCCGGCTCTTCCATCACGTGCTTGATATGACGCTTGCCGATTAGCCCCGCCCCAAGGACCGCTAGCTTGACCCGGTTCGCCATCACTATCAGTCCTTCCTCTCAACCTTGAGCATGGTCGCAACTCTGCGGATGCCGAGTTGATAGCCTTCGGTGCCGAGACCTGCGATGACGCCGTCGGCCCGGTGGGACACGAAGGAGTGGTGGCGAAAACTCTCGCGCTTGTGGACGTTGGAGATATGGATCTCGATGACGGGGCCTTCAAAGGTATTCAGTGCGTCGAGGATAGCGAGCGACGTGTGAGTGAACGCAGCCGGGTTGATGACGATGCCAGCGCCGTCCTCGCGCGCTTCGTGGATCCAGTCGATGATCTCGTATTCGCGGTTGCTTTGATGGAAACGGATCTCGTGCCCCAGCTCCGACGCCAACTTGCGGCAGTCCGCCTCGACGTCAACCAATGTCTCGTGCCCATAGATATGTGGCTGGCGCTTGCCGAGGAGATTTAGGTTTGGTCCGTTGAGAACGTAGATGAGGCTCATTACATTTGTCCTTGTTCGGCGCTGCCGGGATCGGCGAACGCTATTTCCTGAAATGCGAAGTCTGGGTCGGATTCGTAGAGATCTGCGCGAAGCCCGAGCCGACCGGTTTCCAGTGCGGAAGCCGCGACGTCACGCGCAGCTTCGAGCACCGATTTCAGCAGCTCTCGTTTGACCTCCGGAGGACGGCCTGGGGCCATGCGTACAATTATCTGCACAAAGTGATTGTCGGGATGCTCGTCGCCGACGCAGGAGACGGTGGCTTCTCTAGCGAACGTGCGGACCACGGTTGGCTTAACCATCCCTCCGTCGCGGACTCGGCGATGAACCGCGCGGGTCAACTCGTCGATGGCGATGCGTTGCGCGGCGCCTCGGCTGTAGTCGATGATAATATGCGGCATGGCGTAGTCTCCTGATCAGGCTGCCACTCGGCACAGCTCGTCGAAATGGCGCGACATTCGTTCCGTATCAGGCGACCGGCCTGTGAAAAGCTCGAAGGCTGCGGCCGCTTGAAATACGGTCATTCCTCCGCCTGGGAGCGTTCGGCAGCCCTTCTGCTTTGCCAACGCAAGGAGCTCGGTCACCAAAGGCATATAGACGATATCCGCCACCCAATGATGATGCTGTATCCAATCGGGATCTATCGGAAGCCCCGGATGGCTTCGCATACCAGTCGGCGTGGCGTGGATCAGGCCATCTGCGGTGGCGAGCGCAGCACCGACGTCTCTGACCGGCCTCGCGACCTCTCCTGAAAATCTCTCGTTGAGCTGATCGGCGAGAGTGGAGGCGCGGCGCTCGTCCTGATCAAAGATCGAGAGCTTTTCTATGCCGACTTTCACGGCAGCGTGCGCGACGGCCACCCCAGCACCACCAGCGCCAAGCAGAACGGCATGAGCCTTCGCGACGCCGGGCAAGCCGCGCTGGAAATTCTTGTAGAAGCCATACCAATCGGTGTTGTGTCCGATCCGCTCGCCGTTCTGAAGCACGACCGTGTTTACGGCTCCAAGCATCTCAGCATCTTCGGACAGGCGCGTCAGGTGAGCTAACACGGTCTGTTTGCATGGGTGGGTGACGTTGGTTCCCGCAAAGCCGCGGCTTTCCAGTTCGTTCAGAAGATCTGGCAGCGCGGAAGGAGGCAATCCGCGCGCTGCCAGGTCCACCAGCTCGTACTCGTAATCAAGTCCCAGGTGGCGCCCTTCCGTTTCATGGAGCGCCGGCGACTTTGACATCTGGATGTCGGCGCCGATCAGGCCGACCAGGAATTTGTTGTTGTCCATGTCTCTGCCCGATCAGTGATGCGCAAGGATATCGCCGAGAAATGCCTTCGTCCGGTCATGCTTGGGGTTCTTGAAGAAGGTTTCGGGCTCCGCCTCCTCGACGATCTCTCCGGAAGCCATGAAGATGACCCTGTCGGCGACTTGCCGGGCGAAGCCCATCTCATGGGTCACGCAGATCATCGTCATGCCGTCTCTTGCGAGGCCGATCATGGTGTCGAGAACCTCTTTGACCATTTCGGGATCCAAGGCGGATGTGGGCTCGTCGAAAAGCATCGCTTTCGGCTCCATGCACAGGGCGCGCGCGATGGCGACGCGCTGCTGCTGTCCGCCACTGAGTTGTGCTGGATACTTTTCCGCCTGATCGAGGATGCGAACGCGCTCGAGATACTTTCGCGCCAACTTCTCTGCGTCGGCACGGCTTGCGCCCCGCACTCTCATGGGTGCAAGCGCGCAGTTTTGCAGGACGGTCATGTGCGGGAACAGATTGAAGTTCTGGAAAACCATTCCGACTTCACGCCTGATGGCGTCGACCGCCTTGTTGGTGCCGTCTAGCAGCTGACCTTCCACCACGATCTTGCCGTCCTGAATCAATTCAAGAGCGTTGATGCAACGAATCAAGGTAGACTTGCCGGAACCGGACGGTCCGCAAAGGACGATCTTTTCTCCTTTGCGAACCGATAGATTGATGTTCTTCAGGGCGTGGAAGGAACCGTACCATTTCTCCACTTTATCAAGGGATATCAAGGTCGAATGATCGTTGGGGGAATTGAGCACGGCGCCCTCCATTTATGCTTTACTTGACCGTAAACGGGATGTTGGGGATGGATTCAGGGAACGTGGGAAGATCGATTGCCATCCACTTCTTGGTGATGGCCGCGAGTTCGCCGTTGCCCTTGATCTTGTCGAGGAACGCGTTGACGGTCTCGTTCCAGTCCTTTTCGCCCAGTCGCGTTCCCACGCCGTTGTAAGTCGTCAGGAAGTCGATCTTTCGTTCATAGGTGCCGGCGCTGGCTGCATCCAGCCTCTGCCCGTAGAACTGATTGCCACCCACTGCCTTTGCCTGTCCGGAGATCAGGGCCTGGATAGTGGCCGCGTCATCGTCGAAGCGGCGAATGGTGGCCGTCGATCCGACCGCGTCGGTTACGGCCTTGTCCTGCGAACTGGACTTCGGCACGCCGATTTCCCAACCAGCCACGTCGGCCGGCGATTTCACGGCGTCGGCTTTGGCGGCATAAAGCGAAATCGTGTTGGCCGCATAAGGTTTGCTGTACTGGATCGACTTGGCGCGCTCTTCCGTCATCGCCATCGTGGCGAAGAGGATATCGACCTTGCCGGTCGTCAGCGCGGGAATACGGTTCGCTACCGCGAGCGGTTGGAACTGGATTTTCACGCCGAGTTCCTTGGCGAATAGCGTCGCCACGTCGGCGTCAAAGCCGTCTTGTTTGCCGCTCGAGTTCACAAAGCCCCAAGGCGCGTTGTCGCCTTGGATACCCACGACGAGCGTTCCTTTCGACTTGATCTCCTCGACAGATGCCGCGGTGGCTGCCGCAGCGCCAACGGTGGCGAAGGTAGCGGTCGCCAGGGCTAGACCGAGAAATTTCCTGCGATTGGTATTCATTGCACTTTCCTCCTCTTGTGCTGTTTGCTTCTCCCGAAGCAGGCTTAGCGGGCGGCTTTTGCCATCCGTTTCTCGAGGCCGCTCCCGACATGGGAGAGAGGCCAACAAATCATGAAGTAGATTATTCCGACGATCCCGAAGACGAGCAGCGGGCGGTAGGTCTGGTTCGATATGATCTGGCCAGCGCGGGTCAGCTCGATGAAGCCCACGATCGCCGCAAGCGACGTCCCCTTAATGAGCTGCACAAGAAAGCCGATGGTCGCAGGCATTGAGATCTTCAAAGCCTGTGGCAGAACCACGTCCCTCATTCGGGAGACGTAATGCAGGCCAAGAGCGTTCGCGGCTTCGGTCTGCCCTTTGGGAACGGCTTCAATCGAGCCTCGCCATATCTCGCCGAGGAAGGCGCTCGCATGGAGAGTGAAGGCGATCGCGACTGCGACCCAGGCGTTGACGTCGATGCCAAGCAAGGCAACGCCGTAGTAGACGACAAAGAGCTGCATCAGGAGCGGCGTGCCTTGGAAGAGCGCGATATAGCCAGATGATGCAAGCCGGGCGAACTGATGCTTCGACGTGCGCACAAGCGCGATCAAAATGCCGAACACGCCTCCGCCAATGAAACCGATGATCGCCAGCAATACGGTCCATTTCAGACCCTGCAGGAGGAAGAACAGCTCGTTTTCGCCGATGGGACCCATGAGCGCCTCCTATCGAGTCGGATAGTTGAAGTAGGAACGGGATATCAGAGCGAAGATTCCCATCATTAAGCTTGAGATGACCAGGTAGATTGCGGTCACCGTGAAGTAGACTTCGAAGCTTCGGAACGTATCTGACTCGATGCGTTGCGCCGCGGATGTCAGCTCATATGCGGCGATCGACGTGCACACCGACGTGGTCAAGGTCAGCATCACGAATTGGCTCGTCAAAGACGGGTAGATCGCTCGCAGTGCCGGCTTGAGAACGATGAGGCGGAAGACGTCAGCCTTGTGCAGCCCGAGCGCAAACCCAGCTTCGATCTGTCCCCTGCTGATGCTCTCAACGCCCCCGCGGATGATCTCGATGGCGTAGGCGCCTCCGTTGATCCCCAGCGCGATGATTGCGGTGATCGTCGGGTTCAGGCGGATGCCCATAAGCGGAAGGGCGAAGTAGATAAAGAAGATCTGCACCAGGAACGGCGTGTTGCGGACGACTTCGACGAACGCGATGACCGGAGCGCGAACCCACGCAATCTTCGACGTTCTCACTGCAACGCCCAGGATTCCAATCACGAGAGCGAGCAGCATCCCAGCGAAGGCGAGACCCAACGTTCCAAGCGAACCCCAAAACAATTCCGGGGCGCGGTCGAAGACCGCACCAAAATCAAACGTGTAACCCATGTGTTGGCTTCCTCCACTCGGCGCGGCTTTCGCCTCGCCGGCGCCGGGATCATTGATCCGGCTTAAATATTCGTACGGCCCCTTCGAACAGGCGCTTCAAATGCTCCTCCGCGTCTGCCGAGCCTGAAAGAGGTACTTCGACTGAGACCGATGCGGCCCCGTCGGCGATGGCGACCAAATCGCCTAAGGGCAATTCCCCCTCGCCGGGAGCAAGACGTTTGCCTCGGGCCTCCGCAATCATGGCCTCGGCCGTGCTCGGAGCTGGGCCGGCGACGTCACACAACTGAACGTGCTTGACCCTGCCGATCTCGCCGCGCAGCGACGTCAACGTTCCGCCGTTCCTGAAGAAATGCACTCCGTCGACGAGTGCGCCGGCATTGGGCGCACCGCTCGATTTCACGAGATTGACGCTGTCAGCGAACGTTCTGACCGTCCGCCAACCCATGTTCTCGATATCGACCGCCAGTCCGTAGCCGCTTGCAAGGCCGCAGAATTCGGTGAAGTTCGACTGCAGCCTGTTCTGCTCCGGATCGTCGCCGCACACGCTTAGACGCTTGGCCCCGATGTTGGCGGCCGCAGCCATTATGGGTTCCAGAGACGAGGCGTTGAACGAGGGGTCAATGACAAAGAACTCGATATCGAAGACCTCGAGCGCTTCGCCGCTCAGTACGGCTTTCAATTCGTCCGCTGCGTGGCCGCCTACAGGCAGCTCGTAGTACGGCGCTCCAGGAAAAGCCGGATTCAGCCGCAGTCCAATTCTGGAAAAGCCTGCCCGCGCTGCGGCCTTCGCAAAATCGCTCGGCGTCAGGGAGATGGCGGAGAAGTGCGCTACGCCAATCTGTTGCTCTGATTTTGATCCAGGCGCCGCCATCACACGATCCCTTTCGTCGCGAGATGATTTCGAAGGTTCGTCCCAGTGCGGTGGATGTGCTGTCGCAGTTTCTCGCTGGCGTATTCGATATCCCGCGCAACCGCTCCTTGCGCAATCTCGCTGTGCTCCTGCCCGACGTTCCGGTCGCCGGAAGTCCTGATGAGGAAAACCCGGCGGTATCGATCATTCAGGTTCAGCAAGAGGCCGCAGAAATGCAACAGAAGCGGTTTGCCACAACCGGAAATGAGTGTGAGATGGAATTCCCGGTGAAGAGCCTCCCATTGCTCGAGCGTCTCAGGCCGTGAGGCATCTCGATCCGTGCGGTTCAGGCGATGGAGCGAGCGCATTATATTGCTCTCCCACTCGACATCACCGAGACGCATGGATTCCCGCAGCGCGAAGACTTCGAGCTCTTCGCGGAGCGTCGTGATTTCTTCCAGATTCGCCAGCGAGATCGGAGCCACGCGATAGCCGCGGTTGTCCTGAAACTCCACCAAGCCGTCGGAGATGAGGCGGGCAAGTCCCTCCCTCAGAGGGCTTAAGCTGACGTTGAACGTGCGGCGCGCCTTGTCGAGATTGATCTTGCTGCCCGCCTCCAGCTCGCCAGAGATGATCGCCTCGCGCAGACGCGACGCCAACTGGCTTCCGATGGTGTTCTTGCCATCATCGGAAAAGCCCGCGGACGCTGTCTCCTCGTCTGTCATTGGCGCAGAGGCGCTGTCGTCGGTCGAGCTCATCCCTACTCCCCTGGCGATTTTGATCAACTGTCGATGATCGATATGATAAACGATTATTTGTGTCAACGAAAAATGCAGATAAACCCGTTTTCGTTAGCTGTTCCCGTTGTTTCTCGTATTTAATCCAGTAAATTCAATATATTAATCTGATATTAGACTGATTTCCTCCGCGCTGACGGAAAAAGTCGTCGTAACATTCATTGACAGATAATCGATTATTTTTAATAGTCGGCATCATTGGGAGGTAGCCCTATGGCCATAAAAACCGAAGGCGAGCTGACGCCTGCTGTCCTCGCGGCGATGAACAAAACCGAGGATCCACGTCTGCGAGAGATCCTCGTCGCGATGGTGAAGCATCTCCATGCATTCGTGCGGGAGGTGAGATTATCCGAAGTCGAGTTCCGCGAAGCTACGGCGATACTAAACGAGATCGGACAACTGCAGACGGACAGCCACAACGAGTTTGTTCTCATGGCCGGATCTCTCGGCGTATCTTCGCTGGTTTGCCTTTTGAACAACGGCGACGGCGGCCAGACAGAGACGTCGCAGTCTCTTCTCGGCCCGTTCTGGCGCCTGAACTCTCCCTGTGTCGAAAACGGCGGCACGATCATCCGCTCCGACACGCCAGGCACGCCACTCTATGTCCGCGCCAAGGTGGTAGACCGGGACGGCAGGCCGATCGCGGGTGCCGAGGTCGACGTCTGGCATGCTTCTCCTGTTGGGCTCTATGAAAATCAGGATCCCGATCAGGCTGAGATGAACCTTCGGGGCAAGTTCACCACGGACGCCGACGGCGGCTTCTGGTTCAATACCGTGAAGATGGTCGGATACCCGATCCCGGTCGAGGGCGTCGCCGGCCGACTGCTAAAGGCGCAGGGACGTCACCCGTACCGACCAGCGCATCTTCACGCCCTGATCTTCAAGCAGGGATACAAGACGCTGATCTCCCAGGTCTTCGATCCAAGCGATCCGAACATCGATTCCGACGTCCAATTTGGAGTGACCGCAGCCCTGACCGGCGACTTCGTCCGCCATGACGAACCGCATCCGTCCGAGCCGGGCGTCGACGGCCCCTGGTTCTCGCTCGACTACACCTACGTCATGGAGCCCGGCGAAGCCGTGCTGCCGCGTCCACCAATTAAATAACCAACGACAGAGCCGAACCCATGATCACAGAACAGGAACGCCGAGAGGCGGCCAACGCCCTTCTGAAGGCAGAAACCGACCGCAAGCCAATCGTTCAACCGAGCAAGACCTACCCCGGTCTGGAGCTTGAAGATGCCTACAACATTCAAGCGCTGTGGGCGGAAGCTCGGACTGCGAAGGGTGCTCGGGTCGTAGGCCATAAGATCGGCCTTACGTCGCGCGCGATGCAGATGGCATCCAAGATGACCGAGCCCGACTATGGTGTCATCCTCGATGACGCCCTTTACAACGACGGAGCACAGATCAAGGCGAACCTTTTTATCAAGCCCCGCCTCGAAGTCGAGCTCGCCTTTGTGATGGGCGAGGATCTCGAGGGACCCGGTACGCGGATCTACGACGTGATGAGGGCAACTGAATTCGTCGTCCCGGCTCTGGAGATCATCGACTATCGCACCGAGGTTCCGAGGGCAATCACCGATACGATCGCTGATAATGCCGCTTTTGGGGCGATCGTTGTAGGGGGCCGCATCATTCGTCCAATGGACATCGACATCCGCTGGGTGGGCGCGACGCTCTCGAAGAACGGCATTATCGAGGAATCCGGTGTTTCTGCAGCGATCATGGGCCATCCTGCAGCCGGGATCGCGTGGTTGGTAAACAAGCTCCATAGGGTGGGCGGCGGTTTGAAAAAGGGGCAGATCGTGCTGGCCGGCTCTTTCACCCGCCCTGTGGACATCGCCCAGGGCGACGTGATCCAGGCCGACTACGGCCCCGTCGGCTCGATCGGCGTCTCATTCGTGTGAGGACCTAATGGAACTCCCCGTCAACAGGTTCAAGCGGAAACTCCGGGCCGGTCAAAGTCAGATTGGATTGTGGTGCGGCCTTCCGGGCAGCTACGCAGCGGAAATCGTCGCACCGTCCGGTTTCGACTGGCTGCTTTTCGATACCGAGCATTCTCCCAGCGACGTCCTCACTGTACTTCCACAGTTGCAGGCGGTCGCGCCGTACGACGTCGCCCCCGTGGTACGCCCGGCTTCCAACGACCCTGTGTTGATCAAGCGCTTTCTGGATATCGGCGTCCAGACGCTTCTCATTCCATATGTGCAGAATGAACAGGAGGCGAAGGCGGCCGTGGCCGCCGCGCGTTACGCACCGCGCGGTGTCCGCGGCGTATCCGCCCTCACCCGCGCCACCCGTTTCGGGCGCGTGCCGAACTACGCACAGACCGCCGAACAGGAAATCTGCCTCTTGCTGCAGATCGAGACACGAGAGGCGCTCGATCAGCTTGACGCCATCGCGGGGGTCGACGGAGTCGACGGGATCTTCATCGGTCCGGCGGACCTCGCAGCCAGCCTCGGTTATCCCGGCCAACCGGGACATCCCGAGGTAGTTTCGGCAATCGAGAATGCGATCGAGCGCTTGAAGGCGGTCGATAAGCCTTCCGGTATATTGACGGCTGACGAGAAATTTGCGGCTCGCTGCATCGCACAGGGAACACTATTCACGGCAGTTGGCGTCGACGTTGCCCTCCTTGCCAGAGGATCGGAAGCACTTGCGTCCAGATTTTCGCGCTAGGGAGACACAGCATGTTCACCTTGGATGAGGTCCGGTCGGAGATAGCGCCGGCTGGAACTATTAGGGCCGCCGTCAACATGTCGAACGCAGCGTTGATTCGCTGGGACGAAAACGCCGGCGCCTTGGTAGGCCCGAGCGCGGAAATTGCGGATAGGATCGCCCATGAACTTAATCGGGGGCTTTCCCTGATACGATACGGATCGGCCGCGGATATTCTTTCCGCTGCTGACGGCGGCGAGTGGGACATCGCCTTCATCGCGTCTGACCCATCAAGAACCGATCGCTTCAGCTTCTCGCCTCCCTACATCTCGGTCGAGGCCACCTACCTGGTTCCAGCGGCCTCACCCTACCGGACGGCGGATGAGTTGGATTCCAACGGAATTCGCATCGCTTCCGCGCGTAGCGCCGCCTATACGAAGCAGCTTGAGCGAACCCTCAAGCGAGCGACGGTGCTCCATGTCGACAGCCCTGCGGCGGCCCTCGACTTTCTCGCCGACCGAGAATGCGACGCGGCGGCTGGACTGACCGAATTCCTCTTCAACGCCTCGGAGCGGATGGAAGGCTTCCGGGTGGTGGATGGAGTGTTTTCGCGAATTCCTCAGACGATCGCGGTGCCCAAACGGGCCACGAACGCCTCGCTCTTCTTCGCGGACTTCGTGCGGCGGCTCGGTGGGGAGCAGAATCCGAAACCCGCGCATTCAGCATCTACTTGCAGTTGAAGGGATACGAACCGCCGACACCGTTATTTACTTCGTCAGCGCAAATCGATTTGTCTCGCTCCATAGCCCGACGATGGTGACCAAACCGCTCATTTGCCCAGCCTCGCAGCGGCAATAGCGTGCGGCATCAGGAACGTGGCAATCTCCGCGATGCCGTTCCGTTCGGTGATCCTGCCGGACGCTCGGCGAGGTGAAAGTTCAGGCGCCGATGGCGGCGCGCAGTTTCAGCGCCAGATCCGGGCTGTCCGAGGTCAGGCTGCCGATTCCGCGCTCCAGCCAGTGGCGGATACCGGGCTCGTCGTTGAGGGTCCAGACGCAGAGGCGCTCCAGCGGCAGCCGGGCGCGGATCAGGTCCCATTCGGCTTCCATCAGCTCGTGGTGGATGGCAACGATCTCCACCAGCTCGTCTACGTGATCGATGAAGACGGCAAGTCCGCCCTGCTTCTCTGCCCAGGCGGCATTGACGGAGACGAGACGCGACACCTCAGGCGCATGATGGCGGCAATCCTCCAACACCGACGTGTCGAAGGAGGTCAGATAGGAGCGTTCGCCGACACCGAAGCGAGCAAGCTCGGCTGCGACGCGCGCGGCGATCTCGGGATAAGGCGTGCCGGTTTCGTCGATCTTGATTTCGACATGCAGGTCGATACCCTCCATGGGGCTAAGGATTTCAAGCACCTCGCCGAGCGTCGGAATGGCCTCGTCGGTACCTTTCAGCAACGTGGCCTTGCGGGCCTCGACCGACAGGTCCTGCACCGGGCCGATGCCTTCGGCGGTGCGCTCCAGCGTGGCGTCGTGGATGACGACCAGTTCGCCCGAGCGCGTCAGGTGCACGTCGAATTCGATGGCGTCGACGCCGAGCGTGATCGCATTGTGGAAGCCGGTGAGCGAGTTTTCGGGCCAGAGGTTGCGGGCACCGCGATGACCGGTGATAAGCGTCATGAAATATCCTTCAACCTGTTGATTTCATAAGCATTAGCGGATGGTCGGGTCGAGCTTGTCGCGCAGCCAGTCGCCGACCAGCGAGATCGACAGCGTCGTCAGCATGATGACGACGGCAGGCGCCAGCATGATCCAGGGCGCGCGCGTCAGATATTCGCGTCCGAAGCCCACCATGTTGCCAAGGCTGGTTTCCGGCGGCTGCACGCCGAGGCCGAGGAAGGAGAGACCGCTTTCCATCAGGATGATCTCAGGAAACGTCAGCGTCATGGAGACGATCAGCGTCGAGGCGACGTTCGGCAGGATATGATGCAGGTAGACGCGCGCCGGCGTCGCGCCGAGCTGCACCACGGCCGCCGCATAACCCTGCGCGCCGGCGGAAATCGCAAGGCCGCGGGCGATGCGCGCATAACGTTCCCAGCCATAGAAACCCATGAGGCAGACGAGCAGCAGCATGGAGGAACCGAAGAAGGCCAGCACCGCGAGCGACATGATGAGGAAAGGAAGTGCGGCCTGAAAATCGGCGAGCATCAGCACCAGATGCTCCACGAAGCCGCGGAACCGCGCCGCCAGGAACCCGAGCAGCGTGCCGAAGACGGCCGAGAGGATCGTGGCACCAAAGGCGATGACGAGCGACACGCGGATCGACTGGATGAGGCGCGAAAGCACATCGCGGCCGAGTTCGTCCGTGCCGAGCAGATGCTTGAGCCCGCCCGGCGCCGAAAGCCGGCTACTGAGATCCATGGCCGTGATATTGAACGGGCGGATCGTGTCAGCGAAAACGGCGGTCAGGACCATGGCCGCAAGCCACAGCAGGCCGAAAGCCACCGACAGCGGCAGGTTACGGCGCAGGAACGAGACGAGCCGGTTGGGCTTTCCGGAAGCCGGCGTAGCGGCGAGATCGACAGGTGCCATCGGGTTTCTCCTCAATGTCCGGCAGCATGCGAGCGAAGGCGCGGATCGAGCCAGCCGTAGAGCAGATCGACGACGAGGTTCGATACGACCATGGCGACGGCGATGATCAGCAGGATGCATTGCACGACCGCGAGATCGCGATTGGTGACCGAGACCACCAGCAGGCCACCGATGCCGGGCCAGGAAAAGATCGATTCCACCACGACGGCGCCCGCAATCAGCGAGCCGACCATGAAGCCGACGATGGTGACGATCGGCACCGCCGCATTGGGCAATGCATGGTTCCAGACCACGTCGCGCCATGTCAGCCCCTTGGCCGAGGCCGTGCGGATATAGGGCTGGCCCATCACCTCGATCATCGCGCTGCGCGAAAAGCGGGCGAGAATGCCGATGCCGCCGATGCTCATGGTCAGCGTCGGCAATATGCCGTGCACCCAGGTATCCTGGCCGCCCGAGGGCAGCCAGCCGAGGATGACCGAGAAGACCAGCACGAGCAGCAGACCCATGACGAAGGAGGGAATGGTGAAGCCGAGGACGGCGAGCAGGATGACGCCGCGGTCGGAAAAGCTCTGCCGGTGCAGCGCCGCGTAGACGCCGGAGGGAATGCCGAAGACGAGCTTGAGGATGAGCGCCGGGATGGTCAATTGCAGCGTCGCCGGCACGCGTTCCAGCACCAGGTCGAGGGCGGACGCCTTGTCGCGCATCGAGACGCCGAAGTCGCCCGTGAAGATCGACTTGAGATAGGCGAGATATTGAATCCAGAGCGGCTGGTCGAGGCCCCATGCCCTACGGAAGGCGTCGACCGCCTCCTTCGGCACGTCAGGCCCGAGCATGACAGTCGCGGGATCGCCCGACATGCGCAACACGACGAAGGCGAAGGTGACGACCGCCATGATGGTCAGCATTGCACGGAACAGGCGCACGAGAACGAAACGGATCATGGAACCCTCCCCTATGCCGCGACCGGCGTGGTTTCGCCCGCCACGACATGGCAGGCGGCGGTACGGCCCTCGCCGATATCTTTGAGTTCCGGCACGACGGAACGGCAGATGTCCCGCGCCAGCGGACAGCGGGGGTGGAAGGCGCAGCCGGAGGGGCGGCTCGCCGGGTTCGGCGGCTCGCCCTGCAGGATGACGCGGCCTTCGAGCGGCTTGCCGGGAATGGGCACGCTGGAGACCAGCGCCTTTGTGTACGGGTGCTGCGGCGTGCGGAAAATGGCGTCGGAAGAAGCCTCCTCGACGATGCGGCCGAGATACATGACCGCGACACGGTCGGCGATGTTGCGCACCACCTTCAGGTCGTGGCTGATGAAGAGCATGGCGATGCCGCTTTTCTCCTGCAGGTCGCGCATCATGTTGACCACCTGCGCCTGGATGGAGACATCGAGCGCCGAGACCGGCTCGTCGCAGACGAGCAGTTTTGGCCGCGAAGCCAACGCCCGGGCGATCACCGCGCGCTGCCGCTGGCCGCCCGAAAGTTCGTGGGGATAGCGGTCGGCCTGGTCTTCACGTAGGCCGACGGCCCGCATCAGTTCCGTCACGCGCGGCGCCTGGTGCTCTTTCGGAATGAGCTTGTGGATCTCCAGTGGCTCGGCGATCTGGCTGGCAATCGTCACGCGGCGGTCGAGCGCGGCAAGCGGGTCCTGGAAGACGAACTGCATCTTTGCGCGGAGCGCCCGCCACTCCGCGGTATTGCGCGCCGGTATGGCCCGCCCCTGGAAGCGCACGCTGCCTTCCTGCGCGTCATCGATGCCGAGCAGCATGCGCCCGAGCGTCGATTTGCCGGAGCCGGATTCGCCGACGATCCCGAGTGTTTCGCCCGGCATGACCGAGAGCGAAACGCCGTCTACGGCGCGCACCGGCGTCGGGCGGCCGAAAAGGCCGCGGCGGATCTGATAGATGCGGACGAGATCACGGGCTTCGATAAGCGGCGTCATTGCAGCAGGCCTTCGGCGATACGTGACTTCAGGGTCTCGGCAGCAGCTGCGACCGGCACCGGCCGCGTGCAGGCGAGCTTGCGGCCGCCATCGAGGGAAAGGAGCGGCGGGCGCTCGCTGCGGCAGGCCTCGACGGCGCGCGAACAGCGCGGCGAGAAGGAACAGCCTTCCGGCAGATGTTTCGGATTGGGAACGGTGCCGGGAATGGGGATCAGCCGTTCGCGGCCGCCGTCGAGGCGCGGAATGGCGTCGAACAAGCCGCGCGTATAGGGGTGGCGCGGCTCGGAGAACAGCTGTTCGACACTGCCCTCCTCCACGATGCGCCCGGCATACATGACGCAGACGCGCTCGCAGACCTGGCTGACGGCGCCGAGATCGTGGCTGATGAAAACCGTCGCCATGCCGGTTTCGGCGCGAAGGCGGATCAGGAGATCGAGGATCTGCTCCTGGATCGTCGCATCGAGCGCGGTGGTCGGTTCGTCGGCGATCAGAAGATCGGGCTCACCGGCAAGCGCCATGGCGATCATCAGGCGCTGGCACTGGCCGCCGGAAAACTCATGCGGATAGAGATCGAAGCGGCGGCGCGCATCGGGAATGCCGACCATGTCGATCAGCCTGAGGGCCTCGGCCTTTGCTGCCTCACCGCGCAGCCCCCGATGAACCGAGAGCGCTTCCGATATCTGCCGGCCGATGCGCAGCACCGGATTGAGCGAGCTGGACGGATCCTGAAAGATCATGGCGATGCGGCTGCCGCGCACGCTTTCGAGCACCGTGCGCGATCCCCCGACGAGCTCGTTGCCCTCCAGCTGCACCGAGCCTAAAACACTGGCCTTGCCCGGCAGCAGGCCGAGCGCCGCAAGCCAGGTGACCGACTTGCCGCAGCCGGATTCGCCGACGAGGCCGAGCGCCTCGCCCCTGGCGACGTCGAGATCGATGCCGTGGAGAACCTGCACGCCGTCGAAGGCGACCGTCAGGTCACGCAGTTCCACGAGATTGGAGCCGGTCGTGCCCATCTTTCATCCCCGCTCTTTGCTTGCACCAAAAAGAGGATCTCCGGCGGCCCTTCAGCCGCCGGAGATCGGAGTGACGAGCCGATCAGATCGACCAGTTGGTGGCGCGGAAGTCCATGGCGAAGGCCGGAGCGGCCTTCCACTTCAGCGACGACTTCATGCCGGTGAAGACAGCATTCTGGTGCAGGACCTGATAGACCGGGTCTTCGCGCTCGGCGATTTCCAGCATGCGGGCGATCGCCTTCTTGCGCAGCGCGCGGTCGGTGGAGGTTTCCATGACGACGGCGAGCTTGTTCATCTCCGCGTTCGTCCAGTCCTTCTTCTGCTGCACTTCGCCGTTCGGGCCAAACTGCACGACCATCGGCGTGATCGGGTCGTTGATCGAGTTGCCGGCCGACCAGTCGCGCACGCCCTTGATGCCCTGGGGATCGTGGATCTGCGCCCAGTTTTCCTTCATCTCGATCTCGACGTTGAGGCCGACCTGTTTCCACATCTCGACCATGATCTGGCCGTTGGCCGTCTGGTTCGTGTAGTAGTTGTTGAGCAGGCGGTAGGGGATCGCATCGCCCTTGTAATTGGCCTGCTTCAAGAGGTCCCTGGCGAGCGCCGGATCGAATGCCGGGGGCGCCCAGCCATCGATGAACATGTCGCTGTTGCGGAAGGATTCGAATTGCAGGCCGGCCGGGATCACCGTCTTGCCGGCCCACAGCGCATCGACGATCGCCTGGCGGTCGATGGCATGCGTCATGGCGCGGCGCACGAGCGGGTTGGCAAGGATCGGGTTCTGCGTGTTGAAGACCGAAACGCGGTGGTTCCAGATCGTCGAGTTCTGGACCTCATAGCCGGGAGCGGCCTGCACGGCGGCGATCTGATCCGGCGGCAGGTCGCAGGCGAAGTCGTATTCGCCAGACAAAAGGCCGTTGACGCGCGAGGCGACTTCCGGGACTTCGACGAAGCGGATCTGCTCCAGCGGCGGGCGGCCTCCCCAATATTCGTCGAAGGCAACGAGGGTCAGCGACACGTCCGGCTTGTATTCGCCGACCATGTAGGGGCCGGTTGTGATCGGCTTGCGCGACCATTCGGTGAAGCTGGCAGCCTCATCCCAGGCGCGGCGGTTGGCGATCTGGCTACCGCCGGAATAGAGACGGCCTTCGAGCGTGACGTCAGGCGTCGTGTTGTGCAGGCGCACGGTGTACTTGTCGACGATCTCGATACCGGCGAGCGCCGGCCACAGACGACGACCGACGCCGGGCACGGTTGCCGGCAGTTCCTTGGCGGTGGCCGGCTTGTGGTCGGCTTCGAAAATGGTCTTGCCGCCGACCGGCTCCGTATTACCGAACACGCGCTCCTTGGAGAAGGAGAAGGCGACATCCTCGGCGGTCAGTTCGTCGCCGTTGTGGAACTTGACGCCCTGGCGCAGCTTCAGTTCCAGCGTCTTGTCGTCGATGCGCTTCCATTCGGTCGCAAGACCCGGAACCGGACCCTGATTGCCCATCCAGTCGCGCAGGATCAGACCTTCCCAGAGGTTGGGATAGAAGATGCGCTCGCCGACGTTGGACTGCTCGTGATAGACGTCGAGCGAATTGTTGTTGGTGATCTTCTGCACCGCAATGGTGATGGAAGGACGCTTGGCCTGGCTGAAGGCCATGCGCGGCAGAATGAGCGTGCCGGCGGTGGCGCCGAGAAGGCCGAGCGCGCCGCGTCGATTGATCGAAAGCATCGGAAACTCCTTGTGTCTTGACCGACGGGCTCCCCGGCTCGCGGCCCTGGTTCTTAGGATCGGCTCCATGTCGCCTGAACGACGGCTTCATGAAGTTTCGGTTACAGCCGCCCGTCGCGGATGCCGCGAAGAGCGATTCCAGCGCGCGAAAGCAGCCGCCCTCGCGAGATCAGCCAGCGGTCTCCACCGCCGGATTCCCTTCAGAAGAGGCCTGTTCTTTTTCAGAAGACGTCCGTTCCTCTTCAGAAGACGAAAGCGCCGCAAGAGCGAGCGCCAGTTCCCCCGCCCCCTCGACCGTTCGCAAGGCCCCCGCCGCCTTCAGCGCCTCGTGCCGTCCGCTGCGCGGATCGGCCGGATCGACAAAGCCGATCGCCGCCATGCCGGCCGCCACAGCACCCGTAATCCCGAGCGTGCTGTCGTCGATGACAAGGCAGCGGTGCGGTACCACGCCGAGATTTTCAGAGCAGAGAAGGAAAAGGTCAGGCGCAGGCTTGGGCTTCGCCACCATCTCAGCGCTGTAGATATGCGGCGCAAATTCCGTCCACAGATCCAGAAGACCGAGGCTGCGGCGCAGCCGCTCCATGTCGCTGTTGGACGCGACGCATTTGCGCTGCTTCACATCCCGCACCAGCTTTTCCATGCCGGCCATCGGCTGCAGCGAACGGGAAAATTCCTCGTAGAGCGCGCGACCGGCATCGGCAAAGACCTGGTCCGGATCGGCAAGGCCGAGCTCTTCCCTGCAGAGGCGGCGGGCCGCCTCGCCCGAAAGACCGGTGAAGCGGCGGTGAACCTCAGCGCTGCTCAAGGGAACGCCGGCGCGCTGCAGAGCCTGCGCCAGTGTGCCGCTTGCCACCGGCTCGCTGTCGATCAATACGCCGTCGCAATCGAAGATCAGAAGTTCTATCGTCATGCTAAGGGCATTACGTTACATTTGTTACACCTATGTGATATTTGTAACGACAGCGAATTCAGGATAAAGATTTATGGATTTTAGTGAGCTGAAAATCCGGGCGGCCTGGCTCTACCACGTGGAGGGATTGACCCAGGCGCAGATCGCCGAGCGGATGAACCTCACCCGTCGCAGGGTGAACGAGTTTCTGGCCGCAGCCCTCGAGGAAGGCATCGTCAGGGTGAGCTTCGCCTCGCCGCTTGCCGCCGGAATGGAGCTCGAATCGCGCCTACAGGAACGTTTCGGCCTGGAGGCAGCGATCGTCGTGCCCACCCCGGCCGATCCGCAGCTTTTGCACCAGGCGGTCGGCCGTGGTGCCGCCGCCTATCTCGACCGGCTGATCCAGGCCCGCAAGCCCCGCTCCATCGGCGTCGGCTGGGGGGCGACACTCAGGGAAACCGTCATTCACATGACGCCGGCAAACGAGCCCGAGATCGAGGTACGCTCGATGATGGGCGGGCTGACGCGCGGTTCGGAGATCAACACGTTCGAGATCGTGCGCGCCTTCGCGCAGGGCCTGAAGGCGCAATGCCATTATTTCGCAGCACCTATCTATGCAGAGAGCCCGCATTCGCGCGAGGCGATCATTTCGCAATCCGTCTTCCAGCGGATCTTCTGGCAGACCTGCGAGGTCGATATTTCGTTTCTAAGCGTCGGAGACATGACACGGCAATCCCTGCAGGTGCGCTACGGCCTGCCGCCCGGAACCGATGTCAGCGACCTCATCGCCGTCGGCGCCGTCGGCGACTTGCTCGGCCGCTATATCGACGCCGAGGGACGCCCCGTCGCCCATCCGCTGAACGCCCAGGTACTCGCCCCCGATCTTGCCGACTACCGCAAGATCCCCTGCCGCATCGTCGCCTCCGGCGGATCCCACAAACACGCCATTCTCACCGCCACCATGCACGCCGGACTCGCAACCGCGCTGATCACGGATGAGGAGAGCGCAAGGGCGTTGCTGGCGGGCGGATGAGGTGAGGTGCGTGCCTGCGTCTATGGGAGGCGACCGAGATTGATACGGCCTGCCTTGATATGGCGGATGATCTCATCGGTGGTGCCGCTTTCAATATGCAGGCGGATATCGGGATAGTTGCGGCCAATGCGCGCAAGGAACGCCGGTTAGGAGCTTGAGCTGCTGGAGATCCACGTTGAATGCTCCAACTTTTGATGTGCGATACGTAGAGGCCCGCAGGTCGATGCTGCTTCTCTCCGCCATACGTGACAATGCCGATAGAGACGACGCCGCAGCGCCCGAATGTATGTGAAAAGCGTCAAGAGGATCGACATGTGGACTTCAGGCAGTACATCCTGAGGTCTCCTCCACAAGACCGGCGCAATCTGAAAAACCACTATCTCGTCAGTGGAGTGGCATTGACCGCGACACGTTCTGCGATAATTATTCGGCAATCCCTAAATTAGAGATGCCATTTGAATCACATCAAAATCAAGCGGGTGCAGTTGGACTAGCAGTCGTCTCTCAGAGGACTTTACAGAAGGGGAGGAAAGGATGCCGGACGGCGACGCGACACAGTTTGCTTCTGTCGAAACCTATCTCCTTGCCAATACCGACGAGCTCGTCTCTCTTTATGACGAGAGCTTTCATCTTACCGAATGCTCAGCAAGGCATCGGCAAACGCATGCCGTCGATTCCCTGGTCGATGCCACCTTGTGGCATGTTTATCCGGAGCTTTTAGCCCC
The DNA here is from genome assembly GCF_014193555.1 of Rhizobium sp. BK275. NCBI lineage: Bacteria > Pseudomonadati > Pseudomonadota > Alphaproteobacteria > Hyphomicrobiales > Rhizobiaceae > Rhizobium > Rhizobium sp. BK275. The sequence continues at coordinate 903,411 of NZ_JACHZL010000001.1, forward strand.
TTCGACGAAATCTGCGGTCGAACTCGTACTTTCGAGTGGATTGCCGCGAAACGTCGAGATCGCAAACGCAAAGACTGGAGATCAGCGTACACTCACAGTTTTCCGCAGCCCTCGCGGCTTGGGTGTTGTCGAGGCGGACGGCGATTCGAACTTGCGCGGGACTTATAGCCAGGCTGAAAATGACCGTGCGCTTCTTTTTCATCAGGCTACCCACGATGTTTTGACCGGACTGCCAAACCGACGGCAATTCAGCGATCAATTGCGGAGCGCTTTGCCGGTATCAAAGGGGGTAAAGTTCGCCCTCATGCAGATCGACCTCGATGATTTTAAACCGGTCAATGACACATTGGGCCACGGTGCGGGCGATACCGTCCTGAAGATGGCGGCCGAACGGATAAGGAACGTGCTTGGGGAGCAGGAATTCGCTTATCGGTTGGCCGGTGACGAGTTCGCGGTCATCCAGCGGAGAGCCAATCAGCCTCGGGAGGCGGAGCGCCTGGCAGAAGCGCTCGTCGGTGCGTTCAGGGAACCGTTCACGGTCGAGGGCATTAATGTCTTTGTCGGCGCAAGCGTCGGGATTGCCGTTGCCCCGGCGGATGGAAACGAATTCGAACAGCTCATGAAAGCGGCAGACATTGCGCTCTATGCGGCCAAAAAGGACGGCAGGCACAGGGCAAGGAAGTTTAACCGCTCCATGCTCATGGTTCTGGAACAGCGGGAAACGCTGCGTCGCAGTTTGCGGACCGCCCTTAAAGAGGGCCAGTTCTTCATCGAATATCAGCCACTCGTACAACCTCCTTTTTCGATCGTCGGCTTCGAAGCACTGCTACGATGGCATCATCCTGTCGTTGGCATCATCCCGCCCAGTATCTTCATCCCCATGGCTGAGACGGACGGTTTGATGAGCGAAATCGGTCAATGGGTCCTTGAACAGGCTTGTCGGGAAGCAATGTCGTGGCCAGCCCATTTCACAGTTGCTGTCAATCTTTCACCGGCGGAGTTTCTGCACGCAGGCCTTACCGATCGCATTGCTCAAACCTTGGACCTCGTTGGCATCCGCGCCGACCGGCTTGAACTCGAGATCACCGAGTCTGTGCTGTTGGAGCGTACAATCAACAATCTCGACACCCTCAATACGTTAAAAGTGCTGGGAGTGCAGATTTCGCTCGACGATTTCGGGACCTACTATTCGTCGCTCAGCTACCTGAAAAACTTCCCCTTCGATACGATCAAAATCGACCAGTATTTCATCAATGATCTTGAGGTCGACGACAAGAGCCAGACGATCGTCCAATCCATTATCGCACTCGCCCATGGACTTGGCATGAGCGTCACTGCCGAGGGTGTGGAAACAGCAGAGCAAGCCGCTTGGCTTAACAAAGCAGAATGTGATCGGCTGCAGGGGCATTTCCTGAACAAGCCGATGTCCGCCGAAGAAATCGGCGCGTTCCTCGGCAAGCTTATGCCACCCGCCTCCCTTGGGAGCTTCTCGATCTCCGGCCGAACGCCACCTTTGGATCCTAGGAGAATGTGAATATCATTTTTTTGAACTCCCTCGGAGCGGATATGGGGAGGAGGAAACGGTATGCATGCAGCCAGCGACAAGTCAGCGGAAGTGGCGTTCAAGCCACTCCTCCAGTTCGAGATGGACATGGCGGCCTTTCTTTCCGACTGGCAGCATTGCGATCAACTGTCGACCTTCATGGCACGGATGATCAGTCACAATCGCACCGATCCCATTCGGCATTCGAATTTCTTCTCGTTTGCCCTCAATGAACTGCTGGAAGTATCGTTCCGCGGTGGTTCTCCGCAGGGTTTGATAGACTGCACAGTCTATCGACGCGATGCGACGGAACGTGTGAGGCTCAGTTTCGCCTGCCCTGCCGGACAGCGAGAATTCTATCGCGAGGCAGTGTCGAAGACTCATCAGAAAGATGCAATCGCGCGTTATCTCAGTGCCATTTCAATGGATCAGACGCCAAACAAGGAAGTCATTCTTCTCGATCTGGCAATCAATTTCGATGCCCGCCTGCATCTGGAGGAACCCGCTCCGGCATCCATAACATTGGTGGTCGACCTGCCGCTTGAAGGAAGCATACGTTGAGCACAACACCCTTCCATGCAGAATTCGACTCCAACAGCCAGGAATTCGTCCTGTCTGGCGTGATCCGACCGCATTCCGTCGATGAGATCGCCGCCAGCATTTTCATGCTCAAGGAGGCTGTCGATGATGTTCGAGGGGTTCTCTACATCAATGTAAGGCGCCTCGTTCAGATGAATAACACAGCCTTTCAGGCCTTTACTCGCGTTGTGCTGGACACCTGCCGAACAAGATCCGATCTTCGTGTCGTGGTCGTGACGTCAAGCGTCGTCGGCTGGACCGAACGCATGTTCAAGCACTTGAGCAGCATCGAGCCGCGGGTAACGGTGGAGGTCTATGATTCCGGATTTTACCCCGGCCAGAGCTTCGTTGAGGATACGAGCTTCATTCCGATATTGCGCACGCAAACCAAGATGACCTGGCGCCACGAGCGCACGATCCTCCCCCGTCACGGCATGCGGCCAGGGATTGTGATGGCCGATATCTGCTGTGGCATCGGCGATTTCGCCTCGCTGGTCAAAAAAGAGTTCCAGCCAACGCGGATCGTGGCGCTCGACCACTCCAGGGCAAGTCTTGCCTATGCACGCGAGATGGCCGCCAGCTTCGATGTTGCCGATATCGAATATACTTACGGCGACGCCTGCGAAATGCTGCTCGAAGACAACCAGTTCGACCTGGTGACCTGCCGCCATTCGCTTCAGATATTCAACCGGCCGGATGTGCTTCTGAAAGAGCTCTTCCGGATCTGCAAACCGGGCGGGCGGGTATACATAACCAACGAGAAAAATTCGCACTGCCTAGGAGAACCCCGCTCGCAAAGCATCCAATGGACGTATCATGAAGTCGCAAAGCTGTTCAGCCACTTCGAAATGGACGTGGAACTCGGCCCGAAAAGTCGCAGATATCTCGCCGACGCCGGCTTTGACGATATTCTCGTCGAGTCCTTCATGGTCACCAATCTCGATGGAGACCCGCAGGATTTTGCCGACGTCATCGCGGCCTGGGAAACTGTTTATGCCGGAGAAATGGCTGTCAAGCGGGGAGATTCTTCCGAATTCATTGAACGTTTCCGCCAGGGATTCAGGGACCACATCTTTGCAGCCCTTCATCCGAAGGGCTATGCCGGCTGGCCAATCTGGGCGGCGTCCGGACGCAAACCGTCATGAGCACAGCCGCTCGACAGATCGCGCGTTTTGGCTTGAACTCGTTTCGCGCAAAGTTCGTCCTCGTCGTCGGCAGCGCCGTGCTCTTCGACCTGCTGGTGACCGGAGGCCTGGCGCTTTGGAACGTGCAAAGGCTCTCTCGTGATGCCGCCGCGGAAGTCGGCCAAGGTTTGGAGGAAGCCAATCAGGGCTACATCCGCTCCTACGCGGAAACAACGGCCGAACACGTCAACCTGCTCCTGAGCCAAGTCCATTCCGACGTCAGCACATTGGCCGGCGTTCTTCAGGCGCAGATCGATCTCCCCTTGAGAGAAGCGCAGATCGGCCAGGCGATGGCTCTTGGTTCTCCAGGAACCACCCAGGTCGTTTACGATGCGAAAGGAGGATGGGCTCAGAACCTGCCCGGTTCGCCTTCCGTCGTCAGCGTCTGGGGATATCTCCTGGGATCTGATTACCTCCCATTGCCGGAGGTCCAGAGGGACATCGAAAACAGTGCAGTCCTCGACCTGGTTGCGCCAAGTCTCCTGTCGGACGGTCTGTCGAAGCTTCAGATGTATTATATCGGCCCGAGGGAGCGTCCAATCTTCAGGACAGCGCCCTACACGGCCCAGGCCCAGACCTTCGACAAGCTCTATCCCGGCCATAACAACGCGGAATTCTGGACCTTCTTTTTTCCCGGGCTTTACGAGTCCTGGGAGGAATGGGGCAAGGACAGAGGACAGCGGCCAGTCAATAGTGACATCACTCAGACGGCTCCTTACACAGATGCAATCACGGGAAAGCTCATTGTCAGCTTTTTTCAACCACTCTGGTCCCCTGATCGGACGAAAGTCGCAGGCGCTGCCGGAACGGATATCACGCTCGACCAGCTGGCTGGAATCGTGGAGAGCGTCAAAGTTGCCAACAGCGGCTTCGGATTTCTGGCCATGTCGGACGGCAACGTGGTTGCCATCAATCCGACGGGCGAGAAAATTATTGGCCTGCGGGCATCGAACAATCAAGGCGGTGAAGGTGTCACGGGTCTCAACCGTTCACTGAAAGGGAGTGCGCAGCCAGAAGTCGCGCAATTACCGTTGGGGGAGGACGGGCTATTGCGGCATATTCGCCTTGATGAAAATGGCGAAAAGGTTCCCTATCTCGTCGTCTTGAAGCAGTTGCGGCCGACGAACCTTTGGGTTTCCGGCCCTGTCAGACGCGAAGCCATGCTGCTCGGCATCGTCGTGCCAGAGCGCGAGATTTATGCCTCGCTGTTTGCTGCCCAGGCCGGAATTTCACAGGCGACAAACCGGATTCTGATCTACCAGGTCCTGGCACTCCTCGTATCGCTGTGCTTTGTCATCGCCGCCGTTTTCGCCATATCGAAGCGCATCACCAAAGGCATCAGCTCGCTCGCCGAAGCCGCCAAACGCATTCAGGCCAAGGATTATTCCGTTCGGGTGGACATACCGACACGTGATGAGGTTGGAGAAGCTGGAGTGGCCTTCAACCGCATGGCGGAACAGATCAGTTTTCATACCGAAAATCTCGAGCAGCTCGTCGAGGACAGAACGAAGGAGATCGAAGAAGCGAACCAGCAGATCTCAAGCTTGAATACACAATTGCGCAGCGAAAACCTGCGCCTGGGGGCGGAGCTTGCGGTTGCGCGCCGCATCCAGATGATGGTTCTCCCCAAGGCCGGAGAATTGGAAGAAATTTCGGATCTGGAGATCGCGGCCTACATGCGGCCGGCCGACGAGGTCGGGGGCGACTACTACGATGTCTTGAGGGACGGAACGCGGCTGAAAATCGGTATCGGCGACGTTACCGGACACGGCCTGGAAAGCGGCGTACTGATGCTGATGGTTCAGTCGATTGCGCGGGCATTGCAGGAGGCCGGCGACATGGATCCCTCGCAATTTCTGAACAGAGTGAATCGGGCCATTTATAAAAATCTCGTCAGGACCAGCACGAACAAGCACCTTTCCCTCGCCTTCCTGGACTACGACGAAGGACGCCTGACACTTTCGGGCCAGCACGAGGAACTGATCGTCGTTCGCAAGTTCGGAAAGGTGGAGCGGATCGATACGCTTGACCTGGGCCTACCGATCGGCCTGGAACCCGATATATCGTCCTTCGTGGCGACACGCGAGGTGTCCTTTGACCGCGACGATCTAATCGTTCTGCATACGGATGGCGTCACGGAAGCCGAGGACCGCAACGGCGAACTCTTCGGCATCGAGCGGCTTTGCGAAAGCGCCGGTCGGCGATACGGCTTGAGCGCCGAGGACGTCAAGGCCGGGATCATCGAGGATTTGATGGCCCATATCGGCACGCAGAAGATCCATGATGACATCACACTCGTGGTTATGAGACACAGGTGAACGAATGACGACCCTGTATGGACTGGAAGATGTGGCGACTGGAACAGGCGAAAATGTCACGAGGTTGCGCCTTTTTGAGGGGCCTCTCGATCTTGGCTGGAAACATTGCGCGATCACGTCGGATTTCGTCGCCGAGGTCGTGGCCTTGCGCTACCGCACATCGCGTGGCCTCTACAGGGAGGTCCGGCACAATGTCAGTTATCTGACGAACGAGCTTGTCGAGAACGCGGTAAAATTCCGTGCAGCCGGCGAAATTGTCGTAGAGGCTTCGGTTGAGAATAATGTCTTCCGAGCCAAAGTCTCCAATCTTGTCGACGAGAAAACGTCCGAGCAGTTCCAGCATTTGCTTTCGGAAATCACGATAGGCGATCCGGGCGAGCTTCTCATCAAGCGAATTGAGGCGAATGCAATTGGCGCAAATGTAACGGGCTCAGGTCTCGGACTTCTGACCCTCATGAGCGATTATGGGGCTCACTTTGCATGGGTTTTTGGAGCCGAGGAGCCGGACGGCAGAATTCCGCTGGAGACCTATGCATCCATCACAGTTCCAGATGCAGCGAATTGACGGGAGAGGTCGATATGGAAATTAAGGAAGAAGAATATCGCGTCTGGTCGGAAGGTACGGAAATCTACTTCGATGGAATTATGCGCCTGCCCAGCACGGAGGCTTATGCGCCCATTTTTTCCCTTGTCGTGAATATTCTGGACGCCAAGCCGGACCGCGTCACCATCGACCTCACAGGGCTACAATTTCTCAATTCCTCCGGGATCAACCTGCTCGCGAAGCTCACGATTGAAGTCCGCAACAAGCCGAATGTTCAATTCACGGTGCGCGGAAGCTCAGAATATCCCTGGCAGTCGAAGTCCCTTCCGAACTTGAAGAAGTTGCACCCGGGAGTGGATCTCAGGCTTAGCTGAGGCAAGGCCTCTGCCACGACATCGGATCACCCTGCAAGCATTAGAGCGCCGTGCGTCCATTCGGACGCGCAAAGGACGCTCTAACTCTTTGAATCTACGCGTCAGGCTTCCGAAAATCGATTCCGATTTTCGGGCCGATGCTGTAGCCAATCGCCGATCGTTGTCCCATGACGCCGCGTGGAACGCGTAGCCGGGACAACCGGGCGCTCAGTTGCTACGGTTTTTCGGATTTCACGTGGGCTGAGCCCGAATTCGTGGCTGAAGGCGCGCGTAAAATTGGCTGCGGCGTCGAAACCGGCGGCCTCTGCAATCTCCGAGATCTGCCTGTTGTCGGCCGGATTACTGAGATCCGCATATGCCTGCAGCAATCGGCGTTTGCGAATGTAGTTAAAGACGCCCCCGCTCGCTTCGAACAATTGGTAGAGCCGCGTACGCGAGATGCCCAGCGCACGGCACAGGACGTCGGGCGTCAAATTGTCTGAATGGAGGTTGAGGTGAATGTAGCGGTGCGCCCGCTCCATCATTCCCATGTTGGTCTGGATCTGGCCCATATCCGGCCTTGTGGACGACGCGGCGCATGCGACGAGCATATCGGAAATCGTTTGTACGATCCGCGGCACTTCCCCCGCCGTCAGATTGCTCAGGTTCGTTTCCAGACCGGTAATATAGTTCCTGAGCAGTTCAGCCAGGCTACCGGACAGGAGCGTGTTGTTGGCACCCTGGAGAAGGCCCGCATTCGCAGCCAACAATTCATAGGGCAAGAAGATAAGTACAGCGACTGAATCAATGATCCGCCCGCGACAGGGACAACCGAGAGAGCTGAAAAACACCTCGCCGGGACCGGCCTCCGTTACGTGACGGCTGACCTCGGCCCAGACCCGGCCGCTGTGAAGCAGGCCGATGTTCCAGTGGTCGATCGGGCTCGATCGCAGCATGGCTTGATCGCGAACAAAGCTGTATGCCTGCGCGCGCTGCTGGATGATGAGTATGTCGCCGAGATGCCAGCCGATCTGTTCGGCAAGAAAGCCGTCGTCCGGGGATTTTTCGTCCGGTAGATGGACATCCACGAGCGGCGCCATGTGCGTGCGCCAGGCTTGAAATTGTTCTTTCGGCGGCAGATCCCGCGTCGAGAAACGCAAGGGCACCAGCGCAGGCGGAACACCCAAGCGGTGCTCTTTCTGTGCGGCCGGTTCACGCGGCCAGCGCCGCCGCTCCATGTGGGCCGGCCATTCCTGCCTCACGGGGAGGTCATCTCCAGATCCAGACTCCGTATCCATCCAATCCCTCCAGCGCTTAAGCCGATCCGGGCTGTTGAAATTGAGAGCAAACAATCGTTCTCGCGGCTGAAACCTCCGCACAGCCCCCTGAAAAGGAAGCGGCTGAACGTCACGTGTATAAGATACTTATCATATTCTTTTCCGAGCAGAAATGTACGGAACGATAATTTTCGGGATGCGAGGATAACGACAATTGCGTCCTTTTCCCGTATCTAAATAGGCAATGATTGACATCCGAAGATAGTTCGGAAATTCCAAAATATTCACGTACAGACGCAACGCAACTTCAGAGCGCCGTCACCGCGAAACGATAGTTATTCAAAAGAAAACACGTGAATATCGGAGGATAGTCGTGACTATCTGGAGAATATTCATGCACGCTCTGCACATGCTTCAGTCTGCGACAGAAATTCACGCTAAACAACCTTCAGTCATCAAGAGGAATTCTTGTCGCTAGTGATGCAGATTCCTCGGATCACATTTGTGCAAGACGCTCCTGACGCCGGATAGAGGGACATTGGTGGTTCGAGGGTTGTGCGCAGCAGAGGCGCCATCTGTGTCAAGGCGTAATGAGCCAACGCTTTGCACGCAACCCTTACCTATTCGACCCATTGGCGAATTTTCATACGAACCTGCCCTTTCATGTGGCAGAACGGAGGAGAAGATGACCACCACCGGCGACGATAAACACATCGCCGCTCAGGAAATCCGCGCGGTGCACAATGCGGCCCAGAGATCGTGCTTCCAGTCACGCCCCGATGGCACGGACACGTCCACGGGATAATCGACGGCGCCGATCCGCACCATTGCCGGCGGTGTACAGCGCACGCTTGCTTCGTGCCGTTCCCTGTCGCGATAGAGAACGGCTCCTCCGTGGTCGGTTTCGGAGAGCGTGATGATGGCGTCGAAATCGAAAGCCGGGTCGCGGGAAGGTCTTCCTTCCGCGAGACTGAGGTTTACGTGCCTGCCGTCGCCGAACGAGGCGGTGTGAAACACGGCATGGCCGGAGGCGGAAGATACCGACGCCGGCAGCGCACACAGGACCACAGACACGAGAATTCGGCGCATTTCCGCCTCCCACGGTCAATGCAGCGGAATAATCCTAGCACATCCATGCGCGTGTCGCGATAACGCAGCTACGCCACCGTCAGGGGCGAGCCATCGCCAGGCGAGGCGCCGCCCCTTCGGCAGCGGCCGGTTGAGCCGGGCATCGAACCTTCGCCACAGGCGAACGAAACTTCGGACATGTTCGCCGAGCCAGTTGTAGACGCTCGCTTCCGGATAGGGGCTGGGTTCCTTCATCAGCGTGTTTCCAGTTGGCTATCGGCGAGAATGACGTCGGCCGCCTTCTCGGCGATCATGTAGACGGCCGTGGCGAGGAAGTAGCCAGGTATGCGGGGAAAGACGGAGGCATCGACGACGCGCAGGCCCTCGATGCCGTGCACCCTGAAACGGCTGTCGAGCACGCCCCCACCCTCGCGGGGACCGATGGCGCAGGTGCCGCAGGCATGATGCCCCCAGGCGTTTTCCGCGACATAACAGCGAAGCGCCTCGTCGCTCTCGTTCTGCCGGCCTGGCTCTTCTTCGCTTGCGATGAGATCGTCCATCGCATCGTTGACCTTCCTGACGAAGCGGATGGCATGGACGACGGCATCGAGGTCGAGGTCGTAATTGCCGGTTCCCTCGAAGAAGGAATGAAACATGACGGCCGGCAGGACAGCGGGATCGGCACTTCTCAGCCGCACCGTTCCGCCCTGGTTTTCGGTATAGGCCTTGAGGATCGCCCAGGTCATGTAGTCCGGCTTGCGGATACGCTCGGAATAACCGGGATAATAGCCGCGGAAATCGGCAAGCAACGAAAAGCAGTGCAGGTCCGGCTCGCTCAGCGTGTCGCGGGATTTCAGCGTCAGGGAAAACATGACGCCGTTGCTGGTATAATTACCGATGCGGAACCTGCGCCACCGCCGGTAATGGGCGTCGCGGGTCGTGTAGGTGACGCCCTTCAGCGCCGACCAGGGTTCGTTCACCCGGCTGACGACGCCGACTTCGTAGCGGTCCTGCAGGTTCCGCCCGACGCCTGGCAGCGCCTCGACGACGGTAATCTTGTGCTCACCGAGATGGCCGGGATCGCCGATGCCTGAGAGCATTAGAAGCTGGGGCGAGGCGAAGGCGCCGCCGGCCAGGATGATCTCGCGGCCGGCCCGAATGACCTCCTCGCGCCCCTCCCCGTCGATGCAGCGAACCGCCACCGCCCGCTTGCCGTCAAATTCGATCCGCGTAACCGTGGTGTTCAGGCGAAGCGTCAGGCGGTCGGGATGCCGCTTCATCACGTCGAGCAGCCGTTCGCGCGGCCCGTGCCTGACGTGGCGGCGTGTTGCGAGCGGGGTGACGCGCACGCCGCAGGCGCCGACGTTCCAGTTGCGGTTATCGTTCGGGTCGATCTCGGTTGTCTCCCAATCGGAGCCCCGCTTGCCGAAGGCATCGGCCGCAGCACCGACGCAGCGCAGGAGCGCCCGCCACAGCGGCCAGTCGCGCAAAGCGCGCAACGGCAGCGCCCGCTCCGTCGTCATCCACCCCCACCATCCGTGGCCGGTCGGATTGAGGCCCGTTGCGGCGGCAAGCCAGCGCCACAGGAAGAAGCGGTAACGGCAGCGCTCGATACGCTCGAAATAGCCCTGCATATGCGAGGCCTTCCAGCTTTCGTCGCCGGTGATCGCAAAGATGTGATTCCAGTCGCAATGATTGGGCCGGACGATGATCATCGCATGATGCGCGGTGCAGCCGCCGAGCCCGCGCACACGCGGATAAAGCACGCCGTCCTTTTGCCTGGAGTAGCGCCAGTCGCGCTCCTGCATCTCCTGATTTTCGTAGTGGCGCACCCAATGGTTCTCGGCCATGCCGGGATGTTCCGAGGCGAAGGCGTGAAAGGCGGGCACGCGACAGGCATCGGCAAGCGGCATGTCGGAGCTGTCGTCCGTCTTCGCCAGCGGATCGCCGCCGGCTTCGATGACGAGCACCGTCCGCCCCTCTTCGGCTAGCCGCGCGGCGACGACAGCGCCGCCTGCCCCGCTGCCGATGACGATATAATCGTGTGTCGGCGCGCCGGACATCGTCAGAACTGCTTCAAATAGGAAATCAGAGCATTCTTGTCCGATTGCGGCAGATCGGCGCCGAACGTGTGCCCGCCATTGACCACATAGTCGGGGCATTTGCTCAAGCCCACCAGACGGTCGATGAGCTTGGTGTCGCGCACCACCTTGTCGGCCTTGGCGAGCACGGCGGGATCGGCAAGCTCCTCCGGCGTGCATTGCCCGCCGAGTTCGGCAAAGGCTCCGATCAGCGCCGGACCGCTGGCGATCAGGCGCTTGTAATTGGCAAACTTGTCCTCCTCGTCATTGTCGGGCAGCAGCTCGGTATTGGTCAGCGCATTGACCGGAAAGCCGGCCGGGAACGGGCCGATGGTGATCGAGCCGTCCTTCTTGAAGGCCCAGCCGGCGAGCTTGTTCAGCACGCCGGTAAAGGGCCTGATCTTGTCGGGCACGAAGCCCGCCGGCACGATGAGGCAAGAGGGAGCGCTGGTGCGGTAGATATAGCCCGGCACCGGCGCCTTGGTCATTTTATCCATACGGCGGGTCTGTGGCGACAGCATCTGGCGGATCGACCGGTCGAAGACCGCAAGCCTGTTTTCGACGCAGGGCAGATAAGGATCGTTGGCGTTCGCCGCCGGGCAGGCGGTGCCGCGACCGGCGCCGTAGCTGCGGGCATAGTCCTGATTGTAGTAATCGGTGCCGTAATAGCTACCCTCGTGGCCGACGGAATTGTTGAGCAGAAAGGGCGCGGTCGACCAGAGGCTGATGAGCGATGGCGGCCTCAGATACCCGCGCCCGTTGCCGGCCGCCTGCAGCGGCGCTGCCGCCCCCGAAACCGGATGATTGACCATCACCTCATGCGGCGGCGGCAGCGACTTGTAGGTGGAAGAGGTGAAATTGTCCCAGATATCGCCCGACAGCCCGTTGGTGGCAATCGCGCTGCAGGCATTGGTGCGCACGACATCCATCGGCACGCGCCGTTCGGTCGAGAGGTAATTGCCGTCGAGGAAATCCTTTCCGTCCGCGTCCCTTTCGGTGACGAGCTTGACCATGCCGGCCTTGAAGGCATCTGACTGCGCCCAGGCCCAATAGCGGTCCCAGCATTCGCGATAATGCGGGCCGGAGCCGCCGCCTTCGCAGATGCCCTGATCGACGCCGAGATCCGGCGCCGGCACCGGCTGCTTGCTCGAATGGCAGGCGGCGCAGTTTTCGGCAAAGACGATCTTGCCGCGGTCGACCTCGGCGGGATTGCGCTGCTCAAGCACCTTTTTGCCAAAGGCCGTGTCCTTCAGGTGATCGGCGCGGGCGGCGACCAGGAAGAAGATTGCCATATCAGGCGTCATCGCTTCGGTCGCCTGCCAGTAGACCGAATTCTTCTGGGCGTCGGCGATGCGGATCGGCGAGATCTTCTGCCCGCCGAGGAAGGGGCGGAAATGCAGCAGCCATTCTTCGCTGAAGAGGCCGATATTGAGATAGACGCGATTGAGCGCGCCGAGCGTGCCGACGGAATCGGCGCCGTCCTTCAGGACACGCATCGAGGCGACCGTGCCGGTCGCCTTGTCATAAAGCGAACCGAAGGCCGCGGTCTGCGGGTAGTCCTGCGCCTGCTTGTTGTCCTTCTCGTCTCCCTTGATGATTTCCTTGCCGGTCTTCGCCCCGATGCGCAGTCGCTCCAGGACGTCGTAGACGGCATTCATCGTGCGGGGATTGTTCATGTAATCCGACGAGACGAGCGAGGTATCGAGGGAGCCCGGCGGGTTCGTATGGAACAGCTGGAAGAGAAAATTCCTCTCGTTCTCGGCCGGTTGCCCCGCCGCCGCGCGCGGTTTGGTGTTCCAGAAGAAAATGCGGTCGACCCAGAAATACTGGGCGCCGGGGTTGGAGGAGATTTCGGGGAATGCCGGGCTCTCGACATTCTCAGGCGGATTGATCGGATTGGGACCGACATGGCAGAAGGCGCAGGACATGCCGACGCGATAGGGACGCACGAGGTCCTTGTCGTTGTAATAGGAAGGATCGGTGTAGTAACGCACCGCATCCCAACGTTCGGCGGCCTTGCTGTCGAAATCGGGATTGGGAAAGAGGCGAAGGCCCATCACGCCCGTCGGCTCGCCGTAATAGGAGCCGACCGGGATCTTCTTCTCTTCACCCTTCACCTTGACCGTGGTGCCGCGCGAGCCGATCTGCACGCCGGGATAACGCGCATCCGCCTCGGCATTGCCGCCGAAACTGTCGGCCGGGCAATCCTTCTTGCGCTGATCGAGCCACAGTCCCCAATGATCGGGGTCGGCACTCTCAGGGGTGTCGAAGCAGGGCTCGTTGACGAGCCCGAGATAACGGAAGCGGTTGTCGCGGCCATAGGCCATCGTCGGATGAGAAGAGATGGTCTTCAGGAGATCGAAGGAACCGATCGTCGAGCGGGCGGCAAAATCCCAGAAACGGTCGTTGCCGCCGGTCCAGACGATCCAGGCATTCTGTCCGCGGATCGCCGCCTCGCGGACGGCCTCCGGATCGAGCCCGGTGGCCGTGGCGACCTCCTTGATCTCGGCGGGGTAGTCGGCGCCGGGCGCCGGCGGTAAAAGCAGGCCCTTGTCCATCGCCGCGAAATAAGGTTCGCCCGCCCCGGGAAACTGCTCGACCGTGCGCTGCGCCTTCTTCGCCTCATCCTCGACATGGCCGAACTGGCTCGCATCCGGCTCGATCAGCCACCAGACGATGAGCGCAACCGCAGCAATGGCGATGACGGCGAGGGCGACGACGGCCGCTGCCGTCCAACCGAGAAACCGTAGGATGCGCTGTCTGACGTTTGCCATCGACCCCTCCTGATGGTCAAAGTGTCTTCAGATAGGAAAGCAGCTGCTCCTTCGCCTCCGCAGGCAAATCCGTGCCCCAGAGATGACCGCCATTGCCGTTGCCCTGAAGGTTCGTATCGTAGAGCGCACCGTGCCGTTCCCCGGGCGTCCCTGCTGCACTCACGAAGCCGCCATTCTCGGCATCCACGAGATCGTAGCCGCGGTAGAACTGCTTCGGCCGCTCGGCGGGCGGAAGAAGCAGGGCGCGTAATGTCGGGACGCTGCCGTTATGCAGATAAGGACCGCGCAGCCACAGGCCGCCATGACCCGTGGCGACATACCCGTCGGTCTTCTGGAAATTGGCAAAACCCCAGGCATAGCCCGGCTCGTAGGCCGCGTAACGGTCGCGGGCAGCAGGCGTCCACATGTCCAGGCGATGGCGGTCCGTGCCGACCTCGACGATCGGGATCGGGGTCCGGTAGCGGGCGCCCTTGGGATCATGGCAGACGGCGCATTGCGCGATATAGATCGCACGGCCGGCGTCGACATCAGCCGCATCGACATGATAGGGATCGCCGGCAGGCCGCAGGGCAGAAAAGGGTGACGGCGGCGGACCCTGCAGGCGGATGAAATCCGTGATGCGGCGCAGCCCCTCTTCGGTTCCCCCGTAAGACTTATAGGTCATTCCGTCGCCGATCGCGCCGGAGACCACCGTCTCGTAGAGATCGGTCTGCAATCCGTCCCAATGGAGCGAGAAGCGGCGCGTATTGGTGGCGGCGAGATCGGCAAGCGACCACAGCGGCATCATGTCGGAATTGCCGATCGTGTGGTCGTCAGCCAGATGGAGGTTCTGGAATTTGACCGGGTTGAAGGGATCGATCCGGCCCGGACCCCAGTCCGGCCTGTCCTTCATCCAGGCGAAGCTTCGCCCCTGTTCCTGAAGGGCTGACCGGGTCGCGGGGATCAGAATGAAGCGGTAGAGCGCCTGCTCCCAGACCGGCATGTCGTAGATCCTGCCGATCTCCGCCATCACCCGATCGGCCGTGAAGCGCGGATCGGCGCCGACATCGATCAGGAAGCGGATATAGGCCTGCGGGTTGACCCTGTTCCCCGGCCCCGCCTCGACCAGCCGCGCCGGCTCGTCGGCGCGGAGGCGGTAGCTGCCCTGATGGCAGAAGGCGCAGTTCGGCGCGACGCGCTCTATGACGCCGAGCGTCCTGACCGACAGGCCGACCGGAACCTCGTCGCCGGCGCGCCAGTAGAGCCCGAAGGCGCCGTAACCGTCCGCATCGGCCGGCAGGCGGTCGGGAAAGAGCTGCGGCAGGACCCGCCAGATCCAGTAGGGAATTCCCTGCGCCTCTTCATTGCCGATAGAACCGTGATTGAAGACTTCTGCGAGATCATTGGTCTTCGGCTGGGCGACGGGCCGGAAGAGCAGGAAGAACAGCGCGAAGGCGCCGACGACGAGCAGGATCAGAATGGCGAAAAGCCATTTCCAGAAGGCGCGCCTCATGCCTGTCTCCCTTCGGCGATGTTCTGTTCGAGCTTCAGGATGCGCAGGAGACAGAAGAGCGTCGCGATGCCGATCGACCCGTCGAGGAAGACGCCGGCGAGATAGCCGATCGGCTGGCCGAAGACGAAGACGGCGAGAAAGAAGAAAACCGTGCCGAGCGTGCGGGAGGGGAAGACCGCAAGCCAGGCGAAAACGCGGTAGCGGTCGATATCGAGCGTCGCCGGAATGTAGAAGATCGACAGGATCCCGAGCAGCAGGCCGGCAAATCGCGGCCAGATCAGCTGGTTGACGGTGATGCCGAAGAGACCGAGGATCCATTCCGGACAGAAGATGAGCGGCAGGACGAAGGCGAAGTTCAGAAGGATGCCGATCCAGACGAGGACCGCATGCCGTGCCTTCCATTTGCTGAGCGAGCGCGACTGGGTCATAGCGTTTTCATATATTCGACGAGGGCGTCTTTTGCCGCGTCCGGCAGCTCGGTGCCGTAGCGATATCCTTCGTGGCCGGTATTGGCGTTGCCGGGCCGCGTCGTGTCGTAGCGAAAGAGATCGCCGCCGGCCGACTGGTCGGAGCGGTAGCCCACCTTGGCAAGGTCGAACTCGTCGCTGCCGCGCAACCAGACGGACGGCCGCCTGGCGCTCGGCTCAAGCAGGTCTCGCAGGGTGGGCACCGAGCCATTGTGCAGATAGGGCGAGCGCGCCCAGATACCGTCGAGCGGGTGATTGGCATAACCGTCCGTCTTGTGGAAACGGCTGAAGCGCCAGGGATAGCCGGCATAGAGCAGGTTCTGCTCGGCGGCAAAATTTTCCGTATAGGAGGTCCAGCGTCCGACATCGGTGCCGATCTCGGCGAGCGGAACCGTCTTGCCAAGGCGCGTGAAGCGCTGCCTGTCATAGCTGTAGCCGTTGACATCCTTGAAGCCGTGGCAATCGGCGCAATAATGCAGGAAGAGCGTCTTGCCCTCGGCCGCCTTCGCCTGATCGATCCTGTCGGCGGCGGGGAACGGCGGCGAGCGCAGATCCCACATCCAGTCTTCGATGCGCGCGATCGACGCCCGGTCGACCGTCACGGGCGTGACACCGGCGCCGAGTGCGGCACTCAGGTTTCGTTCGGCGACGGAATCGTTGTTGCCGTCCCAATGGAGGTTCATGCCTTCGCGCGGGCGCTGGCGCCAGATGGCGGGATAGTCGGAGGAGCCGTTCAGCGCTGCTCCGCTGATATGGGCCTCGTCCATCGGAAAGTTGAACTGCAGCGCCTTGTAGGGGTTGAACGTATCCACGCGCCCCGGCCCCCATTGCTCCTGGCGCTTGACGAAATCGAGTTGGGTGCCGAGGTCGAGAAAGGCGCTCTTGACCCGCGGGAAGACGACGTAGCGGTAGATCAGCCGCTCGAAGATATTGAGGTCGCCGCCGACCTTGGGACTGTCGATCGTCGCAATCAGCGCATCCGCGGTAAAGCCGGGATCGCGGCCGACATCGATGAAGAAACTGATGAATTCCTGCAGGCGCAGATTATTGGAAGGCGCGCCGGGAATGAGACGGCGAACCGGATCGCCGGGCAGACGATAGGTGCCGACATGACAGACGGAACAGTTGAGCCAGACCCGCTCGACGCCTGAGACCACGCGGCGCGACACCCCGATCGGAAGGTCGTCATCCGGCTTTTCGTAGAGGAAGCCGAAACGGCCCAAGCCTTCCGGCCCGAGCTTGTCGGCATACATGACCGGCAGGGCCTTGAAGACCCAATAGGGCGGTCCCGTCGCCGTCTCGCTGCCGATCGAACCATGCATGAAATGGTCCTTCGGACTGACGAAGGCGACAACATATTGGTTGACGAACACCAGATAGTAGACGAGCCCGAGCAAGATTAGCACGACGATCGCCAGCCACCAGCGCCGGTGGCGGGCAACGGCAATCTCGACGGGCGTCTTGCGGTCGTTGTCGCTGCTCATGGGTCCACTCCGAATGCGCGGGCGATGGCGCGGTTCACTGGAAGGTCGGCGGCTCGTAAACGGACATGACCTGCTTGATCATCCTGTCATAACGCTCCTCGAAACTGTCGCCGTCGAAGCGGCTGAAGTCATAGCAGCCGAGCGGGTTTTCGAGGTCGTTGAGAAGACACTTGTTGCAATAGGTGCATTCCTTTTCCGGGCCGTTCTGTCTGGTCAGGATGTCCGGCAGGTCATTGTTGGCAACCAATGGACGCGCCATCGTTACACCGTCGCAAGCCTTGGAGCGGATCGCGTCGGCGATCCTGTCGGCATGCTGGAATCCGCCCGTACAGAGAACCCTGATGTCGGGATCGATCTTGACGATCTCTTCGGAGACGGCGCGCGCATAGTCGAGGTTGATGCCCTCGATGACCTTGCCCCGGCGCCACCGCCACAGCGCCTGGAAGGCGCGCCCCAGGATCGGATTGGAAAAGATCGCATAGTTCATCGGCGCCCGCGTGCCCTGCGAGAGCATGCCGTCATACCAACGTCGCAGGTCGTTCAGCGGCAGGTCGCCGGCCGGATTACGCGGATGGGGAAAGGTCGAACCGCTCGATATATGGAAGGAATCGACGCCCTTGCCGCCGTCGAGCAACATCGTACAGATCTTCACCGTCTCGTCGAGCGTGTTGCCCTTGCCGATCCAGGGATAGAGCCAGTCATTGTGGTCGACGCCGTTGATCTTCATCTGCAGGTGAAAATCCTGGCCGACCTCGCGGCGGATCGCCCTGACGATCTCAAGCACGAAACGTGCCCTGCCCTCCCAGCCGCCGCCATATTCATCCGTCCGGTCGTTGATGCCGGAGCTCAGGAACTGAGTCAGCAGATAGCCGTTGGCGCCGTGAAGCTCGACACCGTCGAGCCCCGCCTGCCGGGCGCGCCGCGCCCCTTGTGCGAACTGTTCCACCACTTCGGCGATTTCGGGTTTCGTCATCGCCTGGGCGAGCAACCCATGGAAATAGTCGCTCTTGTTGGTCGAACTCAAGCCCTTGTTGAACAGGTTCTCGACGCCGCCCATGTCCTGCTGGCGGCCGGAATGGCTGAGCTGCATGATGAACCGACAGTCATAAGCATGAACACGATTGCCGACTTCGCGCCAGAACGGGATCTTGTCGTCATTGTCGATCATCGCGTAGCGCACGAGGATGCGGCCGCGCACCGAGACCGGCGTAAAAGAGGAGATGATGCAGCCGATGCCGCCGCGCGCGAATTTCTCCTCCCAGTTCAGTCGAGCATGGCCGCCATGGCCGTTATAGTCGTCGAACTGGCCGGAAATATTCGACCGAAACAGACGGTTCTTGACGCGCAGGGAACGGAACGTCAGTTCGTTGAAAATAACCGCTGCGTTATCGGCATGTGTATACTGACTGTCTGGATGCATGCGGGGCTTATCCAAAGTAACGTGCCGCGGCAACGAGAGAAAAGGAAAAGAAACCGAAATGCACTGCTGACTGTATAACTTTCAGGTGTGAGCGACGGTAATTCAATCCTATGTAGTTTGCAAATGGATTTCGGACAGCGACGAAATTTGAATACTTGCGATTGCAAATTTCCCGTATTGCTGAACATTTCGGCTTGAAGGGAACCAATGCGCTGCCGCCGGCAAGTCCTTTACCCGCTGTCGACAAGGCGCCCCAAGCGCGTGGCAACCGGAGATCACCGGGATCTGTGCAAAGCGTTTCGGTTACGAGAGCGTGGCGAGATTATGCGTACTGATAAATTAAAATATTGAAATCACTTGTAATTTTGTCGTCACCCGTCTGTCGGGAGGCCGCCCTTTTGGCCGGAATGGCTGGCAGCGTGGCGTCAATGGCAGAGAGGCGCGCCGAGCCGCACGCCGGAGCACAAAAGCCTTGTCATTGCCAAATGGCGCCTTCCATGGCATCGCAACCGGCTGACTTTTGCACGTAGACCATGCGGTCCTTTGCCGGCTCTTGGCGTATCAATGCAGGACAAGGCCGCGCTGGTCTGTGATCTGGCGGGGCGTCGCGTAAGCCCATGATGCTTGCCGTTTGCGGCATTTGATTAATACTAATGCACCGATTCCTGTGATTTGTACTGTTAATTCTCTTTAAAATTGCATTGTATTCGCGCGCCACTCTGTTAAGACTTCAAGGGGATTTCGACTTGGTCGCGGGTTGAGAAGGATGTGGGGTTGGAGTCATCTCAAGATGCCAATGCGACCCGGTCCAGCGGTCGACTGTCTGGTCGTGCTGTGGGAGGCGTCGGCACCGGCGGGAACGAAGCCAAAGATGGAGAAGGATGTCAGATGAGGCTGATTGCATCTTTCCTGATCGTCATGGCCGCAAGCGTCGGCCATGCTGCGGCAGAAGATCTTGAGATCGGCGGGCAGAAACTGGCCGTGACCGGGTTCGGCATCTCCAAGAGCACCAGCGGACGGCTCGTCAACGTGCTGGCCGACGACCCGCTTGCACAGGCCCAGAAGACGATCAAGGGCGTCTATATTCCGGCCGGAACCCGGCTGGCCTTTCTCGATCGTTCCTATCGCGACAAAGGCCGCATGTGGAACCTCGTTTCAACCGAGGACGGCATTCTGGCCTATGTCCGGGCCGGCGTGAATGGACGCGGCGCCCAGTACTGGACCCAAGACCAGATCGGCAACTTCTTCGCCGCAGGGGCGGACCAGATTGCCGTCGTCCAGGCGCCACAGACGATCAAGACGGACAAATACGGGGCCATTTCGCTGACCGCCTCGGAAATCTACCGTGTCGATCCGGAGGCGCCCCAGGACAATGGACAGGTGCCCCTCGTTCTCGATCGGTCGAAACTCGGGGATGCTTGGAGCGCCAACGAGACGATCTTCGTTCCCGAGCAGATGGTTGCCCTGCTCTCTGCGGAGACCTTCAGGAATGCCGGCGACTTGGAGCAGCCGTTCACCGAGTACGACCCGGCTCGCGAGGTTCTTTCGGCGGTCGATACTGCGCTGCAGGCGAAGACCTTGCCCGATGCAGCCGCCCTGCGCCGGCGGGTTCAGGACTTTCTGACCAGCCGTTTCATTACGAGCAAGAGCTGCGAGAGCGAGATCAGCTTCAGCCTGGATGCGGGGGCCGAGGCCGCGCTGGGCTTGAGCGGGTTGTTGTCTCCGGTCGAGGCGAAGCTCAAATTGACGGGGTCGATCGCAGGTGCAACCAAATACGCCAAGGGCGAGGAATTCGATATCGTCCGCGTGCGCCAGGCCGACAATCCCTATATCTACGAGATCAAGACGTCGTCCAACCGGCCCGACTGCGCAAGCGCCCCAAAATCCCGCATCACCGTCGCCGGCACCGATGGAGTCCGCGGCGAGATCAATGAAGCCAATCTGGAGGAGGCAGGCTTCGGAGAAAAGACACAGGGCTCGCCCGTCTATACGTGCCGTGCCGAATTCTTCGCGCTCAGGGACATTCTTGCAAACAAGGCCTTCCTGCCACAAACGATTTCGACCTTCGTCGTGGCCAACCTCGCGGAATTTCGCGGGGCAAGCGACCCCAGCACCTGCGCAGCGAACAAATAAGCTTCCGGATCCCGCATATCCGAGCATTGTGACAGAATCGTCTTCTCGCGCGGGGATACTAAGCCCCTGCGCCGTCTTCCCTTTCTCCATACAACCCGCGTGACCTCGGACCTTAGTCCGTTCCGGACAGGCATGTTTCCGTGCATGATCCAGAGTTGGGTCGCAACTTGGGGAGGAATACTGTGATCTACGAAAGGCGGAATGTTACCGATAGCTCGACAGAACGGACGCGCTTCGAGAAAGAAGCGGCAGAAGCCCTCAACAGGCATTACCGGCGCCCGATCGCTATCTGGTTTTCCTGGCAGCCGGGTCAGAAGCCCAATACCATCGATCTGCGGGCCACGCCCCAGGTTCTATCTCAAGATGAGAGCCAAGGACCGATCAACTGACATCACTGATCTTCGCTTTTTGAAGTGTGCGCCTATCTCGCCGGCTGCCCGCTCGGTCACAGGCGCCGGGACGATTCGACAATGAAGCGAGCGCCTGAAGGGGCTCAGAATATCCGAAGCGGAAAGAGTGGAAGCCGGCGCAAAAACCGGGCTTGATCACGCGGCGGTATTGGCCTCGGCAGCGCTCAGCGCCAGATCCGTCACCTCGCCGGTCGAGGCATAGCCGGAGACGAGCTCGGCAAGCATCAGGCGGGCAGCCGGTATGTCGTTGCGGTCGAGTGCCGCATCGAGAACCTTCAGCCGCTTGGAAAGCTCCGGCCAGAAGAGGAAATCCTCGCGCGCCTTCATGATGCGCGGATGCTGCGTCGTCTCGGGATTGTCGCCGATCAGCAATTCCTCGTAGAGCTTTTCGCCAGGCCTGAGACCCGTGACGGAAAGCTCGATATCGCCTTCGGGATTGTCGTCGCTGCGCAGCGTCAGGCCGGAGAGATCGATCATCCGGCGCGCCAGATCGGCAATGCGCACCGGTTCGCCCATGTCGAGCAGGAAGACATCCCCGCCATCGGCCATGGCGCCGGCCTGGATGACGAGCTGCGAGGCCTCGGAGATCGTCATGAAGTAGCGGGTGATGTCTGGATGCGTCAGCGTCACTGGGCCACCATCCCTGATCTGCTGGCGAAACAGCGGCACGACGGAACCGGAGGATCCGAGCACATTGCCGAAGCGGACCATCGAGAAATTGGTGTGCGTGCGGCCGGCTGCACGCTCGGATGCCAGCGCCTGCAGCACCATTTCGGCAAGCCGCTTGCTGGCGCCCATGATATTGGTCGGGCGCACGGCCTTGTCGGTGCTGATCAGCACGAAATTCGACACGCCGTATTTTTCGGCCGCCTGGGCTGTTATCAGCGTGCCCATGACATTGTTCTTGATGCCTTCGACGGCATTTTGCTCGACGAGCGGCACGTGCTTGTAGGCGGCGGCATGATAGAGCGCCTGCGGCCGCCAGCTCATGATGATATGCTCCATGCGGTCGCGGTCGCGAACCGAACAGAGGATCGGCACGATCTGTACCGTCTGCTGCTCGTAAAGTTCCGAAAGCTTCTGCAGCTCGCCATGGATCGCGTAAAGCGCGTATTCGTTCTGCTCGACGAGGATGAGATGTGTCGGGCCGCTGCGCAGGATCTGGCGGCAGAGCTCGCTGCCGATCGAGCCGCCGGCACCCGTCACCATCACCACCTTGCCCAGCGTCGCCTTATCGAGCAGCTCCTGGCGCGGCGCCACAGCCTCTCGACCGAGAAGGTCTTCGATTTCGAGTTCACGAATATCGGAAACGGCGATGCGGCCCTGGGCGAGCGCCGTCATATCCGGCAGCGTGCGGACATTCACCCTGGACTTGCGGATCTGCTCGAGGATCTCGTTGCGGCGCTGGCGCGATGCCGAGGGCAGAGCCAGAAGCACGTTGCGGACATCAAGCGTCTGGACGAGTTCGGTCAGGTCGGACGGGTCATAGATCGGCAGGCCGGCCATTATGCCGCCCTTGAGCTTCGGGTCGTCATCGAGATAACCGACGACGTTGAGCTCGGCGCTGTTGGTCAGCGCGGCGGCAAGCTGCCGGCCGGAGCTGCCCGCGCCATAGATCAGCACCTTTGCCATCGCGCCTTTGTGCAGGATGCGCTGATAGGTATCGCCCAGCCAATAGCGGATGCCGAGGCGCGAAAGGCCGATCGCGATCAAGAGCAGGAAGGGCTGCAGGATACCGACCGTACGCGGGATGCCGGGAACGCTGAGCGCCGTGAAGATCGTCGCAAAGGCAACGCCATAGATCGCAATCGCCTTCAGCACTGCCAGAAAAGCGGCAATGCCGGCATAACGGAAGATCGCCCGGTACATGCCCATGACGATGAAGATCGGCAGCGCCAGACACAGCGACACGAGAACCGCGAGCCACTGCACGCCCGTCAGCACCGTCCACTCATTCAGGCGGAAACAATAGGCAAGCCAGATGGTGAGAACACAGAGGCTGGAATCGACGATCAGCGCGAGAATACGCTTGGCCGGGCGCGGCATCGCCAATAGCGGTCCAACCAGTGCCTGCATCGACATCCAGGACCGGCTGGTCTTTGATCCGTCGCTCGAGGGATCATCATGCATTTTTATAGTGTCCACCCATCATCCAGCCTGACTTCTTCTTGTCCTTTTCGATCTTAAGTGCAACCGAATAATCGGTAGTCGCTTACGCAATCTGTTTATAACCTTGGGTAGTAGCCTCAATGGGTTATGCCCTTGCTGCCCAATACCTTGCCGACAGTCATCGCCAGAATGCGCATATCCATGAAGAAGGAGCGGCGTTGTAGATAATCAACGTCGAACTTCACCTTTTCGGGAATCGGCAGCTCGTCGCGGCCGTTGACCTGCGCCCAACCCGTCAGCCCCGGCAGCAGCGTATCGACGCCTTCGGCGGTGCGCTGCGCGATCAGGTCGTCCTGGTTATAGAGCGCCGGACGCGGGCCGACGAAGCTCATCTCGCCCTTCAGGATACACCAGAGCTGCGGCAGTTCATCGAGACTCGACTTGCGCAGGAACCCGCCGATCGGCGTCAGGTAACGGGAGGGCTCATCGAGCAGATGCGTGGCAACCGTCGGCGTGTCGATCCGCATGCTGCGGAATTTCGGCATCCGGAAGATCCTGTTGCCGCGCCCTACCCGGTTCGACCAATAAAGCGCGGGTCCAGGTGACGTCAGGCGCACACAAAGCGCCACGATGCCGATCGGAATGATCAGGATCAGGGCTGCCACCAGAGCCAGGAAAAGATCCATTGCCCGCTTCACGTCCGTCCTCGCGTTTCCGGCCCCCGGCGGCCTGCCCTGCCCTATCGTCTCCTGCCAGTTCACGTCAACGACCCTTTCGGGGGCAAGGGCTCTTTATGCGTTGTTCTCAGCCATTTGCAGCAATTCCGCCACTTCTTCCGAAATGATACTTCCACCAAGCCATTGAGAATACTTGTCTTTCTTACCGTTACGGAAGTTAACAAAGCCATCGTTTCCGACACCTGTTCTTCATCCGAAAAATGACACGTCTTCCAATCGTTCCAATGACAGCACCAAAAAGCAAGTCTTACAGCCTTTTAGTGGCCACCAGCAGTCACGGTGACCAGCTCTCACCTTATTTGAAAGTGTTCAAGCCCTTCGAGCGACCGGACTGTTCTGCCGTACCAGAGCCATCAGCATCGGCCCGAGCGAGAATTCTCCTCGCGCTCCCTTGCGGGTCAGGTCACGCAGATAGCCGCCCGGTGAGTTGATATGGATTGCCCGTTCCAGCATGCAGGCGATGACGACAGCAGCATTTTCCCGGCCCAGACTTTCGCAAGCCGCCTGATAGGTCTCTGGGGTGATCCCAAGCATAGAACGCACGGTGATGGCAGCGGTCACGAGATCTCGCCATCCGCTGATCGATCCTCCCTGAGCATAATCGCTGATCTGCGGGCAGGCCTGCAGGATGAGGGCGAGAGGGAATATTTTCTGGGATGCCGCCGTCTGACTTGGCTCAGCCGTCATCGGCAGCGTTTCCACTTGCACCGTGTTATGAGATTCTAATTCAAGAGAGTTTGTATTTGAATTCTGTATATGCGGTTCATTTTGAACCACACTGGCGCTCGTTTTTTTGAAATTATCGAAGCTGGTCAACAGATTGACGATATCGGCGCGAAGGTCTTCGAGCTTCAGGCGCGCGTCATCCAGGTCGGAAGCCGCGGGATTGCGGGGCAGGCATGCGAGATGGCGGATATAGGCAGCCTCGATGTCGTCCCAGTCGCCGGGAACGCCTTCGTCGACTGCGACATCGATCAGCTTGCGGACGTCGCGACGGCAGATTGTCAGAAGCTCGCGCGAACGCCGAAGTGCCAGCCGATCAGCCTCGATCTTTTGAGCCATGGCAGCCAGCTCCTCGCTGCGGGCGAGAAGCGGCGCCAGACTGAAGCCATAGGCATCCTCCAGTTCACCGGAACTCTTTCGACGGGCAAAACGCTTGCCGTTGGCGCTGTCCTTGCGGATGATCAGGCCGACCTCTACCAGAGCCGCCAGATGCCGACGCAGCGTGGTGACTGCAATGCCGTGCGCCCGGAGCATGAGCTGCCGGTTGGACGGAAAGACGACCATGTTCGCGTCACCGGAGAGATGGCTCTCGGGATAGAAGGAGAGAAGGGCGTTCAGGACCGCAAGTGTGCGATCGGAAATGTCGAGCAGCGGGCGTGCTTCGCAGACATTGCGAAACACTTTCCACTTGTCGACGGATTGATCTGGTTTAACTGATTCGACCTGAAGCTGACCTTTCATCAAGGCGAGCGACATCGGCCGCCGCCCGAAAGGCGTCGTCACAAATCCCGTATCCATCATGGTTCACCTTATACAAAGGCAAATCATCAGCGCCCGCCAAAACGGCGTTCAAAAACCTTGACAGCGATTCCGGGAAGTGCGATTCTCTAGGTGCTAAACGAGAGAAGAGGGCTTCCGGATGTTTTGTTCGGGGGCCTTTTTCTTTGCCTATTGGCTCCTTTTCCTAACAGTCAAATCCTCGTCAGCGGCCTAACCCGCCAACAGTTATCGTTGTGACCTGACGGCGCCGAACTCCTCGAAGAGCTCATCCAGACGGGTCGTGAGATAATCGGCAAATTCAGGCACCATGCGCTCATCGAACGTGATGCGCGTCTTGGTTCCGGAGCGTTCGATCTGCGCTGCCTTCTGGCCCTGCCGCGTTTTCCAGGTCTCGCCCGTCGCCTTCTTCGCATCGCGAGCAGCCATTTTCGACAATACGCGCTGCAGGCGCTGATCGCTGTCGAGATCGGCAAAGGCATCGTCTTCGATGATCGCCTCCACCTTTTTCGGCGAGGAAGAGACCGCATCGACGAGAGCTAGCCACCGTGCGCGGCCCGCTTTCGGTGCGGGACCGATCGCCATGATCACCGTCTGTGGCACGCCACGGGCAACGGAGATGTAACGGCTGAGATCGGCCTTGTCGGTCGAGAGTGCTGCTATGATGACATCGCGGGCGTAACCCGCTTCTTCCAAGCGATGGGCAAACAACGCCTTCTCGATGAAGGAGAGATCCTGCCGGTCGAGATTTTCCTTGCCTTGGGCAATCACCAACTCGTTGTCGCTCAAGTTTTGAACGATCGCCTTGACCTTGAGCCCGAGCTTTGCCGCAGCACGCAGGCGACGTCGGCCGTAGGCGATCTGATACTGCCCTTCCTTTTCAGGGTCGGGACGGACTAGGATCGGCACCTTCTGGCCGTGCTCGGCAATGCTTGCCACCAGAGCGTCGAATTCGGCATCGCGCTCGACTGGGATACGATCGCTGATCAACGAATTGGAAATATCCGAGGGGGTGATCTCAAGAACGGAGAACCCGGATGAAATCTGGGCCTGCAGCCGGCCGGCGGCGCGCGCCGCCTCGGTCATTTCCTGCAGCGAGGCACCCATGGCGGAGACGGCTCCGGCGCGTACGCGGTCAGGGTTCTTCTCGACACCGACGGAAGGCGCCGGCATATCCGCCTTGCGCATGAAGATCGAATTGACAGTATCGCGTCTGCTCATCAATTCTCTCCTTTCCAATTGGATGCGGGCAAGCCGAAAGAGCGCAGTTGGGAGCTCCCAACATGCTCATGGGCTGCCGACCGATGGTCGGATTTCTGCCAGGTGCTCACGCGGCGACCTCCGTTGGGAGTTCCCAACAGGTCGGCCGGCCCGCTCAAACCAGATGAATCGGTGTTGATCGGCGAGAACGTCATGTGCGCCCCCATGCCTGCCGGATCAGCGTCTCGACCTCTCCGTTGACGGCATCGAGCGCTTCCATCGCCCGGTCATAGGTCGAGCGGGTCAGGTTCTCGCGGCCAATCTCGTAGAGCGTCTGCTTGGTAAGGCCGGCATCGGAGACCGCCGCCGATTTCACCATCGCGTTGATCATGACGTGATCGTCGAACAGATTGCGCAAGAGGGCCGCGACCTTCGTCTGTGGAGCATCCTGCGGCTCGTAGCGGGTGAGCAGATAACGAATGAAGTCGTAATTGAGCTCGCCGCCGGCTTCCCGCACGACGGAGAGAAGGTCATGCGTCATCAGCAGGAACTGGCTCATGGAGGCCACATCCAGCATTTGGGGATGCACGGTGACGATCATCGACGTTGCGGCGCAAAGGCCGCTCAGCGTCAGGTAGCCGAGCTGCGGCGGGCAATCGAGTACGACGACGTCGTAATGTTCGCCAACATCCTCGAGCGCCTTGGCGACGCGCATGAAGAACACGCCTTCGCCATCCCGGGAGCCGCGCATCAGCGCGCGCGGCGTCGTGTGCTCGAATTCCATGAGTTCGAGATTGCCGGGAATGAGATCCAGCCCATCGAAATAGGTTTTGCGCACAACCTCCGAGAGGGCGCGTCGCTCCTCGTCGTAACGGATCGCCGCATAAAGCGTCTCGTTCGAGCGGACATCGGTCTCCGGCATGACGCCGAGCATGGCTGACATGCTCGCCTGCGGATCGAGATCGAGGGCGAGCACGCGGTAGCCCTGCAGGGCAAGATATTGTGCAAGATGCACCGATGTCGTGGTCTTGCCCGACCCGCCCTTGAAATTGGTGACGGCGATGACCTGGAGATGTTCGTTCTCCCTGCGGTGCGGCAGGAAGTCATGCGCCTCGCGGCCACGGGCGGAGGCGGCGAGCAGGGCGCGCAATTCATTGAGCTGGCGCAGCGAATAAAGGCGTCGGCCGTTGCTGCTGACATCGGGCTGCGGGCCTTCCCCGGCAAGCGTCATCTTTCGCAAGGTCGAATCCGATACACCGATCAGCTTGGCCGCCTCGCCTGAGGTGAAGCGGCGCAAAGTCTTGCTTGCGGTCGGCGGAAACAGGGCTTCGCTGATCGCCTGCAGCTGCGAACTGATCGTCGACGCATGGGCGCCGATCGTCTCGTCGACGCTACGCTGAAGGGTCCGAGAAGTCCTTTGTGGCTTGCTCACGCTCTAATCTTTCATCACGGAAAAACGCCAGAAACGGCCTTTTATCCGTGACGATTACCGATCGGAGCGATTCTGGCAAGGTGCCCCGGTGAAACAAGACCTTAGCGAGCGGGGCGGTGATCAGCATATTACGACAGAAGGATTACAATTTCTCCTGATATCTCTGTATGTTAACAGAAATCCGCAGTGTTTGGCAAAGCTGTGTCACCCTCATATGATTTCTGGGATGAAACTGGCGACGCGACCGTTTTGATCCTACCAAAGTGGTCTGGCGCATCCCATTGGAAAGAATCAGCTATTACCGATTCCTAAACTTTGCCGGCGAAAGATCATGGCTTTGCGACGCGAAAGGACCCGGTCGCGGCGACTGCGTGGGCATTGACGACGGAGAATGACGCTTTCTCCCTGGGCAATTCAGCCGGGTGTGAGGGAGCAGAGACGAGTGAAATTCCTGCTCACATTATTTTCAGGACGCCGATCGTGCCAAAATCGAACACAGAGGTAACGGAATCAATCCGCTTTATTGATTCCGTATCGATCGAAGATGTGAGAAAAAACAGCGCATTAGCAACACGCTAAATGGGCTAGCCACGGCTCGCAAGAAGGCTCCTTATGAACCACTCGCTTACCACCCAATCATAAGAGATTTCAGGCCCTCTTGCAATGACAGGCGTTTGGCTATCCCCAGCGAGAGGGGGACAGCCAGCCTCTCAGAAGTACCCTATTCGCGGAATGTATAGCCGGCAATCGAGGCCGGTTTCATCTCGATCGAGAAGCCCGGCCGCGTCGGCGGCATATAGGCGGCGTCCTTGATGATGCAGGGATCGAGGAAGTGTTCGTGCAGGTGGTCGACATATTCGATGACGCGGCCGTCCTTGGTGCCCGATACCGCCACATAATCGATCATCGACAGGTGCTGCACATATTCGCAGAGCCCGACACCGCCGGCATGCGGCCAGACCGGCAGGCCGAATTTCGCGGCGACCAGCAAGACGGCCAGCACTTCATTCAGCCCGCCCATGCGGCAGGAGTCGATCTGCACGATATCGATCGCGCCTTCGGCGATGAACTGCTTGAACATGATGCGGTTCTGGCACATCTCGCCGGTCGCGACCTTCACCGGTGTTATACCCTGGCGGATCTTGCGGTGGCCGGCGACATCGTCAGGGCTCGTCGGTTCCTCGATGAAGAAGGGTTTGGCGAAGGAGAGCTGGTTGACCCAGTCGATCGCCTGGCCGACCTCCCAGACCTGGTTGGCGTCGATCATCAGGTAACGGTCCGGGCCGATCACCTCGCGGGCGATCCTCAGGCGGCGGATATCGTCCTCAAGATCACGGCCGACCTTCATCTTGATATGGTTGAAGCCGGCATCGATCGCCTCCTGACAGAGGCGGCGCAGCTTCTCGTCCTCGTAGCCGAGCCAGCCGGCCGAGGTCGTGTAGCAGGCATAACCTTCCTTCTCGAGCGTGGCGATGCGTGCGGCCTTGCCGGCTTCCGCCTTTTTCAGGATGGCGATTGCCTCGTCGCGCGTCAGCACGTCGGTGAGGTAGCGGTAATCGACGATATCGGCGATCTCCTCGGCCGGCATATCCGCAACGAGGCGCCAGACCGGCTTGCCGGCCTCCTTGGCGATGAGATCCCACACCGCATTGACGATGGCGCCGGTCGCAAGATGGATGGCGCCCTTTTCCGGCCCGATCCATCTAAGCTGGCTGTCGCTGGTCAGATGCCGCCAATATTTGCCGGGATGGGCTTTCACCTCGGAAAGTTCGGTGCCGACGACCAGATGGCGCATCGCTTCGATCGCCGCGCAGCAGATATCGTTGCCGCGGCCGATGGTGAAGGTCAGGCCATGGCCGGCGAGGCCTTCTCTGTCGGTTTCGAGGATCACATAGGCGGCGGAATAATCCGGGTCGGGGTTCATCGCATCGGAACCATCGAGGCTTTGCGAGGTCGGAAAGCGAAGGTCGTAGACGCTGATATCGGTGATGCGGGTCATGGTCTTCTTCCCGTTGAGTGGGCCGGCATTCTTGCCTTCGAACGAGCCGGTCGTGCGAAAAAGTCAGATCGTCCAGCCGCCGTCGATGGCGTAGGCCTGGCCGGACGTGTAGGTGGCGCCGGCGAGATAGACGGCGAGATCGGCGATCTCCTCGGGCGTGCCGAGGCGGCCCATCGGCTGGCGGGCGATGAAGGCGGCGCGCGCCGTGTCATAATCGCCCTGGGCGCGCATGCGGTCCTGCAGCGACGGGCTTTCCACCGTGCCGGGGCAGATGCAGTTGCAGCGCACGCCCTGCGTCACGTAATCGGCAGCGACCGACTTGGTAAGGCCGATCACGGCTGCCTTGGTCACACCATAGGCAAAGCGGTTCGGCACGCCTTTGATGCTGGATGCGACCGATGACATGTTGATGATCGCGCCATCCTTGCGCTCCAGCATGCCCGGCAGCACCGCGCGGATGGTGCGGATCATCGCCTTGACGTTGAGATCGAAGGCAAATTCCAGATCGGTATCCTTCATGTCGAGCACGGAGCC
Organism: Rhizobium sp. BK275; assembly: GCF_014193555.1. Lineage (NCBI taxonomy): Bacteria > Pseudomonadati > Pseudomonadota > Alphaproteobacteria > Hyphomicrobiales > Rhizobiaceae > Rhizobium > Rhizobium sp. BK275. The sequence continues at coordinate 934,049 of NZ_JACHZL010000001.1, forward strand.
GTTATGGACGGTGCCGGCGCAGTTGAAGAGCACGTCGACGGCGCCGATCTCTGCCACCAGCGCCTTGACCGCCTCGTCTTCAAGCACGTTCAGCTTGTGAGTGGAAACCTTGCTCTCTTCGGCCAAGGTCGCCAGCGCGTCGGTATTGATGTCGGTGGCGTGCACCTTGGCGCCGGCAGCGGCGAAGGCGAGCGCGGTCGCACGGCCGATGCCCTGACCGGCAGCGGTGATGAGAACGGTCTTGCCGGAAAGATTGCTTATCATGTCATGGCCTCTTCGGGATTGCGCGCGCGGGCGACGGTGCTGAAAATACTGGAAAAGGATCGGTCAGGATAAAGGCCGTGCTCGACCATCTGCCTCATCGGCAAAGGCGGTTTTATGCAGGCGATCACGATATCCATGCACTGCATGGCTTTCCTCCCTCTCCCGTCATCTTATTTTGATCTCGCCTTGGCGAGCTTTCCGGGAATTTCGGTCGTCCGGCGTGCGAACCATGCCGAGCGATGTCTTCAGACTTGATTTGTCTGTTTATAGACAAACAGACGATAGCTTCACGGTCAAGCGCGAACTTTTTCTTTTCCGCCCGCCTGTCTGCGTATATGCAGAATGATATTCACAGGAGGGAAGAATGGAGACCGAAGAGTCAGATCGCTATCGCGCTCCGGCGCTCGACAAGGGTCTCGATATTCTCGAACTTCTGGCTGGCGTCGATAGCGGCCTGACGCAGGCGGAAATCGCCAAGCGGCTGGAGCGCAGCCCGAACGAATTCTACCGCATGCTCGACCGTCTCGTGAAGCGCGGTTACGTGACGCGGCTCGATGGCGACCGTTATTCGCTCACCCTGAAGCTCTTCGGCCTGGCACAGCTGCATGCGCCGGTGCGCCGGCTCGCCTCCTATGCGACGCCGCTGATGCGCGATCTCGCCCAGCGCTCCCGCCAGGCAAACCATCTGGCGGTCTTCGACCGGGGTTCTGCCGTCGTCATCGCCCAGCAGGAGGCGCCGGACTATTGGGGCCTGTCGATCCGCGTCGGTTCCCATATCAGCCTGTTCGATACCGGCTCCGGCCATGTGCTGCTCGCCTTCCGCAGCGACGAGGAGCGCGAGATGATGATCTCGGAGCATGTGCGCAGCCGCGAGGAGGTCGATCTCGGCCCGGAATTTCACGAGCGGCTGAACCAGATCCGTGAGCGTGGCTATGAGATGATGGCAAGCGTCCAGACGGCCGGTGTCTATAATCTCTCGGCGCCGGTCCTGGGGCCGGACGGACGCGGCATTGCGGCGCTGACCTGCCCCTACATCGCTCTCGTCAATGCGCCGGCGGCACCCGATATCACCCAGGCGATCGGCATGGTGCAGAAGACGGCGGCCGAGCTTTCCGCGCTTGCCGGCGCTACGATCGCCGTGCCGGGTTAAGATCAACAGAATTTCTATTTGAACAATTCATTCACCAGAGATAGGTTGCTGCCAACCACTCTTGGAGGAGAAGAGCGTGTTCATCGACACCCATCTGCACGTCATCGACCGGTCGGCGCTGAACTATCCCTGGCTTGCCAATGTGCCTGATCTCGACCGCGATTTTCTCTACGAGACCTACGCGACCGAGGCCAAACGCTGCGGCATCACCAAAGTGCTGCACATGGAGGTGGATGTCGATCCGGTCATCATGCAGGCCGAGACCGATTATATCAGCCGCCTCGGTGATCTCGTGGCCGGCGCGATCGTCTCCTGCCGGCCGGAAGAAGATGGCTTTGCCGCCTATCTGGAGCGCCAGAAAGCCGATCCCTTCGTCAAGGGCTTCCGGCGCGTGCTGCATGTGGTGCCTGATGATATCTCGGAAGGCGCGCTCTTCCGCGAGAATGTCAGAAGGCTTTCCGGCACCGGCCTGACCTTCGACCTCTGCACGCTGCCGCATCAGGTGAGCAAGGTCGTGGCGCTCGCCGACGCCGCGCCCGACGTGCAGTTCGTGCTCGATCATTGCGGCAATCCGGATATCAAGTCGAACGCCTTCGAGCCCTGGAGCCGCGGCATTGCCGAAATCGCCCGGCGGCCGAATGTCGCCGCCAAGATTTCCGGCATCGTCACCAATGCCGATCCGGCAACCTGGACGGCGGAAAATCTGCGTCCCTATATCGAGCATGTCATATCGAGCTTCGGCTGGGATCGTGTGGTCTGGGGCAGCGACTGGCCTGTCTGCACGCTGGCGAACGGCCTTTCCACCTGGGTCGCGGCGACGCAGGCCGTGCTGTCGGGCACGGCGCAAACGGAGCGTTCGCAGCTGCTTCACGGCAATGCACAGCGGCTGTGGAAACTTTGAACTCTTCCTGTCGCTGTGCGCCTCAGAGACGAATTCTGCAGGATTTTCAACTCCGGTGATCCGTCACCACGTGCAATCCGTAGGGGCTCTCGGATGGCGCGATGTTTTGGCTCAGCCGAAACTACATCCAAACAATTGCTAGGTTGAACTAACTCGGCTAAAAGTTGTTACTGCCGGCCGTGTAAGTTGTCGGGCCGGCTTTCGCAGGAGGGAATATCAGATGAAAGAAGAACCGCATTCCGTGGACGTTCACGTCGGCAAGACGATCCGCATACAGCGACTGCTGAGAAAGGTTTCTCAGACGGAACTGGGCGATCGTGTTGGCGTGACCTTCCAGCAGATCCAAAAGTACGAAAAGGGCTCCAACCGCGTCTCCGCCAGTATGCTCGTCGAAATCGCCGGCGCGCTCAGCGTCGATGTCAGAACCTTCTTCGACGACTTGACGGCCACCGCTGCCAACGCAAACGATAATCCCGCTCCGAGCGAAGAATTCGTCATTTCGCGTGAAGGCGTCCAGCTCAACGCTGCCTTCTTCTCGATCAAGAACGAGCAGCTTCGCAAGAAAATCCTCAAGCTCGTCCAGGCAATCGCCAGCACCGAGCAGATGGACGCCGACGCTGCGGAGTAAAACGTCGGCCTGAATTTTTAGCGATCAGTCGCACCCGCATCGGGATTAATGGCGTTCGATCACGATCAGATTTTCGCCAGCGTCCTTCATTGCGATCTTGGCTTTGCTGCCGACGAGTTTTTCGAGGTTCGCATCGAGTTCCCTATCCGGATCGATGCCGTCCCAATCGATGACGACCTGCAGCAGCGCCATGTTTGTGAGGTGCATGAGATTGCGCAGCTGAAGTTTTTCAGCCTCGTCCTTGGCTGCCGACAGCAGCCGGAAGAGTCTTGCGTATTCTCTGCCTGCACCCTGGTCCCTTTTTTCGAACATTGTTTCCGCCCTCGACGATCATTAAATCCCCACCCAGGATATCTTCGGCGCGGAACCGTTATTCGAGCGTTACAGGCGGCGCCTGCCGCGTGACTTCGGCCTGCAGCAGCTCCCAATGCGAGGTTGCTGCAAAGCTCCAGTCACGCTTTGCTAACGCAAAGCCTCCCTTTTCCAGCCATTCCAGCACGAGCCGTGCGTCGGTGCGCTTGCGTTCGACGCGATTGGCGCGGATCGCTGCCAGGATCTGGTCGCGCCGCGGCTTGCGGGCGAGGTGGCACTCGTCGACCACCTTGGCGTAGGTCCGCTCGGAAAAATGCAGGAAGCGGCCGGCGAGCAGCAGCTTCTTGCGCTCGCTGACGGAAATCTCGCCCCTGGCATGGAGGCCTTCGATCGTCGGCTCGAAATCGACCCACGGGACGGAAAGCGGCAGCCAGCCGAGTTCCTGCGGTGCATGGACGAGCGCCACCGCTTCGTCATCGATGAGCTCGCCGGATTCGTAATCGTCGAAGATCGAGCCGATGCCGACCATGCCGAAAGCGGAACATTCGGCAGCGCGCAGCGCGCCCATGCTGGAGCCGCCGGCAACGGCAATGCCCTTTTCCAGCGCAAAGAGGATTTCCTTGTGCCAGACGGACGGCAGATCGCCGAAATAGCCGTCGATCAGGCCGATTGCGCTCGCCCCCTCATGCACGGCTTTCAGAATGTCGCCGCAGGCTGCGGGCGGGCGGAAATCGATATCGGGATGTTGCTTGCGCGCCTCGGCGATTTCGCTTGCAAGGCTCGGACCGACGAAGAGGACTTTCATGCCGCGGCCTCCCTGATGACGTTGACGGCGCGCAGGCCAAGCTGGATGTATTGGCCGCTGATATCGACCTCGAGGCCCGGCACGATGACGCGCACGACGGAAACCGGAAGGGTCGGATGCGGCAGCGGCACGGCGATGATCTGACTGACGCCCGCGGCCCTCAGCCGGCCGGCAATGTGGCGGATCGTATCCTGGATCGTCATCGGACGTTGCGGGCGCATCGGGAATGGTTTCAGCGCCGCATCATTGCTGCAGAGATCGACGACCTGGCGCATGCCGGCGCTGCGGTCGATCCGCTGGTAGATCCTCGGCGAGAAATCGTCACGGCTGCCGGCAATGGCGGTCAGGCGGCTCTGGGCGGCCTCGGTGATGGCGCGAAGAGCCGCGCGCACCGGATCGGGATGGCAGCCGCAACCGCCGCAGACCTGAGCCCAGCGGGCATCGACGCGATCGGAGAGATTGCCGGGAATGATGACGGCGAGAAAGGCAGGCACACCGATATCGGTGGTCATGTCGATCAGGAGCAGGCGCATGCCGGCCTGGCGGATGCGATCGACCATGACGTCGATGACGGCATCGCCGAAGGCGAGCGGATCGACTCTGCTCTGCTTGAGCTGTTCGGGGGATTTGAGCTGGGTGAGAGCCCAGGCATCGCGCTCGACGAGTTCGCAGAGTCCGTGCAGCACGGCTTCGGCCGGCGTATTGCCCGACGCAAGGCCGTCGCTCGACTGTTCGAAGCCCGGCGGGCGGGCGCCTCGATGGTCGAGGCCGACCAGCCACCAGGGTACGAAACTGGTGCTGCCCGAGAGGAGGTCGAGGCCCGAACACCAGGGGATCTGAGCGTTGTCGATCTCGTCGGGGGCGCAGCGCGCCACGCTGTCGAGGTCGATCATCGCGGCCCGTTCGGCCTTCATGGTCTCGAGGCTGGCGAGCGTCAGGTCGGCAGGTACGGTTTCGGCAATCCGGGTCTCGATCGCCTCCATGGCAGCCGAGGTCATCGCCGCTTCTTTGTCGATACCCTTGCCCTGGAAAACCGACAGCGTGTGGCTGTTCGGCCGTGTGGCGAAGGCAACCGGAATGTTCAGCACGTCGAGCCCGGTCAGCAGTCCGACGCGGGTAATCCCGAAATCGCGCAGATGCGGTTTGATCGCCGCAAAGGTCTGCGCCGGGGTCATCGACCGGTCGTGGTAGCTGTTGACGCCTGCCGATGACCGCTGAAGGTCTTCGGCAAGCAAAGCAAGCTCGGTGAATGCTGACATCAGCTGCTATTCCTTAACGGAATTTCAGGGCGTGCGTCAGGTTTTCAAGGCCGTTCGGTGAAACGCTGAGTTCGTCCTGCTTCATGGCAGCCTTGGCGGCAGCGGAGAAACGGAGCGTCGGGGTCTGGATTGCGGCGTTGGTTTCAACGGTCTTCATGATCTCTCTCCAAAAGGTTGGGCGGCTGGCCGCCGTTAACCATTGGAAGAGAGCATTGCCTGCGTCATTCAAGCGTTACAGGCATTGTTAAAATGCGAGCTATCAGGGCAATCCGGCCAGCTGAAGGGCATGAATCAGCCTGTTCGTGTGAACTTGCTCGCGGTCGGGTATGAAGTGACGGATATTCTCGCTGCGGAAATCCGGGAAATTCTCAAGCACGACCTTGGCATATTTCTGCGCCTTCTTGAGGTCACCGGCCATGGCGTGCGAGGCAGCGAGCAACCGGGCCGTAGCCTGTTTGGTCTTCACGGGCTCCAGCGCCTCGATCGCTTCCTCATATTCCTCGCGGTCGAAATGAATGCCGCCGAGGTTCCAGTAATAATAATCCGGCGGCAGCGGATTGAGCTTGAAGGCTGCCTTGCTCAATTCCAGCGCCTTGTCGAATTCGGCATTGTGCAGCAGCGCGTCGGCATAATCGGCAAGGATGTCGGCATCGTTGGGATTGAGCTCGCGCGCCTGCTCGAACATTTCGAGGCTTTCCTCGAAGCGGCGGCGATAAAGCGCCACGAAGCCGAGCTCGCGATAGGCCCGGCCGCTGTTCGGGTCGGTCTGCCGTGCCATCCTTGCGCAGGCGTAGGCTTCATCCAGCAGGTCCCGGTCGTGCATGCCGCGGATCAGCCATTCCATGCCGAGTGCGCGCGACATGCCGGCATGGGCCGGCGAGAAATGCTCGTAACGGCTGAGCGACGACTTGAACCATCTGCGCGCCTGGCGCAGGTGCTGCAGGTCGGTCTGGGCAATCAGCCGCTTGCCTTCGAGATAGAGGCGATAGGCCGAAGCCGGCACGTCGCCGAGCGGCATCGCCAGTTCGTAGCGCTCGATCGTATCGGCGAGCGTCATGACGATGCGCCGCGTGAGCTGGCTGAAGGCTTCGCTGATCTTCTGCATCGCAAAAGGAATTTCGACCGCCCAAAGCACTTCTGATGTCGAGGTGCGCGTCAGCCGGCAGGTGGTATAGACATCCTCGTCGCGCCCCTGGATCGTCACATAAACGGCATAGTCGAAGGACAGGTCGAGCGGGCCGATGGTCGGGCGCGACGGATCGAGCGCGCGGCTCAGCATTTCCAGGCTCGTATGGGCGGCGATCACCTTGAAGCCGCGCTGCTGGCTGAGCCCGATCGTGACATCTTCGAGCAATGCGCGGCCGACACGCTCCATCAGCGGATCGGTGAAGATGCTCTCTGGCGGCAGGATGACGATGCGCGGCTGGCCGGCCGGATCGATCAGCAGCTCGGAGGCGGGACGCGGACGTTCCGTCACCGGCTGTGCTGTGGCCAGGATGCCGAGTTCGCGGGCGAGCGCTGCCGTGGCCTCGTCCGGCTCGATGTCGAAATCGTCCTTGAGCTGGCTGCGATACTTCAAATAGGCCTGACGCGCCGCCGGCAGGTCGTTCATGCGGGCATGGGCGCGCATCAGCGCCCGGCAAGCGATCTCATTGGCGGGATCGAGCTCGATCAGGCGTTTGGCAAAGGCGATCTGTTCCTCGTCCGGGCGTTCGTCTTCGTTTTCCAGAAGGCGGACAAGATGCGCCGAGCGCGTTTCGTTAATCCGCTGGCGCTCGAAGGTCAGCCAGTCTTCTGCCCCCTGCGTCGGAGATTTGACGCTTTCGAGCAGTTCGCCATGCAGGATGCCGCTTTCTTGTCGCCCCAGCACATCCTTCTGCTTGAGCATATCGAGGTCGATCTCCCAGCCGGGCGCGAGGCCGAGATGGGTGCGCGTGGCGGTGAGCAAGGGCGGTAGGTTTTCAGGAATGCTCTGTTCGATGCGCGACAGAAGCTGGCGCAGGCTGCCGGCCCGCTTTTCGGGGAGTTCGGATTGCCAGAGCTGGCATCGGATGGTTTCGCGGTCGACCAGCGGTTCCGACGACAGCGCTAACATTGCCAATAGGAAATAGGACTTTTCGGGCAAGGGCAGCTCAGTCCCGGCGGCCAACAATCGCGGCCTGCCGAGCAGACATAGTCTGTTCGCTTTCACTTCCCCGGTTGACCCGTCCATCACGGTTCTCACCTTCAAAAGCCGGAATGCGCCGAGCGCACCGACCAGTTATCTGATGTTAGAGTGAATAGCGGGCAACGGGAAGCGCTTTTGCTTTGCCGGGGCAAGATTTTCATCGAATATTTACGGTCCTGGCCGGTGCTTGCTGTCAACATACTTTACGAATGTTGCATATGGACGGGAGGCGCTGCTCTGTTTCGGAGCGTCATCCCGCCATGCGGACCGGCGCTGCCGCCATGTATTCGTCCAATGCCGCCGCTTGCCCGGCCGAGAGGTTAAGCCCCTTCCTGCTGCGCCGCCAGAGCTCGTCCTGCGCGTGCCTGGCCCATTCGTATTGGACGAGATATTCGATCTCGGCCTCACAGAGATCGGCACCGAGAGCCTGCCGGGGTCCTCGATCTTCTGGGCGCTGCCCAGCATCAGCCGGCTTGAGGCTTTGTCGGCCGGCCTGATTAGAAGGCCTGAGCAAGCCGGCGCAATGGTGTTGCGCTCTCGGCAGCGGCTTCGACGAAGTCGAGGCCGATATCGAGCACCGGGGCGCTATGCGTCAGCCAGCCGACGGAAATCAGGTCGACGCCTGAAGCGGCAATCGCTGGCGCCGTTGTCGGCGTTACGCGGCCCGAAGCCTCGGTGATCGCGCGACCGGCGACGATGTCGACTGCTTCGCGCAACTGATCGGGCGTCATGTTGTCGAGGAGCACGGCATCGACCCCCTCGCCCATAGCCTCGTGCAACTGGTCGAGCGTGTCGACCTCCACTTCGATCTTGACCATATGGCCGACACCGGCCTTGGCGCGGCGGATGGCTTGCGAAATGCCGCCGGCAATGGCGACGTGATTGTCCTTGATCAGCACCGCATCATTGAGCGCAAAGCGATGGTTCATGCCGCCGCCGGCGCGCACGGCATATTTTTCCAGCGTCCTCAGACCCGGTGTCGTCTTGCGGGTGCAGACGACAGAGGCCTTGGTGCCGCGGATCGCCTGGACGATGCCCGCCGTCACCGTTGCGATGCCGCAGAGATGGCCGAGGAAATTCAGCGCCGTACGTTCGCCCGTCAACAGCCCGCGCGAGGGACCTTCGATGGTGGCGATGACGCTGCCCGGTTGGACGGCGGCGCCATCAGACAGATGCCGCTTCACTGCGATAGCGGGATCGATGAGCTGGAAGGCAAGCTCGGCGGCATCGAGGCCGGCAACGACACCCGGCTGGCGAGCGGCCATGACGACCGTGGAGCGATGGTCTTCGGGGATGACGGCAGCGGAGGTGATGTCGCCGGCAAGGCCGAGATCCTCGGCAAGGGCGGCGCGCACCAGCGGCTCGACAATGACGCGCGGAAGGGAAGCGAGGTTCATCTCAGGCACTCCTTGCAAGGGGATGGGAGGCGGTGGCCCGGGCAATCTTCAGAGCCTCGGCCAGTGTCATCTTTCGCCGCGCGGCTTCGGCGCGCTTCAGCGGGAAATCGGTGCGCGCATGGGCGCCGCGCGATTCCGCCCGAAGGCTGGCGAAAACCGCAATCAACAGCGCAACGACGGCGGGATCGGAGGCCGCGCCATCGTCTTCGGCAAGCGGCAGCAGGCTTGCGATGGCGCCATGGATCGCTCCTGCGTTGCGCAGCACGCCGAGATGGCGCGAGACGATCGGCCGGACCAGTGAAGGATCGGCCGCGGCCGGCAGCGCAATACCGGTCTCAGGCACCGACGGCTTTGCGGCCGGCATCGAGAGAATGTCGCGCGCGGCACGCATGCCCATGACGGCGGCTTCCAGCAGTGAATTGCTCGCGAGCCGGTTTGCGCCATGCAGGCCGGTAGAGGCTGCCTCGCCGGCAACCCAGAGCCCGGCAACGGAGCTGCGGCCGGCAGCATCGGTCGCGACCCCGCCCATGTGATAATGGACGGCGGGACGAACGGGGATGAGCTGACGGCTCGCGTCGATGCCAGCCTCCCGGCAGAGCGCGTCGATGACAGGGAAGCGGGCGGCGAAACGATCGCCAAGCACCTTGCGGGCGTCGAGGAAGACCCGCCCGCCGCGCGCCAGTTCAGCGCTGATGGCACGCGCCACTACATCGCGCGGGGCAAGTTCTGCGCCCGATACGCCAGCCATGAAACGTTCGCCACGCTCGTTGACGAGCACGGCGCCCTCGCCGCGCACGGCTTCGCTGACGAGCGCCAGGGGCCGGCGGCGGGAATCGAGCGCGGTCGGATGGAACTGCACGAATTCCATGTCGGCGAGTTCTGCTCCGGCGCGGGCCGCCAGCATGATGCCCTGCCCGAAATTGCCGGTCGGATTGGTGGTCGCTTCATAGAGCCCGCCGATGCCGCCGGTCGCAAGCACGATCCGCCGCGTCGCCAGGAGAATCGCATTGTTTTCGCCGGCGCAGACGAGGCCGGTGACGCCCTCCTCATCCGTCAGGATACGACGGGCTTCCAGGCCTTCCAGAACGGTGACGGAGGGTGTCGCGATAACGGCGGCGACAAGCGCACGAATGATCTCCGCACCCGATCCATCGCCTTGCGCATGCACGATGCGGCGGCGATTATGGGCTGCTTCCAGCCCCAGCGACAAGGCGCCATCCGCGGTTCGGTCGAAGCGCATGCCCGCCTGTTCCAGCGCGGCAATGGCATCCGGCGCCTCGGCGATGATCCCGGCAGCGATTGCAGGATCGCAAAGCCCGTCGCCGGCAGCGAGCGTATCGGCAAGATGCAGCGCGGCGCTGTCATCAGCCCCCAAAGCGGCCGCGATGCCGCCTTGCGCCCAGGCGCTCGATGTCTCCGTGCCGAGGCCGGCGCGGGTGACGATGACAACGGGTTCGGGCGCCAGGGTGAGCGCCGTCATCAATCCCGCAAGACCGCTGCCGACGATGACGGTGCGGCCGGTTAGTTGGTCAGCAATCTCGCTCATATCGAAAGCATCCTTTCGACAGCGCGCCGGGCAGCTGCTGCAACCGCGGGATCGACCGTCACCTCATGGCGGTTTTCCTCAAGCGCTGTGCGGATATTGGAAAGCGTGATGCGCTTCATGTGCGGGCAGAGATTGCAGGGGCGAATGAATTCGACATCGGGATGACGCACGGCGACATTGTCGCTCATCGAGCATTCGGTGAGCAGCACGACGCGAGCCGGCTTCCTCTGCCCGACATAATCGGACATGACAGCGGTGGAGCCGGCAAAATCGGCTTCGGCGACGACCTCAGGCGGGCATTCGGGATGGGCAAGCACCATCACGCCCGGATGGTTTTCGCGCAGCTGACGCACATCATCGGCGCTAAAGAGTTCATGCACCTCGCAATGCCCGTGCCAGGCGATGATTTCGACATCGGTTTCCTTGGCGACATTCTGGGCAAGATATTCGTCCGGGATCATCAGCACCCTGGGCACGCCGAGGGATTCGACCACCTTCTTGGCATTGCCCGAGGTGCAGCAGATATCCGAGGCGGCTTTGACGGCGGCCGATGTGTTGACATAGGTGATGATGGGCACGCCCGGATGGGCCTGGCGCAGCAGCGCGACATCTTCAGGGGTGATGGAGTCCGCCAGCGAACAGCCGGCGCCCATATCGGGGATCAGCACCGTCTTTTCCGGGTTCAGCAGCTTTGCCGTCTCGGCCATGAAATGCACGCCGGCGAGCACGATCACGTCGGCATCGACCTCGATTGCCTTTCTCGCGAGTGCCAGACTGTCGCCGACGATATCGGCGACGCCATGGAAGATTTCCGGCGTCTGGTAGTTATGCGCGAGAATGACGGCGTTGCGCTTGCGCTTCAGCTCGAGGATCGCATCGACATCGTCCTGAAACGTCATCCATTCGGCTTTGGGAATGACGCGGCTGACGCGGTCATAGAGGGAAGACGCGGAAACGAGGTGGTTCATGGCCGGCTCCATCAATTATGCTCGATTTGAGCATATCATGCGCAAAGAGATATTCTCACAATGAGCATATGTCAATTGCGGGAGAGTGGTAATTTCGTTCCGGCGAGCGCGCGCTCTTCGAGGATGGTCTGCCGAAAGCGGAAGAGCTTGGCCGGCCGGCCGCCGGTTTCGCTCGTCGCCTCGCCGGTTTCCTCCACCAGTTCCTGCTGCTCGATCAGGCGGCGGAAGTTCTGCTTGTGCAGGGTCAGGCCGGCCAGCGCTTCGACGGTCCGCTGCAATTGCAGCAGGGTGAAGCTCTCAGGCATGAGTTCGAAAACGACAGGGCGATATTTGATCTTGGCCCTTAGTCTGGCGATACCGGTTGCGAGAATCCTCCGGTGATCGGCAAACATCGGCCGGCCGAGATTGTCGGCCTTGCCACAACCCGCCTCAGCAACGAGGCCTGCCTCGTAGAGCAGCTCGTAGCGCTGCAGCGTTAGATCCTCGTTCCAGCCGCCGCCATCGAGCCCGAAGGTGAAATCGGCGCGGCGATGACGGTATTCGCGCCTGATAGGATCGACATCGGCCCAGAGACGCAGCCGCGCAATGAGTTCGTCCATGATGGCGGGACGCCCGTCGCGATGGTCTTCCCAGGGGAAATATTCATACCAGCCATGCCAGCCCGGTCGTCCGGCGCCCGACTGTTCGTTGACGAGGCCGAGATAGCTGATCGAGATGGTGCGACCGCCCTGGATATCATTATTCCGGTCGCGGTCGGCGAAAGTGTAAAGCTGCTCCAGGAAGCCGACGGGATGAGCGGTCTGTTCCTGGATCCATTCGCGCAGGCCCGATTGCAGCGTGCGATGGCCCATTTCGAAGGGGCCTGACGGCAGCGCATCGCCATTGCGGATCGTCATGACGCGCGGCTCGTCGCCCGTCACAGCGACGAGAACCGCGATCAATTCCGCATGGGCAAAGCCTATCGTCACCGGCGCCTGAGAATCTGTTCCTGATGGATCTATTCTCTGACATAGGGCGGCATCAATGCCAATCACAGGCTCGCACCCTCCCCAGCAAAGAGGCTCGCGCTGAATTGAGGACTACCAAATTTTGGTATATATTGGTAGTAACAAGGAGGTTCTCATGTCCAAAAACACATCCATTGCTTTGGGTGATCATTTTGCGGGCTTTGTCGAACGGCAGGTTATTGAGGGCCGCTACGGCTCGGCGAGCGAGGTCATCCGTGCCGGCCTGCGGCTTCTGGAAGAGCACGAGGCCAAAGTGAAGGCGCTGCGCGACGCGATCGGCACCGGTATCGATAGCGGCCAAGCCGAAGATTTCCAATTCGATGCATTCCTCGACCGGAAACGCCGGACCCGGAGGAAATGAAAGGTTACATCCTTTCCAAGGCCGCCATCGCCGATCTTGAGGATATCTGGGACCTACACGTTCGACAACTGGGGCCAGGAGCAGGCGGAGCGCTATATCAACAATATTCGCAACGTCTGCGAAGCTCTGGGATCAGGCGCCCGGAGCGGACGGCCGATCGACGATATCTGGCCGGGCGTGTTCAAGCTCGCTGTCAATTCGCACTTCCTGTTCTATCGAGTGCTTGAAGACGGCCGGACTGGTATCGTCCGTATCCTGCACAAGCGCATGAATGTGGAAGCGCGGCTTGGTGAGACGCCTTTGCATTGACGGCGCTTTTCTGCGCGAACGGGAACCCGCAGGCTCTCACCTCTCCGCTTCCAGCCGATGCAGAAAATTGCGCAACTCTGCCTCGTCGATGCCGACGAGATGGCGCTTTTCCGGATAGGCGCCGGAGCGGATATCCTCGGCCAGTTCGGTGAAGGCGACGATGCGCTCGCGCTGCAGCCGGTCATATTCGGCGGCGAAGTTGCGATAGACCTTGGCGTGGCGCGGCGTGTGATCGCGGTTGGCGCCGAGCACGTCATCGGCAAAGAGATATTGCGCATCGCAGCCGCGGCCGGCACCCATCGAGATCATCAGCATCGACGTGTTGTTGGAAATCGCCGCTGCGACATCGCCGGGAACGACCTCGATCTCGGCAGCGAAGGCGCCCGCCTCTTCGAGCGCCTTCGTCTGGCGCCAGACCTCGAAGGCGCTCGCCGCCGTCTTGCCGACCGCGCGGAAACCGCCAGTCCAGGTGGCTTTCGATGGGACGAGGCCGACATGGCCGCAGACGGGAATACCCTCGTCGCGCATACGGCGGATGGTCTGCAGGCTTGCGGCGCAATAAACGGCATCGCCGCCCGCCTTCAATGCCTTGAAGGCCTCGCGCATATACTCTTCCGCCGAGACATGATCGCCATATTCGAGGCCAGGAATGGCAAAGGGCGAGGGTGCTGCCTCGCGAAAAGCCGGTCCCAGCAGAGCGGGCGGCACCGAGACCATATCGATGCCGGCCTTTTCGGAAGCTTCCGCCTCTTCGAGCGAGGTGATGCGCAGCATGGTGAGCTGGCGCCTTCCCTTGAGCGCGAGCAGGTCTGCGACCGTCGCGCGATTATGCTTCTTCATCGCAATATCCTTTGAATCATCAGGCGGCGAGCAGCGTCTTCAGCTTGACATTGCTGGCGGTCAACGCGGCGGGATCGGGATGGGCGCGTGCGGCGATCAGCATTTCCGCCAGCCTGATGTCGCGCGCCACCGCATTGCCCGGCCCGATGCCGCTTGCGGCAAGGAGCCGGCCCTCAGCATCGAGGTGGAAGAGGATGAAGGCCCCTTCGCCGAGATCACGGCGCAGATGCGTAACCGCGCCATCGGCAAGCCCGGCAATCTGCAGCACCATGTCATACTGATCTGACCAGAACCACGGCACGGCTGAGATTGGTGTGTCAGCGCCGAGCATATTGGCGGCGGCGAGCGTGCCCTGTTCCTGTGCGTTGCGCCAGGATTCCAGCCGCACCCGCCGGCCGCCGTAGATATCAAGGGGAAAAGAGCAGCAATCGCCGGCGGCAAAGATATCGGGCGCGGATGTGCGCAGCCGGTCATCGACGGCGACACCGTTGTCGATCACCAGACCGGCCGCCTCGGCAAGTTCGACATTCGGCCGCGCGCCGATGCCGACAAGCGCCAGATCGGCCTCGATCGTCTCGTCGGGTGAAAGCCGGATGACGGCCTTACCCTCCTGCTCCGACAGCGCTTCGATGGAAGCGCCGCAGCGCAGATCGACGCCTTCGGCGCGATGGCGTTCGGCAACGAGTTGGGCGATATCCTCGGGAACGCCGCGCTTCAGCACCCGCTCCAGCCCTTCAATGAGAACCACATCGGCGCCAAGCTTCCGGGCGCTCGCAGCGACCTCCAGCCCGATGAAGCCGCCACCGATGACCGCAAGCCGTTTGCCGGGCTGCAGCATGGCGCGCAACGTCAGCGCATCATGATGGGTGCGCAGCGAGCGGATATGGCTGCTTTCAGCAGGTGCGTTCGGAAAGCCGCGGGCGCTGGCGCCGGTCGTAAGCAGCAGCCGGTCAAAAGTAAGGTGGCTGCCATCCGACAAGGTGATGCGATGAGCTTCGGCGTCGAGTCCGGTTGCAGTCACACCGGTCAGAAGGCGGATATTGCCTGCGGCATAGGTTTCGTGTGCCGCGATGAATTTCGGATCGACACTGCTCGAAAGCCCGGCCTTGGAAAGCAGCGGCCGCTCATAGGGTGCATGCTGTTCGGAGCCGACGAGCGTGATCTCGCCGTCAAACCCCTTTTCCCTGAGCGCAAAGGCGGCGCGTGCGCCGCACTCGCCTGCTCCAATAATGACGAAATGGGCCATGACGCACCTCAGATCGCGATGAAGACGGAACCGTCTTCGATCTTGACGGGATAG
Source organism: Rhizobium sp. BK275 (assembly GCF_014193555.1). Classification (NCBI taxonomy): domain Bacteria; kingdom Pseudomonadati; phylum Pseudomonadota; class Alphaproteobacteria; order Hyphomicrobiales; family Rhizobiaceae; genus Rhizobium; species Rhizobium sp. BK275. The sequence goes on from NZ_JACHZL010000001.1 coordinate 949,263, forward strand.
GTCTTCAGGTTGACGCAGACCGGTGCGCCCTTGGCCTCGCCGGTCTTGTAGTTGAAGCGGCCATTATGCTTGGGACATTCGATGATCTCGTCCATAACGAGCCCGTCGGCGAGATGGATCTGCTCATGGGTGCAGAGCCCGTCGGTGGCGAAGAATTCGTCGTCGGGGCTGCGATAGACCGCGAAGGTGCGCCCGCCATGGTCAAAACGGATGACATCCTCCTCGTCGATCTCGTTCTTGCCGCAAACCTCGATCCAGTTTCCGCTCATCTCTGTTCCTCCCTTGATCCTGTTATTGAGCCGCGGGCGCCAGTTCGGCGTGGAATTCCTCGCGATAGGGCCGCGCCGTCGCCGGCAGTTCCCGCTTCAGGAAATAATCCTCGTTGCGAAGCTGGCGCAGGAAGGCCGGGATCATCTCCCGGTAGCCGGACCAGATCGACGGATTGGGTGCCGGCAGATCGTGCTTGATCATCGCATGCAGCTTTGGCAGCGCGTGATAGGGCACCATCGGGAACATGTGATGCTCGACGTGATAGTTCATGTTCCAGTAGATGAAGCGGCTGATCGGGTTCATGTAGACGGTGCGGCTGTTCAGCCGGTGGTCGATGACATCGTCGGCAAGCCCGCCATGCTGCAGCAGGCCGGTCAACACGTGATGCCAGGCGCCGTAGAGACGCGGCAGGCCGATCAGCATCAGCGGCAGGATCGAGCCGGTGTAAACGGCAAGCGCTGTTGTGGCGACATAGATGGCCAGCCAGACGCGGGCGATGCGGATCGCCTTCGGCTGCTCCATCTCGGGAATAAAGGTTTTCTCTTCGGCGCTGATGATGCCGGCCGAATTTCTGATCATGTCGACGATCGCATGCCAGACATCGACAATGCCGAAGAAATTGAGGATCAGCCGGAAGAGATCCGGCGGGCGCATGACCGCGATCTCGGGATCGCGGCCGACGATGATGGTGTCGGTATGGTGGCGCGTATGGCTCCAGCGCCAGGTCACCGGATTGCGCATGATCATGAAGCAGGCGATCTGGTAGACGGCGTCGTTCATCCAGCGTGTCTTGAAGGCCGTGCCATGGCCGCATTCATGCCAGCGGCTGTCGGAGGCCGAGCCGTAGAGAACGCCGTAAGCGAGGAAAAAGGGCGCGGCGATCCAGGAGCCCCAGAAATAGATGCCGAGCGCGGCGAAGGCCACCATGCCGCCGAGCCAGAGGGCCGTGTCGCGGATGGCTGTCGCGTCGGACCGCTGCATCAGCGCCTTCATCTCCTTGCGGGCAATATCGGTGTGATACCATTGCGCCGCCGCCAGCCCGGTTTCGACCGCTGTGCGGCTGCTCTCGCCCAAAAGGCTGTAATCGCGTTTTCTTGCCTCGCCAGCCATGCCGTCCTCCTGCTCAGCTCCTGACCCAGAGAATAAGTTGACTTCGGAAGGCGCTCAATGCAGGCTTGATATATTCTATCAAAAGCCATCAGAAATGGCTTTCATTCATGATTGAAAACTATCAGGAAAGACCATGCGCCGCCCGACCATATCCGATCTCGCCCAGGCCTCCGGCGTCAGCGTTGCGACCGTCGACCGCGTGCTGAACGGCCGCCACCGCGTGCGGGAGGAAACGGCGCGGCGCGTCTATGATGCGGCTCAAGCGATCGGCTATCACGCGGTCGGGCTGATCCGTCAGCGCGTCTTCGAGGACCTGCCGCAATATCGCCTCGCCTTCCTGCTGCAGAAGCCGGCGCAGCCCTTCTACCAGGCCTTTGCCCGCGAGATCGAAACGGCGGCCCGCAACGTCACGACCGCCCGCATCCAAACGCAGGTGGAATATCCTGCCGCAGCAACGCCGGCGGCGATCATCGAAAAGATCAGGCTGCTCGGGGCCAGAAACCAGGCGGTTGCCCTTGTCGGGCCGGATTATCCGGCGGTGGCGGCAGCGGTCGAGGAATTGAAGGATCGCGGCATTCCGGTCTTCTCGCTGCTGTCGGATCTCGCGACCGGGATACGGGACGCCTATGTCGGCGTCAACAACCGCAAGGTCGGCCGCACTGCCGCCTGGATGATCGCGAAGGCATCCCGCCGGCCTGGCAAGGTCGCCTGTTTCGTCGGCAGCCACCGTTTTCACGGCCATGAGCTGCGCGAGATGGGCTTCCGCTCCTATTTCCGCGAGGAGGCGCCCGACTTTGAGGTGGTCGAGACGCTGATCAACCTGGAAACGCCCGAAATCACCCATGAGGCGACGCTGACGCTCCTACAGAAACATCCCGATCTCGTCGGTCTCTATGTCTGCGGTGGCGGCATGGAAGGCGCTATCTCCGCATTCCGCGAAGAGGGGATCGGCGGCCGCATCGTGCTTGTCGTCAACGAACTGACGTCGGACAGCAAGGCGGGCCTTGCCGACGGCATCGTCACCATGGCGATCGGCACGCCGCTGCCGGCGCTTTGCAAGGAAGTGGTGTCGCTGATGACGGGCGCGCTGGAACATGGCGAGATCGCCGTCCCCGGCCAATCCTTCCTGCCCTTCGAAATTTTTCTGCCTGAGAATATCTGAAGCAATTCCAGAAAAAGCGCGCAGCGGTTCTTCGTCCGGGATTGCGTAAAACAAGATCAAGAAATGATGGAATTCTATCATTACCGCTGAGATTCTCTCAGCAATGATAGGCTTTGAGGCCTTGCTGCCGATGGACGGTCGGCCGAATTGAAGTAGAGATTCTCTCAAGCGTCAAATTCCCTCGCTCGAGGCAGCGGGGATCAGGAGGAGAGACTTCGCATGGCATCCATTCGTTTCGCGCTGAACCACATGGCAGCGCCCTCGCTTTCGATCGAGGATTTCTTTGCGCTTGCCGTTTCGCTCGGCATCGATGCTGTGGAGATCCGCAACGATCTCGCCGGTAACGCCATTCTGGATGGCACCCGGCCGGAGGTGATCAGGCAAGCCGCTGCCCGTCATGGCGTCGCCATCATCTCCATCAATGCGCTGCAGCGCTTCAATGAATGGAATGCGACCCGCGAGAGGGAAGCCCGTGAACTGATCGATTATGCCAAGGCCGTCGGTTCGCAGGCTGTGGTCCTGGTGCCGAAGAATGACGGTACGGGCCGTGCCGATGGCGAACGCCAGGCCAATCTGCGCCAGTCGCTCGTCGCACTGCGGCCGATGCTGGATGCAGCCGGCCTTGTCGGCCTTGTCGAGCCGCTCGGCTTCGAGATCTGCTCGTTGCGCTCCAAGGCGGAAGCAGCTGACGCGATCGAGACGCTCGGCGCACAGCCGACCTTCCGGCTGGTGCATGACACTTTCCACCATCACCTTGCCGGCGAAACACCCTTCTTCGCGCACCTGACCGGGTTGGTGCATATTTCCGGCGTCAGCGATCCCGCCGTTTCCGTCGCCGACATGCGCGATTCGCACCGCGCTCTCGTCGATGCCGATGACCGGCTCGGCAACGCCGCCCAGATCCGCGCACTGCTGCAGGCAAGCTATAAAGGCCCCTTCTCCTTCGAGCCCTTCGCATCCGAAGTCCATGCGCTGAAGGATCCAGGCGCCGCGTTGAAGGCAAGCATGGATTATCTCGCGGCGAAGGTCTGAACGACTATTCGCGGCCGCGGAAGCGGCGCTGATAGGCGGGATCGTAAAGCGAGCTTTCGCGGAAATCTTCCGATGCAAGCGAGCGGCCGACGAAGATGATTGCCATGCGCGCGATCGGTTCGGCTGCCACCTTCCCTTCGATATCGGCGAGCGTGCCGCGCAAGATACGCTCGTCCGGCCAGGTGGCTTTCACCACGATGGCAACGGGGCAATCGGCGCCGTAAAGCGGTGTCAGCTCCGCGACCACCTGTGCCAGCGCATGAATGGCGAGGTGGATCGCAAGTGTCGCGCCTGTCGCGCCGAATTTCGCGAGCGTCTCTTCATTCGGCATCGGCGAGGCGCGGCCGGATACGCGTGTCAGCACGAGGCTCTGCGCCACGGTCGGGATCGTCAGCTCGCGGCCGAGTGCGGAGGCCGCTGCGGCAAAAGCCGGAACGCCCGGCGTCATCGTGTAGGCGATGCCATGCTTTTCCAATCGGCGGACCTGCTCGGCAACCGCGCTCCAGACGGAGAGATCGCCGGAATGCAGTCGTGCCACATCTTCGCCGGCCGCAGCCGCCCGCAGATATTCGGCCTCGATCTCGTCGAGCGACATCGGCGCCGTATCGATGATGCGGGCACCCGGCGGGCAATATTGCAGGAGTTCGGGCGAGACGATCGACCCGGCATAGAGGCAGACCGGGCATTTGCTGATCAGGTCGCGTCCGCGCACCGTGATGAGATCTGCAGATCCCGGTCCGGCGCCGATGAAATGAACCGTCATTTTCCTATTCCTTGATCCAGTGCCATTGCGTCACCGGCATGGCCGGCCGCCAGCCGCTCATGCCGCCAACAGGTGCGGCGCGGGCGATTTCGATCTTCGTCAGCGAGCCGCCGCGGGCGGCTTGTTCTGCCAGGAGTACCGCCTCCATTTCGAGCGTCACGGCATTGGCGACGAGCCGCCCCGCCGGTTTCAGGGCGGCGATTGCCGCATCCATGACACCTGCCTCGCTGCCGCCACCGCCGATGAAGATCGCGTCCGGTGCCGGCAGGCCGGCGACTGCTGCGGGTGCGACGCCCTCGACGAGGGCGAGCTGAGGTACGCCGAAACCTGCGGCATTTCGGGCAATACGGGCGGCGCGCTGCGGCGACTGCTCGATGGCGATTGCCCTCAGTGACGGATCGGCAAGCATCCACTCGATACCAACAGATCCCGAGCCGGCGCCGATATCCCAGAGGAGTTCGCCATGTCGCGGCGCCAGCGCCGACAACGTGACGGCACGAATCTCCCGCTTGGTGATCTGCCCGTCATGCTCGAAAAGATCGTCGTCGAGGCCGCAGACATAAGGCAGGATACGAGCCCCGGACCCCGCGATCACGTCGAGCGCACAGACATTCAAAGGATCGATATCGACAAGGTCGAAATTGCCTGCCGTGGTGCTCCTGATCCTTTCCCGCTTGCCGCCGAGCGCCTCCAGAACCGTCAGCCGTGTGTCGGCAAAGCCATTGGCGGCAAGCAGTTCGGCAAGCGTCTGCGGTCCCTTCCCGTCCGACGTCAGCGCCAGAATACGCCTGCCCGGATGGAGATGCGGACGGATGAGATCGAGCGGCCGTCCGTGCAGCGAAACACACGCGGTCTCTTGCAGCGGCCAGCCGAGGCGCGAGGCGGCAAGGCTGAAGGCGGATGGTGCCGGAATCGTATAGATCTCTTCTGCTGCGACATGACGCGAGAGCGTCGCGCCGACGCCGTAGAGGAAGGGATCGCCCGAGGCGAGCACGACAACAGGCGTGCCACGCCGCGCCAGGATCGCTTCGACCGATTTTTCGAAGGGGCTCTGCCAGGTGAACCGTTCGCCTGAAATCAGCGCATCAGCAAGGTCGTGATGGCGCACGCCGCCGAAGACGGCGGGCGCGGCTGCGATCAGTCGCTTGGCTTCATCACCAAGGCCTTCTGGACCATCCTCGCCGATGCCGATAAGAGTGAGCCAGCGCGGGTCGGTGGGAGACATATCAGACATGGACAAGACCCGCATTCTGATCTTGGGCGGTACGGGCGAGGCGCGCAGGCTTGCCGCAGAGCTTGCCGGCCGAGACGATCTCGACATCCTGCTGTCGCTGGCCGGCCGCACGCAGGCTCCAGCCGAACAGCCCGTTCCCGTCCGTATCGGCGGCTTCGGCGGGGCGCAAGGCCTTGCCGAATTCCTCGTGGCGGGAGGCTACAATCTGCTGATCGACGCCACCCATCCTTTCGCCGAGCGCATTTCGGCCAATGCCGCGGCGGCAGTGGAACGCACTGGCATTGCCGCCATCGCGCTCGTCCGTCCGGAGTGGATTCCTGAAGCCGGCGATCACTGGCATGTCGTGGCGGACATTGCCGCTGCCATCGCCACGCTCGGCCCGACCCCTCGGCGCGTCTTTTTGGCGACGGGCCGACAAGGTGCCCACCATGCGGAGGTCGCCCCTCAGCATTTCTACGTCGTGCGCAGCGTTGATCCCGTCGATCCGCCGCTCGCTCTGACTGACGTCGAATATGTGCTCGACCGCGGCCCCTTCACGCTCGAAGGCGAGATGGAGCTCATGCGGAAATATCGCATCGACGCTGTCATCACCAAGAACAGCGGTGGTTCGGCCGCTTATGCCAAGATCGAGGCCGCCCGCCTGCTCGGCACCAAGCTTGTCGTGATCGCCCGCGCGCCCGCTGCCGCCATGACGTCGGTCGGAACGGTCGAAGCGGCGCTCGAAGCGATCGATCATCTCTTGTCTCCGGCCATGAACCGCGGCGTATAGATGAGGTCTGCTTGCCCCTCGCGGGCAATCACCCGCGTCTCGGGCGAACCGATGATGACACAGGTCGCCATGTCGGCGAGATCGGCGTCAGCTCTATCAAGCGGCTGAACGGTGATCCGCTCGTCAGGCCGTCCGGCCGCCCGACCGAAGATGACAGGCGTCGTTGCCGGCAAGTGCTGGCGCAGAAGTTCGAAAGCCTTGCCGAGCTGCCAGGGTCTCGCCTTGCTGATCGGATTATAGAGGGCGATGACGAAGCCCGCGCGGGCTGCGAGCTCCAGGCGATTCTCGATAACGCTCCAGGGCTTCAGATTGTCCGAGAGCGATATGGCGCAGAAATCGTGACCGAGCGGCGCCCCGACACGGGCGGCCACCGCCAGCATGGCCGTGATGCCGGGCAGGACGACGAGATCGACGCCGCGCCATTCCGCCGGTCCCCTGTCGATCGCCTCGCAGACGGCAGCGGCCATGGCAAAGACACCAGGGTCCCCACCCGAGACAACACAGACATCAGAACCAGCGGCTGCCATCGTCAGCGCCGCCCCTGCCCTGTCCAGCTCCTCGCGATTGTCGGAGACATGTCGGGTATGGCCGGCGCGCAGCGTCAGGCGGTCGAGATAGGGGCCATAGCCGAAGAAGTCGGTCGCGGCTTCCACTGCCGCCTGGGCTTCCGGCGTCATCTGCCCGGGATTGCCGGGACCGGTACCGATCACGAAGAGCCGGCCGCTCATCGGCTGGCCTCCCAGCCGGGTACGAGCACGATTGAGAAGTATGGCGCTTCGCCTTCATCGCGTTCGGCGAGCTTCACCATTGCGGCATTGGCCATCGTGCCGCGTTCGACATAGAGAGCGTCGCCGAGACGTCCGGCCGCCCGCAGCGCACGGCGGATTTTCGGCAGGTTGCGGCCGACCTTCATGATGACGGCAGCCTCGGTATCCGTAAGCCTGCGGGTCAATTCCTGTTCGGCCATCGTTCCCGGCAGCACCGAAAGCACGTCGTCACCCTGCACGATCGGCATGCCAGCCAGCGACCAGCAGCCGGACATGGCGCTGATGCCGGGGATGACCTCGGTCGGATAACGCTGCGACAGCCGCACATGCAGGTGCATGTAAGAGCCGTAGAAGAGCGGATCGCCTTCGCTGAGCACTGCCACCGTGCGGCCGGCATCGAGATGGCGGGCGACCGCGTCGGCGGAGTCATTGTAGAAGCTGGTGGTGCGGCTCTGATAGAGCGGATCGTTTTTGTCGAGCTCGGTCGTGACCGGATAGTAGAGCGGCAGCAGTTCGACGCCGGGCTTCAGCAGATGTTCGACGATCGCCCTGCCGTTGCCGCCCCTGCCCTGCTTGGCGAAATAGGCAATCACATCGGCGCTCTCGATGGCGCGCACCGCCTTGAGGGTCAGCAGTTCCGGGTCGCCGGGTCCGGTGCCGACGCCGATCAGATGGCCGCTCATAGGCCTGGCCTCGCCAGCGCATTGATGGCGGCCGCGGTCATCGCGCTGCCGCCAAGCCGGCCGCGCACGATGGCGAAGGGAACGCCGTAGGAATTCTCCGCAAGGGCATCCTTGGATTCGGCAGCGCCGACGAAGCCGACCGGCATGCCGATGATCGCTGCCGGTTTCGGCGCACCATCCCGCAAGAGTTCGAGAAGATGGAAGAGGGCCGTCGGCGCATTGCCGATCGCGACGACGCTGCCGGCGAGCCGGTCGAGCCAGAGATGGATGGCGGCAGCCGAGCGGGTATTGCCGGTCTCGTGGGCGAGTTCGTGGGTGCGTGGATCGTGCAGCGTGCAGATCACTTCGTTCTTCGCCGGCAGGCGGGCGCGCGTCACGCCATGCGCTACCATTTCCGCATCGCAGAAGATCGGCGCACCGTCCTGCAGGGCGATCTGTGCAGCATGGACGAAGCCGGGTGAGAAGACGAAGTTCTGGGCCGCTTCCACCAGGCCGCAGGCATGGATCATGCGGACGGCGACATCGGCCTCTTCGGGCGAAAAACGCGAGAGATCGGCTTCGCTGCGAATGATCGCGAAGGAGCGCTCATAGATCGCGTCTCCGCTGCGGATATAGTCGTAGTCTGGCATGTTTATTCCTGTTGTAGCGCCTCGGCGAGGCCGATGACCCCAAGCCTTTTCAAGCTATCGGCACTCGACTCGCCGGCACCTCTCTTGTCTTCGATCAGCCGGGCGAGCCTCTCTATAGCGAAATCGATCCGTTCGCCAGCAATCCTTGCAGCCGGCCTGTCGGCGGCAAGCCCATCGAGGACAAAACCGTAGCCTTCAGCCGAACCGACGATCGCGAGATCTGCGTGTCGGTGCGCACACCCTTTTGCGCAGCCGGAGAGATGAAGCTTCAGCGAGCCGTCGAAGAGATCAGGAACCCGATCGATCAGCTGGCCAGCCAGAGCCCTCGTATCGTAGAAGGCCGAGGCGCAGGCCCCTGCCCCGGCGCAGGCTGCGATCTGCTCGGCCGGCTCGTGTGCCGTGACGCTGAATCCATGATCGATAGCCGCTTGTTGCATAGCGGGCATTTCTGTCTCGCCGATGCCGATCAGGAAGAAGCCACGATCAGGCGCCAACCGGAGTTCCGGCCCACCTGCACTCTCGGTGGAAGCCAGGAAAGAGATCAGATCGGCGGTTCTGGCCTGGCCGAACTTCAGCCGCACGCCGAGGACGGCGCGGCCATTCCCAAGCCTTGTGACGCCGACGAAGGAGGACTTCTGGGGCGCCGGACGGGTAGATCGGATGCTGTCGATCTGCGGAAAATGGCCGCGCAACGTTGCTGCGTCGATGTCGCGAGCGCGTGTCTGCCGGCCGCGCGCGATCAGGATCTGAAGCAGATCGCCGACCGCGTTGACGGCTGTATCTGCGCCGCCGAGGGCCAGCGGTGTCGCGCCCTGTCCGTCGCCGGCTATCGAGACCAGCCACTGGCTAGCATGTTGCGCGACGATGCGGATATCGGCAACGAGAGTGGAAAGCGAAAATTGCCCGCCGCCATCGATCAGGATCGAGAGTTTCGGAGCAAGGCGCGGAGAGCTGAGAAACGCGCCGAGCCTGTTGCGCAGTGCCGCTTCCATCTCCGCCGCATCGGCGATCTCATCGGCATCGACGCCATGCAGCGGTGAAATCTCGATCGCGACGCCATCAGGCACGGTGATACCGGCGGCGTCGATATCCGCCGCCAGCAGTCCGACGGACCCGGCACGAAGGCCACGGATCTGCAGATTGCCGCGGGCGGTGATTTCCAGAATGCCGTTCCCATGGCGCACGGCTGCCAAAGCCAGCGCCTGAAACTGGGAGACGGTAAGTGCGCCGCCGGCCGGCCTCAGGCGCACGAGCAGGCCGTCGCCGGTTTGCATGGGTGCTGCAAGCGCTGGGCAGGCGCCGCGATGCATGCTCGTTATATCGAGCCTCTCTGCTTCAAAGATCTTGCCGGTAACGCTATGCATTCATCCATCCTTTGGCCATGTCTTACATGATCGCGCCGGATGCGGCAAAGCGAGATCGGTCCGGTGACCGGGACATTCAGTCGTCGAAATCCCGTCCCTTACGGAGGAGATAGATGTCCATGATCCAGCCATGACGTTTGCGCTCGTCGGCACGGAGCTGGACGATGTCGTCGGCGATATCGTCAAGCCGGCCTGAGCGAATGATTTCATCTTTCGTGCCGAGATAAGCGCCCCAGAAGATCTCGGCATCGGGATCGTCGATCTTGGAAAAAGCCTGTTCGCCGTCGAGCATGACGACGGTGCTTTCACGCGTCAGCCCTTCCTCCACCAGCCGCCGCCCGGTGGTGATTTCGACCGGCTTGCCGACGAGATTGACAGGAATGCGGTGGCTGGCCGCCAGTGCCTGGATGCTCGTGATGCCGGGAACGACGTGATAGTCGAAGGCACAGGTACCGGCATTACGCACGCGTTCGATGATGCGGATCGTGCTGTCGTAGAGGCTCGGGTCGCCCCAGACGAGGAAGGCACCAGCACCGGTTTCCGGCAGATTGCCGATCAGACCCTCATAGATACGGGCGATCGCCGCATGCCAGTCCTCGACGCTCTGGACATAAGTTCGGTCCTCGACCGCCCGCTTCGGCACCTCGAATTCGATGATACGGACACCTTCGCGGGTCAGATACCGCTCGCAGATTTCCCGGCGGACCTCGGCGAGATCCGCCTTCGCGGCCCCCTTGGTCGGGATGAACACAACGTCTGCCGCGTTCATGGCGTTAATCGCCTGCACGGTCAGATGCTCGGGATTGCCCGTACCGATACCGATGATATGGATGTGCCGCATGTTTTCCGCCCTCGCGATTTCCAGCGGTTTGTGCCGCTAAAGCAGGTCTTTCGCAAGGGCGGACCGAAGAGTTGGCCGCGGCCAACTTTCAATCTGTGTGGTTAGCGAACCGTTTATTGTCGCTACATCCGAATCATGTCATCTTCGATACGCTTTTTGACGCTATGTTGACCGAAAAGCGCTTTAAGAAGGGGCAAGTGTTTTGGACAACATTAGCGTATCAACCACGGACATTCGCATCGAAAGGCACGCCACGCAGCTCTCACGCCAGCTGAAACTGCTGCGGGAAAGGCTTTTTCCGCCGCTTTCACAAAAGACGCTCCGGACATTCACATCAGGCGAAGCCGCGCAGATGATCGGTGTCTCCGACGGCTATCTTCGCCAGCTTTCGCTTGATGGCAAAGGTCCGCAGCCGGATGTTTCGCAGAATGGCCGCCGCTCTTACACGCTTGGCCAGATCAACGAGTTGCGCCAGCATATGGCGAAGATCAAGCCGAAGGATATGCTCTCCTACCTGCCCTGGCGGCGGGATGGCGAGAAGCTGCAGACGATTGCCATTACCAATTTCAAGGGCGGTTCGGCCAAGACCACGACCACGCTTTATCTGGCCCAGCATCTGGCGCTGGAAGGTTACCGGGTTCTGGCGATCGATCTCGATCCGCAGGCTTCGCTTTCCTCCCTGCTCGGCGTTCAGCCGGAATTCGACCTCGGAGATGGTGACACGCTTTACGGTGCCATTCGCTACGATGCGCAGCGGCGCCCGCTGAAGGATATCGTCCGCAAGACCTATTTCGACGGTCTGGATCTGGTCCCCGGCAATCTCGAGCTGATGGAGTTCGAGCATGAAACGCCGCGTGCGCTGAATGATCGTCAGAAGCCGGAAGAGCTGTTCTTCCGGCGTGTCGGCAATGCAATCGCGGAAGTCGAAGGGGACTATGATATTGTCGTCATCGATTGCCCGCCGCAACTCGGCTACCTCACGCTTGGCGCCGTCTGCGCCGCCACGTCATTGTTGATCACCGTTCATCCGCAGATGGTCGACGTCGCCTCCATGTCGCAATTCCTGCTGATGACATCGGACCTTCTGTCGGTCGTGCGCAAGGCCGGCGGTGACTTGCAGCATGATTTTATCAAATATGTCGTTACCCGCCATGAGCCTTTCGACGGACCGCAATCGCAGATCGTTGCACTCTTGCGCAGTCTCTTCGGCGATGATGTTTTGACGGCGACGATCTTGAAATCGACGGCAATCGCCGATGCAGGTCTGACCAAGCAGACCCTCTATGAAATTGAAAAGGGGCAGGTTCGCCGCTCCACTTATGACCGGGCACTGGAATCGGTTAACGCCGCCAATGGCGAAATTCTAACCAGCATCCATAAAGCATGGGGTCGCATATGAGCCGACGAGATCGACTGAAGGGATTGTTCACTGATACGGCGCAGGAGTTGGCCGCGGCCAACTTCGAGGAGACATCCGTGCGCGGCGCCGCCGGTCCGGTACGCACCATGGCGCTGACGCTCGGCCGTATGGAGGAGGAGAGCAGGGCGATGGAAGAGGCCCTGCTTTCAGGCGAACATGTTGTCGAACTCGATCCTGATCTGATCGATTCCTCCTTCATTCGCGATCGCCTCGGCGACGAGCCGCTCGATATGGACGACGAGCTCGTGCAGTCTATTGCCGAAAACGGTCAGGAAGTGCCGATCCTCGTGCGGCGCAATCCGCATCATGATGGACGCTATCAGGTCGCCTATGGCCATCGCCGCCTTCAGGCCGTGAAGCTGCTTGGCCGCAAGGTGCAAGCGGTCATCCGCAAGCTCGACGATACCGATCTCGTCATTGCCCAGGGCATTGAAAACTCGGCGCGGCGCAATCTGTCCTACATCGAGCGGGCCGTCTTCGCGCTCAATCTCGAACTGAAGAAGTTCGATCGTCCCGTCATCATGAAGGCACTCTCGACCGACAAAACGGAACTCTCGAAGCTCATCTCCGTGGCGAAAGCTATTCCTGCCGATATCATCCAGGCCGTCGGTGCTGCTCCCGGCATCGGCCGCAGGCGATGGATGGCGCTTGCCCAGGATTGGACCGATTCCGCCGTCTTGCGGCTGACCAAGCTGGTTGCGTCCTCCACTTTCAATGCTGTGGAGAGCGATCGCCGTTTCGAACTGGTCATTGCCGAGCTTTCCAAGAAGGAAGAGACGAAGCCCGAGAGCACTGAATATGACTGGAAGCCTGCGAACGGCGGCAAGATCGTCGGCCGTATCAAAAGCACCGGCACGTCTTTCACGATCGCGCTGAAGACCGGCGATGCGCCTGATTTTGGCGCCTATCTCTCAGGCCGCCTCGATGAGCTTTACGAGGCTTACAAGGCCGGGAATCCGAGCACTGTAAAGTAAGCTGCAAGGGGCGCGGCTAATTGGAGCCGAACCGGATCGCAAGGAAGCGCCTTGGCGGATGGCTCGATCAACATCCAACAGGCGGGTGATTGCTTTGTCCGCCTGTGCCGTTCATCGATACAGGCAAACGATCCCATCGGAAAACCGGGTGAAAACCTTGAGCTTGTCCGCCATGATGTTGTCCGCGTGTTTCCGTCATGCGATAACTGACGGAAGGTAATGCGTGTTTCGCTTCCCTTTGTGAGAATTCATTAAGCCTAACAATGCGCTATGATATCGACGCCGCAACGCTCCAGACGCTGCTTCCGGCCATCGCCGGGGCAGAGGATGCTCTGGCGCGCCTCGATGAGCGGGCGGCGCGTTCACCGGTAGGGCAAGGCTTTGCAGAGCGAAGCCATTTCTTCGATGCGGCCGGCGCACTGTGGGTGGCGGGCGAGCTCGTGCATGTCGAAGATCTCGTCCTGCATGACGCCCATATGGACAGCCGCGCGCCGAGCCACGAGCTGACGATCGCCCATTCCGTCCTGCGCACACGGCGGCGGATCGAGACGGCCGATCCTGGTTGGGCGCTCAGCCCGACAGGTCTTGGCGTGCTGACCGCCAGCACGCTGGAGGGGGAGGAGAGCGTGCCGGAGGCGGGAGCCTTTGCGCCTTCCGAGAGCGAACCTGATGATGAGGATGACGAAGCGCCGCTCGCCGCCGAAATCGCCGAGCTCGACGCCTTGCTCGCCCGCTCGCAGAGGCTTCTCGACCGGCATGCGGGCAAGACCGCCGAGGAGGAGCCGGCGGAGGCTGCACCCCCGCAGCGGGATGACGATCCGCTCGGCCTGTTCGGCGATGACGAATGGAACGAGGAGGAACGGCTGCAGGAATGGCGCGGTCTGATCCCGTTCGCCGATGAGCTGCCGCCCAGTCTGGCGGCTGCGGTTCTTTTCGACGCCTGGGAGCGGATCGAGCCGTTGCGCCGCCAGCATTGGCTCGGCGGCCTGCTGATCGCCAGCAGCCTGCGGGCCAGAGGCAAGGTCGCCTCGCATCTCTTTTCTTTTCACACCGGGCTGAAGCAGATCCGCCATGAGCGCCGGCGCTCGCGTGATCGGCTGACGCGTCTGCAGGCTTTTCTCGGTGCGATGCGGGAGAGTGCCGCCGCGGGCCTCAAGGAGATCGATCGCCTGTCGCTCGCACGCACGCAGATGGAGTTGCGCTTTCGCGGCCGCCGATCGAACAGCAGCCTGCCGCAGCTTGCCGATTTCGTCCTGTCGCGCCCGATGGTATCGGCCGCTATGGTTGCCCGTGAGCTTGGCGTCACGCAGCGCGGCGCGCTGAACCTGATCAACGAGATCGGCATCCGCGAATTCACCGGCCGTGGCCGCTACCGGGCTTGGGGCATAATCTGATCCAGCCGGCCGTCGCATCGATGGGATTCCAAGAAGCCTCGGATCGCCTCCGCACGCCGACAGGCCCCATCCCAGCGCCTCGTCAACCTCATCGGGAAACATATCGCTCATGACAGACACGTGCGAGAAATAAGGACGTCCGTAGACAGTACAGAACGCCTCTGTGTTGCAAGCCGCCCTTATAAGAGATCTTGAAACAGTGCCGCGAGCCTCACGCTGTAGGCATGAACAAGTAGATAATCACTATCATTATACGTCCGCATCCAGCGATAGTGTAGAGAATACGTGCCAAGGCACCGGCCATCCAAGCCAACCAACGGACTGGAGACGATAGAGCGGATTCGCGCGTCGCGGGCGAAGTCCCGGAAGGGAGCGAAGTTTTCGTCCTCGTCGATATCGTAGACGAAAACCGGCTTCTGCAACGCTAGAGCACGCTGGCTGACTGTGCCATCACCCTGTCTCACCTCCGGGAAGCGATCGATAAACTCAGTGTCAAAATTCGTCTGAGCAAACAGCGAGAGGCAATGCTTCCGTTCGTTCCAGATCCGTAGGCTTCCATGATCGGCTTGATTAGCTCGAACGGCGTGGTCGAGGGTCAATTCCGCGTCCTCACCGACCTTGAGAGGTACCTCGATCTGAGGACAGGTGAGAAGCCAGAGGTGTTCCAGCCTTGCGAGCTCGCGCCGGGCATCTTCGATCAGTTCGCGCAAGCGTTCTCTACGGACCACACCTCTTTCGTTGGCGAGCTGTTCTTCGTACTGCACCAGGTTTTGCCGAAGAATAAAGCGGCGCATGTTATTTCACCGGAGCTGATTGAGCACAGGCAAAACACACCTCAAAAAAGTCCGTTGGATGAGACGGACCTAAGCGAGGTGGAATGATGTCTTTTTATGATGACTCGGCGCTGAAACGCTGTCAATCACACACAACTCTGGCGGTAAGGGGGCCGTATAACGAGTGCTTCAGCTGGGACGTCAGGCAGTGATCGAACAGAGGATCGCCCGGTATTGCCGCACGCCTCCCGATTAAGTTGCTGGAAACGTCGATCGCCTTCGTTGCCCTAGATCAACGCACCTAGCAGTCGGGATGGACAAGCTAGGGCAAACTTCGCCCGATCGGCCTAAAATATTCTGTCGTCAGCCCATTGAGACGGGCTTTCCTGAGGAACACGTTCGCAGCAGCACGCGTCAGCACTTGGTCTTCGCCCTGCCAATCTCCATCGACAGACCTCAGTCAATAATGACCGCGTATCGAAACGACCCGCAGGTACAGGGCCTGGTGTCCAAAATGCATCGCCAGAGCGGAAAGGCGAAGACGAGATTAGGAGCAAGTAATACGCTTATTGACAGGAATCAAAGCGCCTCGAGGAGATTGGATAGACTATGAAATTCTTCGGGGCACGCCAGATTGGGCGATATCCGGAAGATGAGCATCATTACGTGGGGTCAAAAAATCGCTGCGTGACAGATGCGAGGGAGGTGTACTCGTGCTATCGGATTTGCTGAAATATATCCTCCAGATCGCACTGATTTCGTTCATGCTCGGCAGCTTGGTCGATGTTGGCCTGAAGCTAGAGGTCAAGGATGCCTTGGCTGCACTTCGCGACCGGCACTTCGTCGTGGCGAGCATTCTGTCCGCGTTCCTCGCTGGACCGCTTCTTGCCGTCCTCATCGTGTGGGCGCTTGCGTTACCACAGCCTTACGCGCTCGGCCTCCTCTTGCTGGGTTTTGCCCCCTGCGCCCCCTCATGCCCGCTCTTTCGGATTTGGCGAAGGCTGATCCTGCCTATGCAACGGCATTCATCATGATCGCTGCGCTCGAGATCAGATTATAGTCCGTCTGGTAGCTGGCGGGAAAATTTCGGTTGTCGTCCAATCGGCTGGGCCAGACCATTTGCAGGGAGAACATTACCTCCTGCAGGCAGGCACGAGAGGAGCGCCGGGGCCGATGCGGCTGACAGCCCGCCCTCGTACGAGAAGGCGATGGTGTGGTTTTGTGGTCTCGCAGCTACGATTTGAACGAGCTTTCCAGCGGTCGACGGAGCCGGAATCGGCAATCGCCAGCGACGTCGCACGAGACGTCGCGGCAACTCTTCAAGTCTCGAACTCATAGCACGCTGGACGGAAGTTGGGGCAATACCGATGCACCGAACAGCTCGCCGAGCGAGATCGCCGCACCGGAAGAGGCAAGTAGAATTGGATCTACCCCGTGGCGAAACGCAATCGGGAAAGCTGCTGATATCGCGACCACGTAGTGGGCTCGCCGTTCTTATTGCTCTTTTGATGTGCGTCAAGGAAGGATTTTGGCTGATCCCTTAGACTGTTTTGCATCCATCGGACCTCGGCTGGCGTTCAACCAAGGCCTGTCCCGGGAGCGCAAAATTCATAAGGTCGCCGCTCATGTCGTTGAAACTGGTCAGTGGAATGATGAAGTCGTCCGGCGAGGAAGCTCTGCTCTTGATGGAGACTGCCGGGGCCGAGCATATTGTCCTTGTCAGCAAAGAGGCCCTCATGGCGGTTGCAGAGCCACCGCGCTGTGATGAGAGCCGCTTGCAGGAAAACATTGATGTTTTCAGCCAAATCGCTGACGCCAAATACGCCGACGGAGGCGCGGAGCCTGACGGTCGCATTCGAATCACGGCAGACGATGTTGGCGCCTGGTTCCGTTCACGACAAGCGGCAACCTGATCGCCGGAGGTTTCGTTACCGATCGCGAGCGACTTTGCTTCATGGCCGATGTCCGATGGCTTCGACAATCGCATCTCGATGAATTGGTCGAACTGGAAGGCGCGGTCCGACATCGCCTTGTCAACCTTCCATCAAGGTGGCCTCTGTCTCGCCGAATTGATCAAGCGCCTCTTCAAGGTAATCCGACAGTAGCGGCATGCCCAGCAGATAGGAGGCAGTGCGTCCGTTGCGCGCGTCGGCGGCCTGCTGGCGAAGGTCGTCCCAGTCCGCGGCATCCCCATCGCCACGCCCAAGCCAGGAAAGAGCCACAAGGTCGATCTGTTCATCCTCGTTAAGCGCCCAGATCACGCTGCGCAATTCCTGCTCCACCGAGTCGTCGGCGTGTTCTTCAAGGATTTCGATCATGTTGTCATCCGTTGGATTGGAGCCCGGATCCGGCTCGGTCATGACATCTTTGGCGTCGAACTCTCTTGCCTTGAGAATGAGGTAACGCACTTTCTCGGGCGAAATGCCCGGTTTCCATTCTTCGCCTACGCCAGTCATCGACAGCCTCCTTTCGTGAGGATTTCAAGCATCTTGATCCGGATCGCATGTCACGCTTTGCGTTGGGTCAAACGGGACGCCTATGAGCGGAAATAAGGCGGTCATGGATGACGCAAATGGCCGCACGCCTGCAGATTCTAGACTCAGGGCGCTATGCTGGTGCTTATGGGCGTCGGTTCCTCGTCGGTGCTGCATGCTCTCATCGCTGCTGACCGCCCCGATGAGAGCAGAGCCGTGACGGGCGGCTCGACAGGATGTGTCTTTAAAGCGGCCGCCCGCTGACCGCGGCGGATATCTGCAACGCTCGAGAACGCGCCCGCAAAGCCAGGTCGTGCGGCATTTCAGTTTCCAATTGACGCCCATCAATGTCCTCACCGCAGCTCGGATCCACGCTGATCTCCTTATCAAGGAGGTATAAGATGTCGACATTCATCATGCTCACCCGCTTGAGCCATGAGGCTCTGAGAAACCCCCGCGCCATGAAGACCCTGAGCCATGAACTCGCTCAATATATACGGCGTGATTGTCCCGAGGTGCGTTGGATTTCAAGCTTTGTAGTGCTTGGTCCGGCAGACTATGTCGATATTTTTTCCGCGCCCGATATGCTGTCTGCGATGAAGGTGGCAACACTCGTACGGACGTTCGGCCATGCCACAACGGAGATCTGGCCCGCGACCGAATGGCCCGAGTTTGAGAAATTGCTTCAACAGCTTCCATCATTGATTACCGAATAGTCGGCTCAATCAGAGGCGTTGATCGTTTCAAGGCTCAGGCGAAGCAGAATGCGTCAACGACTTCAGAGCTGCAGGATATGATCCGGATTGAACAGGATCTGCTCCAAGTGCCAGAGAGGATGTTCTTCGATCGATTGACTTTTCGTGTGAGCTGAAACTCCCGCCATGCAGGCATGGCGGGAGGAAATGCAGAGCTTATCAGGCGTGATGGCCGCTGACCGCTCTCAGCAGTTCTTCAGCAAGCGGCCGACTGCCGCAATGCGTAATGTCGCCGATGGCAAGCATACCAACGATCTCGTCTTCTGCATTCATAACAGGCAGGCGTCGGATCTTATGCTTTTCCATCATGCGCACCGCTTCCTCAATGCGGTCCGACGTGTGGCAGAATGTGGCGCCCGGCGACATGACCTCCCGTGCCGTAATCCCGGAAGCATCGTGACCATCAGCAAGGACGCGTACGGTGAGATCGCGGTCCGTGATCATCCCGATCATGCGCCCGTTCTCGGTGACGGGAACGGCTCCGATATCCTGCTTTTTCATCAGTTTGGCGACCTCATTGATACGCGTGGTCGGCGAAACTGATTGAACCTGCTTGTGCATCGCTTCTGATACATGCATGATATGTCCTCCTGGTCCAAAACAGAACGTACCTGTGGAAGTTTCCAGGAACGGGTCGGCAACTGCATTGATCAGGGTCAATGCGCTTACACACGGATTTGCCCCTCGCTTCCGCAACATTAAACCAGGTAGACCACACGAGCACGGTCTCTTTCCGTCCCGCGAACTTGACGGAGATCAATGCAACAAAGTCGTCATCGTGTTGTCCTGTTCAGGTAACGATCTTCACATGTGGCCCCCGAACCTAGACCTGAGAGGACGCGGCATCGATGCCGCTGATGTCTTAGCGTTGTCGCTTGACCGAGAGCCATAGCCGGTGCGACCGGCGTGGGTGGCCAGATGTCGCCGGTGGCACTTTTTCCAACGCCGGTGTCTTCGCCCTGCAGGCGACCGCAGGGATGGTGGCGGATGCGGCCCGCGTCAGAAAGGAGCCGCCGATGTTGTTCAATGACCGAACCGACGCGGGCAGGAGGCTCGCTCAAGCTCTTGAAAGATACAAGAAGGATCATGTCGTCGTGCTCGCGCTTCCGCGTGGAGGCGTGCAGGTAGCGACCGAGATAGCAAGATATCTGGATGCCCCGCTTGACCTGATTCTGGTACGAAAAATCGGCGTCCCCACGCATCCGGAGCTCGCGATGGGAGCGATCGTCGACGGATTGGAGCCAATCGTCGTCCGTAACGAGCACGTTCTCCGCCTCGCAGGTGTGCCCGAATCCTCGTTCGAGGACGTGCAGCGCCGCGAATGGGAGGAGATTGAACGTCGTCGGCGTCGGTATCTTGGCGTCAGCCCTCATCAGGAAGTCTTCGGGCGCATCGTCGTGATCGTTGATGACGGCATTGCCACAGGTGCGACAATGATGGCGGCCATTCGTGCATTGAGGCAACGCAAACCGAGTAAGATCGTCGTGGCTGTGCCTGTCGCGCCTCTTGAAGAGCTCGCGCAATTGAGCCAGGCAGCCGATGAGACTGTCTGCCTGTACGCCCCCGCTTCTCTTGGGGCAATAGGTGCCTATTATCAGGACTTTCGGCAGCTGAGCGACGATGACGTCATCGCATTGATCCAGTCGCTTCCGGCCACGCCATGATACCCGTTATGCGTCACGCCTCAGTGGAGCAGATCGCCCGATCGCTCCCAGACGATCGGCATCAATGAACATTTGGTGCAGTTGTTGCTGATGGAAGGCGGTCCTGGGGGTGTCAGATTACTGCCTGCCGCCGCTGAAGTATTGCACTGCGTTGGTTGAGGTATCGCGAGAACGCCGCTCCATTGCGTTTTTACCAGAGGCAATAGCCATGACCATTGAGGAACTGAACGCAGAGGACTGCTTTAATGTGCTTCAACAGGCAAGAACCGGGGTGTTGGCATGCAGTCACCATGACAGGCCCTACGCGGTGCCTATTCAAATCGCCTATGACGAACGAAAGATTTATGCGTTTTCCTTGGAGGGCAAGAAGATCGAAATCATGCGTGCCAATCCGCAAGTTTGTCTGCTCGTGCAGGAAAAGAAGGGACCCAGAGACTGGTACACTGTCGTTGCTTGCGGGCGGTTTGAAGAATTTCGCGAAGAGGATGGCTTCGCCGGTGAGATGCATCACGCCTGGAGCCTGCTGCAGAGGGACAGCGAGTGGTGGGAGCCGGGGGCCATCAAGCCCGAGGGCTACGGAAATGATCGCCCCTATAAGCACGTCTTCTTCGGGATTTGGATCGAAGAAATCTCAGGTAGGCATGGCAAGGAGATCGAATGACATCGCCGGCTCAGACGGTATCGCTGCCTTACACGCCACTTTGACGCAGATCAAAGGTCTCGAAGCAGCTTTCTGATACTAATTTCTCTCATGGTTGGCGCCCACCTGAACCATGATCGGGCGTGGTGAGATTCATCATTCGCGCGCAGCCTTAAGTCGCTGCCGGAGGGTGCTCCAGCAGAGCGCGGCTGCGCGCGACACCGGCAATCCGCGCGAATGCATCTCACATGTCACCACGTGATCTTCACCTTTGCTTGGGCGTGCCGGCCCGTTGGCTGCGTTGCACCGCGACACCTACATCTTCGCGAAGTCCTCGACCTGCACTCTGATCGCGACCTCGGTTGGCAGACGTTCCATCGAGCTTGCACCGTAGAAACCGTTGCAACCCTTGCAGCCGGCGAGCACATAGGCCGCATCCGCCGGCATCGCGATCGGGCCGCCATGGCAGAGGACGATGACATCATGGCGCACCGATCTTGCGGCGTCCGCCCATTCGTTGATCTTCTCCACGCATTCGTCGAGTGTCGCCGCCGTTTCGGCGCCGATTGCGCCCCCAGTGGTCAGGCCGAGATGGCAGACGATGATGTCGGCGCCGGCCTCGGTCATGGCAACAGCGTCCTCGCTCCTGAAGACGTAAGGCGTCGTCAGCATGTCCATGGAGTGCGCACGGGCGATGATGTCTATTTCCAGATCAAAGCTCATGCCGGTCTCTTCGAGATTGGCGCGGAAAGTACCGTCGATCAACCCGACAGTCGGAAAGTTCTGGATGCCGGCAAAGCCCATCGCCTTCAACTCTTCGAGGAAGTGATCGGGCAGCATGAAGGGGTCAGTGCCGTTGACGCCGGCAAGTACGGGCGTGTGGCGCACGATAGGCAAGACCTCGCGGCCCATTTCTTTGACGATCTCGTTGGCATTGCCATAGGCAAGCAGACCGGCAAGAGAGCCGCGCCCGGCCATGCGGTAACGGCCGGAATTATAGATGACGATCAGGTCGATGCCGCCGGCCTCCTCGCTCTTGGCCGAAAGGCCGGTGCCTGCGCCGCCGCCGATGATCGGCCGTCCTTCGGCGATCTTGCGGCGAAGCTTGTTCAGAATGTCGTTTCTGTCGATGCGGGTCAAAACTCTCTCCTCAGGCATGGATGTGGTGGAAGCTGGCGACGAGTGCGGCAGCGAATTCCGGACTGTTGATATGGGCGTCTATCTCGACGAGGCGCCTGTTCGGTGCATCGCGCCAGCCCGTTCGGATAGCCGAGAACAGCGCCTCATCGGCTTCGGGATCGTGGAACGGCTGACCGGCGGCATCGATTGCCGAAACGCCCTGAAGCGGCAGCAGAAAGCGGACCGGGCCTTGCATCCGGTTGAGCCGTTCGACGATGAAGGCACCGATCCGGCCATTTTCCTCCGGCGTGGTGCGCATTAGGGTCACCTGCGCATTGTGCACGTGGAGCCGGCGGTCGCGGAAGGGTGCCGGCACCGTTTCCCGCGCGCCGAAATTCACCATGTCGACGGCGCCGACCGAGCCGACATAGGGCAGGCCGGTGCGGATGATGGCGCCGAAGCGGTCCTCGGTCGCAGGAAAGACGCCGCCGACAAGGAGATCGGGAACCTCCGTGGTCGTCACATCGATAACGCTCTGCAGCAGACCTGAATCGGCAAGCTTCTCCATCGATTGGCCACCGACGCCGGTCGCATGGAAGACGTAGATTTCATGCGTCTTGCTGAGCAACTCGCGCACTTGTGTGACGCAGCCGGTGGTGACGCCGAACATGGTCATGCCGATGCCCGGCCGATCGTCCGTGGAAGCGGTAACGGAACTGCGAGCCATGCCGGCCGCTGCATTCGCCGCATTGCCGATCACCTTGCGCGAGATCGCATTCAGGCCGGCGACGTCGACGACCGAATACATCATGGTGAGATCGTTCGGCCCGACATAGGGCGCCACGTTCCCAGAGGCGACGGTCGAGACCATCAGTTTCGGCAGGCCGATCGGAAGCGCCCGCATCGCTTCCGTGACCAGCGCGGTATTGCCGGTTCCGCCGAGGCCAAGCACGGCGCCGACATCATCACGTGATTTCAGGAACGCCGTCAGCGCCTTGGCCATTGCCGAGACCGCCGTTCCTCTGTCCGTCTGCCCGAGCACGGCTTCCGCCCCCTCGGGATGAAATTCGGCGACTTCGCGCGCCCGGATATCGGCGGCGGCCTCCTCCCCAAGTGTGCCGACATTGACCAGCACGGCATCGGCGCCGGCCGTGCGAGCCACCTCCCTAGCGTAGTTCAGTTCCGCTCCCTTGGTGTCGCATGTACCGACGACATAGACTTTTCCCATTGGTTTTCCTCCTCTTTTCGATTTTTCCCCGGTCGTTTTCCGAAAAGCACCAGTTTTTGTATTTTCCATATTGTATATTCTTTCGCATATTGCATACTTAAATCATGAAAGCCAGACGGAAATGGAGACCATGAACGCACCGCGCCACCTCACCCTTCGCGAGCGGATCTACGAGGAAATCGTTCGCCTGATCGTCTCCGGCGAGTTGCCGAGCGGTGTGTCGATCGACGAAAAGGAATTGACGGAACGCCTGCAGGTCAGCCGCACGCCGTTTCGCGAGGCGATCGGCACGCTTGCCAAGGAAGGGCTGATCGAGATCAAGCCTTATCGCGGCTTCTTTGTGCGCAGCTTCACGCCCAAGGAGATCGACGACCTCTATAATCTGCGCAAGACGCTCGAATGTTTCGCCGTCGAGCTTGCCGTTCCCGAGATGAGCGACCGGCATATCGCCAGCTTCGAACGCATCCTGGACGAAGCCGTGGCGGCGCTGCGCCGCGGCGACATGGCGACCTACGGCATCCGCGACAAGGAATTTCACGAGACCATCGCCGAGCTTTCGGGAAGTGCGCCGCTCATCGAAACGCTGGCGCGACTGGCGCTGCAGATCCAGATCTGCCGCTCGATCGCCAATGAGAGCCGCGATCTCGCCGAGAGGGCAGCCGAGGAGCGCGATCAAATCCTGCAGGCCTTCCGCTCGCGCGACGTAACTCGCGCCAAGGCGTTGATGCACGCGCATATCAGCGACGTCCAGCAGGCCGTCATGGCGCGCTTTCAGAAGGGAAATCCGGCGAGCTGACTGGATGCATGAAGGAGAGGGAGGTCTCCTTTTCGACAGGCGAAAAACGTGGCCGTGGAGCGGCCCCAAGAGGAGGAAACAATGCTGAAATTTCTTGCCCGCGGAACGGCGCTGGCGGCGATGATCGCCGCAAGTTCGTTGGCGCATGCCGAGACCCTGAAGATGTGGGGTCCGGAACAGATCACAGAACCGCTGGTCGCGCAGCTGTGGAACGGCATCAAGGCCGATTTCGAAAAGGCCAATCCCGGTGTAACCGTCGAATTCATGCCGCCGACCGGGACGATCAGCAACGGCGCGGTACAGGCAGCGATCCAGTCGGACGCCGGTCCCGACGTCATCCTCACCAATTCGGGCATCGGCCGCATCAGCGTCGTCAAGAACGCCAAGCAGGTCATGCCGCTGACCGAGCAATATGAAAAGCGCGGGTGGAAGGACAAGATCTATCCCTGGCTCTACACCGAGCTGAAAGGTCAGTTCGGCGGCGAGATCTATGAAGTTCCCGACGGCCTCGATGCGCTTGGCATCTGGTATCACAAGGATCTTTTCGCGCAGGCAGGTTGGAATATCCCCGCGACCTGGACCGAATTCGAAGCGCTGATGAAGTCGATCGACGAGACCGGCCTGCAGCCGATTGCCATCGGCCCGCGCACGACGGGCAGTGCCGGCCACCTCTTCGGCAACTTGCTGCAATCAGCAAGCGGCAAGGAGGTGATCGGCAAGGCGCTGCGCCGCGAGATCGCCTGGGACGACCCATCAGTTGCTGCCGGCGCCGTCCGGCTGCAGAAGCTAGTCGAAGCGGGCTACATCAAGAAGGAAATGGCGGGTCTCGATCTCGATGGAGCCTCACGCCTCTGGTTCAACAAGCGCGCCGTCATGTTCGTCGCAGGTCCCTGGTTCACCGCTAATGCCCGCAAGGCAGGCTACGACCTCGCCAATGCCGGTTATGCGCCCATGCCCTCCGACATCAAAGGGGCGGCGATGCCAACCGGCGGCGTCGGCTGGAGCTGGCTCGTGCCTGTTAACTCCAAGCAGCCGGAGCTTGCGATGAAGTGGATCGACTTCATGCTGTCGGACGCAGTGATAAAGAAACGAGCTCAGGATCCGGCGAGTACGATGATCTACCCGCGCGAAATCCCAGGCGTCGAGCCGCCGACTCCCGTGTTGAAGGATATCTTCGCGGCTGCCGCCGGCGGCGTCGGCTACAATCCGAGCGTCTATCTGCCCGGTCCCGTGCTCGACACCTATTTCCAGGTCATCCAGGGCCTGATCTCCGGCCAAATCGGCGGCGAGGATGGCATGAAACAGATCCAGGCGAAGATGGCAGAGGCGAAATAGTGGTCATTCCAGAAACGCCGGGAAGCAAGGTCATGGCTCCTCTCAGCACTGCACCTGCCGTGGCGGGACATACGGGCGGCAAGCCCGCCCGTATGTCCAGACCACGAACGGCGGGGTCGATCTCAGCCGATGGCGATGCCAGGACCGCATTCTGGCTGATGGCGCCGGCGCTCGCGCTCTATGCCGTCTTCACGCTGCTGCCGATCGCCGCCACCTTCTGGCTGAGCTTCAACAGCTCCGCCGGTTTCAACACCTCCGCGAGCTTCGTCGGCGCCGGCAACTACGCCAAGGCGGCGCAGGATCCGATCGTCTGGAAGAGCCTTGCCCATACCTTCATCTGGCTGGCCTACCATGTGGCGATGGCAGGTGGGCTCGGCCTACTGCTGGCGCTTGCCGTTAGCAGGCTCAGGATCACGCAAGTCTTCTTCCGCACCGCCTTCTTCCTGCCGCATCTGGTCTCGCTCGCGGTCGTCGGCGTCATCTGGGCCAATATCTACGATCCGTTCTTCGGCCTGCTGAATACCGCGCTGACGCGCATCGGGCTCGGCGCCTTCACCCAAGGCTGGCTTTCCGATCCCGCGTTGGTGCTGTTCTCCGTCAATGTCGCAAGCTCGTGGCAGGGCTTCGGTCTCTACATGCTGCTCTTCATCGCCGGCCTGCAGAATATCGACCGTTCGCTCTATGACGCAGCCGAGGTGGACGGCGCCAACGCTCTCCAGAAGCTGATCTATGTGACGCTGCCGGGGCTTCGCGAGGTCATGACCTTCGTCGTCTCGCTGGCAATGATCAACGGGCTCAAGGGCTTCGCCACGGTCTTCGTCATGACCAATGGCGGGCCGTTCTATCAGAGCGAGCTGATCACGACTTATATCTACCGGCTTGCCTTCCAGTCCCAGGATCACGGGCTTGCGGCGGTGCTCTGCATCCTGCTCAGCCTGCTCGCGATCGTCATCACCATCGTCTTCAACCGCTGGCGCGCGAGGCTTTCCCAATGAGTGTGCGCAATCGCGAATGGCCGGTGGCGCTTGCGCTGACACCGGTCTTGATCCTGATCCTCGCCCCCTTCGTCTGGCTCTTGATCTCGAGCTTCAAGACCGAGGCCGAGATCGGCCGGGCCGATCCCTTCACCTGGCCGGCCGATCTGATGTGGCGGAATTATCTCGACGCCTGGCAAATTGGTGGCTTCGGCGACCTCGTCGGCAACAGCCTCATCAATCTCGTCGGCGTCGTCCTCCTGTCGCTCATCACCTGCGCGCCGGCCGGCTATGCGCTTGCCAAGATCCGTTTCCCCGGCCGGGAGTGGCTGTTCTATGCCTTCATCCTCGGCCTGACCGTGCCGGTCCAGGCGATCGTCATTCCGCTCTACCAGGTGCTCTTCGGACTGAACCTCGTCAACACGCTTGCTGGTATCGTGCTGGTGCAGGTCAGCAACGGCATTCCCTTCGGCATATTCCTGATGCGGAGCTTCTTCATCGGCGTACCTGACGATTTGATCGAGGCGGCCAAGATCGACGGCGCTTCGCATTTCCAGATCCTCACTAAGGTCTTTCTGCCGATCTCGACGCCAGCGGTTCAGGCGCTGGTCATCATCAGCGCGCTCTCCACCTGGAACGATTTCTTCCTGCCGCTGATCGTGCTGATCAGCCCCGACGTGCAGACGCTGCCGCTCGGGCTGGTGCGTTTCGCCAGCACCTACGCTTCCGATTACCGGCTGGTCTTCTCGGGCACCGTCATTTCATTCCTGCCGATCATTCTTCTCTACATCCTGATGCAGCGCCGCTTCACCGAGGGGCTGACGCAGGGAGCAATCAAGGGCTAACCATGTCGCATCACGTCCAGCGGGAAATCCGCTACAATTTTGAATTCGATCACCGCATCAAGGCCTGCTTCATCGGCGCCGGCGGTCATGCCTACCGAAATGTCTATCCAGCGCTGCGCTACGCACCGGTGGAACTCGCCGCCATCTGCGATCTCGATCTCGGTCGCGCCGAGAAATTCGCCAAGCTCTTCGGCGCCGGCAAAGCCTATACCGATCACCGCGAAATGTTGGAACGAGAAAAGCCGGAACTGGTCTTTCTCGTCACTGCCTATCATCACGACGGCCGGGTACAGGCCACCGATCTGGCGCTCGACGCGCTTGCATCAGGCGCTCACGTCTGGATGGAAAAGCCGACGGCGGCAAGCATCGACGATATCGAAAGGCTGCAGGCGGAAAGCGTGGCGGCCGGCCGCATGGTGATGACCGGTCTCAAGAAGACCTTTTTCCCCACAATCGAGAAACTTAGAGATTTGATCGGTTCGCCCGGCTTCGGCAGGCTGACCTCGATCAATGTCCGCTATCCCCAGAGCCTGCCGAGACCGGAAAACCGCGCCGATCTCGTGAAGATGCAGAGCTTCCTCGACCACATCTACCATCCGGGCGCGATCCTCAATTTCCTCGGTGGCGAGATCGAACGCGCTGGTTATGAATGGGAAGCGCTGACGGGGGCGAGCGTCACCAGCTTGCGCTTCCGCTCCGGCGCGATCGGCACACTGCATCTGGCCGCCGGCCAATCGGGCGGCAGCATTTTCGAGCGGGTCGAGATTATCGGCGAGGGGGCCAACGCCATCGTCGAGAACGGCAGCCGACTGACTTATTTCCGCAAGGCGGACCTGCCGTCATACGGCCGTGCCGCAAGCTTCATCCAGCCGGACGAGAATGCGGCGCTGTTCTATGAGCCCGAACATTCGCTCGGCCAGCTTTATAACAACAACCTCTTCTATCTCGGCTATGTGCCCGAAATCCTGCACCTAACCGATGCGATCCTTGCTGGCACGCAGATCACGAGAGGCACGCTCGAAATCGCCCGCGAGATCATGAAACTCTTCGAATTCTACAGACGCACAGATGCCGGCGTCACTTCCAATCTCTGACCGGAGGCACAGTCTTGAGCGAGACCGACATCATTTTCAGGAAAGCCGGCGGCGAATTCATGCCGACTAGCTGGGGCGAACTTAACTGGAAGATCACCGGCGACAGCACGCCAGGTGCCGAAATGACCTTCGGCACCTGCCGCATCAATCCCGGCGAGCGCAACCAGCTGCACTCGCATCCTGACTGCGAGGAGATCCTCTACGTCGTCTCCGGCAGTTGCGAACACAAGCTCGGCGACGCCCTTTACCGGCTCGAAGCCGGCGATGCGATCCGCATTCCGCGCAACATCAGGCACTGGGCGCGCGCGCTCGGTACCGAACCGCTTTTCGCCCTGATCATGTTTTCCTCCGGCACCCGCACGGCGGTCAATCATGAAGGCGAAGGCGCAGCCTGAATGCTGTCTGAAGGGGAAACATCATGGCTTCGATTGCGCTTCACAATATCCGCAAATCCTACGGCACGCTGTCTGTCATCCACGGCGTCGACGTCGACATCGAGGACGGCGAATTCATCGTGCTCGTCGGGCCGTCCGGCTGCGGCAAATCCACATTGCTGCGTATGATCGCCGGCCTGGAGACAATCTCCGACGGTCGCCTTTCGATCGGCGGCCGCATGATCAACGACCTGCCGTCGAAAGAGCGCGACATTGCCATGGTGTTCCAGAGTTATGCGCTCTATCCGCATCTGACGGTGGCCGAGAATATGGGTTTTTCCCTGAAGCTGCGCGGCACCTCCAAGGATGAAATCGGCCGCCGGGTGCAGTCCGCGGCGAAGATCCTGGCTCTGGAACCCTATCTCGACCGTCATCCGCGCCATCTCTCCGGGGGCCAGCGCCAGCGTGTCGCCATGGGCCGGGCCATCGTGCGCGATCCGGAAGTCTTCCTCTTCGATGAACCGCTTTCCAATCTCGACGCGAAGCTGCGCGTGGCGATGCGCGCCGAGATCAAGGAGCTTCACCAGCGGTTGAAGATCACGACCGTGTACGTCACCCATGACCAGACCGAGGCGATGACCATGGCCGACCGCATCGTCGTGATGCGCGATGGCATCGTCGAGCAGATCGGAACGCCGCTGGAGATCTATGATCACCCGGCAACCACCTTCGTCGCCGGTTTCATCGGCATGCCGGCGATGAACCTGCTCCAGGGCCGCATCCAGGCAGACGCCCCTTCGATCTTCCGCACGAACAGCGGCGTCGCCATACCGTTGTCGCTGCGTCCCGGGACGGCCGATCCCGGTGAAGAGCTCCTCTACGGCATCAGGCCGGAACAGTTCCTCATCGCCGACCAGGGGACGCCGGCAAAGATCGTCGTCGTTGAACCGACGGGTGCGGAGACGCAGGTCGTCGCCCAGATCGGCGAAGAAAACGTCAATATGCTGTTTCGCGAGCGAATTGCCGTGAGGCCTGGCGACACCATCCGCTTCACCTTGCGGGCGGCCGGCGAACATCTGTTTTCGGCCGCCACGGGCAGGCGTCTTCCCGAAGTAGGCGCCCGAAGCAGACGTTTTCCTTGAGTTTTGCCGAGGCTCTGACGATTGGCGCGTCCCTCGATCGGTACCATAGATTATCGCAGACAGTCGCTGCGGGTCGGGGTTCATATCCCCTCAACTGCCGCCACACGGCGAATTGACGAGGTCTCGGGTTCTACTCACATCAACTGCAACTCGACTACAACTGCAGGCGGACCTCAGAGTCTCAAGTCCACAGGGTGATTGGACCGAACTCAAAACTCAGCCACCTTG
Source organism: Rhizobium sp. BK275 (assembly GCF_014193555.1). Classification (NCBI taxonomy): domain Bacteria; kingdom Pseudomonadati; phylum Pseudomonadota; class Alphaproteobacteria; order Hyphomicrobiales; family Rhizobiaceae; genus Rhizobium; species Rhizobium sp. BK275. The sequence goes on from NZ_JACHZL010000001.1 coordinate 979,116, forward strand.
CCCCAAGCCGAGGCCCTGAAGCGGCGGGGACGATATGGCTTCGGATCGACGATAGGTCCCGCACCCGTCACGATATCGGCAATCAGATGGCCTGCCCCGGGGCAGATGTCGAAGCCGTGGCCGGAAAAGCCGGCGACGAGGATGAAGCCCGGCAGGCTTTCGGCTTCTCCGATCCCAGACACACCATCCGATATGGAATCGATATAGCCGGCCCAGTTCGCGGTGATCTTCGTCTTCTTCAATTCGGGAAGAGCTCCAGCGCGCGCTCACGCGTCTGGGGGATCGTTACCGGGTCCGGCGCTGGATCGAGTTTGCGAATGCGCTCCATCGGCCTCGGCCGGTCGAGCCGCCAGGGGCAAGCGTCTCATGGCCGCTCTTCAAGCCTTCGAACCCGCCAGGTGCGAATCTTCCAACGCCATCGGCAGGAATTGCGGCGAGGATCGCAGTTGCTGAGCCGTCAGTTCATTGGGGTCATCCGTGGGGCATATCCGCCTGCAACGAGGTATCTCTACGAATTATCCCGCATCGCAGGAATGCTCATGAAATATATTTCATGCCTTGAATTATATTGACAGTTCGACCTGTTGCAGTCTAACTATGATTACCGGGGCTCGAGGAGGAGGTCCGGGTTCACGAACAAGGCGCGGCATAGGCCGTCGGCTTTTGGGAGGGGCGAGAGCCCCGAGGAGGAACTTTTGCGCAATTTTTTGAGCACGGCAGCGATGGCTGTTTTGGCTGTCGCGACATTGAACACGGCTGCGTCAGCGGCGGAAACGGAGGATCCGTTTCGCTGTAAGCCGGGTGAAAAATACGTCATGAACGTCATGGTTTCGGGCGTCGAATATTGGTTCCCGGTCTATGAAATGTTCAAGCAGGCCGGGCGGCAGTTGGGTTGCGAAACCGCCTATACCGGCACGCCGGAATATGACGTCAACAAGCAGATCGCCACATTCGATCAGGCGCTCGCTCAAAATCCGGCAGGCATCCTCGTCCATCCAATGAATTCCGACCCGTTCATCGAGCCGATCAACCGCGCCATCGATCAGGGCACGGCGGTCGTCACTTTCGCGGCGGACTCGCCGCTCTCCAAACGCATTTCCTTCATCACTTCGGACAATACGCGCGAAGGCACCTACGCTGCCGATGCGATCGCCGAGAAGCTTGGTGGCAAGGGTGAATATGCCGTTCTGGAAAATCCAGGCCAGGACAATCACGATAAGCGCATCGCCGCTTTCATCGCTCGTATGGAAACAAAATATCCTGGTATGAAGCTCGTCGGCCGGGCTGCGTCGAACCAGGACCCCAATAAGGCCTATCAGGGTCTGATGAGCCTGGTGCAGGCGCATCCAAGCCTGAACGCCGTGTTCATGCCCGAGGCAAACTCGGCAATCGGCGCGGCCCAGGCCAATAAGGAAAGCGGCGGCAAAATCCTCGTCATGTGTGCGGACGTCAACGCCAACATCCTCGACATGATCAAGGCGGGCGAAGTGTTTGGCTCGATTAACCCGAACCAGGGCATGCAGGGCTACATGGGCTTCATGTTGCTGTGGCTTGCCAAGCATCCGGAGCTTATCGATCCGATGAATGACGCCAAGCGCGTCGGCTTCAACCCGATGAGTATCCCCTTCGTCGACAACGGTCTGTCGATCGTCACTGCCGATAATGCCGATGACTTCTATTGGGACAAGTACCTGAAGCGCCGTGGCACGAAAGGCATCGAGGAGTAAGCCTTGCAAAGCGTCGGCCGGGATGACGAGGTCCCGGCCGGCCGATGCGAGGGAACAGAGGGAGAGGATGCCATGCTGCGACCACCGGTCTTGGAGATGCGCAATGTCAGCAAACGTTTTGGCGCCATCAGGGCGCTGACGGATGTGGCATTCACTCTTGAAAAAGGCGAGGTGCACGCGCTCTGCGGTGAAAACGGCGCAGGCAAGTCGACGCTTATGAACATCATCGCCGGCGTGCTGCAGCCCAACGAAGGCGACATCCTTATCGATGGCGCACCCGCGAAGATCGCGTCTCCAGCCGCCGCACAGTCTATGGGAATAGGGCTCGTCCATCAGGAAATCGCACTTTGTCCGGATGCGACCGTTGCCGAGAACATGTTCATGGCGGCAACGAACCGGCGCCGGTCGCCCCTCATGAATTTTGGCAGGCTGGAGCGCGACGCGCAGGCTGTTATGAATCGTCTTGCTGCCATTGATGTAAGCCAGAAGGTCTGCGATCTGCCGATTTCCAGCCAGCAGCTTGTCGAGATCGCCAAGGCTTTGACCCTCGACTGCCGCATCCTCATCTTTGACGAGCCGACGGCGGCGCTGACCGAAGCGGAAGCCCAAGTCCTCTTCGGCATCATCAAAGACCTGAAAGCCCACGGCATATCCATCGTCTATATCAGTCATCGCATGGCGGAGATCTTCAGCCTTTGCGACCGCGTCACTGTCTTTCGCGACGGGCGATATGTTTCGACTGACCGCGTGTCCGATATCACGGCGGAAGATGTGGTGCGCCGCATGGTCGGTCGCGAGATTACGCAGCTTTATCCGGAAAAGCAGCCCGAGGCGGAGCGTACCGGCGAAAGCATTCTTTCCGTGCGCAATCTCGGCGACGGCAAGCGTTTTCGGGATATCAGCTTTATTCTGCGCAAAGGTGAAATTCTCGGGATCGGCGGCCTGATAGGCTCCGGCCGGACCGAGATCGCGGAGGGTATTTGCGGACTGCGACGTACGACGCAGGGCGATGTTCAACTGCTTGGCAATACCCTCTCGGCTTCATCCTATGCGAATTCGGTGCGGGCGGGTGTCGTTTACCTCTCCGAGGATCGCAAGGGTTCCGGCGTGTTTCTCGACCTGTCAATCGCGCAGAACATAGCCGCTCTCGATCTGAAGTCATTGACCGGGCCTTTCGGGCTCCTGAATGCAAAGACGGAGGCTGAGCGCGCTCAGGATCTTGCGCGTCGTCTTGGCGTCCGCATGGGCGGCATCGGCATGCCGGTTTCGTCGCTCTCCGGCGGCAATCAGCAGAAGGTCGCGATCGCCAAACAGCTGGCCATCGACCCGAAGGTGATCCTCATGGACGAGCCGACGCGCGGCATCGACGTCGGCGCGAAATCCGAAATTCATCGCCTACTGCGTGATCTCGCGCGTTCCGGGATCGGCATCGTCGTCATCACATCGGAACTGCCGGAACTCCTTGGTCTCTGCGACCGGGCGATCGTCATCCGCGAGGGCACTGTCGCCGGCGAGCTCGAAGGGGCGGCGATGACGGAGGAAGCCATCATGAGGCTCGCATCGGGCATCAGCGCGCAGCCGCTCACGACATCTAAGGCATCAGAGCATGCCGTTTGAGGAAAAGGCAGAAACGGGGGATAAGACAATGACAGATCACCCTTTGGGGGTGACGAGGGAGCGCGCTTCTCCCTGGCGGCGGTTCGCAACCATGCGGGAAGCGGGGCTCATCGCCATCATTCTCGCGCTTTGCGTTCTGATGAGCTTTGCCTCCCCGCACTTTCTGACGCTCGGCAACTTCAGGGCCATGCTGATGTCGTTCTCGGTGGAGGGCATCGTCGTCGTCGGCATGACGATCCTTCTGATCGTCGGTGGCATCGATCTGTCCGTTGGGTCGGTCGTCTGCTTCTCGATGGTTCTATCGGGATCGCTGTTCCTGATGGGGCTGGATCCATGGAGCGCGTCGCTGATCGGCATAGTTGCGAGCGCGCTGGTCGGCTGTGCCATGGGCTTCTTCGTCACCGTCATCGGCCTCAATCACTTCATCACGTCGCTGGCCGCCATGGTGATCGTGCGAGGCCTTTGCCTCATCATCACGCAGGGAACGCCGCTCTCGCTGTTCACTCTGCCGCCATCGTTCAAAGCCGTCGGGCAGGGAACGCTTTACGGGATACCTTACGTCATCCTGATCTTCGTCGCCGTGGTTACCATCTTCGACTTCCTGCTGCGCCGTGCGACAGCCTTCCGCAAGGTTTTCTATACCGGCAGTAATGAGAAGGCGGCGCTCTATTCCGGCATCAAGACCAGCCAGGTAAAATTCTGGGTCACCGTCCTCTGCGCCACGCTGTCGGGCGTTGCGGGCGTCATCTATATGTCGCGGTTTGGTGCTGCGACCCCCACCTTTGGCGTCGGAATGGAGCTCAATATCATCGCGGCAGCCGTCATCGGCGGCGCGTCCCTGAGCGGCGGTTCCGGCACGATCCTCGGCGCCATCCTCGGTATCGCCCTCTTGTCAGTGGTCACAAGCTCGCTGATCCTGCTTAATGTTTCCGTCTATTGGCAGGATATGATCAAAGGCTGCATCCTGCTGACTGCTGTTTCCATCGACCATTTCCTGCATAAGCGGAAGGCTGCGTGACATGCCGATTGCAAAACTCAAATCTCCATCTGCGCCCCGCGAGGAAATCGTCATCGCGCGCCAGATGCACCAGGCTCTCGTCCTGCACTTCCTCGAAGGTCTGACACAGGCACAGATCGCCGATCAGCTCGGCATCTCGCACGCCACGGTAAACCGGTTGATCAAGCGCGGCCGCCAGCTCGGCCTGGTCGAGATCAAGATCAAATCCCCCGTCGAGCCGCTGGTGGACATGGAAGAACAGCTTCTGGCGCTTGGCGGCATCAGCCGCGCCATCGTCGTGCCGGCCGTGTCCGACAATCCGCAAACGACGTTGCAGACGGTTGGCGAAGCGGCAGCGCGTCTGCTTCTTGAGCACGTTGCCGACGGTGACACGATCTGCATCACCGGCGGCAAGGGTGTCAGCGCCGTCGTCGCCGGCCTCCAGCCGCCGCGCCGCTTCGACGTCGAGGTCATTCCGGCGACGGGCTGCGTCCAGGGCAAGCACTACACCGACGTAAATCATGTTTCGACTATGATGGCCGACCGCCTCGGCGGTCATTCGTTCCAGATCCATGCACCTCTCTTTGCCGATAGCGCTGCAGAGCGCGACATGCTGATCAACATGCGTTCTGTTGCCGATGTCTTCAGGCGCGCGCGAGAGGCCAAGGTGGCGGTCGTCGGCATCGGCTCCATTCTCTCCGATGACTCCAGCTATTATGATCTGCACCCCTCGTCGAGCACGGACCGCGCAGCAATCGAGCGCTCCGGCGCCTCTTGTGAGCTGCTCGCGCATCTGCTCGATGACCGGGGCAGTGTCTGTGACTACAGCCTCAACCGATCACTGGTCTCGCTGACCCTTCCGGAGTTTGCCTCGATCCCGACGAAGATTGGTGTGGCAAGCGGTCGGAACAAGGCAGGTCCGATCCTCAGCGTTATGCGCGGTCATCATCTCGATACGCTGGTCACCGACGAAGCGACCGGTGCTCGTGTTCTGGCGCTGGCAAACGGTGAAGGACAACGCGCATGAGCGAGCAGCAGTTGATACGCGCGATCGGCAGGTCGGGCATCACCGCTTCGGCTGTCGGCCTCGGAACATGGGCGATTGGCGGCTGGATGTGGGGAGGCACGGATGAGGCGGAATCGATCATCGCAATCCAGGCGTCGCTGGATGCCGGCGTTACGCTGATCGATACCGCACCGGCCTACGGGCTCGGCCGATCCGAGGAGATCGTCGGCAAGGCGCTTGCAGGCCGTCGCGACAAGGCCGTCATTGCGACCAAGTGCGGCCTCGTCTGGCACACGGACAAGGGCAGATATTTCTTCGAACAGGATGCCAGACCGGTTCACCGCTATCTCGGCCGCGATGCGATCATTCATGAAGTTGAAGCGAGCCTGCGGCGCCTCGATACAGACTATATCGATCTCTACATCACCCACTGGCAGGACCCGACGACGCCGATCGAGGAGACGATGCGGGCGCTGGCAGACCTGAAAACATCCGGTAAGATCCGTGCGATCGGCGCCAGCAATGTCAGCGCCGCCGATCTTGAAGCCTATATTTCCGCTGGCGGCCTGGATGCCATCCAGGAGCGGTTCAGCATGATCGACAGGGAGATCGAGGCCGATCTATTGCCGTTGACCCGACCAAACGGCGTTTCGACCCTCAGCTATTCATCGCTCGCGCTCGGTCTTCTGTCAGGCGCCATCGGCCCCGAACGGAAGTTTTCCGGCGACGATCAAAGGCGCGACAATCCGCGCTTTTCCGTCGCAAACCGTGAAAAGGTGATGGATTTTGCCGATGCGATCCGGCCGGTTGCCGACAAACATCAGGCCAGCATCGCGCAGACGGTGATCGCCTGGACGCTCGCCCAGCCGGGTATCACCTTTGCTCTTTGCGGCGCCCGCAACAGAGCGCAGGCGCTCGACAATGCCCGAGCCGGAACCATACGGCTGGATGCAAATGACCAGTCAGCCATCGATGCAGCTATTTCAGCAAAACTGACCGCCATGGACAGGTAAACGGATCGTCATCATGAATCGTGAAGAGACCTTGGACGGGCTTCGCCAGAGCCCGAAGGTGGACGTGTGTGTCATTGGCGGCGGTATCAACGGCATCAGCGTCTTCCGGGAGCTGGCGCTGCAGGGGCTCAATGTGCTCCTGGTCGAGAAGCACGACTACTGTTCCGGCGCGAGCGCTGCACTGTCTCGCATGGTGCACGGAGGCCTTCGCTATCTTGAGAACGGCGAGTTCAAGCTGGTTCAGGAATCGCTGGCCGAGCGCGACCGGCTGTTGCGCAACGCCCCGCATTACGTCGCGCCTCTGCCCACGACGGTTCCGATCTTCGACATGTTTTCCGGTCTCGGCAACGGTCTCGTCCGCTTCCTCGGGTTGACCCGGCGACCAAGCCGCCGCGGTGCTCTGGCGATCAAGGCCGGGCTCAGCATCTACGACTTTCTCACGCGCAAACGGGCGATGATGCCGCCTCATCAGTTTCGCGGGCGGCGCACAACGCTTGCAAAATGGCCGGTGCTCAATCCCCAGATCAAGAGTTCCGCGACCTATTACGACGCCTGGGTCAGCCATCCGGAACGCCTTGGCTTCGAACTGCTGGAGGACGGTTTATCGGCGGGACCGGAGGCACGGGCACTGAACTACAGCGATATCCGGGCAGCCGGCGAAGGCCGCTATCTCGTCCGCGACACCATAACCGGCTCTTCGGCAACGATCGAGCCCACGCTCATCATCAATGCAACTGGCGGATGGATCGACATTACCAACGGCACGCTCCTTACCTCGGACATACGACCGGCATCCCTGATGGGTGGAACCAAGGGATCTCATCTCATTATCGACAATGCAGCGCTTTACGAGGCGCTCTCAGGCCACATGATCTACTACGAGAATGAAGATGGCCGGATTTGCATCCTGTTTCCTTATCTGGGCAAGGTGCTTGTCGGCTCCACCGACATTCGCGTCGCCGATCCCGATACCGTCCGCTGCGAAGCGGACGAGCGCGACTATATACTGCAGTCCCTGTCGTTCGTTGTCCCCGGCATTGATATCCGGCCGGAAGAGATCAGCTTCCAGTTTTCGGGCGTGCGGCCGCTGCCAGCCAGCACGGACAGCTTCACCGGTCGCATTCCGCGCGATCATTTCTGCACGGTCGTGGATGCTGCCCACGGCGGGCCATCGATCGTATGCATGATTGGCGGCAAGTGGACGACCTTTCGTTCATTCGGCGAGCTGGCCGCCGATCTCGCATTGGAGCGGCTGGGCAAAGAACGCCGCATCTCCACGACAGATCGCGCGATCGGCGGCGGGCGCCGGTTTCCGCTGGATCGTGCTGCCTGGATCGCTCGCATGGCTGCGGAAAAGGGAATTGCTGGCAGCCGCATGGCGACGCTTTTCGGCCGTTACGGCACACAGGCGGAGGCGATCGCCGATTTCATTGCGATGGCGCCGGATGCGCCCTTGCCGCATCCCGATTATTCGAAGCGCGAACTGCTCTTTCTTATCCGCAACGAGGCGGCGGAGCACCTGGATGATCTGCTGCTGAGACGTACCACGCTTGCCATATCAGGCAACCTCTCGCAGCAGATGGTGGATGCGGTGCTCGATCTTCTGACGGAGCACAAGGCTTGGACGCCTGCGCAGCGTGGCGTTGAGCGAGAACGCTTTCTCACGCTTTTGCGCGAGCGCCACGGCGTCACAGAAAAGATCCTTTCCGAACGGAACGAACAAAGGAGCATGGAATGCGAAGCAACAGAAAAGTCCGGATGAACCGGCTGTTTAGTGGCGGCCGCTGCCTGGACGTGGCGATCGATCATGGTGTCTGCAACGAACCATCGTTTCTCAGCGGTCTCGAAGATATGCAAGCTGTGGTCAAGGCTCTCGTCGATGCGGGGCCTGATGCGATCCAGATGAATTATGGCCAGGCAGACTTGCTGCAGGAAGTCGCAGGAAGAGACAAACCGGCTCTCGTCATGCGCGTCGATATGGGAAATCCCTACAACCGTATACGACATCGGCACATGTGGGCGGTGCTGCAGAACGAGGAGCAGCCTTTGATCGGCGCCATCGAGATGGATGCGGCCTGTATTGTGGTCAATCTGTTCATGCTGCCGGACGAGCCCGACCTCTTCCGCCAATGCGTGCAGAACATCGCTCGCGTTCGAGCCGACTGTGACAGATATGGCATGCCGCTGATGATCGAGCCGCTTGTCATGCAGCCTGTCGACAAGGCCGGTGGCTACATGGTTGATGGCGACGCCGGCAAGATCGTGACCTTGACCCGGCTTGCTCGCGAGATGGGGGCGGATATCATCAAGGCGGACCCGACCACCAACGCCGAAGATTTTCACCGCGTCGTGGAAACGGCCCGCTGCCCGGTTCTCGTGCGCGGCGGCGGTAAGGAGGATCTGCGGGGTGTCTTCGACAAATCGGCGGCCTTGATGCGCCAGGGCGCCGTGGGCATGGTCTACGGGCGTAACATCTACCAGCACGCTAATCCCAGCGCCGTCGTGCGCGGGTTAATGGCAATCGTGCACGATGATGCCGGCGGCGAAGAAGCGTTTGCGCTCTATCAGCGCGGCTGAGGGTGAAAAGCGGAATCTTGGGAGGGGTTCGGATGCCAGAATATCTATTGGGGCTCGACGCCGGTAACACCGTTATCAAAGCGGTGATCTTCGATCGCGCCGGCAATGAAATCGCCGCTGCGTTGGCGGAGGGACATAGCCGCATGCCATGCCCGGGGCACGTGGAACGCGATCTCGACGAACTCTGGGCGAATGCGTGCAATGTCATTCGCAGCTGCATCGAGCAAGCAGAAATCCAACCGAGCGAGATCGCCGCGCTCGGTTGCGCCGGCCATGGAAACGGACTTTATGCCCTGGATCTTGACGGCCAGCCGCTGCTCGGCATCCAGTCGCTGGATACGCGGGCTGCAGCTCTCGTCGAGGAATGGCAGGCGCAGGGCGTTGGGGATCGCACCTATCCGATCGCACAGCAGCGGCCATGGCCTTCTCAGACGCCGACCTTGCTTGCCTGGCTGAAGCGGCACCGGTCGGAAACCTTCGCCAAGATCGGTACGATCTTCCTGTGCAAGGACTTCATCGTCAACCGCCTGACCGGCATGCGGTTAAGCGAGGTGTCCGACATGACCGGCTGCGGACTGCTTGATGTCGCCGCCCGCCGCTACGATCGGACGTTGATGGAGGGCTATGGCCTTGGTGACTGCATGGAGCTATTGCCGTCGCTCATCGAAAGCTCCGATATTGCGGGATATATCACCGCGGAGGCTGCGGCTCAGACGGGCCTTGCCGTTGGAACGCCTGTCGTTGGCGGTCTCTTTGATGTGGTCGCCTCAGCCATCGGTTCCGGGGTTACCCGCACCGGTGCCGCTTCAATCATAGCCGGAACCTGGAGCATCAATCAGCTGATCATCGACATGCCCCGGCTGGCTGCGCCGGTCTTCATGTCTTCCACCTTCGACCGGCAGCGCTATATGGCGATCGAATCGAGCGCCACCTCGGCCGCAAATCTCGAATGGCTGGTGCGGGAATTCTTTGCCGACGTTCCGACCGGCGGCCGCTCTCCCTTCGATCTTTGCGGCGACCTTGCCGCGGCGATCGAACCGGCGGCGGATGATCCGCTTTACCATCCCTTCCTCTATGGGGCGCAGCAGAACGGCAATGCTCGAGCCGGCTTTTATGGCGTTGGCGGCTGGCATACGAGGGGACATCTCGTGCGCGCTGTCCTCGAAGGCGTTGCTTTCGGTCACCGTCAGCACATCGAGACAATGCGCCGGGCGGGAGCCGTCTTCAATGAAGCGGTGCTTTCCGGCGGCGGTTCTCGGAGCCCGATCTGGCCCCAGATATTTGCCGACGCGCTGGGTCTGCCGGTATCGATCGCGCGCTCGCGTGAGACCGGGGCGCTCGGGGCAGCGATCACCGCAGGAACGGGCACCGGCATATTCGCGGATTTTGCCGCCGGCGCGGCCGCGATGGTGCGGATGGAGCGCCATTACGTTCCGGACACGCGTCTGGAAGCCCACTATGAACGGCGTTACGGCATCTACCTGGATATCGCCGCGGCGATGACTCCGATCTGGCGTCGTCTCGCCTCCCGCAACGAACCAGTCACAGGAGCCACACAGTGAGCAAGGCTTCGAGCGAGGCGATTGCGGACGCCGGATCCTATGACTTCATCATCGTTGGCGCCGGGTCGGCCGGATGCGTGTTGGCCAACCGCCTGTCCGCCAATCCTTCAAACCGGGTGCTGTTGCTCGAGGCGGGTGGCAGCGACCGGTATCACTGGGTTCATATTCCGATCGGATACCTGTTTTGCATGGGCAATCCGCGGACGGACTGGATGATGAGGACGGCGTCTGAGCCTGGCCTCAACGGCCGTTCGCTTCCTTACCCACGCGGCAAGTTGCTGGGCGGCTGTTCCTCCATCAACGGCATGATCTATATGCGTGGGCAAGCCGCCGATTATGACGGATGGCGGCAGGCCGGCAATGCCGGGTGGGGCTGGGACGATGTTCTGCCTTATTTCCTCAAATCCGAAGACAACTACCGGGGCAAGACGGCTATGCACGGGCAGGGCGGCGAATGGCGCGTCGAGCGTCAGCGCCTCTCATGGCCCGTTCTCGACGCATTTCGAGATGCGGCCGAGGAACTCGGCATCCCGAAGACGGATGATTTCAACAGCGGGGACAATGAGGGCTCAGGCTATTTCGAAGTGAATCAACGCGGTGGCCTGCGCTGGAATACAACCAAGGCGTTTCTCCGCCCCGCTATGAAGCGGCCCAATCTGCGGGTCTTGACGGGTGCCGAAACGGAAAGGCTGCAGTTCGAGGGCCGGCGCGCCACTGGCGTCCGGTTTCGATCGAACGGCAAGATGCATGAAGCGCGCGCCCGCCGCGAGGTCATTCTTTCCGCCGGCGCTATTAATTCACCGAAGATCTTGGAACTCTCCGGGATCGGCAGGCCCGATGTGCTGCAGCCGGCCGGAATTGACGTCATTCATTCGCTGAATGGTGTCGGCGAAAACCTGCAAGACCATCTTCAGATTCGCACGGTCTTCCGCATTGAAGGCGCAGAGACCTTGAACGTGCTTTATCACAACCTCTTTTCACGCGCAGGCATGGGTTTGGAATATGCCCTTCGCCGCTCTGGCCCGCTTTCCATGGCGCCAAGCCAGCTGGGCATCTTTGCAAAGAGCGATCCGAGCTTGGCCACCGCGGATCTCGAATACCATGTCCAGCCTCTCAGCACTGACAGGCTCGGTGAACCGTTGCATCGCTACCCGGCCGTTACGGTGTCGGTTTGCAACCTGCGCCCGGAAAGCAGAGGCACCGTGCATATCTCAGGGCCGGATGCATGGGCGGCACCGGAGATAAGGCCAAATTATCTCTCGACCGCTGGAGATCGTATCATTGCCGCAAGATCGATACGCCATGCGCGCAGGCTGATGCAGACAAGGGCGATATCGCAATTTGAACCCAAGGAAATGCTGCCAGGCGTCGAGTTTCAAAGCGATGACGAACTGATCCAAAGGGCAGGGGATATCGCAACGACCATTTTTCATCCCGTTGGAACGTGCAGGATGGGAAGCGATGACAATGCTGTCGTCGATCCAGAGTTACGCCTACGTGGTGTCTTGGGGCTGAGGGTCGTTGATGCGTCTGTCATGCCGACCATTGTCTCAGGCAACACCAATTCGCCAGCTATTATGATCGCTGAGAAAGCGGCAGACATGATCGCCAATTGAGAAAACGCGTCTCCCAGACGATGCGCAGGCCACTCGATCTGTGAGCGCGAGAGAATTTCTCAGCCGGTTTTTCGCCGCATAAGGCGATCAACGGCACTTCCTTTGAAACCGATGCAGCAATCCTCCAACCCTTGCCCACTTCCATAAGATCGCCGTGCGTTGTGTAAGGGTTGCGCTGACAACATTGCTGAGATGGTCATCGCACCAAGGTCACGAACGCCCTGGATCACTTTACAGACCGTCTTCATCTGCCGGAAAGCAGTCCTCTATCTGTAGCTGCTTGGGGAGCGCCCGTACCGTTTCTTGAAGGCGTTCGAGAAATACTGGCTCGAACTGAAGCCGCAGCTCAATGCGATCTCAGTGACGCTGGTGTTGCGCGGTTCCTGGAGGAGGCGCGAGGCGTGCTCCAGCCGCAAATGCTGGAGGTACTGGCGAGGAGCCATGTTAGTGAGCTTCTTGCAGTAGTCAGAAAAGCGGGTGCGCGAGAGCCCACATTCCTCCGCCATGCTTTCCAGCGACCACTCTTCCTCAAGTGCATAGGCCAGCCGGCGCAGAAAGATCGCGACAGTATGTTGCGAGGTCGAAAGATCGGGGTTGAGTGTCGGAACCTGTTCGTTCATCCGATCGATCAGGCTCAGCATCATCGCGTTGATTGCCACCTTCAGGCGCGTCTCGCCATCCTCCGGGCTGCGGTCGAGCAGGATGGACGGGATCGCCTCGAAGGCGCGGCAGAGTTCCGCCCCGCCGTCCCAGACCGGCTGGTTGTTCTGCGTCAGGATCTCGTCGAGCCGTTCGGCCTCGTCCCTGGAGAAGACGAGCCAGTCCGGCCAGTCGGGCGTCTCGCTCGGCCGACGAAGGCCCGCGTCGAGAATGATCCACAGGAGCCGGCTGGGGCCGACAGTCGGATTGCCGATGGCATGCAATTGCCACGGACGGATGACGATGAACTGGCCCTGCTCGAGCGCGTAGGTCCGCTCGTCCACAACCAAATCAAGGCTGCCGCGCGCGAGATAGGCAATCTTGAAGCCTTCGTTGCAGTGCCGGTCGAGCCCCCAGGACTGGTTGTGGCGCGCATCCCAGAAACCGACGGTGCGGATGCCCGGCAGGCGCTCGCCGAGCGAAATGCCGGGATAGCTGCCGCGCGTCCAGGCGTGAAGCTCGACCTCGCCCTGACGGGCGGCGGCCTGCAGTTCCTTGCAGTTGTTCGCATACATGACCGAGTCGGGCTGGCGGAAGACCGAGGGCCGGTAATCGGCCGTGGAAATTACGGCATGTTTGTTCACTTCGCGCCTCCCAACACAAAATGACTTAAGAAATTTACCACTGTTGTCGTCCGCAAGAATTGCCGAGTCAAGCCTGCCATTGTGCCTTCGTCGCGGATGGCTTGATGGAGACGGGCCAACGCGGCAAGGGGGAGGACATCAGTGAAAATCGCATTCAACCTGCTCGTCATCGGTGCGGACATCGGTCTGCAGCACGCACGCCGGCTCGAGCGGCTGAAGGCGCTTGGTTATGACGCGGTGGAAATTCCCGTGTTCTCCGGCATCGAGCAGCACTATGCGGCGCTCGGGCGGCTGCTTGCCGATATTGGTCTCACGGCAGGCGCCGCCGCCGCCGCGATGCCCGAGGCCAATCCTGTAAGTGCGGAGGCATCCGTACGCGCAAAGGCGCGCGATCATCACCGCTGGATCGTCGATTGCACGGCTGCGATGGGCGGCGAGATCATTGCCGGCCCGCTCCATTCGCCCGTGGGCGTTTTTACCGGCGTCGGACCGACGCCTGAGGAATTCGACCGCTGCGTCGAGGCGATGCGCGCGATGGCGGACTATGCGGCGCCTGCCGGCATTCGCATTTCGGCGGAAGCCGTCAACCGTTTCGAATGCTACATGATGTCGACCATCGCCCAGGCATCGGCGGTCCACCGTGCCGTCAACCACCCCAATTATGGTTATATGTTCGACACGTTCCACGCCAATATCGAGGAAAAGGATCCGCCGGCGACCTATGAGCGCTATCACGGGGAGATCAATCATTTCCATGTATCCGAAAACGACCGCGGCGTTCCCGGTTCCGGCCATGTGCCTTTCGCGGCGCATTTCGATGCGTTGCGCCGCTGCGGCTATGAGGGATGGCTGACGGTCGAATCTTTCGGCCGCGCTCTGCCGGAGCTTGCCGGCGCGACGCGGGTCTGGCGCGATCTGTTCGACGATCTCGACAGCCTGTTTGTCGAAAGCATCGCCTTTATCCGCCGGGAATGGGCGGCGGCGGGAGAGAGGCTGGTATGACAGCTATTCCCGCTCTCAGCATGACTGGTATAAGCAAGGCGTTTCCAGGTGTTCGCGCGCTCGATGGCGTCGATTTCGATTGCTTGCCGGGCGAGGTCCACGCGATCTGCGGCGAAAACGGCGCCGGAAAATCGACGCTCATGAAGATCCTCGGCGGCAGCTACCGGCCGGATGCTGGCTCCATTCATCTGGCCGGGAAGGCCGTGCATTTCACGCACCCTCGGCAGGCGGCGGAGGCCGGAATCGCGATCATCCACCAGGAACTCAGCCTGCTGCCGCATCGTAGCGTGGCGGAAAACATCTTCATGGGACGCGAGATCGCAAGGCGCGGCATCCTGGACAAGGCGGCGATGCGGGAGAGGTCGGCAGCGCTTCTTCGCCGCATCGGCGCGCAGGTCGATCCGGAGGTGCTGGTTTCCTCGCTTTCCATCGCGCTTCAGCAGATCGTCGAGATCGCCAAGGCGCTCCTCCTCGATGCACGAATCCTCGTCATGGACGAACCCACGGCCGCGCTCGACGAACGGGACAGCCGCACACTGCTCGCGCTTGTCGAAGGTCTCAGGCGCGAGGGGGTCTCGATCGTCTATATCTCCCATCGCATGCCCGAGGTCACGGCCATTGCCGATCGCATCACCATCCTCAAGGACGGCCGGAAGATTTGGACGCGGCCGCGCGATGCCGCCCCGATCAACGAGATCGTGCGCGCCATGGTCGGCCGCGACGTCAAGGACTTCTATCCTGCCTCACCGGTTTATGCGCCGGGAGGGGTGCTCCTTGCCATAGAGGGCGGGGCGAACGCCGGCTTGCGCGATATCGCCTTCGACGTCCGAGCCGGCGAGATCATCGGCGTGGCGGGGCTGGAGGATTCCGGCAAGGGCGCACTGGCGCAGGCGCTCGTCGGAGATGTTCCCTTCACGAGGGGCAGGGTCGCGCTTCGTGGCGAGCCAATCGCCCTTCGCACCCCGCGGCAGGCGACGGCCGCCGGCATCGGCTACCTCCCAGGCGACCGCAAGCGCGAGGGGCTGGCGCTACGCCAGTCCGTCCGCGACAACGCGCTCCTGACGCTGCGTTCCATGGCCAGGCTTTTCGCCCGGCCGCAGCGCGGCGCGCTCGCGCCCGATGTCATCGACGAAAGGCTTCGCATGATGGATGTGCGTGCTGCGGATTTCGGACAGGAGATCGGAACGCTTTCGGGCGGCAACCAGCAGAAGGCGATCATCGTGCGCTGGCTGGCCCGGGCGTCCGACATTCTCGTATTCGTGGAGCCAACGCGCGGCATCGACATCGCGGCCAAGGCGGCGATCTACGAGACAATGCGACGCCTTGCCGATTCCGGCCGAGGCATCGTCGTCATCTCCTCCGACATGCCTGAACTCATCGGCATCGCCGACCGCATCCTCGTCATGCACCAGGGGCGCCTGTCCGGCGAATTGCCGAGGGGAGCAAGCGAGGAGGACATCATGCATCTTGCCCTTGGCCTTGCAGATGCAGCGCGCGGGGAGGTAAACCCATGACGATCGATATCGAGAAGCCGAAACCGGCCCTTCCGGGCCTATCCATCGCCGTTCTGCTTGCGGGGCTCTCCATCGGGTTTTTTGTCGTCGTTGCGCTTGCCACCGGCGAAACCGCGCAACTCACCGGTCAAGGCGTTGCGGGTCTGCTCCAGCGCATGGTTGCGCTCGGACTTGTCGCGATCGGCCAGACCTTCGTGATCCTCGTCGGCTCGATCGACCTTTCGGTCGCTGCGCTGATCAGCGCCGTTGCCGTCCTCGCCTCGCATGTCATGCAAAGCGATCCGGCGATGATCCTGCCAGCTGTGCTCATCTGCCTCGGTCTTTGTCTTGCGGTCGGGCTCGTGAACGGCGCCCTCGTCGCCTATGCCGGCATCAATCCGCTGATCGCAACGCTCGGCACAGGCCTCGTCATCCAGGGCGTGCTTGCCGCTTCATTCGGCGCGTTGCAGGGCGCGGTCGCGCGCGAGTTCCAGATCATCGCCTATGGCGGCGTGCTGGGCGTGCCCTATTCCATCCTGCTTCTCGTCGCCCTGTCTCTCGTAGCCGCCTTCGTGCTCTACCGCACGTTGTTCGGCGCGCGGCTCTATGCCGTCGGCGGGAATCCTGACGGTGCGCGGCTCGCCGGCATCCGCACAGAACGGGTCATTCTCTCCGCCCATATGGTCGCCAGCCTCTTTGCCGGTGCGGCAGGGCTCTATCTCGCCGCGCGGCTGCAATCCGGCACGCCATGGATCGGGCGCGACGGCATCTACGATCTCGAATCCATCGCAGTCACGGTCATCGGCGGCACGATCCTTGCCGGCGGCAAGGGCGGTGTTGCTGGCACGCTCGCTGGCGTCCTGCTTTTTGCCAGCCTCGATGCGGGTTTCAACATGCTCGGCATCGACGCCTTCCTGAAACAGGTGCTGCGCGGAGCCATCGTGATCGCCGCCGTCGCCGTCCATGCCGTTCGCACAAGGGGGCATGTCGCATGACGACCGTTCCGCAGATTTCTTCGTCAGTTCGCCGTCCGACGCGCATCGCCGCCAATGCCGGTATCGTCATCTTCGTCGTGCTCTATGCGGCCATCGCCTTTCTCCAGCCGAGCTATCTGGAGCCGAGCCTCTTCATGAACTTCATGCGGCGGGCAGCGCCGCTCGTCATCCTCGCCTGCGGGCAGCTCTACGTCATCCTGACGGGTGGCTTCGACCTCTCGATGGGCGCGGTGGCCACCCTGGTGGTGCTGGCCGCTTCGATCCTCATCAATGGCGATCCCGGCGTGACCTGGGTGGTCATCGGCGCGCTCTATGCCATGGGCATCGCCGTCGGCCTCGTGAATGGTTTCGTCGTCGCCTTTCTCAAGGTGCCCTCGATTATCTCCACGCTTGGCACCATGCTGCTCGTCAACGGGCTGGCGCTGGCCTGGTCGGGCGGAGCGCCGCGCGGCGACCTGCCGGACAATTTCCGCAATCTCGGCCGGCTTGTCTGGCGTGACATTCCCGTTGTCGGCACGCTGCCGCTTGCGGTGATCGTCATCGCCGGCTTCGTGGCATTCGCCTGGTGGGGCTTGAATGGCACCGTCTATGGCAAGCGGGCGTTGGCCGTCGGCGACAATCCGCGAGCGGCGGAGCTTGCCGGCACGCCGGTTGCCGCGACGCGCATCCTCGCCTTTGTGGTCTCGGCGGTCTCCGCCGTCACGGCCGGCATCCTGCTCGGTGGCTTTTCGGGAGTGTCGGTCAATGCCGGGGAGGGGCTCGAGCTGCAGGCGATTGCCGCCTGCGTCATCGGCGGCGCGCAACTGCTCGGCGGACGCGGCTCCATCTGGAGCGCGGTCTTCGGGGCGCTCAGTCTCTTCGCGCTCTTCACTTTGCTCAACGTCCTCGGATTGCCGCAGGCGCTGCGCGACAGCATCCAGGGGCTGATCCTGATCGCCGCGGTGGGCGCCAGCGTGCGGCACAACCGCCGGCTCACCTGAGCGATATTCGTCATCAACCGCCGGGGCGACCGGCTTCGTGGAGGAGGAGAAAAAATGAAACTCAGGACAATACTGGCGACGACCGTGGCGCTCACATTCACCGGCCAGGCACTGGCGCAGGATTTCAACGATCCGGTCGAGTTCAAGAAGCAGCGCGAGCAGCTCTCGATAAAGCCGCAGGGGCCGGAAGGCCAGCCCTGGGCGCAGCATCTTGGCGACGGCATGGTCGACACGGCCAAATACAAGAAGGACGGCCAGGTCACGATCTGCTTTTCCAACGCCGGCGTCTTCAATCCCTGGCGCGTGGTCGGGCTCAACAACCTCAACGCCGAGGCGGATCTGCACAAGGATCGCCTCAAGGAACTGATCGTCGTCGATGCCGAAGGCAAGGACGACAAGCAGATTTCCGACATCGAGGCCTTGGTCAGCGGCGGCAAGTGCGATGCGTTGATCGTCTCGCCCAACACGACGGCGGCGCTCACCCCGGTCGTCGACGCGGCCTGCGGCAAGCTTCCCGTCATCGTCTTCGACCGAGGCGTCAACACGCAGTGCCCGGTGACCTACATCCATCCGGTCGGCGGCTACGGCTTCGGCATCACGTCCGGCGAGTTCATCGCCAGCAAGCTGAAGAAGGGCGCCAATGTGCTGGCACTGCGCATCATGCCGGGCGTCGACGTGCTGGAAACCCGCTATTCGGCCGCCAAGAACATCTTCGACGAAGCCGGTATCAAGGTGATCGGTTCGGAGTTCACCGGCAGTGACCGGGCCAAGACCAAGTCGATCGTCGAGGACTACATCAACCGCGGCGAGAAGATCGACGCGGTCTGGATGGACGCCGGCGACACCGCGACGGCAGCGCTGGAAGCCTTCGAGGATGCTGGCCTTCCCTATCCGGTGATCAGCGGCGAGGATCAGCAGGACTTTCTGCGCAAATGGCAGTCGGAAAAACTGACCGCGATCGGCCCTTCCTACCCGACCTACCAGTGGCGCACCGCCATCATCGCGGCCCTCGACGTGCTGGATGGCAAGCAGGTCCCAGGCCCTGAGTGGGTGCTGCCACAGCCGGCAATCACCGAGGACGTGTTAGCAAAATATGTCGACGAGCGCATGCCGCCGCTGCACTACAGCCTTTGCGGCTGCCAGGAGTTGCCAGATTATCCGGAACGCTGGGGCGGAAAGATGTAGCGGTTGCCCCAGCCGAAGGGGTGAGCGCCGCATCCGGCATCATAAACTTAACAGCTGAGAAGCCAAGGTGAGGCTCCGGCAGCAAGTATCGCCTATGCGCGGGCGATTTTCGCCCACAGGCCCATCGCGGCTGCTTGCAGTTCGCGATGATGGCCAGAGGGGATGTCGTGGCGCGGGATGTGAAACAGGTTGGCAATCGGATCATGGATGGAGACGAAGCGTTGTAGATGTCGCTGTGACTTGAAGCGCTTCATGATCCCGCTCTCGTCGCCGGGTCGGCTGGTGAGAATGATTAGTGTGGAATTCGCGCCATTGCGACCAATGCGTACGCCCGACGGAGAAATGCAAGAATCGAACCGCACCCGTTGGGCAGAATGAGCGCGGCTCGATGGGTGGGCCGGAAGATCAGTTGATTCTTCTACCTGCGGCGGAGAAGAGATGGATTTTCCCGGATTTGGGGGCGAGATGGATTTCCTCACCGGGCCTGAAATCCATCCGGCGGTGCAGGACGATGGCGGCCGTCTGGTTGCCGAGGCGAACGCAAAGATGGGTTTCCGCTCCGGTCGGCTCGACGGTCAGCACCGTGGCCGGAATACCGGCATCCGCCACTTCGAGATCTTCCGGGCGTATTCCATAGGTGCATGCCGCCTTGTCGGTTTCGGCCGGCAGCGGCAAGCTGACGCCGCCCTTGATACGGAACCAACCCCCACTGATGCTGCCCTCAAAAAGGTTCATAGCGGGCGAGCCGATGAAGGTGGCGACGAAGGTGTTATCGGGGCGATCATAGAGGTCGAGCGGCTTGCCGATCTGCTCGATGCGCCCGGCGCGCATCACCACGATCTTGTTGGCCATGGTCATCGCCTCGATTTGGTCGTGTGTGACGTAGACGATGGTGGTGCCGAGGCGCTGGTGCAATTCCTTGATCTCGCTGCGCATGGTGACGCGCAGCTTGGCGTCGAGGTTGGAAAGCGGCTCATCGAAAAGGAAGACCTTGGGGTGGCGCACGATGGCGCGCCCCATGGCGACACGCTGGCGCTGGCCGCCGGAGAGCTGCTTGGGCAGCCGTTCCAGCAGCGGCTCGAGCGCGAGGACGCCGGCGGCTTCATTGACCAGCTTGTCGATGGTCGCCCTATCGTGGCCCTGCAGCTTCAGGGCGAAGCCCATGTTCTCTCGGACCGTCATATGCGGATAGAGCGCATAGCTCTGGAACACCATGGCGATGTCCCGTTCTTTCGGCGCCACGTCGTTGACGATGCGCCCGCCGATGCGGATCTCGCCGCCACTGATGTCCTCCAACCCCGCAAGCATGCGCAGGAGCGTAGATTTGCCGCAGCCCGACGGCCCGACGAGCGTGACGAACTCCCCGTCCTCGATATCCACGGAGACTCCATGGATGACAGAGACCGCACCATATTGCTTAAGGACGCTATCGATCGTTACCGATGCCATTGTCTATTCCTCCCTCAAAGCTTGAGCTGCCAGATCCTGGCGGCAGAGATCGCACCGGCGAGCTTCGCCGAGCGAGCGGCGGCAAAACTCGGAATACGCTTAGTTGCTGTCCAGCGGCCGTTGTCGGCGAAGACTTCAATGGAGCCGGCATCGAGGAAGATGCGCAGTTCCGAGGGCCTGGCGCCCGCGGCAAGATAGCGCGGTGGTGCCTTGCCCGTGCCTGCGTCGAAGACAATGGCAAGGCCATCGGCGTCGAGTCTGACGCCGATGGCGACGTCCGGATGGTCTAAGGCAAGATCGAAGGCCGCGCCGGGGACGGCGAGGCTGAGCGCGATTTCCACCGCTCCATCGCCGAGCAGCACAGTCTCGCCGGCGGCGAGCGACGTGTCGTCGATGAGCCTGTGACGTAGGCTCTCGGCCGCGGCGACGGGCGGGGTCAGCACGCTGTTGTCTTCTACAAGGACGCGGCGCGGCAGGGTCATGGCCGTCGGGAAGTCGTCCTTCTGGGAGAAATCCGTCCAGTTGGCCAGCCAGGCGATGCCGACCGGCTCTTCACCGTCGACAAAGGCCTGAAAAGCATAGGCGTCGGAGCCAAAATCCAGCTCCTGCTCGAAATCCGATGTGAAGCTGCGTCCGTCGAAACGGCCAACCGTGACAAAGGTGAGATTGCGGCGGCCGGTCGCGGGGTCGCGGCTGGTCAGCAGGCCGAAGATCAGAGCCCAGCGGGTCTGTGGATCGTCCGCCCTGCCGCCGACCGGCACCATGCAGGGGCACTCCGCCGCCGTCATTCCGAAGCGATCCTCGCGGTGGATGACGCCGAGGAAGGTCCAGCCGCCGGCGCCCTCGGAATCGATGGTTTCGTAAAGCAGCACGACGCCCCCCTCGCGGTCGCGGCTGCCGAGCAGCATCTTCCACCGGCCGTCTGGCCCCTTGAAGACATATGGATCACGGAAATCGGTGGTGAGGCCGAGGCCTTCCGGGCGCAAGGGCAGAACAATTTCGCTAGCACTCGCGACAATGCCGTCTTGGCTGACGGCGGAAAGCTGAATCTGCTCCTCCGGCTTCCGGTCACGCACATGCTCGGTGTAGAAGACGCGAATTTCTTCGCCTTCGGGGCCGGAGAGGGGAATGGCCGAGCCGGAGAATGCGCCACCGCGCCCGTCGTCCCTTTCCGAGAGATGATCAGCTGGAAAGAGGAACATCGGCAGATGCGTCCAGCGTAGGAAATCCCTCGAGACGGCATGCCCCCAGTGCATGGTGTTCCAGCGCGGCTGGTGCGGATAGTGCTGGTAAAAGAGATGCGCGCGGCCGGCGAAGCGGCCGAAGCCGTTCGGATCGTTCATCCAGCCAAAGGGCGGGCGGAAGTGATAGGCGTGCGGCAGTTGCGGCGGCGCGGTGCGGGCATCGTGATGAAGCACGCGGATGCCCTCCTCCAGCACCGTTTCCGGCCGGAAGGCGTAGGCGACCGACAGCATGGTGTCTGCTTCGTCATAGGCCAGCACCGCGCGGCCGCTCTTGCCGAGGGTCACGGCGAAGAATTCGAATTCCTGCGTGCGGCGCGTGGCTGGATCGGCCACGTCCTCGTGATCGACGGTCACGAAGAGCCTGGCTTCGCCGCCGGCGCGCCGCGCCTTCAGCCAGAGATGCAGCACCGTGTCGGAGGGAAAATCGGCCTCGATTGACTGAAGCACGGCGACTGCAGATTTTGCTGCGAGAGACATGGTTAACCTTTCACGGCGGAGCCGATGAACGAACTTACGAACCAGCGTTGGAAAGAGAGGTAGAGGATGAGCACGGGGATCATCATCAGGACCGAGGCAGCCATGGCGCGGTCCCAATAGATGCTGTCTTGCCCGAAGAAGGTGGCGATGGCGACGGCAATCGGCCGGGCATAGTCGGTCTGGGTGACAAGCGTCGGCCAGAGATACTGGTTCCAGCTCTCGATGCCCATGAGGATGGAGACCGTGGCGAGCGCCGGCAGACTGAGCGGCATGTAGATGGACCGATAGATGCGGAATGCCGAGGCGCCGTCCATTTCTGCTGCTTCGTAGAGTTCCTTCGGCAGTTGCGCGAAGAACTGGTAGAAGAGGAAGACATAGAGCGGGCTTGCGACCCAGGGCAGGATCTGCACGGCAAACGTATCGGTGAGTCCCGCCCGCGACATCATGACGACGAGCGGCATGATGATGCTTTCCTGCGGAATGACGTAGAGCGCTACGACGAGGGCGAGCAGCACCGCCTTGCCGCGCAGCGAGCCCCAGGCGAGCACGAAGCCGGCCATGGAATTGATAACGAGGCCTGAGACCACCGTGACGACAAGGATCACCAGCGAGTTGAAGAGATAGCGGCCGAAGGCGAGCTCACCGGAGAAATTGGCGATCTCGCGATAGTTCGACAAGGTCGGGTCGCTCACCCAGAAGGCGCGAAAGCTGCCCATGTCGGCGAGGATCCGGAAGCGGTCGTCCTTCAGGCTGGCGATCAGCAGCATGAAGAGCGGCGAGATCATCACGAGCGCGATGACGAGAATGCAGAGGCTCTGCACGAGACGCAGGCCCGTCTTGCCGTTGCCCCTGGGAATTGCCAGCGGGGCGGGCTGGCTCAACGCGATATCAGACATCGAAACGCCTCAGGAGTTTGCGTTGGACGAGCGCGATCAAGAGAACGATGACGAAGAGGATGACGGAAACGGCCGATGCATAGCCGAGTTTCTGTTCCTCGAAGCCGGCGCGTACCATGTAGTGGACGACGGTTTCCGTGCTTTCCTTCGGCCCGCCCTGGGTGAGGATCGCCACCTGCGTATAGAGCTTGAAGGCCTGGATGGTGGTGATGACCAGCACGAAGACATGAGTGGGGCGCAAGCCCGGCATGGTGACGTGCCAGAAGCGGCGCAGCGCGCTCGCCCCGTCGATGCGCGCGGCATCGTAAAGCTCGTCCGGAATGCCTTGCAGGCCGGCGAGGTAGATGATCATCTGAAAGCCATAGGCCTGCCAGGCCGACAGCAGTACGATGGAGAACATCGCCCAGTTAGGATCGCCGAGCCAGTCGATCGGCTGGATGGCGCCGCCCGAAAGGAAGCCGACGATCTGGTTGAGGGGACCGCTCGGATACTGGAACAGCGTGCCCCAGATGACGCAGACCACTACCATGGAGGTGATCGCCGGCAGGAAGAAAAGGCCGCGCAGCAGGTTCTTCATCGGCAGCTTCTGGTGCAGCAGCAGCGCGGTGAGGAAGGCGAGACCGCACTGGACGGGCAGAACCCAGATGGTGAAGCGCGTGACGTTCCATAGCGATGTCCAGAACAGCGGATCGCTGAAGACGCGCTGGAAATTCAGGAGGCCGACGAATCGCACCGGCGTCGGGCGGGGCACGAGCGGCTGGTTGGTCATCGCCGTCCAGAACGACAGCAGAAACGGTGTGATCAGGAAGGTGGCGAGCAAAAGCACGGCCGGCGCGATCATCGCGACTTCCTGCCAAAATCGCTGGCGGTCGCGCCGTCTGCCGGGGCGCGGCAATGCGGGCGCTGAGGTCTGTTGCAAGGTCATTGTCTCCTCCTCATCGATCATCCTCCGGGGCGGGACCAGCCTGAGAGCCGGCCCCGCAAATGCCTTAATGCTGTTCGTCGAAGGGCGGGTAGCCGGCGTTGTCCTCGATATCCTCGTCAATCTTCTTGGCCGCCGCCGTCAGTGCCTCCTGTACGTCGCCGCCATTGAAGACCTTGTCGACGGCCTGCATGAAGGCCGAAGTGATCGTTGGATAGGCCGGATGCGGCGGACGGGCGATGGCCGTCTTCGAGGCCTGTTCAAAGGCGACGGCGAGGGGGCCGCCTTCTGCGTAGAGCGGGGATTCGGCGGCGAAGCTCTTGAGTCCCGGATAGGCGGACTGGCTCTTGGCATAGGCGCGGTAACCCTTGTCCTTCAGCATGAAGCTCAGGAACTTGCCGGCGATATCAGGGTTCGCGGACGTCGCGGAAATGCCCCAGATCCAGGTGCCATTCGGGCTCACGCCCTTCTCGCCGATCTTCGGCAGCGGCATAACGACGATATTGTCCTTCATCGCCGCGGCGGCCTCGGCATAGAACCAGTGGCCGCCCATGGCGAGCGCCGCCGGCTGGCCTTCGGCGTAGAACTGGTTGGTGCCCGATGAGGTAGGCACGAGCCAACCCTTCTTCAACCAGTCCTGCATCATGGTCAGCGCCTTGACGCAGGCCTCGCCGTCGAGCGTGCCGCTGGCAGTCCAGGTCTTCCGGTCGATCAGGGTGCAGCCGGCGCTTTCGAGCAGCGGGCCATAGGCATAGGTGATCCATTCTGTCTTGATGCCGTAGCCGCGGAACGTGTCGATCGGCCACTTCACGCCGTCGAGCTTCGAGAGCTTATCGAGGTAGCCTTCGAATTCCTCGCGCGTCCAGGCGTCGTCCACGGACTTTGGAATGCGCGCACCGATGGCTTCGAGATACTTCTTGTTTCCGTAGAGTACGACGGACGAGTCCGTGAGGCCAACGGCATAGAGCTCTTTGTCGATCGGATAGGTGCCCTGCGCGACGTTCGAGTCCGTCATATCGCCGAGCACGTCCTGCTCGAGCAGCGGCTTGACCGGCTGCAAATAGCCTGACCAGACGTAATTGGCGAGGAACGGCGCGTCGAGCTCCATGATGTCGGGCAGTTGCTTGGACATGACGGCGGCGCTGAACTTTTCGTTATAGGCGTCATGCGGCGCGTAGATTAGCTCGATATCGACATCCGGATTGGCCTCCTCGAAGCGCTTAGCTACGTCGCCGTAGGTATTCACCCAGCCCGGATCGCCTTGATGCATGATATGGATGACGGTCTTCGCCTCGGCGATACCCGCTGCCGCGACCAGCGCGGCGGTCGTAAACATTGTGGAGAGTAAACGATTACTCATTCTTGCGGTCATTTTGGTAGTCTCCTCCTGTTGAATACGATTACATGCGAATGTTCAGACGGACGCCCGTTCTACGAGATGGAACGGGAGTTTGCGCAGAGACTGCGGTTCTGGCTCTCCGGCGAGGAGAATCTCCATCGCGAGACGGCCCATGGCGCGGTGTGGCAGGGCCATCGTCGTCAATGGCGGGTCAAGCCGCGAGGCGAGTTCGACCTGATTATCAAAGCTTGCCACCGCGATATCGTCCGGTATGCGAAGGCCGGCACGGGCAAGCGCGGCATAAACCTCCATCGCTACGCGGTCGTTGCCGCACAGGATGGCATCGGGCCTTTCACCGGATGCAAGAAGCGCCTCCAGATGGATGGGGACCAAGCTCGGCGCACGATCGCTGTAAATCCTGCGGCGCACGGCCGGGAAGACACCGAGGGGGGCAACGCCCGCCTCCTTCAGGGCACCGCGAAAACCCTTCTCGCGGAGCATGCCGGCGAGAATGCCCGGCAGGTTGATGAAGGCTATGCGGCGTCGGCCGGCAGCGAGAAGATAGCGCACGATCTCCCGCGCGCCACCCTCCTCGTCCGGCACCAGCGAGGTGACTCGGCCGGAGGTCTCGCGGCAGTTGATCATCACGCCGACGGAGCCGGTCAGCTTTTCCGGCAGGGCGACATCCTTGTGGTACATGGCGGCGTAAGCGACGGCGCGAGGACGGAACTGCTGCACCTCGCCGAGTACCGACCCAATCGACTGGCCGCTGCTGTGGTTGATCGCGAAGACCGCCATTCCGGCACTGCGCGCCGCGCCATCAAGGCCGCGCACGATCTCCGTCGCAAACGGCGAGGTGATGAGGCCGTCGGAGATGACGCCGACCAGCGGCAGCCAGCCCTGGCGCACTCCCCGCGCTGCCAGGTTTGTGACGTAGCCGAGTTCCTCGGCGATGGACTTCACCTTCTGGCGCGTCTCGTCCGACATACGGGCGGAGCCGCCATGCAGCGCGCCGGAAACCGTCTTCACCGAGACGCCGGCACGCTCCGCGATGTCAGAAAGCGAGACTGCCAAGTCCTTCACCACCATTATTGGGTTATCGATTACTCAATCGTATAGGCGTGTGGTGTTTGTCAAGTAGATATTGAGGCTGATCGTGCGATCGGATGTGATCGCCTAATTCGCAAGCGAGGCCCCGGCAACTAGATCCAACTGAAAGGCTCCCCGCACGCGAAGCTTTTGCAGTTGTGCCGCCGCGGGCGGATTTGACCCAGCATCGACATGTTTTGATCGACATTAATATTACTATTTACTAATTTAGATTCTGGTATACCGTCGTGGTGCGATCGGCACATATGCCACACGTCGCTTCGCGACGGACCTTGGAGGGGGCGCATCGGCCGGCCGTAAGTCGCGAACGGGCCCTCGCAACCGCGGCCCTTGGGAGGAGTATTATGAAACAGCTGAAACGGAAAAATGCAGCCTTGTTTTTCGCCGCGTTGATGCTGAGTACGGCGCCGATGGCTGTATCACATGCCGCCGACAAGCCGACACTCGCATTCGTCGTCAATGGAGCATCCGACTTCTGGAAAGCCGCCGAGGCGGGGGTGAAGAAGGCCCAGGGCGAGATGCCGGACTACAACATGGAGCTGAAATATCCTGAGCAGGCGGCCGTCGCCATTCAGCAGCGTCTCATGGAAGATCTCGTCAGCGCCGGCGTCAAGGGGATCATGGTCTCCGCAGTCGATCCCAAGACCCAGACGGATGGCCTCAACAAGATCGGCTCGCAGACGGCTCTCTTCACCACCGACAGCGACGCGCCGAAGACCAACCGCGTCGCCTATATCGGTTCTTCGAACGTCGACGCCGGCAAACAGGCCGCCGAAATCGCCAAGAAGGCGATGCCGGACGGCGGAAAGTGCATGGGCTTCGTCGGTCTGCTGGGCGCCGATAACGCCCGCGAACGCATCGAAGGGATGAAGGAAGGGCTCAAGGGTACCAAGATCGAGCTGGTCGATGTCCGCGGTGACGACATCGACCAGACGCGCGCCAAGAAGAACGTGGAGGATGCGTTGGTGGCCAGCCCCGACTTGACCTGCATGGTCGGCTTCTACTCCTACAACACGCCGCGTATCTATGAGGCGCTGCGTGACGCGGGCAAACTCGGCCAGATCACCGTCGTCGGCTTTGATGACGATCCGATCACGCTCGGCGGCGTCAAGGAAGGTACGATCGCGGCAACCGTCGTGCAGCAGCCGTTCGAATGGGCCTATCAGGGCATGAAATTGATGGCCGCCTACCTCAAGGGTGACAAGTCCGGCATTCCCGCCGACGGCTTGATCATCATTCCGACGGTGATCATCGGCAAGGATGACGTTGACAAGTATGCTGCCAACCTGAAGGCCATGGCTGGAAAATAACCTCTTTCGCGGCGGCGGTACTCATCGCCGCCGCGAAAGGCATTTCGTGCCGCCAGCATCAGCAGCCATGGACAGCCGATGAACCATAGTTCCGATATTCCGCCACCGGGCGCGCCCGGAACGCCATTCCTGTCGCTTTCCGGCGTTGGCAAGACCTATCCAGGTGTCGTTGCGCTCGAGGGCCTGTCAATGGACATCATGCCAGGCGAGGTCATCGGCCTTGTCGGCGAAAACGGGGCCGGAAAATCGACACTGATGAAGATTCTCGGCGGTGTGATCGCACCGGATCGGGGCACGATCCTGCTCGACGGGACAGAACTTCGTTTCCTCACTGTGGAATCGAGCATCTCGTCCGGCATCGCCTTCGTGCATCAGGAGCTCAATCTCTTTGAGAATCTCGACGTCGCTGCCAATATCTTCCTAGGGCGCGAACCGCTGAAGGCGGGACCTCTTAAGCTCGTCGATCGCGATCGGCTAAGGGACATGGTGAAGCCGCTCTTGAGGCGCGTGGGCGCGCATTTTTCCGCCGACACACGCGTGGCGTCGCTTTCGCTGGCCGAGCAGCAGATGGTGGAAATCGCCAAGGCGCTGTCCATCAACGCGAGGCTCGTCATCTTCGACGAACCCACGTCCAGCCTGCCGCTGGCTGAAACCGAGCGGTTGCTCAGCATCATCAAATTGCTGAAGGCGGATGGCATCAGTGTTATTTTCATCTCGCATCGGCTCCACGAGGTTGAGCGCGTAGCCGACCGGGTCGTCGTACTCCGTGACGGCGCGCTTGTGGGCACGCTCGCCAAGACGGACATCGGCCACGACCAGATGGTCAAGCTGATGATTGGCCGGATGCTTGCGGCCCGTACTGCAAAGCCGCAGCGCTCACCCGGCTCGATTGCGCTGAAGGTGAGTGCCGTGCGCACCGAGGCCTATCCCGGCCGTCCCGTTGATCTGGAAATCAGGTATGGAGAAATCCTGGGACTTGCGGGCCTCGTCGGGTCCGGCCGTACCGAGCTTGCCAGAGTGCTCTTTGGCATTGATCGCAGTTACGGCGGATCCATCCTGCAGGACGGGCAGAAAATTGCAGTCCGTTCCGCGCGGGACGCCGTTGCTCGCGGCATTTTCCTGGTGCCGGAGGATCGAAAGCGCAACGGCATTCTTCTTGATTTCTCGATCGCCCAGAACATAACCCTTGCCGATCTCCCCATGCTCGCCAGCCGCTTCTTGCTTTCCGCCGAGCGGGAGACGGCGGCGGCCGAAAAACAGCGCGTTCGCCTCGGCATCAAAGCGCCCTCTATTTCGAGCCGAACCGGCACTCTGTCCGGCGGCAACCAGCAGAAGGTGGTACTTGCCAAATGGTTGTCGATGAGCCCGAAGGTGATGATCTTCGACGAGCCGACACGCGGCATCGATATCGGTGCGAAGAACGAGATCTACGGCCTGATGCGGGCGCTTGCCGATGCCGGTGTCGCAATCCTGATGATCTCCAGCGACATGGAAGAGGTGATCGGCGTTTCTGACCGCATTGCCGTCATGCATGAGGGCCAGATCGCCGGCATTCTCGATGAGGACGAATTCAGTCAGGAAAGCGTCCTTTTGCTTGCTGTCGGCAAACGCGTAAAATAGCCGCCGCGGCAACATAATTAGGTATCGGGGGGATGGATCTCGAATGATCAAAAAAGATCTTGGACTGCTGCTTTTGATCGTCGTCGTCGGCATCGTCGTCGCCATCATCAATCCGCGCTTCCTGCTGCCGATCAACCTGGCGAATACCGCCAACCTGATCGGTCTTTTCGGCATCCTGTCGATTGGCCAGGCCTACGTCATCATTACAGGCGGTATCGAACTTTCCGTGGGTTCGCTCGTAGCGCTTCTTGGTGTGCTGTTTGTCGATTTCGTCGCGGTCCAAGATATGTCATGGATGCTGGCGCTGCCACTCATTCTAGTGCTCGGCGCGGCCATAGGTGCCATTCACGGCTGGCTGATCACCCGGCTGAACCTGCAACCCTTCGTCGTCACTCTCTGCGGCCTCCTTATCTATCGCGGGGCGGCGCGCTTCTATACGGCCGACGGAACGGCGGGTTTTGCGTTCGGCCAAAATTTCCCGGATCTTGAGTTCATCACCGCCGGACGGTTCTACGGCGTTCCCAATACCTTCATAGCGCTCGTCATCATTTCCGTGGTCATGTGGGTGGTGCTGCATCGGTCTGTCTTCGGGCGTTACCTTTACGCGATCGGCAAGAACGAGGAGGCGGCCCGATATTCCGGTATCCGCACCGGCCGGATGGTGATGTCGGCCTATGTCATCTGCGGACTGCTTACGGCGCTCGCGGCAATCTATTTCGCCATGTACACACGCTCGATCTCGCCGGCCAGCCATGGCCAGTTCTATGAGCTCTACGCGATCGCCGCTGCCGTACTCGGCGGCTTTTCGCTCCGCGGCGGCGAGGGATCGATCGTTGGCGTCGTGCTCGGGACGGTCCTGCTCCAGGAGTTGCAGAACCTCGTGAATCTGCTCGGCATCCCCTCGTCGCTGAATTTCGCCGTCATGGGTGGCGTGATCCTCATCGGCGTGCTGATCGACCAACAATGGAACGCGATCCGCGCACATCGCCGACTCATCTCCGCCGCCCGGCAGACCGAAGCCCGTGTTCCAGACGAAGGCAAATTGCCGGTGGTTGCCAATCAGGACCAGGTCGGTGGATGAGACCAGTGTATCAGGCTGCCGCTAGCGAATCTTGCGGCCTCTTCCGGCACTGGCGTGCTGGATGTTGGTGCCTTGCTGCTCGCCGATCTCAGCCAGTTCCAATTCGTTTGATCTTCTCGGTATTGAATTTAAATGAGGTTTTTGCCTCGACATATGTATTCGACGGGCGGGCTTCCCGGTCTCGCCGTTGTGTGATGCGTGAGCGAGGCAAGAAATCCAAGTCGCCGTGTGATCAGGTCCGGGATTACGTGGGGCGAGGAGATCGAGGAAGCCTTCAGGTACACATTGGATCCGTCCAATGGCGCAAGCATGCTGCACGTTCCCTTCGCGCAAACGATAGACGCCTTGTCGTTCGTAGTCGGCGAGGACTTCCGCAGTGTCTCAGGGACTTTGGCCAGCCGTCGCCCGACGATCAGGATAGCAGAGAGCAAGGAAATCATCCCGTTCAACGTCGCCGACCAGATCGCGTTCAATGGCAAGCTTTCCTCCGGCGCGCTGGTGACGAGCCATTTTCGGGGCGGGCTGTCGCGCGGGACAAATTTCCACCTGGAGATCAACGGCAGCAGGGGCGACTTGGTACTCACGAGCCCAGTGGGCTACGTCGGTCTGGGCGGGTTCAAGCTGGTGGGCGCGCAGGGAGGCGAGACACTTCATCCGATCTCCATCCCGCAGGATTTCGACAGCAACGAGGACGTCCTGACGGGTAACGTCAGAAAGCTCTACGAACTTTTGCTTCCGACGCGACGTCCGGCACCCGACTTAGCCCGGGATTCCAAGATGCCGTGAAACTGCATCGGCTGATCAATGCGATCGAACGAAGCGGAGGAGTGACCCGCCATGTCTAATAAGATCCGACCGCTCGCGAGGTATGTGTTGATTTGCTGAGAGTTGATGGAGTGGATTCCTCCCGACGGCATTGCAATGTGCCAAAGTGATGATCGCCAGAACGTCACTCAGAGGAGAGCATTCATGAAGTTAGCATTGTCGGTCTGGACTTAGCAAAGCGGGTGTTTCAGGTTCATGCTGCCGGAACCAACGGTGGTGTGATCTTGTGCACGAAACTGTCTCGCGGCCATCTGATTTCATTCTTTACAAAACTGCTCAAATGCTCGTCTGGGAAGGCATCCGGGTCAGTGAGCGCTGAGTTCGTAGAGCTGATTATGCACCAGACCCGCGTAGATGCCGAACATCGGTCGTACTCTCCCCGCGCAACAGGCCCCATACACGACCGCGCCCATTGAAGATACTGATCAGCGATGATATATGTTGCCGATATCATATATCGGAGTTCATTACATGAGAACGTTGGTGGACATCGGGGACCCAGAAGTCAAAGCGCTGGACCGGCTGGCACAGCGAGAAAAAATGTCGAGGGCAGCGCTGATCCGAAAGGCGATCAATGACTTCCTGGCTAGGAACAATGCCGATATCGAATCAGAAGCTTTCGGGCTCTGGGGCGATCGAAAGGTGGATGGTCTGACCTATCAAGAAAACATGCGCAGCGAATGGTAAAGTCTCTGTTCGATACCAATGTCCTGATTGACTATCTCAACGCAGTTCCGCAAGCGCGAGACGAACTGACAAGATATCAGGAAAAGGCGATTAGCATTATCACCTGGATGGAGGTACTAGTCGGTGCCAAGCCTGAGGTGGCAATCGGAACGCGCGCTTTCCTGGCTGGCTTTGCGGTCATCGCTGTCGATGACGCCATAGCCGAACGAGCAGCATCTCTGCGACAACTTCATCGTATCAAGCTTTCAGATGCCATCATCTGGGCAACGGCCAATATTCACTCGATGTTGCTTATCACTCGAAACACAAAGGATTTCCCTCGCGAAATGCCGGACATACGTGTGCCTTACGAAATCTAACCGCAATGATGCGCCTTGCCAGCGCGGTAGTAGGCGAGCCCCATCACGTAGCAGCGGTTCGATTCCCTTCAAGGCGGGCATCTCGACAGCGGCGCTATACTATATTCGAGAAGTTAGTATAGCTAGAATCACGGTGGCTAGGGCAGCTATCCCGGCCTTTTCAAGCACCTGATCGATCTTCTCGATCCTCATGAACTGAAATCGAAACCGGTTATCATCGCTGCGACCGGAGGAGGGGAGCGGCACGCGCTCATGGTCGAACATCAACTTCGCCCTCTCTTTGGTTTCTTCATGGTTCATACCCTTCCGACGGCGATCTATGCCTCGGATCGAGATTTCACGGATTATCAGGTCTCCTCAGGACAACTGGCCAGTCGAATCAATTCGGTTGTGAGCGAACTGGCAGCCTTTTTCCCCACGCGGCGGCGCTAGCTCTGCACGAAGACAGAGGCTTGATGCGCCTGACGAAATTGAAGGGCGCTTCTCGTCTGTGCAAACGGCGGATTAAAGGCAACCTTAAAAGCCCTCTATCGTATAGGGAGCATCCCTCAAACCGAAATGAGGCTGAACGCCGAGCAGCGGGGCTATGCGACCGATGATCTCTTTGACCATCGGTGCGGCAGTAGAAGCGGCTGTTCGACCGCCGTGCTCGCCTGTCGTCGGCGCATCGATAATCGAAAGAACCATATATTTCGGCTTGTCCATCGGGAAGGCTGCGACGAAGGCGTTGAAATTCAGGTCACTGGCATAGCGTCCGTTGACGACCTTATCGGCGGTGCCGGTCTTGCCGCCGACATTGAAACCCTCGACCTGGGCGGCACGGCCGGATCCCTTCAGCCCGTTCCAGCTAAAGAGGGTGCGCATATCCGCGCTCGTACTCGGTTTGACGACTGATTTCGAGAGCATTGCTGCCTCATTCGGCGATCGCGGTAGGAAAGTCGGCGGTAGAAGGTTGCCGCCGTTGATAAGCGCTGCGGCCGCTGATGCGGTCTGCAGTGGAGTCGTCGCCACGCCGTGACCAAAGGAAATCGTGACCGAATTGATCTTCTTCCAGGTGCGCGGCTGGGTCGGCGTGGCGACGCCCGGCATTTCCGTCTCCGTTTTCGACAGAAGGCCGAGCTTGGTCAGGAACTCTTGATGACCCTCGATACCGACCATGTCCGCGACGGCTGCGGTCCCGATATTCGACGAATACTGGAAGACCTCCCGGATCGTCAAAGGCCTGTTCTTGCCCTTGAAATCCTTGATCGTGAAACCGCCCATGCGGATCGGACGAGATGCGTCGACGACCGAGTTTAAGGTGATCTTCTCGGCATCCAGGCCCATGGCCAGTGTGAAGCTCTTGAAGGTGGAACCCATCTCGAAGGTGGCGTTGCTGATCCGGTTGAACCAGCCCTTCTCGTACTCCTTGTCCACGCTGCCGTCAGCCAATATGCGCGACGGTTCGTTAGGGTCGTAATCAGGGACGGAAGCCATCGCCAGGACTTCGCCGGTTTCGACGTCGAGAACGACGGCGCCGGCGGCCTCCGCCTCATAGGCGCTGATCGCCTTGGCCGCGACCTGGCGCGCAATATTCTGCACGCGGATATCGATCGAAAGCTTGACGGGCTCGAGCGAGATACCCGACGTCATGCCGATGGCCCTCAGGTCCGCGAGACCTTGCTGGTCGAGATAGCGCTCCATGCCGGCAAGGCCGAGATTGTCGACATTCACGTGACCGACGATATGTGCAGCCGACCGACCACCGGGATAGAAGCGGCGTTTTTCCGGCCTGAAGCCTAGACCGGGAAGACCGAGGGCCAGGATGTCGGCCTGCTGCTTGGGTGTCAATTGCCGTCGCAACCACTGGAAGCCGCTGTCCACCCTCAGCTTCCGGTGTGTATCCCTCCAGTCGAGGTTCGGTAGGATGGCGGCGAGCTTCTCCACCACCTCGTCGGCGTCGACGATGCGGCGGGGATCGGCATAGAGGGACACCATGTCGAGATCGGTAGCCAGGAGCTGGCCGTTACGGTCGACGATGTCAGGCCGGGAGGCGACCACATTCGGGTTTCCAAGCGAGGCGGTGATCTGCTCCTCGGCAAGCCCGTATTGGACGAGGCGCCCACCGATTAGCAAGAATCCGCCGACGAAGATGCCAATCACGACTCCCAGACGTTGCCTAGCCTGGTTTCCGCGCTTCTTTTTCATGCCGATAATTCGGTCCGGAAAGCCGCTTGCTTGGCGGGTGATCAGGATATGCGACCGACTTTTGACCTTTAGAATGCGGGAAATGAGACTCATCGAGTTGATCCACAGGTGACGGCTGAAGTCGAAGAAACGCCACCGAAATCGCGAAGCGGTTTCGGGCTGTCTCTCCTGGGGCAACTGATGACTAGAAAGGCACTTAATCCGTTAGGAGATCGTTAACGCCCTGTGTTTCCAGATCGTCCCCACTAATCGAACTGTGTGAGAAACCTCACTTACGGACCACATTCGCGGGGACGATTCGACTACCTTCCGCTCCCAGGAACGCAGATGTCAATTGCTCTACTACAATGCTCAGGCGCGCGCTTAAGGATCGATCCTTCTGCCAGAATACCACAGTGGTAAGTCGCGCCGGGCTCAACCGCCGGAAATCAACATTGAAGTGACGATATTCCTTTGCGAGGATCTCGTTTGTGATCGACACGCCCACGCCTGCCGCGACAAAGCCTGCGTCATGCCCGTGCGCATCATACTCGACAGCGATGTCTGGATGGATGCCCATATATCGCGTGGCGTTCACATTCATCTGATGGGATGCGAACTGCGGGTCGATGTCAATCAGTGCCTCTCCGACAAGATCCTCGGGCGTGATGACGTCCTTCTCTGCGAAACGATGAGCCTTTGGAATATATTGACGGCGTCCCGACCGGCCGCCACTCGAAGATTCTTTCGTCCAGCCGCAGCCGCGAGATCCCTATGTCGGCCTTGCCGTGAAGGATGTAATCCCCGATTTCCTGATAACTGCCCGTCCTGAGCTTTATGGAATAGGACCGTTTGAGTTCCCGGATCCTACCGACGACCTCCGGGATCAGCTTCAACGAAAAAACCGCCGGCGCTGCGATGCTGACAACACGCGTGTCGCTGCTCTTCAGGAAAGCGATGGACTTGCCGATCTGATCAAATCCGGCGAAGGCAAGGTCAATACTTTGTAAAAGTTCCCAGGCCGCATCTGTCGGCACAAGCCGATTGGTCTCGTGCTTAAACAGTGTGAGGCCAATTGCAGCTTCCAACTGCTCACATTTTGGCTGACTGCCGGTTGGCTGATGCGCAAAGCCCGGGCCGCCTGCCGCTCGGAGCCGTTCCGCAATACCTCCCTGAGGACCTGCAACTGCCGGATGGTAGCGTCAGAAGCACTGATAATCGACCGGCATCTACACCTGGGATGCCGAACGGATTTCGATCGCTGCGCCTGCCAGCTGGGCTACGGCGGGTCGAGCAAGTTCTCGCTCCGTTCGCCCTTAGCGTACGAATTCGCACTCCTCTTGTCCGCCCCCCTGCTTCAGGATGAACGCCTTCTGCGCGTCCAAAAAATGCGATGCCTTCATCGCGCTTGCACGACCGCTGCAGGCCCTTACACATCAAAGAGAAGTATCAAGAACTGGCAAGTTTGCCCGTTTGCGGATTGCCTCTTGAGCCCGCGCCGCTTTCTCTACGACGCCGTCGATATCGACCCCCGTCAGCTTGCCGTTGCGCTTCCGGATTACACCATCAATAATCACCGTATCGACATTTACCGGATCAGCATGCTGAACAATCTGGAAAGCTGGATTGGTGTTGGCGGCCGGCAACATGTTGGCTTGATCGGTACGCACGAGAATAACGTCTGCTCTTTTGCCAGGCGTCAGCGATCCAACGTGATCGGACAGACCAAGTACGTGCGCACCGCTCAATGTGCCCACGCGGATGGCATCGCGGTAGCTGAAAACCCATTTCAAGCCCTTCTGGGCAATTCCAATCAGGTCTCCGGTGAGTTTGTTGGCCTCCACCTGCTGTATGCGGCCGGAATTAACAAGAGTTCTGAGGCTTGCGAAGGGATCGACGGGAGACTGGCAGGAAACATCGATGCTGAAACTGATATTATCCAGTGGAACACCGCCCTTTATCAGGTCATAGACCGGCGGCAACCCGTTCCCGATCATCGGATCCGTTCCGGGGCACAGAGCAATGCCCAGTTTCTTTCTGGCGATCATGGTGACGGCCTCCGGCGCGATACCGGCGCCGTGGGTAAAGATAAATTCAGGCCCGATGAGATCGGGAAAGGCCATGAAGCTTCCATGGTCGGTAATTGGTCGCAGTCCCAGCTTGCGGGCCACCTGAACCTGGGGAGCAAAATGCTCGCCTGCCCCATCCAGTGTCATGCCAAGGCCAAGCCGTCCATTGCCATTGGCGGCAATCCAGTCCAGTGCGCGCTGAAGATCGGCCGACGGTGTCGGCACATTGCGAATGACGCCGGAATAACTCAATTTGGCGCGAATTCCGACCTCGGCCAAGGCAGACAGTTCCGCCTGAACGTCATCGTAGTTCCGCAGACCGTGCGCCCAGTTATGGCAGGTAGTAATACCAGCGTTAATCCCCTCCAGCGCAGCATATTGAACGGCTGTGTGGTGGTCCTCGACGCTGTAATAGGGCAGTAGATCGTGGCGGGTGAAGTATTCCGTGGCGTCGTTAACCATTCCACGCCAGATGCTGTTCCACATATGCCAGTGAGTGTCTACAAAACCCGGCAGGACAACCATGTTGGAAGCATCGATAATTTCCGCATTCGGTGCATTTATTTGCGCCGCAACAGCGACGATTTCGCCGTCCTTGATATGCACGTCGCCCGCAATGAGATCCGCCATCACCGGATCGACCGGCATGACGTAACCTCCACGGATCAGGATTTCGCGTGGCGATCCTTTCGGCCCGGTCTGATCTGCCGCGACTGCCGGCTTTGTCAGGCCAGTGGCAATAAAGGGACCCAGAAGGCCGGCGCCCAAAGCAACCATGGTGTGTCGGCGAGTGAGATTCAGTTCAAGTCCCTTGCAGTTTTCGCACATGGCTACTTTCTCCGGCAGATGGCTTCAGAGGAGGAAGTAGCAGCGCGCAGCAGTGGCGCTCAAATCGTTTGCGGCGCGAGACGGTATAAGCGGGATTTATACTGCCGGTTCATGGCTTCCAAATAATGCTTTATGTTGGTGCGCAGCCAGGTCAGGCCGGGATCGCGATTGGCACGCGCATGCCATTGCATCACCAGGCGGACTGGGGGGATCGCCAGCGGAGGTTCAAGCAGCTTGAGGTCTGTAAACGACGTGTACAGTTCGGCGGTCATGCCGGGAAATGTCGCCAGGCGCCTGGTGCCGGCGAGGAAAAACGGCACGAGGGAAAAATGGTCCAGCTTCACAGTTATCCGCCGGGTAATCCCATGACGTGAAAACAGATGGTCCGGCAAATAGGGTCTTTGCAACGGACCGATAAAGACCTCTACATGGTCCGCGGCGGCATATTGCGCCAAGGTCAGGGCGTCAGCGTCAAAGCACTTGCCACAGGCAATGACGCAGTGTTCTTCCTCAAGAATCAGTTCCCTTGGGTGATCTGGGGAACAATGAACTTCGGGAGCTATGATCAGATCAACATGGCCCGCCTCCAGCTTCTCAACAAGGTCGCCATGCGGAGTTGCGATCTCCATGCGCAGCTTGGGCGCCATTTCTGAGATTTTTTGTAACGGATTTGCCAGGACCCCGGCCACAATCGTATCGGCAGCCAAAAGACTAAAATCGCGGTCGTCTGAACTCGGATCGAAGGCGGGCTGCGTAATGATCGTGCGATCAATGGTTCTGAGCGTGTCGAAGACGGGCGCTGCCAGTGTCTCAGCCAGCGGGGAAAGAACGGATTTGCCATGGCGGCTAATCAGGAGGGGATCGCCGAAATATTGCCTGAGACGCGCCAGCGCGGAACTCATGGCCGGTTGGGTGATATTTACCGCATTCGCCGCCCGGGAAACATTCCGAGTCCGAAGCAGGGCGTCCAGAGCCACCAGAAGATTGAGGTCGAGTCCCCGATATCTCATCGATTAACGCCTCGCTTGGTCAATGTCTATTGTCGAATTCGTCTACATTACATCAGCAATGCGTACGGTTGATAGGGCGGCTCCAGTGTCGAACTCGTTGCCGGCCCGGCGTGCCTTCAGGTCGATCGCTCCCGATAAAGTCACTGCGCGCCGATTTGGCTGTTGGTGTGCCGCGATCCCAAAGCCGCTTTTTTACGGCATGTAACGCATCGGTTCGCATCCTTCCCGTGTAGTGGCTTTGCCTCGTTACCATAGGCGACGTCGGCACTTTGGTAACTTGATCATTGCGGCTGCGGTCAGGTAACCTCATCGAGCTGTCAACGGCCGCCGCGTCATCAATGCATGTTTGAGACAAGTAGCCCACGACATACGCCTTAAGCGGGAATGTTAAAGGACAGGATTTGGGCTCGATGAAGCGCGAGAGCGTGCGGGAGAAGAACAAGGAAGACAAGCTGCTCCGCATCAAGAGTGCCGCGTTCGACCTGTTTCTTTCCAAGGGGTTCGACGACACGACGACGCGCGAGATTGCCGCCGCGGCAGGCGTGGGCATGGGCACTGTCTTCGTCTATGCCGAGACAAAGCGTGACCTTTTGTTTCTTATCGTCAATGACGGTCTTGAGCAGTGCATCGAGGATGCCCGGGTCATGATTCGCCCGGACCAATCTTTGCTCGCCAATTTGTTGGTCATTCTAAAGCGTCATTACCAATATTTCGCGGAAAATCCTACCTTGTCGCGGGCGGCCTTGCGGGAGATGTATTTCTATCAGTCCGGCACGCAGGCAGAGCGTTTCAACCGCACCCGTCATGCATTACGCCATCTGCTGATCCACCTCGTCGAGGACGCGCTCAAGTCAGGCGTTATCCAAGCCGATGAAACGCCGGAGATCATCGCCCAGACCATCTTCGCGATTTATCAGGTTGATCTCCGTCTTTGGCTCTCAGATTCGGACCTCAATTTGAAGCAGGGAACCGAGAGGCTAAGGCGACAGATCGAAATCGTCATGAAGGGCCTGTCTCCCCATTCGTCCGCCTTGGAGCTTGAAAGCCTGACTGTCAGCTGATCATGGCAGACTGGTGATAATGTCGCCCATCAGCCATACCCCCCTTCGAGTACGCTTCTTTCTTCAATGGGGCCTCAAAATAAAAAATGAGCATGATCAAATTGACAGCTCGCGAGCTTTGTGCGAATTTTGATCATGCTCAAAAATTCGGTGGAGGCCGGAGATTTGAGGAGCCGGAAGCGTGTTCCGGCCTCAGGCCACGCTAACAAGGCGTGGGCATAAGGAGGATTGCTGTCATGCAGGATTTAGCGGCCCCGGCTGATTGCCGGCGTGGCATTGCGCTTGCCATTGCGCCAAATGGTGGACGACGCACAAAAGCGGATCATCCAGCATTGCCGATTGGGCCGTCCGAACTTGCGGAATGCGCACAGGCGTGCCTGGAGGCCGGTGCCAGCATGATTCATGTTCATGTGCGGGATGACGCAGGTCAGCATTGTCTGGAAATCGATCGTTATCAGGCCACCGAACAGGCGATCCGTCAGCGGGTTGGCGAGCAGTTGATCGTGCAGGTCACGACAGAAGCTCTTGGCCGGTATACACCGCAGCAACAGAGCGATCTCGTGCGTGTGTTGCGGCCGCAAGCCTGTTCAATGGCTTTACGGGAAATCGCACCTGATGTTCCGCACGAAGTCGCTTTTGCCTCTCTTCTTGAATGGATGCGCAGGGAGCGGATCTTTCCGCAAATCATTCTTTACGATGCCGTTGATGTGGCGCGCTTGCAGGACATGCGACTGCGGGGGGTCATACCGGC
This sequence comes from Rhizobium sp. BK275, assembly GCF_014193555.1. Lineage (NCBI taxonomy): Bacteria > Pseudomonadati > Pseudomonadota > Alphaproteobacteria > Hyphomicrobiales > Rhizobiaceae > Rhizobium > Rhizobium sp. BK275. The sequence continues at coordinate 1,019,373 of NZ_JACHZL010000001.1, forward strand.
GGATGATATTCCGGTCCTTTTCGTACTTGGCCGTTATACGGCAAGCCAGCAGTCACACCCGGCAGACCTGGACGAGTTTCTCGGCGTAACGCGGCAAGCTCCGTTCTCGCATTGGACCGTCTGCGCCTTTGGGCGAGATGAAGCCGCCTGTGCCGTGACGGCAGCGCTTCGGGGCGGACATGCGCGCCTTGGCTTCGAAAACAACCTCTTTCTCCCCGATGGCACGGTGGCTTCAGACAATGCGGCGCTCGTTGCGCCGGTTGCGAACGCTCTTCGTGACTTGGGACGATCCCTTGAAACCGCGGAATCTCAACGGGCCTCACTGGAAGCCATCTGGTGACGGCGCCTGACGACAAAACCTTGGAGAATGCTGATGTCGAACATAGCACAGGCTACCGGCGAACTGATCGGGCCGCGCTCACTGGAAAACGCAAAGGCTTGGATGCGTGATCGGCTTGCCAAGCGCATTCATCCGTTTGGCCTGACCGATCCGCAGGCAACGCTGGAAACGATCGAGGCGCTGACCGGGCTGGATGGTAAGCGCTGGGCACAGGCCTGGATTGCAGCAGGCCACCGTTTCATAATGACAGCCGATGGCCATATGGCCGCCGGTGATGTTTCAGCCGCGCGGGACGCCTATTATCAGGCCTATGGCTTTTACTTTCTGGGCCGTTTTCCCTGTCCGAACCATCCCGCCAAGGAAGAAAGCTACCGGCTGGAGTTGGAGGCTTACGCAAAATTCGGAGCGCTGGCGGAGCCGCCCATTGTGCCGGTGAGCCTGCCTTTCGAGGCTGAAGGTGCCCTTTCCGATCATATCCGTTTTTACCTGCGCAAGCCTGCGGGCGTTGAGAAGCCGCCCGTTCTGATCATGTGGGGCGGTGTCGATGCCTGGAAGGAGGAAATGACCGGGCTTTCCAATGCTCTCATTGCCCAGGGCATCGCCACGATTGCCATGGATAATGTCGGCACGGGAGAATCTCCCCTCAAGGCACGGCAGAATGGCGAAATCCAGTTTTTGCCGGTCATCGAATGGGTGATGACGTCCGAAGAACTGGATGGCAGCCGTATCGGCCTGATCGGCCGCTCCTTCGGTGGTCACTGGGCGACGAAACTTGCCCATCTGAAGCCCGAAATTCTGCGGTGCGCCGTCAATTGGGGTGGCGGCGTGCATTACATGTTTCAGCCGGAATGGGTGGAAGCCTCGCGTTATCCCGACAGCTACCTGATGGAGCTTGTGGAGACCCGAAGCCGGATGCTGGGTGCTCGAAACGACGCCGAATACATCGAAGGCTTCAGGGTTCTTTCCCTTCTTGACCAGGGGCTTCTGTCGCGTCCCTCCACGCCTCTGCTGCTGGTGAACGGCAAGGAGGACAAGCAGTGCCCGATTGCCGACATTCATCTGCTTCTCGAACACGGAAGCCCCAAGTCCGTCCGGTTGTTTCCGGGCGGCCACATGGGCTTTGGCCCGCACACCGTTCCCACGATCGTCTCGTGGGTGCGCAACCACCTCATTTAACAAAAAGGAGTACGCCATGAGCAATTGGCGGCTGATGATGCCCACTACGGAGGCCTATCTTCTCGATAAGGTTCTCTACGAACTCCACCACAAGCCCGATGATCTCGCAGCCTACAATCAGGACAAGGCAGCCTATCTGGCACGCTTCAAGCTCAGCCCTGAGATGGCTGAGAAGATCAGCGGCAATGACGTTGCCGGTCTCTACGAGACCGGGGTGAACCCCTATCTACTGCGCGCCCACTGCATCGGCGTGCGTATTCCCGAAGATGTATCGCTTGCCGCACTGCGCAGCCTGATGAAAGAAGGAGATGACAAATGGCTGAACTGACCGGAATCTACACGGCAAGTCATACGCCCGTCATGCTGAACTTTCCCGACCGGATTCCGGGGGATCTGCGCACCGAAATCTTCGGCGCTTACGAGGCCATGGGCCGTGACTTCGAGGCTGGAAAACCGGATGCGCTGGTCGTTCTCTCCAACGATCACCTGCATAATTTCTTTCTCGATAACTTTCCGGCGCTGTGCATCGGCGTTGGCGAAAGCTATGAAAGCCCCATCGAACATTGGCTGAAGGCCAAGCGCCGGGTCTTTACCGGCAATCAGGTCTTCGGTGCATATCTTCTCCAGGAAGCGTTGAAGGCAGATTTCGATCCGAGCTTTTCAATGGAAATGGTGCTGGATCACGGGTCCTTGACTCCGCTGGAACTGGCAGGGCTCGATCCCGATCTGCCGATCGTCCCGGTTCTCTTCAATTGCGTGCAGCCGCCCATGCCCACCATGCGACGCTGCTATCAGTTCGGCAAGTTTCTGGGGGATGCCATCCGCCGTTATGATGGCGTGGAACGGGTCGCCATTCTGGCCACGGGCGGCATAAGCCATGACATCGCCACGCCCCGTATGGGCATGGTCAACAGGGAATTCGATGAAAACCTGCTGAACCTTTTGGAGGCAGGCGATACCGATGCCGTCATCCAATATGCCACTGAGCAGGTTCATACTGCCGGCAACGGAGCCGAAGAAATCCGCATGTGGATGGCCGCCATGGGGGCCGCCAACGGACTGCCCTTCCGCCGCGCCTATTACCGTGCGGTCAATGATTGGTATACCGGCATTGGTATCGGCCATTTCGGCAAGAGCCAACTGGCAGCGGCAGCCAGCCATGGATGATCCACGCCGGGTACTCATCATCGGCGGCGGCATTGCCGGAATGTCTGCCGCCATCTCGCTTCGCGAAGCAGGGCTCACTGTGGATCTTTGCGATCAGGACCCGCACTGGCGGGTTTATGGAGCGGGCATCACTATAACCGGGCCGACCCTGCGAGCCATGGGTCGTCTCGGCATTCTGGATGCCGTTCTGGAGCGCGGTTACACCGCCGATGGTATCGATATCCGCTCGGCGGAAGGCCAGACGCTCTTCCAGATCGATACTCGTAGCGCGGCCCTGGGTGCGATACCCAGCGCGGGTGGCATTTTGCGGCCCGTTCTGCACAATATCTTGTCTGAGCGGTTGCTGGCTCTTGAGCCGAAAATCATGTTGGGCGTGACGGTTGAGGACATCAATCGGGATGGTCCCCTCGCGGGCGTGCGGTTCAGCAATGGCAGCTCTGCCCGATATGATTTGGTGGTGGCGGCCGACGGCATTTACTCCCGCACCCGGCAGCAGATGTTTCCGCGAGCGCCGAAACCACGCTATGCGGGCCAGATGTGCTGGCGGCTGATGATGGAACGGCACCCGGACATCTCGCGCCGCACATTTTTTCTGGGCGGTCCGGCTAAAGTCGGCCTGAACCCGATCGCCCCGGATCAGATGTACATGTTCTATCTGGAGGCTCAGGGCGAGCCGGTCTGGCGTGACGAAGCCAATCAGCATGAGGTTCTGCGTGAACTGCTGCAAGGTTATGGAGGCGTTCTCAAAGAAATCGCGGAAGGGCTGAACGCTCAGTCCAGCATTATCTGTCGTCCGCTTGAAACGGTTCTGGCGGGTGAGAACTGGGTCCGATCCAACACGGTGCTGATCGGCGATGCGGCCCATGCCACCACCCCGCAGCTTGCGTCGGGCGCGGGCATGGGCATTGAGGACGGGCTGGTGCTGGGTGAGGAAATGGCCCGTCACGCGCATGTGCCGAGGGCACTCGAGAGCTTCATGCGCCGCCGTTACGACCGCTGCAAGCTGGTGGTCGATTCCTCCCTTGAGATCAGCCGGCTCGAGCGCGAACAGGCCGCGCCAAAAGCCCAGACCGCAGTTGTTGAAAAGGCGCTGGCAGCCTTGAGCGAGGAGTTCTAGGCGATGTTCCTGAACATAGGCGATCATAATCTGCACGTGGCTCTGTACGGCTCCGACTGCAATCCTACGCTCGTTTTGCTTCACTCGCTGGGAACCTCCCATGCCGTCTGGCAACGTCAGGTGAGAGCGCTGAGGGATCAACATTTCATTATTGCTCCCGATTTCCGGGGGCATGGCCTGAGCGACTTGTCGTGCACCCCCGTGACCATTGAAGCCCTGGCTGACGATGTGGTTTCCGCGTTGACGATGCTGGGGGTGAATGCCTTCCATCTGGCGGGCATCTCCATCGGTGGTCTTGTCGCGCAATGCGTGGCGGCGACACTCACGGATCAGGTGCGCGCCCTGACGCTGCTGGATTCCAATATCGTCAGCCTTGCCCCGCAAATGTGGAAGGATCGCGCCACCAAGGTTCGTGGCGAAGGTCTGGCTGCGATTGAGGAGGCCGTTCTTTCCCGCTGGACGACGGAAGAGGGGCGCGCGACACCGGAAGGCCGCGGCCTGGCCGTCATGCTGCGGCGCACACCTTCGGAAGGTTATGCGGCGGGCTGTGATGCCCTGGCAGTCGCGGATTGTCGGCATCATGCGGCAAGGTTGACAATGCCTGTGACGGTTGCGGTCGGGGAGCAGGACGAAGCCACGCCGCCTGCTGCTGCGCGCGCGCTGGCCGAAGCCATCACGGGCGCACGTTTCGAAATTATTCCCGGGGCCGCGCATATCCCGCTTTTTGAGAAAGCGGACGCGGTTAACACCATCCTGCAGCGATCTGCCGGAGGAACCTGATTTGCAGGGTTCTCGCGCAAGGGTCTCGGACAGGCACCTGCGTATTGCTTTCATCCATGATCATCAGGGAGGAGATCATATGAGCGAAAATATCCCGTCAGTGGCCGGTCAACCGCCGGCCACTGTTTCAGACAGCGCCAGCCACTCGGCAATCGGAGCAACGCTTGCGTCAACAATCGGGCTGGTCTTTGGACCAAGTACATTCTTGCTTTTCGTATTCGGAGTCTTCGTAGAACCGTTATCGAACACTTTCGGATGGTCAAAACCTTCGATTCTGTTTGCGGCAACGATCGTTTCTCTGATGATCATGGTTGTATCCCCCATTCAGGGGTATTTGATCGATCGATATGGGGTGCGGCCTATCGTGCTGTCCTCATGTCTGGCCTTTGCCGTTGGCCTGGGAGGTATGTACTTCCTGAGCAACAATATCAGCGGCTTCTACCTGATGTACGGCCTATTGCCTTTGCTGGCAGTCGGGCTTTGGCCAGTTTCCTATTTAAGGGTTGTCAGCACGTGGTTCGAGCGGCGTCTTGGGTTGGCAATCGGTATCGCAAATGGTGGCATTGGATTGGGAGCAGCCTTGCTGCCTCCGATCATAACCTACATTATCCTCAACGGTTCCGTTCAGTGGGCCTATGTCAGTCTGGGCATCATCGTGCTTTTGATTGTATTGCCGCTGAATTTCATGCTGCTGTTTGAGGCGCCGCAGGCGCGTCCGTCGCGAAGCGCAAACCCGGTTGCTGGCCAGCAGCACCGGAGCTTTGGAGATCTGGTGAAAAGCCGGAGCTTTATTCTTCTTACGGTCTCCTTTTTTCTGCTGGGCTTCGTGAACACGGGTCTGGTGACGAACCAGATCTCGTTGTTGATAGATGGCGGTGCCACGCCGCAACAGGCTGCTCTTGTACAATCCGTCTTCGGTCTGGCGGTATTGATAGGCCGGTTTTTGACAGGCGTTCTGTTGGACTATGTTTTGGCCAGAAGGTTGATGAGTATCGTCTGCGTCGGTGGCGCTGTAGCTTGTGGCTTCTATGCCTTTGGTCCGACCGGCGGAGTGGTCTATCTGGCGGCCCTTCTCATTGGGATGGTGTACGGTGCGGAGTTCGATGTACTGAGCTACATTATCAAGCGCAGTTTTGGACTTGCGTCCTTCGGGCGGGTCTACGGTACAATTTTCGCCGTTTTCCAACTCGGGGCCGCTCTTGGAGCAACATTGCTGCCGTTGAGCCGCGCGCATTTTGAGAGCTACGGCCCGGGTCTTGCCGTTTATGGCGGCGCACTCATCATAAGCGGTCTCCTCTTTTTGGTGCCTGTCCGACAAAATTGATAGGCCAGTATCGCTTGGGGCGGAGGTCGTGATCCGGCTGCTCGAAGATATCGATAACAGGCCCGCCGCTGCGCACGCGGGGTTGTCGAGCACTGTTCGCTATCAGATGGCAAATACCGTTCGGGTCCAGCGCTACCGTCGCAGGGCTATCCGGGTAGTATTGGAGGGATAATTGCGTAAGATCATTACAAATGCGGCTGAATCGCTGGCTGGGGTTCTAACCTGCGGCATGACGATCATGTCCGGCGGATTTGGACTTTGCGGCATTCCAGCGACACTCATTGAGGCCGTCCGCCTTTCAGGTGTTCGCGATCTCACGGTTATTTCAAATAACGCCGGCGTCGATGGCGCAGGTCTCGGAACCTTGCTTAAAACCCGACAGATCCGGAAGATGATTTCGTCCTATGTTGGCGAGAACAAGCTCTTTGCCGAGCAGTTCTTGTCCGGCGAGCTGGAGCTGGAATTCAATCCACAAGGAACTCTTGCCGAGCGCATCCGTGCCGGTGGTGCCGGAATAGCGGCCTTCTATACCAAGACTGGCGCGGGCACATTGATCGCGGAGGGCAAGGAAGTCCGCCAGTTCAACGGTGAGGACTATGTGATGGAGACCGGACTTGTTGCGGATATCGCGCTCGTCCACGCTTGGAAGGGTGATACAGAAGGCAACTTAATCTATCGCAAGACCGCCCGTAATTTTAACCCGATGATGGCGACTGCCGCCAAAGTTACTTTCGCCGAGGTTGAACATCTCGTGTCAACGGGTGAGATCGACCCCGATGCGATCCATACGCCAGGCATATTTGTTCAGAAAATTCTTCATGTTCCCAATCCGGAAAAGAAGATCGAGCAGAGAACGGTTCGCCCGAAGACCAAGGCGGAGGTGGCTTGATATGGCTTGGACACGTGAACAGATGGCTGCTCGCGCAGCGCGTGAACTTCAGGATGGTTTCTACGTCAATCTTGGCATAGGCATTCCAACGCTCGTCGCGAACTTTATCCCTGAGGGCATAGAGGTGACACTGCAGAGCGAAAACGGCATGCTGGGCATGGGACCCTTCCCATTTGAGGGAGAGGAAGACGCGGACCTGATCAATGCGGGCAAGCAGACGATCACGGAGTTGAAGAAAAGTAGCTACTTCTCCTCAGCTGACAGCTTTGCGATGATCCGCGGGGGGCATATCGACCTGTCAATCCTGGGCGCCATGCAGGTGTCAGAAAGCGGTGACCTCGCCAACTGGATGATCCCCGGCAAGATGGTCAAAGGCATGGGTGGCGCCATGGACCTCGTGGCCGGCGTCAAACGCGTGGTTGTTGTGATGGAGCATGAGGCCAAGGGCGAGCCGAAGCTTGTCAAGGAATGCAGCCTTCCGCTGACTGGTCGTCGCGTTGCCGATCTGGTCATTACCGATCTCGGGGTCATTGAAGTGGCGCGGTTCGGTGATCCCCGTATGACACTGATCGAACTGGCTGACGGTGTCACAGTCGAGGAGATTGTTGCCAAGACGCAAGCTGCCTTGGCAATAGATCTGACGTCGCATAGCCCTTTCTCAGGGAGTAATGCATTTCTTCCGAGGCCATGCGGGAAAAGCTGGTTGATTGGCTAGCGCCCGCATAAGCGTCTTCGGCCTGCTGCCGGTTTCCTGGAAACTGAGTTAATGTGTTCCGCATGAAACCGGAGAGCATGAATGCAACGACGACAGCTCTGTCGGGAATCAAGATGAGGCCGTAAAGCTCGTCAAGGAACGCGGTGTCAGCGTGGCACAAGCGGCCCGCGATCTGGAGAGCTTTCTCCTGATGTTTGTTCCTCATTCGATCCTTTGAGGAGCAAGGTCAAACGGTTGGCCGCACCGCGCAGATGATCCTCCGCCGCAAGCCGAGCCTCCTGCGGGTTGGCCTTGGCGATGGCATTATAGATCGCGATGTGCTCGGCCTGTACCTGTTTGAGGAGGGCGTTGCGTAACGTGCTGGCACGCGCCTTGCGGATGAAGTTGCGGACATGGGATTCGAGAAAGTCCGACATTTCCCGGAAATGCGGATTGCCGCAAGCGTCGACGATCTCCCGGTGAAACGCCAGGTCCTCCTCAATGCCGGCCTCACCGTTGTCGAATGCCGTCTGGATGGCGTTGAGCCGCCGCTCGATCTCGCCAAGCTGCTCTTCGGAACGCCGCTCTGCCGCCAGCGCCGTCGCGGCGGCCTCAACCGCCATCAGCAGCTCGATGACGTTCTGGACATCCAGGGCATCGGTCAGATCGACGCCTGCCAGCCGGAAGGCAACCTCCTTCGTCTCGATGACGAAGGCGCCAAGCCCCTGACGGGTTGCGACCAGACCGTCTCGCTTCAGTAAGCCGATCGCCTCACGTATGATCGGTCGGCTCACGCCATATTTCTCAGCAAGATCGCGCTCTGTCGGAAGCTTGTCGCCCTTTGCATAGGCCCCCGACGTGATATCGGCACGGATGCGGCCGGCGACCGAATCCGCAAGCGATGGGCCACGAGTTACCCTGTCATCTAGCACCATGCGCGTCCTCCGAGCGTTTCCGTTTACCTGACTTTATCATCCGCAGACTGTTTTATCAGGCTTTGCCGTCTCCAAATGCCCCATTGCATCTTTTTCCAAAACAATAGCATAATTAACTTGTCAGGCAACCAAGTAATATGGTTCACTGGTTACAAGAGGAGGGTGGCTGACGGTCACCACGACGGATTTCCGGCTCATAGAAGCGGCAAGGCGTTGGCCGTGGGTCGAACGCTGCCGGCGACGTGTGCCCTGCCGTCGTCCGGTGACGACAAGCGCCGGGCCTACCGGGTCGAAATCCGAAGCACAGGGAGGAAAACATGAGCTTCTTTGACGATACAGAACGGCTACGAAAACTGGCCCAGGAGGCCACCGAATATGCGCAATTCAGTCGCCGCACGCTCTTGATGGGCGCCGCCGGCGTTATCGGCGGCGCGGCGCTTGCGGGATCTGCGACGGTCGCGAGGGCGGAAGAGATCACGCCGCCCGCGCCGGGCAAGAAGGTGCGCATCGGCGTGCCGCTGACCTATGGGCCTTTCAACCAGCCGTGGCGTCGCGGCTGCTGGCAAATCGTCAAGGCGGTCCTTGATGCCGGCGGCGAAGTCGTCACCGTTCGCGGCGAGCCGACGAAGGCGAGTGAACAGGCCGCCGCCCGCGCGCTGCTTGATCGCGGCATCGACGCTCTCGTGATGGGCATCTACTCTCAGGAGTCTGAGACGGCCTATATCGCAGACGAAGCGCACAAGCGTGGCATCAAGACTGTCGGCTTCACCATCCCCGTGAAGGATTCTCCAGCCGTCATGGACGATGTGTGGGGCACCGCCACCACGCTCGGCTATTTCGTGCAGAACTATTGCAAGCGTCAGGGCACTTTCGCGCAGACCGCCGAGCAGCGCGGCTACTTCACGCCGTTCGACATGGAAGTCGACATGTTCGAGCTGATGTGCCGCTACGAACCGCGCATGAAGGTACTTCCCTTCATTGACGGTGGGCAGGGAACGACCGACGAAATCTCCGTGGGTCGCAAGAACATGCTGTCGCTCTTGCAGGCCAATCCCGAGCCCGGATCGCTGGCTGCCTTCATCTCGTGGTGGTGGCCCTTCACGCTCGGTGCGGGGCAGGCGCTGAAGCAGATGAACCGCGACGACGTCCCGCTGTTCAATCATTATCTGTCGACCCAGTTTCTCGAAGCATGGGCCGCCAAACAGGTTCCCGTGGTCTTCAGCTGCGACTCGCCGTTCCCCGAGATCGGTCGGAAGACCGGCGAACTGGCGGTCAAACTGGCCCGCGGCGAGGACGTGCCGAACCTCGTTTACCGTATCCCCGTGATCACCAAGACGCCGGATCAGGCGGCGGAAGCCCTGGCTGAGCTCAAGAGTATGGACGAGCAAGCGATCGCCTTGCTCAAGCAGTTCGGCGGCTAAGGGCCAGCCTGGCATGCGGCGGGCATCGTCTTCCCGCCCGCCGCATGCATCTCCCAACGAACAACGCACAGGCAAGCTGTTGCGGTGCAGACCGGCGCTTGCCCTCTATCAAGAACGACTGGAACAGAACAGTGACGCAAGCTGAGCAGGAAAGCCTCGCGAAGGCGAAGACGATGCAAGACGCCGTGGCGAAGACACAGACCGTCGCACGAAAGGAGTCCTCCGCCATGCGCTTTCTGCGGCGCTGGGGGACGATCATTGTGCTCGTGATGGCTGCGGTCGGCTTTTCCATCGCCTCGCCCTATTTCGCGACCGTGTCGAACCTCAACAACATCCTGTTCTCGATGATCGTCAGCGCGCTTGTGTCGCTCGGCCTCACATGGGTGGTTATTTCCGGCAGCTTCGATCTGTCGATCGGCCTGACCGTGACCACGTCATCGATCCTTGTCGCCTTCCTCATTCCGATCCTTGGGCCGTGGGCCGCGATTACCGTCGCGCTCGTTGCCGCCTGCCTGATCGGCGCGGTCAATGGCATTCTCGTCACCTATGGGCGACTCTCCGGCATCGTGGTGACGTTGGGAGTGATGTTCGTTCTTTCGGGCATCAACATCTTCATCACCGGCGGTTATCAGGTACCCGTCGGCTACGACGAAACGGCCTTCCTCTATCTGGGCCAGGGCAAGCTCGGCATCATCGGCGTTCCGGTCCTCATCCTGCTTGCAGTCTTCCTCGTTGCCCTGATCGCCGCCACTCGCACGCGCATCGGTCATTACATCGCGGCCGTCGGCGACAATCCGATGGCGGCCTTCTATTCCGGCATCAATGTCTATCGCTGGGTCATCCTCGCCTTCATACTGTCTGCACTCATGTCGGGCATTGCCGGGGTGATCGTGACGTCGATCTCCTCCTCAGCGCAGCCCGTCGGTGGCGAAGGCTATCTGCTGGAGGCATTCGCTGCCGTGTTCCTCGGCGCGACCGTGCTCGGCAAAGGCAAGCCGCATCTGCTCGGCACGCTGGTCGGCGTTTTCTTCCTTTACATGGTGGATTCCGGCATGAACATGGTCGGCTTCCCGTTTGCCGCCCGTCATATCTTCCAGGGGCTGGTCCTCATCATCGCGGTCGGCGCCAACGCGCTTCTCAACCGCGAAGAAGTCCATCTCAAGTTCATCTGAGGCGGGGTCATGAGCGGAACAGCACTCGTCGAACTGAAGAACCTCGAGAAGGAATTTGCCGGCACCAAGGCGCTGAAAGGCGTGAGCCTCAGCTTCCTTGCCGGCGAGGTCCATGGCCTGCTCGGCGAAAACGGCGCCGGCAAGTCGACCTTGATCAAGATCCTCACCGGCGTCTATTCCCCCAGCGCCGGGGAAATCCTCCTCGAAGGCGCGCCCGTGCGGGTTCCCAGCCCGCCCGAGGCACATCGCCTCGGTCTCGGGGCCGTCTACCAGGACGCCGAACTCGTTTCGAGTTTCACCGTTGGACAGAATATCCTGCTTGGCAACGAACCGGGGCGGTTCGGGGTCAGCGACCGGGCGATCCACGACGATGCGACGGCGATCCTGGCAGAAATGGGCATCGATCTCGATGCGCGCCGTCTGGCTGGCACGTTGTCGGCAGCCGAGATGCAACTGGTCACGCTCGCGACGCTCTTCCATCGCCGCTACAAGCTGATCGTGCTGGACGAACCGACGGCTCGCCTTTCGGCCGCGGAATCGGAGTTGCTCTTCCGGATCATCGAGCGCTTCAAGAAGCAAGGTATCGCCATCGTCTACATTTCCCATCGGCTGAAGGAGGTGCAGGAGATCTGCGATCGTGCGACCATCCTGCGCGGCGGGCTGGTCTCGGGCACACTGAACCGGGGCGAAGTCACCGAGGACCGTGTCACCGAACTGATGGTCGACCGCAATCGTGCAGAGCTGTCGACCTACAATGACGGCAGCCGGGTTCGCCAGGAGGTTCTTCTGGACGTGAAGGAACTGGCGACGGCCAACCTGTCTCCGCTCTCCTTCACGGTCCGTGCGGGCGAGGTTCTGGGCATCACGGGGCCGGTCGGTGGCGGCATGGAGGACGTTGCGCGCGCACTGGGCGGTGTCGTCCGCCATACGGGCAGGGCCAGCCTGCGCGGCAAGGCAATCGATGTCGGGACACCGATTGCCGCGCGCCGTTCGGGCGTGGCCCTTATTCCCGAGGACCGCCGCAAACAGGCGCTCTTTCCGGCGCTGTCGGTTGCCGAGAACATCTGCCTTCCCGTGTTGAACAGGCTGGAGCGATTTCTCACGATCCGCCCCGGCGCGACGAAGGCATATGCGGATGGCGTGATGGGCCAACTTGCGGTGCGCCCGCGCAATTCCGCCATTCAGGTTCGCTTCTTTTCGGGCGGCAATCAACAAAAGGTGGTCATCGGCAAATGGATGAGCGCCGGGGCATCGCTCTACATCATCGTCGAGCCGACGAACGGTGTGGATGTCGGGGCGATCAAGGAGATCTACGACATCATCCTGCAGCTTGCGCAAGAAGGCGCGGCGGTGTTGCTTGTGTCGTCGTCATTGCGCGAGACGCTGGCACTGGCCGATCGCGTGATGGTCATCCACGACGGCAACCGCGTCGCGGAAGCCCCGAAGACCGACTGGACCTACGATGAGCTACTAGCCGTGACACTCAGCGGCAAATCGAAAACCGCGGCATAGGCCGCAGCATATTCACGACAGGAGGAGACCCCATGAGTACCGATATCAGGCTCTACATGTTCCAGACCGGGCAGATCCGGCAGAAGGAAGTCGACATCAAGCTCGGCTACAGCCAGGATCCGTTTTTCACGCCAATACCCTGGTATCTGATCGTCCATCCCAAGGGCAACATCGTCATCGATGGCGGCACGGCCGTCGAGGCAGCCCACGATCCGGAGGGCTGGTGGGGCGATACGACCAAGAAATACTACCCGATCATGGATCCGGCGGAAGGCTGCGTGAACCAGCTCGCCAAGATCGGCATGAAGCCGGACGACATCAAGTTCGTGCTTCACTCGCACCTGCATCTCGATCACTCCGGCGCCTGCGGCAATTTCCCCAAGGCTCGCCATCTGGTGCAGCGTCGCGAGATCGATTGGGCCTTCTCGGCCGACTGGTTCATGCAGGGCGGCTACATCAAAAAGGACCTGACCAAGGACGGCATCACCTGGGATGTTATGGAAGACGAAGACCAGTACGATGTCTTCGGCGATGGAAGCGTACAGACGTTCCTGTCGCCGGGGCATACGCCGGGTCACCAGTCAATCATGGTCCGCCTGCCGAACACCGGCCCCATCCTGCTGGCGATCGACGCCGCCTATACGATGGATCACTGGAACGAGAAGTGCCTGCCCGGAGCGCTCACATCGGCACGCGAGGCCGCCGCATCCGTGCGCAGGCTGCGGCGTATCGTGGAGAAGGAAAACGCGATCGTCGTGCCCGGTCACGACATGGAAACCTGGCAGACCTTCAAGAAGGCGCCCGTAGAATACTACGATTGACCAGCACTGGAACGATGCCGTCGGCGGGTAACCGCTGACGGCAGGCGTTGACACGCCCACCTTTCATACTCGACCCAAAACATAACCCGCGACGGCCGCCGCAAAGCGTCCGTCTGAGAGCACCTGTTTTCAAATGCATGATAAAATTCTGACTGAGATAGAGCAGCGGTGGAACGATGCGGCAGAGACCTGGGATAGCAAGGCGCTCGCCCGGATATACACCAGCGACGCGGTTTTTTTTGGCTTGCTGCCAAGGCTCTATGTTGGGCGCTCGGAGGTGGAGGAGTATTTCGGCAGCTATGAGGCTGTTCTCCAGGGCGTTACGCTTTCTCTCATCGATCAGAATATCCGTTCAATGAGCGAAGGCCTGTTTATCGCGCAAGGCTTTGGCGACATCGTAAATCGTCATCTGGACGGTAAGATCGTCCATAACAGGGTCCGCTCTTCGTTTGTTGTGGTGGAGACGGAAGGCGAATGGCTCATCGCGCTACATCATTTTTCGACCGTGATGTCGTCCAGAAGCGGGACATCCTGACTCGGCAAGCGTATGGCTTGAACAATCAAGTGTTTGCAAGGATTTGCCCTCTATCAATATCGCGAATCCAGCCTGATCTTGCTATTTCTTGCGGCGTATTGCTGGAGGCCAAAGCCTGGACTTCAGCTGGTCGACGGTTCACATCCCTTCATGGCGAACACGCTGATCAGGCATCTTGCTTGATGTCAATTGTGGTTCGGCTCGCCGGCGCCTTTGCGTCGTCATGTCGGACATTCGACCAACACCTGCACCGACGCATCGTAGCTGGCCGATGACCCGTATGGCCTCGTCCATGTCGGACGGAGGCCTTGGTTTCCTCCAACCGTGTCATCGCGACACGTCCAAACGTGTGGCCGCGACCTCGGCGAGTACAGACAGAGCCATTGAAGTGGAGTCTCGTGTCGGGTCGAAGAGACCGATCGGTGCCTTGATTCGTGCCAGTTCATCTTCGCGGAAGCCTGCCTTCCGCAGTACTTCCTGCCGCCGTTGATGCGCCCTGCTAGGTCCTTTCCAACCGGGTAGTGTAGCTCGGCGGTGGCCGCCGTGGCTACGCGAGCATCTCTTGCTTATGCGCGCGAGGGCGCCACTACCAGGCGCGAGGTTACTCGTTCAAGTATCCGGCTATGCCCTTGATCTCGGTAAACTCGTGCAGTCCGAACTTCCCGTACTCGCGACCATTGCCGGATTGCTTGTAGCCGCCGAAAGGTGCCGCTGCGTCCCAGGCGGAGCCGTTGAGGCGAACGGTTCCGGCGCGCAGCCTGCCTGCGAGCGCGCGCGCCTCCTTCGGATCGCCCTGAATGTAGGCTGCCAGGCCGTAGGGCGTGTCGTTGGCGATCGCAATCGCTTCCTCTTCATTGTCATAGCCGATGATCGATAGCACTGGGCCGAAGATCTCCTCCCGCGCAATCGTCATCTGGTTGGTGACGCGGGCAAACACGGTCGGGCGCACGTAGTAACCTGCGTTGAGATGCGACGGGCGGCCAGGGCCACCCGCGACCAGCGCCGCTCCTTCCGCGATGCCGCGTTCGATCAACGCCTGGATCTTGTTGAACTGCGCGGCGCTTGCGACTGGTCCGAGGTTGGTGCGCGGATCCGAAGGGGGACCGACCACGAGCGCAGCCGCTTCCCTCGCGGCGATTGCGCTTGCTTCGTCCATTCGCTCCGCCGGCACCAGCATTCGCGTCGGCGCGGTACAGGTCTGGCCGGAATTGCCGAAGCACCGTCGTACGCCGGCGGCGACCGCGGCTGAAAAGTCGGCGCTGCGCAGGATGATGTTCGGCGACTTGCCGCCGAGCTCCTGATGCACCCGCTTGACGGTCGGTGCCGCGGCCTGCGCCACGGCAATGCCGGTGTGGGTCGACCCGGTGAAGGACACCATGTCCACGTCCGGGTGGCTGGTCAGCACCGCACCAACCGTAGGCCCGTCGCCCTGAACGAGGTTGAAGACCCCCTTCGGCACGCCGGCCTCATCCATGATCTCGGCGAGAATCACGGCGTTGAACGGAGCAATCTCCGAAGGCTTGAGAACCATGGTGCATCCGGTGGCGAGCGCCGGAGCGACCTTGCAAGCGATCTGGTTGATCGGCCAGTTCCACGGCGTGATCATCGCGACGACACCGACCGGCTCGTGCAGGATGCGTGTGGTCCCCTGCATGTAGTCGAAGGCAAAGGTCTCGCAGGCCTTCATCGTCTGCTCGAAATGGACAGCGCCGATGCCGGCCTGCTCAGCTCGGGCCATGGCGAGCGGCGCGCCCATTTCCCGTGAGATGATATCGCCGAGCTCGTCGTTGCGGCGCTTCAGGATCGCAACAATTCGCTTCAGCAGTTCGATGCGCTCTTCATTGGACGTCTGCGAGAAGGAGGCAAAGGCCCGCCGCGCGGCCGCGACCGCCTTTTCCGCGTCGGCGGCGCTGCCGAGTGCGATCGTACCCATCGGCTGCTCTGTCGAGGGATCGATGACCTCAAGCGTTTTCGACACGGAGGGCTCGATCCACTCACCGTCGATATAGAACTTGTCGGCATGTTTCATTGGTGGCTCCCATGGTTGGCATCTGGCGCACCATCGGAGGCGCATTCCAAGAATCCGGCTACGGCCACGATGGCTGCATCCGTGTGCGGCAAGGCCGCAAATTCGCCCAGCGGCACGGGTTTGATGGGCGGGCGTAGCCGATAGTAACCGACCTCGCCGGCCGGAACGCCACGGCATTGAGCCAGCAGTTCAACCGCGGTCAGACCGCACAGCCGGCCCTGACATGGTCCCATTCCGCATCGTGTGAACGCCTTCATCTGGTTGAGGCCCGGCACGTCGAGCGCCGCAACTTCACGCAGTTTGCCGGCCGTTATTTCTTCGCAGCGGCAGACGATGGTGCCGTCGTCCTCGGGCACGCGAAACGTTTTGCCGGGCCGGAACCGATGCTCGATGAAAGTCCTGCCCCTGAGCGCAAGAGCGAGCTTTCGCGCGAATTGGTTCTGGCGCTGTTCGTAGGCACCACGGCCAATGCGATTTAGGTTCAGCGCCGCAGACAGGCCCGCGAGTTCTCCTTGGTAAGCTGAGGCAACCGCGCCGACAATTCCCGCCGCATCACCGGCGATCGAAATCCCCGGAACCGAACTGGTACCGCGACCGTCGACGACCGGGCGGAAGGCTGCCAGGCGATCGTCCCAGACGTAATCGCACCCGGCTGCGAGCGTGAGATTGAGATTCGGCGCGATCCCCTGGTGTAGAAGGAGCAGGTCGCCTTGAATGTGTCGGGACTTGTTGCCGCGATGGACCCGCAAGGCGCTGAATTGTCCGGAACCGGCCGCCTCGAGCGCTGTCACCCCGCGGATGACACGGGTTCGACGGTGAACGTCCAAAAGAAGTTTCAGGCCCTTGAGGGCATAGGGTGACGTGGCAAAGCCAAGCAGATGAGGCAGGGCAGAGCGCCAGTTCTCGAGCGGCGTGGTATCGACGACGGCTGTCACGGGCACGCCTGCCCGCAGGAGTTGGCTTGCCAGCAGGTACAAAAGCGGCCCGGTCCCGGCGAGGATGGTTCGTCCCGAGGGCACCAGGCCCGACGACTTCATCAAGATCTGCGCCGCTCCTGCCGCCATGACGCCGGGCATGGTCCACCCCGGGAACGGGAATGGACGCTCGAGCGCGCCGGTCGCGAGAATTACTCGGTGGGCGGCGATCGGTCGAGCAATCCCGCCGAGCGAAATCCCGACCTCGAGCGGATGCGCGCCGTCGAAAACTTCTTCGTCAGCAGGCCCGACGCTCCACACAGTCGCACGGGGGGCGTAGCTCAAGTTCCCTTGCCGAAACCGCTCGATGAGCGTCCGTCCGGCAGTGTAGTCTGGCCCCATGCGGGCGAGGTCGGCATCTGATGCATGCTCGACCGACCGATAAATCTGCCCGCCAGGGGATTCATTTTCATCGGCAAGCAAAACCGCGAGACCGTGGATCGAGGCTTCGATGGCTGCCGAGAGGCCGGCAGGACCCGCGCCAACGACGACGACGTCATAGGCAGGCGCGAGATCGGTGGCAGACTGAATGCTTCTAATCATTCTTCCTGCCTCGGCATGGTCGCGCCGTCCTGTGTCTCGATCCGCATCCCTTCCGCAACGTTGGTCATGCAACCCTGCCGGTTCGGCCGGCCATCGATTTTGACGAGGCACTCGAAGCAGACACCCATCATGCAGTAAGGACCACGGGCGGCGCCGGACACCGGGCTGCGACGCGTGCTGTCATATCCCGCGGCCAACAGTGCGGCGGCAACGCTATCGCCTTGTCTGGCCATGGTCGGCATGCCGTTGAATGTGAATGATATTGAACTCTCCCTTCGGTCAGGCAGCCGCCGGAACATGGAACCTCCGGGAATGAAATGCGGAAAGATCGTCAGAAAGCGCGCCGGCTGAAATCTGCCGCGGCAGGACCAGCGCATGATTGGCCGCCAGAGTCACGCCGGAATGGCAGGCACATGCGAACGCACCAGGAAACCTCTCTGAGTGCTCGTAAATGGGGTAGCCGTCCGGCGTCACCACTCGGAATGCGGCCCAGACCCGCACTGCACTGGCGTCCTTTAGAAGTGGGAATGTGCGCACAGCGCGTTCAGCCATGACCGCAGTAATCGGCCCGCGCGGCCGCTGGTGATCGATCGTGGCTTCCTTGCTTTCGCCGATCAGCACAGAGCCCTCGTCTGTCTGCCGCAGATAGCCGGTGGCATGGCTGAGGAAAGGCTTCAGCCGCTCGGTCACAATGATCTGGCCGCGGCTGGGCGAGAGCGGAACGTTCAGCCCGACCATCGGAGCGAGCGCGGTGTTGCCGATCCCGGCAGCAAGGACGATCTTGCCGGCACCGAGTCGCCACCCGTCTCCGGCCAATTCGAACGTAGCTGCGCGATGACTGATTGCAATCGTCTTCCGATGCGGCAGATAATGAACGCCACGCTGCTTAAGCGCCTTATGAAAGCCCGCGAACAGCCGCAGCGGATTAACGTGTCCATCGAGCGGGCTGAAAATTGCGCCTGCCACTGTGTCGCCGACCAGGGGCAAATGGCGGCGCGTCTCCGTTTGGTCGAGTATCTCATATTCGAGGGGTGGCGTTCCTTCCGCGTCCATTCCTGGTTGGGCGGCGAGCTTCGCCATCGATGCGATACCGCGTTCCAGCTCCGTTGCGGTGAGCCGAATTGAGAAGCCGCCCGACCGGACAAAGCCAGTGTCGATGCCGGTTTCGGCCTTAAGTTCGGCTGCCAGCCGGTGCCAGTTCGCCGTCGAGGTTCGCGACCATCGCGAATACGCGGCATTGCCGAGGCCCTTGCTTGAGCTCCATACAAGACCGAAATTCGCCCGGGCGGCTCTGTTTGCCACATCGCCTTCGTCGACGATTGCAACCCTTTCCCCGCATTTCGATAGACCCCAGGCTATCGATACGCCTACCAGCCCTCCGCCGATGACGATTACGTCGTAATCCATTCCGCTAGCTTCCCTCGGCGCGTATTCCGACGGCCTTCTCCGGATCCGACCTCGCAATCAGATTGCTCCGACTTTGACTTTCGAACCATCAAGGAGGCGCGACAGGCGGAAGGGGGTGGGGTCGACACAGGGTGTATCATTGGCAACCAGGTCGGCCGCCAAGCGGCCGATACCCGGGCCAAGGCCGAAGCCATGGCCGGAGCAGCCCGCGGCCAAATAGAGACCTCTCACACCGTCAGCCGGCGAGATGACCGGCACCGCGTCCGGCGTGAAATCCACGTAGGCTCCCCAGCTGTCGGCGACTTCGACCCCCGCCAGCGCAGGAAACTGCTCCGTGACCCGTTTCAAAATAGCCGCGATGGTGCGGCGGCTCGGCGGTGGGTCGAGAGCGCGGATCCGCTCGAAGGCCGTCGGTTTGCTCTTGTTCAAGCTTCCGAATGCCTCAGGACCCTGAAGGAAGGATTTGCCGATGCCGAACTGCACTGCTTTCAGGCGCTTCATGAACATCGGCATGAACCAGCGGGCGTATCGAATACCTTGTGGGGTGATATCGAGCATCGCCCTGCCGCTGATGGCAAGCGTGTAGCTGCCATCCAGCCGGCGGGTCAGCGCGCACTCCGGCGTATAGATCGCCTCGCCCAGATTCGCCGTGGGCCGCGTACGAAGCGCCGTTTGGCGCACGCTTGCCTGCGGAAAAAGAATTCCGTACTGACGACAAAACATCGACGTCCAGGCACCGCCGGCGCAGAGGACGGCTTGTGTCCGAATGAGCCCCTTTTCGGTAATCACTCCCGCCACCGCGCCGTTGACCAGATCAAGGCCTCGGGCAGCGCACTCCTGGTGGATCGTCGCGCCAAATTTGCGAGCGCCGTTCGCGATCGTCGGCGCGGCGATGGCAGGCTCGCCCTTGCCGTCATCGATCGAATGCACTCCGCCCAGCCATCGGCGGCCGTTCGCCGGAACCGTGGCAGCCGCTTCCTTGGCGCTCAGCATCGTCGTATTGACGTTGAACTGCCGGGCCGTAGCACGCCATGCTTCCCATTCCGCCAGTTGCTGGGGATTGTCCGTAGCGTAAAGCAGACCGCATCGACGGAAGCCGACGTCCTCTCCGATTTTGGATTCAAACTCACCCCATAGCCGCAGCGCGACGCCCGAGAGCGGCAGCTCGCGCTCATCCCGGTTCTGTTGGCGGCACCAACCCCAGTTGCGGCTCGACTGCTCGCAGCCGACATGGCCCTTTTCGACCAGAGCGACGGACAGTCCCCGCTCCGCGAGAAAGAAAGCTGCCGTTGCACCAATGATGCCGCCCCCGATCACGACGACATCCGCCTTGGCGGGGAGCTGCTGATCGTTCTGTATGCGTTTGATAATTGGAGACATTGGATTGACCTGAATTTATCTTGGCGGCTGATCTATACGGCACTGTTCCTACCCCTCCGGAAGAAACATCTGCGGCAATGACGGTTATCGCATCGGCTTGGAACGACGGTGCGAGCCGGGCGGGATACGCCTAGGCCTTGCCGTCCGACGCGCGATACGTGTCGATGACATCTTCGGCCGGAAGCAGCCTGTCGCAGATGAAATGCCCTGTGGGCAGGGGCAGACTGCCTGGATCAAAGATTGGTGTCATGGCGCGTCCTGGAAGTGAGCTCATGGGAAGCTACCGGAGGAAGGCGAGCAGCATGCGTCGAATGATCATGCAGGGACGACGGAAAATTCCGTGTTCGGCGGCACGACAGACAAATGTTCGGTCGTTGAGCATGTAAGTTACGGAGCATCGTCTGACGACAGTGGTTTCGAATCGACTTCCGGTCGTAACACGACAGATGCCGCGATCGGTTCATATCACCCGCTGCTACAGAAAATTGAAGAGCGTGCACAATCAAAAACAGAGATGAAGCCATGACTACAGACGTTCATGAGTTCCCTGCGCTTGCCATGATCCATACGGTCCCCGGAATCATCCCCGCGTTCAACGAACTCGTTGGCCACCATCTGCCCAGTTGGCGCACATTCAACATGTTAGATGAGAGCCTGCTAGGGAACACGATTCGCGAAGGCGTGCTGTCACGTCAAACGATGCGGCGGCTTGCGACTCACATTTGGTCGGCGGTGGATGCGGGGGCTTCGGCGGTCCTCGTCACCTGTTCCTCGCTCGGTCCTGCAGTGGATGCGGCAGTGCCGCTCTGCCCCGTACCCCTCTTCCGTATAGATGACGGGATGGCAATTGAGGCGATCCAGCGCGGGAGCCGAATTGGCGTCCTTGCAACTCTTGCAACGACAATGAACCCCACAACCCGCCTAATTGAACGCCATGCTCATAGGATGGGTCGGAACGTTTTCCTCACCAGTCGTCTTTGTGAAGGAGCCTTTGATAAATTGCGAAACGGGGACAGGGCGGCGCATGATGCGATGATACGTGAGGGTCTCGCTTCGCTCGTGGGCGGTGTCGACGTGGTTGTTCTTGCTCAAGCATCAATGGCAAATGCTCTAAATGAGATGAGCGAGGCATCGGTGCCAGTACTTACTAGCCCTGAACTTGGTGTGCTGCACATGTCCTCCGCACTAAACGCGCGCTTCCGCGTCCAGGAAAGTGTGCAAAGTTAGAGCAGAGGTTTGCCGGTTTTCAGCAGTTCCGAACAGGCCGTCGTGAACCTGCGCGATCTGATCGCAAGGAGGTGACCAAAGAAGGCTTCGTGCATCAGGCGGCGCGGCATCGGCTGAAGGAGACAGTTTGCTGCAAGCCGTCCCATCGGATGGTGTGCGCGGGGAGAAGGGAAAGGGAAATGCTTTTAGGAGTGATCGCCGACGATTTTACCGGCGCAAGCGATATTGCAAACACAATTGCAAAGGGCGTGGCGCCTAACGGCGGACTGCGTACCGCGCAGTTTCTCGGCGTACCGAAAACCGCTGCAGCTGCCGACGTCGAGGCGGGTGTGGTTGCCCTGAAAAGCCGAACTATTCCAGTCGAGGAGGCGGTAGCGCAATCCCTTGGCGCCTTGAACTGGCTTCTGGCCCAAGGCTGCCGGCAGATCGTCTTCAAGTACTGCTCGACATTCGATTCCACCCGTGACGGCAACATTGGACCCGTGGGCGAAGCGCTTGCGGACGCTCTCGATGTGAAAAGCGTCGTCGCATGCCCGGCTTTCCCCGGTGCTGGCCGCACTGTCTACATGGCGCACCTGTTCGTCCATGACCGGCTCCTGAGTGAATCCGGGATGCAGAACCATCCGCTTACGCCCATGACGGACCCCGACATTCGCCGATGGCTGCGATACCAGACCCGATCGTCCGTTGGGCACGTCGCGCTTGATACGGTTCGCAAGGGTGCCGAGGAAGTCGCCGCTACGCTTGCCGCGAAGGATGACACGTTGGTGATCGTCGATGCGATATCCGATCAGGATCTCATCACTATCGGGTCGGCGATTGCCGACCACAAGCTGGTAACAGGCGGGTCCGGCATAGCGATTGGTCTAGCCGAGAACTTCATTCGGTGCGGCCTCGCTACAGGAAACTCTGGCAGGTTGATCGGAAGAGATGGGCCGGAAGCGATCCTGGCGGGAAGCTGCTCAGGTGCGACCCGTGGACAGATCGATGTCCATAAGCGAAACCACCCGACTCTAGCCATCGACGTCGACAAGGTGATGAGCGGCGAAACCACCTCCGACCACGTCATAGAATTCATAACGGGCAATCATGGCGAGGCCCCGCTTGCCTACTCCTCCGGTACACCTGAAGAAGTCAAGGCCATTCAGGCGAAGTATGGTCGCGAGGAAGTCGCAGCCAAGCTCGACGCCTTTTTCGCCGACACAGCCCTCAAACTGGTTCGATCGGGCGTGACACGGTTGGTTGTTGCTGGCGGCGAAACGTCTGGCGCAGTCGTCTCGGCTCTGGATCTTGGGTCGCTGACGATTGGGCAGGAAATTGATCCGGGCGTGCCAGTCCTCCTTTCCGACGGCGAAAAGCCGATCGCTCTTGCCCTGAAGTCGGGCAACTTCGGCTCTGCCGATTTCTTCGTCAAAGCGCTGAAAAGGTTGAAAGCAAGTTGAGTAGCTCGGAAAACAGACTCCGCGAGGATATCGTACGCTTGTCGCAGTCGCTCTATGAACGTGGATTCTCGGTTGGTTCCGCAGGAAACATCAGCGCGGCCGTTGATGACGTTATCCTCATGACACCCACGAATTCCTGTCTCGGCTTTCTAGATCCCGTCAAGATCAGCAAAGTCACTCGTGATGGTCGGCACCTGTCAGGGGACCAACCATCCAAAGAAATTTTTCTGCACAAGGCATTTTATGAAACGCGGCCCCAGGCCGGAGCGGTGGTTCATCTTCATTCAACCTATGCAACCGCGCTCTCCTGTGTCACCGACATCGACCCTGACGATTGCATCCCGCCGCTCACCCCATACGTTGTGATGCGCGTGGGCCAGGTCAAACTCCTCGAATACGTGCGGCCGGGAGACGAGAAGGCGGGAGATTTGATCCGGGCGCTCGGGGGGCATTATGCTGCGGTGCTTCTCGCCAATCACGGCCCGGTCGTCACCGGAAAAGATATCTCGTCGGCCGTCTATGCGGCGGAAGAACTGGAAGAGACGGCGAAACTGCTCCTCATGCTGCGTGGCCTGCCAAAGCGGATGCTGTCGGATGAAAATGTGGTTGAGCTCAAGTCCGTTTTCAGCGCGTATTAGCCCTCCGCTGTAGCTGTAAAAACCAGAATTTTTGGAGACCATCGTTAGATCAGAATGAGGCGGTACAGGTGTAAATTGTGCTTGCCTGGGGATCTTTGGCTTTGGGCGTCAGTCAACAGACAGGGTTGAGCGGCAATAATTTCCGCTTCTGGACCCCAAGCGAGCCTTCGCTGGCTGGTCAGCATCAGCAGAGATGGTGGGTGGAGCAGCCCGTCGCCAAGCTGATCGCCGAATGACGTGTTCGCGCCGCATTCCGAACCGGCAGACTCCTGCTTGGCAATGAGAATCGCAGACGTTCAACCGCGATCGGGGTTGTGAACTGACCGAAGCTGGAACTTGTTACCCTGCTACATTGTAAATCTCGGCAAGGTCGCGTAGATCCCAGTTCCCGCCAGACAACACTGCACACACTTTTTCGTCGCGCTTGACGTCTATGCTGCCCGCCAACAGTGCTCCGACGCCAATCGAGGCGGCTGGTTCAGCGATCAGTTTCGCATCCTTGGCAAGAGCACGCATCCCGGCGATGATGTGCTCGTCTTCAACGAGAACGATCTCGTCCACATATTTTTCGATAATTGGATACGGGTTTTGACCCGGAACGCTTATCCTCAAACCATCCGCAATGGTGTTCTTCAAGGGGAGCGATGTGCGCTCCTTGTTTATCCGGCTGTGAAAATATTTCGGAGTCAGAGCAGGCTCTGCCCCGATGACGCGAACCGATGGTTTCGTTTCTTTTATCGCGGTGGCGATCCCCGAGATCAGGCCTCCGCCGCCCACGGGAACAATGACCGTATCTACGTCGTCCAGGTCCTCGAGTATTTCACACCCGATCGTTCCCTGACCGGCCATCACGATGGGGTCCTCAAAAGCGTGAACAGTTGCGTATTTGTTTTCTTCAGCGATTTCATACACCCTTTTCCATCTGGCGGCGGTGTCGCCATCGAAAAGAATGACTTCTGCCCCGAGGGCTTTTGTGTTCTCGATCTTGATTTTGGGCGTGGTCACCGGAACGACCAATATCGCTTTTACGCCCAGCATCCTGGCGGCATAAGCAAGCCCTTGGGCATGATTGCCCGACGACGTCGCAATAATGCCGTTTGCGATCTCTTCTCTCGAGAGCGAGAGAGCCTTGTTCAGGGCGCCGCGGATTTTGAAAGCGCCAGTAATCTGCAACGTTTCGGGTTTGAGATATAGCTGACAACCAGCGGCTTTCTCAATTTTGTCCGCGCGCAAGAGCGGCGTGTGTCTGACGTGCGGTTTCAGTCGTTCCTGAGCTTCACGGATGTCCTGAATCGTGGGGTAATTGCGCATGGTCATCACTCAAAAAACTGAAAGAACGTGCCGACGTTATTGGCTATGGCGTTCTGATGGACTTTGCTGGCTGTCGTATTGTCGTGTATGGCCATCCCAGTGGAATCGAAGATCGTGATTTCCTCATCACTTTCTCGTCCTGGCTTCTTTCCCAACAATACCTCGCCGATCTCGCCATAAATGTCGTCTTTGGCGATGATGTTTTTATTCAACGGGTGCCAGGTCTCGCCCTTTTCTGTGCATTGCGCGATTGAGTCCACGACTACCTTCGCGTTCCTGAAGAGCTCCGGATCCAGCTCCTGTTTGCCGCGTTGGTCGGTGCCGATTGCAACGATGTGCGTGCCGGGTTTCACCCAATCTGCTTCCACAAGCGACCCCTTCCCGCGAGTCGTCGTAATCAGGATATCGGCCTGCTCAACGGCTTCTTTTTTTGAGTTTGCCATGATTACGGGAATGCCAAATTCGCTTTCGATATCCGTCTTGTATTTGAAAAGCGTGTCCGCGCGACTGTCCCATGCGTGGATCACTTCGATCTTCATGATCTCGTTGATCGCCCGGATTTGCATTCGTGCCTGATTTCCTGTCCCGATCGATGCGATCGTCCTGGCGTTCTTCCTCGCCAGGGCTTTGACGGAGACGGCTCCGGACGCCCCCGTTCTGAGACCAAGGATCAAGCTTCCATCCATAACGCAAATCAACGCACCGCTCCTGGCATCAAACAGGAAAATGGTCGCCATGCCATTGGGCACGCCGTGTGCTGTCGGGTTATCAATGAACCCTCCGGAAGAGGCTTTCATGGAGATCACTTCATTGGCTTTGTAATAACCAAGCT
Organism: Rhizobium sp. BK275; assembly: GCF_014193555.1. Classification (NCBI taxonomy): domain Bacteria; kingdom Pseudomonadati; phylum Pseudomonadota; class Alphaproteobacteria; order Hyphomicrobiales; family Rhizobiaceae; genus Rhizobium; species Rhizobium sp. BK275. Next base: position 1,045,039 of record NZ_JACHZL010000001.1, read on the forward strand.
TGAAGTCAATTTCCCCACGAGGCGGTGGGAGATCTATTCCGATATAGTCGGGTTGCTCCACCTGATCACTGTTAAAGGCTTTGTAAGCCTCTTCCACCGCGCCGATGATTTCCGTCATGCCGATTAGCCGTCTTACTTCATCCTTCTTAAGCAGCAGCGTTTTCATGCATGACCTCTCGATTTTTGGCTTCATGGGATGCACCGGCACGGCACACCCTGAACCACAATCACCATAGTGGGAGATCGGCGAGACCAGTGATCGCATTCGCAGCGACCTGAAGCAGATTGTTTTGTATCGTATGGGGGCTTTGGCAGAGAGTTGCGGCAGGCGTCTGTCCGAGCTCGGGCGAAAAAAATTGGAGGAGGTGCTTGCTCAGGTTGGTCCGCATGCGGGGACCTCATCTAAAAGTCAGCGACTTTACCCCAGGCAGATTTTCGGAAGCGATCCGGATGGTAGGGGCGGGGATCGACGATCGGCTCGTTACCGGTCACGATGTCTGCGATCAAGTGGCCGGCGCCCGGACCGATACCGAAGCCGTGCCCGCTGAAGCCGGCGGCGAGGATGAAACCCGGCACGGCGGCGATTTCGCCGATTCCCGGGACCCCGTCCGGCGTGCTGTCGATATAGCCCGCCCATGCGGCGGCGATGCTGGTGTTCTGCAGGGGAGGCAGGAGGTCGAGCGCGCGCAAATGGGTGAGGCGAATGGTGGTTTTATCGACCGCGGGATCAAGGATTCGCATGCGCTCCATCGGCGTGGGGGCGTCCAGTCGCCAGCGGGCCAAGGTCTCATGGCCGGAGCGGAAGCCCTCAAGCCCGCCTGGGGCTAGGCTGCGCCAGCGTTTGACGAACATCGGCAGAAATTGCGGCGAGAACCTGAGTTGTTGCGGCGTCGGGTCGACGCGGCCGCGACCGCTGATGGCGAGTGTATAGCCGCCGTCGGCGCGGCGCGTCACCGAAACGGCGGCCGTATGCAGCGCATCCGGAAGGCCGATGGCGCCCGGCGAGACGGCAAGGATCGACGAGCGGATAGCGGCCTGCGGAAAGCGGATGCCGAGCTGGCGGCAGAAGGATGAGGCCCAGGCGCCGCCGGCAAGGATCGCCGTCGTCGTGCGGATCGTCCCATGCTCGGTGACGACACTGGAAAGGCGACCGCCTTCTGTCTCTATGCCGCGGGCGGCGCAAGACTGGTGCACGGTGCCGCCAAGCTTGAGGATCGCACGCGCGACGGCGGGTGCTGCACTCGCCGGATCTGCGGTGCCATCAGTCGGCGAAAAGACGCCTCCCTTCCATGGCTTGCCGGTTGCGCGGCCGCGCTCGGTCGCCTGGGCGCTGTCGAGCATATGGGTGGTGACGCCGACGGTCCGGGCGAAATCGCGCCAGCGTGCCCAGCCGGCCAGTTCCTCTTCGCTATTGCTGAGGTAGAGCAGCCCGCAGCGGCGGAAACCGGTGTCCTCGCCGCTCTCGGCGGCGAAACGGTCCCAAAGATCGAGGCTCTTTGTCGCAATCGGCAATTCGCGGGCGTCCCGGTTCTGCTGGCGGCACCAACCCCAATTGCGACTCGACTGTTCGGCGCCGATCCGTCCCTTCTCAACGAGGGCGACCTTCATTCCGCGGCGGGCAAGGTAATAGGCCGCAAACACGCCGACAATGCCGCCGCCGATCACCACGGCATCGGCGGCCGCGGGAAGTGCAAGGGATGACTCAACGTATTGCAGGGGTGCTGGCATGAGGCGGTCTCCGGTTACTAATAATCTAGCGGGCTTTGCGGATACGGCGCTGCTGGAGTTCGACCGGCCTGCAGCAGAACATGCCGTCATGCCGGAAATGCGCAGACAGTTGTGCTTCGCGGGCACGCTCAAAACCAAATAGACAGACAAGGGCAATGTGTTACGGTTAATCAAGGGAACGCGGCAGCATAATCTGCCGCCTTCTGACGGCCGCAACCCGAAAAGGTGCTTCGTGAAACTCGATCGAATCGACGTCAAGATCCTCCACGAATTGCAGAAGAACGGTCGTATCACCAATGTGGAATTGGCCGATCTCGTGGCGCTCTCTCCGAGCCCGTGCCTGATGCGCGTGAAAAAGCTGCAGGCAGAGGGCTATATCGAAGGCTACTCGGCCCAGATCAATGTCGGCAAGCTTGGCCAGACCTTGACGGTCTTTACCGAGATCACCCTGAAAAACCACCGGCAGATCGATTTCGCCCGCTTCCTGGCAGCGATCGACAAGGTCGAGCAGGTCATCGAATGCCATCTCGTTTCCGGCGGCTACGATTACCTCGTCAAATTCGTGACGTCAGGGATCGGCGAATACCAGACGATCATGGAGCGCCTCACGGATATGGATGTCGGGATCGACAAATATTTCAGCTTCGTCGTGCTGAAGTCGCCGATCGTCAGGGCGCATATGCCGCTGACGAGCCTGTTTCCGCTGTAGAAACAGGCTGCAGCGCGGCCTTCAGAGGGCCTGTCTGCTAACTCCTGCTATAGGCGCGCACCAGTTCCGGATCCTGTGTCAGCCCATCGAGCCAGGCGGGATCGAGCTTCGGCACCGAGGAGAAGAGCAGCTGGGAGTAGGGGTGCTTTGCCGCCTTGATCTTCTCGGGCGTGATTTCCTCGACCTTCTTGCCGCCATACATCACGACGATTTCGTCGCAGATCGCCTCGACGACGGAGAGGTCGTGGCTGATGAAGATGTAGGAAAGGCCGAGTTCCCGCTGCAACTCCTTGAGGAGATCGATCACCGCGGCTGCGACCACCGTATCGAGCGCCGAGGTGATCTCGTCGCAGAGGATGAGCTTCGGATCGGCGGCAAGTGCGCGGGCGAAATTCACGCGCTGCTTCTGCCCGCCGGAAAGCTCTCCCGGCCGGCGATGGCGCAGGCTGCGCGGCAGGCGGACCATGTCCATCAATTCGTCGATGCGGGCGCTGCGCGCCTTGGCCGGCATGCCGTGGTAGAAGACGAGCGGCCGGTCGAGGATATCCTCGACCGATTTTGCCGGATTGAGCGCCGTATCGGCATATTGGAACACGATCTGCATCTCGCGCAGCTGGTCGCGCGAGCGCTCGCGGGCGCTGTGGCCGAGCTCCTTGCCGTCGAAGACGATCTTGCCGAAGGCGGCCGGCAGGATACCGGCGATGGTGCGGGCAAGAGTCGACTTGCCGCAGCCGGATTCACCGATAATGCCGAGGTTGCGCCCCTTCTCAACCGTCAAGCTGACATTTTGGACGGCGCGCACCAGAGGGAGGCCATCGGCCTGGCGCTGGCCGTAACCGGCAACGACGTCCTGGATGGCCAGCAGCGGCGCCGGCACGGCCTCTATATCGGCCTCCGCATTGCGCGCCTTCGGCTCGAAGGCGGCCAAGAGCTCGCGCGTATAGGGATGTTTTGCCGCGGTCAGGATTTCTTTCGTCGTCCCCGTCTCCTGGACCTCGCCGCCCTTCAGAACGACGATCCGGTCAGCGATCTGGGCGACGACCGCTAGATCATGCGAGACGTAGACGCCTGATATGCCGCCCGTCTTCATCGCCGACTTGAAGGCGCGCAGCACTTCGATCTGGGTCGTCACGTCGAGCGCCGTCGTCGGCTCGTCGAAGATCATCAGCTTCGGATTACCGATCAGCGCCATCGCCGCCGACAGCCGCTGCAGCTGGCCGCCGGAGACCTGATGGGGGTAGCGGCTGCCGATGATCTCGGGCTCGGGCAGCGAAAGCGCCCGGAAAAGCTCGACCGCACGGCTTCTTGCCTCTTCGGCGGACATCAGCCCGTGGATGCGGGTGACTTCGATCACCTGATCCATGATCGATATGGCGGGATTGAAGGCGGCGGCGGCCGATTGCGGTACATAGGCCACTTCGGTGCCACGCAGCCTGGCGCGCTGCTTTTCGCCGAGCTTGACCATGTCCTTGCCGGCAAGGGAGACGCTGCCGCCCGAAATGCGACAGCCCGGCCGCGAATGTCCCATCAGGGTGAGCGCGATCGTCGTCTTGCCCGAGCCGCTTTCGCCAATCAGCGCAACGATCTCGCCTTCTGATATGTCGAGGCTGACGCCCCGGATGATTTCGACGCGCCGGCCGGAATCGGTGGTGGCTTCGACCCTGAGGTCGCGGATTTCGACGAGATTGGTCATCACTCGCTCCGATCGCGGATTTTCTGCGGCAGGTTGTCGATCAACAGGTTCACGCTGATCGTGAGGCTGGCGATCGCAAGCGATGGGAACATGACGGCGGGAGCCCCGAAAGGCAGGCCGCCGATGTTTTCACGCACGAGCGCGCCCCAGTCCGCATAGGGTGGCTGTACGCCGAGCCCGAGGAAGGAAAGGCCGGAGAGCAGGAGAACGATGAAGACGAAGCGGAGTCCGAGATCGGCAAGCACGGGACCGACGATATTCGGCAGGATTTCCGAGCGGATCAGATAAAGGGTGCTTTCGCCGCGGATGCGGGCGACGGTGATGAAGTCCATGGAATTGACGTTGACGGCGAGCGCCCGCGCGAAACGGTAGGAGCCGGGAATATAAATCACCGAAAGCGTCAGGATCAGCACCGGGATCGACGACCCGACGGCTGCGACCACGACCAGGCCGAAGAGCTTGCTCGGGATGGAATTCAAGGCATCGAGAAAGCGGGAGAGCAGCGTATCGAGCCAGCCTCCGGCAACGGCCGCGATCATGCCGAGCACGACGCCGCTGAAGCAGGCGATCGTCACGGCCGCAAGCGAGATGCCGACCGTATAACGCGCGCCCATCAGGATGCGCGAGAAGACATCGCGGCCGAGATAGTCCGATCCCATCCAGAACTGCTGGGATATCGGACCGAAATAATCGTAATCGACGATTTCGCCCACGGGGTAGGGGACGAGCAAATGCGCGAAGATCGCGATAAAGGCCCAGAAGAGGATGACGGCAAGGCCCACGAAGCCGACCAGGTTGAAGCGGTAGCCGAGCCGGCGCGTCACGGCGGGCCGCTGTTCGATATGGGATGTCATCGCAGCCTCGGATTGGAAAGAATGGCAACAATATCGGCGAGCGTGATGAGGATGAGGTAGCCGACGCAGAAGATCATAGCGCAGGTCTGAATGAGCGGCAGGTCGCGCGTGGCCACTGCATCCACCATCAGTTTGGCAATGCCGGGATAGTTGAAGATGGTTTCGACGATGATGACCCCGCCCAGCAGATAGGATAGCGAAAGCGCGATCGCGTTGACGATCGGACCAAGGGCGTTCGGCAATGCATGCTTCAGAACAATGCGAGTGCGGGAGGCGCCTTTCAGCAACGCCATTTCGGCATAGGGCGTGTTCAGGGTTTCAACCACGGCAGCCCGCGTCATGCGGATCATCTGTGCCGACACGCCGAAAGTCAGTGTGATCACCGGCATCGCATAGACCCGCAGCATATCGGCGAAGGTTTTCGCTTCATTCGTAAGGGAAATTGCCGGGAGCCACTGCAGATAGACCGCAAAGAACAGGACCGCCGATGTTGCTATCATGAATTCGGGCACGGAGATCACGCCAATCGTAAGCACCGTGACCGCCCGGTCATAGAGCGAGCCACGCATCATGGCGGCCGTGATGCCGAGCGTCAGCGCGATCGGAACCGCGAACAAGGCGGTTACGCCGGCGAGTTTCATAGAGTTCACGAAACGCCCTCCGATCAAGTCGGCGATCGGCATGTCGTTGGCGTAAGAGGTGCCGAGGTCGCCGGACAGCAGCCCTGTCATCCAGTAGACGAAACGCAGGAAGGCCGGCTCGTCGAGATGCATGGCCTTGCGTAGCCCCTCGACCGCCTCCGGGGTCGCGGCCTGCCCGAGCAGGATCGACGCCGTGTCACCGGGAAGCATCGTCGTTGCGAAGAACACCGCGAAGGAGACGATCAGAAGCGTGACAGCGGAGATGAACAGTCGACTGGCAATAAGGGATAGGACCGGATTCTTCATATGCAGGCCTCCCGTCGGCCGTTGGCTGACAGTATATCACGAAAACAGGCGGACGACCGGGGGCTTATCGCCCCCGGCATGTGCCGATCAGCCTTCCAACCAGATATATTCCGGGAAGGAGTAGCCCATCATGCCGCCGAGCGGGTTGGTCTCGAGTCCCTTGACCTTGGAGGACACCGCATCGACGTTGGAGAGGTAAGCCGGAATGATGGTGCCGGCTTCTTCCGACACCATGACCTGCATCTCGTTGTAGATCTCGCGGCGCTTGGCCTGGTCGAGCGAGCCGCGCGCTTCGAGCAGCATCCGGTCGAATTTTTCCGACTTGTATTGGCTCTCGTTCCATGGCGCATCGGATGCATAGAGGAGCGAGAACAGGATGTCAGGTGTCGGCCGCGGATTGATATTGCCGAAATGGATCGGCGCCTTGAGCCAGTAGTTGTCCCAATATCCGTCGGACGGTACGCGCTGCACGTCGAACTTCATGCCGATTTCCGCGCCGGCTGCCTGGACGATCATGGCCATGTCGATTGCCGAATTCGCTGCATCGGACGCGATCACCGGGATCGACTGACCGAGAAGGCCGGCTTTCTCGAAGAGGAACTTTGCCTTTTCGGGATCGAACGCTTTCGGTTTCAGGTCTGCATTGTAATAGAAGTTCGACGGTGAGATCGGCTGATCGTTTCCGATCTCGGCGAGCCCGCGCAAGGCCGATTTTTGAATCTGCTCGCGATTGATCAGATACTTCATACCTTCCACGAAGCCCTTCTTGTCGCCGGGCGCTGTGTCCAGGCGGATATTCAGGTTCGTGTAATTGCCGGCGGTCGTCTTATTGAGGAAGAATCCTTCCTTGCCATCCACGAGGCGCACAGAGCGTGGATTGATGGCGGCAGCGAGATGGATGTCGCCCGAGAGCAATGCATTGACGCGGGCGTTGTCCTCGGCGATCGCGAAGAATTCGAACGAGTCAACGTTCGGATGGTTAGGCTTCCAATAATTCTTGTTCTTCAGGCCGACCGAGCGAACGCCGGGCTCGAAGACCTCGCGGACGAAAGCGCCGGTACCGTTGCCCTTGGAGAAGTCGGTCGTGCCGTCGGCGACGATCATGAAATGGTGCATGCCGAGGATCATCGGCAGGTCGGCATTCGCGTTTTCCAGCGTGATCTCGACCGTCAATTTGTCGACGGCCTTGAAACCGGTCATCTGCTTGGCGATCTTGGCGACCTTTGAGCCGACCGCCGGGTCGAGATGACGCTTCATTGAGAAGACGACGTCGTCGGCCGTAAGCGGCTTGCCGTCATGGAAGGTGACGCCGCTGCGCAGCTTGATCGTCCAGACCTTTGCGTCCTTGCTTTCGACCGACTCGGCGAGCTCCATTCGCGGCGTGCCATCGGACTGGATATAGGTGAGGCGATTGTAGAATGCGCAGCAGCGCACATAGTCGGTCGAAAGCGAAGCTTTCGCCGGGTCGAGCGTGTCGGCCGTCGAGGACGACCAGCCGGCCGCCTTGAGGGCGCCACCGGCAACGGGCGTGGCCGCGACCGCCTGCGAGGCGCGGCCGAGGATGAGGCCGCCCGCAGACATGGCGACGCCGCCGGCCAGCATCAGTTGAAGAAGTTCGCGACGGGTCGCGCCGCGGCGGATGGCGTTTTCGATCATTGCGTCGTCCGACGCGGTCCAGTTGTTGATTTTATCGCTCATGTCATTCCCCTTTTGTCGTCCGGTTGGGGGCTGCCCGTCTTTGCGAGCTTGGCCCGAGGTTGCATTGCTTGTAGATCAATTTCGCGCAGCGGCCACCGCTTCGGCGAGGCCGGCCATCGAGGTGAAGTGATAGTCGGGCTCGGTGAATTCGGCCGGCTCGATAGTGCCGCCATATCCCTTCTGCGCATGGCGGCGCTCGATCCAGCAATTGGTCATGCCGAGCGCGCGCGAGATGCCGATGTCATGATATTGGCTCTGCGCCACGTGCAGAATATCACTTTTGGATGCGCCTTCGCCGGCCACGAAATCGAAGACGCTCTCGAAGAAAGCCGGATCCGGCTTCTCCGTTCCGGTATCGTCGGCCGTGAAAACGGCATGGAACGGGTTGCCGAGCTCGGCGGAGAAATGGTCGAAGGCCCAGCTCCGGGCATTGGTCATGGCGATCAGCCGGTAGTCGCGGGCAAGCCGCGCCATGGCCGCCGCGCTGTCGGGAAATGCCTTCCATGTCCTGGCGGAATCGCGCAGCCGCTCGCCATAGACCTTCTCGACGGGCAGGCCGAGATCGGGCGCGATGACGAGATAAACGCGCACGAGATCGTCGGGGAAGAGGATAGCATCCTCGTTGTAGCGGGCGGCGCGATAAAGCGTCAGCGCCTGCTCGCTGTCGATAGTCACACCCGCCTCGGCGGCGATCTCCTGGAGGCAGGACTTCAGGCCGCTCTCGAAATCGATCAAGGTCCCGACGACGTCGAAACTCATATATTTGAATTCAGGCAGAGACTTCGTCATGTCGTGTCCCCAGTGTCGGGCGCAGGCCGCTTCAGCCGCAGCCGCTTCGCAAAAATCTATCTCGTTCCCAAGCCCGGTTTTCCCGGGTTTCTTATGATGAGCCCCCTATTTTAAAGGGGCGCTTGGCTTCTGCTCATCTGGAGTTTGGCACCTTCTCCGCACGGATTGCGCCGAATAGGCGCCGTGATGCGGCACAAAATTCTGAATATCGGCATCCCGCAGTATTTCCTCGGCCGAGGTTCAATCCCTCAGCGCCCGCCTGACGTCGGGGTCCTCCAATGTCTGGTCGAGCGTCTTGGCGGTCCGTTCCAGGATCGCGTCGATATCGGCATCGGTGCAGCAGAGCGGCGGGGCATAGCCGATAACGCCGTTGGCGAAGGCGCGGATCACCAGGCCGTTCTCCCAGGCGCGGTCGAAAATGCGCCGCGCGGGCTGCGCTTCGGCGGGAAGCGGCGTGCGGGCCGTCTTGTCGGTCACGAGTTCGATTGCCGCCAGCATGCCGCGTCCGCGCACATCGCCGACCAGAGGATGGTCCCTCAACGCCTCGAGCCCCGCCATCAGCCGGGCGCCGGCCTTGACACCGTTCTCCAGCAGGCCGTTCTCGTAGAGCTTCAGCACCTCGAGGGCGACGGCGGCGCTGACCGGATGGGCGGAATAAGTATAGCCGTGACCGATCGCCGAAGCGCCAGCGCCCTCGGCGATCACCTGATAGACATGGTCGGCCATGAAGACGGCACCCATCGGCACATAGCCCGATGTCAGCCCCTTGGCTGTCGTCATGAAATCGGGAACGACCTCCTCCTGCGAGCAGGCAAAGAGCGGCCCGGTGCGGCCGAAGCCGGTGATCACCTCATCAGCGACAAAGAGAATATCGAGCTCGCGGCAGAGGTCGTGCATAGCCTTGAACCAGCCGTTCGGCGGAACGATGACGCCGCCGGAGCCCTGGATCGGCTCGGCATAGAATGCGGCGACGCGATCCGCGCCGATCGCCTCGACCTTGGCCCGCAAAGCGGCAAGCGATGCCGCGATGATCGCCTGCGGATCGTCGCCGGCCGGATTGCGGTAAGGATAGGGCGACGGAATTTTATGCTGCCAGTCGAAAGGAATGCCGAAGCCGGCATGGAAGACGGGCAGCGCGGTCAGGCCCGCACCGACCGTCGAGGAGCCGTGATAGCCCTGCTCGATCGAGATGAACTGGTCGCGCTGCGGCTTTCCGCGCGCGCTCCAATAGTAGCGGATGAAGCGGACCGTGCTGTCGACGGCGTCGGAGCCGCCGAGCGTGAAATAGATGTGGCTCAGATCTCCGGGCGCCCGCTCGGCAAGCTCGGCGGCAAGGCGGATGGCCGGTTCCGAACCCAAGCCGAAATAGGCCGTCGCATAAGGCAGTTCGCGCATCTGGCGCGTCGCCGCCGCGACGATCGACTCGTGACCATAGCCGGCATTGACGCACCAGAGGCCGGCAAAGCCGTCGATCAGTTGGCGGCCGTAAGCATCGGTGACCGTCGCGCCCTTGGCGGAGGCGAGAACCCGCACGCCCTGCGCTTCATGGCCGCGATAAGAGGCAACCGGATGAACGAGATGAGCGCGGTCGAGCTCGATGAGGGAATTTCTGTACATGAACGTCTCCTGCCTCAGCCGAGGGCCTGATTGACGAGTGCGAAAGTGGCGGCGACCGGATAGGCGGCGCGCGGGGTTAGCGGCTTTGCCATGGCGATGCCGCCGCCGACATGGGCGAGGCCTTGCGCGGCGAGCCAGGGGGCAAGCCCCGTATCGGAAGTCGTGTCGATACGCAAAAACCGTCCGGGGCGGCGGGCGATGAAATGCGCGGCGAGAGCCTTGGCGTCATCGAGGCCGCCGGCAACGACGGGACCGATGACTTCGCCGCGGCCGAAAGCGCGCAGCACGGCAAAGCCGCAGATGCGACCGCCGCGGCGCATTACCGCGACGTCGCCGATTTTGGCGAGATAGGCGATCAATCGCCTGCGATCGGCGCCGAAGGCGCAACGGTCGAGTTCGATGATTGCATCGATGTCGGCGCCGGTCGCGGCTTCCGTTCCCGGCAAAGCAGCGACCTCTCCCGCAACGCCCTGATGCTGCAGGATCGTGCCCGTCTGCGCAAAGCCGAGTTTCTCATAAAGCGGCAAACCCTCTTTCGTCGCGACCAAGCGGAGAGGCCGGCTGCCGGCGGTCTCCAATGCGGCATCCATCAGCCTGCGGCCGACGCCGCGTCCACGCATCGCCGCGTCGACGATCACCATGTTGATGGTGGCGCAGTCGGCCTCGTACATGGTCGTCAGCGCTGTTCCGACGACGCGGCCCGCTTCGATCGCAACCACACCTTCGCTGAGGGCAAGCGCCATCTGCCAGTCTTCCAGCCGGTGCGGCCAGCCCGCCTGCCGGGAGAGGGAGACCGCCGCTTCCAGGTGTTCGGGGCCGAAGGCCGCAAGGTCGATCTGACTTGTCTGCATTGGGATGTCCTTCATCTCTTGCCGGCAAGTGTGGTGCAGTATCGACCGGCAGATTGTCTGAAGGCCACGATCCCGGCAGTATCTTATAGCGTTGGTCGGACGCTCCGCCGCATCTTATGCTGGCAGGCGCGCACGCTTCGCAAATCCCTCGGCCGAAATGAGCAGCCGCGGCGGCGGCCATGCGCAACGTTCTGCCAAAGCCGGCTCAGGATACGAAACATTCTGCTTTGCCGGTCCGGATTTCAGTCGACCGGACGCCCGCACTGCGGCCTATGATGAGGGCAGACGAAACAACTGGAAACGCTCAGGATACCGTCATGGCTCACTTCCGTCCGAAATACATTACCTTCGATTGCTACGGCACGCTGACCAACTTTCAAATGGCGGAAGCGGCCCGCGATCTCTATGGCGAACAGCTCGACGAGGCGCGCATGGTGGAGTTCATCAAGAACTTCGCAGCCTATCGCCTCGACGAAATCCTCGGCGACTGGAAGCCCTATAAAGAAGTGGTGCACAATTCTCTCGAACGGGCCTGCAAGCGCAACGGCATAATATTCCGCGAGGAAGCCGCGCGCATGGTCTATGAGCGCGTGCCGACCTGGGGGCCGCATGCCGACGTCCCGGCCGGTCTTTCGAAGGTTGCCAAGGAAATTCCGCTGGTAATCCTGTCCAACGCAATGAACGTGCAGATCATGTCGAACGTAGAGAAACTCGGAGCGCCGTTCCATGCGGTCTATACCGCAGAGCAGGCCAATGCCTACAAGCCGCGCTTCCAGGCCTTCGAATACATGTTCGACATGCTGGGCTGCGGCCCCGAAGACATCCTCCATTGCTCCTCGTCCTTCCGCTACGACCTGATGTCGGCCCATGATCTCGGGATCAAGAACAAGGTCTGGGTCAATCGTGGCCACGAGCCTGCCAACCCCTATTACGGCTATCTCGAGATTCCCGATATTTCGGGTCTGCCCGGCGTCGTCGGGCTCTGAGGACGCGAGGCGATGAAGCTTCAATCCTACTGGCACGATACCGCTCCGGCTTTCGCCAATGCGGCGCAAGGGCCTGTCGAAGGTCACTATGATGTCGCGGTCATTGGCGCCGGCTTTACGGGGCTCGCGGCGGCGCGCCAGCTCGCCAAGGCGGGTGCGCGCGTCATCGTGCTGGAGGCTGAGAGGGTCGGCTGGGGAGCATCCGGGCGCAATGGCGGCCATCTCAACAACGGCCTTGCCCACAGCTTCATCGGCGCCAAGGCCGAACTCGGCAAGGAGCGCGCCATCGCGCTCTACCAGGCACTCGACGCCTCGATCGACACGATCGAGGCGATCGTCGCCGAGGAGGAGATCGACTGCAATTTCCGCCGCGCCGGGAAACTCAAGCTCGCCTCCAAGCCACAGCATTTCGATGCGATCGCCCGCAATTTCGAGGCTGTTCACGCCGAAGTGGATCCCGAGACGGCCCTGCTGTCGGCAAGCGACCTGAAAAACGAGGTCGGCGCGGCCTTTCATGGCGCGATGCTGTCGAAGAAAAGCGCCATGATGCATATGGGGCGCTATGTCGTCGGGCTGGCGGAAGCGGCCGGACGCCATGGCGCGATCATCGTTGAAAACGCTGCTGTCACCGACCATCGCCGGGCGGATGGCAGACATGTGCTGAAGACCGCCAAGGGCGTCGTGACGGCGGATCAGGTGCTGATCGCAACGGGCGCCTATACGACGCCCAACTTCGGCTATTTCCGCCGCCGCATCATCCCGGTCGGCAGCTTCATCATCGCAACCCGGCCGCTGACGCAAGCGGAGATCGCGGCGACCATGCCCGGCAACCGCACCTGCGTGAACTCGATGAATATCGGCAATTACTGGCGGCTGGCACCCGACAACCGGCTGATCTTCGGGGGCAGGGCACGCTTCTCTGCCGCCTCGGATCAGCGCTCCGATGCCAAAAGCGGCGCGATCCTGCGCGAGAGCCTCAGCCGCATCTTTCCGCAGCTTGCCGATGTCGAGATCGATTATTGCTGGGGCGGGCTGGTCGACATGACCAAGGACCGCTACCCCCGCGCCGGATATCAGGACGGAGCCTGGTTTGCGATGGGCTATTCCGGCCATGGGGCGCAGCTCTCAACCCATCTCGGCATGACGATCGCCGACGCGATCCTCGGCCGCCCGGACCATAACCCATTGAAGGGTCTGGAATGGCCGGCGGTGCCCGGTCATTTCGGCAAGCCGTGGTTCCTGCCGCTGGTGGGACTCTATTACAAGATGCTCGACAAGGTTCAGTAAGCCGGCTGTATCTTTTTCCTCCCAGGCAGATAGAGGGGTTGTGTTGGCAACCCCTCTATCTGTTTTATCGGCAGGAACCGGTCAGGCGAGGCCGCCGATGTGGAAGGATTTCATTTCGAGATATTCCTCGATGCCGGCCTGCGCGCCTTCGCGGCCGAGCCCCGACTGCTTGACGCCGCCGAAGGGGGCGACCTCGGTCGAGATGGCGCCGGTGTTGAGGCCCACCATGCCGAATTCGAGCGCTTCGCCGACCCGCCAGGCGCGCTTGAGGCTTTCCGTATAGAAATAGGAGGCAAGGCCGTAGGGCGTGCCGTTGGCTATGGCGAGCGCCTCTTCCTCGGTCTCGAAGCGGAAGAGCGGCGCGACGGGACCGAAGGTCTCCTCGCTGGCAAGCTGCATCTCGGTGGTCGCGCCGGTCAGGACCATGGGGGCTGTATATTGCCGGCCGGCCGGCAGCTCCGCTCTTCTGGTGACGATCGTCGCGCCTTTGGCCAGCGCATCATCGATGTGGCGGTTGATCTTGGCGATCGCCGCCTCGTTGATCATAGGCCCGATCGCCACGCCTGTTTCCGTTCCCGGACCGACCTTCATCCTGTCGACACGGGCCGCGAGCTTCTCGGCAAAGGCGTCATAGACGCCGGCCTGGACGAGAATGCGGTTGGCGCAGACGCAGGTCTGGCCGCCATTGCGGAATTTCGAGGCGATCGCGCCCTCGACAGCGGCATCGAGATCTGCATCGTCGAAGACAATGAACGGCGCGTTGCCGCCGAGTTCCAGGGAAAGTCGCTTCACGCTATCCGCGGCACCCCGCATCAACAGCGAGCCGACGCGGGTCGAGCCGGTGAAGGAGATCTTGCGGACCGCCTCGTTGGCCATGATCTCGTTACCGATCCCGGTCGGCATGCCGGTGACGATGTTGATCACGCCGGCCGGAATGCCGGCTTTTTCAGCAAGCCAGCCGATGGCGAGCGCCGAAAACGGCGTGAATTCCGAGGGCTTGATGACGACGGTGCAGCCGGCGGCGAGTGCGGGCGCCACCTTGCGGGTGATCATCGCATTCGGAAAGTTCCAGGGCGTGATGATGCCGCAGACGCCGACCGGCTCCTTCAGCACCACAATACGGCGGTCCGCCGTCGGCGAGGGGATCGTGTGGCCGCCGATTCGGCGGGCTTCCTCGGCAAACCATTTGACGAAGGAGGCGCCATAGCGGATCTCGCCGCGCGCCTCGTCGAGCGGCTTGCCCTGTTCCGTGGTCAGGATCAGCGCCAGATCCTCGATATGGTCGATCATCAGCGCGTGCCAGGCCTCCAGCAGCGCGGCGCGCTCGGCATGGGTCTTTTTCTTCCATGGACCATAGGCCGCCTCGGCGGCTTCGATCGCGGCGCGCGTTTCGGCGGCTCCCATGTCGGGCACCGTGCCGATGACCGTTTGCGTGGCCGGATCGGTGACCTCGACGCTATTGTCGGATGCGGCGGCAATCCATTTTCCGCCGATGAGCGCCTGTTGCCGGAAGAGGCCGGTTTCCTTCAAGTTCTGCATCTGTCTATCCCCGATGGAAGATGTTACAACTGAGCGAGAATGGAGGCGGTGATCGCCTCGGTTCTGTCCTTGCCCTGGATCGTGCCGATGCCGCAGGCGGTGGTCCATTCGATCGCCTTGATGATGGCGCCGGCGGCGGCTCTCTCGCCGAGGTGATCGAGCATCATGGCGCCGGACCAGATGGCGGCGATCGGATTGGCGATGCCGAGATGGGCGATGTCGGGCGCCGATCCATGTACGGGTTCGAACATCGACGGCGCGCTACGATCGGGATTGATATTGGCGGAGGCGGCAAAGCCGAGCCCGCCCTGGATGGCGGCGCCGAGGTCGGTCAGGATATCGCCGAAGAGATTGGAGGCGACGACCACATCGAGGCTTTCCGGCGCCATCACCATGCGCGCCGCCATGGCATCGATGTGATAGCTCGTGACCTCGACATCGGCATATTCATCGGCGAGCTTACGGGTGATCTCGTCCCAGAAGACCATCGAAAATTTCTGGGCGTTCGACTTCGTCACCGAGGCGAGCTTGCCGCGGCGGGCGCGCGCCTGTTCGAATGCGAAGCGCAGGATGCGTTCGACGCCCGTCCGGGTGAAGATCGATGTCTCGACGGCGACCTCGTCCGCCGTGCCCTGATGGACGCGGCCGCCGGCGCCGGAATATTCGCCCTCGGTGTTTTCGCGGATGCAGAGGATATCGAAGCCTGCCGATCTCAGCGGACCCTGCACGCCGGGCAGCAGCCGATGCGGGCGGATATTGGCATATTGCACGAAGCTCTTGCGGATCGGCAGCAAAAGGCCATGCAGCGATACCGAATCCGGCACCTCCGCCGGCCAGCCGACTGCGCCGAGCAGAATGGCGTCGAAGCCGCGCAGCGTCTCGATGCCATCGGCCGGCATCATCGCGCCGGTTTCTTTGTAGAAGGCGCAGGACCAGGGGAATTCCTCACCGTCAAGCATGAAGCCCGTCTTGTCGGCTGCCTTCTGCAGCACCAACCAGGCGGCTGCGGTGACATCGCGTCCGATGCCGTCGCCGGGAATAAGAGCGATCCGATAGTTTGTCATGGCGATATCCTCCTCAAAGGCTGATCAAGACGCTCTTGCTCTTGCGGTTGGCGTGATAGGCCTCGCGGCCGAGATCCTTGCCGATGCCCGACTGCTTGTAGCCGCCGGTCGGCAGGATATGATCGCGCGAGCGGTTATATCGGTTGACCCAGACCGTTCCGGTCTGCAGACGGCGGGTGAGCCGGATTGCCCGGGAAAGGTCCCGGGTGAAGAGCCCGGCGGCAAGGCCGTAGGTCGGATGGTCGGCAAGTGCGAGCGCCTCCTCCTCGTCCCGGAAGGTCTGGAGCGTCAGCACGGGACCGAAAATCTCTTCGGTGATGGCGGGTGAGTTCCGGTCGATCCCGGCGATCAGGGTCGGCCTGTAGAAATAGCCGGGACCCTCCATCGGCATGCCGCCGGCCAGGCATTCGCCGCCGGCTTCGACCGCCGCCGAGACGATCGAATGGATGCGATCCTGCTGCCTTTCGGAAATGATCGGCGAATATTGCGCCGCGCCATCCCAGGTCGGGGCGGCAGCCACGATCTTCATGCGGGCGACGATCGCCTCGACGAGCGGGGCGGCCGCAGTTTCCTCGACGATGAGGCGGGAGCCGGCCACGCAGGCCTGGCCGGCATTGCTCATGATGCCGGCGGCAATCGCAGCCGCCGTCTTGCCGAGATCCGCATCGGCGAAAACGAGCTGCGGGCTCTTGCCGCCAAGCTCCAGCGTCATCGGCTTGATGCCGGTGCGGGCGATGTTTTCCATGATCGCCGAACCCGCGCGCGTCGAGCCGGTGAAGCTGACCTTGCTGATGTCAGGATGTCCAGTAATCGCCGTGCCGGTGACGGGGCCGTCACCCAGTACGACATTGATCAGGCCGGCAGGCAGGCCGGCGCGAAGCGCGAGTTCGGCAAGGCGGATGGTCGAAAAGGGCGTGATCTCGGACGGCTTCAGAACCACGGCATTGCCGGCGGCGAGCGCCGGGCCGAGCTTCCAAGCCGCCATCGATACCGGAAAATTCCACGGTGTGATCGCGCCGACCACGCCATAGGGCTCGGTCATGATCATGCCGAGATTGCCGTCGTCGGTCGGCACCAGATCGCTGCCTTCCTTGTCGGCAAACTCGGCGAAGAAGCGGATCTGTTCGGCTGATACCGCGATGTCGCCTTCCACCAGATGGCCGACGGGACGGGTCGATGACAGCGCCTCCAGCCTTGCGAGCTCGGGCGCTTCCTGCTCGATCAGATCGGCCCATCGATGCAGCACCTTCAGGCGCTCACGCGGGCGAATGCCGCCCCAGTTGCTGGCCTTCAGCGCGGCCTTTGCGGATTGAACGGCATGGTCGACCAGGTCCTCGCCGGCGACAGGGCAATCGGCATAGGCCTTGCCGTCGGACGGGCGGCGCATGGGAATGACGCCCTCGGCCGGTATGAGGCGATCTCCAATGAGATGGCCGATGGGAAGGGAAATTCTGTCGGGATCGAAACTTAGGGTCATGGCAATACCTCGGATCACTGAAACGAGGCTAGCCGAACGGCCGAAGTAGCTTGATCCGATGATGGCGGGGAGGGCAGCGGAAAAACCCGTTCTGCCGCCGCCCGGCAGCTTATTGTTTTGCGTCCCGATGCATGGCGACATCGGAACGCGGAAGCCCTCTCACGCCATGACGGTGACGTAGATCTTGCGGACCGTCTCGATGGTCTTCCAAACGCCGACGAAACCGGGCTTCATGACGAAGCTGTCCCCCGCCTCGTAGACCACGGGATCGCCGCCTTCGGGCGTCAGTTCGACGACGCCAGACAGGATGTGGCAGAATTCGAAGGTCTCGCCCTTGATCGAGCGCGTGACGCCGGGCGTGGCTTCCCAGACACCGGTATGGATCATCTCGCCGCGGGCAATATCCTGCGTCCAGGTCTTGAACTGAGGGTCGCCGGAGATCAGCCGCTCGGGCAGCGGCACGTTCTCCCGCGGCGCAAAGGAAGGGTTGGGATCGATGGTCTTGAGAAGTGGCATGGAGTTTTCCTTTCGAGGTTGGACATGTCAGTAGCCGCGACGGCGGTCGATGAGGCCGACCGGATCGGATCCGGCGCGCATCCGCTTGATGTTTTCGGCAACGGCGCGGGCGGCGGTCTGGGGCTGAGTGACGCTCGCCACATGGGGCGTCAGCAAGATGCGCGGATGGCCCCAGAAGGCGTGGTCCGCCGGCAGCGGTTCCGGATCGGTGACGTCGATCACCGCGCCGGAGAGATGGCCGCTGTCCAAAGCCGCAATCAGGGCTTCATGATCGAGCTGCGGCCCGCGGCCGGTATGAACGAGCGCCGCGTCCTGCGGCAGGCGGCTGAAAAGATCGGCATTGAGAAAGCCGCGGGTCTCATCGGTGAGCGGCAGAAGGCAGACCAGAATATCGCTCTCGGCAAGCATGGCCTCGAGGCCGGCATCTCCCGCGTGGCAGCTCACGCCTTCAAGTTCATGGTGTGATCGGCTCCAGCCCGACAGGGGAAAACCGAAAGGCTTCAGCCGCTCGAGCACGGCCCGACCGAGCACGCCGAGGCCGAGCACGCCGATGCGGCGCTCCGAGGCGTGTAGCTGCGGCAGAGCCTGCCAGAGCCGGTCGCGCTGCTGGCCGATATAGGCGGGCAGGTTGCGGTGAAGCACCAGCGCGGCAAGCGTCACATATTCCTGCATCATCCGTACGATACCGTCCTCGACCATGCGCACCACCTTCACGTGATCCGGCACCTCGGCGATCTGGAACTGGTCGACCCCGGCGCCGATGGAAAACAGCACTTCGAGATTGCGGTAACGAGAGAGGTCGGACGGGACCGTCCAGGTGATCAGGTAGCGCACCGCCTCGGGGTCGACGGTCGCGGGGTCCATCGAAAAA
This sequence comes from Rhizobium sp. BK275, assembly GCF_014193555.1. Taxonomy (NCBI): domain Bacteria; kingdom Pseudomonadati; phylum Pseudomonadota; class Alphaproteobacteria; order Hyphomicrobiales; family Rhizobiaceae; genus Rhizobium; species Rhizobium sp. BK275. Next base: position 1,063,665 of record NZ_JACHZL010000001.1, read on the forward strand.
TCCAGATCCGGCAGTTCGCGCGCGAAGATCTCCTGGAAAATTGCGCCGCGGCGGGCATCGGAATTGAAGAGAAAGGTCATCGGCGTTGATCCTTAAGTCTTGCCGCAGTCAGGCGCGGCAGCGGGCGGCAAGCGCCTCGACCATCGCCTGGCAGGCGGCGAGTTCGCTCGTCAGAATGAACTCATCGGGCTTGTGGGCGCGGGCGATATCGCCAGGACCGCAGATGATCGCATCCACGCCCGCGCGCTGGTAGAGGCCGGCTTCGGTACCGTAGCTGACGGCGGCGAGCGGCGCTTTGCCGGTCAATTCCCGGAGGAGACCGGCAAGCGGTGCGGTGGGCGCAAGCGAGAGAGCCGGATAGGCGCTGAGGATTTCCCATTCGACGGCAAAACCGCGTGCCTTCTGGGCTTCCGCCGCGTTGCGCACGAGAGCAAGCGGAGAGACGGGATCGATGCCGGAGATTGCGCGTGCCTCCACTTCCAGCGTGCAGACCTCCGGAATGATGTTGACGGCTTGGCCGCCGCTGATCGTTCCGGCCTGCAGGGAGGAATAGGAAGGCTCGAATGCGCCGTCGAACGGCCCTTGCATCAGATCCTCCGCCGTTGAAATTGCCGCATTCAGCACGTCCGCCATGGCATGCACCGCGTTGAGACCGAGATCGGGCCGGGAGGAATGGCCGGAGCGGCCCTTGATGATGATGCGCGCGGCGGCCTTGCCCTTGTGGGCGAGGATCGCCTGCATGCCGCTCGGTTCCCCGATGATCGCGCCGAGCGGCGGCGCGCAGAGTTCGGGCAGCCGGGCGAGCAGGTGAGGCACACCACGGCAGCCTGCCTCCTCATCATAGGAAAAGGCGAGATGGACGGGGCGGGCAAGCGGGCTCGCCATCAGCGTCGGCACGGCGGCGAGGACGGCAGCCAGAAATCCCTTCATGTCGGAAGTGCCGCGGCCGTAAAGTCGCTCTCCTTCGGTTCGCAGCACGAAGGGGTCGGCGCTCCAGCCGGCTTCGTTGGCGGGGACGACATCCATATGGCCGGAAAGGATGTAGCCCGGCCTGTCGGAAGGGCCGATAGTCGCAAAGAGATTGGCCCGATCGCCTTCGTGGCCCGGAAGAATATGAGCTTCGACCGCGAAGGAGCGGAGATAGGCATCGATCCAAGAGACGATCGCGCCATTGGGCGTGCCGACGATGGAGGGAAAGTCGATGAGCTTGCGGAGGATCTCGACTACTTGCATGAGCATCCCTATTGCAGGCCTGCGTTGATTGCGAAACCGGCCGCCAGAGTCTTGGGAGGACGTGCAGCGCTGACGGAAGGAAACATTCCCAAACCTCTTGGGTGAATGGCGATACCGCCACTGGAATCTTTTACAACCGGCGAGGTTTTACATGCCGAAAGCCTCGCACATTTGGTTGATTGTTGCGCCGGCATGGGATTTACCAGCGATTTCTGCTGGCAATTTTCCCATAGTCTGATCGGGAAGGCGCCGGGTAGTATTCGACGGCGTTTTCCTGGATCCATTTTGGAGGAGCGCGTGACCGCTAGAAAATCGAGACTGGTTGACAGCTTCGAGATGCGCATCGCCGACATCAATACTGTCGATCTCGAACAATTGCATGCCCTGTCGATCGGCGTCGGCTGGCCGCACCGCGCCGATGATTGGCAATTTGCCCGTGATCTCGGCAAGGGTGTGGTGGCGCTGGATGAGGTCGGGCGCGTTCTGGGATCGGCCATGTGGTTTCCCCATGGTGAGGATTTCGCCACGATCGGGTTGGTCATCACCTCGCCGCGCCTTCAGGCCAATGGTGCCGGCCAATGGCTGATGGAACACATTCTGGCCCAGATTCCTGAATGCAATCTCGGTCTTAATGCCACGCGGGCGGCAAAACGCCTTTACCGTTCCCTCGACTTCACCGCCGAAGCCGTCGTCTTCCAATGTCAGGGCGAGGCGTCTTCTCCCGCTGAAGTGGAAATACCGGCCAGCGTCGAACTCCGAGCGCTCGACATGTCGGACCTCTCGGCGGTCGCCGCTCTGGACAAAGAGGCTTTCGGCGCGGATCGCACCGTGCTGCTGAGCCGAGTTCTTCTCGCGTCTAGCGGCTTAGGGTTGATCCGCAACGGAAAGATTGAAGCCTACTCCTTCTGCCGGCGATTCGGCCGCGGGTACGTCATCGGCCCCATGTCGGCAGCCTGCGATGCTGATGCGATCGCCATCAGTCGCCCGCACATCGCGGAGCACACGGGCAAATTCCTACGGCTGGACACACGTGAGAAAAGCGGAGCCTTCTCCGATTTCCTCTCCGATTGCGGCCTTCTCGTTTTCGATACCGTTACCACCATGTCACGCGGGCGCCCATGGCCGGAAGCACGCGAACGCCGTCCCGCCGGCACACCGAAAATATACGCATTGGCCGGTCACGCGCTCGGCTGATCTAAATCAGGTGACTTCGAACAAGGGAGAAAATATTCATGGCGGTGGTTCGCTTTGCGATAGGCTAAGCCGCCGCTGGCCGGTATCGAGCAAGATCTGCTTGGTGAACTCACGCTGCCAGCTACGTTTTCTACGCGTGCAAACGGCAAGCGCTGTGGAAGATTTTCACATAACGGGGATCACGCTTTTCCATCTCCCGCAACTTGTGGGGTCGCCTATTGCGAACTTATCCTCATGGGAGGAGAGGAAGGCGCTGGTTTTTTGGGGCCGGTCCAAGTTTGGACCGCTCCAGTCGGTGTGGTCGCGCCCATTCGCGCCGTGCCTCCTCCGAAAGCACCAATCCATGCCCCGGGCGCTCCGGCGCGTAGGCGAAGCCATTGCTGATCTCGATTGGCGTCTCGACCAGGTGGTCAAAGTTCTGGAAGGAATATTCCAGCCATTCCACCTCCGGCAGGGCGACAGCCATGTGAACGCCGATCTCCAGGAAGGTATTGCCGAGGCTGACCGGGATGCCCAGTTCGGCGGCCAGCCAACCGATGCGCATGACATCCGTCACCTGGCCGTGAACGTTCAGAATGTCGGCGCCGTGATGGTCGAGCAGGATCCTCTTGCCGGACAGATCGAGATATTCTCCGCTGTTGATCTGCGTCCAGTTGACAGCGTGACGCAGGGTTCGCAAACCCTCGAAATCGTGGCGCAGAATGGGATCTTCCACCCAGAGGAGATTGTGTCCTGCATCGCGTATTGCCGTCAGCTTGACCAGGGCCTCCTTAGAGCCCCAGGCTTCGTTCGGATCGATCATGATCTGTGCCCCCTCTGGCACGACCTTCTTCAAGAGTTCGAGGCGGCGAAGGTCGCGGGCAAAATCAGGATGGCCGACCTTGATCTTGAAGGCCGTGTAGCCGACGCTCGCGGCATGCGCGAACAGCGCGCTGAAGGCGTCGTCGCTTAGGTGGAAATCAAGGCCGCTCGCATAGGCGCGGACGCGGTTGCGTCGGCTTCCAAGGAGGCGGTGCAAGGGCATGCCTGCCTGCTTGGCGGCAAGGTCCCAGAGGGCCACCTGCAGCGCTTCTTGGAATGGCAGGGAGTAGGCGCGCTGGTTGCCCCCGCGCGGCCGGTTCACGCGATGAACCAGTCCGATCGCCTTTTCTCCCTTGATCACCGGCCAGACTTCGTTCTCGAAAACGGCCTCGATCTCGGCCTGATCCGGCAGGGGATAAAAAAGGGTCTGGATGAAGCCGAGCCCCACGTGGCCTGTGTCCGAGATCAGTTCGAGCGCGGCGACGTTGGTCTCGTCGGCGCGAACCTGACTGTCGCCGATTACGCGGTCGCGGGCAAATTGAAATCGGGTTATACGGAAGCGGGAGAGAGACATCGTAGTGCTCACTGATCGTTTAAAATATTGATCTGATCGATCAGAAAGGTGATATCTAACCTATGAAGAAACTGCAAGAGCCGCATGCCGCGAAGTCGGCGATTGGGGATGCCACGGCAACGCGCCTCAGCGACATAGCCTATGAGCGCGTCCTGGAAAGCCTGTTCGAACGGAAGGTGCCGGTGGGTGCCTTCATCTCGCAGAACGAGTTGTCGGCGATCGTTGGTGTTCCCGTGGCACCCTTGCGCGACGCGCTGCGCGTGCTGGAAACGGAAGGCATTCTGACCATCCACCCGCGCTCGGGCATCCAGTTCGTCCGGCCGGGTATGGAGCTTACGCGTTCCACCTATCAGTTCCGCTCCATTGTCGAGCGCGCGGCTATCAGGGTGTTTGCCGAGGAGGGCGACGAGAACCTGATGAATGCCCTGGAAGTCAGGCATTCCAGGCTTATTCGCCAGCTCGAGCGTAACGGCATAGGGCCTGAGCAGCTTCTGGAGACGGACGCGCTCGAGTTGGAACTGCACGGTGAGATCATCAGGGCCTTGCGCAATCCGCTGATCGACAGCGCCTACCGGCGCATGCACAACTACCTGCGTCTTCTGCGGCTGGAGCGAAAGGTCACGACGCCGATCCTGGTGCGCACGCTGAAGGAGCACCTCGATATACTCGAAGCATGCAGCACCAGGGACGCGGATGCTGCCGAAAAGGCCCTGATCGCGCACTTTCAGGCGGCCGTGCAACGCAATCTCGGTCTCGTTTGAACGTTTCCACGATCGCTGTCTTCGACTGAGCGTGTTGCGGGATCTCCAAAACGATGATATTGCCGTCTGATCGATCAGATTGATGATCTGATATCTCGGGAGGAGATAGTCGTGCAACTCAGCAAGCGTGAATTCCTGATAGCCTCGGCAGCGCTAAGTCTGGCGGCCAGCCTTCGCAGCGCCAATGCCGCCACCGCCATCAACTACTGGCACCATTTCGCCAGCCAGTCTGAGATGGCCGGGCTTGCAAAGATCATCCAGCTCTTTGCCGCGGCAAATCTGGACGTGGCGGTGACGCAGGAGGGCATCCCCAATTCCGAATATATGGCGAAGGTTTCGTCGGCGGTCGTTGCCGGAGGGCGCCCCGATACCGGCATGGTGATCGCCGAGCGTTTTGCCGATCTGACGGCGATGGGAGCGCTTGTTGATATCAGCGCGCGCGTCAACACTTGGGCCGGCAAGGCGAACCTGCCGGACAACCGTTGGACGGGAATGTCGCAGGACGGCGCCATCTATGCAGTTCCAGCCTATGCCTTCGTCGACTGGATGTACTACAGAAAAGACTATTTCGAGGAAGCCGGTCTTTCCGCTCCCCCGAAGACCTTCGAGGAATTCCTGGTCGCTTGCCGAAAGCTGACGGACCCTTCCAAGAACCGCTACGCGTTCGGGATGCGCGGCGGCGCCGGCGCTTTCAAATATGTCATCGATGTTATGGAAGCGTTCGGCTCGCCGCTGGTCAAAGATGGCCAGGCAGCCATCGACAAGCCGGCGGCCGTCGAGGCGATCACCTTCTATGCCGACCTTTTCCGCAAGGAGAAGGTGGTGCCGCCCAGCGCGCCGAATGACAGCTACCGGCAGATCATGGAGGGCTTCAGGACCGGTCAGACCGCGATGGTCTGGCACCATACCGGCTCGCTTATCGAGATCTCGGCAGCGCTCAAGCAAGGCGAGCAGTTTTCCACCGCGCCGATGCCCGCGGGTCCCAAAGCCCATATCGCCCGGGTCGCCTATGCCGGCAACGGGATCTTCAAGGAAGACAATGTCGAGGCCGCGTGGAAGTGGATCAGCTTCTGGGGCGAGACGGATGCGGCTATCGCGCTCCTTGAGGCAACGGGATATTTCCCGGCCTCCACGGCAGCATTGAAGGACGAACGCATCACGGGCAACCCGATCTACAATGCGGCAACGCAGACGCTGGAGTTCGGGCGGTTGCCCAACAGATTCGTAGGTGCCGCCGGTTGGTCGGAGAACGTCGTCAATCCGACGTTCCAGGCGGTCCTTACCGGTCAGTTGACACCGGAACAGGCCGTGGACCGCTTCATCGAAGGCCTCGAAGCCGCCCTTCGCTAACCTCGTTCAGGCGCGATGTCCTAATGGGGCACGCGCCTTAATCAGGGACGGCGCCATCGCCGATATTCAATGACATCAACCTCATACCGCCGACCGCTCCGCCGCCTTGGCGAACTCTCGGAGACACGCTCCTGGGTCTATCTTCTCCTGTTGCCGAGCCTCCTCCTGCTCCTCCTCGTCGTCGCCTACCCGACGATCTACGGCTTCGTCATCAGTACGCGGGAAATGCGCCTCACCCGGCCGGGTCTCAACGGCTGGGTGGGGATGAAGCACTATGTGGCGATGATGTCCGATCGGGTCTTCTGGATCTCGTTGAAGAACACCGCGATATGGGTAACGGCGGCGATCGCCGTCGAGATGACGCTTGGCTTCATCGCTGCTGTTGCGCTGAACCGAAATCTGCCGGGGACGAAGATCTTCGGCGTTTTGATCCTGCTGCCCTATTTCCTTCCGAATGTCGTGGCGGGACACATGTGGGCGCTGCTTCTCGACCCGCGGCTTGGCGTCATCAATGACATCTTCGTTCGGATAGGCCTGCTCCATGCCTACAAGGCATGGTTTGCCGACCCGAATACCGCGCTTGCCGCCACGACCCTCGTCGAAGCCTGGCATGGGTTTCCATTCTTTGCCCTGCTGTTTCTCGCTGGGTTGAAAGGGATTCCCGAGAACCTTTACAAGGCTGCCGCGGTAGACGGGGCCGGTTCCTTTACGAAATTCCGGTTGATCACGGTGCCGATGCTCAAAACAGTAATCGCCGCTGCAGTCATCCTGCGTGTCATCAGCCTTGTCAATTCTCCCGATCTTCTGCTGGTCCTGACCGGCGGCGGCCCCGGAAACGCGACGCAAGTCCTGTCACTCTACGCCTTTCAGACGGCCCACCGGGATTTCAATTTTGGCTATGCCGGTGCTCTGTCGGTCGTGATGTTCCTGATCCTGATGATTTTTGCGACGATCTACATCCGCCTGTCACGTATAACGAAAGAATGATCCATGTTTCGAACCAAACATAGCAGGCGTTTGGCAGCCGACGTTCTCACCTACATCGTCCTGTGCGCGCTCGGGATCTTCTGCCTTGGCCCGATCCTCTGGATGTTCCTGACCTCACTGAAGGCAGAAACGGACATCGTCACCTCGCAGATGCAATATATTCCCCGGCACGTGACATTTCAGAACTACGTGGCGATCTGGACGCAGTCCAACTTTCCGGTTTTGATCAGCAACAGCCTGATCGTAACCATCGTCACCGTGACCATCTGCGTCGTTGCCGGCACGCTGGCGGCTTACGCGTTTGCACGGATGACATTCCGCGGCCGCAACAGCCTCATGCTGGGTTACCTGCTGATCCGCATGTTCCCTGCCGTGATGATGATCATCCCGCTTTATGTGATGATGAAAACCGTGGGCCTGGTGGACAGCCGGTTCGGCCTTGCGCTTGCCTATACCAGTTTCCTGCTGCCGCTCTTCGTGTGGATGCTCAAGGGCTTCCTGGACGCCGCGCCCAGGGAACTCGAAAGCGCCGCGCGCATCGACGGCTCGACGCGGCTCGGCGCCATGGTCCGCATCGTCTTGCCGCTGGCGCGCAATGGTCTGCTCGCCAGTTCGGTCTTCATCGCCATCGCCGCCTGGAACGAATTCATTTTCGCCCTCATGCTGACCACCGGGCAGGGATCGCGCACATGGCCTGTCGGGCTCCAGCTGATGGTCGGTGAATTCCAGCTTCCATGGGGCGTTCTGGCCGCCGGAGGCATTCTCAGCATTCTGCCCGTCATGCTTCTTTTCGCGATCGTCCAACGGGCGATGGTCCAGGGACTGACTGCCGGCGCAATCAAGGGCTGAAGGGGACGATAATGGCTACACTCTCGCTCAAAAACATCCGAAAGTCATATGGTGCGCTTGAAGTGCTTCACGGGATAGACGTCGAGCTTGAGGACGGCGGTTTCCTCGTCCTGCTCGGGCCATCCGGCTGCGGCAAGTCGACCTTGCTCAACATCATCGCGGGCCTCGACGATTCCTCAAGCGGCGATATCGCCATCGGCGGCCGCTCGGTATCGGCTCTCCCACCGAAAGACCGTAACATCGCGATGGTCTTCCAGTCCTACGCGCTTTACCCGGCGATGTCGGTCGAGCGTAACATCGGTTTTGGTCTGGAGATGCGTGGTGTACCGGCGGGCCAGCGCCGCGAAGCCGTCGCGCAAGCCGCCGACATGCTGCAGGTCACGCATCTCCTCGATCGCAAACCGGCGAACCTGTCCGGCGGTCAGCGCCAGCGCGTGGCAATGGGACGCGCAATCGTCCGGAATCCGGACTTGTTTCTGTTCGACGAGCCGCTTTCCAATCTTGATGCCAAGCTCAGGGTGGAGATGCGCACCGAGATCAAGAGGCTCCATGAGCGGCTTGGCACCAGCATCGTTTACGTGACGCATGACCAGATCGAAGCCATGACACTGGCTACCAAGGTGGCGGTCATGAAGGGTGGCCACCTCCAGCAACTGGCCGATCCGCGAACCATCTACGAACGCCCCGCCAACATGTTCGTCGCCGGTTTCATTGGTTCGCCGGCCATGAATTTTCTCCGGGGACGCGTGGTCAAAAGCGATCGTGGTTGGCAGTTTCGCGCGGAGGGGGTTGCGCTGGAACTCGGAGCCGGAAACGGTGAATTGACCGAGCGGGATCTGATCCTGGGTGTTCGTCCGGAGGAGTTGAAGATTGTTCAAGTACACGGCGCCTTTCATGGTGTCATCGACGTGGTCGAGCCGACCGGACCGGATACGATCCTGACGACGGTCGTTGGCCCTCAAACCGTTATCGCTCGGGTAGAGCCTCGATTTTCCGGAAAGAGGGGAGATCCGGTTGCCTTTGCCGTGGATCCATCGAGCGTCAATCTCTTCGATGCAGAGACGCAGCTGAGGCTATAACGCTGCGACGGTCGCATCTATTCGCGTCGGTGCGCACGGTCAAGAACGTCACTGGCGCTCGTCAAACGTTTGGTGCGCTGTCTCCAATTGTGTTGGCAAAGTCCAGCGCGTGGACTCCCCCGATAAGGTGTATGGTAGCTATAGCCGAATTCCGTCAAACCTGTCGGCCGTGCATGTGATCAGTCTCTAATCGCTGGCGCGGTCATCGAGCGTCGAACGTTGCAGCGGTAGGTCCTGCTCGCCTCGGATCAATGGTTTCAGCAACAGAATGCTGAAGACCGTAGCGATCATCAAAAACAGTACGATCAGGACAAGATGATCGATGATCAACCAGCGCAGCCAGCGCCCCGTTTGCTCGGACATTGTCATTGACCTTCTCCAGGGGATGATTGAACTGGGGAATGCAGCTCCCCCGATCTCTCATTTCTCCGTGCCTTGTAGGGTAAAAATTATCACCTCCGCGCGCTGCAGCATTGCGCGAGGTCAAAAACGAACTGGTCTTCAAAGCGAACGCAATGTTGATGTTGATCAACGCGGCTGCCCAAGCTCTATGCCAATTATCATCAACGGGCCGAGGACATTTGCCCTTGGTTTTACCTGGGAGATGGAAGATGGCGCATAAACAGGTTCTTTTTCATTCCGAAGCCAGAGGCAAGATCCTTCAGGGGGCGAGTAAGCTCGCAGACGCAGTGCGCATCACCCTTGGGCCGCGCTCGAAGTCGGTGCTGATCGAAAAGAAGTGGGGTGCGCCCATCGTGTGTAATGACGGTGTGACGATTGCCAAGGAATTCGACCTGAAGGACGCGGAGGAAAATTTGGGCGCCCGCATGCTGCGAGCCGCCGCGGAAAAGACAGGCGAGGTTGTCGGCGACGGAACGAGCACGTCGACGCTATTGGCACATGCGATCCTGGCGGACGGCCATCGCAACGTCGTAGCTGGCGCTAGCGCCATCGATATCAAACGAGGTCTTGATCGTGCCGTTGTTCGGGCCGTCGGGGCGTTGCGATCGATATCGAGACCAGTGACCTCGGACAAGGAAAGGCAGCAGGTTGCCTCTATCTCCGCCCATAATGATGAGGCGATCGGCAAGCTGGTCGCCGAAGCCATGGCAAAGGTCGGCAAGGAAGGCGTCATCACCGTCGAGGAATCAAAGACGATGGAGACACGTCTCGATGTGGTCGAGGGAACGCAGTTCGATCGCGGTTATATTTCAGCCTATTTTGCAACCGATGCCGAGAAGATGGAATGCGTCCTGGAAGACGCAAGGGTGCTGATCTTTGACCGAAAGATCTCCGCATTGGGCGACCTTGTCGCGTTACTTGAGCAGATTGCCAAATCAGGCAAGCCATTGCTCGTGATCGCCGAGGACGTGGAAGGTGAGGCGCTTGCAACCCTCATCGTCAACCAGCTGCGCGGCACGTTCCGCAACTGTGCCGTCAAGGCTCCAGGCTTCGGCGACCGCCGCAAAGCCATGCTGCAGGATTTGGCGATCCTCACCGGAGCGCAGCTCATTTCCGAAGACCTCGGCTTCAAGCTGGACAAGGTGACGGTAGATCAGCTCGGCACAGCGGCGCGTATCGTCGTCGATAAGGACACGACGACAATTGTCGGCGGAGGCGGTTCGCAGCAGGCCATCAAAGGGCGGGCTGAACAGATCCGCAAGGAGATCGAGACGACGACGAGCGACTACGACAAGGAAAAGCTGCAGGAGCGGCTTGCCAAATTGTCGGGAGGCGTTGCGGTCATCCGCGTCGGCGCGCTTGCGGAAGCGGAGGTGAAGGCTAAGAAAGAAGCTCTCGACGATGCGATCAATGCCACAAAGGCCGCGGTCGATGAAGGTATCGTTCCTGGGGGCGGCCTGGCGCTGCTTCGCTGTGTAAAGGCGGTGGTCGGAGAGGAAGACCTCTGCGAAGGCGACGAGCGAACGGGCGTGCAGATCCTCAAGCGCGCCTTGGAAGTACCGGCCAGACAGATCGCCGAGAACTCGGCGGTCGACGGCGGTGTCGTTGTCGCCAGGATGCTGGAATCTGACGGCGCGATTGGTTTCGATGCGGCCCGCAATCGCTACGTCGATCTTCTTGAGGAGGGGATCATCGATCCGACCAAAGTGGTGCGCGTCGCGTTGGAAAATGCGGTGTCGGTTGCCAGCATATTGCTCCTCTCGGAGGCGACGATGACCGAAATTCCGGAGCCCGTCCAGCAACCGGCTGCCCCGCCCATGGAGATCTAGAACGGGTAAGCAACGCGCCCTGTCATTTGATTTCAGGAAATCGCCAGGGCGGCGCCGCGCAGCGCGAGATTTGTCGCCGTGACGAGATAAACCGGGACGCTGCGGGTAAAGCCATCGGGACCGCCGGCGGCCGAAAAGGATTCGACGAAAGCCTCGCTCCTCAGGATTTCGCGCAATTCGATCGCCAGGCTCCCGCTGAGATAGATCCCGCCTTCTGCGCCATATGCCGCGGCAAGATCACCGGCAAAGCGTGCGAGCCAATTTGCGAAATGCCGGAGCGCATCATGCGCGATTGGATCCGGCTCTGCAGACAAGGCAGCCCGAGCGATATCGAATGCGCTCCAGCTCGGGGCATCAAGACCGGCGCGAAGCCGCAATGCATCGTAAAGAGCCGTCAGTCCCGTCGATGTGAGCACCCTCTTCAGCGCAATCCTGCCAATGCCATGCCGCATCGCCTGGACGAGTAAGAGTTCCTCGTTGCTGTCGGCGCCGAACGACATCTCGCCGACGCGGCCGTGTAGAACAGTCCAACCATGCTGGTTTGGAGCGACCATAGCGGCTTCGAGATCCCGGTCGAGCAGTACGACACCCTTCGGGCCGCTTTGCGGAGATGGGCTTGTCAGTTTTACGAGCTCGTGCGGAGGCAGCGTAGGCACGCAGGAGCTGACCGCATCGATGTCGCGCATCAGACTGACGATGGGCACAGCGAAGGCGTTCTGCAATTCTCTTGCGGAAAACGTCCACGAGAGATGGGAAATGCGCGCCTGGTTGTCGGTGACATCGCCGGCCACGGCCAGACTGATCTTGCCTGGCTGCCCGGGCAGCGATTTGAAATAAGCATCGAGCGCCAGCTCGATCGAATCGAAATCGCTCGTTTTGAAATTGACGTAGTGATCGATCACCAATTCATCGATGTCGGCCACGGCAAAGCGCAAGTGACCCGGTCCGATCTCGCCAACGACGGCGTGACGGTCTGACAGCGTCTGCATGGCTCCACCTCATATGTTCGCTCCCTTTTTGTAATCTGGCGCATCTGGCGAGACCCGACCTCATCAAAGCCGCACAAAAGGATCTCCAATAGAGTTGATGCGACTGGAGTTCGACACTCGTATTGCAGGGAGCGTCTCATGGACGGCACGATGGAGCAGATCGTCTGGTTCGAAAACGTGCGGCGCGACGACGTCGCTGAAGTCGGTGGCAAGAACGCGTCGCTCGGAGAGTTGATCCAGAACTTGACGCCGAAGGGCATTGCGGTTCCACCGGGTTTTGCCACGACGTCCGCGGCCTACTGGCGTTATCTTGCGTCCAACAATATCAAAGGCCGCATCGCCTCCTTGATTGCCGAGTGGCAGGCAGGCAAGGCAGGTCTGGCGGAGGCCGGCACTGCGATCCGTAGGCTTTTTCTGCACGGAGATTGGCCCGATGAGCTGTCAGACGCCGTCAGAAAGGCCTACGCCGAGCTTGCAGCGCGGGTCGGAAGTGGCAACCTCGCAGTGGCGGTGCGCTCCAGCGCAACTGCGGAAGACCTTGCGGATGCGAGTTTTGCCGGACAGCAGGAGACGTTTCTCAACGTCAGGGACGAGAAGGCTCTTTTGGATGCCTGCCGCCAATGCTACGCCTCGCTTTTCACCGACAGAGCGATCACTTATCGGCAGGCAAAAGGCTTTGATCACCTGAAGGTCGCCTTGTCGATCGGCGTCCAGCAGATGGTCCGCTCCGACCTTGGCAGTTCCGGCGTGATGTTTTCCATTGATACGGAGACGGGCTTTGACAAAGTCGTATTGATCAATGCCGCCTGGGGGCTTGGCGAGAATGTCGTCAAGGGCACTGTCGACCCAGACGAGTATCAGGTTTTCAAGCCGCTGCTGAAGAACACGTCGTTGCGCCCCATCATCGCGCGCAAACGCGGTGCCAAGGAAAAGAAGCTGATCTACGGGTCGACAGGCGAACCGACCCGCAACGTACCGACGTCCAAGGTCGAACGCGCAGCCTTCGTTCTTGATGACGACGCCGTCATCACTTTGGCACGTTGGGCTGTGCTGATCGAAGATCACTACGGCTGCCCGATGGACATCGAATGGGCCAGAGACGGCGAGACCGGCAAATTCTTCATCGTCCAGGCACGTCCGGAAACGGTGCAGTCCGGTCGCAAGCTGAGCGAACTCAAGAACTATGTCGTCAAGCGCAAGGGCAAGATGCTTCTTGCCGGCCTTGCAATCGGCGACGCCGTCGTGTCCGGCCGCGCCTGCCTGATCGAGACAACCAAGGACATCGACACGTTCGTCGACGGATCGATATTGGTAACGGCAACGACGGACCCCGACTGGATGCCCGTCATGAAGCGGGCAGCGGCAATCGTTACCGACCACGGCGGGCGCACGTCGCACGCGGCAATCGTCAGTCGCGAACTCGGCCTGCCGGCGGTCGTCGGAACCGGCAACGCGACGCAAATACTCCATACAGGCGGGGAAATAACCGTTTCCTGCGCAGAAGGCGACGAGGGTTTCATCTATGATGGCCCTGCAGACTATGAGGTCGAAACGGTCGACGTCGCAGACCTGCCGACGACCCGCACCGAGATCATGTTGAACCTCGCCAATCCCGCGGCCGCTTTTCGGTGGTGGCGGCTTCCTTGCGACGGCATCGGGCTTGCCCGCATGGAATTCGTCATCGGCAATGCCATTCGCATCCACCCGATGGCGTTAGCCCATCTCGACAGTCTCAAGGATGCAGACGCCAAACATCAGATCGAGGAACTGACTGCAGGCTACGAGGTCAAGGCAGACTTTTTCGTTGATCATCTCGCCTGCGGCCTGGCACGCCTTGCCGCGGTGGTCTATCCGAAGCCTGCGATCGTCCGGCTCAGCGACTTCAAGACGAATGAATATGCCAAGCTCGTCGGCGGTCAGGAATTCGAGCCGAGCGAGGAAAATCCGATGCTCGGCTTCAGAGGTGCCTCCCGCTACTACTCACCGCGCTACCGTGACGGCTTTGCGCTCGAATGCCGTGCCATCGGCAAGTTAAGAGGCGAACTCGGCTTCGATAACGTCATCGTCATGGTACCGTTTTGCCGCTCGGTGGAAGAGGCTCAAAAGGTCCTGAAGGTAATGGCAGAAAATGGCCTTGCGCGCGGTCAAGACGGGCTGAAGGTCTATGTGATGTGCGAAATTCCCTCCAACGTTATTCTGGCAGAGGAGTTCGCTGACCATTTCGATGGATTTTCCATCGGCTCGAATGATCTCACGCAACTCACCCTCGGCGTCGATCGCGATGCGGGCGAGCTTTCCGACCTTTTTGACGAACAGGACCCGGCCGTGAAGTGGATGATCTCGCATGTCATCGCCGAAGCGGGCAGGTCCGGCGCCAAGATTGGCATTTGCGGTCAGGCGCCAAGCGATCATCCTGACTTCGCAAGCTTTCTGGTAGACTGCGGCATCGACAGCATCTCCGTCAGCCCCGATAGTTTCGTGACGGTCAAAAGAAAGGTTGGGGAGGCGGAACGACGGAAGGATGAAGCGGGGATGTCGCATCACTCTGCTTGATTTAGAGGGAAGCGAGGCACGCCGCCATGCCTTATATCGACAACAGCGACTTGCCTGCCTCGGTGCGCGCTTCTTTGCCGGATCACGCTCAGGACATCTATCGTCAAGCTTTCAACCATGCCTTCGACGCCCATAAAGACGATCCCCGTCAGGAAGAGGTCTCCCATAGGATCGCCTGGGCTGCGGTGAAACGATCCTATGTCAAGCTTGGCGGCCATTGGGTTGCCCGCTGACGGCAATTTCAAATGCCCGTCATCGAGCCCGCTCTTGAAGTTCGTCGACGGCATTTCTGATTTTCCGCAAAATGACACCGCGCGCTTTCTCGTCAGCGGCTTTGTCCAATCTCTCTTCGAGGTCCAGGATCAGGGACTGATAATCGTTGTGCCAGTCCTTGCGACCGGTCTGGAACGCTTCCAGACGGGGTGGCGCCCCAGGAGCGCGGGTTTCCACTGCGCCTTCGGCAGAAAGCTCGTAGGTTGCGTCCAGGGTCGGCTTGACGATGGAAAGATCAGGCCGTGTCGCCAGGAGACGGGTTTCCAGCCCCGCCACGGCCGGCAGCTCGCCATGCACTAGAAATAGCGTCCTTCTTACAGGTAGACGCGCAGCGACCCAGGCTGCCAGTTCCGTCGCGTCGGCGTGTCCGCTATAGACGTCGAGCGTGCGGATATTTGCTCGAACGATGATCTCGTCGCCCTGGATGCGGACGGTAGACGCCCCATCCTGCAGAAGGCGTCCGAGCGTACCGGTTGCCTGATAGCCAACCAGCAGCACGGTTGCCTCCTCCCGCCAAAGCCAGTTCTTTAGACGATGCCGGATACGGCCGGCTTCACACATGCCACTGGCAGCGATGACGATGTGAAATCCATGGATATGATCGATCGCCTTCGACTGTTCGGCACTCTCCGTGAAGCGGACATTCCTGGACTTCAATGCGCGCAGCAGAAGATCGCCGTTCTCAAGCTCGCTGGCATGTCTGCTGAAGACTTGCGTTGCGCGCAGTGCAAGAGGAGAATCGATAATGATAGGACACTTTGGAATCTCGCCCTTATCCATGAGGTGAGACAGGTCGGCCAAAAGCTCCTGCGTGCGCTCCACCGCGAACGAGGGTATGAGAAGCGCGCCGTCTCGATGGCGCGTGGCACGCTGGACCTCCTCACGCAGCATCTTGCGGCGCCGTTCATCCGAGGGATCGTGACGATCGACGTCGCCATAGGTGCTTTCGCAGACGATATAGTCGAAGGCGGACGGCGCTTCCGGATCGAACTGGAACAGCTTATGGCGTGGGCCGATGTCTCCTGAAAATAAAAGCCGCTGGCGATCGGAGCCGGAGCCGATCTCAATTTCAATCGAGGCGGAGCCGAGAAGATGTCCGGCATTCCAGAAACGGAAGCGAAATTCCCGAGACAGTTCCTTCCAAATTTTGAACGGGTGCGCCTGGAACTGCACGAGCGAGGACATGGCGTCAGCAGCGGTGTAGATCGGACTGACGGGTTTTCGCCCTCGTCGCTCATTTCTTCGATTGAGTTGCTCGACTTCCATCTCCTGGATATGCCCGGAATCCGGGAGCATGACGGCGCAAAGGTCCAATGTAGCCGGCGTACAGTAGATCGGGCCGGAGAACCCGTCTTTCACCAGTTTCGGCAGGAGCCCGCTGTGATCTATATGCGCATGGGTCAGAATGACGGCATCAAGCTCGGCCGCCTGGAACGGAAAAGGGCGATAGTTCAGCTCTTTTTCCGTCTTGGATCCCTGAAACATGCCGCAATCTACGAGAACGCGGCTTTCACCGACTTCAAGGAGAAAGCATGAACCGGTCACCGAGCCGGCGGCTCCGTGGAACGTCAGCCTGGGCTTGTCTTTCAGAGACATCTTCCGCTTCCCACTAACCTTGCGGTACCCTGCACTGGCCGCTTGATCCTCGGACCCGTTCCGCCAGCTCTTTACGATTCACGATAGACGAGAACGGGAAGCTTCGAATTGGCGAGCACCTTCATCGTCACGCTTCCGATCATGAAGGCCTTCAAGCCCTCCCGACCATGGGAAGCCATTGCGATTAGGTCGCAGTCATTGCTTGCAGCAGCTTCAACGATGGCCTTTGCAGGGTCGCTGCTTTTCATTCGCAGCGTCGAGCAGGTGATGCCGACCGCGGCGGCAACCTCCTCCGCGTCCCGAAGAACCTTGTCGGCCACGAGGTCCGCATGACGATCGAATTCCGCGCGGGTGTTTTCCAATTGCTCGGGATTGATCGAAAGCACTCTGAAGGGTTCGACCACAGTTAGTACCGTGACCTTGGCGCCCATGCCGCGGGCGAACTCCATCGCCTTTTTCACGGCCGCATTCGATAAAGCCGATCCATCTGTCGGAACGAGAAAATGCTTGTACACGAGAACCTCCCTGGCGATCATTTTTTAATGATACAGCGCTCATCGTGGGCAACATTGACGCAGGTCAACCCGTACGCGCCAGCATTCCCTCTCGAGAAATCCGGCCGCATTCATCTCGATCGACTGCTTATGGCGAACCTGTCGCCGGCATCAAATCCAGTTCGGTTTGACCAAGGTCAAGGTTCGAAGTGGACAGCGGCTCCATCCTTCGCAAGTCCCAACGGAGGATCGGCAATGACGTTCGCCAACATCCTGAACATCGTCAAAGAGGATGTCACCGAGGCAGAGCTGGACACGGCTGCGATGCTTGCTCGCTTCGAAAAGGGTCATCTTTCCCTTTTGCTTGTCGAGGCCGCCGAGCCGCCGCCCGTGGGGGTGAACCTGGAGTTCGTGTCCGCAGCATGGCAGGCGGAAAACCAGAAGAATCGATCCCGCCTTTTAGACCGCGTCCAGGATCTCGAGGCCACGCTTGCCCGGAAGGGGATCTCAAATGACGTGGAATATGCCTACGCGGAGATCATTCGTATCGATAATGTCGTTGGCGAGCAGGCACAGTTAAGCGATGTCGCGGTCATCGGAAACGACATTCTTGCGGATCCGGTAATCCGGGACGCGGTGCTCGACGGCTTATTGTTCCACGCTCATGTCCCTGTCATCGTCAATCCGACTGCTGCGGACAAATGGGAGGAGAATACTGTCCTGATTGCATGGACGGATGCGCCCGCAGCCTCCGCCGCGGTCAAGGCGAGCGTGCCGCTCTTGAAGCGGGCACGATCGGTGAGGGCGGTTATGGTCGATTCCTCAGGCAGTGAGCGAGAAGTCACCGCCAAGCTGCAATCATACCTGTCTCATCACGGAATAGATATCATCGTGGATTGCGTGGGTCGCAATGGACTTACCGTGGCCGAAGCGCTGGATGCCCACGCAGATCTGATGCAGTCCGACCTCCTCGTCATGGGCGCCTACGGCCACTCGCGCCTGCGCGAGCGCATCTTTGGCGGCGTGACCCGCTCTATGCTGGAGCGGCGGAAACGTCCGATCTTCATCTCTGCATGATCATGCTTTCATGTCACGACTGGGCGCTGTTCGTCTTCCCGGCCTCGAACGACCCGCTGTCCCGCCAACGGGCCGTGGCTTGCTGTCGTGATCGTGCATCGTCCCTCCTGCTCACCGTCACGATGGTAATGGATGATCACCCAGTCTTTCGTTCTGCCCAATTCATGCGCCAGGCGGCTGTTGGAAAAGAGAGCCGTGAAATGATAACCATGCCTGCGGATATGCAGAACGGGAAGCCATGCCACTTTCATCGGATTGAAACGTCGCGGGGTGATTCTTGGGAGCTTTCCTGCTCCGGCCATGCTGCGATAGATGCGGTCGATCTCAAGAAGCAGCGACACGGCGGGAGGCGGGCTTTCGGCTATCGCGACGGCCGGCCGTCGTCCCAGCCGCTCCGCCAGAACCGCAGCGATCAGATCCTTTCGGCGTTTGCCAATGCCTGCAACCGTAAGTCCGCCGATGTGCAGCGCGTGCTCCAGATCCTCGAGGGTTTCAATTCCGGCCTGGTCGACCAGGCGTCTGGCAAGCGCTGGTCCGATTCCTGGTATGGTGCGGAATATGGCTTCGGGTGCGGAGTCTCCGCGCAGCCTGTCGAGTTGGCTCCAACGCCCACTCGTCAATATTTCCGTCAATGCGCTCGCAATCCCCGGTCCAACGGCTGGAAGCTCGATCAATCCTTCACGGCCCTTGCGCGAAAAGATCTCGTCGACGGGGCGTTCGAGCGCTCCGATCACGTCGGCAGCCCGATCGTAGGCACGAGAGCGAAAACCGCTTTCGCCTTGCTGACGAAGAAGACCGGAATATTCGCGCAGCCTCCCGGCGACTTGTCGATTGACGTCCAGCGACAGGCCGGCCGAAGCCGACCCGCTGCCTGTCGACGCCTTGAGGGCAGGTGCTTCCGAAACGTCCATGTCGGTATCTCCAACGCGTATCGTGGCGGGGATCACTCGGCGCCAGCCTCATAAGCCTGGGCGGCTGCTTCGGCAAAAAAGTGGGCCACAGGGATGACCGCAATCCGCCGGTCCGAGCGATAGGGCTCGGCGAGAGCGATGGTGTCGCTGACGACGATTCCGTCTATGAACGCGGCGCTGAGGTCGGCTGCGGCGGGTTTCGAAAAGACGGCGTGTGTGGCGCAGAGGTGGATTTCCTTAGCTCCGCGCTCGGCGCAGGCTTTTGCTGCACGAAGCATCGTCGTGCCCGAGCTGATCAGGTCATCCAGAATGATGACGAACCTGTCGCCGACATCACCGGCAAAGAGGTCTCCGCTCACTATCCCTTGGCTGCGCTGCTTTTCCATGAATGCGAGGCCCACCGGGCGACGCAGCCTGGTTTCCAGTCTCTCCCGAAACATCTCGGCGCGTTTTGCTCCACCAAGATCGGGAGAAACGACGGTGACGTCCTGGTTTAAGATGCGCTTGGCAAAGTGGCTGGCGAAGGCTTCGTAGGCCACAAGGTTAATTGCTCGACAGCGAAAGGCATTCTGGAAGGCCGCCAGATTATGGGTCTCAATTGTGATCAGGCAGTCGGTGCCTGCCGTCTCAAAGAACCGGGCCACGTAGGCGGCGGTTAGGGGATCCTGCGCTTTCGTTTGCCGATCCTTGCGCATGTATGGGAGGTAAGGAGCAATGGCGGTCACGCGTGCCGCGCCGTTGGTCTTGAGCGTTGCGATGAAGAATAGCAGCTTCAGAAGCCTGTCGTGCACGCTCTCGCTTGCGTCGCGCTCCAGGCCCGACACCACGAAGACATCTCGGCCGCAAACATCCGCCAAGGGGCGGCATTTCTTCTCGCCGTCCTCAAAGGACCGCTCTTCAAGTGGAGAGATGGGAAGCTCGAGTTCTGCTGCCAGGCGCTCGCCGAAAACCCTGCTGCCCTCAAGAGCAAAGAGGAGGGGGTGAGGGCGACGCCAGTGCGGCACGAAACGTCGTCCTTGCGTTACGACCTGCCGCATGTTTGCCGCAGCCAGGAACGCGTCTATCGTCCTTCCATCGCTAGACAATGGTGCAACGTAAAGCTCCGCATCGACGAACGTGTTTGGCGCAGGTCGCGTCGTAAAACATCCGATGATAGGCTCTCCGGTCTGCTCAACGAAGCGCATTAGGCTTCGAAGACGCACAGCCCCTCGTTTGTCCGCTGCCTTCTCTAGATGTCCTTCGCCGGGACATGAGCCGAGAAGATCCTTTGCCGCTGCCAATCCCGAGACCAACCGATAGTGATTATCCGGTTCCGCGCGCAAGACGAGGCCAGCACAGGCGGCTTCGGACGACGGCGACAGGAAAGGCTCCGGATCTGGCGCTATTTTCTGACCTCGTCGGTCGAGCCAGGCCTGATGAAGCAGATTGACGTGTTCGTCGGTGGACGTAAGAGCACTGTCAAGACGACGGAACAGACGCGTCAGACGCTTATCGACTTTCGCGAACATGGTCATGGCACCCTCCTCTAAACACCAGAGAGAATAAGCTGGCCCCGCGCCACTGCCATGATCGAAGTCAAAACGGGAAAGCGGATTGACCGACATCAACCGGAGAAGACGCTCTTTCGATTAAGATTGTTCGATACTTGCTTGAGGAGTTTTCTTTGGCGACCCTGAACGAGATTGTCAGCTTTCTGAGCGAACCGTCCACCTACGGCAAGCCGGCCTTTCCGGTCACCGTTCGCGAAACCCATATGTCCTTCGTCTTCTTGCATGATGACAGGGTTTATAAGCTGAAGAAACCGGTAACGGGTCCTTTCATGAACTTTTCGACGCTCGCCGCGCGTGAGGTCAATTGTCGTGAGGAGGTGCGCCTCAACCGGCGCCTGGCGCCTGACACGTATCTCTCGGTGCTGCCCGTAACATTGCAGGCGGATGGATCGCTTTGTCTCGATGGAAGCGGCAAGGCTGTCGAGTGGCTGGTGGAAATGCGTCGCCTTCCAGACAAGCTGATGCTTGACCGGCTTCTTGAGACCGGGGCCGTCACGCCGGGGCATATGACAAGGCTCGTGGATCGGCTAGCCAACTTCTATCGAACGGGCGCTCGGCCAGCGATCGATCCTCGCGACCATCTTCGCACGCTCGAGTGCCAGAAGGACATCACCAGGGAGACGTTGAGACACGAGGGTTTCGACGTCGATCATCGAGCAATTGCGCATGTGCTGAATGACCTCGATTGCGCCTTCTATGCTGCACAGAATGCGATCGTCCAACGCATCGAGAGCGGACACTATGTGGAGGGACATGGCGACCTGCGCCCCGAGCACATATGTTTCTGCGACCCACTCGTGATTTTTGATTGCCTGGAGTTCAATCCGCGACTTCGCTTCATCGATCCCTTCGACGAGGTTGCTTTTCTTGGGATGGAATGCGCCTTCTCAGGCGCGACGGGCGCAGGCGAGACTATACGAAGTCTTCTGCAACATGCGCTCGCCGATCAAATTCCCGACAGTCTGTGGTTCTTCTACGTGGCCTTTCGAGCAACGCTGCGGGCACGCATGAGCTATTCTCATCTGATTGACGGCAGCGCAAAGGAAACGAGCGTATGGGAGCAGAAGACGGACAGGTATGTTGGCTTGGCGCAGGCCGCTTTGTATTCAGGTTTCAGCATGGGCTCGAAAATGGCACGTTGAATTTGGAGCGCTGTCGTCTACCGGCCGTCGGGGCGCGTGCCGGCCAGTATCGCTTTTGACGGATAATGCTTGCCAGACGGCTTCTAGAGGCAGGCGAAGCGGCTCTCCGGAACCTACTGCTGACTGTCTGGGGCGCGGGTGTTTATTCTGGCATCGAGAACTGCCTGCAAGAACGCCTCGCGCGCGGTGTCGCTGGAAATTTGATTTCGCACGGCCGCCGAACAGATTTCCCGCGCGAATGAATGCTTTCGACGGGATCCGACCCAATCGTTTGCGAGAAACTCGAGTGCTTCGGCCGGATTGTGAATGATCTGCGGCCCTCGCGCCTCGACCTGCACATATACCGGCTCATGCCAGGGTTCGACGAGTTCGTTAGGGACTGACATCTTCTTCTCCTCTGTGTGCTCAACGTCCTTGGAACTGATAATCCTCTCCAGGCCTGCGTGACGGCGGCTTGTCGTTTCTCGTGACGGGCCATTATCGCTCTATTACGGACAGCCAAAGGGGTCGCAGGACCTCGGGTAATTCGTCGATCAACTTTTCCGACAGACCCTGGTCGATCTCCTGCCACAGGAGATCGAATACAGCCCTGCTGGTCGCTTTTGGGTCGCGTGGAAAGTGTGGCGGAAGGTGGTTTGCTACCTGCTGCGTGAAGTCGTCGATACTTCGCATGCGCTTCTTTTCAGCGCCGATGTGCCAATTTTCAAAATAGATCCCGCGCACCAGCATCGGCAGTTGTGCCGACAGATGAACCGCCTGCTCTACCGTCAGTTGGTCGCGCAACGCGTGGAGGACGGCTCTCAAAGCGTTGTATGCTTCGTGCCGGTCGCTGAAATGGTGTTGATCGACGAGCTTTTTCAGCCATAGATTCGTGAGCTGGACCGTATGGTCCAATGCTGCGACTTGCGTGTCACTCATTTCCATCTCCTTCGATAGCCAAGTTTGCGGAAACCTGCGATCCCTTCCGGAGTGGGCTCTCCAGCTCCTCACCCGAAAGACCGATTGCCAGAGCTTCTTGGTTCAAGGGTAGAAGCCAGGCGGCGGGACAGGCATGTCAGGCAGCATAGCCACTTGCACATTGTCGATGACTTGGATCACACCCAGTGTATTCTCCGCCGCCACACGCGCCGCAGTCTTCTCCCTTAAGTCGAGGACCTTCCCCTCGAGTGTGACAATGGCTTCCTTCACGTGCACCGTAATGTTGTCGCCCCACCGCTGATGATCGAGCTCGCCCTCCAGGGCGCGGCGGATATCCGCATCGATCCTCTCGACCGAACGTGCCGCCATCTCCTTGATCATCGAGCGCATGATGTCGGATCGCGTCAGGACGCCGACGACCTTGTCGTCCGCAACGACGGGCAGGCGCTTGATGTTGCGCTCGGCCATGAGAAGAGCTGCGGCGCCGACCGCCTCTTCGGCCCCGATGGTGACAGCCGGAGAGGACATGACCTCTCCGACCTTTCGCCCGAACGCCTTGGAATAGTCTTCCGCCAGGGCGCCGCGCGTGGAAAACAACCGTTGCCAGAAGCTTTTTGCCGGATCCGTGTGCAGTTCTCCACGCAGCAAGAAGTCGCTTTCGCTGATGACGCCGGCCAGCTGTCCGGCCTCGTCCGTCACGGGCAGACCACTGATGCCATGGTCAAGCATCAAGTTTGCCGCCTCCCAGATCCGCGCCTCCGCGCCGATCGTCACGGGGTTTGGCGTCATGATGGTCTGCACTGTCGACATTTTTTGCCTCCTGTACAAACACAGACTAAAATGATGAGCGGCAAGTTCATTGACCTTGATCAACGAGCACCCAAACAGGTCTGGCGCCCGCTTGCTGAGACCCGCAAGCCAAACGGCCCTGCAAGGCAAGCTCCGGTTACGGATGCCAGCCCGGAGGATCGAAGTCAGCCTCTGTCTTGCCTTCCAACCAAAGAAGGGTCTTCATTCGCACGTTTGCGATAAGGGTGGAGGAAGCGGGGGCTGCGCCATCGCTGATCCTGCTTCAAGGACTGTCTGATCTGGCGGCGGCCAGGAGTTTAGCCAAGGCCGCTGAAGCGGTGCGCACTTTGAGCGGATCGGCTCGGCTGGTCACGATGATGGGAACACGAGCACCAAGCACCAGGCCGGCGGCATCGGCCCCGGCGAAATAGATGAGCTGCTTGGCCAGCATATTGCCGGCCTCCAGATCCGGTACGAGGAGAATGTCTGCCTGACCGGCCACCGGAGAATCGATAGATTTTGCCCGGGCGGCTTCGGCGCTGATCGCATTGTCGAAAGCGAGGGGGCCATCGACGACCGCACCATTGATCTGGCCGCGTGCCGCCATCACAGTCAGTGCAGCGGCGTCAAGCGTCGCCTGCATCTTGCTATTGACCGTTTCGACCGCCGCAAGCACGGCAACACGGGGTTTTCCGATGCCGAGCGAGCGCAGGAGATCGACGGCATTTTGACAGATGTCGCGCTTCTGGTCGAGATCCGGCTGAATGTTGATCGCCGCGTCGGTAACGACGAGGAGTCTGTCATAAAGCGGAATATCCATCACATAGACGTGGCTCATCCGCCGTTCCGTTCTCAGTCGCGCCAATGCCATGACTGCCGACAGAAGCTCATCCGTATGCAGACTGCCCTTCATCAAGGCTGCGACCTCGCCCTCGCAAGCCAGCGCTGCGCCTCGTTCGGCGGCGGCATGGCTGTGTTCGACCGGGACGATTTCAATGTCGTCGAGCAGTATGCCGGCTGCATCCGCGATTGCCCGGATCTTGCGTTCAGGGCCGACCAGAACCGGCGCCAGAAGCCCCTGCGCCTTCAACTCCGCTGCAGATCGCAACGTGTCGGCAGAACATGGGTGGACCACGGCCGTACGCATCGGCGCAATGGTGCTGGCCAGGTGGATATAGCCTTCGTAGCGGCCGTTATGTCTTAGCGTCGTTTCCACGATGACCTCCTGGATACCGATCGGGCCTTCTCTAAACCGCTGGCGGTCACTGTGCTTTGATGCAGCGCAATCTGTGCCGTTTTGTGCTTGAGGAAACGTGAGGAAACCGCGCGCGGATCGAATGCGTGCGTCGGTTCGTGCAAGCGGGCACCTGATTGTACGCCGCCCCCATGCCCTGACGTTGAGGGCATCGTACTTTCGGCGATGCTCCACTGTCTTGCAACGAAGGATAACCGAGATTGCGCTTGGTCAATGTCGCGATGTCGGATCGCCTCTTATCCTCGGCGAAGCTGCAAGGAAAGTTGCTGGGGAGGACCAGTCATGCCGGCGCCTGCAAGTCATTGTCCGAATATTAGTCGCTATGCGCCTATGGTTTATGGAAAAGCCCTTCTCAGACTCCTGCAGGTCGCCGTATTTCTCGCCTGGGCATCCAGCACTGCAGCATCCGCCCAGGGCCAGCCCTCCTTGGCGCCGATGCTCGAGCGCGTCCTTCCAAGCGTGGTATCCATCAATGTCCAAGCGTCCGCCGGTGCCGACAGCGCGTTAGAGGAGGACGGGGCGTCCGATCCAACCCAGACGACCGGCTCGGGCGTCATTATCGACGCCGGGCAAGGCTTTGTTCTGACGAGCTATCATGTCGTTGCAAATGCGACGAAGATTACCATCCGGCTTTTCAACGCCGACACCTATGATGGCGAACTTGTCGGCAGCGATCCTCAAACGGATCTCGCCGTCGTAAGGATCAGGGCCTCGGGTTTGACGGCAATGGCGCTCGGCGATTCCGGCGCGCTGCATGTCGGTGACTATGTCGTGGCGATCGGTAACCCATTCGGCCTGGGAGAGACTGCCACCCTTGGTATCGTCGGCGCTCTCGGGCGCGGGGGATTCGGTCTTGAAGGCTATGAGGATTTCATTCAAACCGACGCCTCGATGAACCCGGGAAACTCGGGCGGCGCTTTGGTCAACCTCGACGGCGAACTGGTCGGTATCAACACGGCGATCATGGGACCATCCGACACGAATGTCGGCGTCGGTTTCTCCATCCCGGTCAACATTGCCGGCGGTGTCGTCAAACAACTGGTTACCTATGGGGAAGTTCGCCGTGGACAGCTCGGCGTTGCAGTTCAAGACAATGATCGTGACTTCGAACGGGCGCTTGCCATCAGGACTTCAACCGGGGCTCTCGTCGGCGAGGTTGTACCGGGTTCGCCTGCGAGCCGGGCAGGTGTCCAGGTTGCCGACGTCATCGTCGGGATCGACGGTGCTCCCGTTCATACAGCGCGCGAGTTCCGGACGAAGGTTGCCTCCTATCCACCCGGCGCCACGGTGACCGTTTCCGTCTTTCGGCGAGAGGGGAAATTCGATCTGCGCGCCACGCTCGCCGCTGAAAGCGAACCCCCTCCAGCTCCGCTTCCCTTGACCATGGAAGGCGACGGCCTTCTTTCCCTCGTCACCCTACAGGTTCTCGATCAAGCTTCGGATGCTTATGGCAAGGTTGAAGGGGCGTTGGTGAAATCAATGAGCGATCGCAGCCGCGCCTCAATTGCCGGCCTCGAAGCCGGAGACGTTATCGTCAGCGTCGACCGCAAGCCGGCAAAATCACCGCAAGCCGTCGTGGACCTCACCCGGCGTGCAAAGGATCTTCTACTGCTTGGAATTTACAGGGACGGGCACACGCGCTTCATCGTGATCAGATAAACCGCCCAAGTCATCCCGGGATTTGTCAGGTCGAGACCACAGATCAAAAGCCGTTGCCTTTTGTCGGCGGAATGAAAAGGTTCGGATAGCCCGTCTTCGGAGGTTTCTTGTCGGTCTGGCTGTCGGCGTTGGCTTGCTTTTGGCCAACCGGTTTCGTTGCGCCGGCATAGCCAATCAGAACGGCCGCCGCGATCATAACCCCTGCTGCAAAAACCCTCAGCATTGTTCCGCTCCTTTCATCTTCGAAAGGATAGTTCCACAAAGTATTGGCGCATTTCATTGCGGCGGATCAAAGTGGCGTGTGAATGTGCGGATATATTTGCATGTGCAACGCCACGCTGGCTCGGCCCTTGACAGGAATCTCGGTTGACCGAGATCAATGATCTTTGGCCTTTCGCGTCAACCTTGTTTTGGAGGATTGTCGATGTCTAAAACCGCCTTTCCACTTTCTGCACAAATGGACACCCCTCTCGCGGTAAATCCTCTTGTCGTACAGGCGAGACTTTTCGTTCTGTCATACAGGATCGGCTTGCGCTGTCAGGCCGAGCTGCTGGGATTCCTGCAGCATCGAACGAAGCTGTTCGACACCTGTCTGCGCGACTTGGTCGAGAGTATCGAGTTGAACGACTCATTCGATGTGCTGACGGACTATTTCCAGAGCGCTTTTGCGGACTATCCGCGCGCGTTTGCGAAGATGGCTGCTGTTACTTCAAGTATGGAAGCGGAAGGCGCTCGCTTGGCTCGAAAGCTCGCCGATGATGTCGCCGATGACATTGGAGCAAAAACGGTATCGTGATGCTCTTCCATGAACGGCACTGGGTGCCTCTTCAGCGCTCGCTTCAGTTATCGGGTATCGTCTCATGCGCACCGTTTTCTGGCTCGGCTGGAGTATCTTTTCGCCGGTCATGTCGCTGAGCAACCCTCCTGACTGTATTGCGCTATTGGTCCTGCCGATCTTGATAAGGGTCAACGACGCCGGCTCTGCCTATGGCACTATAGGGCGTCGACCATTCCAAGGAGGGCGTTATGAACGATCTTTCACTCCGTCAGCATATTCTGGATGAACTGGAGTTTGATCCCAGGGTCAACGCCGCCGAAATCGGCGTGATCGTCGAGAAGGGCATCGTTACGCTGACAGGCCATGTTGGCAACTATGCCGAGCGGGAATCGGCCGAGCGGGTCGTTAGCCGGGTCAAGGGCGTCAGGGGGATCGCGCAGGAAATCGAGGTGCGGATATTCGGCGCGGCCGTGACTGACGACGATGACATCGCCGCCAGAGCCGTCAAGATGCTCGATTGGGACGTGTGTGTGCCGAAGGACGCCGTCCAGGTGAGGGTTTTCAAAGGCTGGATCACGCTCACCGGCAAAGTTGAGTGGCAGTATCAAAAGGACGCGGCCTACGCCTCCGTGAAGAGCCTTGCCGGTGTTGTCGGCGTCTCCAATCTCATCGAAATCAAGCCGAAACTGAGCGCTACGGACGTAAAGAAACGCATCGAGGATGCCTTCGAACGGGACGCGGAAATCGAATCCAACCATATTAGCGTCGATGTGCAGGGCCGAAAGGTCATCCTGTCGGGCAAGGTCGCCACCTGGTCCCAACGCCGCGCGGCCGAGCGTGCCGCTTGGTCGGCACCCGGTATCAGCACGTTGGAAGACCGCCTGACGATCGCATGATCGGCCTCGGCAAGTGGTCTCCCGTCGGAATGCCGCGCCAAGCGCCGCCATTCCGACGTCGGCGCCTGCTCAGCTGTGCATCAGCGTTCCCCAGTTCCGATAGAAGATGTAAGCGGCGACTGCGAAGATCAGCACGGCGAACAGGCGGTTGAGGATGTTCTTGTAGCCGCTTAGTCGTGTGGCGACCAGCATGCCGAGCAAACCGCCGGTGATGCCGCCCCCGATGAACTCCGCGGCAAGCCACCAGTCCACCAGTCCTGAACTAGCATAATTCAACGCCGTCGCTAGTCCGAACGCACCGACGGAGAGCAGAGATGTCGCGATCGCGTTGATCATCGGCATGCCTGTCGCCAGCATCAGGCCGGGAACGATCAGGAAGCCGCCGCCGATTCCGAAGAAACCGGATGCAGCGCCGGCGGCGAGTGCCACGGCCGCAGTGGCGAGGCACATCTTGAGGTCGACCGGCCGGCATTCTGCCGTCACCGCCTTGCGGGGCTTGAGCATCAAGGCGCCGACGACGACCATCAGGACTCCGAACAGGAAGATCAGACGGCCTCCGTCCATCGCCTTGCCGAGGCTGGATCCGGCGAGCGCTCCGAGAACGCCAAGTGCCGAGAAGACGGCTGCGCAGCGCCACCAGACATGCCCCTTGATCGCGTGGCTTGCAAAGTTCGCGAACGCGTTCACCGAGACCGCAAGCGCGCCCGTTCCGATTGCGATATGAGGCTGGCTCACACCAACGACGTAGAGGAGCAGCGGAGTGGCCAGAATGGAGCCTCCGCCGCCGAGCAGGCCGAGCATGAACCCGACGATCCCGCCGGAGCCGACTACCGTGAGGATGGAGGTGCTCATGCCCGTCTGCTCCATACTCTGTCGTACAAGGTCATCCCGACCAGCATGGCGATGACGAACAGGACGGTTTGCGGAATACCGACCGACAGGGAGGCGACGGCCGGGCCGGGACAGAAGCCGCCGATCCCCCAGCCCAGGCCAAATAAGGCCGAGCCAACGACCAGCGGCGCGTCGATCCGCCGGCTCGTCGGAACATGGAAGCTGTCGTCGAAGGCAGGATGCCGTATCCGGTTCATCACCTGCACGCCAACGAAGGCGATGGCGACGGCGCCGCCGAGAACGAAGGCGAGGCTCGGATCCCATGCGCCGAAGACGTCGAGGAAGCCTTGGATGCGAGCCGGGTTCAGCATGCCGGAGAGCGACAGGCCTAATCCGAAGACGACGCCGGAGACGAGAGCGGCCGCGAACCGGTAGATGTTCCTGTTCATATTCCAAGGCTCCGCAAAACTGCGACGGCGACCACGCCGGCCGTCAGAAAAGTAGCGACGGCCACCATGGAGCGCGGCGACAAGCGGGCGAGACCAAGCACGCCGTGCCCGCTCGTGCAGCCGGAGCCCATCCGCGAGCCGAAGCCGACGAGCAGCCCCGCGACGATGATGAGCGGCCAGCCTGCGGTGATTTCGACCACTGGCCAATCGCCGAAGACGAGCAGGTAGGCAATCGGCCCGAGCAGCAGCCCAAGCACGAAGGCAAGATTGGTGGTCATTCCGACGCCCTGAGCGAGATGCCCGACAATCCCGCTGATCCCAGCGATCCGACCGTTGAGAAGCAGAAGCATGGCAGCGGATAAACCGATCAGCATGCCGCCGGCCAGAGATGGGAGATAGGTGTTCATTCTTCTTCCTTCACGCAGAAGATGTCATAGAGGGCGGCGACCAGTCGGGCAGCCTTTGCCTCGGTCAGGCGGTAGAAGATCTGCTTTCCTTCCCGCCGCGTTTCGACGATGCCGGAGCCACGCAGCACGGTCAGGTGCTGCGACAGATGCGGCTGGTGCACGTCGAGTTTCTCTTCAAGTTCGCTGACCGAATACTCGCCCTCAATGAGCGTGCAGACGATCATCAGGCGGGCCGGATGGGACAGCGTCTTCAATAGATCCGCAACTTCGCCGGCCCGGCTGGCCATTTCGGCGCGGCCAAGCCCCGCCTTCATCACCGCCTTCAGATCGGACGTCATTCCCATGCTGCTCCCTCCAATGCATCGAGTGGAAATTTGAGGTAGCGCTTGCCGTTGGCTTCAGGCTCCGGCAGGCGGCCGCCGCGGATGTTCACCTGCAGGGCGTGCAGGATGAGCTTCGGCATTGGCAGCGTCTTGTCCCGCTTCGTCCTGAGCGCCACGAATTCTTCCTCCGTCACGCCGGCAAGATGCGGGTTGGACTTCTTCTGGTCGGCCACCGTGCTTTCCCAACGGGGTGCACGGCCCTTTGGCTGATAGTCGTGGCCCGTGAAGATCCGCGTCTCGTCGGGGAGGGTGAGGATCTCCTGGATCGAGTTCCATAAAATGCGGGCATCGCCCCCGGGGAAGTCGGCGCGCGCCGTGCCGCTGTCGGGCATGAAGAGCGTGTCGTGCACGAAGCCTGCGTCGCCGATCACATAGGTGATGGAGGCGAGCGTATGTCCGGGCGAGAACAGCACCTTGGCATCGATCGAGCCGACCTTGAAGGTTTCACCGTGGGCGAATAAACGGTCCCATTGCGAGCCGTCGGTCGCAAGTTCAGGCCAGTTGTAGATGCCCTTCCACAGCTTCTGGACGTCGACGACGCGCTCGCCGATGGCTGTCGGAGCCCCGGTCTTCTCCTTAAGATACTGGGCGGCCGAGAAGTGGTCGGCATGCGGATGGGTATCAAGGATCCACTCGACGGTCAGCCCCCGGCTGCGGACGTACTCGAGGATTGCGTCGGCATTGGTGGTCGCTGTCGCGCCCGCCTTCTCATCGAAGTCCAGGACCGGATCCACGATGGCGCACTTGCCGGTCGCCGGATCGGACACCACGTACTGGACGCTCCAGGTGCGCTTGTCGAAAAAGCCCTTCACCTGCGGTCGGCGCGCGGCATGTGACTTAAGCCAAGCTGCGGCGCCGCTTGCGTCAAAACCCCGGACGCGTCCGAACTCGACGACCGCGTCTGCAGACATCCGGCCGTCAAGAACCTCACCGATCAGGTAGAGGCTGAGCGATCGGGTGCCGGTCTTGCAATGGGCGAACACCGGCCCTTCGGATTCGTCGACTGCGCGCTGAAACGCACGGACGTCCGCCTCGGTGATCGTGCCAAGTGTGACCGGAATGAATGCGTAGGACAGGTTGCAGTGCTTTGCTTCCAGGCTTTCGCACTGCGTTCCCGGCTGGGCAGAATCGTCATCGTCCGGCCGGTTGTTGATCAGTGTCCTAAAGCCTCTGCCATAAAGCGACTGGATGGTCTCGATGCTCGGTTGCGGCGAGACCGACAGTTTCTCGGATATTGCGGTGACAGGCATTGCCAACTCCGTGTTAGGCTTCATTATATATTATAATAAATTATATAATGAGACATCTTCAAGGTCGGGCGCGGAACTTTTTTTGTCGCCTCGTGATTCCCATGCGCCGAGAGGAGAAACCGGCCGAACTTGTCGTCCCAGTGCTCAAGGTCGCTAGGCGATGCCGTCCTTTGTCAGTAAGAGCGACAGTGCAACCACGCCATGTCAGCGTGTTAGGAGCGATTTCGTTTAAGACGACGATGTCGATCCGCTGGCGCACACGACAAAGCAGCCCCCGTAGAATTCGGTGGTTTTAGTCTTGTCCATCGCGACGATGCCGTGATCGAACTTTCTTTCCGGCCCGCCTCAGTGCGCCATGAGAATTGGGATGCGGGTCTCCTCGATCATGCTACGGGTCACCCCGCCAAACAGCGTTTGCTGCCAGCGTGGATGGCTGAAGGCGCCCATGACGATAAGATTGGCGGCAACATCGACCGCGTGTTGCCTTAGGACTTCGTCCGCGCTCCGCCCGCCGCTGGCCAGGCGATCCACCTGCACTTTGACACCGTGGCGGGCAAGGTAGGCTGCAATGTCGGCTCCCGGCTCCTCGCCATTCGCCCTCATGCTGGCGACCGGGTCGATCAGCGTGATGTAAACCACGTCCGCCTGTTTCAGAAGCTCGAGCGATTGGCGCGCCGCACGAGAGGCTTCATTGCTGGAGTCCCACGCGACGAGGATTGATTTTGCAGCTGAGGAGATGGCGCGCGGGCCGCGATTGATGAGGATGGGAGTTGGCGTTTGGAAGAGAGCGCCGTCGAAGACCCGCTTGCGAAGGTCTTCGTCATCGGCGGCCTGCCGACCGACGAGCACGACATCCGCGTAAAGCGCCCGTTCCGCTATGTCCTGGTCGGCCCATGCAAATTCCGTATAGACATGGTCGACATCGCAGGACAGGTCCGCGCGGCCAAGTATGTCTTTCACCCTGTCTGCGGCTTCTACAAGTTCCTCGATCTCGCGCTGCCGTTCGTCGAGCCAGACGGTCGACATGGCATTGTATTCGCTTATCGCCCCCGCTGAACCCATTGAAATGACGAGCGCGCTGAGATGCGCTCCGTAGATCTCACAGAATGCGGCCGCCGCCTTCAGATCTTCATCGAAATGTTCGACGTTGAGAATGCTCAATACCGTCTTGATTGTCATCGCGATCACCTCTTGGCTGAATGCGATGAGAATATTCTCTTCTGCTGGACGGTCTTTGACCTTCATCAACGTTTGCGCGCCGCACTACGGATATCGTTGTGGGACTAAGGAAGCGATGTCGTATCGCCATCTGAAGGCTGGACGAACCCAGGTTTCGTCAAAAGTGCCTCTCGCTCGCGCATCTGAAGATCGAGGTGCGCGGTGCCAGGTGGAGATTACAGGATCATTGTGCCGTGTCGAAAGCGATTGCCGGCAGCCGAGCCAGCAAGGGGCTTGCAGATGCAGGATTCGATCATCGCCGGACAAAGGGAGATGCGCTATGCTGACTGTTGAACGAGACAACAAGCGCGGAGGCGAGTGCTTCGCGGTGCCGACAATCGGAGAAATCGAGGGCAAGCTGCTGGTCTACGAAACGATTACCGTCGCCTGCCTGCAGGAAATCCTCAAGCACCCGGACACGCACGACCTTTCCGCCTTCCGCGAAACGATCGCCCGGAAGGTTTCCTCCGGATGCAAGAACTTGAAGCTTTGCGGCGACGACATGAGCGCCACTTGCGAATATGCGCTCCAGGTGTTTGATGAAGCTGCAAGGCGGGCGGCTGGCAAATGATATGAAGAGCGCGGGGTGAAGCACGTCGGCCTGACAATTGCTGCGACGGCTTCGGCTAAACGCGCTGGCATCTAAGCGGCGCGCCGCCGGGGTCTGTCGTCTTTCGAAGATTCACGCCCGGCGGAGGCACTGGCGCAAGATCGGCGGCCGGATCGGTTGAGATTGACTGCAATCCTCAGCTTGCGTTTTCGGCCTCGAGTTGCGCGGCGGCCTCGAACATCATTTCATTCGTCACCGCACGAAGCTCCTCTTCGTCAACGGCTTGGCGTGGGAAGCTGGATGGAGCGGTGTCATCACCGCTCAGTATTGGTCGGTTCAGGGACGGGAAGCCCAAAAGAGCAAGCCGAACAAGCGGCAGTAACCAGAAAGAGCCTCGTCACATAGCCTTAGCCAAACGCTGCGAACTTCGTCCCCTTTTTGACGCTGGTCAAACTGCGTTTTTCCTGCACGTCTACAATAAAAAAATACTCAAAGGCAGGAGGGCTCAATGAAGAGCGAGATCATTCCCCACGACGCATGTGTTTTGGTTGCCGACGGAAAGAAGGCTCTTTTGTTGCGCAACATCGGGACAGCTTATCAGCTGATGCTCGAAGTCGAGCAGGTCATTGAAGCGAGCGCCAACCCGCCCAGCCATGAACAGGGAACGGACCGGCCAGGTCGGACCTGGGCGGGGAGCCATCGCAGCAGCGTCGATGAGACCGACTTTCACGACTTGGAGGAGCAGCGTTTTTCGACAATCGTAGCAGAGCGGCTTGAGACCATCTGCGCGGAAGGGGCTATCGGCAAACTCGTCATCGCCGCGGCTCCCAAGTCGCTGGCCAACCTGAGACACGCCATGTCTGAAAGCCTCAGCAAGCGCGTCATTGCCGAATACGACAAAGACCTCGTCAATCTGCCAATCGACGAAATTCAGAGGCACCTTGTCTCAGAGCGCTGACGAACGGAATAACGGCTCGTCGGCGAGTTGTCGGGGGCGCCAATAAGGATGCTGTCCGCTTGGCGAGGTTGCCGGTCGGCGGCAGATGGTCGTGTGATTGTTGACGGATCTTCCGAACGAGCTGCATCTGGCTCCGCTGCCGGTTTCAATCTGACAAGAGCAGATGCTAACTCGTTGGAAATGCGTGCTGGCGCGGACCCGCTCCGTTTCAAACGGCGGCGGGAATTTCCAGCCATGTTTCAGCGGACTATTTCTCAGGAATCCGGCTTGGGTCTCGACATCGACGCCGGATATTGTGGGATAAAGCCAAACGGCAGGCCGCAAACAACTTCTGACGGTGAGTACTTTCATCGCCCGCGCCTTGTCCGGCGCGTGATTCTACCGGTGTTGCCACCTTGCTGGATGAGCTCTCTTAAACGATCGACAGCAACGCTGGCGCGTTTGCGTTTCTCGGTTGATAGCATATCGATTCCGGAACGCCGCCGAGTGCCCTGCTTTGGTGCCACCATGCTCGATTGCGTGTTGATGAGCCTCCTCGGCTAAAGCGGCGCGCGATATCTGTGCGCCGCCTTCGAAGGCACTATTGGATCACGAGGCCTTGATCTCGATCTTCCGCTCATTCTTTTTCGCTTCGGCACTCTTCGGCAGTTTGACCTTCAGGATGCCCTTGGCAAAGCTCGCTTCCACTTTTTGGGCATCGACGCCGTCAGGAAGTTGGAAATTGCGCTGGAATGAGCCGAAGCGGCGTTCGGAGATGTGATATTCTTTCTCTTTTGTCTCCTTTTCTTCCTGCTTCTCGCCGCGGATCGTCAGCATGCCGTTGGACAGCTTGACCTCGATGTTCTTCTCATCGAGCCCGGGCACCTCGGCGGTGAGCTCGAACGCATCGTCCCTCTCGATGACATCGACCGCGGGAACCGTCGGCCAGGCGCCAAGCGCCGGCAGAACGCGCCCGAACAATGGGCGGTCGGACGAACGGCGCGAAAAAGGCGTGAAATCGTCAAACAAGCGGTCGATCTCCGAGCGAAATGCTTCAAACGGGGACCAGAGGTTGCCGGTCGGCAATGCCGACTTTTCCTCGTTCTTGACCGGAAGCTTCGTTGCTGTGTCAGCCATGATTTTCTCCTACGTTTGGCAAAGGAGACTGCATCAAAGCGTCCCAAGGACCTGGTGCAGTCCATGTTCACTCATTAGCGAGCCATTGCATTAGAGCGATGGAATGGGACAACGACATTGACGCGCATCAAACTGTTTGAATAAGACCACACGGCAAACGGGCTCCGAGCGGTCAACCTCCAGCGGAAAGCGATTTTGCATCTTTGGCGGGCATCCCGGTTCCGGCATCGTTCCCGGCGCTCGCCTTCTGCTGGAGCGGGAGACGATCACACCCGCCGATTTTCCCGCAATTCGGCGCGAGGCGGCGGCGATCCTGCCCGTCCAGGGCCAATCTGTGGCATCAAACCGACCGTGACCGAGGAGATGCCATCGGATTGGGTAAGCCAGCCCGCTGTCGGCTCAACGGCTTTCATCAGCATCGGCGTCGACAGGCCGTCACCGAAAGCGCGGTGGTAGCTCCACATTGGATAAGAATTCCTGCCTCGTGAGGAATTCGCCGAAAAGCGTCTTCAACTCTTGTTCCTGTTCATCTCGGATATGCAGCGCGCGGGCGAGCTCGGTAACCTTATAGACCTTCTGAGCGGGCATGCGGGCGATATGGTCCATTTGCATGTCAATCTCCCTCGAAAGAACACCTAAAGTCACGACGCGTATCGCTGACCAGCATGAATCGCGTCATGCAATCTCATTGGGAAATTGAGCTAAATCGTTTGCGGGGGGGCGTCGTTGATCGATCTCAAAGAGCCGGCGCTATCTGACGTATTGTCGATTTGACCGGCATCAATGCTGTCGGCGTCATCGAGCGCAACAGCCGAAAAGACCCGCACAGGCTCATCTAAACCGGTAAAGCCAAGGACTCGCGGCCTCAGTGATCAGGAAAAACTGGAGAAGAGATGATGGTCGAGTAGGTTTGCCTATAGCAGCTTCCGGCGCTAGTCCGTCGGCTCAAGCAAGTCGTCCAGTTTTTCAACCACGGCCCGAACCACATCGGCACGGCTGACGATGCCAACCAACACGCCGTCACGCAGGATAGGAACGCGCTTGATCCCATGTTTCAGCATCAGATCAGCCAACTCTGCAAGAGAGGTTTCCTGATCAGCGGAGATGATGGTCGTGTGCATAATCTCGCGGACGTGCTGCTTGTTGAGGCGGATTTCGGCAAGAAACTCGGGCGCGAGTGTCTCGCCTTCCGCCAGCAGGCGTAGCCATTGCGCTCGCTTACTTTGAAACTGCGCGCCGAAGTGGCGCATCACGTCGCCTTCGCTGACCAATCCAAGCGGCCGGTTATCGGGATCCACCACCGGTACAGCGGTGACGTGATGGATCAGCATGCGCCGAGCGGCTTCGGCCACGGTGGTTTCAGGCGACACCGTAACTAAATCCGTTGTCATTACCGACTTGGCGGGGATCGTCATGTGTACGGCTCCAGCTAAAAGAGAATGAAGGATATCGGATCGGATCGGCGGCCGCCTTGACATACCTCAATGTGCGATGACATGGCGCCCTTCGCGACCGTCGCGCTCCTGCCAGTCCTCGCAATCCGTGGATTGGCGTGCCGACTTTGATGCGGGTCAACGCAGTAGGCTCACCGTCGGTCTAACGTCCTTGTACTGCTGTTGGCAAAGTCTCACAGGTGCAATGAAAGGAGCCTCCGGAGCATATCGATCTTAGCGAGATTGGCCGCCTCGAACGGGCTGGGATGAGGCTGATCGAAGGGACGAACCAGGCAGACGCTTCGGCATGTGGTTCAATCACGCCGATAAAACCTTATGAGAAAAGGGAGGGTTATCACCTTCAAGACATTAGAGGTGCTGCAGTTGGTGCTGGCGATGTTCTTCGGCAGGTGGCGGCATTTTTCAGACCATCGAAAACGGAGCGTCACGTCCATCACCGGCAAAGCGCCAGGGTGTAGTCCAATGTAACGGAGACCTCAGATGACGCCTAACAATAGCGGTTTTGTCATCGGCCCTCTGCGGAAAGACCAGATTGACCGTACTTACGTCATAGCGCAGGCGGCAATGCCTGATCTGACACTTGATTCCTGGCGCCGTGTAAGCGGCGGCTCGGAGCGGCGCAACTTTATCGTGGCGACCGACACCAGGGGGTACTCTCGCGGCCTTTGCCATATTCGCCTCGAAAAGCACCCTGTTGCCGGGCCGCTGTTCGACGTAGCGATCTTCATTGTCATAAGCCCGCTCCACGAACATGAAATCGCGGCAGCCTTGTTTGCATGTATCGAGAGACAGGCGATCGATGAGAAGAGCAAATATCTGCGGTTTTGGACCCTTCGACCCGAGACTTGGAGCCTGCTCGACGATCAGGAGTTCCGTCATCGATGGGACCACGGCGTCATCTATCGCCTTTGATTGCCTTTCCGGGCGGTTCTGATCGTCTGGCAGATGGGAAGGTCGTTACGGCAATACATCGTTGCGCCGACACTTGTTACAAACTGTTACAAATTCGCATTGTCTTTTACACACGCGGCATCCGCATGTCACCCTGAGCCCTTTTATTGGCCTCATCCACAGCGCGGAGGGACGAAGATGCTGCAGAGCGCCACTTTTCATCACGACAAGCAGATCAACAATGCGGTGCTCCTTGGCTCCGAGCCGAATTGCATTCAGGAGCTCTTCAGGAGACAACCTGTCGAGCGTCTGGTCGCCGGCCAGTCCCTTTTTTTCGAAGGCGACGCTGCCAAGCACCTTTTCGAGGTCGTCGAAGGAACCCTCCGCATCTTCAAGATCATCTCGGATGGCCGCCGCGTCATCACAGGATTTCTGCACGCCGGCGACATCGTCGGCGTTTCACTGAAGGACCACTATCTCTACAGTGCCGAAGCCATTACCAACACGAAGGTACGACGTTTCTCGCGCAAGGCATTCGATAGCGAAGTCGCCAGTTCGTCGGAGTTGCGGCCGGAGGTCTTCGCCCGTCTTTGCGACGAAATGGCCGCTGCCCAGGACCAGATGGTCCTGCTGTCCTGCAAGAGCGCCGAAGAGCGGATTTGCACTTTTCTTCTAAGAGAGCTTCTTCGCGCGGTCTCGGAAGGGCAGGCCGATTTCGTGATCGAGCTGCCAATGACCCGACTGGACATCGCCGACTATCTCGGCCTCACCATCGAGACGGTTTCCCGTTCCATCACGAAGCTGACGAATAAAGGCGTGCTTGCGCCTGTGGGACGTCATTCACTTCGTGTCGTGAAGCGGTCTGCGCTTGTGCAACTGTCAGGAAGTGACGACGAATCAGCGGGGGACGGGTGGAAGCTGGCTGCATGTGAAAGGCGGCCGCGCCACTGAGAGCGTCAGCGATGAAGGGAGAACGGCGAGGAGATGACGACTGAGACGGAGCTTGACCAGATTGCCCTGATGTTCGACGGGGCAAACGTGGTCGTTCACGGTTTCGACGGGATAATCGACCGCTGGACCAGTGGCTGCGAGGCTCTCTACGGCTGGCCACGAAAGGAGGCCGTCGGAAAGGTCGTCCACGAACTTCTCGCAACGCAGTTTCCGACACCCTTGGAAGAAATCCGCGAAACCGTTCGAAGGCAAGGGGCGTGGGAAGGGGAGGTGACGCACCGACACAATAACGGGCAAACGCTTTTCATTGCCACGCGCTGGTCTCTCTTCAACCCATCGCTCGGCACAAGAGCGATGATTATCCAAATCAACAACGATGTAACCGGCATGAAGAGAATGCAGGATGATCTGGCGGGGAGGGAAGCACATCTGCGCTCCATCCTGGCTACGGTTCCCGACGCGATGATTGTCATTGACGATGCCGGCAGGATCTCCTCCTTCAGCGCTGCGGCAGAGCGGCTTTTCGGTTATCCCTCCGCGGAAGTCTGCGGGCGCAACGTCAAGATCCTGATGCCGCAGCCGGATCGCGACGCCCATGACGGTCACCTCTCCCGATACTTCATGACCGGCGAGCCCCGGATTATCGGTTATGGCAGACTGGTGACCGGGCAGCGTAAGGATGGTTCGGTCTTTCCGATGGAGCTTTCCGTCGGCGAGGCGGTCACCAATGGCAAACGCATCTTCACCGGCTTCATCCGCGACCTCACGAGCCGCCACAAGACCGAGGAGGAGTTGCGCCAGTCGCAGAAGATGGAAGCGATCGGCCAACTGACCGGCGGGCTTGCGCATGACTTCAACAATCTGCTTACCGTCATCAGGGGCAATCTCGAGATGATCGAGGACAAACTGACCGACGAAAGGCTGCGGCCGCTGCTGCGTGAGGCGCAGGAGGCGGCGGAGGACGGGGCGAAACTTACGGGCCAGTTGCTCGCCTTCGGCCGGCGCCAGCCGCTCAATCCGAAACTCGTCGAGGTCGGGCAGCTTATTTCCGGTTTTTCCGACCTGCTGCGTCGTACGCTCGGCGAGGCGATCGAATTCCGCACCACCGTGATTGGCTCGTCCAATAGTGCGCTGGTTGATGGATCGCAGTTACAGAACGCTCTTTTGAATCTTGTGCTCAACGCTCGAGATGCCATGCCGCGCGGCGGCAAGCTCTCGATCGAGATCTCGCGCGTCAAGCTCGACGCCGATTATGCGCAGATGTATCCACAGGTGCGCACTGGCGACTACGTGCTGATCTCGGTGACGGACACCGGCAGCGGCATGACGGCGGAGGTCAAGCAGCGGGCCTTCGAACCCTTCTTCACGACCAAGGGCCTTGGTTCCGGCACGGGGCTCGGCCTTTCGATGGTCTACGGATTCGCCAAGCAATCCGGCGGCCATATTCAGCTTTACAGCGAGGTGGGCCAGGGAACGACTGTGCGCATCTTTGTTCCGGCAGTTCCCAAGGTGGCAGAGGATGGCGCGGATGAGGAATCGCAGGCTGAACGGTCCCACCCCAACATTCCACGCGGTGTTGAGAGGATCCTTGTCGTGGAGGACGATGCGCGCGTGCGCCGCGTTGCCGTTTCACGCCTCATCAGTGCCGGTTACGAAGTCGTAGAAGCGGCAAACGGTCACGAGGCACTGGACCGGCTTGAGAATTATCCTGATGTCGCGCTGCTGTTCACCGATATCGTCATGCCCGGCGGCATGACCGGCGACGAGTTGGCGGATATCGTGCGGACGCTGAAGCCGGGTATCAAGATCCTTTTCACATCTGGTTATGCCGAGCCGACGATCGCCGGCCGCGAGCTTTCCCTCGCTACAAGCTTGCTGAAGAAGCCCTACACGGCCCGCGAACTTGCGATCCGTCTGCGCGAATTGCTTGATTAATCTCATGGTGAGCATCGGCGAAGGCTCGGTGAAGATCGGCTAAGACTTCCGGTGCAACGGCAATTTTCCGCCTGAGCCGCAAAGGGTCGGATAGGGAAACCTATCCTCCCGTTCGTCAATGGGACATGAGAACTGGCAAGGCCGGTTCGTCCAAGACCCCACCGGTTGCTCCGCCCAAGACAAAGTCTCGCAATCGAGAATGCCCGAATGCTCCCATGACCAAAAAATCGCCGCTCAGATCCAGCGCGGCCTGCTGGATGCTCTGGCCGATGGATGACCCGCTACCTTGGGCAAGCGTTGCCTTGGCATTGATGCCACTCGACCTCAAGATTTCAGCAAGGTGCGTTCCGCTGTCGGCTGTAAGCGATTTTTCGCCAGTGACCGACAGGACCGATACGGTCCGGGCCATCCGGATGAGCTGGTTCGCATCGCTGACGGCGCGAGCGGCTGCGCGGCTCCCGTCCCATGCAATCACCAGATGATCGATCTTGCCGGCGACAGTCCTATTGGGAAAAATGACGGCCGGTCGGCCTGAGCCGAATATGACGGCTTCAGCGACGATGCGGGTGTCCGGAATACTGGCGATACATTCGAGGGTTGCGAGATCGAAGAAACGTGCTTGCGTGGCCGCTGTTTCGTGCAGCGAAGGCAAAGCAGTCTTCAACATTCGAGTAAACACCTTAATTTCCGTGCCTGCGCTCAGATTTTCCGCCGCGGCGATCAGCGTTGCAGCACGGTCACGGCTCAAACTTTCGGCTTGCTCGATCATCTTCGGCGTATCGAGCAGCAGCGACGACCAGGCGTCGGGGATGTGCGGAATCTCAATTCTTTGGGCGCAGACGTGAAGATTTGCGCCGCAGAACTCGGCGAACGCGATGGCATTCGAAATGATCAATCCCGAACTCGGATCGGGATACGTCGCCAGCGGAAGAAAATACTGTGGTGTCATGTCTTCTCCACCTCTCCATCTTTCGCAGTATAATATCTATTTCTCTTCGTTGTCCGCATTGATCTAACGCATGCGCGGACGCCGGTTATGTGTGACCATGGGAGCAATACGGAGCGCTGGAAGCGCGCGCAGTTGCCCATTGACAGGGCCAAGCTCACAATGCCGTTCAGCATGAGCTCGACCCGGAAATACGGCCTGCCAGCTCAGGAGCGATTGGGTCTCGTTCCGGATCGTGCGAGCATGACGATCTGTGTCGCGATCAGCGGCGCGGTGCTGGAAAACAGGACGACAAGCCACATCTGAGCAGTTGGCGGGACGAGTTGCAGTAGGTGAGCTGCCGGACCCACATAAGGGGGGAGAGCCAATAATAGGGTGCAAAGGCCAATGGCAGACCAGAGCCAACGGTTCCCGGTCATCTCATTGACAAAAATGCTCGTTCCACGACTGCGCAAGTTGAAGACATGCCATAGTTGAGCAAAGGCAAGGGTTAGGAATGTCACGGTCACGCTTGCGCGTTGATCGAAGCCTAGCCATTTTCCTATGCCGAGAGCTGCAAAGGTGGCGGCGCTCAGCGCCATCGCGTGGAGGATGACTGCGCGCCATTGGGTGCGGCCAAGAATAGCCTCCTTCGGATCGCGGGGCGGTCTGTTGAGCACTCGGTGCTCTCCTTCGCCCATCGCGAGCGCGAAGGCCGGAAACACGTCGGTCACGAGGTTCAGATAGAGAATCTGCAGCGGCAGCAAAGGCAGTGGCAGAGATCCGGCAACTGCCAGACCGATCACCATCAGTTCACTGAGATTGCACGATAGTAGATAGGCGACAAGCCGGCGAATATTGGCAAAGATAATGCGGCCTTCACGGATTGCCTTGACGATCGTCGAAAATTTGTCGTCAAGGAGGATCATTGCCGCCGCTTCGCGGGCGACGTCTGTGCCGCGCAGTCCCATCGAAACGCCGATATCGGCCTGCCGCAAGGCTGGAGCGTCATTGACGCCATCCCCCGTCATCGCCACGATATCGCCGGCATTCTGATAGGCTCGCACGAGAGTGAGCTTTTCAGAGGGATCGACCCGAGCAAAGATGCCGACATCGCGTAGAGCAGGTGTCCCTGTTCTCAGCATCTCGTGGAGTTCTCGCCCCTCAACCACATTGCCTTCAGATGTGTCGAGGCCTACGGCGCGACCAATGCTTCTGGCCGTTGCAACATGATCGCCGGTCACCATGACCACCCGTATTCCGGCATTCTGGCAGTCTCGGATCGCTTCCGGTACGTCTGCACGAGCAGGATCCTGAAGGCCGATCAGGCCGACCAGGACCAGTTCATGAAACGGATCATCGGGCTCTTGAGGCGGGTGTCTGACAGCGCAGGCGAGCACGCGCAGGCCGTGGTCGGCGAGACGTCCGACGTAATTGTTCCATTTCGAACGCGTTTCTTCGTCAAACCGGATTTCGCTTCCCTCGTGCAGCACCCCGGTTGCAGAATTGATAATCGGCTCCGGCGCTCCTTTGACTGCGATGAGAATGCCATCTCGACTGGAATGGATCGTTCCCATCATCTTCGTAGAGGGATTGAAGGCGTGTTTGCGCAGAAGCGGGTATTTGAACAGGAGGTCGGACCGGCTCATATTCGCTGACAGACCGGCGCGCAAAAGTGCGATTTCCATTGGATCGCCTGTCCCCTCGGCGTCGGCATTCTCAAGATCTGCGTCATTGCACAGCACAGCCACCGTCAACAACAACGAGAGTTCCTGATCGGCGCCGGCTCGCGAAAGAAGTGCGTTGTCCGGCGGATTCGCGCTGACCACGACTTCTCCAGAAGAGGTCAAAAGCTGCTGGACGGTCATGCGGTTTTCCGTCAGCGTTCCGGTCTTGTCCGTCAGGATGACGGTCGTGGCGCCGAGCGTCTCCACAGCCGAAAGGCGCTCGATTAGGGCGTTCTGCTCCGCCATGCGCCACATTCCTCTCGCCAAAGCGAGCGTTGCGACAATCGGAAGTCCTTCTGGAATAGCGGCGACCGCAAGAGCAATTGCGGCCTCAATGACCAGGAGTTCATCCTGGCCAGAGATGAGGCCAAGAGCTGCGATTACGGAGGCGACAACCAGTGTGGCTCCGACAAGCTGTGTCGAAAGACGAGATAGCTTTCGCTCCATTGGTGAGTTGCCGGCGTCAACCTCCATGATCAGTCGCGATACCTTGCCGAGTTCGGTGGCGAGCCCCGTCGCCGTCACGACGCCTCGGCCGCTTCCTCGCGTGATAGTTGTTCCTTTGAACAGCATCGACCGACGCTCCGAAAGCCGTGCGCCTTGCGAGACGGACTGGACATCCTTTTCCACAGGCACAGATTCGCCTGTCAAGGTCGACTCATCCACGGCCAGCCTGGAAGCTTCAATCAGCCGGAGGTCGGCGCAGACCGCTTCGCCCGCTTCAATGACCACAACATCACCTGGGACCAGATCCTCCGCCGGCACACGGCTGACAACTCGGTTACGAAGTACCCGGACGGTATGGGCTCCCAGGGCACGTAACGCTTCGATTGAACGTACCGCTTTGAGCTCGGTATAAAACCCGATGACAGCATTGACGGCAAGGACGGCAACGATGGCGCCGCCTTCTTCCAGCTCGTTGAAATAAAAGGCTAATCCAGCTGCACCCGCCAGCAAATAAACCACAGGGGTCTTGAACTGGTGCAAAAGAAGTGCGAACCACGTTGCGGCAGGTCGCGCTTCAATGGCGTTCGAGCCAACGGCTCGCCGTCTTTTCTCAGCGTCTTCACGAGACAGCCCCACCTCTTCCGACACGCCAAGCATGGCGGTCAGCGCCTCTGGCGGCAATGCGTGAGGGGTTTCGGGCAACCTTAGTGGTCCATTGGCGAAATGAACGTTCACCATGCGGGCCTCCTGATGCACCCGACGCTATCGCGGCATCAAGATGCCCCGGATTGAGATCGAATGCTGGTCTCTTCTTTCGATCGACCTGGATCCGTCGCAGATTGTGTGGAGCCGACGCGATCACCATCAGCGAACCGTGACGCAGGTCACAGGGCAAAGCTGCGCGATCTTGTTGGATACGCTGCCGAGGAGCAGCGCCGAGAACCTGGAAAGGCCGCGAGCGCCACAGATAACGACATCGGGCTGCACGTCGGTGATCGAGTTGAGGATTTGCTGCGCAGGATTTCCTTCCAACAGCAGCGTTGAAACCTGATCAACGCCTTCCGCTTTGACGACCTTAATGGCCTGCTCAATGATTTGATCGCCCAAGATGCGAAAAATCCGGTAGGAGGTCGCCCGATGAAGAGAAATATCAAAACGCGGCGCTGCCAGCCTCGTGCTCATGATGTCATCGGCCGAGCCCAGGGCTGGTTCTGCTCCCGGAAATTCAGCGTCGATCATCCGCTGTACATCGGTATCGATCTCTCCGACGAGGAGAACATGCACGAGAACGACCTGCCCGCCACTCCCCGCCGCAAGAGACGCC
Organism: Rhizobium sp. BK275; assembly: GCF_014193555.1. Classification (NCBI taxonomy): domain Bacteria; kingdom Pseudomonadati; phylum Pseudomonadota; class Alphaproteobacteria; order Hyphomicrobiales; family Rhizobiaceae; genus Rhizobium; species Rhizobium sp. BK275. Next base: position 1,108,420 of record NZ_JACHZL010000001.1, read on the forward strand.
CCTAACTCAACGGCTTTTTTCGAATGTTCAGAGCCGTCAGTTGCTATGAGAATGTTCTTGAACATGTCAGGTCCCCTCAACGCCGCCGCGATGGATTGCGATAGTCCCGCCGAGCATCTTCTATCTTTTGGCGCGGTCGTCTTTGAGCTTCATCAAAGCAGCGTCCCGCGAGCGCCATTATGACGAGCTTCCAGAGCTATGTGATCGTCCGTTGCTTCGCCCCGGCATCATTCTGATCCTTTGACGCCTCCTGATCGGCGTTTGCATCACGGATCATCGCGTATTTGACCTGAGTAACCGTGAGGTCGCGGTACCAGTCGATCAGAGCCCCCCAAGGGTCGGTTATCTTCGACAGGCCTGACACGAACGCAACGATCGTGCCGATCTCGGTCTTTCCGGTGACGACGTAATAGCCACCGAGCGCGAAAATGCCGGCGTAACCCAGCTGCGTCATCAGGTTCATCAGGAAATTCATCGAAAACTTGAATTTGTAGATCGTCATGTTGGTGACGAAAAGCGATTGCACGCGATCGGCCTGGACATCACTCAGATCGCTGCCAGTGACATGCTCGATCATTCCCTCGCTGACATGCCGCATAATAGCGATCTTGCTTGCAACGAGCCGGTTAATGGCGTGCTGCATGAGCGGCACGAAGCCGACCTGCGGCAAGAAGACAACGGCGACGGCAAGTGCCATGAGCGGCTGCAGGAAGATCATGTAACCTCCGACCGCACAGAGAATGCCGACCTGTAAAAGCGGCTCGGAAATACTCGTGCCGACGAAGCCGCCGACCGGCTCGGCTTCGGCCAGAACGATTGATAGCTGCACGCCCTCTGCCAATGCGTCCGGAGGACGCCTGCGCGACTGATCGGAGGCTGACAGTACCGTCATCCGCAGCCAGCGGATCGCCACCTCACCGATCCAGCCGCGATAGAGGTTCAAGCCGAACTTAGTCAGTCCTTCCAGCAAGACGAGGCCGAGATAAGCAAGGACAAGAGCGAAGATGGTCGCGTAGGCGCCGCCCTGCGTTGCCGCATTGATCACTCGCCTCTGAATTTCCAGGGGCGCTGTTCCGGCAAGAAAGAGAAGCACCGAAATTGCAGCCAAAGCCAGTTGATGGGATCGGCCCATCAGAAGCACGAAACCGAGCAGGTTCCGCGGCATCGACTCCTTGGGAGGGATTTCGACATAATTGTCAGGATTGGCGTCCATGAAGCATGTCCGCGGACGAAACCTGCAGCCTGTCGGTGTAGCGGGTGACGCCGCGCATCCCGTCCGTCGTGCGAAAGCCTACATAATGCGAAGGCGTCAGTTTGGTCACATCTCGAGTCGTCGCTCCGGTCCTGTTTGCGGAATGATTGTACGCCATTATTGACTGGGCCGGCATGACGTTTCCTTTCCTCCAGTGTGATCCTTCACTCTTCATGGCCATTTTCGCACATGCCAAGGATGATGCTTTGACCAGCATCAATCTTCGACGCGATCAGATAAAACCGGCTGCGCTCATTTATGCCCTCGGCCGGTTGATTTGCAGCCGAAAAGCCCCTTTTTCATAGCTGACAAATCGAGATGCAATAACGCAGCCCGCGCAGGGCTGCTGAGCCTTATCGGAGGGCTGTCGTCATCGATCCGACCGCTGGGCTTACGCTGAGGCGAGGGCGGCACGTTCGAGCATGTCGTAGAGATTTTCGGCAAAGCTGCGCAGCACCGCGAACTCGAAGCGTGTGGCATGCGTGCGCGTCAGTTGCACCGAGATATGTCCGAAGAGTGTGACTGCCGAGTGTCCGACGGGGAAGGCTGTGGGGTCGAGATCGACTGCGGTCCCCTGGGAAAGCAGTTCTTGGGCGCGGAAACCGGACAGAGCGATGCGGACGCGGCCGTGGCTCTGGTCGCAGACGAAACCCTTGCCTCTCAAGTGATCGGCAAGCAGCGCGATTTGCGCGGGTGGGAGGCTTTCATCACCTGTTACGCACCATTGTTGATAGCCCGCCCGTTGGATCGCGCTCTTTGCTAGTCCAGCCGCAGAGAGCGATTCTGCAAGCGTGTCGCCGTCGAATGCGCCCATGACATGCAGAAGGTGGCCCTCCGGCAATGGCTCCAGCCGGATGCCGGACCCTTCAGTTGTGGCTTTGCCGGCAAGGGCCGGCTTGTGTTCGGGGTGTTCAGACATGGAGTTTCTCATTGCCGGGATCGACGAAGACGGGATCGCAGAGCACCGCTTCGGTGAATTCATTTCTGAGGCCGTTCCAAACCACGACCTTTTCCCCCAACCGCTCCGGCCCGCGCCTGACGAGCGCAAGGCCGATCGTGTGGCCAAGGCTTGGCGAGAATGCGCTCGAGGTCACGTAACCCTGGTCGTTTTCAAGGGTCGCAGTGGCATGTTCGGCAAGGATATGCGAACCGGTGCGGAAGCTCGTCGCCGGATCGAGTGGCTTGACGCCGACGAGGCGGGGGCGGTCCTCGGCCTGCAAACCTTCGCGGGCGAGCATCGCCTTGCCGATAAAGTCAGGCTTGGTGGTGGAAACCATGCGGGCGAATCCGAGGTCGCCAGGCGTCACCGTGCCGTTGATCTCGGCATGGGTGACATGGCCCTTCTCTATGCGCATGACACCGAGGGCCTCGGCGCCATAAGGGCAGATACCGTGTTTTTCACCAGCCTGCATGATCCGATCGGCGACCCATTCGCCGTAGCCGGCCGGCACGGCAAGTTCATAAGCGAGTTCGCCAGAGAAAGAGATCCGAAAGAGCCGGCCTTCGAGCGCGCCGCCGAAGAGCGAGACCGTGCGAGCACTCATGAAGGGAAAGGCGGCATCGGAAATATCCTCGTCGACGATCTCGGAGAGGATCGCGCGCGATTTCGGGCCGGCAACCGCCATTTGCGCCCATTGGTCGGTCGAGGAGGCAAGGCGGACGTCGAGCTCCGGCCAGAGCGTCTGGGCGCAGAATTCGAGATGGGTCAACACGCCGGCGGCGAGCGCCGTCGTCGTCGTCATGAAGAAATGGTCGTTGGCGAAACGGCTCGTCGTGCCGTCGTCATAGATCATGCCGTCCTCGCGCAGCATGATGCCGTAGCGCGCCCGGCCGACCGGCAGTTTGGCAAAGCCGTTGCAGTAGACGCGGTCGAGGAAGGCAGCGGCATCCCTGCCGAAGATCTCGATCTTGCCGAGGGTCGAGACGTCGCAGATGCCGGCATTCTGTCGGATGTTCAACACCTCGCGGTCGACGCTCTCGCGCCAGTTCGTCTCCCCGGCGCGTGGAAACCAGGAGGAGCGGTACCAGAGCCCCGTCTCGACGAAGACGGCGCCATTCTTCTTGGCCCAGCCGTGTAATGGCGACCTGCGCACTGGCTGGAAATCGCGGCCGCGCGAGGCGCCCGTCAGGGCGCCGAAGGAGACAGGCGTATAGAAGGGACGGAATGTGGTGGTGCCGACTTCGGCAGGCGACACGCCGCGGGCCTCGGCCAGGATGCCGATCGCGTTGATATTGGAAAGCTTGCCCTGATCGGTCGCCATGCCGTTGGTCGTGTAGCGTTTGGCAAGCTCGACATGCCCATATCCCTCGCGAACGGCAAGGCCGAGATCCTTGAGGTGTACGTCGTTTTGATAGTCGACAAAGGCCTTGCCCTTTCCGCCCTTGACGAACCAGAGCGGCTTCGATGCCGCCGCTGTTTCCTCGACGGGCGCGAAGGCGGCCGCGACCTTGACAAAGCCGATCGCCTGTAGCGCCTCGACTGCCTTGGCCGCGCCGTCGCCGAGGCAGACTTCCGTCGAGCCGCGCCCCGCCGCAGAGCCGGCGATCGACAGGCCCTGCTGGCGTTCCGGCGCCAGGAAGGCTGCCCTTTCGTCCGACCAGACCGGCCTGGCGCCGCGATGGCAGGCAAGGTGGATGATCGGGCTCCAGCCGCCGGACATGGCAAGCGCATCCGCCTCGATGCGCTGTGTTGCCGAAGCGGTCTCGATCGTGACATGGCGCAGGCGTTTGCCGCCATGTGCGTCGCGCACCCGGCTGCCGTTCAGCACGCGGGCGCGTCCCGACCAGGTTATGTCGGCCGCATCGCGGCTATCGACGATGGCGGCGACATCGACACCGGCGGCTTCGAGTGTTGCCGCCGTGCGATAGCCGGACGCATTGCTGGTGAAGACCACGGTGCGGGCGCCGGGCGTCACCGCTTGCCGGCTGAGATAGCTGTGCATCGCACCGGCCACCATCACGCCGGGAATATCGTTGCCGCCGAAGACGAGCGGCCTCTCTTCTGCACCCGAGGCGAGGATTGCCTGTTTGGCGATGATGCGCCAGAGCCGCTCGACGGGCCGATGCGGATCCGGCAGTGCCACATGTTTTTGCACGCGCTCGACAGCGCCGAAGACATTGTCGTCGTACCAGCCGACGACGGTGGTGCGCGCCAGGAGACGGACGTTCGGCAGGCCTTCGAGCTCATTGAGCATGTCCTGCAGCGCGGTGCCGCTCTCGAGAAGCAGGCTGCCGCCGAGCGCGAAACCTTCGTCGGCGAGGATGACGCGGGCACCGGCGCGTCCAGCCGTCAGCGCCGCGGCAAGGCCGGCAGGCCCGGCGCCGACGACGAGCAGGTCGCAGTGAGCCCAGCGTTTTTCGTAGGAATCCGGATCCGGTTCGTAGGAAGCCTTGCCGAGGCCGGCGGCCTTGCGGATCAGCGGCTCGTAGAGCTTTTCCCAGAGGGCGGCCGGCCACATGAAGGTCTTGTAGTAGAAACCGGCGCTCAGGAACGGCGACAGCAAGCCGTTGATGGCGCCAATGTCGAAGCCGAGCGAGGGCCAGCGGTTCTGGCTGCGGGCGATGAGCCCCTCGTGGAGTTCGATCATCGTCGCGCGCGTATTGGCTTCCATGCGGCCGCCCGTACCCGTCGTGACCAGCGCGTTGGGCTCGGCCGCGCCCGCCGTCAGGATGCCGCGCGGCCGGTGATACTTGAAACTGCGGCCGACGAGCTGGATGCCGTTGGCAAGAAGGGCGGAGGCGAGCGTATCACCGGGATGACCGGTCAGTTGTCTGCCATCGAAGGTAAAGTTCAGTGTGCGCGACCGGTCGATCCGGCCACCGCTGGGAAGCCGCGAACTCGTCATGCCGCACCTCCAAGCTTGGCAAGCGCGGCATCGCAGACGGTGTGAACGGCGTGGGTGACGGTGTCGCGCTCGACAATCAGCCAGCGCCGACAGCCGGAGGAGTGGTGCCAGTACTCCTTGTGCCGCCCCCTCGGATTGTCGCGCAGATAGACATAGTCGTACCAGGCGTCAGCGCCGGCATCGGCTGCCGGCCGGGTCAGGCTCGCATCACCCCGGATGGTGAATTCTTCCTTTGGGCGGATGCCGCAATGAGGGCAGGAAATCAGGCTTGCCATGGCGTCAGGTCCTTAATGCAGGTTGGGCTGGGCGCCGACGCCCTTTTCGTCGATCGGATAGCCGCGCCGGAAGCGGTCGAGGCGCAGCTCGCGCGCCGTCTCGTGCGGCTCGTTGCGGGCGATCAGATGGGCGTAGCAATAGCCGGAGGCGGGTGTCGCCTTGAAGCCGCCATAGCACCAGCCGGCATTCAGATAGAGATTGTCGATATGGGTTCGGTCGATGATCGGCGAGCCGTCCATGCTCATGTCCATCACGCCGCCCCAGCTGCGCAGATATCTGACCCGCGTCAGCGAGGGAATCATAGCGACGCCTGCTTCGGCGACGTGCTCGACAGTGGCGAGATTGCCGCGCTGGGCATAGGAATTGTAGCCGTCGATATCGCCGCCGAAGACGAGGCCGCCCTTGTCCGATTGCGAAACGTAGAAATGGCCGGCGCCGAAGGTGACGACGGTATCGATGAAGGGCTTCAGCCCCTCGGTGACGAAGGCCTGCAGCACATGGCTCTCGATCGGCAGGCGCAGGCCCGCCATGTCGGCAACCACGGTGGAATTGCCGGCGGCAGCAAGCGCCAGCTTGCCGCAACCGATGAAGCCCCTGGTGGTCTCGACGCCTGTCACCCTGCCATTTTCGCTGCGAATGCCGGTGACCTCGCACTGGGTGATGATGTCGACGCCGCGGCTGTCGGCGCCGCGCGCATAACCCCAGGCGACCGCATCGTGGCGCACCGTGCCGCCGCGCGGCTGACGGAGGCCGCCCATGACGGGGAAGCGGGCATTGTCGAAATCGAGGAACGGCAGCATCTTGCGGACCGCAGCCCGGTCGAGGAGTTCTGCATCGACGCCGTGCAGGCGCATGGCATTGCCGCGCCTTGTGTAGGCATCGCGCTGCGCATCGGAATGGAAGAGGTTCAGCACGCCGCGCTGCGAGACCATGGCGTTGAAGTTGAAATCCTGTTCCAGCCCTTCCCAGAGCTTCATTGAAAGCTCGTAGAAAGGGTTATTGCCGGGCAGCAGGTAATTGGAGCGGATGATCGTCGTGTTGCGGCCGATATTGCCGGAGCCGAGATAACCCTTCTCCAGCACGGCGACATTGGTGATGCCGAATGCCTTGGCGAGATAATAGGCCGTCGAAAGGCCATGGCCGCCGCCACCCACGATAATCACGTCATAATGTGGCTTCGGCGAAGGCTGGCGCCAGGCGGGCGCCCAGTCCTTGTTGCCGCGAAGTCCGTTTAAGAAGATGGAAAGAGCGGAATAGCGCATGGGTGGATCCGGTGGGAGCTGGTGCCATGATGCCAGAAAGGCGAGACGCGACTTGCCTGTTTGGGACATTTATCGATAAGAATGGGACATGGCATTGATCGAAGCAAAAAACCTGCATTCCATCGGTTTCATCCTTCTGCCGGGATTTGCCCTGATGTCCTATGCCTCGGCGAGCGAGCCGCTGCGGGCCGCCAATCTGCTTGCCGGGCGGGAAATCTACCGCATCTCGTGCTTTTCGCCTGAAGGCGGGTCGGTGTTGTCTTCCGGTGGCGTCCCCGTTCCGGCCGCACCGCTTCCCGGTCGCGGTTTTGGGCTCGGCACTGTCTTCGTCTGCGCCGGCGGTTCGCCGCGCGACTGGCACTATCCGACTGTGCTTTCCTGCATACGGCAGCTTGCACGCGAAGGCGTGCGCATCGGCGGCATTTCGGGCGGCCCCTATCTGCTGGCCGAGGCCGGGCTGCTGACAGGCCGTGACTTTACAATCCATTGGGAGCATGCGTCGGCGCTCCTCGAAGCCTTTCCCGACCTGTCGCCGCGTCAGGCGCGTTTCGTCGTTGACGGCAACCGCATCACCTGCGGCGGCGGCATTGCGCCGCTCGACATGATGCATGCGCTGATCGCAGAGCGCATGGGGCCGGATTTCGCCCGCCGCGTCAGCGACTGGTTCCTGCATACCGAGGTCGGACAGTCGACGGCACCGCAGCGCGCTTCCCTTGCCGAGCGTTACGGTGTGCATCATCCGGGGCTGCTCAGCGTCCTGGAAAAGATGGAGGAAACCATCGAGATGCCGCTCAACCGCGCAGCCATGGCCCGCATTGCCGGGGTGACGCCGCGCCATCTCGACCGCCTGTTCACCGCCCATCTCGATACAACCTTTATCGAGCAATACAGACGCATCAGGCTGCAGCATGCCCGAAGGCTCATCGAGCAGAGCCCGCTGTCGATTTCCGAGATCGCCATTGCGACAGGTTTTTCCGGCGCCGCGCATTTTTCACGCCTCTTTCGCGGCTTCTACGGCACCAGCCCGAGTTCAGTCCGCAAGCTCTGACTTTCTTCAGGGTTGAGAAGATTTCACTCTGGCGATAGGGTATTTGCAAAGAAGCCACCGAAGGACCGTGAATGAAGACCAAGCTGGATGAAACGTCGAGCCAGGAGCATGCCCATGCGGTGCGTCAGGCCCTGTCCCAGAATCCGCATGCGGTGCGCGAGCCGAAGGAAAACAATCTCGAAATGGCGATCGGCCATGAGGTGCGCGCCTATCGCAAGAAGCTTGGCATCACCGTCACCGACCTTGCGGCAGCGACCGGCATTTCGCTCGGCATGCTGTCGAAGATCGAAAACGGCAATATCTCACCGTCGCTGACGACCTTGCAGTCGCTCTCGCGTGCCCTCGGCGTGCCGTTGACGGCCTTCTTCCGCCGCTACGAGGAACCGCACAACGCCGTCTTCGTCAAGGCGGGCCAAGGCATCGAGCTTGAGCGGCGCGGCACGCGCGCCGGCCATCAGTATAATCTGCTCGGCCATATTGACAACAACAGCAGCGGCGTGGTCGTCGAGCCCTATCTCATTACGCTGACGACGGATTCGGATGTTTTTCCGACCTTCCAGCACGAGGGCATGGAGCTGATCTACATGCTGGAAGGTGAGGTCGTCTATCGCCATGGCGACCAGCTTTTCCCGATGCAGCCGGGCGACAGCCTGTTCTTCGATGCCGATGCGCCGCACGGGCCGGAAGAACTCGTGAAACTCCCGAGCCGCTACCTTTCCATCATCAGCTATCCGCAGCGCGGCAAGAATGACTGACTTGCCTTAAAAGAAAAAAATATTCCTGCAGGTTGAAAACACAAAACAGACCTGATAGTCATTTTGCAGACGCGAAATGGAGGGTCTGTCATGTGCGGAATTGTGGGTCTCTTCCTGAAGGATAAAAGCCTGGAGCCGGAGCTCGGCGCGATGCTGTCGTCCATGCTGGTGACGATGACGGACCGCGGGCCTGATAGCGCCGGCATTGCGATCTATGGCGCAAGCAGCGGCAATAGCGCCAAGATCACCATCCAGTCGGCCAGACCGAAGAAGGATTTCTCCGGTCTTGAAGCCGAGCTCATGAAGGAACTCGGTGCAGGGGTCTCAATCGATATCAAGAGCACCCATGCCGTCGTCACCCTGCCGAAGGACATGCTCGAAGAAGGCCGCACTGCCATCGCCGATCTGCGTCCCGACATCCGTATCATGAGCAGCGGCGACGCGATCGAGATCTACAAGGAAACCGGCTTGCCGAAGGACGTCGTTTCCCGTTTCGCCGTCAATACCATGGCCGGAACACATGGTATCGGCCACACCCGCATGGCGACGGAATCGGCAGTCACCACGCTCGGTGCTCATCCTTTTTCCACCGGCTCCGACCAGTGCCTTGTCCACAACGGCTCGCTCTCCAACCACAATAACCTGCGCCGCGAATTGAAGCGCGAAGGCATGACTTTCGAGACCGAGAACGACACGGAAGTCGCCGCCGCCTACCTGACCGCCGAAATGGCCAAGGGCAAGAATCTCGGCGAGGCGCTCGAGGGTGCCGTCGACGATCTCGACGGCTTCTTCACCTTCGTCGTCGGCACGAAGTCCGGCTTCGGCGTCGTGCGCGATGCCATCGCCTGCAAGCCGGCCGTCATGGCCGAGACCGACCGTTACGTCGCCTTCGGCTCGGAATACCGCGCGCTCGTCAATCTGCCCGGCATCGAGGCCGCACGCATCTGGGAGCCGGAGCCTGCGACTGTCTACTTCTGGGAACGCTGAGGGCTGCTTTTTCTGCCTTCATCCCATCGGCTCGATTTCATTTCAGGACGATTTCATGCCCACATTCGATCTTGCGGTGACCCCGCTTCGTGACCTCAACCAAGCCCTGCATGACGTGGCGTCAGGCGACAACGACCTGCAGTTCGATGTCGTCAATCCGCGTGGCCACCATGCCGTCGCCGCCGGCGTGCATGCGCCCGTCAGCATCGATATCCACGGCAGCGTCGGCTACTATTGTGGTGGCATGAACGAGGAGGCGGTCATCACCGTGCATGGCTCGGCCGGGCCGGGCGTTGCCGAAAACATGATGTCCGGCCGCATCACCATCAAGGGTGACGCCAGCCAGTATGCGGGCGCCACCGGCTGCGGCGGCCTGCTCGTCATCGAGGGTAATGCCTCTTCGCGCTGTGGCATCTCGATGAAGGGCATCGATATCGTCGTGCGTGGCAATATCGGCCACATGTCCGCTTTCATGGCGCAGGCCGGCAACCTCGTCGTGCTCGGCGACGCCGGCGATGCGCTCGGAGATTCCCTTTACGAAGCCCGTATCTTCGTACGTGGCAAGGTCGAGAGCCTTGGTGCTGACTGTATCGAGAAGGAAATGCGGGCAGAACATATCGAGCTTCTGTCCGCTCTGCTCAAAAAGGCCGGCATCACCGATGCGCGGCCGGAGGAGTTCAGCCGCTACGGTTCCTCCCGCAAGCTCTACAATTTCAACGTCGACAATGCCGACGCCTATTGAGTCTTATCGAGGTTTTCCATGAGCTATCACAACCCGCCCACAAAGCCTCGCCTTTCGGCAACCTTCGACGAATACACGATGTCGGAAATCCGCCGCGCCGCGGCGACCGGCATCTATGATATCCGCGGCGGCGGCGCCAAGCGCAAGCTGCCGCATTTCGACGATCTCCTGTTCCTCGGCGCCTCGATCTCGCGTTATCCGCTCGAAGGTTACCGCGAGAAATGCGGCACAAACGTCGTGCTCGGCTCGCGTTACGCTAAAAAACCGATCGAGCTCAAGATCCCGATCACGATTGCCGGCATGAGCTTCGGCTCGCTTTCCGGCCCGGCCAAGGAAGCGCTTGGACGCGGTGCCACGATTGCCGGTACCTCGACGACAACAGGCGACGGTGGCATGACGGAGGAGGAGCGCGGTCATTCTGAGACGCTCGTCTACCAGTATCTGCCGTCGCGCTACGGCATGAACCCGCGGGATCTGCGCCGCTGCGACGCGATCGAGATCGTCGTCGGTCAGGGCGCCAAGCCCGGTGGCGGCGGCATGCTGCTCGGTCAGAAGATTTCCGACCGCGTCGCCGAGATGCGCACGCTGCCGAAGGGTATCGACCAGCGTTCGGCAAGCCGTCATCCCGATTGGACCGGCCCCGACGACCTCGAGATCAAGATCCTCGAACTGCGCGAGATCACCAACTGGGAAAAACCGATCTATGTAAAGGTCGGCGGTGCGCGCCCCTATTACGACACGGCCCTTGCCGTGAAGGCCGGCGCCGACGTCGTCGTGCTCGATGGCATGCAGGGCGGTACTGCGGCAACGCAGGAAGTCTTCATCGAGCATGTCGGCATGCCGACGCTCGCCTGCATCCGCCCGGCCGTGCAGGCGCTGCAGGACCTCGGCATGCACCGCAAGGTGCAGCTCATCGTTTCGGGCGGCATCAGGAACGGCGCCGACGTGGCGAAGGCGCTCGCGCTCGGGGCCGATGCGGTCTCCATCGGTACGGCCGCCCTCATCGCCATCGGTGAGAATGACCCGCGCTGGGCGGCCGAATATGAGGCGCTGCATACGACGGCGGCAGCCTATGACGACTGGCACGAAGGCAAGGACCCGGCCGGCATCACCACGCAGGATCCGGAACTGATGAAGCGCGTTGATCCGATTACCGCAGGTCGCCGCCTCGCCAATTACCTCAAGGTCATGGCACTGGAGGCGCAGACGATCGCGCGCGCCTGCGGCAAGAATCATGTCCACAATCTGGAACCGGAAGATCTCTGCGCATTGACGATCGAGGCTTCCGCGATGGCACAGGTACCGCTCGCGGGAACGAGCTGGATACCGGGCAAGGGAGGTTACTGATTTCTACCGGCCGGGCAAAAAAGTCCGGCCGCTTCGCATCCATAACCAAAGTGTCTCTGAGAAATCCAAAGGGGAACGAGAATGACACTGGACCTTGCTGCTTTTGCGAAAGACAAAGGCATCAAATATTTCATGATCAGCTATACCGACCTCTTCTCCGGCCAGCGCGCCAAGCTGGTGCCGGCGCAGGCGATTGCCGGCATGCAGGAAGAGGGCGCGGGTTTTGCCGGGTTCGCCACCTGGCTCGACATGACGCCCGCCCATCCCGATCTCTTTGCCGTTCCCGATGCCACCTCCGTCATCCAGCTTCCCTGGAAGAGGGACGTCGCCTGGGTAGCCGCCGATTGCATGATGGAAGGCACGCTCGTGGCGCAGGCGCCGCGCAATGTGCTGAAGAAACTTGTCGGTAAAGCCGAAGCGGCTGGCAAGCGGGTCAAGACCGGTGTTGAGGCCGAATTCTTCCTGATCACCGCCGACGGCGAACAGATTTCCGATGGCCGCGACACGGCTGAAAAGCCCTGCTACGACCAGCAGGCGGTCATGCGCCGCTACGACGTCATCGCCGAGATCTGCGACTATATGCTGGAGCTCGGCTGGGGCGCCTACCAGAACGACCACGAGGATGCCAACGGCCAGTTCGAGATGAACTGGGAATTCGACGATGCGCTGAAGACGGCCGACAAGCATTCCTTCTTCAAGTTCATGGTCAAATCGATCGCCGAAAAGCACGGACTTCGCGCCACCTTCATGCCGAAGCCCTTCAAGGGCCTGACCGGCAATGGCTGCCATTGCCATATCTCGGTCTGGGACAATGATGGCAAGGTCAACGTCTTCGCCGACAGGACAGCCGAATTCGGCCTGTCGGCGGAAGGCAGGCACTTCCTCGGCGGCATCATGAAGCACGCTTCGGCGCTTGCCGCGATCACCAATCCCACCGTCAATTCCTATAAGCGCATCAACGCGCCGCGCACGACCTCGGGCGCCACATGGTCGCCGAACACGGTAACCTGGACCGGCAACAACCGCACCCACATGGTGCGCGTGCCAGGCCCCGGCCGCTTCGAGTTGCGCCTGCCTGATGGTGCGGTCAACCCCTACCTGCTGCAGGCAATCATCATCGCCGCCGGCCTCGACGGTCTCGAGGATCGGGCCGACCCAGGCCCGCACCACGACATCGATATGTATGCGGAGGGACATCTCGTGAAGAATGCGCCGCGTCTGCCGCTGAACCTGCTCGATGCGCTGCGTGCTTATGATGCCGACGAGGGTCTGAAGGCTGCGATCGGAACCGAGTTCTCCGCCGCCTATCTCAAGCTCAAGCACCAGGAATGGAATGCCTTCTGCTCGCATTTCACCCAGTGGGAACGCGACAGCACGCTCGATATCTGAGCCGACCGGTTGAGGTTTTGACATCATGCGCCACGGGCCGGAGCACTAACGCACCGGCCCGGCTGGTGGCCTATGCTTCAAGTGACGAAGGAAGAGATGGCATGAAGAGTTACGTACTCACGGTATCCTGCAAGTCGACGCGCGGCATCGTTGCGGCGATCTCGGGTTATCTCGCCGAACAGGGCTGCAACATCGTCGACAGCTCGCAATTCGACGATCTGGACACCGGCCAGTTCTTCATGCGCGTCTCCTTCATTTCCGAAGAAGGCATCTCCGAGGCCGATATCCGCGCCGGCTTCACCAGCATCGCCACGCGTTTCGGCATGACTTACGATCTCTATGACAGCGAGAAGCGCATGAAGGTGCTGCTTATGGTGTCGCGCTTCGGCCATTGTCTCAACGACCTGCTCTACCGCTGGAAGATCGGCGCGCTGCCGATCGATATCGTCGGCGTCGTCTCCAACCATTTCGATTATCAGAAGGTCGTCGTCAACCACGACATTCCCTTCCACCATATTCCCGTCACCAAGGCCAACAAGGTGCAGGCGGAAGCCCATATCATGGAAGTGGCTGAGCAGACCGGCACGGAACTGATCGTGCTGGCCCGCTACATGCAGATCCTGTCAGACGAGATGTGCCAGAAAATGTCGGGCCGGATCATCAACATCCACCATTCGTTCCTGCCGAGCTTCAAGGGTGCCAATCCCTATAAGCAAGCCTATGAGCGTGGCGTGAAGCTGATCGGTGCGACGGCGCATTATGTGACGGCCGATCTCGACGAAGGCCCGATCATCGAGCAGGACACCGCCCGCATCACCCATGCGCAGAGCGCCGAAGACTACGTTTCGATCGGCCGCGATGTCGAAAGCCAGGTGCTGGCGCGCGCGATCCACGCGCATATCCATCACCGTACCTTCATCAACGGCAACCGTACCGTCGTCTTCCCGGCAAGTCCGGGCAGCTACGCCTCCGAGCGCATGGGCTGAGCCATGGTCGAGGTCATCGACGGCAAGCAGGTTGCCGCTTCCTTAATCGAAACCGTGAAATCGGCAAACACCGCACTGGAAGCCGCCAAAGGCATCAAGGCCGGGCTTGCCGTCATCATCGTCGGCGATGATCCGGCGAGCCACACCTATGTCAGCTCCAAGAGCCGCATGGCCAAGGAATGCGGTTTCAAATCCGTCCAGCACACGCTGCCGGCCGAGACGACGCAGGAGGAGCTTGCCGCGCTCGTCGCTTCGCTCAATGCCGATCCCTCGATCCATGGCATTCTCGTGCAGCTGCCGTTGCCCAAACATCTCGACAGCGAGCCGATCATCCAGTCGATCCTGCCGCAAAAGGATGTCGACGGCTTGAGCGTCGTCAATGCCGGAAAGCTTGCGACCGGCGATTTGAAGACCGGCCTCGTCTCCTGCACGCCAGCCGGCGCCATGGTGTTCGTCCGCCGCACCCACGGCGAGGACCTCTCGGGCTTGAACGCTGTCGTCATCGGCCGCTCCAACCTGTTCGGCAAGCCGATGGCGCAGCTTCTGCTCACTGCCAATGCGACGGTCACCATCGCTCATTCGCGCACGAAGAACCTGGCCGAAGTCTGCCGCAACGCCGATATCCTGGTGGCGGCCGTCGGCCGTCCGGAAATGGTCAAGGCCGACTGGATCAAGCCCGGGGCCACCGTCGTCGATGTCGGCATCAACCGCATCGATGCGCCGGAGCGGGGTGAGGGCAAGACCCGCCTTGTCGGCGATGTCGCCTTTGCCGAGGTCGCCCCGGTTGCCGCCGTCATCACCCCGGTGCCGGGTGGCGTCGGCCCGATGACGATCGCCATGCTGATGGCCAATACGGTGATTGCCGCCCATCGCTCGGCAGGGCTTGCGCCGCCGGCATTCTGAGGAAAATGCCGTTGGGACAGCCGACAAAAATCACCGGGATCGGCTTGCCACAGCGTGAAAGACGAATATAGTCAGGAAATAAATATTCCGTAGAGGAAATAAGAGGGAACGGAAATGGCATTATCTTGGCGTTTCTCCGCCTTGGCGGATCGGCACCGCGCTCTGGGATCGAAGCTTGAGGACTGGAGCGGCATGGGAACCGCCTGGACCTACGACAAGAACATGTCAGACGAGCATGTCGCGGTCCGCACCAAGGCCGGCATCATGGATGTCTCGGGCCTGAAGAAGGTGCATCTGGTCGGCCCGCACGCGATCGCCGTGCTCGACTATATCACCACCCGCGACATGACGAAGATCTATCCCGGCCGCTCGGTCTACGCGACCATGCTGAACGATCGCGGCCACTTCACCGATGATTGCATCGTCTACCGCACCGGCCCGAATTCCTGGATGCTGGTCCACGGCTCCGGCTCCGGCCACGAGGAACTCGTCAAGCAGGCGACCGGCCGCAATTGCGCCGTGCTCTTCGATGACGACCTGCATGACCTCTCGCTGCAGGGGCCGCTCGCGGTCGACTATCTCGCCAAGTATGTGCCCGGCATCCGCGACCTCAAATATTTCCATCATATGCAGACGACGCTGTTCGGCGCTCCGGTCATGATCTCGCGCACCGGCTATACCGGCGAGCGCGGCTACGAGATCTTCGTGCGTGGCCAGGACGCCGTCATGGTCTGGGACCGCATCGTCGCAGAAGGCGAAGAGATGGGCATCATTCCCTGCTGCTTCTCGGTGCTCGACATGCTGCGCGTCGAGAGCTACCTGCTCTTCTATCCCTACGACAACTCGCAAATGTATCCCTTTGCCGACCAGCCGCCTGGTGACAGCCTGTGGGAGCTCGGCCTCGATTTCACAGTCAGCCCCGGCAAGACCGGCTTCCGCGGCGCCGAGGAACATGCGCGGCTGAAGGGCAAGGAACGCTTCAAGATCTTCGGCATGCTGATCGATGCCGACGGTCCGGCCGATCTCGGCGACGAAGTCTATGCCGACGGAAAGAAGGTCGGCGTCATCACCTGCCCGAGCTATTCTGCGCTGACGAAGAAGTCGATGGCGATCGCTCGTCTCGACGTCGACAAGGCTGTGCAGGGCACGAAGCTCGAGGTGCGCGGCAAGACCCTGAAGACCAGCGCGATCGCCCATGCGCTGCCCTTCGACGATCCGGAAAAGAAGAAGAGGACGGCGGTCGGTTAAGGAGGTGCAGGCATGCTTGTCGAAGGCATCAAGAGCCGGCCGGTCTACAAGGGTCTGACGATCCAGCCGCAGGCCCGGCATCATATCTTCGCGCTGGAGGGAGAGGGTGCGAATGCCCTTCTCGACCAGGCGGCGGGGCTCGATACAGGCATCCTTTCCCGCAGCGAGATCCTCTATGTCGCCCGCGGTTCACAGGGAAAGGGCCATGACGAGGCACTTCGCCGCCTCGACGCCGACATGTTCTTTGTCGCCCCGACGATCCCCACGCTGCTCTTCCGGCTGAAGGGATCGCTGACGACTGCCCGCATGGGTACGCGGCTCTATCTTGCAGGCACCGAAGGCTTCATCGGCCAGGCGATGATGGTCGCTTTAGACTATGGCATGGATTACGCATCGATCATCACGGAACATCGCGGCTCGTTGGCGCGGCGGGTGCAATGCGTCCACTGCAAGGGCATCACCGAGAACGTTACGCATAGCCCGTTCACCTGCAGCCATTGTGGCCTGCCGCTCCTCGTGCGCGACCATTATTCCCGCCGGCTCGGCGCCTTCCAGGGCGTCAATATCGATGCTGAAGAGCCGGGCAGCGCCCCTGATCCGGAGGAATTGTTCCTGTGAGCGGTGGTACAGAAATTCCCGTCTGCGTGACGAAGGTGACGCCTGTCGCCGACCGCATCAAGCGCTTCCGTTTCGAACGCCTCGATGGTCGGCCGATGCCCTATTTTTCCGGGGGCGCGCATGTCATCGTCTCGATGAATGACGAAGGCCATATGCGGCGCAACGCCTATTCGCTCATGTCGCCGCCGCAGGATTGCTCGGCCTATGAGATCAGCGTGCTACATGTCGAGAATTCGCGCGGCGGCTCGACCTTCATGCACGAGAAGGTGCGCGAAGGAGACGAGATGAAAGTCTCCTATCCGGTCAACCTCTTTCAGCCGGACTGGCGTGCCCGCAAGCATCTTCTGATCGCCGGCGGGATCGGTATCACACCCTTCATCGCCATGATGGAGCAGTTTTCCCGCGAGGGTGCCAATTTCGAGCTGCATTATGCGGTGCGCTCCCACGATCGCGGCGCTTATTGCCGGGAACTGATCGACCGCTACGGTCCGCATCGGGTGAAGATCTATTGCGATGCCGAGCGCAATTTCATTCCGATCGCCCGCCTGCTCGACAGCCAGCCGCTCGGCACGCACCTTTATGTCTGCGGCCCCTCCGGCATGATCGACGGCGTGCTGAAGGCAGGGCTTGAGGCCGGCTGGCCGGAGCAGAACCTGCATTCGGAACGGTTTCTGTCCTCCCAGCCCGGCAAGCCTTTCGACATCGAGCTGCTTCGCTCCGCCAAGACGGTCCATGTGGGGCATCACGAGAGCATGCTGGAGGCGATCGAGGCGGCGGGGGTCGACGCGCCCTTCCTTTGTCGGGGCGGCGCCTGCGGACAATGCGAGACCGCGGTTGCGGCCTGCGAGGGCAGGCTCCTGCATCACGACGTCTATCTGAGCGATGAAGAAAAGGCCTCCGGCCGCAAGGTGATGATCTGTGTCTCCCGCTTCGAGGGGAACAGGCTCAGCCTCGACCTCTAGAGCTGAAAGCGGAACAAGGAGAACGGACATGGCCATCGTCTTCAAACAAGAAACCTTCCGCGACGATTTCACCTATCGCAACAGCCCGGAAAACATCCGGCGCTTTCCGTTTCCCTTCGATCGCGACGAATACATGTATTCGGTCAACATGGAGCCGCATGTGAAGGGCCGCGAGGGCACCGTGTTCGAAAGCCTCATCGATGTCGACGAGCATTACGTCGCCGAGATGCAGGACAGGGCGCTGGTGCTGAAGGAGGATCCGCTGCGCTACCAGGCGCTGCCGCATATGATGACGGCGCAATGGGATACGCTGGAACTCCTGATGGAGGAGCAGGCTGCCGGCTATCCCGAGCATTTCACGCTGATCAGGAACGGCGACCAGTGGCGCTGGATCAACCGGCCGCTCGGCATTGACGACACATTCACCTTCGGCGACCGTTCGACACTGCCATATGAGCCGCTCGAATACATCACCCGCCAGGCTCAGGGAGATTTCTGCATCGTCGACCAGCGTGACGGCAATCTCTGGATGGATGCCGGCATGGTGACGACCCAGGCCGACTGGTCGCTCGATTTCGATATCGGCATGAATTTCATGGAATGGCACGGTCCGGTGCCGCTCGCCCACCAGATCGGCGTCTTCGACCGGGCTTTGAAGTTCCTCCTGAACCTGCAGCAGGGCAAGCCGACGCGCCGCTTCAACTGGACGATGACCATCAACCCCAGGCTCGATACCAGTCCGGAGAACTATCACAAATGGGGCCCGGACCGCACGACGGTGACATCGGAGAATGTCGGCGAGAAGGTGCATCTTCGCGTCGAGCTGCAAAGCCTCTGGCGCCTGCCGCGCTCGAACGCGATTCTCTTCGTCATCCGCTGCTACCTGATGAACATGGATGAACTCGTCACCGTGCCGAAATGGGCGCGCCGCTTTCCGCGCGTGCTGAAAACCCTGCCAGCAGAGCTCGTCGACTACAAGGGACTGACCCGCTACCGCCAAACGACCATCGACTGGCTTTCCGGATATGACGACGGCGCGCCGACGAGCCCCGGCATCTTTCCGGACTGATGCCTGATGAGTGGCGAACGACTGCATGAGATAAAACGTCGATACAATCGAAAGGGGAATGCTTCATGACAAGAGTTGCCGTCATCGGCGCCGGTCCTTCCGGGCTTGCCCAGTTGCGGGCCTTCCAGTCGGCCGCCCAGAAGGGTGCGGAGATCCCGGAGATCGTCTGCTTCGAAAAGCAGTCCGACTGGGGCGGGCTCTGGAACTATACCTGGCGCACCGGGCTCGACGAATATGGCGAGCCGGTTCACGGCAGCATGTATCGTTATCTCTGGTCGAACGGACCCAAGGAATGCCTGGAATTTGCCGATTATTCCTTCGAGGAACATTTCGGAAAGCCGATCGCCTCCTATCCGCCGCGCGCCGTGCTCTGGGATTATATCAAGGGCCGCGTCGAAAAGGCGAATGTCCGCCATTGGGTGCGCTTCAATACGCCGGTGCGCATGGTGCGTTTCGATGAGGACACGAAGAAATTCACGGTCACCGCACACAACCGCCTCGAAGACCATATGTACGACGAGGAATTCGACTATGTCGTGGTGGCGAGCGGCCACTTCTCGACACCGAACGTGCCTTATTTCGAGGGCGTGAAGACCTTCAACGGCCGCGTCCTGCACGCCCACGACTTCCGCGATGCGCTGGAATTCAAGGGCAAGGATATCCTCATCGTCGGCCGCAGCTACTCGGCCGAGGATATCGGCTCACAATGCTGGAAATACGGCGCCAAGTCGGTCACCACGAGCTATCGGTCAAAGCCGATGGGTTTCAACTGGCCGGATAATTTCGAAGAGCGTCCGCTGCTCACCAGGCTCGAAAACCGCACCGCCCATTTCCTCGACGGTTCGACGAAGGAAGTGGATGCGCTGATCCTGTGCACGGGATACCAGCATCACTTCCCCTTCCTGCCCGATGAGTTGAGGCTCAAGACTGCCAATCGTCTCTGGGCCGACCATCTCTACAAAGGCGTGGTCTTCGACAG
This sequence comes from Rhizobium sp. BK275, assembly GCF_014193555.1. Lineage (NCBI taxonomy): Bacteria > Pseudomonadati > Pseudomonadota > Alphaproteobacteria > Hyphomicrobiales > Rhizobiaceae > Rhizobium > Rhizobium sp. BK275. The sequence goes on from NZ_JACHZL010000001.1 coordinate 1,128,088, forward strand.
GAACCCTCAGCTTTTCTATATCGGCATGCAGGATCAATTCTACACCTTCAACATGTTCGACGTGCAGGCCTGGTGGGCACGCGATGTCATGATGGGCCGCATCAAATTGCCGCCGGAAGAGGAACTGAAGGCGAATTTCGACATGTGGCGGACCCGCGAGGAGATGCTCGAGGATGCCGAGCAGATGATCTGGTATCAGGGTGACTATGTGAAGGAACTGCTCGCCGAAACCGACTATCCGAGCTTCGACATTGAAGGAACCAACAGGACCTTCATGGAATGGGAGCACCACAAGGCGGAAAACATCATGGGCTTCCGCGATCACGCCTATCGTTCGCTGATGACCGGCAACATGTCGCCGACGCACCACACGCCTTGGGTCAAGGCGCTCGACGATTCCATGGAGGAATATCTGCGCAACTGATCTTTCCCAAGCTCCCGTGTAACCGAGAAGGGTCGTCCGTCGCGGCCCTTTCCGGCGTGTTTGAAATGAGACGAAGCAACCCCGATCTGCAACTCATTTTCTCAAGGCGTGGTCCTCATGGATTTTCAGAGCAGTGTTCTCGGCCGTATGAGCGGTTTCCTCTATCGCTGCCGTGCGGACGAAAACTACACGATGCTGGAGATGACCGATGGCATCGAACGCATTTTCGGCTATCCGGCCGAAGAGATCATCGGCAACAGCACGCGCACCTTCACCTCGATCATGTGCGAGGAGGACGTGCCGCTGATGGACAAGGTCGTCGGCATCGCGCTGGAAAGCCGCACCGACTGGACGATGGAATATCGTATCCGCCACCGTGACGGGCATTATGTCTGGGTGACGGAGACGGGCGGCGGCGTCTGGAACGAAAATGGCGAGCTGCTCTATCTCGAGGGCAGCATCATCAACATCGAGTCGCTCTACCAGCGCATCGACGAGCAGACTGCCGGTATGCGCATCACTGCCTCGAAGACCAACGAGATCCTGCACTCGCTGCGCTACCTGAAGCTGCTCGCCGTCAATGCCGGCATCGAGGCGGCAAGGGCAGGGACAGCGGGATCCGGCTTCGCCGTGCTCGCCGCCGAGATGCGTCAGCTCGCCAATTCCTCCGAAGAGGCCGCAAGGGCGATCACCAGCGCCCAGCGCAGGGCGGAATAAGGTTTCTACGAACGCGGCCGGGTCTTCTGCGGGTCATAGTGTGACAGAGGCACCACCACCGCCGGCAGGCGCTTCTGCTGGCCATCGAGCTTGCCGATCTCGACCTCGGTGCCAACGGTGGCATGGGTGACATCGATGCGGGCGAGTGCGATCGTCTTGCCGAGGATCGGAGAGCGCGTCGCGCTGGTGACGACGCCGATCTGGGCGCGGCCGAGATGGATGCAGTCGCCGTGGCCGACAGCTTCGTTTGCCTGCACGTCCAGGCCGACCATCAGGTGGCGCGGATGTTCCTTGCGCCGCTGAAGCGCCTCGCGGCCGATGAAATCGTCCTGCTTGGATTTCAGCGGCACGGTAAAGCCGATGCCGGCCTCGAACGGATCGGTCTGATCGTCGAATTCGTGATGGGCGAAGACGAGGCCCGCCTCGATGCGGACCATGTCGAGCGCTTCAAGCCCCATCGGCTTCAGCCCGTAGGGCTCACCGGCCTTCCAGACAGCATCGAAGACGGTCAACGCATCCTTCGGATGACAAAAGATCTCGTAGCCGAGTTCGCCGGTATAGCCGGTACGCGAGACGACGACGGGAGCTCCTTCGAAGCCACCGACGCGCCCGACAGTGAAGCGGAACCATTCGAGCTCGCCGATATCGGGCTGGCGCGGGGCCGTCCAGATGATCTCCTTGAGGATGTCGCGGCTCTTTGGTCCCTGCAGGGCGATATTGTGCATCTGGTCTGTCGAAGAGCGAACCCAGGCCTTGAAGCCCTTCTTCTCGGCCTGTTCGCGCAGCCATATGCCGCTGTAGTCGTCGCCACCGATCCAGCGGAAATTCTTGTCGCCGAGGCGAAAGAGCGTGCCGTCGTCGATCATGCCGCCGTGCTCGTAGCACATGGCGGAATAGACGACCTGTCCGGTCGACAGCTTGCGCACGTCGCGCGTCAGGCAATATTGCAGCAATTCCTCCGCATCCGGACCCGTGACCTCGAATTTGCGCAACGGCGACAGGTCGATGACAGCAGCTCTTTCACGGCAGGCCCAATATTCTTCGACCGGACCTTCGGAGGAAAACCGGTTCGGCAGCCAGTAGCCGCGATATTCGGTGTAATCCCGCGTCAGTGCCGCAAGGCGAGGGTGAAAGGCGGTTTCCCGCGTCAGTTCTGCATCGGCGTCAGGGGTCATGCGATAGGCTACCGCTCTTGAGAAATTTTCTTTTCCGGAGAAGGTGCGGACATGGATGTCGGTCGGGTCCCAGCCATTGGCCGCATCGATATCGTCGGGGCAGGAGGAGGAGACGCAGACGAGATCGGTCAGTGCCCGCATCAGCACATAATCGCCCGGCCGAGACCATGGCTCGTCGAGGTAGAGCTGGTTGTTGTGGTCGATATTCGTATTGTAGAAATAATTGAGCGCCTCCCAGCCCTTGCGGCCGGGTATGCCGTAGGGCGCGAGCGCCGCATTGAAATTGTCGGTGCAATTGACATGGCCGGGATAACCCATGTCGTCATAGTAGCGCGAATTGCAGGCGGTCGCGAATGCGTCATGGCGGCCGACCGTGTCCTGGACGATCTCCACCAGCGGCTCGAAGTCGCGGTCGAAAGCCTTGGACGGCAGACCGGGGGCAGGATAGCTGCGGCCAAGCAGGGTGCGAGTGACGGTGGAATCCAGCGCAAGATCGAGGCCCTTGTCGACCTTGCGGGCGGCAAAGGCCTGGAAATCAGTGCATTGCCTCCCGTAGACGTCGATGATCTGGATGAACTCTCCGGCACGGACGAAATAGGCCGAGGCGGTCGCCGCCCTGATGCGGATGTCTTCGATGGGATCGGCCATCGGCTCGGGGAGGGCCGCGGCATAGTCGCGGATCAGCCTGCTGCGCCGGATACGGATCTCGATCGGTGTTGCCGTATCCTGGGCGTCAGGCGACATCGCTGCTGCAGGGGCGGCGGCAATCAGCAGACCCTTCATCGTGATCGCAAACTCCGCCCTGCTGCCCGCAATGGAAGCTTCGCTGAAAATGCGGATCGCTCCTGCCGTGCCGAGGTCGGCACCGCGTCGCTCAATCGCCGTGCGGGTGCGGGCGGCGCCCTCATCGCCCGAAGAGAGAATGGCCTTCAGTCCTTCGGCCGAGCCGGTGAAGGCTGCGCCGAGGCCGGCCGATTGAAACCGGCCGTTTTCGTCGAGGAAGGAAAGCTCGCAGGCTTGTCCACCTTCGCTGTCGATCAGGGTGACGTGGTCGCCTGCCTCGACGCGAACAACAAGGGATCCGCCGCCCTTGCAGCGGTAACGCTCGACACCCTCGGGCAGCGTGGGGATACCGGGATAGCGGATGATGCTTGCCGACACCGGTCGCACCCCTGATATCCCGGGATGGAGATCTCGCATGTGGTCCTCATGGGATTGATGTGCCCTCCGGCACGCAAATCATGCTGACAAAATGCCACCCGAAAGTAAAGGGATATTGACTAAAAAGAAAATATCTTCACTATGCATAAAGGGTCGAGACTCGGAAATCCGCTCGGGAACGCGGATCGAGAAAATGCCGGGCAGCCCATGCATGCCACGGGAGGCGCGTTCAGGGAGACGTACGCAAAGCTACGTCCCGAACAAATAGAATGGGGAATTTCATCGATGACGGATATCGTGGACGCCGGCGTTGCCGCCGGCACCGAAGGTAAGCTTATACGCGCGCTTGACTGGAAGGGCGCGTTCTGGGTGGCAGCCGGCGTGCCGCCGCTTGTTCTCTTCTCCATCGGCGGTATTGCAGGCACGACCGGCAAGCTCGCCTTTGTGGTCTGGATCATCTCGATGATCATGGGCTTCCTGCAATCCTTCACCTATGCCGAAATCGCCGGCATGTTCGGTAACAAGTCGGGCGGCGCATCGGTCTATGGTGCCACGGCCTGGCTGCGTTACTCGAAATTCATCGCGCCGCTGTCCGTCTGGTGCAACTGGTTTGCCTGGTCACCGGTGCTTTCGCTCGGTTGCGCCATTGCGGCCGGCTATATCCTCAATGCCTTCTTCCCGATCCCGGCAGCGGATTCGCAGGCGGTCCTCGCCTGGATCAGCACGCATGCCGCTTCGATTACGGCCGATAGCCCCCGCGTCGCCGAATATATTGCCGCCCACGCCGGCACTTCGCCTGAGGATGCAGTCAAGGCGCTGCTGAGCGCGGACGGTGTCGCCGCGCTGACGCCGGCAATCCGCAGCTGGTCACTCCTCAGCTTCAGCATTCCTTTCCTCGCCACCGCCAATATCAACGCCACCTTTTTTATCGGCGGCATCCTGATGCTGATCATTTTTGCGATCCAGCATCGCGGCATCTCCGAAACGGCGAGCGTCCAGAAATGGCTGGCAATCATCGTGCTGGTGCCGCTGCTCGTCATCGGTCTCTATCCGATCATCAGCGGCCAGATCGTCAGCGCCAACGTCACCGGGCTGGTTCCGCCAACGGCGGCCTATGCTGGCACTGACGGTACCTGGAGCAATGGCGGCTGGACGCTCTTCCTCGGCGGTCTCTATATCGCCGCCTGGTCGACCTACGGTTTCGAGACTGCGGTCTGCTATACGCGCGAACTGAAGAACCCCAAGACGGATACCTTCAAGGCGATCTTCTATTCCGGCCTTGCCTGCTGCCTGTTCTTCTTCCTCGTGCCTTTCGCCTTCCAGGGCGTGCTCGGTCATGCGGGCATGCTGGCGCCCGGTATCGTCGACGGGACGGGTGTCGCCGAAGCACTCGGCGGACTGATCGGCGCCGGCCGTGTCGTCACCCAGCTTCTCGTCGTGCTGATGATCATGGCGCTTTTCCTCGCCATCATGACGGCGATGGCAGGCTCCTCGCGCACGCTCTACCAGGGCTCGAAGGATGGCTGGCTGCCGAAATATCTCGACCATGTCAATGAAAACGGCGCCCCGACCCGGGCGATGTGGACAGACTTTGCCTTCAATCTTTTCTTGTTGGCGATCGCGTCCGATGCCGGCGGCTATTTCTTCGTGCTCGCCGTCTCCAATGTCGGCTACATCATCTTCAACTTCTTGAACCTGAATTCCGGCTGGATCCATCGCATGGATTCCGGTCATGTCGAGCGCCCCTGGAAGGCGCCCACCTGGCTGATCGGCGTCAATACCGTGCTTGCCTTCGTCAACGCTCTCTTCCTCGGCGCCGGCGCCAAGGTCTGGGGCTATGCCAATGCGCTCTGGGTCGGCTTCATCTTCGCCGCGCTCATCCTGCCGGTCTTCGCCTATCGCCACTATGTGCGCGACGGCGGCAGGTTCCCGCCCGGCGCCATGGAAGACCTCGGCCTCGTCGGCCAGGACCTCGGCGTCAAGAAGGCTGGCATGCTGCCGTACCTCGCACTGGCCGCGGGCCTCGCCATCGTACTGATCGCCAACTGGATCTTCCAATTGCCGGCTTAAAGACCGCCAGCCCGGGCATTCCGACGGATGTGTTGGGTACTCGGGCAAACCATATGCGCGCAGATCGGCGTCAGTTTGAAAGGACTGACGCCTTGCGCTTGCGCCGCCGCCATGACTTTGCTGCCGGCAGATGATGCAGAGCATCTATCTGCTATCTGCCTCCGCGGGCAGGAAAGTCGTTCCTGGAAAGGCAACCCCCGCGTTTGGCGAGCGTTGCCTGATCATAAGCCGTCGCAGGAGTGAGAGCTCAGGCAGCCTTGGCGATATCATCGCTGTGGCGGATTTCCGTGCCCAGCACCTTCAGGCATTCGCGGATGAATGCTGCAAGTGCGGTCCATCCCTTCGCAGAGACCATGGTGCCGTCGACATAGGCTTCCGTCGGCGACAGATCGATATAGGTGCCACCTGCAAGCGTGACTTCCGGCTCGCAAGCCCCCAGGGCACCGACCTTCTTGCCGCGAACCACACCGTCAACGGCAATCAGAATCTGGACGCCGTGGCAAATCGTAAAGATCGGCTTTTGCTTCTCGTGAAAATGCCGCACGATTGCCTGGACGCGTTTATCGGTGCGGATATATTCGGGGCCGCGACCGCCTGCGCAATAGACTGCGTGATATTGATCGAGCTGCGCCTCGGCCTCCGAGAAGGTCTTGTTGATCGTGAAGAAGTGCCCGAGCTTCTCCGTATAGGTCTGATCGCCTTCGAAATCGTGGAGCGAGGTCTTGATCAGATCGCCAGCCTTCTTGTCGGGGCAGATCACGTGGACCGTATGGCCGACTGCCTCCATCGCCTGCTGATAGACATAGATTTCGTATTCCTCGGTAAACTCACCGGTCAGCATCAGTATCTTCTTACCAGGCATGATTTACTCCTCTTCTTCATGCAATGGGGCGGCGGCTGTGGCCGCCCCCGGTTTCAGGTTTTGTCAGAACGGAGAGTCGGGGAAATAGTATTCCTTGGCATTCTCCTGCGTGATCAACGGCGCATCCAGCTTGACAGTGCCTCGCACCGGCGCCTGGCCGACAATATTGGCAACGGTCATGTAGATGGCGGTCTTGATCATGGCGGGCGGATAAGGTGTCTCGACCGGCGTCATCTGATCGCCGTCGATGACCTTCTTGACGATATCCTTCATGCCATTGCCGCCGAGGGCGAGCTTGATGTCCTTGCGACCCGATTCCTTGACGGCCTCGAGCACGCCAAGAAGCATGTCATCGTCATTTGCCCAGACAGCGTCGATCTGCGGGTATTTGGCAAGATAGTCCTGCATCAGCTTGAAGGCGTCATCACTGTTCCAGTTCGCATACTGGATGTCCAGAACCTTGAGATCGGTTCCCTTGATGGCATCCTGAAAGCCCTGGATGCGCTCATCGTCGATGACGGTCGGAATGCCGCGCAAGATGACAAGGTTGCCTTTGCCGCCCAGCTTGTCGATCATGAATTTCGCCGTATTGCGGCCAACCGCGATGTTGTCGCCGGCAAGGTAGAGGTCCTGGATGGACTGGTCGTTCAGGCCACGATCCACGACGGTGATGAAGGTGCCGGCATCCTTGACCGCCTTGACCGGCGTCGTCAGTTCCTCCGACGTATAGGGCAGGATGACCAGCGCATCGAGCTTGCGTCCTGCGGAAAGATCTTCAAGCGCGCTCACCTGCGCCGTTGCCGAGGGCGAAGTCTTGACGACGACCTCGACATTCGGAAAGGCGGCATTGACTTCCTTGGCGGCAGCCTGTGCGTGATAGACGATGCCCGCCGTCCAGCCATGATCGGCTGCCGGGATCGACACTGCGACAACCTTTTTGTCTGCCGAAAGGGCTTGGCCGGCGAGCAGCACCGTACTGACGGCCAGGGCCGCAATCCATTTTCTAGACATTCATTCCTCCCAGAATCGGACCACAAACATCAATCCGCGCGGTCCGGACGCGGTTACTTCGAGAACCTCTGAATGAGCATGGCGATGATGATGATGACGCCCTGGACACCGGCGACGAGATATTCGGATACGAAATCCGAGAGCACCATCAGGTTGGCGATGAGTTCGAGGATGACCGCTCCGGCGACCGTGCCCCAGACATGGCCCTTCCCACCCCGCAGGGCAGTTCCGCCGATGACGACCGCAGTGATGACCTGCAATTCCCACAGCACGCCGGTGGTCGGAGTCGCCGCTCCGAGGCGCGGCACATAGCAGATCGCAGCGATCGCAACGCATACGCCCTGGATCGCGTAGGCAATCGTGCGCGTCTTGATGATGGAAATGCCTGAGTAGCGGGCCACGTCCTCATTCGCCCCAACGGCAGCGCATTTGCGGCCATATTTCATCTTGTAGAGGATGAAGGATGCGATGGCGGCAACGGCAATCGAAATGAGGATCGGAAAGGGAATACCGCCAAGGGTCCCGAAATAAACAGGCCGATAGGCGTCGCGGAGGCTGCGATCGATCGGGATCGTTCCACCATCCGACATATAGGTGATGAGGGCACGGAAGATCCCCATGGTACCGAGTGTCGCGATGAAGGGCTCGATCTTTCCGACGGTAACGATGAGCCCGTTCATCAGCCCGCAGAGGAGCCCGACGACGAGCGCGATGGCCATGCCGGCGGGAATTGCCAGGACACCCCAGTCGGGAGCCATCCTGTTCATGAACATGATGGTTATGCCGGTGATGAAGGCGGCCATCGAACCGACTGAAAGATCCAGTCCGCCGGACGAGATGACGAAGGTCGCACCCACAGCGATGATTGCGATGAAGGCGCTTCGTGTGATCACATTGCCGAGATTGGTTGCCGAGAGAAAATCCGGGTTGATCGAAAAACCGATCAGCAGCAGCGCCAGAAGCGCAAGGAACGGACCGACATCCGACCAGCCGATGTTCCATTCCCGCTCCGGCCGAACCGGCGTCGAACCCGTAATCACAGTCATTGTCTTCCTCCCTGCTTCGCCGCAACCTTCGTTTCGCTGGTGGCAAGAAGCGCAATCTCATGTTCCGTCATTTTCTCGCCCGTCACCTCTCCCGTGATGCGCCCCTCCCGCATCACAAGAATCCGGTCGCAGATCCCGATCAGTTCCTGCATTTCGGACGAGATGACGATGCAGGTCCTGCCCTCTGCGACGAGGCGCTCGATGAAGGCATAGATCTGGGCCTTGTTGGCGATGTCGATCCCGCGCGTCGGCTCGTCGATGACCACGACCGAAGGGTCGGTGAGAAGCACCTTGGCGAGCAGAAGCTTCTGCTGGTTACCGCCGGAAAGCTGGCCCGCCTTGACTGCGTAACTTTTCAGGCGGATGTCGTAGGTGTTGACCGCTTCGACGAGCGCGCTCTGCTCACGACGGCGGCGCATCATAAGGCCGGGGTGAAATCTGCCGAGGGCGGACAGCGTGAGGTTCGGGGCAAGTCGCTCCTGCAGCAGCAGCCCCTTGCCCTTGCGATCTTCGGTCAGGTAACCAATGCCGGCATCCATCGCCGCCCGAGGGCGCCTGATGTCAATCGCTCTGCCCTGCAATTTTACGGTTCCGGCAGCAGGGCGCAGACCCATGATGCCCTCGAACACTTCGGTGCGTCCGGCACCGATCATGCCGGCGAATCCGAGGACCTCGCCTTTGTGGGCGTTAAACGAGATATCGCTTGCGAAGCCGGGAACGCTGAGATCCTGGACTTCAAGCATCGCCTGCAGGGCTGGCTTTACGGTCTTCTCGGGATAAAGTGCGGCGAGATCGCGCCCGACCATCAGCCGCGCCATGTCCATCTGCGTGAGGCTGTGACCGGGATATGTGCCGACCATCTTGCCGTCTCTGAGCACCGTCACCTTGTCGGCAAGCCGTTGGACTTCATCGAGGCGATGGCTGATGTAGAGCACGGCAGCACCCTGCTCCCTCAGCTGCAGGATGATGGCAAGCAGTCGCTCGACCTCCTCACCCGTCAGCACTGCCGTCGGCTCATCGAAAATGACAAGCTTGTAATCGTCGAGGAGTGCACGCGCGATCTGTACGAGCTGGCGATCGGCAAGCGAGATGTCACGTACCAGGGCGTTTGGCGATGCGTGGCATCCAAGGTCGTGAAGTTTTTCGACGGCCAGACGCCGCATCGTCCGATCATCGACCAAGCCATGACGCATCAGTTCGCGGCCGAGGAAAAGATTTTCGGCGACGGTCAGGGCGTCCGCAAGCAGGATCTCTTGGTGCACCAGGACAATACCCGCCTCCTGCGCCTGCTCGGGCGTTGAGAAGCCGACCTTGCGGCCGCCCATCGACAGCGTTCCTGCAGTGGGTTCGGCATAACCGGAAAGGAGCCGCATGAATGTCGACTTGCCGGCGCCGTTCTCGCCGATGATGGCATGGATCTCGCCGGCCAAGATATCGAGCGTGACTTCCGAGAGTACGGTGACCGGTCCGTACTGCTTCGACATGCCCTCTGCACGAAGGACCGGATGAGAGACAAGGCCGTCGGTCTCGGACACCACGCTCCTCCCCTTCCTCTCGATGGTCATGACGCTCGACATTGCCCGCCTCTCAATCGAAAGCCGGCACGAGCCGGTCCCGTGAATGTTCGAGATGGGTTCTCATTGCCTTCTCGGCAGCCGATGGGTCACCTGCGGCAAAGGCGGAGAGAAGCGCCTCGTGCTCATCCAGCGCTTCTTCGGTGACGCGGGAATGGAACATCAGTCGAAAGATGTGAAAATGCGTGTGCTGGTGGCTGAGGGTTTGGCGAATGAGCTCGTTGCCGGCAAATTCCATGATCCTGTCATGGAAAACGGCGTCCTGCCGCGCGAAGGTAGAATAGCGTAGCCGTTCATCGGCTCCTTCCCGGCGCCCCATGACACCGGCCGCCTCCCTGAGGATGGCGAGCTTTTCATCGTCCATGGCCTTTGCCGCCCTCGCAGCACCGTCGGGCTCGAGCAGCAACCGCAAGTGATAAAGCTCATCGAAGCGCCGGTGGGTGATCTGCGGGGCGGCGCTGTAACCGATGAGGTGCGTCTTGACGACAAGCCCTTCTCCTTCGAGGCGGCCGAGCGCTTCGCGGATAGGGGTCTGGGAAACATTGAATTCCTTGACCAGATTATCGACGGTGATGCGCGCACCTGGAGCGATCTTCAGGGACATCAGCTGCGCAAAGATCACCTCGTAGACGCTGTCCGCGAGACTGTTGCTGCGCTGTATGAAACCACTCGGATCAGGCGTGGCATTGAGCATCATCGTATTCCGGCCCTGTATTTCTTTTGCCTCTTGACAGGAACAATCGCTAACACGATGCTCGGCGATATGCAATCCCATATCCTATAGGATTTTATATCGGAGGTTTCATGAGAGTCATTTGGATGAGCGCAAAAGAAATCGCGCGCCAATTTTGCGACGCTTCCTCAAGGTCTTTCTTCATCCCACAACTGGTGAGAAGGTCAGCACAATGACCCTCTTTGCAGCTATCCGGCTCCCGAAAGAAATCCTGTTCGGCAAGGGCCAACGTTTTGCGCTGCCGTCGGTCGCCAAACGGCTTGGCCAAAAAGCGCTGATCTGCACGGATGAACGCTTCGCAGGAACTTCCATTTTCGCTGAGCTCGTCACCGCGTTGAATGCGGCATCGATCGAAACACTGGTCCATGACCGGGTCCTGCCGGATGTCCCGCGCGACACCGTTGCGCTATGCGTTGAGGAGGCGCGGAGCTTCGCGCCCGACATGGTGATAGGGATAGGCGGGGGGAGTTGCCTCGACATGGCAAAATGCGCCGCCCTGCTTTTGAGCCATGGCGGAAGCCTTGCGGACTACTATGGCGAGTTCAAGGTTCCCGGTCCGACAATCCCGATCATCGCTGTCCCGACCACGGCGGGAACCGGGTCGGAGGTGACGCCGGTTGCCGTTATCTCCGATCCGGACCGAACGCTGAAGGTCGGCATATCGAGCCCTCATCTCATCGCCGCAGCGGCTATCTGCGATCCGGAGCTGACGATGTCCTGCCCGCCGGGTCTGACCGCTGTCGCTGGCGCGGACGCATTGACCCATGCAATCGAGGCATTCACGGCCGCCCGGCGCGGCACCGACCCGTTGCTGCCTCAAAACCATGTCTTCATAGGTAAGAGTGCGCTTACCGACCATTTCGCGCTTCTCGCCGTCAAGCTCCTGGGACGCAGCCTGGAGACGGCGTGCAAGGAGGGAGCGAACGAGGATGCGCGCGCCGACGTCATGATGGGGGCGCTGGCTGCCGGCTGCGCATTCGGCACGGCCGGCACGGCAGCAGCGCATGCCATCCAGTATCCGGCAGGCGCATTGACCCATACGGCCCACGGGCTCGGCGTTGCGACGATGATGCCCTACGTCATGAACTATAACCGCGCCGCCTCGACGGCCGAGCTGGCCGAGATCGGCCAGGCGCTGGGCCTCGATTCAATGGGCAGGACGAAGCAGGAGATGGCGGGGGCGGCGATTGAGGAGATCCGCAGGCTCTTTCAGGCCATCGGCATCACGCCGACACTCGCCGATCTCGGGCTTTCCGCCGACAAGCTCGACTGGACTGCCGAACAGGCGCTCAGCATCGACAGATTGATCAAGAACAACCCGAGACCCTTCGACATCGACGCCATGAAGCGTCTCGTTCGTGCAGCCTATGACGGCGATCTTGCCGCCTCCGCCCTTTAAACACTCGAGGAATAAAATGACCATTGCCCAGCAAATGCAGCAGATCGACCCCCACCTGCCAGACATTGAGGCCGCAGCCCGCGGCCTCTATATCGATGGGAGCTGGCGGCAATCGAAAAGCGGGCGCAAGATCGATGTGACCGACCCCTCGACCGGGATGCTTCTTGCTGTTGTAGCGGACGCCACCATCGAGGATGCGCAGGCGAGCGTCGAGGCCGCATCCCGGGCTGCGCCTGGCTGGCGGTCGACACCGCCGCGCAAGCGCTCGGAGATTTTGCGACGCTGTTTCGAACTGATGATCGAGCGTTCCGAAATGCTTGCCACCTTGATCTCCCTGGAGAACGGCAAGGCGCTGCGCGACGCCCGCAGCGAGGTCGCCTATGCCGCCGAGTTCTTCCGCTGGAATGCGGAAGAGGCCGTGCGTATAACGGGAGAATTCGGTATCGCTCCGTCAGGAGCCAACCGGATCATTGTCGATTACCAGCCGATCGGCATCTGCCTGCTGATCACGCCCTGGAATTTCCCGGCTGCAATGGCCACGCGAAAGATCGCCCCGGCGCTTGCTGCTGGCTGCACCGTCATCCTGAAGCCGGCAAGCGAGACGCCACTGACGGCCTACGCACTGGCCTCGATCTATGAGGAGGCCGGCGTGCCGTCAGGCGTCGTCAACGTCTTGACGACAAGCACTCCCGCCCCATTCAGCGCCGCCATTCTCGCGGATCCGCGCGTCAGAAAACTCTCGTTTACAGGCTCCACAGGCGTTGGCCGCCTGCTTCTCGCTGAAGCGGCCAAGCATGTCATCTCGTGTTCTATGGAACTCGGTGGCAACGCTCCGTTCATCGTGTTTGACGACGCCGATCTGGAGGCAGCACTCGACGGCGCAATGGTTGCGAAGATGCGCAATGCCGGCGAAGCCTGTACCGCCGCAAACCGTCTCTACGTCCAGTCGGGAATCTACGAGTCTTTCGCAGAGGGGCTGACCAAAAGAATGGCAGCTCTCAACGTCGGTCCCGGTGTCGATGCCCTCACCGAATGCGGGCCGATGATCACGCCAAAGGCGGTGGAGAAGATTGATCGCCTGGTGGATGATGCGAAAGCAAAGGGTGCGCGCGTCACCTGCGGCGGCGAGACCCCTGCCGGGCCGGGTTACTTCTACCCACCGACAGTGCTCGTCGACATGCCCGATGGTGTCGAGATGTCGCATGAGGAAATCTTCGGACCGGTTGCACCTCTTTACAGGTTCAAGACCGAAGACGAAGTGATAAGGCGTGCCAACGACACCGAATACGGTCTTGCCGCCTATGTCTTCACGCGCGACATAGCACGGGGATTGCGTGTTTCCTCCGCTTTGGAGGCAGGCATGATCGCGCTCAACCGGGGTCTGGTTTCCGATCCGGCAGCGCCCTTTGGCGGCGTCAAGCAGAGTGGTCTCGGCCGTGAGGGCGGGCAGCATCATGGCATCGCCGAATTCATGGAAGCCAAATATATCGCAACGAGCTTCTGACGCGGAGGAGACATTTTTGGAGACCGATCCGTTTCGCATACGGGGACATGTGCGCGAATTCGACGCCATCGTGTCGGAGATCAGGGCAAGGAGTGCTTCGACGCGGGCGAGGCTCCGCATGAAGGAAATCTCCTACGGAGACGATGCAAGCGAAACCCTGGACATCTTCTACCCGGAAGGCACGCGTGACGGGCTGCCGGTGCACATGTTCATCCACGGCGGCTACTGGCGGATGTTTTCCAAGCGCGACTACTCCTATGTCGCCGACACCATTACCGGCACAGGCGCGATCGCCGTCATTGTCGATTACGCCCTGATGCCGCATGTCCGGATGGAGGTGCTCGTCGATCAGGTTCGGCGGGCCAAGCAATGGGTGCTCGAACACATCGCGAGCCACGGCGGTGACGCCTCGCGCTTTACGGTCAGCGGTCATTCCGCCGGCGCGCATCTTGCGAGCTTCCTGTTTCATCGACAGGAGGCTTTCTCGGGCGTGTCGGCAGCCCTCCTGCTTGGGGGACTTTACGACCTGAAGCCCCTGCAATCATCGTTTCTGCGCTCCGAGATCGCCATTACCGATAGAGAGGTTACTGACTTTTCCCCGATGCTGCATTCCTTTGACGAGGGCTGTCACACCGTCATCGCGGTGGGTGCCGAAGAAACGCCGCCGTTTCATCAGCAGGCGGACGCCTTCTCATTGCGCTTGCGACAACAAGGACTGTCGGTCGCCAGCGAAAGGCTCGAAGGCTCCAATCATATGAGCAGCGTTCGCGATCTTGGCCTTCCCGAAACGGCTATCGGTCGAATCCTCGGCAAAACGATTGCATATACCCGTTGACGTCCAAAAACCGATCTTGATCGGGATCACGAGATTTCCGCACCGGAAAACCGGCTGATCGCGGGACGCCTAAAGCGTGTCGCGATCCCCAGGATTCGCTTGCCACGCTTTAAGCTTTTGTTTTCGCATGTCGTTATCGCGAAACCGCTGCACAGTTTTGCGCGACATGCATTAGCACCTCCAGCGCAATGCCGCTGTAGCAATGGGCGAATCCCATAGAGAAAGCTCCTCGTCCGTGAGGAATGCGAGCGTGATGGAAAGGCCCTGCATGTCGAGCGAAGTGGCATAGGTGCCAACAAGGGAACGCTCGATGTGAAGGCCGTATTCCGACATGATGCGAAGGGCTGAATTATAGGCAAGATAGAGTTCAGCAGGCGGTGTGCCGCCAAGTCCGTTCACGAAGAGAAATGCTCTGTCTGTGCTGCGGCTGGTATCGTTGAGAATTGCCTCGCTGAGATACCTGACGATCGTGTCAGCATTGGAGAAACGCTCTCTCGAATGGCCAGGCTCCCCATGAATGCCGACGCCCATTTCCACCTCGTTCGGCCCGAGTGCGAAGGTCGTGCGCTGGGTGTCCGGCACCGCGACACCGGTCAGGGCAACGCCCATCGACCGGATGCGTGAGGAGAGGCTGTTGCCGAAGGCTTTTAGTTCCGAAAGGGACCGGCCCTCCTCGGCGGCCGCTCCAAGCAGCCTTTCTACAATCAGAGTACCGGCAACCCCGCGTCGCCCACGACTGTCGCCGCCCCTCGTCGTTTCGATGTCGTCGCAGGCAAGGACCATTTCAATTCTATGCCGGTGCGACGCCATCTCTGACGCCATTTCGAAGTTCATGACGTCGCCATCGTAGTTCTTGACGACAAGCAGGCAACCGGCGCCGGTGTCTGCTTCCTCTATCGCGCTAACGATCTGGCTGGGCGTGGGCGACGTGAAGATATGCCCTACGCAGGCGGCATCGAGCATGCCGCGACCGATGAAGCCGATATGCATCGGCTCATGGCCTGCCCCGCCACCCGAAATGATGGCGACCTTGCCAGGAACCAGCTCACGGCGGCGGATACATTTGCGGTCGGTGCCGAACACAACGAACTCCTGATGGGCGCGCACAAAGCCTTCGATGCTTTCGGCGACCATAGTCTCCGCTGTGTTCATGAATTTCTTCATCAAGCCCCTCCCAAGGCGATGATCATGCCAATCCTTTTGCGTCCGCCACAAGGGCTTGCTTAATCCGACAGCCCGGAAATTGCGGCAATCTTCTGCACCAGATCGCCAATCGCTTCCTCCAGCAGCCGGTTGCGTCTCTCGTCGCCGAAATCGGGCACCATCAGCGAAAGATGCCGCAGTTTTTCCGAGGCGCCAAGTTCAGGCAGCTTGCCCGGATGTGCAGCTTGATAAGCATCCAGAAAGCGCTCCTGTTCAGCAGCACTGAAATGGCACACCCGGAAGATCGTGGCGAGATGGCGCGCAGGAAGAGGTGTCGCGTAGGTCGGGCTTGTAATTTGCGTGACGAAACTGCGATGCTTGCCAAGTTCCGTCGCGAGCCGCTGGCGTGTTCCAGAAGGCCTGTTGTCGATGATTTGCGCCAGAATGGACTTGTAGGCGATAATGGCGTCTTCCGTGTCTTCGCGCGCCATCCTATTCTCCGGCTGCCTTTGTCCCATCTGCCTTCAGGCCGACGATTGCCGATCTTATCGCGGGAAGTTGAGCGGGTGCCACGGAAAAATGCCGTATGCCTGCGGCAAGCAGATCCCCGGTCAGAGAGGGATCCCCTGCCATGTCGCCGCAGATGCTGACCGGTTTGCTTCCGGCGAGTCTCATGGCCTGGGTCAGCAGGCGCAGTACGGCCGGCACTGCCTTGGCCTGATAAAGCGCGAACTCGGCATCCTCGCGCGGCGATGCGACGAGATATTGCGCGAGGTCGTTCGTCCCAAACGAAAAGAAGTCGGCGCTCCCGAACTCGTCCAGCATGAGAGCGGCGGCCGGGACCTCTACCATGATGCCGACGGGAGGCATGCGATGCGGCACGCTCCGTCGGGCGAGCGCATCGGATTCTTCGCGATAGATCTGCCTGATCTCGTCGACGTCGGACGGAAACATCACCATCGGCAGCATGACGCGAAGATTACCGAAGACTGCCGCGCGCAAGAGCGCGCGGGCTTGAACACGCGCGATCTCCGGCCGGGCAAGCAGAAGACGGATACCGCGTAGCGAGGGTACTTCGGTCAGTCCGGCGAGCGGCTTGTCGCCGCCTATATCCAGCATGCGAATTGTCGTTGACCGGCCATCTGCCCAATCCAGCAGACGGCGATAAATTGCAAACTGCTTATCTTCGTTCGCGGCATCCACAAGCGACGTCAGGGCAAATTCCGAGCGCATCAACCCGATGCCCGCGGTTGTCGCGACGTCGATCGGATCGATCTCCTCAGGAGCATTGACATTGATGGTCAGCAGGACCTGGCAACCGTCTGCCGTCTGCAATATGCCGTTGTCGGCTGCCGATGCCATGCTTGTCAGGCGATGGTCGAGCGGAGCCGCCGTCGCGCTCTGCTTGGCTACCTTAAGCATGACGATACCAGAATCGCCATCAACCCCGATCTGTTGTCCCTTCTCCGTCGCGAAGCGACCGGCGCCAATGACCATCGGGACCGAACGAGACCTGGCAAGCAGTGCCACATGGCCGACTGCGCTGCCCGCATAAAGAGCGATACCCCCACCAGCCGACCAGTCATGGGCGAGGAATCGACTGGGCTCCATGTCTTTTCCAACATAGATGGAGCCGGCCGGAAAGTCGTCGATCGGCGCCCCGGTTAGGATCGACAGCACACGATTCTTGACATCGAGAATGTCGACGGCACGTGCCTGCAATTGGTCTTCCTCTGCGCATTCCAGTTCGCGAATATAGCCGTCGAGTGTCCCGACCCACGCAAACACTATATTTTCGCCCGCGTCGATCCGCGCCCCGGCCATCTCCATCAACGTCGGGTCTTGAAGCACTTCGATCTGGAACTCGATGATTTCACCACTCTCAGGGTCTTTCCCGGCCGCAAGGTCGCGTAGTTCGCGGATAGCCTTCTCGATGGCATCGCCGAGTTCGGTATGGCCGGAAAGGCTTGATGGCGGCGATGCGGCAGCGGCCATCGGCTTTGCGACATAGGCCGGTCCAGTCGCAACGCCTGGCGATGCACTCGTGGCTTTCAGTCTAGGCGGTGCGGCCATGCTTCTTTTCCTCATCGAAGTTACGTTCGACGAGACCCTTCAATGAGCGAATCGCTTCCTCGGCGAGAATCCCCTCGGCGCGAATCTTGAGCAACGATCCCTTGCGGATCCTGGCACCCATGATCTTGATGATGCTCTTGCCATTCAGCCAGGCATCGCTGCCGTCGATCGCAACTTCGATCGAGCAGGGAAACGACTTTGCAAGCCGCGTGAATGTAACCGAGGGCCGAGCATGCAGTCCAACAGCATGCTTGACCTCGACTTCCGTCTGGCAGCTGTCATGCATCTGCTCGCCCTCACGGCTCCCCATGCGCAATCCGCCGCTCATCAGGGTGATAGCTCCTCTGCCGTTGCAATGACCTTGGTCAGCGATGCGCCGCCGGAGGCCTCGGCCGCCGCGATAACGGCTCCCTCCACGACGGGTGCATTGCAGATCGATACCTGTTTCGACCGCGGCAGCCCGAGCATCTCAACCGCCATTTCACTGTTGGTTTCAGCTCCCCCAAGATCGACGAAGACGGCAACGCCTGCGTCCGACCAGGCCTCCTCGATGGCTTTGAGAATGCCGCGGGCATCCGTCCCAAGTTCGCCATGACTGTTGCCGCCCGACCAGGCAAGCGGCACACTGTCGCCGACCATCTGCCGCACCATGTCGGCGGTGCCGCGTGCAACCAGAGGCGAGTGGGAAACAATCACAATCCCAACGTTAGGCCTGTTCCCATTCATACCGGTCGGTACTCCTCGAGGTAGCGGCAGATCGCAGTTGTCAGCAGCGCACAACTTGAGGCGCCCGGATCGACATGGCCGATCGACCTGTCTCCGAGATAGGAGGCACGCCCGCGCATCGCCCTCATCGCAGCAGTCAGCTCGGCAGAAAGTTCGGCCTGGCGTGCGATGTCCGTCAAAGGCAATCGATGTGCGAGCGCGTTCTGAACGGGATAGAGAACATCGAGAAGCGTCTTGTCCCCGGCATGTGATCGGCCACGACGGGCGACGGCGTTGATCGCCTGTTTTAGTGCCGACGGAAAATCCTTCTCCTCGTCCTGGGCACGGAGCTCGCGGCCCATCTCCATAAGCAGCGTCCCGTAAAGCGGACCTGCCGCTCCGCCGATGTTCATCACGAGCGTAAGGCCAATTTTCTCAAGCGCGTCAGGCAAGGGAGCGGCTGAAACCGAGGCCTCCTCTGCGCTCACCGCTTCGCAGCCACGTCGCATGTTCGTTCCATGATCGCCATCACCGATGGCGCGATCAAGCGCGCACAGGTGCTCGCTGTTTGCCGCGATCGTCGCACGGCAAGCTTCGATCAATCCCATGAGAAGTACCGGTTCTGCCTGCACCCGAAACCCTCCCGCGTTCAGAGCTCATACGAGCGCTGCCGCCACTTCGAAAACGCCTGCCACGGCGACAGCACCGGGATCGGGCACGCCTTCAAGATCCTTTTCGCCAACGTAGGAGGCACGACCGGCCTTTGCTTGTCGCATCGCCCTTGTCGACTGAGCCCCTGCGGTCGCCGCTCTTGCCGCGGCTGCAACACCCCCCGATGAAAGGGCGGCAAGCGCGGGAGCCAGTGCGTCGACCATTGTGCGGTCGCCCACAACAGCGCCTCCATAGAACGTCATCCGATCAAGACCGGCAAGCAGGGCAGCGGCAAAATCGCCCTTTTCGGCCATGGACTTGGATGCGGCCGTGAAGAAGATAGAGAGAAGGACACCGCTGGAGCCGCCCATGCTCGTACCCAGGATTTCACCGATGGAGCCCATTGTCGCGGCAGGATCTTTCAGCGGAAGTGTATCGATGCGGGCAAGAATGCTGCGGGCTCCGGTCGCAACGGTGGAGCCGGTATCGCCATCACCAACCCGGCCATCCAAGCGGTTAAGCTCGCTCTCGAGGGAAATCAGATGCTCGCAAAGCGCAGTCAGGAGGCGACGATTGTTCCTGTTGTCGCTGGCGGGTGCCGCTTCGCTCTGTCGCGACGCCCGTTGAGGCACAGGAAGGATAGCGATCTCGTGCCGTTCGGTCGCGGGCGGCCAAGCATGGGGTTCGACGGCGGCCCTAAGGGCGGCTTCACGGTCGGCGTCCAGTCGAATGAGCGACAGGGAAAAGCCGTTCATGTTGAGAGCGGTCATCATCGGTGCCGGCCCGATGATCAGCCGGACACGGTTGGCGATCTGAGACGACAGCACAGCATTGGCGATGACGCCCATTTCGAGCGGGGGCACGGCGCCGAGATTGTTGATCAGCAGCGCATGATCTGCCGCCCCCTCGAGTTTCGCCGCCAGTCGCTCGGTCATGGTTGCGACCAAATCGGCAATCGGCTGTAGGGAAATACGCTCGACCCCGGGCTCGCCGTGAATACCGAGACCGAGTTCGCCTTCATTGGCGCCCAGTCGATCCTCATGCGTTTGGCCAGGCACGCTGCACGTTGAGAGCGACATGCCGAGCGAGACGATGCTGCCCGCTGCGGCGCTCGCTAGTTCCGCCACCGTCTTGAGCCCGGCGCCGGCCTCGGCGTGATAGCCGGCGATCTTGTGCACAAACAGCGTACCGGCAACGCCGCGGGGCTGGATGATGCCGGGGATCGCGATATCGTCGGCAACGATGACCATCTCGACGTCGAAACCTTCGGCACGTGCCTTTTCGGCGGCGAGACCAAAATTAAGGCGATCTCCCGTATAGTTCTTGACGATTAGCAGGACGCCCTTGGGGCCGGTTACGGCGCGGATCGCCATCAGCACCGCATCGACGCTCGGCGAGGCAAAGATTTCGCCGGATACGGCCGCAGTCAGCATGCCCCTACCGACGAAGCCCGCATGTGAGGGCTCGTGCCCCGCCCCTCCGCCCGAGATGATTGCCACCCTCGACTTGTCCCAATCGGCCCGCAGGATCACCTTGATCTCCGGAAACGCGTCGAGACGGGCTAGCCGACCGGCGCTGCTCGTTTGGAGCAGGCCGTCCAAGGCTTCGGTAACAATGGTTTCCCGGCGGTTGAAGAAGTGTTTCATGGAGACAGACCCGTCTTTTATGCCGTTTCGTTTGCTGCTTATCCAAGGCGCTGGCCGCTTGCGTCGAAATAGAGTGGATCGCGCAGTGTCAAGCTTATTCGATCACCCGGCCGGATCGCGAGATATGGATCGGCAAGCGTAACCAGCTTGTAGTCGCGCACCTTGATGTGAAGGTGGTTCTGGTCCCCCAGATGTTCGATCCAGTCGATCTTCGCACTGGCGTTCTGATCGACGACAATATCAAGGTGCTCGGTTCGCGCGCCGATCGTCTTCGTTCCCGGCGGCGGATTGGCACCGGGAAGAAGATCGGCGGGCAGCAAATTGATGTGTGGCTGGCCAAGGCGCGCGGCGACATGAAGGCTGGCCGGATTGCCATAGATCTCGCGCGGCGTTCCGACTTGCAACAGCCGTCCTTCCGAGACAATGCCGATCCGATCCGCCATGGTCATCGCCTCGACCTGGTCGTGGGTTACATAGAGCAGGGTCGAGCCGAGTTCTGTCTGGATGCGCTTCAGTTCCAGGCGCAGTTCTGCGCGGAGTTTCGCATCAAGCGATGAGAGTGGTTCGTCCATCAGATAAATGGCAGGCCTGCGCACCAGCGCCCTGCCGATCGCAACGCGCTGCATTTCGCCGCCCGACAGACGCGTCGAACGGTTCTCCAGCTTGTGATCGATCCGGACCATGCGCGCAATTTCCCGGACACGGCGGTCGATTTCTTCGCTCGCAAGCCGGCGCGCCGGGGCTCGCAGCGGAAAGGCAAGGTTGTCGTAAACCGTCATATGCGGATACAGCGAATATTGTTGAAAGACGAAGGCGACATCCCGTTCAGCGGGAGCTTCGCCTGCGACATTGCGGCCGCCGATTTCGATGCGCCCACCGTCGGGCTGTTCCAGCCCTGCGATAAGGCGCAACGTGGTCGTCTTGCCAGCACCCGTCGGGCCGAGCAGAACGACGAATTCACCGTCACGGATGGAGAGGTTGAGATCGGCCAGAGCCTGAGTGTCGCCGAAACGCTTGTCGAGCCCCTTGAGAACGACGTCAGCCATGTCGAGCCTCCGAATAGAGTGCCGAGGCAATAGCGCGGCCCGACTTGCAGTCGAACAGCGCGAGCTTGCCCGGATTGAATTCAAGGCCAACAGTCTCGCCAATACGGAAATCGCGGTTTGCCGGAACGCGTGCCTTGATCACGCCGCTCGATGTCTCGATTGCCACGACCTGATTGGTTCCGAGATATTCGCTGCCATAGACGGCTCCGCGCAACGGTGACGCGTCGCTGAGGCGGATATGTTCGGGCCTGACGCCGAGCGCAAGCTCCGACTCGGCCATATCCTGGTGCACCTCGGGAACGCTGACGTCGACACCGTTGAGCGATATCGACTGCGCTCCCGATTGGAGGCCCGACGTGAAGCGCATGAAATTCATTGGCGGCGAGCCGATGAAATCCGCGACATACATGGTGGCCGGCTTGGTGTAGATTTCCTGCGGCGTGCCGAATTGTTCGATAACGCCATGGTTCATGACCGCGATCTTGTCGGCCATCGCCATCGCCTCATGCTGATCATGGGTCACGTAAACCGTCGTCGCGTGGATGCGATTATGCAGTTCGCGCAGCTCATGGACCATCACCTCGCGGAATTCGGCGTCCAGCGTACCAAGCGGTTCATCCATCAGGAAACACTTCGGACGACGCACGATCGCGCGGCCGAGAGCCACGCGCTGGCGGTCGCCGCCTGCAAGCCCGGAGACGGACCGGTTCAAGATATGATCGATCTGCAGTAGCCGCGCAGTCTCCTCGACGCGCTGACGGATCTCAGCCTTCGGCATGCCTTGTGACAGGAGTGGGAAGCCGATATTCCTGCGCACATTCATATGGGGATAGAGCGCAAAAAGCTGGAAGACGAAGGCAATGTCGCGGGCACTGGCGCGATTGAAGGTGACGTCCTCCCCATCGAGGTAGATCTTGCCGCTGGTCGGCAATTCCAGGCCTGCGATCATCCGAAGCGTCGTCGTCTTACCGCAGCCAGAGGGGCCGAGCAGTGCCAGGAATTCGCCGTCATGAATGACGAAACTCGAATCCTGCACCGCCACGAAGCTGCCGAATTGCTTGCGAAGATGTTCTATCCTGATGTCCGCCATGGTTCACTCCGGAAACTTCGAGACGATGATGAATATGGCAGTGCCTGCGAGCAGCGTTACCAGCGAATAAGTATAGAGCACGAGAAAAAACGGCTGGAAGAGCATGAGGAAACCAACGGCAATCAGGGCGGTCGCGATGTTCTCCATAGGCCCTCGGCGTAAAAAGAAGGGGCGCTTCGGGCGGGAGGATGGGCGCGGGGTCTCGATGAGATGGGTCATTTGCGAACCGCTCCGAAAGTGATGCCGCGCAGGAGCTGCTTGCGCAGCAGGATGGTAAAGACGAGGATCGGGATCAGGAAGATCGTCGTTCCCGCAGCAACGGCGGGCCAGTCCTGGCCGCCTTCGCCGATGATGGTCGGAATGAATGGCGGTGCCGTCTGGGCTTCGCCCGAGGTCAGCAATGCCACAAAGGCATATTCGTTCCAGGCAAAGATCAGGCAGAAGATAGCAGTGGCGGCGATGCCGGTGGTTGCCTGCGGCAGGACGACTTTCAAGAAGGCCTGCAGTCGGGTGTAGCCGTCGATCATCGCAGCCTCTTCGTATTCGCGCGGGATCTCGTCGATGAAGCCTTTAAGCAGCCAGACGGCGAGCGAGACGTTGACTGCCGTGTAGAGCAGGATCATGCCCAGCGCCGTGTCGGAGAGGCCAAGCTCGCGGTACATCAGATAGATCGGTATGGCGACCGCGATGGGCGGCATCATGCGCGTCGACAGGATGAAGAACAGAAGGTCGTCGGCGAGCGGCACCCTGAAACGGGAGAAACCGTAGGCGGCCAAAGTTCCCAACGATACGGCCAGAAACGTCGAGCCGAAGGCAATGACCAGAGAATTGGCAAAGCGCGGCAGGAAATTCGAGGGACCCGCAATGACCATGTTTCGTTTGCGAGTCACCTCATCACAGGTGCCGGTCGGCGCAGGCAGGGAGGCGATGTATTCCGGCGTCTGGCGCGTTCTCGTCGTCAGCAGATTGCAGTAGCCTTCCAACGTCGGCGCAAAGACGATCTTCGGAGGATAGCTGATGGAATCCGGCGGAGATTTGATACTGGTCAGGAAAATCCAGACGAGCGGGATCATCGTGATCAGAGCGTAGAGGATCACGATCGTGCCGGCGATCCGCTTGCTGGTCGGGCTCGGCTCGACGACCGAATGGGCTGAGGTAACCGAGCTCATCGCTGCTTCACCTTGTTGAGTGCCTTGACGTAGATGTTCGCGAGACCGAACACGGCAACGAAGAGGACGATGGCAAACGCCGACGCCCGTCCGGTTGCCCAGCTCTCGAAGGCGGCCCGCTTCAAGGTGATGGAGGCAACCTCCGTGGTCGAGCCCGGGCCACCGCCTGTCAGCAGTGTCACCATGTCGAACATCTTGAAATTCTCGATGCCGCGAAACAGCACCGCAAGCATGATGAAGGGCAGCGCCATCGGCACGGTGATCGACCAGAATTGCCGCCAGGCGGAAGCGCGGTCCACCTCGGCTGCCTCATAGATATAATCGGGGATGGAACGCAGGCCTGCGAGGCAGATCAGCATGACGTACGGCGTCCACATCCAGGTATCGACGATAATGATCGCCCATGGTGCCAGCGATACGCTGCCGAGCATCTGGATGTCGGCTGTCGGAATACCGGTGACCAGGGAAACGGCATAGGCGAAGAGACCGATCTGCGGCTCGTAAAGGAAGCGCCAGAAGTTGCCGACGACGGCTGGAGACAGCATCATCGGAATGAGGATCAGCGTCGTCCAGAAGGCGTGGCCGCGAAACTTGCGGTCAATCAGATAGGCGAGCGCAAAACCGATGACCGTCTGCAGCAGGATCGTCCAGAAGACAAAATGCGCCGTCGTCTGCATTGCCTGCCAGATGTCTGGGTCGCTGAGCACCCGCTCGTAGTTGCCCAATCCAACGTTCTGGACCGGCGCGTTCGGTCGGTTGGCGCGATAATTCGTAAAGGACAGATAGATCGCCCAGATCAGCGGAAAGATGTTGATGGCGAGAAGCAGGATAATGGTGGGCGCGATAAACACCCAGGCGATCGCTCGATCGGACAGTCCGCGGACGCGGCGGGCAACCGATGTCGGTGTCGCCCTGGCAGTCGCATCTGCAGCTTTCTCGACCATGGAGGAAGAGGAAATGTTCAAGGTATCACCTGGTCCTTGCGTATGTGAGACATGTGGCGGCCCGGTAGTCTTGGCGATCCGGGCCGCCATTCTGGCAAGAAATTTGCGCATCCACCCGGACACTAGATCTTGCCGTCGTCCTTAAAGACTTCGGTCCAGTCCTTCACCAGGCCATCAAGCGCCTCCTGCGCGGTGCCGTTGCCGGCCACGACATAGTTATGAACGCGCTTCTGCATGTCCTGTAGAAGGGTCGCGTAGCTTGGCTCGGCCCAGAAATCCTTCACGATCGCCATCGAGTCCAGGAATGCCTGGGCATATGGCTGGCTAGACGCAAAGTCAGGAGCGTTCACCACCGATTTCAGGCAGGAATAACCGCCGAGCTGCCACCATTTTGCCTGAACCTCCGGCTGGGCGAACCATTTGATGTATTGCAGGGCGGCATCCTTCTTGTCGGAATAGGAAACGACCGAAATGCCCTGTCCGCCGAGCTGAGCAAAATGTTTCTTTTCAGCAGGGTTGGGGAAGAAACCGATCTTGTCGCCACCCACTTTCTCATCCTTATAGAGGCCAGGCCAGGTGAAGGCGAAATTCATCTGCATCGCGACCTGGCCGGATTTGAAGGCATCGGCCGACTCGACCATGTAGACATTGGAGCTGCCGGGCGGAGTGCAGCAATCATAGAGAGACTTGTAGAATTCCAGGCCCTTCACCGCATCGGGAGAATTGACGAACCCCTGCATTTCGTAGGGCTTTTCAGGGTTGTCGTACTGGAAACCCCAGTCATACAGCACGTTGGTTACCCCCATCGTGATGCCTTCGGAACCGCGCTCGGTATAGATCGAAGCACCGTAGACGGTCTTCCCGTCAATTTCGCGCTTCTGGAAGAACTCGGCAATCTGCTTCAGTTCGTCGTAGGTCTTGGGTGCTGTGAGCTCGCGGCCGTACTTTTCCTTGAATTCCTTCTGCAATTCCGGCCGCTCGAACCAGTCTTTGCGATAGGTCCAGCCGACCACGTCGCCCATGGCAGGCAGCGCCCAGTAGTTCGGCGTATTCTTCGGCCATTCCGAATAGCCAACCACCGTCGCCGGCACGAAGTCATCCATCTTGATGCCTTCCTTGTCGAAGAAGTCGTTGAGCTTGACGTAGTGGCCGTTTTCCGCCGAGCCGCCGATCCACTGGCTGTCGCCGATGATCAGGTCGCAGAGCTTTCCGTGAGAGTTCAGCTCGTTGAGAAAGCGGTCGGCATAGCTGGTCCACGGCACAAACTCGAACTTCATTTCGGTGCCGGTTTTGGCGGTGAAATCTTTCGAGAGTTCGACCAGCGCGTTGGCCGGGTCCCAGGCCGCCCAGCAGAGTGTCAGTTGGTCAGCTTTTGCGAGATTGGGCAGCGCCGACGACATGACGAATGCCGAGGCCAGCCCGAGAAGGGCTTTCGATTTCTTTTGCATACGTTCCTCCCAGAACCAAAGCCGGCTCCCCGCCGACATGAAAGTCCACCAATTTCAGAAAATGCCTACATGAACTCCTCAACCCTCATGTTTAGCAATATGTTTAGTAATAGACGTTTTTATAAACATTGCAAGTAACAATCGTCGCGGTCCGGTCATCCACCTCGTGATGATGCAGATTGCCGGCCTGCCGAACAGTTCAGGACCCTGACGTGCCGCGCCGGCGGGCTGCCGACATGATGCCTCGAGGTCGGAACGACGCTATGGGCAGGAGGGAACGCGCCGCATATGATCAATCAATTGAAGGGAGATCGACTGGTGTGCGCGCAGATGGATCGCGGCCGGGATTGCGGGTTGAGAGAGAAACGGGCCGCAAGGTCTGTGTCCGCGCTCATACCAAAAGAAAGCCAGCCATTCCGGCAAGAGCGGCGACGATCGTTGCGATCGCCAGTCGGACTGCAAAGGCGAAACTGCCGATGCTTGCTGCAAGCACTGCTTTCGCAAGAAGATTGGCGAAGGCGGCGACCGCGATGGCGTAAGCAGCCGCATCCGCGGACAGTTGGCCCGATGACAGTTTTGCGACCGAGAGGGTTATTGCGTCGAGATCCCCGAGACCGGTGATGAAGGCAAGGGCAAGCAGCGATTGCGTTCCAAAGACGATAAGCGTCGCCCGCGTCAAGATTATTACAATGGCCAGAACAAGGGCAAAACGCAGCGCGACCATGATCTCCAGCGGGTTTTTCGGTGAAAAATCGGGAGTATCGTCGCTACGCCGCAACGATCCGATAAGGCCACCGGCGATGGCGAAGACGACGGCCGCTGGAGCGACCAACGGTGCAAGCTCCTTCAGAACGGCTGGCCCAACGACGCCGCAGATCAGAAGCGTGCGGGTGAGGGAGACCGCCCCCGCCAGCATTGCGCCGGCCGAAAGCAGATGGGATAGTCCAGGCGTCTTCGACGACTGGCGGGCGAAGGAAAGCGTCAAGGCTGTCGAGGAGACGATGCCGCCGCTTGCGCCCGTCATCAAGATGCCGGCACGTGCGCCGGTGAGCCTGATCAGCACATAACCGGCGAAGGATACGGCTCCGACGAGGATCGTCATCATCCAGAGCTCGAAAGGATTGATCGTCTGCCAGCGATCGATCGGGGCGTCGGGCAGGATTGGTAAGACGACGACCGTCATCGTCAGCAGGATCAAGGCCGCCCTGAGCTCAAGCCAGGTCAATCGTCGAAGGAACCCATGCAGCGGTTCGCGCGCCGCAAGAAGGGCCGTTATCGCAACGGCACCTGCCGCGGTCACCGTCATGTCGGCAACGACGGCGGAAAAACCCAGTACGAAGACCATGATTGCCGCAATGGCAGCCGTTGCGCTGTAATCCTCGTCGCGGGAGGACTGCAGGGTGCTGAACACGAGGATCGTGATGCAGAAGAACGCAAAGATGGCAACGGGCAGGATCGGTCCTGTCATAGGCTGGAGGAATCCGCACAGGCCGCCGAGGAAACTTGAGAGGCCATAGGTTCTGATGCCTGCGACCCTTTTGCCCGGCGCAGCCTCGCGCTCCTGCCAGCCGCGCTCGATGCCGACGAGGATTCCGATCGCAAGCGCCAGACTGAGGCGCTGAAAAGCTTCCATCATTACCAGTGCCGACATGTCTGAGGGTCCGATCGCCGCCGTACGTTTCTTCAGAGGTCTTCTCGCGCCTTCGCGTTGCGAAGAACGGATATGCCGAGAACCATAAGAAAGAGGCCGCAGATCACTGCATTCCAGACGAAGAGCGGCCTTTCGGCGTTTTGCAGCATCCATGGCGAAACAACAAGCCAGATACCGATCAGGAGATTACCCCACTCCTCCCATAGACGGTAGGAGGCGAATGCTGCAGCGCTGAGGATGGCGACGGCGATGCCGCAGACGAGGACATTCCAGGCGTCAACGCCAAGCGGCACGGAGTCCGGACTGAAGCTTCCAAGTGCCCAAGGGGAGGCGATAAGCCATACCCCGATGATGAAGGCGCTGTGGTCTTGCCAGCGACGACGGTCCATTTCTCGATCTCCCTGTTTTTCACGAAAGCCAATCACACCTGGCGGCCTGCCTCATTGCGCCGGATCAAAATCTTCGCGGTGAAGAATTTCTATGGGCGCAAATGGCCTGTTTTTGACAACCGTCAATGACCGTTTGCCGTGGTTTCAGGATCATGACATCCTCAAGATAAGGAGCAGCTTATGAAGGCAATGATCCTGGAAGCGATCGGTGTGCCCCTGCGTGCGGTGGACCGGCCTGATCCGGTGCCGGCAGCGGGGCAACTGATGCTGAAGGTCGAGGCCTGCGCCGTGTGCAGGACGGATCTTCATGTCTGCGATGGCGATCTCGTCAACCCGAAGCTTCCGCTCATTCCCGGCCATGAGATCGTCGGCATCGTCGAGGCGGTGGGGGAGGGGATCGCGCCGTCGCGCATCGGTCAAAGGGTCGGCGTGCCCTGGCTCGGCCACACATGCGGTTGCTGTTCCTTCTGCCGGAGCGGAGAGGAAAACCTCTGCGATGAGCCGCAGTTTACCGGCTACACGCGTGACGGGGGCTTTGCCACCCATGTCGTTGCGGATGCCGATTATGCCTTTGTGCTCGATAGTGCAGCCGATCCCGTTGCCCTTGCTCCGCTCCTCTGCGCCGGCCTCATCGGCTGGCGTTCGCTGAAGAAGGCCGGTGACGGCAGGAGGATCGGGCTCTACGGGTTCGGCGCGGCCGCGCACATCATCGCGCAGATCTGCCGCTGGCAGGGCCGCGAGGTCTACGCGTTCGCACGTCCGGGCGACGAGGCAGCGCAACGCTTCGCGCTCGAACTCGGCGCCGTCTGGGCAGGAAGCTCTGATGAGCCGCCGCCGGTCACGCTCGATGCGGCGATCATCTTTGCGCCCGTCGGCGAACTCGTGCCGGCCGCATTGAAGGTGGTGCGGAAGGGAGGCCGGGTCGTCTGCGGAGGCATCCACATGAGCGACCTGCCGGCAATGCCTTATGCCCTGATATGGGGCGAGCGAGCCGTGGTTTCGGTCGCCAATCTGACGAGAAGGGACGCTGAGGAATTTTTCCCCGTCGCTTATCAGGCAGGTGTCCGGACCCACACGAAAACCTATCCGCTTGCCGACGCCAATGCGGCGCTCGACGATTTGCGCGCCGGTCGTTTGAGCGGGGCGGCCGTCCTGAAGCCTTGAGTGGCGGCGCTATCGGGATGTGGCGACGCCGGTTCCGGTTTCGAGCGCCTTCATGGCGGCAACCACGCGCGCCGCAAGCTGTGGCGTGCGTGCACCAATGAAACCGTCCACTTTTGGTGCGCGATTGGAGCGGTAGGCGAGCGACGATCCGTCAGCCTGCAGGACCGTGCCGCCCGCCGCCTCGATGATCGCCTGGCCAGCAGCGCAATCCCAGATCATCGTCGGACCGAGTCGCAGATAGAAATCGGCCTCGGCGGCAGCCACCAGCGCGAATTTCAGCGACGATCCCATTGCTTGCACGTCGCAGGGCTGCAGTGCCGCGAGAAGGGCTTCGGTCCGTGGATCGCAATGGGAACGGCTGACGAGGGCAATCGGCTGAAGCCTTGGCGCGAGGGGGTACGGGAGCTTGCGTCGAAGGCCTGCGGCTGTCTGTTCGAAGGCAAGCCCGGCACCCCAGGAGAAGAAGAGCCGGTCGCGAGCAGGCGCGTAGATCAGACCGGCGCTGACGCGCCCGTCTTCAACCAGAGCAATGTTGACGGCAAATTCGTCGCTGCCTTTTATGAACTCCTTGGTGCCGTCGAGCGGATCGATCAGGAGGATTGCGGCATTCGTATCCTGACCGGCCCCGGCGGTAGGAGTATCCTCCTCGCTGATAACGGGGATTGCCGGGAATGATGCCAGGCATGCTGCGCGAAGGATCGCGTGGCTGGTAAGATCGGCGGTGGTAACGGGCGTGCCGTCTTCCTTGGTTCTGGTGGCAAGGTCATCCTTCTGCAGCTCGAGCGCTGCCTTGCCCGCCTTCCGAATGATCGGGATCAGTGTTTCGACAAGCTGCCTTCTTGAAGACAGGTCCATCATATCTCCCCGCCAGCTGCACGATGTCGATTCTTTCCTATTCTGCGACGACGATCCGATCATTGATGCGGGTCAATGCGTTGTCCCGGGAGGATCGCAATGCTGGCAAGGCTATATGGCGATTGAAAGGTCTGCAGATGATCACCGAAGACCAGTCGGCAACCATTTCCTTTCTGAAGGACGCGTTGTCCCGGAATGCAGCGCCCGTCGAAACGATCGAGACGCATATATCGCGGATCTTCCTGGCAGGAGAGCGGGCCTACAAGATGAAGCGCGCCGTGAAGCTGCCCTATGCCGATTTCTCCTCCCCGGAGATACGGCTGGCGGCATGCCGCAAGGAAGTCGAATTGAATACGCCGACCGCGCCCGGCATCTATCTCGGCGTCAGGACGATCACGCTGGAGGGTAGTGACAATCTTGCGCTCGACGGCCAGGGCCAATTGGTCGACGCGCTGGTGGAGATGCGGCGTTTCGATCAGTCGCTGTTGCTCGACCGCATCGCCACGTCAGGCGGACTGACACCATCGATGGTGACCTCGCTGGCGAAGGCGATCGTCCGGTTCCACCGTCTCGCCCCGGTCATCCATGATGGTTCGGGCGCGGCCAATATGGCTGCCGTCCTGAAGGTCAACGAGGCCGGTTTTGCGACCAGCCATGTTTTTTCACCCGACGAGGTTGGCGAACTGACAGCGGCCTTCGACCGCCGTCTGACCCAGCTTGCCGGCCTGCTGGACCAGCGTGAACAGGCGGGCAAGGTTCGGCGTTGTCATGGCGACCTGCATCTTCGCAATATCTTCCTGCTCGATGGCGAACCGTGCCTGTTCGATTGCATCGAGTTCAACGATCAGATCGCAACGACCGATATCCTCTATGACCTCGCCTTCCTGTTGATGGACCTCTGGCATCGCGGGCATCCCGAATTCGCAAACCTGGTGATGAACCGTTATCTCGACGAGATGGATGAGGAAGACGGCTTTGCCGCGCTGCCGTTCTTCATCGCCGTGCGCGCTGCCGTGCGGGCGCATGTCACCGCCACCCAGACGGAAGACGCGGGCGAGCGGGCGGCGATGCTGGCCGGCGAGGCGCGCTCCTATTTCCAGCTTGCCCGCTCCTTGCTGCAGCCGGTGGCAGGACGGCTCGTGGCCATCGGCGGCCTCAGCGGGTCGGGAAAGACGACGCTTGCAGAAGCGCTGGCGCCGCGCATTGGTCAGGCGCCGGGCGCGCGCATTATCGAAAGCGACCGCATTCGCAAGGCGATGCATGATGTTCCAGCCGAGACCAGGCTGCCGCAGGCCGCATATCGGCCTGAAATTTCCGCAAAGGTCTATGAGGAGATGGCCTGGCGAGCCCGCCTCATCCTTGCGGAAGGCGGTTCTGCGGTGGCCGATGCGGTCTTCGACAAGCCGGCCAACCGGCGTATGATCGAGGACGCGGCAGAAGAATGTCACCATCCCTTCTCAGCCTTCTGGCTCGAAGCTGATCCGGCATTGCTGCTGCGGCGCGTTGCGGCACGGAGCGGCGGCCCCTCCGACGCGACGGTTGATATCCTGGCGCATCAGCTTGCGCATGATACAGGTGCCGTTGCATGGCCGCGTCTCGATGCCACTCGGCCTGCGGAAAGGATCGTCGATGAGATCATCCATCTCATCGGGACGAATGGCTCAGAACCTGCCCCCGCAAATGCCGAAGCCCGCGCGGTTTCTCCAAGCCATCCGAATACTGTTCTTTGACCGGCTGCAATGAGGATCCGCAGGGGTCGGCTTCACGTCGTTGGTGAACTATGCAGCGGCCCCCGCCGTGAGATATGTTTGCCGTCGCTCCGGTGAAAAAAGAGGCGCTTGGCAATTTCGAGGGTGACGGCAAAGGCCAACGAAATGCCGAGCAGGCTGCCAAGCAGGGGCAGCGGAAGGGGTACGAACCCGAAAGTGCCGGCAAATGGCATATAGGGCAGGGCAATGGCGACAATGCCGATGAGCATCG
This sequence comes from Rhizobium sp. BK275, assembly GCF_014193555.1. Taxonomy (NCBI): domain Bacteria; kingdom Pseudomonadati; phylum Pseudomonadota; class Alphaproteobacteria; order Hyphomicrobiales; family Rhizobiaceae; genus Rhizobium; species Rhizobium sp. BK275. The sequence goes on from NZ_JACHZL010000001.1 coordinate 1,160,553, forward strand.
TCGTTCCGAAGAGCAGCCGGCTCGGCCGGCTCTTCCAGCTTGCGGCAGCGGTGCGCACGATCAGCATGGTTGCAAGTTGCGTGACTAGCGATTCCACGAACCAGCCGGTGCGAAACTGATCGACGGTCGCCCCGATGTAGAACATCAGGAAACCGAAGGTCAGGAAATCGAAGAGCGAGCTGATCGGGCCGAAGCAGAGCATGAAGCGCTCGATAGCGGCGATATTCCATCGCTTCGGGCGCAGCACGTCGGCATGTTCGACGCGGTCCGTGGCAATTGCCATGGAGGGCACGTCGGCCAGAAGATTGTTGAGCAGGATCTGCTTGGCGAGCAGCGGCAGGAAGGGCAGGAAAAGCGAGGCGACCGCCATGCTGATCATGTTGCCGAAATTGGCGCTGGTGGCGATCGAGATATATTTCAGCGTATTGGCGAAGGTCCGCCGGCCGTCGTCGATACCGCGCGCCAGCACGTCGAGATCACGGCGCAGGAGCACGATATCGGCCGCCTCACGGGCGACATCGACGGCGCTGTCGACGGAGATGCCGATATCGGCCTCGTGCAGCGCCGGCGCATCATTGATGCCGTCGCCGAGATAACCGACCACATGGCGGGCGCGGCGCAGGGCCTTGATGATCCGCTCCTTCTGATTGGGATCGATCTCCACGAAGAGATTTGTCTTCTGCGCCCGGGCAAAAAGCGCGTCAGTGCTCATAGCGGCGATCTCGCTGCCGGTCAGGAGATGGGTCGATTTCAGGCCGATGGTTTCGGCCAGGTGCCGGACAACGTAACGATTGTCGCCGGAAATGATCTTGATGTGGATGCCGCGGTGCTTCAGACCGGCAAGAGCCTCCTTCACGCCGGCTTTCGGCGGATCGAGGAACAGCAGGAAACCCTCCAGGCAAAGCTCGGCCTCGTCGTCCTTGCCGAACCCCGTTTTTTCCGACGGGAACCGGCGTGTGGCGATGGCGATCACCCGGATGCCGTCCTCGCTCCAGTTCCGGTAGCGTTTCTCGATGGCGTCGCGCAACGGCGCGTCAAGCGGCCGTGTCATCGCGCCCGCCTTGGCCGATGTGCAGGCGGCGAGGACATTGGCGACGGCACCCTTGCAGATGAGGTCGGTCCCGTCTTCTCCTCCGGTGACGACGGAAAGTCGCTTGCGGGCAAAGTCGTAGGGAATTTCGTCCACCTTGCGGTAGTGCGCCATCTCGTCCGGAGCATTGCCCGATGCAAGGATCGCATCGTCGAGCGGGTTTTTCAGGCCGGTCTGCAGGCTTGCATTGAGGGATGCGAGCAGGCGCACCCGGGCGGACGCCTCCCCGGCAATGTCGACGCAGCTGTTGAGCTGGATGACGCCTTCCGTCAGCGTCCCTGTCTTGTCGGTGCAAAGCAGGTCCATGCTGCCAAGATTTTCCATCGCCTCCAGGCGGCGGATGATGACGCCTTGCCTGGCCATCACCCGGGCCCCCCGCGCCAGCGTGACGCTGATGATCGCCGGCAGCAGCTCCGGCGTCAGACCGACGGCGAGCGCCAACGAAAACAGCAGCGAGTCGATCAGTGGTCGATGCAGCAGGAGATTGGCGACGAAGACGACGAGGACGATCGCCAGCATGATCTGTGTCATCAGATAGCCGAAGCGGCGGATCCCGCGGGAGAATTCCGTCTCCGGCAGCTGACGCGTCACCGCGTGGGCGATCGTCGCGAATTCGGTTCGGCCCGCGGTGGCGACGACGAGGGCGGTCGCCGTACCGCTCCGCACGGAGGTGCCGGTAAAGATGCAGTTGAGGCGGTTGCCGATCTGGGCTTCCGGCGGCGAGATGCCGGGAGCCTTGCCGACCGGAAAGGTCTCGCCGGTCAGTGCTGCCTCGCTGACATTCAGATCCCGAGACGACAGGATCACCGCATCCGCCGGCACGAGACTACCAGCCGAAAGACTGATGACATCGCCCGGCACGACCGCTGCGGCCGGAACTGCCCGTTCAGTGCCGTCACGCAGCACGGCCGCCGACAGCGATATGCTTTTCCGCAGGGATTCGACGGCACGGCTTGCCCCGTATTCCTGGGTGAATCCGAGCAGGCAGCTTGCGAGGACGATGCAGCCGATGATCAGTGCATCATGCAGTTCCCCGACGCTTGCCGCGACGATAGCGGCAAAGATCAGGATGAGGACGAGCGGACTGACGAATTGCTTGAGCAGTGTGCGGAACGCGCCCGCGTCGCCGGCGGCATCGACGGTATTCGCTCCATATACCTGCAGCCGCGCTTTCGCTTCCGCCGATGTGAGGCCGGAGGGCTTCGATTTGAGCTCTCGAAGAAGCTCCGGCAGCGGCAGCGCCCAGTAGGGCCGCTGATTGCCTGTGCTCCTGTCGAGATAAGTGGTGCCGGAATCAGCCGAATTGTCCATGTCGCCGCTCCCTGGATCGCCGGGAGAGCTTGCCCTCAGCACAGGTTGCGACATTGACCCGCGTCAATTCTACGATCACGGATCGTGCGGCATTTTACCCTTGCCGCACCGCTTGCGGGCGCTCCGGCATTTGTCGGCTTCCAGGAACACGAAAAGCGGACAGGCGAGTGCCAGAAGCGTCATCCACGAATCGTTAGCGGAAAATCGACCTTGATCGCGGGAGCCGTGATGGCGGCAAGACCGCGTCCGAAAAATTCTCGATCCCCGCACCAAAGTCGGGAGACAAACGAAAACGGCCGGACATCCAGCCCGGCCGTTTTCGTTTAGGGTAAGCACCCGATCTGCCATCCTGTCACAGATTTCAGACCGGGCGCTCTTGCGCTTCCATTGCCCCCAGAAGCGCAGTCTTTATTCCCGCTCGCCCGTGAAATTGAGCAGAAGCTGGAAGAGGTTGACAAAGTTCAGGTAGAGCGAGAGCGCGCCGAAGACGGCCAGCTTCTGGTTCGATTCCTGATCGTAGTTTTCCGAATACTGTTCCTTGATGTTCTGCGTGTCATAGGCGGTGAGACCGACGAAGACGACGATACCGATCACCGAGATCGCGAACTGCAGGGCAGACGAACCCAGGAAGATGTTGACGATGCCGGCAATGATGATGCCGAACAGGCCCATCATAAGGAATGAGCCCATCTTCGAGAGGTCACGCTTCGTGGTGTAGCCGTAGAGGCTGATCGCGCCGAACATGGCAGCAGTGATGAAGAAGGTCTGCGCGATGCTCGTCTTGGTGAAGACCAGGAAGATCGAGGCGAGCGAGAGGCCCATGACGGCGCAGAAGGCCCAGAAGGTCATCTGTGCGGTGCTTGACGACATGGTCTGGATGCGGAACGAGAAGAAGAACACGAAGGCGAGCGGCGCCAGCATCACCACCCACTTGAGCGGTGTGCTGAAGATCGGCACGTAGAGCGCCGGCGTCGAGCCGACGATGAAGGCGACGATGCCGGTGATGACGAGGCCGAGCGCCATGTAATTGTAGACGCGCAGCATGTGCTGGCGCAGGCCCTCATCGAAAAGGGCCTGTGTTTGGGCGCCGGAGCCGTAGCCATAGCGGGGATTGATCGGGTTCATGACTGATCTCCTCGGTTGAACTAGTAGAGCGATCGGGCAAGCCGTTCGGCTGCCTGATCGAGGTTGGCGTCGCTGTTGTCGGCGATCAGCGCGTAAGCAACGTCGCCGATTTGCCAGTAGGCGGCTTCTGTCTTTTCAAGCGCGATATGGCTGACCGGCTTCACCTCGAAGGCACCCGGCCGGACGGCGAAGAGCGACAGGCGCTTGCCGTCGGTCTCCTCGATTGCCATTTCGACGCTCGGGCCAAAATCCGACGGGAAGATCTGCAGATCGGCAACCTTCCAGCCTTTTGGCAATTCGGGCATCACGATTGCGGTCGCAGCGCGGATTTCCTCGGCGCTGTAGGCCGGCGCCGTCTGCGACGGGATGGTTTCGCGAAGGGCTGCCGTGCGATAGGCGCGCACCGCATCCTCGACATACGCTGGTGTAGGAACCGAAGCGGCGACTTCCGTTGCCGTGAAGGCGCCGAAGGAATTATGCGCCACCCAGCCGGCGGCGAGCAGCACACCAACGGCAGCGATGCGCTGCATCGAATGCAGGATGCGGCCATAGGAAAGGCCACGTTCCAGCCTGCGGGCGGCATCGCGCGTCTCGGGGTGGCCGAAGGCGCTTTCGCCGGCGAGCGCCAGGCGCAATTCGCCCTTCACGCTGAGATCGGCCATGACCTTTGCGGCAATCGCCGGGTTCTCGGAGAGGTAGGATTCCACCTGAATGCGCCGTGCGACATCGAGCTCGCCGTCCACATAGGCGTCGAGATCGGCATCGATGATTGGATCAATCGCCTTCATTGCCGTTCCCTCCAACTAATTTCAGATGCGCAATGCGCGGCATTTTCTCCTCGAACTCCCGCAACTGGGCGCGGGCGCGGGAAATGCGCGACATCAGCGTGCCGACAGGAATGCCGAGCGCATTGGCCGCTTCCTGATAGGATAGGTCCTCGATCGCCACGAGATGCAGCGCTTCACGCTGCTCTTCCGGCAGATCGAAAAAGGCGTTGCGCACCTGCTGCAGGCGCACCGCATGCTCCTGGCCTGCGGGCAGCGACTGCTCCGCCTCGACTGCCGCTTCATCATGGCGGCGTGTCAGCGAGCGGGACTGCCGCACGCGGTCGATATGCGCGTTGTGCAGAATGGAAAGCAGCCACGTGCGCAGGTTTCCGCCGCTGCGGAAGCTCTTGCGCTTCTCGAAGGCCCGCACCAGTGCATCATGCACCAGATCCTCCGCCTCGTCCGAATTGCGCACCAGCGAGCGCGCGTAGCGACGAAGCGCTGCGAGCTGACCGATGACATCGAATGGGCGTTCTTTCCGTTCCATGATTGAGTATACGAAAGCATCGCAGATTTTATTCCGTGCCGATGCGGAATTTTTTTCGAGCGGCCGGAAAGGGCATGCCGGTTTTCCGTAAACGCCAAAAACCTCCGCCACTTGCCATGGCGGAGGTGGTGTTTTGCAGCCTCAATACAAGGGATCAGCCCTTGGGCATGATATTCCGGGGTCAGCCCTCGGGCATGATCCCCGGCTGGTCGGCGGGGAATTTCGCAATATCCTGGACGCTGACATTGAGGTGCTGGGCAACGAGGGCGGCCGGCGTATGGGTCAGCCACGAGGAGAGCCCGACTTCCTGATATTCGGCGACCTTGAAGACGGCAACGAATTGCAGGTCGGTCTTGCCGGTATTCTCGATGATATGGCCCTGGCTTCTTTTGACATAGCCAATGTCGCCGGGCCGGAAATCGGCGGTCTGGCTGCGTGGTCCGGCATCGAACACCGTCATGCGGCCTTCGCCCTTGATCCAGTACTGCCATTCGTCGGCATTCGGATGCCAGTGCATTTCGCGCACGCCGCCGGGCTTGATCGTTTCGATCGCAGCGGCAATCGTCTTGGAAACCTTGAAGATGCTGCTGTCGGCAAGCTGGATCGTGCCTGATGCATTCTGCTTCAGCGGCGCCGATGCCGCCAGCCGATAGGTGAAGGGGTAGGGCGGCAGGCCGGCGGAAGCTACGGCCTCCTGGTCGGCCGAAAGCGGACCTGGCTCCTTGCCCTGGAAGATCCAGAGATCCTGCAACGGGATGTTCTTGAACGTGTCCTGCGGCACGCCGAAATTCTTGGCGAGCAGTTCCGGCGAGGTATGCGCCAGCCAGTCGGTCAGGAGCAGGGTGCCATATTCGGACTGCTCGCCCTCATCGAAGACGAGGACGAATTCGGCGCCTTCAGGCCCGAGACCTTGCAGCGAGTGCGGGTAACCTGCCGGAAAATACCAGAGATCGCCGGCCTCGACGTCCTGCACATAGGCCCGCCCCTGCGGATCAAGCACAGTCACCCGGCAGCGGCCGTTTGTCATGATCGCCCACTCGGCAGCCCGGTGCCAATGCATCTCACGGATGCCGCCGGGGCCAAGGCGCATGTTGACGCCGGAGACCGCTTCGGAAATTGCAAAATCGGATTGCGTCACTTGCCGTGCCCAGCCGCCGTTCTGAATGCGCTTCGGCGCATTGTTGAACGACCCCCAGAAGAGCTGCATATCGCCGACATCGGTTGCCGGCGGATTGCCGAATGAGGGGAACTGGTCATTAAGGGCGGGGTTCTTCGGACCGGGATCGGAGAGCCCGGCAGGATTGGCGTTGATTGCGCCTTCTGCCGGCTGATCGGGATTGCCGAAGCTCGCTGCGTGCGCCGCACCCGCCGCAAGTGCCGTTCCGCCCATCGCTCCGAGCGCTAGAACCGTGCGTCTAGAAAGAGGTTCCATGGTTTTAATCCTTTCGTGTCGATTGGGAGGGTTATTCCGCCGGGGCTTGGGTTGGGGCGCCGGTGGTGGCGTGCCGTCTGCGGCTGACGAATTCGCTCAGTTTTTCCAGGTAGAGGTAGACGATAGGGGTGGTGTAGAGCGTCATCACCTGGCTGATGAGCAGGCCGCCGACCATGGCATAGCCGAGCGGCTGGCGCAGCTCCGAGCCGGTGCCGTGGCCGAGCATCAGCGGCAGGCCGGCAAGAAGTGCCGCCGATGTCGTCATGATGATCGGGCGGAAGCGCAGGAGACAGGCCTGGCGGATCGCGTCTTCCGGCGACAGTCCCTGCTCGCGCTGGGCGGCGATGGCGAAGTCGACGATCATGATGCCGTTCTTCTTGACGATGCCGATCAGCAGGATCACGCCGATCAGCGCGATGACGGTAAAGTCGAAGCCGAAGACCCAGAGCATGGCGAGGGCACCAAGACCGGCAGAGGGAAGCGTCGACAGGATCGTCAGCGGGTGGAAATAGCTCTCGTAGAGCACGCCGAGGATCAGATAGATCACGGCAATGGCTGCAAGCACGAGCAGCGGTTCGCTTGCAAGCGAACTCTGATAGGCCTGCGCATTGCCCTGGAAGGTGCCGATGACGGTTGCCGGCTTGCCGAGATCGGTCTCCGCCTTTCCGATGGCGGCGACCGCCTGGCTGAGTGCGGTACCCTTTGCCAGGTTGAACGAGAGTGTGACGGCCGGGAACTGGCTCTGGTGGTTTACGGCAAGCACAGCCGTCGGCTCCGTCGTCTGCTTGACGAGCTGGTTCAAGGGAACCTGCTCGCCGGTCAGCGGCGATTTGATATAGAGACCGTTGATCGCCAGCGGCGACTTCTGGAACTCGGGGGCGAGTTCGAGAACCACATGGTAGCTGTTCAGGTCGGTGAAATACTGGGTGACCTGGCGCTGACCGAAGGCATCGTCAAGCGTGTCGTCGATTGTTTGCGGCGCAATGCCGAAGCGCGATGCTTGGTCACGGTCGATCGTAAGCGTGACAGTAGCGCCACTATTTTGCTGGTCGGTGGCGACATCTGTCAGTTCCGGCAGCGTCTTGAATTTTGCGAGCAGCTTTGCTGCCCAGTCGTTCAGCTCGCCGGCATCACCGTCCTGCAGCGTATATTGGAACTGCGTGGCCGATGCGCGTCCGCCGACATTGATATCCTGCGCCGGCTGCAGGAAGAGTTCTGCACCCTGCATCTGCGCGAGTTTCGGACGAAGCCGGTTGATGATCTCGCTTGCCGAGGCATCTCGTTGATCTTCAGGCTTCAGCGTGATGAACATGCGGCCGTTATTGATAGTCTGGCCTGCGCCGCTGCCGACGGCCATGCCGACGGTCGCAACCCCGGGATCGCTGGCAACGATATTGCCTGCCTCGAGCTGGTGACGCGACATTTCGGCGAAGGAAATATCCTGCGCGGCTTCTAGTGTACCGGTGATCAGGCCGGTGTCCTGGATTGGGAAGAAGCCCTTGGGAATATTGACGAACAGGAAGCCGGTTGCCGCAAGCGAAGCGATGAAGACTGTCATGGTCAGCCGGTGATGGCGCAGCGCTATATCGAGCGTGTAGCGGTAGGCGGCAAGAAGCCCGTCAAACGCCTTCTCGCTCATTGCATAAAGCCTGCCATGGTTGGCGTCTTTTTCCGGCTTCAGGAAGCGTGAGCTCATCATCGGTGTGATGGTCAGCGAGACGATTGCCGAGACGACGATCGTCATCGTCACGGTGATTGCGAACTCCCGGAATAGGCGGCCGACAATGCCGCCCATCAGGAGTAACGGAATGAAAACGGCGACGAGCGAGATACTGATCGAAATGATGGTGAAGCCGATTTCGCGCGCGCCGTCGATTGCCGCCTGTTTCGGCGTTTTGTCCATCTCCATATGGCGATGGATGTTCTCGACCATCACGATCGCATCGTCGACGACGAAGCCGACGGCGATGCTCAAGCCCATCAGCGAGAGATTATCGAGGCTGAAGCCAGCGACATACATCAGCGCCAATGTCGCCAGGAGCGCCAGCGGCACGGTGACGCTCGGGATCACCGTCACCCAGACATTGCGCAGGAAGATGAAGATCACCATGACGACAAGGGCGATGGTAATGACAAGCGTCGTTTCGACATCCGCCACCGAGGCGCGGATCGTGGTCGTCCGGTCGCTGAGGATGGAGAGGTGGATGGCGGCCGGTGCGATCGCTTGCAGCTGCGGCAGGGCAGCGCGGATCGCACCGACCGTATCGATGATGTTGGCGCCCGGGAGCTTGAAGATCGGCAGGAGGATCGCCCTCTTGCCATCAGCCCAGGCCGCCAGCTGATCGTTTTCCGGTCCATCGATCGCCTGGCCGATATCGCTGATGCGGACCGGAGCGCCGTCGTGATAAGCGACGATCGAATCGTTCCAGGGGGCGGCCTTCAGGAGCTGGTCATTGTCATAGATCGTGTAGGTGTGCTCTCCACCCTGCACGCTGCCTTTCGGTGAGTTGCTGGTGATGCCGGTCACGGCGCTGCGGATATCCTCAAGAGAAAGTCCCATCTCGGCGATCTTGCCGGGATCGATCTGCAGGCGCACAGCCGGCTTCTGCTGTCCGAAGATCAGAACCTGCGAAACCCCGTCGATCTGGCTGACATGCTGGGCGAGCACGCTTTCGGCAAAGTCGTCGACTTGCGTCAGCGGCAGCGTATCTGATGTGAGCGCAAGAACCATGACCGGCGGATCGGCGGGATTGACCTTGCGATAGGTTGGCGGCGAAGGCAGGTCCGTCGGCAATTGCCCTCCGGCTGCGTTGATTGCGGTCTGCACGTCCTGGGCGGCGCTATCGACGTCGCGCGACAGATCGAATTGCAGAGTGATCGCGCTCGAGCCGAGCGTGCTCGTCGAGGTCATCTGGGTGACGCCCGGGATCTGCCCGAACTGCCTTTCCAGCGGCTGGGTTACCGCCGATGCCATGGTCTTCGGATCGGCGCCGGGAAGCTGTGTCGAGACCTGAATCGTCGGAAAATCGACTTGTGGGAGAGGTGCCACCGGCAGGAGAGGGTAGGCGACGATACCGATGCCGAAGAGGCCTGCCATCATCAGCGAGGCGGCGATCGGCCGCTCGATGAACCAGGAGGAGACGGACATAGCCTACTCCTTGCTGGCGGCTTGCGCAGCGGCCGCCTGTTGGATGCTGACATGGGTGCCGACGTCCAGGCGATACTGGCCCGATGTCACGACCTGTTCGTTGCCGGTCAGGCCCTTTTCGATGACGGCGCGGCCATTCTCGATCGGGCCGGGGGTGACCTTGCGCACGGCAGCCGTACCGGCAGCGTCGATGATGTAGACGAAGAAGCCGTCTTCTCCGCGCTCAAGTGCTGCGGAAGGAATGGTCACGGCCTTCTGGAGCGTCTGCTGCTTGACCCTCAGCGTCACGAATTGACCGGGCCACAGCGCATCGTCCTTGTTCTGGAAGATCGATTTGATGCGGATCGTGCCGCTTGCCTGATCGATGACGTTGTCGATGAGTGAGAGCGTGCCTGACGCAAGCTGCTGCGACTGATCCATCGACATCGCCGTCACCTCGACCGGGCCGGCCTTCAGCGCGTTGCGTACTGCGTCGAGATCGTCCTCACGCAGCGTGGAGATCACAGTGATCGGCTGCGTCTGGGTGATGGTGACGATCGGTGTCGTATCGGTCGTCTGGACTTCGTTGCCGGGATCGACCCGACGTATACCCGTGCGGCCGTCGATCGGTGAGCGGATCTCGGTATAAGAGAGCGACACGTCAGCGGCCTCCTTGGCCGCCTGATCCTGCGCGAGCTGTGCCTGTGCACTTGCCACCATGCTTTGCTGCTGCTCGACGGTTTCCTGCGTGACGATCTGCTGCTGGCCCAGTTTCTGGTCCTTGCCGAGCAGATATTGGGCATTGGCGAGATCGGCCTGGTCCTGCTTGATCTTGGCGGCCGCCTGATCGTCGGCTGCCTGGAAAGGGCGAGGGTCGATGATGGCGAGCACATCGCCCTTCTTGACGGCCTGTCCCTCGTCAAACATCACGCTCTGGAGTTCGCCATCGACACGTGTCGTGATATTGACCGTATAGTTCGCCTGCACCGTGCCGAGACCGTCGAGATAGACAGGTACGTCGGTAACGGCAGGGGTGGCGACCTCGACCGGCACGGCCGGCGAGCTGGGCTCCGAGGCGGCAATGGTTGGCTCAGTCCCTGCAAGCCAGAAGGCTGCGGCCGATCCGCCCGCAATGGCGAGAATGGCGGCAGCAGCAAGGATCGCCGGTTTCCGGCGACGACGGGGTTCAGTCACGATGCGAATGGATGTCACTGCCGGCTCCACGGGCTAAAGGGCGAACTACGCTGCAACGGCCACCGGCGTTGGGCGGCCTCTGTATCTGTGTCCTGAATTGAAGGGCTGGTGCTCAGGCCAGGGGTCAGTCTACCGATTATCGGCAGGCCGACCGGCGCTTCTGTGTCCTGCCGGATCAATTCAATGCGAGAAGGCTACGTCCGGGCGGGCATTGGCGCATCTATACGCAGGTCTAGTTGCCGTTCCCCATAGGTATACGCCTCGCATCCGGGTAGCCGGCGGCACGCGGAAGGACCGGCGTGAAAAGCACTCGCACCGGCTCTCTGCGCCTATTCAAAGGAAAATCGAGTGTGGCCGATCAGCCGGCTGTGGCCGGCTGCGTTTCGGCCGTTGATGGGTTCTTCCGGAAATCGGGATGCAGCGGTCCGAAGGGCATGGCGCCCATGCAGGCCACAAGGGCAATGCCGGCAATCGCAAAGCAGAAAGAGAGGATGAAGACGTCGGCATAGGCGAGCACGCTCGCCTGCGCGTGGACTTTTGTCGCGATGGTGGCGAGAGCCTCCAGGTTTCCGTGATGGCCGGTGCCGAATAGCGTCTCCAGTTTCGCCAACGCGGTCCGAAGACTGTCCGAGGATGACGAAATCGGCCCGGTTAGGATATTGGAATGATACTGCTCGCGTTGCCGCAGCCAGGTGTTCAACAGGCTGAGCGCCAATTCGACACTGCCGAGCCGGATCACCTGGATATAGGCGGAGACCGCTGTCGAGCGCTTGGGATCGGAGTTGGCGATCAGATAGACGACTGTCGCAAAGAAGGCGAAGGATTGCCCGGCCGTATGCAGCAGGACGACCGGCAGGAAATTCCACGGCGCCCATGAGATGGAAAGATGCGCCCCCCAGAGGGAACCGAGCGACATGGAGGCCAGTCCCATCATGATGCAGAGCCGCGCATCGATCCGGCGCAGCAGGAAGATCGCAAAGGCAATGAACAGAAAGACCGGGATGACGGCGCCGAAGATGTAGAGTTCGGAGATGGCGATCGGCCGCAAACCGACGACCGTCTGCAGGAAACCCGGAATGGAAATCGCGGCGCCGGAACTGGAAAACGTGAAGGCGATGATGATCGCGTAGCCGATGCCGATGTTGCGCGACAGGATCACGCTCGCATGCGCCCAGGGGTTCGCGACGACGCTCTCGTTGATGAGGAAGCCGATGAAGAGGATGGCGCCGCCTGCGAGCAGCGAGGTGACGATGCCGGAGTTGAACCAGTCCAGCCGGTTGCCCTGATCGAGACCGACGTAGATCATGGTCATCGAGCATCCGAGCAGCATCATGCCGCCCCAATCGGCGCCTTGGAGCAGGCTGAGATTAATCTCCTCCCTCGGGGCGCCGATGATGAGGAGCAATGCGATGATCGGCGTGACGATCACATCCTGCCAATAGACCCACTGCCAGCCGAGATAATCGTCGTAGAGGCCGACCAGCACGAAGCCCAGATTCTGCGACAGCGGCACGCGAAGCGCGTAGATCGAAAGGCCGATCAGCCAGTATTTCATATCCAGATTGCGGAAGATCACCATGATCGTGGCGGGTATGAAGACGCCGAGCAGCAGGGCTCTCGCCGCATGCAGCGCAAACAGCGGGACGCTGTCATGGACCATGGGAATGGCAAACGAAATGCAGGCATAGACCAATGTCGTCGGGATCATGACCCGCCGCACGCCGAAGACGGTCGCAAGCCAGGCCACGGCAGACGAGATCAAGATCTGCGGTGCGTTGGCGACGGTGCTGAGCCATGAGGCTTCATCGAAACCAAGCGAATAGGCGCCGCGGATATCCGGCAGACCGACGGCGAAAACGCGGGTGTCGAAGCCGACCACGAAGGAGGCGAGCAGCAGTGCTGCGACGATGAGAACAGGGTGGCTGGTCGTCGTGCCGCTGGTCAGCGGACCAAAGGCGCGCGGTGTCGCGCTCATTGCTCTTGGTCCGACTTCGTATCGACCGTGACGACGGCAGACATTCCGGGCTTGAGCCGATCCAGCAGCGGCTGGCCGGGATCGAAGACGATCTTGACCGGGATGCGCTGGACGACTTTCGTATAGTTTCCGGTCGCGTTGTCGGGCGGCAGCAGCGCAAAGATCGAACCGCTCGCCGGAGACAGGCCGCTGACGGTGCCGTGAAATATCTGACCGGGGAAGGTGTCGATGGTAACGTCTGCCGTCCTGCCTGGGGTCATGCGGGAAAGCTGCGTTTCCTTGAAATTTGCGGTCACATAGACGCTCGGAAGCGGAACCTCTGAAATGACGCTCGTTCCGGCGGCCACCAGGTCACCTTCGTGGACGAGCCTGCGGCCGATGACGCCATCGAAAGGCGCGTAGATCCGCGCATAGCCCTGATGAATGAGAGCCGTGTCGAGCGAAGCCTGCGCGGCGTTGACCTGCGAGCGCAGCAGCGGATATTGCCCGTTCAGCACATTAAGCTGCGCCTTCTGCTGCTCGATCGAAGCGGCTGTCGATTTCACAGAGGCCTGGGCTTGCAGATAGGCGGCTTGTGCCTGCTGCAATAGCTGCTGCGAGGTCGCTCCGCCAAGGCTTGTCTGGCGGTGGAACTCCTGTTCCGTTTGGGTCTGCTGCGCCTCGGCCGATGCGTTCTGTGCCTCGGCCACCTGTACGACAGCCCTTTGTAGCTCGATCTGGTTCGCCAGATTGGCAAGCGACGCGTTTGCCGCGGCAAGATTGGCTTTGGCACCCTCGACCGCCGCATCATATTCACGCGGGTCGATCTCGGCGAGCAGCTGGCCTTTCGTCACCTTCTGATAATCGGTAACCGGCGTGCTGCGGACGATGCCGCTGATCTGGGCGCTCAAGGTGGAGACGTCGGAGCTGACGACGGCGTCGTCGGTCGATTGCGATGCCGCACCTGCGACCCATCGGTTCCAGTCGACGGTTGCCACGGCCACCCCACCACTGACAAGGGCAATGGCGAGAAGCGGAATGGCAAGGCGTCTCAGCGAGATCACGGTTGCCGGCGGAGAGCGGACCGGGTCGGCCGGAATGTCCGGCAAAGGGGACGGTTGTAACGGGCTAAGGCTGGTGATGGTGATCGGATCGGCCATGAGACGCCTCATTTCTCATTGCGGTCGGTGGAGATCTTTGCGCGGACGCGAACCGGGGCCGGCGAGAACGAGACGTGGCCGCTGCCATAAAACTGCAGCCAGTAGCCAAGCGCCATGAAAACCGCGCCGCCGATGAGGTTGCCGATCGTCACCCAGATGAGATTGTGGATTGCCGCGGCAAGCGTGATGTTGGCCGGATGCTCGCCCATCAGCGCCATTGAGAAGGTGAACATGTTGGCGACGCTGTGTTCGTAACCGGCTGCCACGAAGATGGTGATCGGCCAGAAGATCAGCATGATCTTGGCAGCGGCATTTTCCGTGCGTCCCGCCATCCAGATGGCGAGACAGACGAGCCAGTTGCAGAGAATGCCGCGGGCGAGAAGCTCGAGCGATCCAGCCGACATCTTGGCGGAAACAACGGAAAAGAACGCCTGGCTTCCATCGCCCAGAAGCACGCCGCCGCCGGCCAGGTGGAAAAGGCCGGCGAGAACGACCGCGCCGATCAGGTTGCCGATCCAGGAACTCGCCCAGACGAGCAGCATATCCGAAATACGGCTGCGCCGGGTCAGTACCGCAAGCGGCATGTACATCGCCGTTCCTGTGAAAAGCTCGCTGCCGGCAAAGACGACGATTGTCAGGGCGGACGAGAAGACGATCCCCATGACGAGATGCGCCCAGGCCGGATCGGCATGCGCGCCGGCGGTGAACATGATAATATCGCCGAAACCGATATAGGCGCCGGCCATGGCTGCCCCGATCAGGAAGGCAGGAAAGTGGCTACGGACCGCTTCGGCTTTCTCTTCGCCGGACTGGGCAAAGTGATCAATCGAATCCTGATACATGACGGTACCTCGTCTCTCTGGTGATCGAACCGGGCTTCGTCCCGGATGCTCGAGACGTTAGTCGCGCATGCCGCATTGCTGAATCATACCTACGTCTAGGCTGTCTTCAGCCAGGTCCAGACATGTGTTGTCATGCTGGCATGCCGCTTCGGTCGTGACGGATAATCGGGCAATACTGAAAAAAAGAGGCCGCCTCCCGAAACGGAAAGGCGGCCATGTGCGGATCCTCGGGCAATCCGTGGCTTCGGGCGGAGGGGAGGGACACCGGGAAGCCCTAACCGAGATTTCTATCGCCTGTCAGGAGGAGGCTTCAGGCGATGGAATGGAAGATACGCCCATCCTGAAGCAGGCGGAACTAAACTTACGTATTGGCCCGCCTAGACCAGCGCGCGATTTCATCCGGTCGGGCGGCTTCCCTATTCTTTTCGTCGATCGGCGAGCCCTCGTCGACGATGTCGGGCAGCATCCGCGGTTCCCTCGGACACGCTATGCCGCCGATAGCGACCTTAAACTCCGAATAGGATCTATCATGAAAACCATTCTTCTTTCCTTCTTCGCAGCCGGCATGCTGGCCGCCCCTGTCGTTGCAAACGCCGCCCAGGCCGATGTCGGCAAGCTGGACTGCGACGTTTCCAAGGGCATCGGTGTCATCGTCGGCTCCAAGCAGGACGTCGACTGCACCTATACGCCGAGCGCTGCCGGTGATGCCAGTCAGCATTATGTCGGCACGATCACCGATTTCGGTCTTGACGTCGGTAGCGTAGAAAAGGGCCGGATGGTCTGGCTGGTCTTTAGCGCCACGCGTGAACCGGTTGCCGGGCTGCAGGGCACATATGCCGGCGTGACGGCTGATGCCAGCGTCGGGATCGGCGGAGGGGCCAATGTGCTGGTCGGCGGAACGCGCAAGACCGTCTCGCTGCAACCGGTTTCGCTTGAAGGCGATGTCGGTGTCAATTTGGCCGTCGGTGTGGCGGCACTGAAGCTGCGGCTCGCGGACTGAATCTGGTGAACCGAACCTGACAGGTCGGCTTCGCGGGTAGCGCCTGGGAAGCCGGCAAAGTGTAAAAAGCCGGGATCCCGACGGATACGGCTGGATGACCGGTTCTGCCGTCTTGAATCCAAATGAATGATCCGCTTCCGCGCGTGCCCTCCGCTCAGTTCCCGCAGCAGGGGCATCCCGAATGACCAGGCAACGACGGTCTGAGACCGCTTTTCCATTCTCCTGCATCTGGCGCGGGCGGGCCGAAGAACTCGCCGCTCAGGACGAGTTTCTTGACATCTGAGCAATCAGAAACCTTGCCGTCGCTGGTCCGGGCACTGTAGGGAAGAGCCTGCACGGAGAAGGTCATGAGCAGAACCACGAAACGAGAAGCAGATCTCCTCATCACCGACGAGAAAGAACCGGTAAAACGCAGGCTTCGCGAGCGGAGCGCCGCGGAGCGTCCGGCGGAGCTCGAAAACTTCCTGAATCTGCTGGCTCGTGCGATGCTGCATCCGTCGGCCTCGACGATGGCGAGTTTTGTCGCCGGGAAGGTTTTTCAAAAGCTTGAACGCACGGGAACGCTAAGCCACAAGCAGCTTCAGGATAGCGGTATCCCTACGGGCCTCGAGGCGGCCCTCCAAAACGCAATCGCGACCAGAGGCATTTGCGCCGAGGTAGCGCAGTGCGTTCAGCGTCTCGCTCACTCGCTTGTGTGGATCAGAGGCAGAAGCGGACCATTTGCAAGCCTGAACTTCGAGACAGCTCATGCCCACAGCGTGATCGTCGGACCCGGTGGACTGGAAGACCGGACGGATATCCGCATTGGCCTCACCTATATGGAGCCGTACAGCCGGTTCCCCGATCACGTGCAGCGGTTCTCACGGGCTTTTTTGTTGCTGTCACCCTGCGAACTTTCGATTGCCGGAGCGAGCTGGTTTTCGACCGGAACAGGCGGCGTCTTCGCGGCCGAAGCGGGACAGTCGTTCGCCATGCGTTGTACCACGACACCGCTATTGGCGGTCTGGTGCCACGTCGAAGAGCCCGGACGTGCGCGGAGTTGAACGGAATTGGGTCCGCCAAAGTACCGTTTTCCACGGTTGCACAGCTGTTCAATCGTCGACACATGGTTTCGGTCGGTTGTATATGACAATTTCATGACCGAGTATGTGCCCCGCTGATTTGCAGGGGAATACATAGAATGAAAGAAAAGAAGCGGGTCTACGAGGCCCTCGTGGACGGCGCCATGGAAGGCCTGGTGGGCGATGCGCTTTACGATTTCGTCCGCGGGCGCTGTCCGAAAGCCTCCAGCAAGAAGATCGTTCGCGCCTCGCTGCTGGCGCTGAGCGATCCTCATCTGAAAGACCGCAATATCCTCGATGTCATCTATGCGCTGGCGATCAAGCACCGGCTGGATGACACCACCGCCGAGGATGAGCAGGAAGAGGAAGTCGACGTCTCGGGGCGGTAGGCGGTTTCCCCAGCGAACCTCTTTTACGTGGGCAATGGAGCAGAAGAAACGGACGGACGTCCAACTTTCGGTTTGCGAACAGCCCGGCCCAATGCATGCAGCCTGTCGAATACTTCTAAGAGGGCTCTCTGGATGAGAGAGCTGCCAAGTCTTCTCTTAGCCGAACGGCTAAATCCATCCGTTCGTGAAGAATACTCATTATACCGATATCGCCGTTATCGAGTTCGCGGAAGAAGACATAGGGATGCTCATAGCGGCCGAAGTAAAGCCTTCCGCCTGATATCTGCCGGAACCGTGAGGCGCTGCCGAAGCTGTCGCCATATCATTCGATCCTTGCGCAGCCGCTGCAAATGACCGTGCAAACCAAGGATATCGGCGTCCGCCTGTTTTTCGCCCCACGCCTCAAATGTGTCGCGCCACATCTTGTCCTGCGCTGCATCGGCGCGGGGATAAAATCGATAAGTCACCATGACTAGCGGCGCTTGTTGCGACGGATAACATCCTCGGCGCTGATAGCGACAAATTCACTGTCAGCGGCTCGCATCGCGGGGGCGAGCTCCTTTTGTAGGGCATCCCATGCCTCGTCACGGGTCTGCAAATCGCGCCGGATCAACGCGCGGATTATTCGCTTGCGTTTTCGTAGAGGCCGTCGTCGCCGATCTGCTGCCGAATATGATCTTGCAGCGCGCCACTGACCTTCACATGGATGCTACCTGATGCCATCACCTTGACCTTCCGTTCTTCTTCCAATGTGGTCAGCGTGGCATATATTGTCGATGTTCATCACCATGTCGACTTACTGGAGACTTAGTGACAAGCGTCAGGTGGCGGTGTCCGAAAGTTCTTCGAGGATCGGACAGTCCGGACGATCATTGCCGTGGCAGGCATGGACGAGATGTTCGAGCGTATGCCGCAGCTCCGTCAGCTCGCGGATCTTCCGGTCGATTTCCGAAAGCTTCGCCTCGGCGATCCCCTTGACGTCGGCGCTCGCCCGGCTCTTGTCCTCGTAGAGTGCGAGCAGCTGACGGCATTCCTCCACCGAGAAGCCGAGGCCGCGCGAGCGCTGCAGGAAGCGCAGCTTGTGCACGTCCGAGGCCGCATAATCGCGGTAGCCGTTTCCGCCCCGGCCGGGGCGGATGAGGCCGATGTCTTCGTAGTAGCGGATGGTCTTTGAAGGCAGGCCGGACCGTTCCGAAGCTTCGCCGATATTCATCACTTGATTCCTTTACAGCTTTTCGACCCTCAGCCTCAGCGCATTGCCGATGACCGAGACGGACGAGAGGCTCATGGCGGCGGCCGCAATCATTGGCGAGAGCAGCAGGCCGAAGATTGGATAGAGCACGCCGGCGGCCACGGGGATGCCGAGCGCATTGTAGCCGAAGGCAAAGCCGAGGTTCTGGCGGATGTTGCGCATCGTCGCTTCGGCGAGCCGCCGGGCGCGGACGATGCCGTTGAGATCGCCCTTCACCAATGTAATGCCCGCACTTTCCATCGCAACGTCGGCACCCGTACCCATGGCGATGCCGACATCGGCAGCGGCGAGTGCCGGCGCATCATTGACGCCGTCGCCGGCCATGGCGATGACAGCGCCTTTCGCCCGGAGTTCATCGACCAGCGCCTTCTTGTCCTCAGGCAGAACATCGGCGCGAACCTCGTCGATCCCAAGGCTTCTTGCCACCGCACGGGCCGTCCGCTCATTGTCGCCGGTCGCCATGATGATTTTCAGGCCGCTGTCGTGCAGCGCCTTGATGGCGGCAGCCGTTGTCGGCTTGACACGATCGGCAACGGCGACAAGGCCGGCCAGCACGCCATCCACGACCACGAACATGACGGTCTTGCCTTCGCCGCGCAGCGCCTCGGTCTTCTCGGAGAGCGGCGAGGGATCGATGCCGAGATCGGCAAGCATGGCGGCATTGCCGAGCGCGACGGATGTGCCGCCCGCCTTGCCTTCCACGCCTTTTCCGGTCCTTGCCTCGAAACCCGTCGCGTCGCGGAAGGTGAGGCCGCGTTCTTCGGCACCGGAGACGATTGCCTCGGCGAGGGGATGTTCCGAACCGCGTTCCAGGCTTGCAGCAAGCGCCAGCAGATGGTTTTCATCAATATTGCCCAAAGCCACAACCTCAGTCAGCTTTGGCTTACCTTCGGTCAGCGTGCCGGTCTTGTCGACGATCAATGTATCGACCTTCGAAAAACGCTCCAATGCTTCCGCATCCTTGATCAAGACACCCTCCTGCGCGCCACGGCCGGTGGCAATCATGATCGACATCGGCGTCGCAAGGCCGAGTGCACAGGGGCAGGCGATGATCAGCACGGCGACGGCGGCAAGCAGGGCATTGGCCAGGCGCGGCTCCGGCCCGACGAAGGACCAGACGAGGAAGGCAGCGATGGCGGCCGCGACGACGCCGGGAACGAAGATCGCCGAAACGCGGTCGACAGCCCCCTGGATCGGCGCGCGCGAGCGCTGCGCCTTCGCCACCATGTCGACGATGCGCGACAGTGTTGTGTCGGCGCCGACCTTTTCGGCGGTCATGATCAGCGCGCCGTTCTTGTTCATGGTGCCGCCGGTCAGTGTGTCGCCCACAGCCTTTTCCACCGGCAGCGATTCGCCCGTGATCATCGATTCATCGATGGTCGATTGCCCTTCGGTGACGGAGCCATCGACCGGTATACGTTCGCCGGGGCGTACGCGCAGCCGGTCGCCGGCTTGGATATCATCGACAGGCACGTCGCGCTCACTGCCATCGGTATCGATGCGGCGCGCGGTTTTCGGAGCAAGGTCAAGCAGCGCGCGGATTGCAGAGCCGGTGCGTTCGCGCGCCTTCAATTCCAGCACCTGCCCGGCGAAGACCAGTGCAATGATGACGGCGGCTGCCTCGAAATAAACGGGAACAGAGCCGCCATGGCCGCGGAAACTATGCGGGAAGAGATCGGGCGCCAAGGTTGCCACGACGCTGTACACATAGGCCGTGCCGACGCCGAGGCCGATCAATGTCCACATATTCGGACTGCGGTTGACGAAGGATGCCCATGCCCTGCGAAAGAAGGGAAGGGCTGCCCAGAGGACGACCGGTGTCGCCAGCAACAGTTCGACATAACTCGCCAGCGGTTCCCCGAGCGCTTCGCGCGGCCACGACAGGCCAAGCATCGGACCCATGGTGAGGATCAGGAGCGGGATCGAAAGAACCGCACTGACCCAGAGCCGCCGGATAAAATCCACGAGTTCCGGGTTCGGGCCTTCATCCTCGGGCGGAATGCCCATCGGCTCCAACGCCATGCCGCATTTCGGGCAGTCGCCGGGATGGTCGCTGACGATCTCAGGATGCATGGGGCAGGTATAGAGCGTTCCCTTCGGCATGGCGGCTGCCGCGGGTTTCCTGCCATTGCGATAGGTCTCGGGATCGGCCTCGAACTTCGCCTTGCATCCTGCCGAGCAGAAGTAGAATTTTTCGCCCTCGTGTTTGAGGAAATGCTTGGCGCTGGCGCGATCGACGTTCATGCCGCAGACCGGATCCTTGGCCGTAAGATAATCCTGTGGTGCCGCCTCGAATTTCTTTCGGCAGCCATCGCAGCAGAAGTGATAGGTGTGACCCTCATAATCCAGGGAAGGCTTGCCGGCATTCGGATCGATCGTCATGCCGCAGACGGGATCGCGCACCACCAGCTCTTCAACCTTTTCGTCGTGGCCGCAGCCGCATTGCGCACCTGCATGATGGTGATGGTCGTGACCATGTCCATGATGGTCGTGGCCGTGATGATGATCGTGCTTGGTATCCATATGCTTTCGCCTTTCATGCCCTTCTGGCATCCGGACGGCTTTATGAACCTTCCAGCAACTGGAAGGTCAACAGCTTTTTTTAACGGTGCGGATTTTTCAAGGTTACCGTCAGGCCGGCACGATCAGGGCCGCCGGCTGGTCTCCGAGAAGGGCGGCAAGCGCGATCTTCGTTCCCGGCTCCAGCATCTTGCCAGTCAGGAGATCGGCTTTGAGACCGTGAAGCGGTGAAGGCACGGATATTACCGTATCCTCCCAGAATTCCGGTCCGGCAAAGAGCACGCCGGGATCGAGCCAGCCAAACATCAGTCTTGGCACGATGGTGATAGCGAAGTCGTTATGGTGCAGGCGGGCAAAGGCGACGACATGGCTGCTTCTGATGCCGCTGACGGCCAGCGGCAGATATTCCCCCTTAGTGAAAAGCTGGCCGTGCTCGAGCCGGAGTCCCAGGCCGATCTGGATGACACGCTGTTTCAGCGCCGCCGCCTGCAATCTTGCCAGCGGACCACCCTCGGCAAGCCAGCCTGCGAGTGTCTCGAAATCTGGCGGCCGTCTGTTGTCGGGGTCGACGAAACTGAAATCGAAACCTTCGGCCCCTTGATAGATATCCGGAATGCCCGGTGCCGTCAGCTTGATCAATGTCTGCGACAGGCTGTTGACGTAACCGGCCTCGATGAAGGGCTGCAGAACACGGGCGAAAGCCTCGGTGAAGGCGTCGTTGTCGGGTGAGACGAGTGCTGCCGCATAGGCGCGGACCGCTTCCTCATAGTCATTGTTCGGCGCCGTCCAATCGGTACGCAGCTTGGCTTCGCGAATAGCCTTTTCCGCATAGGCGACGAAACGCTCGCGCAGCCCATCCGCATGATGACGGTCGAAATCCTCAGGCCACGCGCCGGTAAGCGCCTGATAGAGCATCCATTCCAGATCGGGCTCGGGTGCTGCACCGTCCGGCAGCTCAATACGGTGACTTTCATTCAGTCTGCGCCAATGTTCGACGGCGTTGGCAAAGACGTCGGCGCCTTCGCTGACAGTATAAAGCCGCGCCCGCGCATCCTCGCCGCGCTTTGTGTCATGCGTCGATGTTGCCGAAAGTCCCGAGGGCTGGGAGCGCGCCCGATCCTGCATGTGTTGGTGAAACGCTTCGATGCCGCCGGGCACATGCTCCGGCTCGCCACCGACCTCATTTACCGCCAGCAGCCGGTTGTAGCGATAGAACAGCGTATCCTCCATTGCCTTGGCCATGACGGGGCCGGAGAGCTGCTGGAATCGGTGGCGGAATTCACGAGCCGCCTCGTTGTCGACCTTACCCTCCAGGATGGCCACGATGCTTTGCAGCGACTGTGCATGGTCCAGATATCCGGCAGCCGCCAGCTCGGCTTTTTTCAGCAGGTCCGCATCCCGCGCATCGAGAGGGCCGTCGGTCCCGTAGGTGCGGTAGACGGGAAAGGCGATCAGAAGCTCGCGGATCGCCTCGGTCATTTCCCTGTTCGACAGTTCGGGGAGGAGGCCGGCTGCTATGCGCGCAAGGCGGGCCGCCTCTCCGGCGAAATTCCGCTCGACCATCAACCGCTTGGCCGTCCGTCGCCCGGCTTCGAAATCGCCATTGCCACCTGCCAGCCGGCGATAGGCTTCATCGAGTTTCTGCAAGCCATTGCCCTCCACGAAGAGCCCGCTCAAGGCGGCAACGAACTCGTAGCCCGTCGTTCCATGCACCGGCCAGTCGGCCGGCAGCCCTTCGCCGGGGCCAAGGATTTTCTCGACGACGATATAGGTGTCTGCGCCGACTGCTTCCCGCAAGCGGTCGAGATAGGCTCTCGGTTCCGCCAGCCCGTCGATATGGTCGATGCGCAGGCCCTGCACCTGGCCCTGACGCACGAGATCGAGAATCAGCCGGTGGCTCTCTTCGAAGACCCTGATATCCTCGACCCGCAGCCCGACCAGCCCAGTCACCTCGAAAAACCGCCGATAGCTCAGATGCTCCGAAGCCTCCTGCCAGCGCTGAAGCTGCCAGTGCTGCGCCGCATGCAGCCGCGTCATGAAGGCATGATCCTTTGAAAGCTCCGCAAGCTTTCTGCTCAGGCTTGTGAGATCGCCGGCCTCGAAGATTATGTCGCGCAGCCCTCGATGCAGGTCATCGCCACCGATGGAGCCTGCCAGTTCGGCCATCCCAGCGAGAACAGGATCATCCAGTTCCGTCGAGAGCTGGGCGTAGCTTTCCATGCTCAGCGGAAAGAGGGCGTCATAGTAGCCGATCGCCAGATTGCCATGCGCCTCGTCGATGGTGATCGTCAGTTCGCCGGCAGAAACACTTTCATCGAAGCTCTTACCGAGCTGGGGCAGGGTCAGTCGTTCGCTCCATTCTATATCGAAGTGGCCTGCAAACGGGCTATGCTTGCCGAATTCCAGGACGCTCCGCCACCAGGCGTTCTCCAGCGAAGCAGCCATATGATTCGGCACGATGTCGAGCATCAGGCCCATGCCCGCTTCTGACAGCGCCTCCGTCAGGCGATCGAAACCCGCCCTTCCGCCAAGTCCCGGATCGATCTCGTTGGCGTCGGTCACGTCGTAACCGTGCGTCGATCCTGTCGTGACGGTGAAGACCGGCGAGGCGTAGAGGTGGCTGATGCCAAGCGACTTCAGATAGGGGACAAGCCCGCAGGCACGATCGAAGGTCATGCCGTTGCGGAACTGGACCCGGTAGGTCGCGGAGGGAAGCGTCATGGGGTCGTTTTTGCCGTTCGAAGGGGACATCTTGCAACGGTTGTGAAGCGCTTTTGTTCCCGTTCTTTAAGGGTAGGTTCGTTGATGGGGTGCTGTCACATTGATTTTTCGCCAATCGAATTGCGGTAGTCGGGCTTTCGCCGCGGGCGGCAGAACGGACGGCTACGACGTTATTTTCATTGACGAGTGTTGATAAATATATCAACATAGACCATATGCCAGACAATGGCCGTACAGTATCGTGGATTAAGGCCGCCCGGAAAGACTTTGAAGATTTTCCGCCCGGCGCACAGGTCGAAATGGCGCGGGCGTTGACCGTGGTTGCCGCTGGCGGCCATCCCGAGATCGCAAAGCCATTGACGGGCCTCGGGTCGGGCGTACTCGAGCTGGCATTGAAGCACCGGGGCGACGCTTTTCGTGTCGTCTACGTGCTGCAGATCAATACGGACATATGGGTTGTCCATGCGTTTCAGAAAAAATCGAAGTCGGGCATTACAACACCGAAGGCCGAAATTGATCTGATCCGCGAAAGCCTGAAACGACTGAAGGAGGCTTTACGATGAGCGACGAATTTGAACTTGTTCGCGGCAGTGGCAACGTCTTCCGCGACTTCGATATGCCGAACCCGGAACTGGAGCATCTGCGGGCTACGCTGGCGGCACAGATTATCAAGACGCTCGACAGGCGGAAGCTGTCGGTGCGGGAAGCCGGAACGCTGACCGGAATCAACTATACCGAATTCTCGCGCATCCGCCGCGTCAAGCTGGACGGCTTCACCGTCGACCGGCTTTGGAAGATGCTCGATCTCCTCGGCCAGACGGTGGACGTGAAGGTGAAAGTCCATTCGGCAAAGCCGCCGCGGGCTGCACACGCTCATGCGTAAGATCTGCAGCCGCTGAAAACGGCTGTCCAGGAAACGAGAAAATGACCGTCCTGCTTTGGAGATCGGAACCGGATGAGCGACGCCTATCTCCAGAGGATACTGGCCCGCGAGGCCGAGGCGAGGGACATGAGCGCCGCTTCGTCAATGACGCCCTCATTTTCCTGCAGGCGCGGCAGTTGGGTGCGAGCGTATTGACCGGCAACGTGCGGGATTTCGACTTCCTGTCGCAGATTGTACCGAGTGCTCGCGTCATCCTCTATCGAGTGCCTCTGTAGCCGCGCTCATGGGGAACGCTGGGCTTCCTACTGATGGGCCATTGTCCGGGAGCCAAGGTCACGTTTCGTGCTCTGCCAACAGAACGCTTCAATCAGGCTAGGTAAGGCTCTAACGCGTGTCGCGTTTAATCGGCCTCATATCCGGCAGCCCTGAAGTAGTTTCGGCATTCGATCACGGAGAAGAGGTTGCAGATGTCGCCAAGTGCCTGGGCAATGGTGTCGAAGCTGCCTAGAAGACGCGCCGCAATGAATCGACAGCGGTCATAGTGGGTTCTTCCTGGCAGAAAAGACCGATACCTTGGCGGAAGCTCACCACCGAGACCCATTCAGGCAACCGTTGCACATGATCAGGAAAGTGCGACAGTTAGGGACTATGCTGTTCGAAAAACCGACGCGCGATCTGCTGAATGACATGCTGTTGCTGGGAGAATGATGTTCGCTTCAACCTCAGCGCACGCTTTTCTAAAAGATGCCAGGATAGCCAACCGAGTAACATGGCAGTAGGCAGGGAAACGGCGAAGACCGCCCACCATGTGCTATACTCACCTAGAGCATTGTTCACCACTTGCTCCACTGGCCAGCCATACAGATAGGTCCCATAGGAGACGTCGCCAAACCGGCCGAGAGTCGGCAGGCGTATGCCCGGCGAGGTCGCGATCTGGACAAGCGGATAGGCGAATAACATTGGCCCATAAGGATAGGCGGGCCAGAGGACGAGGCAGAGCACACCAAGCACCACGAAGATCAGGGCCAGTACAATGCTTGGCTGCCATTTTGCCGCGACGAACCAGAGAAGTGAACCGCAGAAGAAGTAGGGAGCGATATAAGTGAAGTCCGTTATCAACTTTCTATCTGGCCACGGACTATCGAAGAAAAGCTCCAAAATCACGCCGACGGCGACGGAAGATGCGATGAGCGGGGCTCGCAGAAGCCCGATGGCCATCAATGCCGCAAGGATGAGGTAGCAGAATATTTCCTGCGGGATCGTCCAAAGAGAGCCGTTGACGAAGGTGGCAAGCCAGGAGATCGCAGGATCATAAAACTGTACATGGGGCAGGATCATACCATAGTTCGGATCGAGCACCGCATGCACCGTCGTCTTCACATGAAGCGAGTTACGAAGATAAGCGCTGATGCCTAACGGGCTGAAAAAGGGACCCAAAACATAGACGCTGAGCAGGGTGCAGACAACAAGCGCCGGATATATCCTCAGCGCACGCCGCCAGAGAAAACCACTCGCGCTGCATGACTGCGCGCTCTGCGTGACGAGGAAGCCGCTTGTGATGAAAAACACATAGACCCCGAAGATGCCAAGGATATTGCCCCCTCCGATCAAACGCTCGAAGGGTTCGTTCGCCGAGGTTTTCTCCGAGATAAGGAAGGCATGCGAAAAGATCACCGTGGAGGCTGCGACGAGCCTGATCAGGTTGAAATTTGGGTAATATGCCTTCTTTATCTCGCGCCTATGCATGCGAGCCCCCCGCGCTTCCAAAGCTTAATAAACCATTAAGGTGAGTTTCCAATGTTGTCACGCGCCGTTGCAAATCCGGGGTTAAGCCGAGATACAAGCGATCTTTACTGATGCGGCCTATGCGTGGGCCACTGTCCTTGTCCATCCGGACCTGATTTTTAACGCGATTGCCTGGCGGGCGCTGCAACGGGACACCTGATCGAGAACTTCTTCTGCAAGCTCAAAGAGTTTAAGGCCATCGCCATGAGAAGCGATAAAACCGACAGAAACTTCTCCGCCATGATCTACGCTTGCGCCGCTGTCATAAACTCAAAATGAATCTCAACAAGCCCTAGTCGACGAAGACGCCGACGCTTGCCGCTCGGCCCATGGAATCGATGACCGTCAGCTTTGAATACCCGCCGCCATCAGGCATCCAGCTCTGCGTGCGCCGGCGTGAAAGTTCGGGCAGCGGCTTGCCGTTGGCAAGCCAGCGGAAGGGCGCGCGGCCGCCCTGCAGTTTGAGCATCAGTGGCGAAAGATCGCCTGCTTTTGCTCCAAGATCGACATGAGCGCCCTCCGGCGGATAGACGATCTGGGGTGACGGCTCGCGGCCGGACGTGACCAGCAGTCCGTTGGCATTGACGGCAAAACGGCGCTGGCTGATCGGCAGATCGGTCTGTGCGATGCGCACGGCGCCTGTCGGCGGGCGCGGCAGTGGTGTGGTGGCGATGCCGGATTTCGCAAGCGCCTCGAAGAGGATGGGTGCAGCCGTGCCATAACCCGTCAAACCGGGTACGGCGCTATTGTCCGGCCGTCCGACCCACACACCAAGCACATAGCGTCCGTCGTAACCGACCGACCAGGCATCGCGATAGCCATAGCTCGTGCCGGTCTTGTAGGCGATGCCGCGCTGCGGCGCGCCGGCCGGCGGTATGACGCCCGAGAGAATGTCGGCGACATTCCAGACAGCAACCGGGTCCAGCAAGGGCTCGGCGTCGATCTTGCCCGGCTCGTTGGTCACACCATCGCCGATCCTGACCGGCTGGCCGCGATTGGCAAGCGCCGTATAGAGCTGCACGAGATCCTTCAGCGTGATGCCGACGCCGCCAAGGCCAATCGCCAGGCCCGGCGTCTCGTTCGGCGGCAAGACCGGACGAACATCGGCGCGGCGGAAACGCACCATGAGCCGCGACGGGCCGACCGCATCGAGCAGCTTGACGGCCGGCACGTTGAGGGAGAGCTGCAGGGCCTCGCGCACGGTCACGTCACCCTGGTAGCTCATATCGAAATTGCGCGGCCGGTAGCCGAAGAAATCGGCCGGCCGATCCTCGATGATGGTCTCCTGGCTGACGAGCCCCTGCTCGAAGGCAAGGCCGTAGATGAAGGGTTTGAGTGTCGAGCCGGGTGAGCGGTTGATACGCGTCATATCGATCCAGCCGGAGCGGCTGGCATCGAAATAATCGGCCGATCCGACCTCGCCGACGATCTCGCCGGTCTCGGCGTCCGCCATCACCATGGCGAGCGACAGCTTCGGCCCAAGCTTCAGTGTCGCGGCGCGCGCGACGGATTCAAGACCGGCCTGAACCTGCTTCTTCAGTGTCGTCTGGTGCTGGACCACGTTCGGGTCCTTGCGGAGTGCGGCTTCCGCAACATGAGCGGCAAGGGCTGGAAGCTGCAGCCGGCGGGCAGGGATTGCAACCCCTTCGGCGCGTTCGGCCTCGCCGTCACCCACCACCTTGGCCACGGCGATGCGGTCGAGCACGCGTTTGCGCGCCGCTTCGGCGGTCTTCAGGTTCCGGTCCGGCCGGCGCTTCTCAGGCAATTGCGGCAGCGCGACCAAGAGGGCGGCCTCCGCCACCGTCAGCCGCTTCGGCTCCTTGCCGAAATAGGCAAGGCTTGCGGCGCGCACGCCTTCCAGGTTGCCGCCATAGGGCGCATGGGTGAGATAGAGATCGAGGATATGTTCCTTCGAAAGCCGCCGCTCGATCTGCACGGCGCGCACGACCTGCAGGAGTTTTGCCGAAAGTGACCGGCTCTCGCGCGGCTCGATCAGCCTTGCCACCTGCATGGAGAGCGTCGAGGCGCCGGATACGATGCGGCCGTTGCTGACGAATTGCAGCGCCGCACGCCCGAGCGCCCAGACATCGATGCCGGAATGCTCGTAGAAGCGCTGATCTTCATAGGCAATCAGCATGCGGATGAATTGCGGATCGACGTCGGAAACGCGTGTCCTCAGCCGCCAGCGCCCCTCCGGCGTTGCAAAGGCGCGCAGCAATTGCCCACCGGCATCAAGCACTTCGGGCGAGACGGCTACTGCCTGTTCAAGTGGCGGCGGAAAGGCCCGGTCGGCGGCATCGAGCGCGAAAAGACCTGCGCCGGCAATGAAAATGCCGGCCGCAGTCCCGATCGCAAATTTCTGCCACCGCCTCATTGTTGAGCCGCAACGACCTCCATCTTGCCGGTCGCCGTCCGCGCAGACAGATCGGCACGGTACATGTCCTCGACGGTTGCTGCCGGATGATCGTAGACGCCGGGGGTGACGGCGCGCACCACGTAGGCGACGTTGAAATCGCGCGCTGAATTCTCATCGCGATTGAAGGCGGCGACGAAACGGTCGTAGCGGAATTCTGTATGGGCGGCGGACATTTCGCCGACCCAGTCGAAATTCGTCATCTGGGCGCTGTCGACGAGGCTCGGATTGTCGATCTCGAAGCCGGCCGGCAGCAGGTCGGTGATGACGATGCGCGAGGCCCAGTCGTTCTGCTCGGTCACATGCAGCACGACGACGTAACGCTCGTTCTGCTGTGCCTCGCTGACATTGGCCTGCTCGCCATCGAGCGTGTAATAACTCCGCTCGATGGTAAAGCCGTTGCCCCCGGCCGGCAGCGGCTTGACGGGGGAGGCGACCGTCGTGACGACGGCCGAAACCGTATCGCTCGTGGCACTCGTCAATGTCAGCGGATGGTCGATCAGCGCGTCACCCGTCATCTTTGCCATATAGGCGCCGGTTCGATCAACGCCGTTGACGTTGATCTTCAGATCGTCGTCGCCGTTCTGCAGGGCACGCGCCGCCAGAAGCATCCATGCCTGTTCCTGGGTGCTCGTATATTTGCTGCGATCCCATTCCCGAGCGACCGCCTTGGCAAGTTCCGGAATGACGGGCGGAACCGGCCGGCTTTCGGCCGCAAGCGCCAGGATTGCTGCGCCATCGCGCAGCACCGAGCCGTAATCGGTGCGCGAGAAGTTTACCCGGGTCACCATCGACTGCTTCGACATCTGCAGCGCATCGACAAAGATGTTCTTCGAGCGGGTCGCATCGCCATAGAGCGCCAGTGCCGCAGCGATATGCGCCTTGGCAAGCGGTGTCGGGAAGTCGTTGATCATCGTGTCGGCATAGTAGCGCAGGTCGCTGACGGCAGCCTTCTTGTTGCGGGCGAGCACGTAGAGAGCGTAGGCGATTTCGTCGCCTTTGCCCTTCACGTCCGTCGTATAGGAGAGCGAATTCTGGAGATTTTCCAGCGCCTGCACCAGGGCGCGATCCGGCACGTCGTACTTCTGCTCGCGTGCCCGTGTCAGGAAGTCGGTGACGTAGGAATCGAGCCAGAGATCGCCGGAATCCGGTCCCCAAAGGCCAAAGCTTCCGGCATAGGCCTGATAGGAGAGTAGTTTGTAGATGGCATCCTGCACGCGCTTGTGGATGTCGTCGTCGGTCTCATCCATACCGGCCTGCTTGGCGACTTCGGCCAGATAGAGCAGCGGCAGGGCACGGCTGGTCGTCTGCTCGGCGCAGCCGAAGGGGTAGCGGTCGAGCGTCATCAGGAGAGCGGGAATATCGAAGGCGGCCGAGCGGGTGACGTTGACGGCGATCGAAGCGCCCGGAAGCACGCTGTCTGCCAACAGGTTCTTGTCGATGGTGAGGTTCTTGCCTGGTGCCAACGCAATGACGCGCCGTTCGGTGACTGGCAGTGAGGACGGCCGCACCGGGACGTCGACCACCTGGTCGAGCGACAGGCCGGAGGCATTGGACAGGTTGATTGTCACACTGCCATCGCCCGGCGCGCCGCCGACGAGCGTCAGCGTCAGGTCGGACTTGGCGCCGGCTTGAAGCTTCAATGTCTGTTCGGCTGGCCCGTCGATGTTGAGCGCGCTGTTGCCGGTGAGCGTCAGCTTGTAGTCGCCGGCGGGTGCATCGGTATTGGCGATGTCGAGCCTGAGGTTAGCCTTATCCCCGGGCGCCAGGAATTTCGGCAGGCTTGCCGTGACGACGACAGGGTCGCGGATGATGACGTCTCTGGCGCTGTGGCCGACACCGGCCTTTGTCCAGGCAACCGCCATGACACGCGCCGTTCCGTTGAACTGCGGTATATCGAAACTCACCTTGGCCTTGCCTTCGGCATCGAGTTTGACCGGACCGGCGAAGAAGGCGACGAGCTTTTGCGTCGGCGGGCTTGCCTGCAATGCGATCGCGCCGCCGTCGCCGCCGGTGCGCAGCTTGCCGGTCGCGCCCAGCGAGCCGTCGATCAGCCGGCCGTAAAGGTCGCGGATCTCAAGGCCGAGCTGGCGTTGGCCGAAATACCAGTCTTCCGGGTTCGGCGGCTCGTAACGGGTCAGGTTAAGGATGCCGACATCGACGGCGGCAACCGTGACGTAGGCTTCCTCATTCGCGCCGGCGCCTGCAACCTGCAGGCCGATATCGAGCGGTCCGCGCGGCAGCATCTTCTCAGGCGTGTCTATCTTGACCTGCAGCGCCCGCTCGGCCGGATCGACCTTCAGCCATTTGATGCCGATCGAGCGCGCCGGCATGTGGGTGTCGAGCGAATCGCCCGGCCGGAAGAGGGTGGCGGTCACATAGGCGCCGGCACCCCAGTCTGCTGTGACGGGAATATCGACCTCGCCGCCGGTGTCGCCCATCGTTGCATTCTGCACGGCAATCAGCTTTTCCGTGCCGGCGGTGATCATCAGCTCGCCGCCATAACGCGACGTGACCTTCAGCTTGGCCGTTTCGCCGACATGATAGCTGTCCTTATCGAGAGCGATTTCGAGGCCATCGGGCGTTTCCGTCGAGGTCGAGGCGACGAACCAGCCGGCATCGAATTCGACGCTTGACGCCGGGCCGTCGGCGTCAGGGCTTTCGACCTCGAGACGGTAGCGGCCCCACTCGACCGGTGCCTGGATCTTGCCGCCGTTTTCAGCCGTCGCATCCACCGAGCCGGAGGCGACTTCTTCGGGCGTATAGGTCGGCTCGTATTTCCAGGCAGTGCCTTCGCGATACCACTGGTAGTCGCGGCGCAGCTTGTAGAATTTCCAGCGCAGGCCCTTCATTTCCTGCTTTTGGCCCTGGGTATCGAGGCCGATGACCGTGAAATTCGCTAGTGCATTCTCCGGCAGGTCGCCATCGAATTCCGGTTTAATGCCGATTGCGGCCGCGTCGGTCTTGACCGGGATGTCCAGCGAGCGCTCGATGGCGCGGCCGCCGGGCTCCTGCATGCGCAGATAGACGGTGGCGTTGAGGAGCTGGGTTGTTGCCGGCAGTTCGCCGATCGTCAGGTCGGTGGAGGCTTCGCCATTCTCGTCGAGTTCCGGCAACCCGTCGATCGGCTGGCGCGAATCCTCGCTTGCCTCCTCGTCTGCAAGGCCGAACTGGTAGCCGGGATAGGCAGCATTCGTGCGCGTCGGCTTGACGACGACATCGCCTTCGATGGTGAGGCCGGCAGCCGGGGCGCCGTAGAGATATTTGCCGGAAATAGTGATCGTCGCGGCCGTATCCGTGCCGATTTCCTTGGAGTCGGTCTTGATCTCCATGTCGGTGCGATCAGGCACGAAGTCGTCGACGAGGAAGGTCTTGGTGGCGATCGCCGAGCCCTTCGGATCCGTATAGACATTCATCGTCCAGGTGCCACGCATGGCGTTTTCCTGCGTCTGCAGGTCCACCTGATAGCCGCCGAGATTGCTTGTCTGGCTGACGATGCGCCGGTCTTCGACGCCGTCGGGCCGTGAGAAGATGAAGGTGAGCGGCAGGTTCTCGATCGCCTTGCCGTCCGTGTCGCGGGCAAGGGCTGCCGCATGCACCGTCTCGCCGGCGCGGTAGATGCCGCGCTCGGTCCAGGGCAAGACGTCGATCGCGCCCGGCGCGGCGCGGCCGGTGACACCACGGTCAGAAAGATCGAAACCGGCCCGCGTCATGTCGAGGAAAACATAGTCGGACGCGCCGTTCTTGGCGGTGACGACGGCAGGCGTAAGGGCTGCCGTGCCGCGCATCAGGCCGGCCGTGAAGCTGGCGCGGCCGGCCTGATCGGTCGTCGCCGTGCCGAGCACTTCATTGTTCTTGGCAAGCAGCTGCAGCTCGACACCGGCCATCGGCTTGGCAGACGCCAGTGAGCGGGCAAAGACGTTCAGACCATCGGTGCCGGCATAGGTGGAAATGCCGATATCGGAGACGAGGAACCATTGTGTGGCCTGCGAATCCCAGTCCTGCACCGGACCGGTCGGCGGGGTTGCGACGAGCACATAAATGCCGGGCTTGCGCTCGGGCAGCGCCTCGTCGACCGGGAAGGAGGTGACGACATCCTTGTTGAGCTCGTTGGCGATCTCGATCGACCCTTGCCAGACGAGCTCGCCGCTCTGGTCCTGGATGTTCTGGGCGCTGTAGCCGTCGAGCTGCGTCAGGAACTGCGAGCTCGTCAGAAGCGGTGCGATGCCGCGATCACCGATACGGTAGAGCTTCAGATTGGCAGACGCCATGTTGACGGAGACGACGGGCACGCCGCGGCGCGCCGTCGACGGCAGCACGAAGCTGTCGCCGGTGAAACGCACCATCTGGCTGCGATCCTTGATATAGACGTCGATCGTCACAGGTGCTTCCAGAACCTCGTCGACCGAGGAGGGCAGGCCGGTGCGCAAGCCGATCTTGTAGGTCTCGCCGTGGGTGAGGCCCTCGACGCAGATCTGCTTGTCCTTGGCTTCCAGCGCCTTGGGTGCAGCCCCGTTCAGTGTCACGAAGGGCGTATAGTCGACCGTCTTGACCAGCGCCTCGGAGAAGGTGACGCAGGCGCGCGGTGTGGCGCTGTCGGCATCGACGGTATGTTCGGTGATGCGGAAGCCCTGCGTTTCCTTGAGCTGCAGGTAATCCGCCTGCACGTCCTTGGCACCGACGAGCGCCAGGCTCGCCTTGTAGCTGTTCAGCGCATCGCGATAGTTTGCATTCTTTTCCAGAGCCTTGGCAAGCACGGCCAGCGCATCGGCGCGTTTATTGGTGGTGCGTGTCAGCTGATAGCCGTTCAACGCATCGACCACCGCCTGGCCGAAGATGCCGCTGTCAGGCGCGCCGAGCGAGGTGGCGGCGCGCGCCGTCTCGATCCAGAGATCGCCGTCATCAGGGGTGATCGACAGGGCGCCATGGAAGGCCTTCAGTGCATCGGAAAGATTGCCGCCCGTCAGATCGAGGCGGGCACTTGCCGTCAGGCTGTCGACGCCCTGGCCCTGCTGGTCGTCGGCGAGCGCCAGATCGTTGCGGAAATTGCGGGCCTGCTGGACGAGATCGTCGGAGAGGAAGGGCAGGCGGGGGGCAGCGCCAATATCCGGCTCTTTCGGGGCGCTGGCTGCCGTCGTTTCGACGATCCGGCCGGCAATCGCGCCGGGGGCGGCGTTCATCGTCTTGAAATCGGACTTCAGGAAGCACCACTTCACTTTGGGATTATAGGTGAAGGCCTTGCAGCTCTTGTCGCCGATGCAGGCCGCCTTGCACTGATCGAGCGAAAGGTTCTGCTCCGTGCGCAGGTCGAAGCCGTAATAATCGGCATCCTTGACGGTGACGATATCGCGCTTGGCCTCGGCGGCAAAAGCCGGCGAGCCGGCAAAACTCACGGATGCTGCGATGACGGAAAAAGCGAAGAACGAGCGCACAGACATTGGTTCCCCCCGGATGCTGGCTCTGAGCCGGGCGGCACTGTCCCCACTCCCCGGGGAATTGTCAACTCACCTTGCCGCCTGTTCCGGCTTCGCACATTCGCTTTCGTATAATCGTCACATCGGCGTGAGTGAACAGCTTGTGATTTGCGGCTTTTTCGTCGATCGGCAAGAATTTCGCGATGTTTTTCCCGGAGGTAACCCCCCATGCCGATATCCACGTCAGGCAAGGTCCTTGCCGCGCTTTTCGCAACCGCAGTCCTTTCGCTTGGGCTCGGTTCCGTCGCCACCAAGGCGGCGGAAGATGCCGTCGTCATTCCAGCTCCTGCCATCGACGAGGCGGGCAAGTCCGGCACGGAGACGGCCGTCTTCGCCGGCGGCTGTTTCTGGGGTGTCCAGGGCGTCTTCCAGCATGTGAAAGGCGTCAAAAGCGCCGTGTCCGGCTATGCCGGCGGTGAACGGGCAACCGCCCAGTACGAAACGGTCAGCACCGGCACGACGGGCCATGCCGAATCCGTAAAGGTGACCTTCGATCCGAGAGAGGTGAGCTACGGCAAGCTCCTGCAGGTGTTCTTCTCGGTCGCACACAACCCGACGCAGCTCAATTTCCAGGGACCGGACCAGGGCACCCAATACCGCTCGGCGCTGTTCATCTCCGACCCGCAACAGCGCAAGGTGGCCGAAGCCTATATTGCCCAGCTCGACAAGGCGCATGTCTTCAAACAGCCGATCGTCACCAAGGTCACCGACTATACCGGCTTCTACCCGGCCGAGCAGTATCACCAGGATTTCCTGACTCTGAACCCGACCTATCCCTATATCGTCTATAACGACCTGCCGAAGATCGAGAACCTGAAGCAGATCTTTCCGGCCGATTACAGCAAGGATCCGGTTTTGGTGCTGAAGGCAAAGGGCTAGGAAGCCTCCAAAGTCAGAATTTGAGATGGCGGCTAAAGGAAGCCGCCTTTTTATGATCAGCTCAAAGTTTTAAGAATTTATCAATATTAACAAAAACTTAATCGGAAAATACTGCGTTTCATTCCGGAACATATCGTCGCATCGCCCGTTTAAGCTGCGAGCCTCGTCGAAGCAGTCTGTCTTCAACGAAGCGGAGTCTCCTAAGGTACAGCGTAAAGGGGATCTGTCATGGCCACGAATGTCATGCGTAGCTGGCAACGGGAACATCTCATGGAACAGCGAGTGCTGATTGTCGAAGACGAATTGCTGATCGCCCTCGATCTCGAAATGACGATCGAGACCATGGGCGTGCATGTCGCAGGCCTCGCATCGGATCGCGAGGGGGCCTTCAGGCTCGCCCCGCTTGCAGACATCGCCTTCGTCGATGTCAATCTCTCCGACGGCGCAACCGGCCCTGAGATCGGCCGGCAGCTCGCAGAAGACCACGGCATTTCCGTCGTCTTCATGACTGCCAATCCGGAAGTCGTCGCAGATGGTGTCCGCGGCGCGGTTGGCGTGGTGCAAAAGCCTGTCATGCCGAGGGTAATCGAACAGCTCCTCAGGTATGTCGCCGCTCGCCGTGCCGGCATCCTGGCGGTGGTGCCACCGCAGATGACGGTGTTTGCGTCATAGAGTGAGGCAGTTGGCTCCTATCCAGCTGGTATTGCGTTTGAGAGTCCGAGCGTGGCGTGGGGCCGGTGTAAAATCACTGAAATTCTATTTATAACGCAAAGAGCACCAGTGAAATGGGTCGCTACATCCGCTCATACCCGCACACATTCTGACGCGTTGCCCTGGGTCCTACGACGCTTTTGAAGACTATGAATCGCCAGATTACTGAGCTAGAGAGTACCGCCAACAAAACCGTGGGGCGATTTTGCCGTCTGCGATTTCGTCGGAGTAGTGGATCGGAATGACTTACATTGACATTTCCAGGGTCGTGATAGCGAAGGACGCGGTGATGCGCCTCGCAATCGAAGTCATCGACAGCAATGGTCTGAAGATCGCTGTCGTTGTCACCGATGAGGGAAAACTGACTGGAATCATTACCGACGGAGATATCCGACGGGCGCTGCTTTCAGGTCATGGATTGGATACGCCAGTTCAAGAATTTATGAGACAAAATCCTCGTTCGGCAATGCTAGGTACTGAAAAGAGCATTTTGCTTGGACGCCTCCGCCACGAGCAAATTCTTCACCTTCCTATCGTCGACGAGGCTGGCATACTGCGGGATTTGGCGTATCTCCCAGCGTTTGAACAGCTCTCGTACCAAGAGAACCAGGTGATAATAATGGCGGGAGGGCTGGGGACTCGACTTCGGCCGCTAACCGAAAATGTTCCCAAACCGTTGATATCGGTCGGCGGCAGGCCACTCATCGATATTATTGTTGATAATCTGGTGGCACAAGGCCTCACAGATATTACGCTGTGTGTGAATTATCTTGGGCATATGCTTGAGGATCATCTCGGTGACGGTTCCAAGTTTGGAGCGCGGTTCACTTTCGTGCGGGAAAAGGAGCGGATGGGAACTGCGGGAGCATTGTCTCTTCTGCCGGGGGCTCCGACAAAGTCCTTTTTCGTGATGAACGGTGACATACTCACGACGGTTGATTTTCAGGCTATGCTTGACTTTCATAGAACATCGTCTGCGGTGGCGACCATGGCGGTCAACAATCACAGCTATGAAGTGCCATTTGGTGTCGTTGAAGTTTCCGGTCGCCATCTGACCAAGTTGACGGAAAAACCCAAATGCAACTTTCTGGTCAATGCTGGGATCTACCTGCTTGAGCCCCAGGTTCTGGAGTATGTCCCGGACAGACAGTTTTTCGATATGACAAACCTCTTTGAATATCTGATCGAGCGTCAGTTGCCGGCTGCTGTTTTTCCAGTCCGAGAGCCCTGGCTCGATGTTGGGCGCCATGAGGATTTGATTAGGGCGAATGACAGTTTCGGGGATGGTGATCCCAGCAAACAAGCACCGAAATGGCCGTGATCTTAAAGCAGGAAATTTAGATGCCCATTGAAGCTCATAAAAGCGGCAAGAACAGCGAACTCGCGTTTATCGCGACCGGAAGAGAGAATTCTATCTTCTCTGAGGATATGAGGCGTTTTGAAGGGCAATTGCGAGATAAGCTCAAAGGCAAACGAGTACTTGCTATCGGAGCTGCCGGATCAATCGGTTCCGCTACGATATCCGTCATTTCGGGGTTCGAGCC
The DNA here is from genome assembly GCF_014193555.1 of Rhizobium sp. BK275. Lineage (NCBI taxonomy): Bacteria > Pseudomonadati > Pseudomonadota > Alphaproteobacteria > Hyphomicrobiales > Rhizobiaceae > Rhizobium > Rhizobium sp. BK275. The sequence goes on from NZ_JACHZL010000001.1 coordinate 1,197,734, forward strand.
ATGTGCTCTTCACGTGATCGATCAGAATGAGAACGAGTTGGCGGAGTTGGTTCGGACACTCCGCTCCAGCCCAGGAGGCTTTGCCGTTCCGGATTTTCGGACCTTGCCGCTGGATTTTGGCTCTCCAGCGATGAGACTTCTTATTCATGACCAATCTCCCTACGACTTCGTTTTGAATTTTGCGGCAATTAAGCACGTGAGGTCGGAGAAGGATTCCTTCTCAATGCTGCAGATGTTTGACACGAACTTGCTCAAACAGGCTCGCCTATTACGGTGGTTGAGCGAAGTGCAGTTCAAAGGCAGATATTTCTCCGTTTCTACTGACAAGGCAGCCAATCCAAGCTCCTTTATGGGCGCGAGCAAACGCCTCATGGAGCATGTGATGTTCAGCGGCGAGGCTGTGAAGGATCTCGGCGCGGAAATTGTCTCTGCCCGCTTTGCAAATGTCGCGTTCTCAAACGGTTCGCTTCTTCAAAGCTTCCAGCGGCGCATCGAACAGGAACAGCCGCTGGCTACGCCAGTCGATACACGGCGCTATTTTGTCTCCATGGAGGAGGCCGGTCATCTCTGCACTTTGGCAGCAGTGTGCGCGCCGGGTCAACACATCGTCGTTCCCAAGCTTAGTCCCGATGAACATCTCGTTTTGCTCGAAGACGTCGCAAAGGCATTCCTCGAGCATTTGAAGCTGAAGCCAGTGATTTTCAGCGATGAAATCAAAGCGGTGCGGGCGACGAGCTTGCTTCGCGGCTCCGGTTCTTGGCCACTTCTGCTGACGCCACTCGATACCGCAGGTGAGAAGGCCTACGAGGAATTCGTCGCAAACGGTGAAAGCGTCGTGGACGGCGGGTTTGCGGGACTTTCCCTCGTCAAGTACAAAAGTGCTGCTAGCGGATCGATTGGAAGATTGATCAACAGCCTAGAAGCCCTTTTCGCCGCAGCCAGTATGCCGACTTGGCCACAGCAGATCGACAAGGATCGGTTGAAGGAGCTTGTGGCTGCGGTCGAACCGTCCTTTCTGCAGACCCACAAGCCAAGTGAAAAAACTCTGGATTCACGGATTTAGGCTCAATGATACCGCTCGCAGTACCGAACCTGGCCGGCCATGAGGCCGAATATTTGCAGGAATGCATAACGTCGACATTTGTCTCGACGGTGGGACCATTCGTCACCCGTTTCGAAGAAATGGTGGCCGCTGCGTCCGGTGCCAAATACGCCGTTGCGACATCCGCAGGGACCACCGCGCTTCATGCGGCCTTGCTATCGGTTGGCGTTGGGCGCGACGATTTGGTCATTGCGCCATCATTCACGTTCATCGCTTCGATTGCCGCAATTGCCCATTGCGGAGCGCTTCCGTGGCTTTTCGATGTCTCTCCCGAAAACTGGTCGATAGACGTAACGTTGTTGGCTAACAAACTGGAGAATGAGACGCATCGTCGCGCGGACGGCGTGTTACTTCACACGGAAACGGGGCGCAGAGTTTCGGCAATATTGCCGGTTTTCACGCTCGGTATTCCCGCCCAGATGGATGAGATTAACGAGTTGGCGAAGGCCCACTATTTGCCGGTTGTTGTTGACGCGGCCGCCGCACTGGGTACCATCTACAAAGACCGTCCATCGGGAAGTCTGGGCGCAGACTTCACGATGTTCTCATTCAATGGGAACAAGACTGTCACCGCCGGCGGCGGCGGAATTATCGTTACGGATGATCCGGAAAAAGCACGCCTCTTTCGTCATCTGACGACCACCGCCAGAGTCGGAGCCGATTACGATCACGACATGGTCGGCTATAATTACCGAATGACAAACCTCCAGGCGGCGGTTGGTTGTGCTCAGATGGAAAATCTGGGCAGATTTGTCGAAGTCAAGCGGAATATAGCACGGAAATATAGGGAGGCCTTCTCTGACCTTCCTGGAATCGCGCCTTTTCCGGATCCGGAATATGCGCGAAGCGGGCATTGGTTTTCCGGGATCGTCGTGAACAGCAGAGACCTAGGACAGTTGGCCGATATCCGCGTTCGTTTGCGGGAGGCCGGCATAGACGCCCGCCCCTTCTGGAAACCAGCCCATCTGCAGGCGCCCTATGTAGGGGCGCCGAGGACGGAAATGACGGTATGCGACAACCTCTGGCAACGGATCATGACGCTGCCATGCTCAACCGGTCTGTCGGTCGCCGATCAGGACTTCGTCGTCGACAAGGTCAGACGACAGTTCGCCAACAACTGACGAAGCTGCAAATTTTTTCGGATTTATTGCTGCTTGTGGTCCTCATGGAAGGCGTTTCCTCCGCGGCCTATGATCAGGAGTGCGAGCACGAATATCGCATTTGTCGGATGAAATATGCTACCCCATGTCATCATAAGCCAGATAAGTAGCGACAGCATCGACACCCCCCAGACGTCGTTTTTTTTTGCGTGAGTGTAACAGCGCTCGCCGAGGAAATAGAAAAATCCCAGGGCCGGTAGACCATATGTAGCGAGCAGACGCGTCGGTAGGGATACAGAGTCAGATCTTATTTGATTTGCGTTTAGAAGTTTTTCTGTTGCGCTCTGAGCCAAGCTACTTCCGTATCCCATCAGGTAGTCGCTTTGCCAAAAGATCTGCAGGTGTTGAAGCCACAGCCAGGGCCGGTAAGCTTGTCGGTAGATCGCTTCCAGCGAAAGCCCGCTCTGATTGCGCAGGAGTAACCGGGATATGAGGGGAATATCTTGTAGATGATAAAGGACGAACGGGGATAGACCGACGATGAGGATAAGTCCCAACGTCATAGTGAACGCCACCGTAACACGAAGCCTCGCATTATCAGGAAGTAGCGTCAAAACAACGGTGGTGGCGCTGAAAAGCACGAGACCGATCAGCGCTGAACGCACGAAAGACAAGATAGTGAAATAAGCTGCGGCAACAACGGTTGTGATGTTGAGCCATCGAAAACGCAGATGCTTCAACACAATCAGAAAAGCGAAAAGTGAGATGATGCCGGAAGTCGCAATGTTGGGGACCATCGAAATGCGCCATGGCCCGTAAGCGGGCGCAGTTTGGCCAGGCAAAATGCCCCAGGCATTGATATCAATTCCCTCTCGGTCTTGTGGCGGTAGCGCAATATCGCCAGAGCCGTCAGCGCCCAGTGGATCCCCGTGGTATTCGTGCATCAACCAACTGTACTTTTCGAAAGGCGGCTGCAGGACAAAGCTCAAACTGCCGAGCCCGTAAAATACCAGGATGATCACGAATAACCATCTGACGTTGATGCGCACCTCCGAGCGGCTCGCCCATGCGCTAACCCACGCGAGCAAGACAATTGGGGGAACGACACCTAAATCCCCTCTTGAGCCGAACCAGATAGACGCCGTTACACCCATGACGGCGATAGGCCTCGCACAACCAAATATGAGGTTTTCTACTGTTTGTCTGAGTCTAGGTAATGGTGCTGCAACTGCTGGCAGTGTAAGCAGCCAATAAAGCGGTTCTCCTCGCGAGACGATCCTTTCCTGCCCCATGTAAATTGTGAGTAGCAGCGAATAAGCCAGGAACAGAAGGATGTCGCCGCCGTTCTTGTACCATGCCCAGACCGATTGGGCCTTAGGGTGCATTAAGATGTCCGCGAGGGCGTTCAGTTTTCTGATACCGGTATTTTCCACTGGCCTGTCGTCCCTATCTCATCGCCAATGCGGGAATTGCGTCTCTTACGCAGATTGGTCGCGGTGCGTTTTCTACTTCTCCCCAAGGGCACTCCGAACCGAGAAGCTGAGGCACTATATGGCGGCGGTAACCCCCGACCCTCATGCAATCGGTAGGGTGTAATCTCCCGCAATGGGCTCGCCGCGCAAATCGATCGTCGCGCCCCCACGTTCGTTGGAAAGGTGGGCAGCGATAAGTAATTTCATGGCAAGCAGGCCGTGCTCCCCTGTCGGGTAGTCAGCGCCCGCAAGAAGAGCTTCGAGAACGGAGCGAGTAGGCGCGACAGCATCGGCCGGAGTAATTGTTATAGATTCGGATTCGTAAGGCATGCCATAGCGTGTTGTTGGTTCATTTCTGTATTCCTCTTTACGAACGACGAAAGAGAGAGTACCGGCCAATTCATCAACTGAGATGCGTCCATGGCGGCAATTATAAGTCACGTTCATGCCGTGCCCCTGATCGTGGGAGCAGTCCATATAGAAGCGCTTCCCAGACGGTGTTTCCAGGCGGATGCTTCCGGAGGCATCCCTAAACTGGGGGCCACGAGGATTGGCGAGTTCGTCCTTCGAAAACCAAGCAGACACTTTAACCGGATCTTCGCCGCACAGATAACGAAACATTTCAAAATAATGCGTGCCGTTCATCGCCATGCCAAAGTTTCCGGCACTTACGATAACGCTCCCAAGGCCGCCAAAAGCCTCAGACTCGATCATGGACTTCGGGAGCGTGTATTGTTCCATGAAGCGCATCTGATGATTGATTGCCAGTTTCACACCTGCGGAATTACAGGCGGAGATCATCATTTCACAATCACGCAAGTTGGTCGCCATAGGCTTCTCGCACAGGATCATTTTGGCGCCATTTCGCGACGCCCTGACGACAAGCTCACAATGCCCGGGAGCCGTTGTTGCAATGATCAGAAATTCCGGTCGGATCTGATCGATGAGTTCAATTGCCGATATGAAGCGGCGCTCTTCCGGGATCCCATACTTATTTCCGGCGGCATCGCAAGCTTCACGATTTATATCGCTTATCGCCACGATCGGAAGTTGGCATTGTTCCAAGACGCTGGCATGCCGCATTCCCATTCGTCCAAGGCCAATGAGGGCTGTAATCATGGTTTTTTCTCAGTCCGCTTTCGTGTTTGTCTGCGATCTTTACTTCACTGGATAGATACCGAAATCGAGATCTAGGCGAAAGACTTAGCGTGTTTCGGGCCATCCGAAATGATGGGCGGCAACGAAGGCAGCGACTGCGAAATCAAGTGGCGTATCGATATCGAAGCTGCATTCATCAGCCATAAGCCAGAACCCTGTCCGTTCAGTGATAGCGGGCCTTTCATCAACGATGGGTTGCCGACGCCAAGCATAGATGGATCCGTTGAGCTCATAACAATTGGGCAGATCTTGTCGACGTCCATATTGCATCCCGGGCTTTGAGAGCTCGATGCGGCCATCTACAGTTTCCTCAACAAGTGTGTAATAAGGCGAAGCCTTTGCGCGCGCCACGGACACAACGTTGAGAAGGTCGGCATTCGCTTCTAGCTTCTGGGCGGCCCCAGGAATATCCGCAGGAGTCCTTAATGGAGAGGTCGGCTGAAGATCGAAGAACATCTCGATCTCCCGCCCGGCTTCCATTTCTGCTGTGCGAAGAGCATGACTGAGAACGGGGGGCTTCGCGACAAAGTCGGTGGCAAGCTCGTCCGGCCTCTTGACGAGCAGATTTGCGCCGGCCTCCCGACCGATATCAAGATAACGATCGCTGTCGCTGGAGATCGCGACAATATCAAAAATTCCTGATTGGACAGCCTGTTCAACTGTGTGCGCAAGAAGCGGCCGACCGGCAAAAGGTTTGATGTTTTTGTCTGGCAACCCCTTAGACCCTGAACGAGCCGCCACGACACACATTTTCATTTCAATGAACCTCAGGTTGACTTGTGCCGCTCTCATAGCAGAAACGGAATAGCATTGTCCCGTGTTGATTTGTCTGACGGAAATTGACAAGGATGACGCGATCCAATCGGGCGAGGCGCCTATTCCAGATCGCCGGGAAAGATCCGGACAATTACAAAGGTATTCATGTGAACACTAAAATATGCCGTATCGCCCTCGTCGGTGCAGGAAGCATGATCGCCGAGCATGCAAAGGCTTTTGTGTCCCTGCCAAATGTCGAGCTCGTCGGTATCAGCAACAGGACAAAGGCCAAGGCTCAGGCGATCGCCAACAATTGGAACATTCCGATTGTGAGTGATGACCTTGATGAAATGCTTGCCAGCACCCGGCCCGATTTGGTGGTGATGGCAGTATATGAGCCGGCCATTTTTGAAGTTGCAACTCGAATATTGGCGCATCCCGTTGACGTCTTCATGGAGAAGCCGATCGGCTTGAACCTTGAAGAAGCGCGTGCGCTTCACGGGCAGGTAAAATCTTCGGGCCGGCGTGCGTGGGTTGGTCTCAATCGGCGCACACTTGCTTCCACACGGACCGCGCTTGCAGATCTTTCTGCAAATCCTGGCCCTCGCTTTATCTATGTTCAGGACCAGCAAAGTCTCGAAACCGCGCGGGCCATCGGCCACAATTTGGCGGTGGTCGACAATTGGATGTATGCTAACTCAATCCATCTCGTTGATTACTTAATGACTTTCGGCCGCGGTGGCGTGACTGACGTAAAGATATTGCAACCGTGGAAGGCCGGCGAGCCGGGGGTTGTGCTTGCGCACGTCAGTTTCGCCACGGGAGATCGCGGTATCTATCAGGCTGTATGGAACGGTCCAGGACCTTGGGCCTGCACGGTTTCCGCGCCGCATAGGCGATGGGAGATGCGGCCTCTCGAAAAGGCGATATTTCAAAATGCAGGCGAGCGCAGCCTAAATGAGGTTCAGGCTACAGAAGCAGACCTGCAATTTAAGCCAGGCTTTCGAGTGCAAGCTGAAAAGGTGCTGGGTGCCTGGCGCGGGGAAAATACGGGAGCAGCAACGATCGACGACGCATTGGCGACGACTGAACTCGTTGCCACGATCTACGATCTCGGTGACGAGGTGATACGGTGACTAAACCCCGGATATGTGTGACGACCGGTACAAGGGCTGATTACGGCCTCTTGTATTGGCTCATGCGTGATCTGCACGACGATCCGGATTTCGAGTTGCAGATTGCCGTGTCCGCCATGCATCTGTCGCCGGCATTCGGAGAGACCGTTCGCTTCATTAGGGCCGACGGTTTCAAAATCGACGCTGAAATACCTTGTCTTGACGATGATGATAGCGACGCCGGCATGGCACGCGCCTTCGGTCGCGCCATTGACGGCTTTCGCGGCGCATTCGAACAGCTCGAACCCGATTTTCTGGTCATACTGGGGGACCGATTTGAGGCGCTTGCGGCTGCGACTGCTGCAACGTTTCTTCATATCCCTATTGGCCATATTCATGGCGGCGAAGTAACTCTAGGTGCCATGGACGATACCTTCCGGCATGCGATTACAAAAATGGCGCATGTTCATTTCACGGCTGCCGGACAGTACGCTGATCGAGTGATTCGGATGGGTGAGGCGCCGGAACGAGTATTCAACATTGGTGCGATCGGCCTCGATAATTTCAGGCGGCTTTCCATACCCGATAGATTGGAACTGATGCGAGAACTCGAAATCGAGCCGGAACGCGATTATGTGTTGATGACCTACCATCCGGCGACGATGGATTCTGCGTCGCCTGTTGCTGCCCTGGAGCATGTCCTTGAGGCACTGCAGTCTTTTCCGGATTTGGCCGTGATCATTACGAAAGCCAACTCCGATCCAGGTGGCCGGAAAATTAATGCGAGGCTTGAGACATTTCATTCCCAACACCCGGATCGGGTCAGGTTGGTTGCATCACTAGGCCAGTTACGCTACCTCGCGGCGATGAAACATGCGAGCGTAGTCCTCGGTAATTCATCAAGTGGCCTCATTGAGGCTCCCGCAGTGGACGTCCCAACTGTTAACGTAGGCCCACGGCAGCTGGGCCGGCTGAAAGCGATGTCCGTCATCGACACGCTCGAGGAAACCGGGGCAATCGTAAGGGCCATGACCGAAGCAATGTCGCCCGCTTTTCGCGATGCCATTAAAGACAGCGCCCCTCCTTATGGCAGGCCGGGTGACGCTACCGGTTTAGTATTGTCAGCTCTTCGCAAAATCGATTTTGCCCGGCTGCTACAAAAGCCCTTCTATGACCTCCCCGACCAGGCCCCGAAGGAGTAGTTTTTGATTGTTCATCGGATCCGTCAACGTCTATGAAGCTTCCATTGCCAATATTCTGGAAGAAGAAAAAGCCTTCGCTGCTCGTTGTGGGGGGAGGCGGACATGGTCGAGTTGTCCTTGAAGCAGCCTTAATGAACAATCATTTTGCTCGTGTGGTGGCCGTCGATCCCAAGGAACATAAAAACTGGTCGCTACAGATTGCGCGCTGCGTCGAAGACGAGAAGGAAGTTGTGCGCGATAATGAAACGTGGGTATTTGTTCCGGCGGTAGGAAACGCTGTCCTGCGCCAGAAATTGTTCAATGCCTATCTGGCAAAGGGATTTGCGCCCGCTTCGATCATCCATCCGGCCTCCACAATCAGTGCTTCAGCGCGGTTGGGTCGAGGGGTCGTGGTGCTCGCAGGTATTGTTGGTGTTCAGGCAACGATTGGTGATGGCGTCATCGTTAACAACGGAGCAATCGTCGAACATGACTGTGTGGTGGGCGATTTCTCGCATCTTGCACCGGGCGCCGTGCTAGCTGGAGGTTCATCCTTGGGCAGCGGTTGCTTTCTCGGAGCAAATAGTTCTGTCCGGCACGCGACGGCTATCGTAGGCAATGTAACTGTCGGACACGGAGCGGTGGTTACGCGCGGTATTGCTGCTCCGGGTGTTTACGTGGGTAACCCGGCAAAGCTTATGTCGGATTCGAAAAAAGTCTTGGAGTAAAAGCAGTGACGGTGAAGAATCGTTGTTTCATTATCGCTGAGATTGGCGTCAATCATAACGGTAACCTGGATCTCGCCCGCAAACTTATCGATGTGGCGGTGGAGGCGGGCGCAGATGCTGCCAAGATTCAAACGTTTAAAGCTGAGGATTTGATCGTCGCAGGTACCAAAACCGTCGAATACCAGCGCCGGAACGGTGCCGAAGATGATCAGTTCAGACTACTTAAATCTCTTGAACTGTCTCACGATCAGCATCGCCAGCTTGTCGAGTACTGTGCCCTGAGGGGTATCGAGTTCATGTCGACCGGCTTTGATATTGCGTCGCTTCAATTCCTCGTCGAGCTGGGAATTAGGCGGATAAAAATTCCATCCGGCGAAATCACCAACACTCCGCTTGTAGAGGTTGCTGCCCGGACTTGCCTTCCGATCATCATATCGACTGGAATGGCGACTCTTGACGAGGTGCGAGACTGCATTCGGGCTGTAAGGGATGTGTGGCAAGCGCTAGGGCACGACGGCGATCTATGCGTTTTGCATTGTACGACAGCGTATCCGACCGCGTTGTCGGACGTAAACCTGGCGGCCATGCATACAATGCAGAAGACGCTCGATGAAAAGATAGGTTACTCCGATCATACCGCTGGGATTCTTGTGCCGCCTCTTGCTGTGGCGGCAGGCGCGCGCGTCCTAGAGAAGCACATTACACTAGATCGCAGAATGCAAGGCCCCGACCATGCGGCATCGATCGAGCCTGGGGAGCTCAAGCGAATGGTGTCTGAAATCCGTCTGATTGAGACCGTTTTGGGCGATGGCGTCAAAGCTCCGAAGCCCGTCGAACTGGCTACGCGCGCGCTTGTGCGCAAGGGGCTGAAATTTGCGGCGGAGTTTCCAAAGGGTCATGTTGTCTCGGCGGCCGATTTTGTCTCGCTTCGTCCCGAAACCGGTTTGCCACCGGCTCGCTTGAAGTCTCTCGTCGGCAAAACACTCGTCAAGGCGGTCGCCATTTACGATGCTGTGGAAGAAGAGCACTTCGAATTTTAACCGAACTTACCTTCTTGCGCGAGCAATTCATAACCGTTAACCAACCAGCAATTCGAAATAATAGGATGACGGCAATGCGTTTTATCCACTCAGATCCGCGCACCGACGAGCTGGACCTTTCGAAATACCGATTGGACAAAAGCAATCCGGACACCCTTTACGGATTGCCCCAGCATGTCGCGTTCTGCTCTCGATGCGTGATCTCCAACCAACGCCCTAACTCCACGATTGAGCACAAGCATACCAAGGACAGCAAGAAACAGACGATCAATTTTGATTCCGACGGTGTTTGCGACGCATGTCGGGTGGCGGAGCAGAAGGACGGCAATATCGATTGGGAAGCGCGGCGCCGGGAATTGCAGGTGCTGTGTGACAGATATCGCTCGCGGAATGGCCACTATGACTGCCTGGTGCCCGGTTCGGGCGGCAAGGACAGCTTCTACCAATCGTGGATGCTGAAATACGAATTCGGCATGAACCCACTCACGGTAACGTGGGCGCCCCACGTCTATACCGAATGGGGCTGGCGCAATTTCCAGCGCTGGATCCACTCGGGTTTTGACAACTACCTTCTGACGCCCAACGGCCGGATAAAGCGCTTGATCACACGCCTTGCGGTGGAGAACCTGTTCCATCCATTCCAGCCGTTTATTTTCGGCCAGAAGTCATATGCGCCGAAAATGGCGGCGCGTATGAACATACCTCTGATCTTTTACGGTGAGAATGAAGCGGAGTACGGGAATCCGATCGCGGATATGACATCTGCAAAACGCGACTATTCCTATTTTTCGACTTCGGATGACAGTGAGATCTTTCTCGGCGGCACGTCCATTCAGTCGCTGATCAACGACTATGGTGTTCGAGCGCCGGATCTCGATGTCTACCGTCCTTCCAATCCGGACGAACTGCGGGAGAAGGGTATCGAGGTTCATTATCTCGGTTACTATCTTAGGTGGCATCCGCAGTCGGCTTACTATTTCGCTGTCGAGCATGGTGGTTTTGAAGCGTCGCCCGAGCGGACGCCCGGCACCTACTCGAAATACAATTCGATCGACGATCGTATCGATGATCTTCACTATTATACGACGTTCATCAAATTCGGTATTGGTCGCACGACCTACGACGCTGCGCAGGAAATTCGATCCGGTGACCTGGAACGCGAAGAGGGCGTGGCTCTCGTCCGACGCTACGACGGCGAGTTCCCCGAGCGTTTTGCCGATGAGCTGATGGAATACCTCAGCTTGCCGGAGAAGGAATTCCCCGATGCCTCAAAGCAGTTTGAAGCGCCGATCATGGATCGTGCCTATTTTCATGCGCTGTCGAACCGCTTCCGGTCGCCTCATCTTTGGGCCTATGACAATGATGGATGGAAGCTGCGCCGCAGCGTATTTACCCAGAACTGAGTGTCGGGAATATGAACATTCGCCTTATCGCACGTCTTGATGTCAAGCTGCAGCACCTGATTAAGGGTGTGCAAATGGAGGGCTGGCGTAAGATGGGCAACCCTGGTGAACGAGCGAAGCTCTATTATCATCAGGGCGCTGACGAGCTCTTGTACATGGATGTTGTTGCAAGCCTTTATGAGCGCAACAATCTGACGGACATCGTTCGTGAGGTGGCACAGGAGGCGTTTGTGCCGATCACTGTCGGAGGCGGAATAGGCGATCTCAAGTCGGCCAAGCAACTGCTTGACGTCGGTGCCGACAAGGTGGCGGTAAATACGGCTGCGACCAAGCGGCCCGCAATATTACAGGAAATTTCCGATACCTATGGCTCCCAGGCGATGGTTCTTTCCATCGAAGCAAAGCGGCTGCCGCAAGGTGGTTGGGAAGCGATGACGGAGAATGGGCGCAACCATACCGGGCTGGACGTCGTCCGGTGGGCTGTGAAGGGTGCGGAACTTGGCGCAGGCGAGATCCTCATCACGTCGATTGATCGCGACGGTACGATGAAGGGTATGGATACCGAACTCATCAGAGCCGTCACGCGAGAGGTCGACATTCCCGTAATTGCTTCCGGAGGCGCAGCAGTCGGCACCCATGCAACCGAGGCTGTCCGGTCGGGCGCGACGGCTGTCGCCTTCGCGAAGGCCCTTCATTCCGACTCAACTGATTTTGGGAAATTGCGGCAAGAGCTAAAGCAGGTTGGAATACCGGTTAGAACACCAAAGAAGGTAGTGGTCGGCGTATGAACCAATCAGTAGTTGTCGTTGATTACGGCATCGGTAATGTTTTCTCCGTTTGCAACGCTCTCAAGCAGATTGGCGCTGAGCCGCAGTTGACGCGCGACATCCCCACAATTCTGCAGGCTGAACGAGTAATCCTGCCTGGTGTGGGCGCCTTTGGCCGTGCCATGGATGCATTGCGGGGCTTTGGTCTCGACGAGGCCCTCGGCAGTTACGTCGCGACAGGCCGTCCTTTTCTTGGGATCTGCATCGGCATGCAAGTCCTGATGGATTCATCGCTGGAGTTCGGAGCCCATGCGGGTCTGGGTTTTATTCCGGGAACGGTAGAACGCATTCCGTCGGTGGATAAGGCTGGCGATCCTTTGCGTGTGCCGCATATTAGCTGGAGCAAGGTGAAACCGGCGACGGGCGTTCTCCCGGAACAATGGCAATCTACGCCGCTCTCTGGCGACGAGGATCACCAGGAGTTCTATTTCGTTCATTCTTATCATTCGAAGCCGAGCGATGCTTCGAACCTTCTCGCCGTCGTTGATCACGGAGGCAACGACGTGACCGCGGCAATTACGAAGGACAATATTGTCGGCGTGCAATTTCATCCTGAGCGCAGCGGTTTGGCGGGCCTGAATCTCCTCGGAAGGTTTATGGGATCTCTTTAACCACAACAACTCTACGAAAGATCGCGCCTGGCATGCTCTATCAGGTTGCGAAACGCTCAGACGGTGGCTAAGGCAGTAACTCTCAAGAGGAAGTCTCTAGAATTGGATAGGCGCATGCTCAATTTCGCTCTCGTCGGATGTGGTCGGATTGCTGTTCGCCATTCAGAACTCCTGGGCCTCAACCAGATTGAGGGGGCACGTCTCGCCGCAGTCTGTGACATCGTTCCGGAAAAGGCCCGTGCCATCGGAGAGCGGTTCAATGTCCCCTATTTCACCGATATGCATGAAATGATGCGTGAGATTGACGTCGATGCAGTTTCAGTCCTGACTGAAAGCGGCAATCACGCCACCGACGTCATTGCACTTGCAAAATACGGCAAGCCTATCATTGTCGAAAAGCCGATGGCCTTAACTCTTGAGGACGCGGATGCGATGATTGCCGCCTGCGATGCAACGGGGTCGCGATTGTTTGTCGTCAAGCAGAACCGCTTTAACGTCCCTGTGGTCAAGCTTCGCGAAGCGCTTGAAGCCGGCCGCTTCGGTAAGATGGTCATGGGTACGATCCGGGTCAGGTGGTGTCGCGATCAGAGCTACTATGATCAGGATCCGTGGAGAGGGACTTGGGCTATGGATGGTGGTGTTCTGACCAATCAGGCCAGCCACCATATTGATCTGCTTGAATGGATGATGGGCGATGTCGAAAGTGTCTTTGCGAAAAGTACGACCGCGCTTGTCGATATAGAGACGGAAGATACGGCTGTTGTGCTTCTGAAGTTCAAGAACGGGGCACTGGGTCTCATTGAAGCAACCACCGCAACTCGACCCAAGGATCTTGAAGGCTCGATTTCGGTTCTGGGCGCAACAGGAACCGTTGAGATCGGTGGCTTTGCCGTCAACAAGATGAAGGTCTGGAATTTCACAGATGGCCGAGACAATGTCGATGAAATCATGGACAAATACTCGGTCAACCCGCCGAACGTCTATGGCTTCGGCCACCAGATGTATTACGAGCATGTTGTTGATTGCCTGGTGAGTGGCCGGCAGCAGGATGTGGATGGGCGCATTGGTCGCAAGAGCATTCAACTGATCCACGCGATCTACGAATCCATCGAGACCGGCAAGGAGGTATTCCTCCCGGTGGTGCCGCGTCATTCCAAACTCGGGCGCGGCAAGAATGGCTGAACTGACACGCAGAACGGTTGGTATTGCTTCTGACGTCCAGTTCGGTGGCAATGTCACCGTAGTCGAACCCGTCAATTTGTACGGATGCGAAATCGGCAGCGACGTTTTCATCGGCCCTTTCGTCGAAATTCAGAAAAGCGTCTCCGTCGGCTCTGGAACACGCATTCAATCACACAGTTTCATCTGCGAGTTCGTCGATATCGGCAGCGATTGTTTCATCGGTCATGGTGTGATGTTTATAAATGACCTTTTTGCTTCCGGCGGACCGGCCCGTGGTGACAAATCGAAGTGGAAAAGCACCCGGATCGGCGATCGGGTGTCGATCGGGAGCAATGCCACAATTTTGCCAGTTGCCATATGTGATGACGTCGTCGTCGGCGCGGGAAGCGTCGTGACACGCGATATCTCTCAGCCGGGAATCTACGCTGGAAACCCATGTCGTAAACTGCGGAATCTACCATGATAAAATTCCTCGACCTGCACGCACAATATCTTTCGATCAAGTCCGATATCGATAATGCAATCGCCAAGGTCCTGGCGAGCAGCGCTTTCATCGGCGGTCCGAACGTCAAGGAATTCGAGCAGGCCTTTGCCGATTATGTCGGGACTGAATTCTGCATCGGTGTGGCAAATGGGACGGATGCGATCGAGATCGCGCTCGAAGCCCTGGCACTTCCTGGTGGCTCGGAGGTCATCATTCCCGGCAATACCTTTATCGCCAGTTCGGAAGCTGTCACGCGAAGCGGTTTGAAAGTAGTTTTTGCCGATGTCGATCCCGGCAACTATACGCTGACCGCAGAGACGGTGCGGGCAAAGCTCACGCCGCGTACCAGCGCCATCATGGCCGTCCACCTCTATGGTCACCCGTGCGATATGGTTGCCCTTAAGAAGGTTGCGGACGAGCATAGTCTGAAAATCCTTGAGGATTGTGCGCAGGCGCACGGCGCGACGTGCCACGGCAAGACCGTTGGCACGATCGGCGACATCGCCACGTTCAGCTTTTATCCCGGGAAGAATTTGGGCGCCTACGGCGACGCAGGCGCAATCGTGACAGGAGATGCCGATTTGGCAAAGCGTGCCCGCATGATTGCCAATCACGGGCGCGTTGCGAAATATGACCACGACTTCGAAGGGAGAAATTCCCGCCTCGACGGTCTCCAAGCGGCAATTCTGTGTGCAAAGCTGCCGAACCTGCCGGCGTGGACGGAAAGACGTATTGCAATTGCCGATCGCTATATCGCTGAGCTTTCCGACGTACGTGAGATAGTCTTGCCGCGTCGCGCAAATTGGGCCAAGCAAGTCTACCATCTCTTCGTTATCCGAACCGATAGACGAGACCAGTTGAGCGCGTGGCTGGCAGAGAAGGGCATTGAAACAGGCGTCCACTACCCGGTCGCCTTGCCGAAGCTGAAGGCCTACGATTATCTCGGCCAAGGCCAGGAGGATCTTTTCGTCAATCAGGCTGACAAGACGCTTCTCAGCCTGCCGATTGGTGAACACATGTCCGACGCCGACGTTGTGACTGTGTCGACTGCGATCAAATCCTTCTTCGGTTGATTTGATGTTCAACCTGCAGGTCATTCGTTCGGTATTCGTATTCACCGCCACGAATGCATTGGCCTCGGGGCTTCCACTGCTTCTTTTGCCGATCCTAACGCGTGTGCTCTCGCCAGAGGACTACGGCCTCGTCGCTATGTATTCCGTGTTCTTAACTGCACTTGGAGCGCTGACCGGACTGAGCGTTCACGGCGCTGTCGGGATGCGTTACTTTGATCGTGCCGAGATTGATTTCCCCAAATATGTGGGTTCGTGCCTGGCAATATTGGTTGCGACGACGAGTATCGTTTTCGTTTCAGTCACCCTTCTCCAGGTTCCCTTAATCGCTTTGACCAATCTGCCGGGAAAATGGCTGCTGATCGCGGTGTTAACCTCTGGGATGCAGTTCCTCCTGCTGACAATGCTTTCGATCTTCCAGTCTGCAAAGCAAGCCGGCATGTTCAGCCTGCTTCGAATTGGTCAGGCTGTAATTGATGCCTTGTTATCTCTGGTGCTTGTCGTTTCTTTTGGGCTTGCGTGGGAGGGACGGCTCATCGGTATGTCCTTGGCGATCGCCATTCTCGGCGCAATATCGCTGGGGATGCTATTTTACGGTCGCTGGATCGATCTCAATATTCGCGTCGACTACGTGCGGAACGCCTTGAAGTTCGGTGTTCCCCTCGTCCCCCATGTTGTCGGCGGCATGCTTATCGCCATGGTCGATCGGTTGTTGATCACCAATTTTCTCGATCTCGCGAGCACTGGCATCTATATGGTCGCTATCCAAATTGGATTGGGTGTGAATTTGCTTTCGGACGCTTGCAGCCGTGCCGTGTCTCCGTGGCTGATCGAGGCGATTAAGGACAATAGACATCAGAAGAATGTACTCATTGCGAAATTCTGTATGATCTACTTTGCTGCTCTTCTCATCTTAGCGATGATGGTGGGGTTTCTCGCTCCCTGGATCCTTCCGTTCCTTGTTGGCCAGGCGTTTATGAACGCGTCTTCTTTTGTAATGCTCATTGCACTGGGTCAGGCTTTTGGAGGTATGTATCTGGTTGTCGCCAATGTGGTCTTCTATCGCGAAAAGACGGCATATCTTGCGGGCATTACAATATCTTGCGGCATATTGAATCTCGCCCTGGCTTATTTGCTCCTGCATGTCGAAGGCCTGCAGGGTGTCGCCCAGGCCTATGCCGTTGCTCAGCTCTTGATGTTCTTGTCAGTCTGGATTTTTTCGCAAAAGTTGCATCCACTACCATGGTTCGAAGCAGCGCGGACCCTGTTCCGGGGGAGGCGGGTCGCGTGACCAAGGACACTAATCTTACGGAAGCCGAGGTCAGCGCAATCGTGCGCTCATTTGAAGAGCGATGGGATCTTTTCTCGAAAGTCGTTGATGGTGTATGCCTGTGGCAGCTGATCCGCTTTGAAGTATCGTTGCGGAAGCAACGGGGCGGGCTAATTCGCGCTCCCTTGTCGCGCAAGCGACTGGTCATTGGCGTACTTTTCGGTATCCTGCAGTATCTTTTACCGGGCAGACGGTACCACTACCTATGCAAGACCTATGATTCAGCTCATCGCGGAATCCAAGCAGACCAAGCGGTGGACATCTACTTTGACGCCTTGTGTGACGAGATCCATGGAGGGGCTAAGATGTCTTCATACGATGCCGCCGGCTTTGAAGACAGAACCTCTATTGCAATACGTCGTCCAGTCTTTGACGATACGTCTATCATCGTCTTAAGCGCAATTCTCGGGCGTTATTTCCCGTTTAAGTCAACGGATCCGGTCTTCAATCTGCTTGCCGAAGCACTTGGCCAGGAGTTCGGCTACAGTGATTATACGGCTGGACGCTTGGCAAGGCACTACAATGTGTTTCGTTGGCGATCCTATCTTTACGGCTTAGTCCTCAGAAAATTTGCGCCAGCTGTTGTTCTGGTGCCTGACAGCGGGCAATTTGCATTGATGGATGCATGCCGAAACCGGGACGTGGCATTTGTTGAGCTGCAACACGGTGTATTCACCGCGGTTCATCCCAATGTTCTTCCCAAGGAATTGTCGTCTAAGACGGATGTTATCAAGCCTTCGATCCTAGCGGCCTATGGCAATTTTACCCGCGAGGTGCTTCAGGGGACGGCATTGGAAGCGGAAGGCCGGATCGAGGCTGTCGGCGCGCTTTCCATCGAGCGTGCAAGGCTACTGCGCGATTCGATGTTCCAACCGTCTGAAGAGATCAAAGTTACAATCACCACCCAAGGTGTTGCAGCGCAGCAATTATGTCACTTTGTCATTGTATTCCTGCAAAACGCAAGTGTGCCGATCAAGATCCATATTAAGCTTCATCCCGCCTATGACGTCGAAGAGGAACTGTATGCTCAATATCTCGGACACGAACCACGTGTGGAGATCATTTCGGGAAAGTCAACTCGTTCAACCCATGAGTTGATCGCTCTTTCTGATCTGCATTTGAGCATATCCTCAGCTTCGCATTACGATGCACTTGGAATTGGTACGCCGACTGGGATTATTCCTTTTGAAACCTATCAATCGGTTGCCGCGATACTGCAGCATGACGGTGCGTTTCTGGTAGACAATCCCGAAAGGTTTGCGGCAATTGTCTCCAGAAGAGGTTGGCCAATAGTTCCCGTCAAGACAAAGGATCACTTCTTTGCGCAAGGTTTCTTGGGGAATATGACACGGTTGCTGCATCCACAGGCAGAAGGTTACGAAGCGACGAAATGATCGAAATCACCATCATCGACTACGGCACTAGTAATCTTGGTTCCATGCAAAACATGCTCAAGAAGCTGGGTGTCGGTTCGCGTTTCGCAACTACTCCGGAAGATGTGCTTGCTGCGGAGAAGATTATCTTGCCAGGGGTCGGCTCCTTCGATGCGGGCATGCGGACGCTGAAGGCTACCGGAATGATCGAGAGTTTAAATCACGTGGTTCTCGAGAAGCGGGTTCCTATTCTGGGGGTCTGTCTCGGCATGCAGATGTTGGGCGCCGGGAGTGAAGAGGGCGTGGAGACTGGCCTGTGCTGGATCGATGCTCGTGCGATTCGGTTCGACAATGCAAGCAACCCCGAGATGCGCGTACCTCATATGGGCTGGAATGAGGTCGATGTAAGAAAAGTCTCGCCACTGACGGAGGCAACTCCCGGGCGGCCGCGGTTCTATTTTGCCAACTCCTACCACGTCGTTTGCAATGACCCCGCAGACGCCCTGTTGGAAACCGAATACGCTGGCCTGCGCTTTACATCGGGCATCGAAAGAGGCCACATTCGTGGCGCGCAGTTCCATCCTGAAAAGAGCCATCGCTACGGAATGTGGTTGCTCAAGAATTTTGCAGAAAATTGCTGAGGTTGAGATGCTCGCGACAAGGGTAATTCCCAGTCTGCTCCTAAAAGGTTCCGGGCTCGTCAAGACGACAAAATTCAAGAACCCCGTTTACATCGGCGATCCGATAAACGCGATCAAGATCTTCAACACCAAGGAAGTTGATGAATTGGTGCTTCTGGATATCACCGCGTCGAAGGAGGGCCGGGGGCCTGCGTTTGAAACGATCAGGAACATTACAAATGAGTGTTTCATGCCGCTTTCCTATGGCGGCGGCATTCGATCGATCGATGATATTCGCGCGATCCTGAAGGCAGGTATCGAGAAGATTGTCGTCAATCATGCAGCGATCGCTGACCCGGAGCTCATCAAGAAGGCCGCAACGGAGTTTGGAAGCCAAGCCGTCATTGTCTCCATCGACGTGAAGAAGTCACTGTGGGGAGGTTACCAAGTCTATTCCTCAAGCGGTGCAAAGGTTTCGGAAAAAGATCCGGTTCGATGGGCCAGAATGGTTGAAGGACTGGGGGCCGGCGAGATCTACCTCACCGCCGTTGACAATGAAGGCACAATGAAAGGTTACGATCTGGAACTTATCCAGTCTGTTTCCAGTGCGGTTAGAATTCCGGTTATTGCCTCGGGTGGCGCCGCTACGATAGAAGACTTTCGAATGGCAAAATCTCAAGGCGGAGCTTCCGCTGTGGCCGCTGGTGCCATGTTTGTTTTTCAGGGGCCGCATCGTGCGGTTCTCATCACCTATCCGCCTCGCGATGCGCTGGAGCGCGCGCTCGGCTAAGCTGCTTTCAGGAGATCCGTGCCGATGATCGTTTGCACGCGTTGCATCATGGACACGACCGACCCCGACATCAAGTTTGACGCTGATGGGGTCTGCAACCATTGCTATCGGTATGACACCGTTTCCAAGACCCGCCTCGTCGCAGCGGAGGAACGCGAAAGCCGGTTGAATGCCTTGGTGAGCGAGATCAAGCAGGCCGGTGCCGGCAGGGACTACGATTGCGTCATTGGTGTGAGCGGCGGCGTCGATAGCACCTATGTCGCCTGGCTCGTGAAGGGCCTTGGATTGCGTCCGTTGGCCGTTCACCTCGACAACGGCTGGAATTCCGAGCTTGCTGTCGCCAATATCGAAAAGACCCTGAAAACCCTGAATATCGATCTGCACACACACGTGCTCAACTGGGACGATTTTAAGGATCTACAGCTGTCCTTTCTCAAAGCCTCAACGCCTGACGGAGAGGTGCCGACCGACCACGCGATATTTGCGCTCCTTTACAGATTTGCCGCGAAATATGGGTTGCGCCA
Source organism: Rhizobium sp. BK275 (assembly GCF_014193555.1). NCBI lineage: Bacteria > Pseudomonadati > Pseudomonadota > Alphaproteobacteria > Hyphomicrobiales > Rhizobiaceae > Rhizobium > Rhizobium sp. BK275. Next base: position 1,217,600 of record NZ_JACHZL010000001.1, read on the forward strand.
CGTTATTACTGGCACGAATGTAATCTCAGAGGCGATTCTTCCCGAGAAATGGGGCTACGGCTACTTTGATTGGCGCTATGTTAAGAGCGTCCACCGCAAGTTTGGTAGTGCGAAACTCAAAAACTATCCTCACTTCTCGCTGTTGGATTTATTTTACTACGTTTTCTTAAGAAAAATACGGATGGTTTCCGTCCTGAATTTCGTTGAATACGACAAAAAGAAGGCGATGAGAGTTTTGGGGGATGATCTTGGTTGGGTGTATTATGGTGGAAAACACTATGAATCCATATATACACGCTTCTACCAAGCGTATATTCTCCCGCGGAAATTCAATATTGATAAGCGGAAGGCTCATTACTCGAATTTAATACTGTCTGGACAAATGACTCGCGACGAAGCCATCGAGGCGATGCTGCAGCCCGTCTACCCGGCACACATGCTGGAAGAAGATCGGGAGTACACGATCAAAAAGCTCGGCATGGCGGAGGAGAGCTTTGAGGCGATGATGCAGGCTCCGTGCAAGACGTTTGAAGATTATCCGAACAGTCACGGCTTCTTCGAGTTTGCCAAGAAGGTGGTGAACGCGACGCGTCAATATATCGGCTGATCCGTTCCGATGCGCTATAGACCCGAAATCGACGGCCTGCGGGCGATATCCGTTGTCGCAGTCGTTATTTTTCATGCAGAATTCTTCTGGCGGGGCAAGCAAATTCTCCCGGGAGGATATCTCGGGGTCGACGTATTTTTTGTCATCTCCGGCTATCTGATTACCAGCATTCTTCTCGATGAGTTGGCTGGCGGTCGAGTGGATTTCTCGCGTTTTTATATGCGCCGCATTCGACGTATCTTGCCCGCTCTTTACGTCGTTATCGGCATTTCGACACTGGGTGCTATTTGGCTTCTTCCACCGGATTCGCTGAAGGAGTTTTCGCGAAATGGCTTGGCCGCTCTGTCTTTTGTCGCAAATATATATTTATGGCTGACGCAGGATTATTTCTCTGAGGCGGCTGGTCTTTCAAGCCTCCTCCATCTCTGGTCGCTTTCTGTCGAGGAGCAGTTCTATGTCGCCTACCCGCTGTTGCTTGGTCTCATTTATGGATTTAGTCTTGGGAAGCCTGCAAAATATCTGATCTGTCTTAGTGCATTTTTGCTTTTTCTCGCGCTTGGATTTCAACATTCGCAACCTGCGGATGTGTTTTATCTTGTCCAATTTCGCGCATGGGAGCTGTTAGCCGGCTCTATAGTCGCTGCTGTTCTTCGGCATCGGGCGCCACTCGTTCTAACTGGGTTGTCGGGGAGCTGGCTTTTTCCGCTGCTTGGAGGCATGGCACTCCTGGCGGCTTTCGTTTTCGGTCAACCATTGGGCCTTACCGGTTACGCCTTTACCGTGCTTTCAATTTTCGGCGCCTGCAGCATTATAGCTTTCGCAGGGAGCGGCGATTTGATGAGCCGCCTGCTCTCATCCCAGCCTTTCGTTGGCATCGGGCTCGTTTCCTATTCCCTCTACCTTTGGCATCAGCCGATATTCGCTTTTGCTCGTCATTACGCCATCGGCGAAATTTCGTATTTCCAGCGAGTTCTGTTAATCGCGACCGCAGTGGCCATGGCGATTTTGACCTGGTTGCTTGTTGAAAGGCCGTTCAGAAAACCGAGTTCGTTCAGCAATATGACTGTGCTGGTGACGTGCGCCGCGACCACTGTGGTCCTTGCGATCGTCTTGTCGGTAAATCTGATCACCGACGGGTTGCCACAACGCTACACAGCAGATCAGCAAGAAATGATTTCAGTGTCAGCTGAACGCGGGACATTGAGCCTCAAGGGGCAAGACTGCAAATCGGCATCGATTGAAAAGGCTTGCATGATTGGCTTACGGAGCGTTCCTCCTACGTGGGCGGTGCTCGGTGACAGTCATGCCGAGACCCTTTCGGACGCATTGTCGCGGCTTTTTGAAACGCTTGGTGTGTCCGCCGAAATGCTCACCTATCCTGGCTGCCCGTATGTATTGGGCGTCGATCCTGTCTATACGCCGGAGCACTGTGCGAATTTTGCAAGCGCCGTTTTGAATAAGCTAAGGCACGACCGCATCACCACCGTCGTGATAAACGATCGGATCAACGCCTATATGGAAGGGACTCGGTTTGACAACCGTGAGGGTGGCGTAGAACCGGGTCAGCCGATCCCGGTGGAGGTAAAGGGGGTAACGCCAGCAAACGAACTCGACCGTATCTTTGGAGTCCAAGGCGCGCTTTCGAGCACGATACAGACCTTGCTCGATAATGGACTGACCGTGATCTACATCGCGCCAGTACCGGAGGTCGGCTGGAACGTGCCCCATACAGTACTCAAACTGACAGCGACAGGAGCATTGCCGCTTACCACGGCGCGGCAAGCCTATCTTGATCGCACTCGAAGAGTGTACGACGTTCTGCAGAGTTTTGACGGCCGCTCGAACTTTCTCGCAGTCTATCCGGACGATGTTTTCTGTAGCAAGGAAAGCGGGCGCTGCATCACCCATACCGCCAACCGATTGCTGTACACGGACACGGACCATCTTAGCCGGGAGGGCGCTACCATGCTCGTTGATTATATGACAGAGCAGCTACGGAAGTCTCGCATGATTCCAGCGGAGCGATAGGACGGCAGACGTGAAAGTCCTCTTCATACATATGATCGGCACCTTCGGCGGTGCCTCACGCAGCCTCACGGAGGCTGTTCGGGCATTTCCGTCGACTGTCGAGCCGCACTTCGTCACCCCCCGTGGCACCGTCATGCCGTTTTTCAGCAAGCTGGGAAAGGTTATCGCTGTCCGTGGTTTGAGCCAGTTCGACAATACCCAGTATGGCTATTATCGGGGCGCGCGATGGATTGTCCTCTTGAGAGAAATTCTCAACATTCCCGCAACCATCGCGGCAATCAGGAACGCTCATCGCCAATGGCCTGACATCGATCTGATCCACATCAACGAGTTTACCGGCATTTTCCCGATGTGGATTGCAAAACGACTCTATCAGGTACCAGTCGTGGTCCACGTCCGTTCTGTAGCACGTAGCGATGATCGTTCCTGGCGCACCAGGTGGGTGAATTCGTTTTTGCGGCGAAACGCCAGTGCTATCATTGCAATTGACGAAACGGTTCGTCAAAGCCTGCCCGCAGACTTGGACGTGGAGGTTATTCACAACGCCTTCACGCCGAAGCCAGTTGCTGATCCCGATCCCGCCTTTCGAGCTGCTATAGCCAAAACGCGATCGGGCTCGCTGAAAGTTGGCTTTGTTGGCAACCTTTTGAAGGTGAAGGGTATCCTCGATTTGGTCGAGGCGGCGCGGATCATCAGAGATAGCGGCATTGACGTCGAATACGTCGTTATCGGCGATGACGCTCGTTCCTCAAAAACGCTGCGTGCAAGGATCCTTAGCGTTCTTGGAATCAACCAAAATATCCGGGCAGAAGTGGAGCAGCGGCTGCATAGCTACGATTTGGCCAAGGACTTTCATCTGGTTGGGTTCATGTCGGATATCGCTCAAGCCTATCGGTCCATTGATGTGTTGTGTTTTCCATCGCACTACAACGCTCCGGGTCGTCCGGTATTTGAGGCAGCATTCTCCGCCATTCCGAGCATTGTTGCCGTGACGAATCCGACCAAGGACACTCTGGTCGACGGGAAAACGGGATTGGCTGTTCCGCCACATGATCCCAAGAGGCTTGCGGCTGCGATTTCCACTCTCGCGAATGATCGTGACCGGTCGAGAAAAATGGGTTTGGCGGCCTTTGAACTCGCGAAGAGTAATTTCAGCGTGGATCAAAACGCTTTGAAGCTATATGCGGTATTCCGTCGATGCCTAGGATTGTCTGAATAGAGAAGTGGAAGAGATGTTTACAGACGCTTGTCTCCTGATCACCGGTGGCACTGGTTCGTTCGGCCATGCTGTGATGCGCCGTTTCCTGGACAGCGAAATACGTGAGATCCGCATATTCAGCCGTGATGAGAAGAAGCAGGATGACGTTCGCAAGGCGTTCAATAATGACAAGCTTAAGTTCTACATCGGCGATGTGCGAGATTATTCAAGTGTTCTGAACGCTACGCGCGGCGTCGATTATATCTTTCACGCAGCAGCGCTGAAGCAGGTCCCGTCATGTGAGTTTCATCCGCTTGAAGCGGTCAAGACGAACGTGCTCGGCACCGAAAATGTCCTGGAGGCTGCTATCACCAACGGCGTCAAGCGTGTTGTCTGCCTAAGCACGGATAAGGCGGTCTATCCGATTAACGCCATGGGAATTTCCAAGGCGTTGATGGAAAAGGTCATGGTTGCCAAGTCGAGAAATCTCAACAACGGCACCGTCATCTGCGGCACTCGTTATGGCAATGTCATGGCTTCCCGCGGATCGGTTATTCCGCTTTTTGTCGAGCAGATCTTGGCGGGAAAGCCGCTGACGATCACGAACCCCGCGATGACGCGGTTTATGATGACGCTCGATGATGCCATCGATCTTGTTCTCTATGCATTCGAGCGTGGCAGCAACGGTGATATCTTCGTCCAGAAAGCGCCGGCAGCCACGATTGGGGTACTTGCGGAAGCTATCAGGGCGATCATGAATATGCAGTCCCATCCCGTGCATGTCATGGGAACCCGCCACGGCGAGAAACTCTATGAAACGCTTCTAAGCGCCGAAGAGATGGCCTCGGCGGAGGATCTTGGCGATTATTTCCGCGTCGTACCCGACCTTCGGGATCTGAATTACGCGAAATATGTCGAAGAGGGCGAGGCGAAGATTTCCGAAAGCCAGGATTACAATTCACACACGACGACACGGTTGGATGTCGACGGCATGATCAAGCTGTTGCATAAGCTCAGCTTCGTCGAACAGATGCGGGCAGGCAAACCGGTAAGGTTTGATGTATGAGTGCGACAGTTACCATCACCGGTGCAAACGGCTTTATCGGCGCAAATCTGGCTGTGCGGCTTCGAGAACTGGGTTTCGGCGTCAGAGAGCTCGCCCGAGATTTTGATGTTGCAAAAATGGCAAGCGTACTCGATGGGACCTCTATGGTTTTTCACTGCGCCGGGGTCAACCGGCCGGTAGATGATACTGAATTCGAGAGCGGCAATGTCGGTCTGACGGAACGTCTGTGCCAAGCGCTCGAGTCCCTCGAAACCGCAATTCCGATCATCTACACCTCATCGATCCAGGCCATGAGGGACAACCCTTACGGACGCAGCAAACACGACGCAGAAGAGGTCATTCGTGCTTATGCCAGCAGATCGGGTGGGAGATACGCCATCTATCGTCTGCCGAACGTCTTTGGCAAATGGAGCCGGCCTGCCTACAATTCTGTAGTGGCGACATTCTGTCACAATATTATTAATGGCGAGCCGATTGCGATCCACGATCCTGAAGCAGTGATCCATCTAGTCTACATCGATGATTTGGTTGCAGACTTCATCGATCGCTTGGAGAACGGTCTGCCTACAAGCGGATACGCGACTGTTGAGCCAGTGTATTCGACAACCGTTGGGAAACTGGCAGAACAGTTGGAGGCGTTCAAGGCCAGTCGAGAGACACTGACTCCCGGCGGGGTCGGCAACGGGCTGCAGCGAGCTCTTTATGCCACGTTCCTTTCATTCATGAAGCCCGAGCATTTCGCATACGATCTCGTCACTCACCGCGATCCGCGGGGCGAGTTTGCAGAAATGCTTCGGACGGAAAATGCCGGCCAGTTTTCATTCTTTACGGCCCATCCTGGCGTGACCCGCGGCGGACACTACCATCATACAAAGAATGAGAAGTTTCTTGTTGTCCAAGGCAAGGCGCAGTTTCGGTTCCGCCACGTCTTGAGCAATGAGACGGCGGAGCTTTTCACTGACGGCAGCACTCCTCGTATTGTCGAGACTGTCCCAGGCTGGGTACACGACATTACCAATGTCGGCAGAGACACAATGATCGTCCTATTATGGGCGAACGAAACCTTCGATCCGCAAAAGCCAGATACAATCGTCAAGCAGGTCTGAAATGCCAGAGAAGAAATTGAGAGTTCTGACGGTTGTAGGGACGAGACCCGAAATTATCCGGTTGTCGCGCGTCATCGCCAAATTGGACGAGCACTGTGATCATATACTCGTCCATACTGGGCAAAACTACGACTACGAATTGAACGAGATATTCTTCAACGATCTCGGTGTTCGCAAACCAGACCATTTCTTGAACGCTGCAGGAAAGAACGCGGCCGAGGCCATTGGAAAGATTATCGCTACCTGCGATGACGTCCTGGAGACCGTCCGGCCCGAAGCCCTGTTGGTTTTAGGGGATACCAATAGTTGTCTGTCCGTGATTGCTGCAAAAAGGCGAAAGATCCCGATTTTCCACATGGAGGCCGGAAATCGATGCTTCGATCAGCGCGTACCCGAGGAGATCAACCGCAAGATTGTTGATCATACCGCCGATATCAATCTGACCTATTCGACCATCGCGCGCGAATACTTGCTGCGCGAAGGCTTGCCGCCCGACCGTGTGATAAAGACGGGCAGCCCGATGTATGAAGTTCTCAATCATTATATGCCTTCAATTGAAAAGTCTGATGTCTTGAGCCGGTTTGGATTGGAGCCGCGGGGATATTTTGTGGTGAGCGCTCACAGAGAGGAAAATATTGAGCCCGAAGTCAGTTTTAAAAAACTGGTTGAGGTCTTGAATGCAGTTGCGGAGCGCTATGCCATACCGTTGATCGTCTCCGCCCATCCACGAACGCGAAAGCGCATCGACGCGGCCGGACTCCCGTTTCACCCTCTGATCAATATATCAAAGCCACTCGGCTTTTTTGACTACGTCAACCTTCAGCAGAATGCGCGCGTCGTATTGTCTGATAGCGGCACGATCAGTGAAGAGGCATCAATTCTCAATTTTCCTGCGTTGAATATTCGCGAGGCGCATGAGCGGCCTGAAGGAATGGAGGAGACCGCCGTAGTTATGACGGGGCTGTCGCAAACTCGAATTCTGCAGGCGCTCGATGTGGTTGAAGCACAGCACTCGTCCACAAGTCGGGCGTTCAGACTTGTGTCTGACTACAGCATGCCAAATGTCGCCGACAAGGTTGTCAGGATCATTTATAGCTATACGGATTACGTGAATCGTGTCGTCTGGCGTACGGCTGAGTAGCCCGGACCGCTGTGAAGATCCTCGTCGTCACACAGTATTTCTGGCCGGAAGGGTTTAGGATCAACGATCTTGTGACTGGCCTCGTTGATCGCGGGCATGAGGTCACCGTGCTGACTGGAAAACCCAACTATCCCTCCGGCAAAATCTTTCCAGAATATCTGCAGGATCCTTCCGCATTCGCCAGCTATAACGGGATTCCGGTTGTCAGGGTGCCTATGTTAGCAAGGGGCGTGCGGGCGATCACTTTGTTATTGAATTATGCAAGCTTCGCGCTCTGTGGCTCCTTTTTTGGCGCGTTCAAGCTGCGGGGGAGGAAGTTTGACGCAATATTCGTCTTCGAACCGTCGCCTATTTCTGTTGGCTTTCCCGCAATAGTTCTGCGGTGGTTGAAAAAAGCACCAGTTGCTTTTTGGGTATTGGATTTGTGGCCTGAGAGCCTGGAGGCCACCGGCGTCGTTCGCTCTAAATTCGTTCTGAAGCAAGTCGGGAAGATCGTCAAATTCATCTATGACCGTTGCGATTTGATACTTGCACAATCACGCAGCTTCATCCCCGAAATTGCTCGCTTCGATCAATTGCCAGACAAAATAACCTATTTTCCAAGCTGGGCCGATAAAGTTGACCGCAATATTGAGGAGGAGCCAGCTTCCGAAATTCCTGCGGATAGAGAAAAATTCACCATTGTCTTCACTGGGAACATTGGGGAGGCTCAAGATTTCGGCGCCGTTCTCGATGCTGCGGAATCGTTGAAACATAACAAGGCGGTTCGCTGGATCATTGTCGGTGACGGAAGGATGGCTTCTTGGGTCCGCGAGGAAGTAGAGCGTCGCCAATTACAAGATTCCGTTCTGCTTCCGGGCCGTTTTCCGCTTGAGCGGATGCGATCCTTTTACATGCATGCCGATGCATTGCTCGTTTCGTTGAAAGCAGAGCCGATTTTCGCGATGACTATTCCCGGAAAAATGCAATCGTATCTTGCCGAAGGGCTACCCATCCTTGCCATGCTAAATGGTGAGGGCGCGGATGTCCTAAGCCGCGCCGGTGCTGGACTCGCTTCTCCCGCGGGCAACGGGGCAGCGTTAGCTGAGTCTGTGCTCAAGATGATGAGCATGAGTAATCACGATCGGTCTCAGATGGGTCGCAATGGATTTATGCTCAGCGAAAAGGATTTCAACAGGGATAGTCGTATCGACGAGTTGAGCGCTCTCTTGGAGAGTCTACGCTTTGCTCAGCACACCATGCATTAAATAGCTCGTGACGGCCGCCGGCGTCGGCAAAAAAAGCTCGCCGAAGCGGGCTAGTCTCTGGGGGAATTAACAGGGAGTGGATCGCACGCCCCGGCCGGGGCGAGCAGTATGCGAAATACATTGCTGCGCAATCCTTGCTCTCAACTTCGACAGGCGGGCAAGGTTCCGAGGAGTTCAATGATGTCTCCGTTTAAGGCGATTCAGAAGGTGTATCGAGGGCAGGCACCACGTTAACGAGCCGGCCTGTTTTTGGGGCGTGAATTTCGGGCCACTGAATTGGTTCGCCTATGTCGGCGGTCAATGCTAACATGAGGCCGACAACGCAGGCACCTACGACAGCGATAGCAGAGATGCGAACCATAATCGTCCTCCGGCTAGGTTTCCGTTTTGTATAAGCGTTGTTCCTCGTCTCCGCATGCTTTGCTGCATGAGAAGACTTGAGACCCGTTACTGATGAAAAGGAATGCGAGGGCGAACATGCCGTTGCTGGGGTGGAAGATACTGCCCCAACTCATCATAAGCCACACCATTACGGACAGGACTGCGACACCCCAAATGTCGTTCTCTTTGGCGTGGCTATAGCACCGCTCGATCAAGAATATGATGATCCCGAAAGCGGGGATGCCGTATGTCGCCACCATGCGGGTGAGGAATGAGACGGAGTCCGACCGCATCTGTCCTGCGTTGATAATATTCTTGAGCGCGCTAACCGCTAATTCACTGCCTTGACCCATAAGGTAAGGGCTGCTCCAGAACAGTTTCAGATGCTCGCTCCATAGCCATGGACGGTACATCTGGCGATATATATCCGCGACAGACATGCCGGCCTGTCCGCGAAGAAACATTCGGGACACGATGCTCCAGTCTTGCAGCGCATATAAGAGGATTGGCGATAAGGCAACCAGGATGGTAATTCCGATGGTCATAAAAAGCGCAACAGCAACTCTGAGGCGCGGGCGCTGCGGCAATAGGCTCATTATTGCTATTGTTGCGGAGAATAGTGCAAAACTTACGAAAACAGCTCGAACGAATGACAATGTCGCGAAGTAGAGTGCGGATGCCGCCGTCGCGACCTCCAACGGGTTTGGACGGAAGCGTCTGACAATCACCAGGAGGATCATGAGCGAGAATATTCCAGATGTGGCGATGTTTGGAGTGGCCGAGATGCGCCACGGCTGGAATGCGACTGCAGTTTGATTCGGTAAAATACCCCACGCGTTGATGTTTAACCCATCTCGATCTTGTTCGGGCAAAGCAAGTTCAGAACTACTCCCTTCGGCAGCTTCAGGCGGATCTAGTGGCTGCATCAGCCACGGGTGATCCTCATAGGAAGGCTGCATCAAAAAGGAGATGCAGCCGGCGCCGTAGAATATCAAGGCCAGAGCGAGAAGCGCTCGGGCGCTGATTCTCACCTCATCTCGGCACGCCCATCCTGCGACCCACACGATCAGAAAGATTGGTGGGACGGCTCCAAAATCCCGCTGGATCATTAACCAGACGGCGCTGACAATTCCGAAAAAGGCTATTGGCCGCGCCTTCCCGAAAAGCAGGTTCTCGAGTGTCTGCCTGAAGCGAAGCAACGGCATTAAAAGACTGGGACCAACAACTAGCCAATAGACAACATCGCCGCGCGAGATGATTTGTTCCTGCCCAATGAAGATAGCCATGGATAGGGAGATCGCGATGAAGGCAAGAACGTCTCCGCCTTGCTTGTACCAAGTCCATACGCCGGTCGCTGGACGAGGAAGATAAATTGCTAGATCTGCCACGATGTCTCCCAAAGGTGCGTAACAAATTGCATTCAGCTGTGCTCGACGAACGCCACTGCACGTTGTTATCGCAAATGCTAACTCTCGCTGCAAGCGTAGATATTAGATACCGCTTAAGCGAAGCGCTCTGCAGAACTTCGCAGCGATATCTCAACTCGACGGTGGACGGAGAAAAACACCATGGGGTTGAAAAGCTGGCTACGGACAGATCTGAAGGGGCGGGTGGGGATTCTGCCGGCAGCAGAGGATGGGCCAGACCCTTTGCCATACAGCCCAATGTTCAAACGGCGAAACCTCGACAATGCTCCGGCCGTTTCTCGCAATCATCCGGATCGTTCTTTGTGCGGCCTTTTCCTTCAGCATGCCGAGGCGAGTGCGCCGGTGAAACTGCATGGCATTGAGAGGGCAGGAACAAGGATGGCAGACGACATGAGCAACAACAATGATGCCCACCGTGTCTATGCGGATGCCATCACCGCCGAGCTTGGCGAGTGGGTCACCAACCTCGGGTGCCGGCAAACGGGCCTTGAGTCGGAGGTGCGATCCGGCTTCAAGAACATCGATTGCATTTGCAGCTGCATTCAGTGAAAGTTCGGAGTTCTCGTGAGGCGCTCCTACACTGACAAGGCTGGTTCTAAGGATCGTGGCGCTCTTTAAGACATCCGGTCCTCCCAACACAGACAAGCCAAGTTCGGAAAATAGCGCCAGTGGTTGAAGGCCATGCGATCGCTTATCTGAAATGGGCCTCTCTCAGCTTGTTGTAGTGCGCCTCGGCCGCTCGGGAAGCCTCCCGCGCGGAGTCTGCCCAGCGCCGCTGCGACGTAATTCTGTGTCGGACCCAACACGCAAATCCGCCGTTCTAGCGCCTCAGGTCGGTTCTGTTTGCTGTGCCGGTGTCCAGCCGGATCGGCCGATGATCGCCTCCCCCGTCATAACCGCAGAAATCCTGCTTCGTCGGCCCAGGTTTCGAGCCACGCTTGTTTCGGCCGATGGTCGGAGGACATTTCGTTATGCAGCCGCGCAGCGCTCTTCGGTGGTTAACAAGGAGGTCACCGCGCGGCCCATCCGCCTGGGCGAACCGAAAATTAGAGGGCGTAGCCCTGGTCGCGGGATCTCTCGTACAGATCCTCAGAGGCCGTATCGAATATCGCCGCCGAAGTAGGTTCCGATGCTCATCGAGCTGTCGGCTTCCCACGAGATATCGTTCGGCATGGTGTCCATTGCCGTCATCTTTCCGCGGTGCGTTTTAGAAGTTCTGGTTATGTTCTCATCGGCAAGGAGTAAAGCGGGCACCGAGGACTAAAGAAAACTCTTCCCCTTCAGGACTTTTAGCGCCGCCTCGACCTCTGCATTGGATGAATGGCTCACGTACCAAATTCAAGGCTAGAAGACTTTGGATTTCAAGGGAATGGTGGGCGATGAGAGACTCGAACTCCCGACATCCTCGGTGTAAACGAGGCGCTCTACCAACTGAGCTAATCGCCCTCGATGCTCTGTGTCATCGTTCGGTGCAGCGTCTCTAACGATATTGAGAAAGAACCGCAAGTCTCTTTTTGAGTTTTTGCGCAATTTGCTTGGAAGCGCTGCTCTTCCCCATAGCGGGCATTCTCTGTAGAGGTGCGGTTGAAAAAAATCGGAGCGAAAATGACGACGCGAGAGCAGCGAGCGGCCCTTCGGCAAAGCACCCCCCGGACCTTTTTGGATTACGTCCACACCGAGCATGCCAGATTGCTGCCCGATCGCGGCAAGCTTCTCGACAATTTACCGAAAGGTGGGATCGTCGCTGAATTGGGTGTCGCTGAGGGCGCCTTTAGTGAGCAGATCCTGGCGCGCAACCAGCCACAGCAGCTCAACCTCGTTGATCCCTGGAATATGGACCGCTATTCCGAAGGTCTCGAAATCATCAATCACAAATTCGGATCCGAGATCGCCGAAGGTCGCGTTATGATTCGACAGGGCACGTCGCTCGATATGCTGTCCCAGTTCGATGACGAGACCATCGATTGGATCTATATCGATACCGATCATTCCTTTGCGCTGACATGGGACGAGTTGCTGCTCGCAAACCGGAAGGTGAAGCAGGATGGCCGGATTGCCGGGCACGATTTCTGCACGGGGAACACCGTCAAACCCGTGATCTACGGGGTTGTCGAGGCGGTCAACAAGTTCTGCGTCGAATATGGCTGGCGCTTCGAGTTTCTGACACTCGAGCCGGATGCTCACTTTTCTTATTGCCTCAAGCGGATTGGTGCATCGTAACTGCCATCAGCAGCTTATATATCAATCGCGCCGAGTCCTTGCTTGGCTTCCAGATACCACTCGACGAAAGCCCTCGTGCCCGTTTCTAAAGGGGTGTTCGGCTGATAGCCTGTCAGGGCATGGAGAAGATCGGGGCTCGCGAAGGTGCGCGGCACATCGCCTTTCTGCATGGGAAGCATGACGCGTTTTGCTTTGTGCCCCATCGCATTCTCCACCTTCTCGATGAAGTCCATGAGGCTCACCGGTTGCCCGCCGCCAATATTGACGATCCGGAAGGGCGCCTTATGCGAAAGGGTTTCAATTCCGTTGTCAGTAACGCGGTTGCCTTCTGACGGAATGACGTCTGACAACCTGACCACGGCTTCAACCAGATCGTCGATATAGGTGAAATCGCGGCTCATATTGCCCTTGCCGTAGATCTCGATTGGCTTGCCCTCGATCATGTTCTTGACGAATTTGAAGAGGGCCATGTCCGGCCGGCCCCACGGGCCATAGACGGTGAAGAAGCGGAAGGCCGTGGTCGGAATCTTGTAGAGATGCGAATAGCTGTGCGCCATCAGCTCCATCGACTTCTTGCTGGCGGCATAGAAGCTCAATGGTTCGTCGGCACGGTCGGTTTCGTGGAAGGGGACGGTCGGATTTGCGCCGTAGATCGATGAGGTCGAGGCAAGCATGAGATGACGCAGGTCAATGCGGCTCGCCAGCTCCAGAATGTTCCAGGAGCCCTCGATGTTCGAACGCAGATAGGCCTGCGGGTTTTCGATGCTGTAGCGCACTCCGGCTTGTGCTGCCAGATGAATGAGAACATCCGGTTTTGCCGCTAAGACCGCGGTTTCCAGCGCTGCCTTGTCTTCGAGCATGGCGATGAAGGGGCGGAAGGCAGGATATTGCGCCAGTGCCGCATGGCGCATCTCCTTCAGCCTGACATTGTAATAGGGTGTCAGTCCGTCGAAGCCGGTTACTTCATGCCCATCCTGCAGCAGTCGGCGGGCCAGATGAAAGCCAATGAAGCCTGCCGTTCCCGTAATGAAGTAGCGCATTTCTACCTTTTTCTCGGGTCTCCCGCCGGTGGCAAAGAACCGAATCCGTATTTGATCGCTTCCCTTACCGGATAGATGCTCCTGAGATCAACAAAGACCCGAATCTTCGTTGTTTTTTAGGAAATACCAAGAACTCAAACAGTGCCACTGGCTATATCGGTCGGGCCTGGCACAAATCTGACGATAATATCGTTTGAGCAGTCGGCTCGAGCGCGTAATCGTTAATTCTTTGGCAGTGTCCCATCACCTTCGCTCGGCGGGAGTCCGAGCAGGCGTTCCTCACAGATTGATGCGACTGCTGCCTGCAGTGCCCGCACTCGTTCCGCCAGCCATCCAAGCTCCTCGGTAGTAATCGCATAGTTCGGCGAATAGCGTGCCTCAACGTAGGCGCGGGAGAGAAGCTCGAAACGACGACGGGCCATGCGATTGTCTCGCGGCCAGGCATCGACCAATCTTTTGTCGAGATCTTCGGCCTTCGAACGCAGCACTTTTATGCGATGCGACTTGGGGCTGTAGAGGGTTAGCGTAAGGAGGAGGCAATGATATGCTTCTTCAACCGCCTGATGCAGCATAAAGGCACCGTGCCGCCAGATGTTTCGCTCGAGCATCAGTTCGGCTCCAACGAGTGCCTCCTGCGACAGCTGGTACCATCGTTCGAAATTTTTCTGCGCCTCAGCTTTCGCCTCTTCCATGGTGAGCGGTCTGGGGTGGGCGAGGGGATGGCCTTCTTCCTCGTAGAGGACCTTCCCGTCTCTGGCGATATCGACAAAGAAGGGCCGGCCGCGTGAGAGCTGGTCGTTGACGTCATGCAGGCTGTGGACGATCGGGATGACCGGTGTTTCGATCCGGTGGGCGATCTGCTCCTGCAATAGCCGCTCGTCGAGCGAAAGCCACAATTCCTGCTCCTGCGCGAAGGCCTCGGAATTGACGATAACAAGGATATCGTAATCGGAGCGGTAACCGCTCGAACGGTCCTCCACCCAGTCGCCGCGCGCATAGGATCCGTAGAGAATAACCTTCAGGACCTGGCTATTGGCCCGCTTGGCCGACAGCTTGGTGGCACGGAACTGCTCGACCTCGGCAAAGATGATTTCAAGCACGCGGGCAAGCTCGCGCCGCTTGGCTGCCGGCAGATGGTCAAGGGGATCGGTCAAGGTCAAAGCCGCATCAAAGCCTTCGGTAGGAATCGTGTCCATCGTAACGGCTCACCTGATGTTTCGCACGCGTAATTTTTACGTGATTTTGTGGCAACCATAGATAGAGAATCGAAATGATGTAATCCTAGCTTTCGCCTCTGGGTTTTCGGAAGCTGGAGCGTGCACCGGAAGCGTCGGGAACGATGCGAGCGTATCTGTCCTCATCCCAACATCCCTGGCAGGTTTCGCCGGTTCCGGTCGACGGAATGGAGCGCCAATGGCGACGCGCTCCGTCCCGCCATCAGCACCGAAATCCGGATTGCCCGAGTGTGCTTCATCGCTTCAGCACCCAAACGGTCTTGCCGTTCTGCGATGCTTCGATGCCGGCCTTGGTCCGGGTCAGTTGAAGGCATTTTTCAGCCTCTTCCGGTCGCGGCCTTATGCAAATCCCGCCTGGAGCGGCCCTCCACGTCGGGTTTATGCTCACGAGACTATCACTGATTGTTCCGCCGCCATCCGGACGGAACACGAGGATGTTTGAGGCCTTTCGTTTGACGACGATCATTTCCCACGGCTTGCCGTCGGCGATTACGCTGGAAAGAGGTTCTTCGGCTCGCGCCGGTGCGCCGGCGAAAACCGCAAGGACGATCAATGGCATCAAAAATCGGCAAGGGGAGCGGTCGCTTGGTAAGCGAGCTGTGCGCATTATGTATTCCTTTGGATTGGTTTGACCCTCAAATGGCAGGTCGCGATCGAGGGATTAAATTCAGTTGGGGGAACGTGGCCATGCCCGTCTGCCGGTGGTGATGTTGTTGCGATATTCTCCAACGCGTTCGGTAATGTCATCATGAGATTTATTTTGATTTGTTAAGGGCGCCGGCCATATCTCGGCATCATCATCACGCGGTGGGATCATACGGTATATCGGCAGCAGCGTAGCTCGGCACAACCGCCGCGCACCGAGAATATCCCACCTCGGTTTAGACATGGTCACAGCGCAAGCCGCTCTGAAACCAAAATGAGCATCAGGATCGGACCGCCGAGCAGCGCACCAAACAGGATCGTCACGAAGAACAGGTTTGCGAGCACACGAGCAATGGTCTTGCGCGTCATGGGTGCTCACCGACCCGTCTTGCCGGTTCGAACCGCACGGGACGCCTTTTCATCTCGACCATCGGCACCTTGCTGGCCCGGGTATGAACGATCTTTCTGTTCCTTCTGACGATGAGGATGACCGGCCATTGCCTGGTGCCGGGTTTCGCACTGGCAGCATCAAAGGTCAGGACGGCAGTTTGAATGGATTCGACAACCACCAGCGCCGCAGCTGATCCTGTCGTTCGTTTTGAAGCCATTGCTCTGTTCCAGATGTTGAGGGCGGATGAGGTCGTGCCCTGCCGGTTCAGGTTGGATGTCTTTCCATATGGGCTCCGACAATTGCGGAAGCATGACCGGATTTGTTTTTCCGCATGTAGTGCTGCCGCAACGCGAAAGGAAAAGACTCGCTGCGCGCATCAAACACATGAGGATCGCCGCACTACCGGACTGATGCCTACTTCGGCCGGCTCGATCTCAAACGTATCGACCTCGGTCATGGCAAGCGTCAGATCGTGGTCGGCGGTCGACTGGACAGTAAGTATCAGATCACTGTGCCGGCGGCACTCGACGCCGGCGTCTGAAGCTTACCGCGCGCAAGTCAGTCTCCTCGTTCGGGTTCTGCCACTCGTTGCTGAGGAGGATGTCTTCGCATTGAAGCGCGGCACGGCCATCAATGTCTTCGTCAGAGATCTTCCTCGCCTGTCGGTCGATATCGATCTGACCTATCTGCCGGTTGAGGACCGTGCAATGTTCCTCGCCAACATCGACGCCGTCATACGGCGGATTGGTGCTCGCATGGGGTATGCCGCGCAGCCGCACCCAGGTCGTGTCGCTGCATAGCGAGGCTTCAATTCTGGATGAAGTACGGTCGGTCGCATTAGCAAACCCTGAAAGAACGAAACTGCGAACGACCGTCAGAGAAGGCCCTTGGTCTTGAGGTCGGCGGCGAAGGTGGCAAGCGGCATGACGAGCGTGAACGGGTGGTTCTCCAGCGGCTCGGCCCCATAGCTGGCATACCATTGGGCCGCGCGCTCGCCCTTGGCGTCGATAATCAGCAGCACGCCCCCAGCCTCGGACGCGATCCGGAGGCAGCGAAGCGCCGCGGCGACGAGGAGCTGGCCGCCCAAACCATGGCCCGCGACGGAGACATCGGTTGCGATCCGCGCCAGCTTGAAGCCAGGAACTTCGTGTTGGGTCAGCCCCTTTGTCATCGACGCCGGCACGCCTGCGTGCGCCACGGAGGAAGGGGCGACAGTGTAGAATCCCAGCACGCGGTTGGGCGTAGAGGCGTCGATTGCACAGAAGGTCTTTGAGGCGTTCTGTTCGTGACTTTGACGGGCGTAGCGTCGGAAGAAATCGTTCATCGCCGGATCGCCGCAGTCGAAGGACTGGCGACCGTGCGATTTCGCGATTGCTTCCTCTCTCCAGGCGGGCAGCGTCATAGAGTGTCGGGCAACGCCGCCATCGCTGCCCGCAGCTTCGCGTTGGGCTTGGGCGGATTTTCCAGCAGTTCGAGCACGCGCGCATGATCGCGCGCCGTCAGACGAACGACCTCGGCCGCCTCGATCACAGCTTCGGCTTCGCGCAAGGCGGTCTGCGTAACGAAGTTGGTCAGGTCGGTGTTGCGCAGCGCGGCGGCGCGCACGAGCTTAGCCTTCGTTTCCGGCGAAACCCGCAAATTCATGCGCTTGTTGTCATCTATGGCAGCCTGGGGCATCTCCGTCTTCCTCGCAATTTGTACATGTTCAAGATGTACGCGATTATGTCGATCTTTTCAAGATCGTGTGTCTTGATGGCGTACACTATCCGCCTTCACCGCCAATGGGGGTGTTGCGGGGTTCTCCCCGCAGAAGGGGTCGGCCGAGACCGTCGCTCTCCGCGTTGGGGGGAAGGTTCACATGGCTCAATTCTCAATGGAAATTATGCGCCTAACCGCGTGTCGCCGGCACAGCGTCGCGCGTTCGAGGCGATGCAGGACCGCTTGCAGGTCCTGCAGCAAGCGGTCCAGGCACAGAGTAGCCACGAGATCATTTCGGAACGCCGGCGGCGCGCCATCGATCGCTCTCGCGGTGTCATTGGCTGAGCATTAAAGAGAAACGAAAGGAAAAGCACATGGCGGAACAGGAATCCTCTTACGACGCGGCGTCCGCGCCGAGATCGCGATCGAGGTCCTCCGCGCGGTGCCCAGTTCGAGATCCGGCGGTAATTGCCGGCTCGCTCATTGGCTCCCAGCCATCGGGCGTTTCATCTTGCCGTTGCTGGGAGTGCCTTTGCTGATCCTGCGGAATGGGATCCCGTCAGCAGGAAACCACTTAATGGCTTTCGGGGAGTTGGGGCGAATCTTAACAGCGCGCCATCAAGTAGCGTTCTAATCCCACGGAGCATTACGAGGTTCTGGGCGAAATCCCGAAAGAGCAAACCATCATCGATGGGCCGAGTGATCGCGCATCCATCCTCAAGGTCGAGAATACCGCGTGGTGCCGAAGAGCAGTGCGCGGGTCTGGGGCTTAGCCTTGTCACGCAGATTGCCGAAACCATGGCGGAAAAGTCGGTATCGAAAGTGGTCCGTCGGGAACGAAGGTATCGATCCAGCTCCAAAATGCAGCAAGCGGCGGACCACGTAATTGTGTGGCAATTGTTGCCCCCGAGTGTCCGGTCATCGCCATGACCGGAGCCAACGAGACACATGCCCAGCAATTCGTTTTCAAATCGTCGATTTTTCAATCATTCTTCCAGGGCATCGCTCCTGGGGGTTATTGCTCTGCTGATAACGGTAACCGTTTCCGGCTGTGCTGCCGTGCCGCTCAAGGAGGCGGGAACGCTCGCCTCCTACAGCAATCTCGGTCCGTCGAAGGGGACGCTCGCCAAGAAACGGCTCTACGTCGACGGGCAGCAACTGGCGCGGGTAAAGACCGTCGCCATCGTCCCGACCGTCTTTTCCTTCAGTGCCGCGTCCAAAATCAGGTCCGAGGCCGACCGGTCCCTGGTTTCCAATGCTCTCGACCGGGCGCTGTGCGTGGCGCTGAGCGACAAATACCAGATGGTCCCGGCCGGCCAGCCGGCGGATCTGACCGTGCGTTCGGTTGTTGCCGACATCGTTCCGACCAACAAGGCAGCTGCCGGGGTCGCGACCGTCGTCAGCGTCGGTTCGGGCTTTGCCCTGCCTGTGAGCGTACCGCGCCTCCCTTTCGGCCTTGGCGGCCTGGCGATCGAAGCCGAAGCACTCGATGCCACGGGAATGCAAAATGCCGCAATGCTGTGGGCGCGGGGCGCAAACTCCATTCAGGACAAGCCGCGCGTTTCCGAGGTCGGGGACGCCTATGGTCTTGCAACGAAATTTGCCGGCGATTTCTCACGGGCGCTGATCGCCGGAAAGGAACCGAAGGGACTGAATCTTTCGCTTCCGTCGAGACAGCGCGCCCGCTCCTGGCTCGGCGGAAAGCCGAAATATGCTGCCTGCGATGCGTTCGGCCGCGCACCCGGGCTGCTTGGTGCCCTCGCTTCGAAGTATGGCGCTCCGCCGCAATGGACGGAAAAGAAGCCGAAGCCTGCAATGACGCGTTGACGGAAAGCATGCCCAGGCGCCGTCTAGCCGCTCCGCGAAGACATGGAACAGACGTCAAGGAGATCGACCGGCTTTGCCGGTCGAGGACGGGCGGAGACAGTGCCGGAACCCCGCGGCATTGCTCTGCCCGCCTGCCCTTCGCGTGCAGGGAGTGTCAGTCCTGACGATCTCGCCGAACGGCGGCTTATCTCCGTCGACAGTATTCGATCCGCCCCAGGAAGACGTCGCAGGGGACGATCTGATGCAACATTCTTCCCTTTGCATAGGGACGCTGTATTCTGATGTCGCCAGACACACTTCGATTTGAGGAAGAGTATGCCTGTCGATCATCTTGAAATTCGTTCGCAGACGGGATCTGGCCTGGCGGGTTCGCTTGGCGACACGAAGCGTCAGGTCACGACATGCCGGAACGGTTGGTACCATCTGAGGTGCGTGGCGTTCGGCGCGATCATTGTTGCCACACCATTCTTGAGCGCACCGGCATCCGCCGCCAATGTTCTCGAACGAGCGATCGAGGCCGCGCAGCCCTGCAAGCCATTGAAGGTCAGGCAATCGGTTTTGGGTGTGAAGGTCGAATTGGGCATCGACAAGCTCGACTTCGTTAAAGTCGATACGCTTGAAATCCGCGTTATCGGAGATCTGGCCGAGGCAAGCGCACTCGGAACGCTCGCCTGCAGGACGTCGGACGATGCCCCTCTTCAGGGTGGTTTTTCGGCAAAGGCTCGAATTCACCTGCAGACCAATCTCGTCACCTGTGTCATGAGCGGAAGTTCGATCGAGATCGTCGAGGCCGGCGGTGAGTTCGGTGACGTTGTCACGGCACTCGAACCCGAGATTTCGGCCGCCCTTCGCAAGGGCGTGGAGAAGGCACTGAAGAAACTCTGCGCGAGCTGAAATCGCGGCGGATAGGTGAAGGGTGATCGGTCTGCAGGCTGGCGGCTTCCCATGCGCGTCTGTGCCTCATCGACACGGCGTCGTCACCGGAGATAGTGGATGTGCGGTCGGGCGTGATAGGGCGAGGCTTCGACGCGCGCATCCACCGAGAAAACATCCCTGAGGACTTCTTCGGTCAATACCTCGGCCGGTGTACCGGACGCAACGATCTTCCCGCTTTGCATGACGATCAGCTCGTCGCAAAACATGGCCGCATGGTTGAGGTCGTGCAGCGCAATGATGCTGGTGACCGGCAGACTGGAGACGAGCCGCATGAGGCTGATCTGGTGCTGGATATCGAGATGGTTGGTCGGTTCATCGAGGATCAGTTCTTTCGGCGACTGCGCCAAGGCCCTTGCGATCTGGGCGCGCTGCTTTTCCCCACCGGACAGGCTCTGCCAGCGATCATGCCGTTTGGCGGACATGCCGGCCCGCTTCAACGCTTCTTCAACAGCCTGATCGTCGGCGAGCGTCCAGCTGGAAAACATCGAGCGGTGCGGAAAGCGTCCGAGCTCGACGACATCCACGACCCTGAGATTGGCGTTGGTCGTCGCATGCTGTTCGACGAAGGCGACGCGCTGCGCGATCGTGCGACGCCCGATGGCCCTTATGTCCCTCCGGTCGAGCCAGATGCGCCCGGAATTGGGTCGCTTCAGGCCGGCAAGAAGCCGCAGCAGTGACGTCTTGCCGGAACCGTTCGGGCCAAGAAGGCCGAGCATCTTTCCCGGTGTTGCTTCGAAGGAGACGCCATCGAGTATGGTCTTCTTGCCAATTTTCCAGACGAGGTTTTCGGCTTTGATGCTCATGATGCGCGCTGGAACCGGTAAAGGATGACGGAGAAGAAGGGGACGCCAACCAGCGCCGTGACGACCCCGATCGGCAGGACCTGCTGCGGGATGAGCGCGCGTGAGGCGATGTCGGCAAGCACCATGAAGATTGCGCCAACAATGGCGCAGGCTGGGAGAAGCCGGATATGGAGCGGCCCGACGACGAAGCGCGCCGCATGCGGCACGACAAGACCGACGAAGCCGATCGAGCCGACCATGCTGACGATCGTCGCCGTCATCATTGCGGTCAGCGAAAACAGCGCGATGCGGGTCCTGCCGACGTTGACACCAAGGGATGCGGCCGCTTCATCACCGAAGGCAAAAGCATCCAGAACCCTGGCATAGAACAGACAGGCGACAAGCCCGAAGCCGACGATGACAGAAACCAGCATAAACTCCGGCCAGCGCACGCCGCCGAAGCTGCCGAGCAGCCAGAACATGGCGTCGCGAGCCTGCTGCGCGTTGCCTGATGTCGTAACCACGTAGGATGTGGCGGCGTTGAAGAGCTGCGAAGCGGCAACGCCGGCGAGGATCGTCCGGTCGGCGCCGCCGCGCGTGCCGTTGGACAGCAGCGCCACGAAAAGAAAGGCGGCAAATGCGCCGGCAAAAGCCCCGGCCGACAACGAAACCGCACCTGCACCAACGCCGAGAATGATGATGGTGACCGCGCCGGTGGACGCGCCGGCGGAGATACCAAGCACATAGGGCTCGGCCAGGGGGTTGCGAAGCAGCGATTGCATGATCGCACCCGACAGAGCCAGTCCCGCGCCGCAGAAAGCGGCCACGAGCGCGCGGCTGAGACGATAATCCCAGATCACGGTCTCGTGGATGCGGTTGAGTTCCACCGCCGTCCATCCCAGCCTGTTCGTGACCGCGGCAAACGTCGTGGTCAGCGGGATCGGCAGGTCGCCGATCCCGACACTGATGCCGACGACCAGACCGACCGCCACAAGGGAGGCCAACAGGAGGAGGCCGAAGGGGGCGGCCCGCTGCAGAGAGCGGTTCGAGGCGGTCACTTGATCAGGCCGAGTGCTTTCAGTTGCTCGGCTACCTGTTCCGCGCCGTAGATCGTGCGGATCGTCGGGTTCATGGCCTGGCCGTCCATGACGACGATTGCCTTGTTTTTCACCGCCGGCATCTGGCTGACGGCCGGATCGCTGTTCAAGAACTTGATCTTGGCCTCCGGCTTGTCGAGTTCCCAGCGGTTGCGGTCGAGATTGGCCACGACGATGACATCCGGATTGGCGGCGATGATGCTTTCCCACCCGAGCGTCGGCCATTCGGCTTCGGCGGTGACGGCATTCTTGCCGCCGAGGAGATCGGCGATGAAGCCGGATGCCGCGTTCTTTCCGCCGAGATAGGCGTCTGCGGAAGGCGACTGGCTGGAGAACCAAAAGACGTAGGAAAGCTGCTTGCCATCCCTGGACACGCTGGCGCGCAACGCCGCTTCACGCTTCTTGAAGTCGGCAATCAGCGCCTGGCCACGATCGGCGACGTCAAAAATCTGCGAAAGCTCGTCGATCTCCTTGTACAGCAGATCCATGTTCCAGAGCTGGTCGCGGCTGCCATACTCGTTCTTGACCTTCTCGGTGCTGAGGCAGGTGCTCGGCGAAATGTAGCTTGGTATGCCGATTTTGTCGAAGTCCTCGCGCTTGGCGACCTTGCTCGTCGGGCCGATCAGGCTTGGCAAGGCCGCCGCCACGAAATCCGGGTCTTGCGCCAGAATCGACTCGAAGGTCGGAAACTCGACAGACAGAAGCTTGACCTTCGCGTTGGCTTCGGCGAGCTGCGGCAGAACCTTGCTCGGCCAGAATGCGGTACCGGCCATTTTGTCTTCCAGACCGAGAAGCAGCATGATCTCCGCGCTGTTCTGGCCAAGTCCGATGGCTCGTGCTGGAGCCTTGGCGACGGTCACCTTCGCACCGCAATTGTCGAGCGTCAGCGGATAGGTGGTCGGTGCGGACAATACCGGTGTTGCGATCAGGCCGAGCACGGCGACGAAACCTGGAACTGCGAGGGACTTGAAAACTCTCATGAGAACTTCCTGTTCTTCGAGCCCCCAACATGGGGATTCTAAGGGCGCGGGCGGTATAACCTGCTTGCCCAAGGAAAAACAAGAGTAGTGTAGTCATCTTTTACAGTGACAGGTGCTGGCTGAATACGCCCGCAATCATGAGAGGATAATCAACAGAAGTCCGCGCAACGCTGTTTCCTGGCAGGGCGGAGAACCAGCTCTGCCAGAACAGGTGAGCCGGCTTGCCCGTCCCGCCATCCTCCATGCCGTACAAAGCCTGATCTTGATCGCCATGAAAGTCCGGAACGAAGCTATCAGCGGCCGCTATCGTCAAGCTCTTCGAGCGTGCGGAGCAGGCGTTGCTGGATCTCGGCCTCCTGCCGGTTCACGGCCGCGACAAGCCTGCGCATCGCGCCGCGCATGCCGTGGAGCTGGTCGATGAGCTCCATGACGACGTCGACGCCGGCCTCGTTGACGCCCATTTGGCGCGTGAGGTCCAGGATCAGGCGGGCGCGGGCAAGATCGGCATCCCGGAACCGACGCCGGCCCTCGGAAATATCGGGGGCCAGCCAGCCCTGCTCGACCCACAAATCGAGCTCGGTCACGTCGATTTTGAGGTAGAGTCGGAATTCGCGATCGTCCATGGTCAGGTCTCCATGTTCTTTCTCGGATCCTGTGTGTCGGCTGCCGCCCAGTCCTTGACGAAGGCGGTCAGCTGTTCGTCCGGCTGTTCGGGCAGCATGATCTTCAGCGTCACATAGACATCACCGGCGTCGCCGCCGCGCTTCACAACACCCTTGCCCTTGAGGCGCAGGACCTTGCCGCTGCTGGAATTTGCCGGCAGCGTCAGGTTGACCGGTCCTGATGGTGTCGGCACGCGCACCTTTCCGCCGAGTACCGCTTCTCTCAACGTGACGGGCAGATCGAGGCGGATGTCGTCGCCGTCGCGGGTGAAGAAACGGTGCGGGCGCACGCGGACGTCGATCAGCGCATCGCCGGCCGGGCCGCCGCCGAAACCGGGTTCTCCCTTGCCGCGCAGGCGCAGCGTCTGGCCGTCGCGCGTGCCGGGCGGGATCTTGACGTCGAGCGCCGGGCCGTCCGACAGTTTCACCTGGCTCTGCGTGCCATTCACGGCATCGAGGAAATCCACCTCCATCGAGAAGCGCCGGTCCTGGCCCTTTGCGCGGAACTGGCCGCCGCCAGCGCGGCGCGAGAAGAAACTTGCGAAGAGATCGTCGGCGTCTCCAAAATCGGCAAAGCCGGCGCCGTTATGATAGGCGCCGCCCGGGCCGCTCGAGGAGGCATAGTCTCGATAGTAGCTGCGGGGCGCCTGTTCGGCTCCGGTGATGTCGATCTCGCCACGATCGAAGCGGCCGCGTTTCTCCTCATCGCTCAGGATTTCATAGGCGGCAGAAATCTCCTTGAACTTTGCCTCGGCCTTCTTGTCACCGGGGTTCAGGTCGGGGTGGAGCTTCTTGGCAAGCTTGCGGAATGCCCCCTGAATGTCCTTCTGGGTGGCATCCCGTTTCACGCCCAGAAGCTCGTATGGATCTTGGCTCATACATGTCTCCGTGTAAGGGCAGCGAATACTGCGGATTGGAATCCGCCTTCATATAGGTTGCCGGTCGGATGTCGGGGAGGGGACGAGGGCCGCGTCCTGTCATTCGGCCTGGCCAGAAGGGACGGCACCAGCCCGTACGGTGGGCAGGAGCGCTGGCCCCGGCCACTCCCCCGCCCGACACTAAGTGCCTTGATCAACGTCAAAATTGACGTGCCTGTATCTCATGCCGCCCCCGCCTCTTTCTCTTCAGCGATATCAAGCACCATCCGGCCTTCGATGGTTCCCGCTTTCAGGCCGGCAAAGATATCATTGATATCGTCGAGCGGCGCCCTGGTGATCTCGGCCCGGACGCGGCCGTCGGCGGCAAACGCAAGCGCTTCGTCGAGATCGCGGCGCGTGCCGACGATCGAGCCGCGCACGGTTATGCGCTTCAGCACGACGTCGAAGATCGGTGTCTGGAAGTTGCCCGGCGGCAGCCCGACAAGGCTGACGGTGCCCTTCCGGCGCACCATGGAGAGCGCCTGCGAGAAAGCCGGCGGGGAGACGGCAGTGACGAGCACGCCATGTGCGCCGCCGCTCGTCGCCTTCAACACCTTTTCGACCACGTCTTCGGAAAGCGCGTTGAGCGCAAGATCGGCGCCAACCTCGCGAGCGAGGTCGAGCTTGGCGGCAGCGATATCGAGGGCGACCACCTTGAGGCCCATCGCCTTGGCATATTGGATCGCAACATGGCCAAGGCCGCCGATGCCCGAGATCGCTACCCACTCGCCGGGCCGGGCTTCGGTTTCCCTGAGACCTTTGTAGGTCGTAACCCCGGCGCAGAGGATCGGCGCGATCTCGGCGAAATTGACGCCATCGGGAAGGCGTGCGGCAAAGGCTGCCGAGGCGATGACATATTCGGCAAAGCCGCCATCGCAGCTGTAGCCGGAATTGTGCTGGTGTTCGCAAAGCGTTTCCCAGCCGGTCTCGCAATATTCGCAGCGCAGGCAGGCGTCGTGCAGCCAGGCAACGCCGACGGCATCGCCTTCCTTGAATTCGGTGACGCCGGGGCCGAGGGCGGCAACGACGCCTGCCGCTTCGTGGCCGGGAATGAAGGGCGGCCTTGGCTTGACGGGCCAGTCGCCGTCGGCCGCATGCAGGTCGGTATGGCAGACGCCACAGGCGACCACCTTCACCAGGATTTCGCCCGGTCCGGGAACTGGCACCGGCACGCATTCGATTACAAGCGGCCTGCCGAATTCACGCACCACCGCCGCCTTCATCATCTTGCCCGTCATGATCTTCATCCTTTCGCAATGATTGTCCGGCGTGATGATGAAGGGCACGCCCACCGGCGCATTGATCCATCGCAAGACACAAGCGTCCGGCGTCGCAGGTCGGGGCGCGCCCGTTGGGATGCTGCCTGAAAAACTCCATGCCGCCTCTGAACTGGCGATGCGCCTGCGGCGTTCCTCGATCAGGCACGACCGCTGCAGATGCTTGCCCTGTCCTTCATGACATATGTCAAGGATGGCGGACGGGATTGCCAATAGAAGGACGAACATCGGCAACGTCCGCACAGGTTCGATTGGAGGCTCCGTCATTGAGAAAGCATCAGCTTTGTGTCCTGGTTTCCTTAGCTTTTCTCCTTGGCCTCGGTCAGCCGGTTCTCGCGCAGGATCGCTCCTCGGTCTTCTCGGCTCGATTCGAGGCCCTCTGGAACAAGATGACCGGCCGAGGACTGCCCGAAAATATCTCCATGTCCAATGGACGCATCGAGGCCCAGCAGGTGCTGATTTCGGCGAAATTCGCTGGCCGGCTTGCCGATGTCCTCGTCGATGAAGGCCAGATCGTCGATGCCGGTGCGCCGATCGCCCGGATCGATACGGCCGATCTCGATGCTCAGCTTGCTGGCGCCAAGGCCCAGGTTCGCCGCAGCGAGACGAGCCAGGTCGAAGCCGAGGCCTCAATTGCCCAGCGCCAAAGCGAATTGATACTCGCCAGGCAGGAATTCGAGCGCGCTCAATCGATGAGCAGCACGGGCAGCGGCACGATGCAGCAGCTCGAACTGCGCCGCAGCCAGCTGAGCGTTGCCGAGGCCGCACAAAAGGCGGCGCTCGCAAGCCGTGACGAGGCGGAAGCGACAACGGAAGCGGCGCAGGCGGAAGTGGTGCGCATTCAAACCGTGCTCGACGATGCCGTGCTGAAGGCGCCGCGCCGGGGCCGTGTCGAATATAAGCTCGCGCAGACCGGCGAAGTCGTTGCCGCCGGTGCGCCGGTCGCGACGCTGCTCGATCTCTCCGACGTGTCGATGACGATCTTCCTGCCGGCCCGCGCCGCCGGCACCTTGGCAATCGGCGACGAGGCGCGCATCATTCTCGATCCGGCGCCGCAATATGTCGTGCCGGCAACGGTATCCTTCGTCTCCTCGCAGGCACAGTTCACGCCGAAGACCGTCGAGACACAGGACGAGCGCGAGAAGCTGGTTTTCAGGGTGAAGCTGAAGATCGCCCCCGATCTGCTCAAGGACTATGAATCGCGCGTCAAGACGGGTGTGAGGGGGATCGGCTATGTCCGCACCGATCCCAAGTTGGCCTGGCCGGCGGAGCTGCAAGTGAAGCTGCCGCAATGAGCGGACCGGCCGTTCGCTTCACGGTCGTGACGCATCGTTACGGCCGGATTGCCGCACTCGATGGTGTCGACCTCGCCGTTCCCGCCGGCTGCATGGCCGGACTGATCGGCCCCGATGGCGTCGGCAAATCGACGCTGCTCGGTCTTGCGGCGGGTATTACCCGCATCCAGCACGGACATGTCGAGGTGCTTGGCGGCGACATGGCCGATCGGCGCCATCGTCGCGACGCCCGTGCCCACCTTGCCTTCATGCCGCAAGGCCTCGGACGCAATCTCTATCCGACGTTGAGCGTCGCGGAAAACCTCGATTTCTTCGGTCGCCTCTTCGGCCAGGACGGTCTGCAACGCCGTGCACGCGTGGACGAACTATTGCGAATGACCGGCTTGCTGCCCTTTCGTGATCGGCCCGCCGGCAAGCTTTCGGGTGGCATGAGGCAGAAGCTCGGTATCTGCGCCTCGCTCCTGCATGATCCCGATCTGCTGATCCTCGACGAACCGACGACCGGCATCGATCCGCTCTCGCGGCGGCAGTTCTGGGAGCTCGTCGATCACATTCGCGAGCGGCGGCCGCAGATGAGCGTGATCGTCGCCACCGCCTATATGGAGGAGGCCGAACGCTTCGACTGGCTTGCCGCATTGCACGCGGGCAGGCTGATCGCGACCGGCAGCCCTGGCGATATCATGCGGCAGGCTCGGCAGCAGACCCTGGAGGCGGCCTTCACGGCGCTGATGCCGAATACCGGCAAGCTGGATCGCGGTCCACTGATCGTCACGCCGCGCGTGATCGTCGACGGACCGCCGGCAATCGAGGCGGAAGACCTGACGTGCCGCTTCGGCGATTTCGTCGCGGTCGATCATGTCAGCTTCCGTATTGCGAAGGGCGAGATTTTCGGCTTCCTCGGTTCGAACGGCAGCGGCAAGAGCACGACGATGAAGATGCTGACGGGGCTGTTGCCGGCGAGCGAGGGTGTCGCAAGGCTCTTCGGCCAGCCGCTGAAGGCCGGCGACATCGAGACCCGCAAACGCGTCGGCTACATGTCGCAGGCATTCTCTCTGTATGGCGAGCTGACCGTTCGACAGAACCTCAGGCTGCATGCGCGTCTTTTTGGTTTGCCGGCGGTAGATATCGACCGGCGCGTCGGCGAGATGCTCGCGGAATATGATCTCGGCGAATTCGCTGACCAGCGGCCGGAAGACCTGCCGCTCGGCATTCGCCAGCGTCTCCAGCTTGCGGCGGCCGTCATGCACAAGCCGGAAATGCTGATCCTCGACGAGCCCACGTCCGGTGTCGATCCCGTGGCGCGCGATGCCTTCTGGCGATCACTGATAACGCTGTCGCGGCGCGACGGCGTCACCATTTTCCTGTCGACGCATTTCATGAACGAGGCCGAGCGCTGCGACCGTATCTCGCTGATGCATGCCGGCAAGGTGCTGGCGATCGGCAGCCCGGCCGAACTCTGTGCCGAGCGGGGCGGGGCGACGCTGGAGGAAACCTTCATCGAGGTGCTGACCGAGGCGAGTATGGGTGAGGGCGCCGGGGCCGATGCGGGGGGCACCGCGCTCGCCGGCGGCACCGCCATGCCCACGCGGCTCTTCGACCCCCGCCGGCTCTTTGCCTATGCGCGGCGCGAGACGATCGAAATCCTGCGCGACCGGGCGCGGCTCGTCTTCGCTCTGCTCGGGCCGGTCCTGTTGATGCTCACGTTCGGATACGGCATCTCCTTCGATGTCGAGCATCTGCCTTTCGCCGTCTACGATCAGGATCAATCTTCAGAAAGCCGGCAGCTGGTGGAGAGCCTTCAAAGCTCGCGTTATTTCCAGGAGCAGCCGCCGATTGCCTCGACCGAGGAGCTGCAGCTTCGGCTGCAGGATGGTGAACTGATGGTGGGCATCGAGATCCCGCCCGATTTCGGCCGCGACCTTATGCGGCAGGAGGCGCCGGAGATCTCCGTATGGCTCGACGGCGCGATGCCGTTCCGTGCCGAGACAGCGCGCGGTTATGTTTCCGGCCTCGTCTCCTCCTATCTCGCCGATGTCTCGGCGCGGCACTCAGGCCGCTTCGAACAGCTCTATCCCGTCAATATCGAAAGCCGCTTCCGCTATAATCAGGATTTCAAGAGCGCCAATGCGATCGTGCCGAGCGTCATCATGCTGATGCTCGTATTGATCCCGGCGATCATGACCGCGCTCGGTATCGTCAAGGAGAAGGAGACCGGCTCGATTGCCAATTTCCAGGCGACGCCGGTCACTCGTATCGAATTCCTGCTCGGCAAGCAGCTTCCTTATGTGGCGATCGCCTTCGTTAGTTTCCTGGTGCTGGTACTGATGATGCGCCTCGTCTTCGACGTACCGATCAAGGGCTCCATCGGCCTGCTTGCTGCAGGCTCGATCCTCTATATCCTCGCGACGACGGCCTTCGGTCTCTTCGTTTCGAGCTTCGTGCGCAGCCAGGTGGCGGCGATCTTCGCGACCGCGATCGTTGCGATCGTCCCGGCCGTGAATTTTTCCGGCCTGCTGGTGCCGGTCTCGTCGCTCTCCGGGGGCGGGCGGTTCATGGGGCTGCTCTTTCCCTCGGCCTGGTACCAGCCCCTGAGCGTCGGCGTCATCACAAAGGGTCTCGGCCTTGCCGAACTCTGGCCAAACCTCATCGTCCTTGCCGGTTTCGGTGTCGTGTTCGTTGGTGCCGCACTCGTGGCACTCAGAAAGCGGAGTGCCTGACATGTGGGGCAAGCTCAACCGGATTTTCCGCCTCGGCGTCAAGGAACTCTACAGCCTGAAGGCCGACCCTGTGATGATGGTCCTCATCGTCTACACTTTCACCATCGCCGTCTACACGGTTTCGACCGGCGCCAAGCTCGAGGTCGAGAACGCCTCGGTCGCCGTCGTCGACGAGGACCGTTCGATGCTCTCGACACGGCTACGGGATGCGATGCTGCAGCCTTTTTTCAAGGCGCCGGTATTGATCGGCGCTGATGAGGTGGATGCGGCAATGGATGCCGGTCGATTCGTCTTCGTGCTGGAGATCCCGCCCAAATTCGAGGAGGATGCGATTGCCGGTCGCAAGCCTTCGCTGCAGCTCGATATCGATGCGACGGCCATGGCGCAGGCCGGCAACGGAGCCTCCTATATTCAGAACATTATTCTGCAGGAGATGGCAACAGCCTTGCCGAACAGCGCCGCCGCGTCACCGATCAATCTCGTCGTCAGCGCACGCTTCAATCCCAATCTGCAATCGACCTGGTTCACCGCGGTCATGCAGGTCATCAACAATGTGACGATGCTTTCGGTCATCCTGACCGGCGCAGCGCTGGTCCGAGAGCGGGAGCACGGCACGATCGAGCATCTTCTCGTCATGCCGGTCACGCCGGCGGAGATCATGATGTCGAAGGTCTGGGCGAACGGGTTGGTCATCATCGTGGCGGCGGTGCTGTCGCTCGTCGTCGTGGTCGAAGGGTTGCTTTCGGTGCCGATCGCCGGTTCGATCTGGCTTTTCGTCTTCTGCGCGGTGCTCTACCAGTTCTCCGTCACGTCGCTCGGCATCCTGATCGCGACTGCCTCAAGTTCGATGGCGCAATTCGGGCTGATCTCGATGCCGATCCTGATTGCGATGAACCTGCTTTCCGGCAGCACGACGCCGATGGACAGCATGCCGCTCTGGCTGCAATATGCGCTGGTGGTTTCGCCCGCGCCACATTTCGTGTCGCTGTCGCAGGCGATCCTTTACCGCGGCGCCGGCTTCGATGCGGTCTGGCAGGAGATGGCGGCGCTCATGGTGATCGGCGTGCTTTTCTTTTGCGGCGCGCTCATGCGGTTCCGCCGGGCGCTGGCGGATGCGCGGTAGGTGATGATGGCAATGCCGCGACGTCGTGCGGAGGCCGCCCGTACCTAGCAATCCCTTTGCATCATGTGCAGGGAGAAGGTCGGCGCGAAGGCAAAAAACAGCGCGCCATTGCCGAGGGCGCCCTGTTATCAGCGCGCCGCCGTCTCCACCGCGCGGCTCAGCTTATGCACCGGACTTTGCTTGCGATCGACGAGGACCGAGCATTTGGCATGACGCACCACGCGGTCGACCACGGCCCCGAAAATATAGTCGGTAATATCTGCGACATGGGTCGACAGGATGATGAGGTCCGCCTGCTTCTCCCGCGCGGCGGCCAAAAGCACCCTGGCTGCGCTACCGGTATGGACCTCGACGACGGCAGGGATCTTCATCTGCCGGCAGAGCAAGGTGAGCTTCTCCTCGGCATCCTTTATGGCGGCGGTCTCGAAGTCCTCCGGCAGGCTCGTCGTCATGTAATGTGGCATGGTTTCGACGGCGTGGATGACGAAGATCGAACCATCCTTGTCGAGGAGGCCGGCTGCCCTGTTCAGGATGCGCTCGGCCGTTTCGCGAGGGCCGTTGCCTATAGCGCAGACTATCGTTCGGTACATATCGGATCACTACCCTTGCCCGCCAGATCGTTATGCGATTCTAGCCTCCCGCATGGATCAGACATTGACCGACATCAAGAAACGGCCTGCATCACATTTGACGCAGGACAAGGCGGCTGCGGCAGGCGGCATCAAATTTTCCGGTCGCCGTTTCCAGGGCCGACATCGATCTTGCCGGCCTGGACTCAGCGCAATGGCATAAGGCGGTTTGCGAGGGCAGCCATGCATGCCATCGAGGAAGTCAGCCGAGCCAGTGTCGTGAAAATCTACACAAGTCTCAGGTCCAAAGGGCGCTGATGGCAAGGGTCAGGGAAAAGGCGACAAGCACGGCGCAACCGCAATGCCGCACAAGAGGTGGCATTTGCGCATGGCGTCCGACCAGCAGGCCGCCAAGGCCAAGCCAGATCGCCGACGTCACCGTCGCGCAGCAGACGAACGCTACGGCTATACCCGTCTGGACGGAGGGTACAAGGGTAAGGCCGATGATGATGGCCTTGGGATTGAGCAGCGTGGTGATGAAGAGCTGACCGACGCCGAACGTGCTCTGGCCGCCCACCGGGACCGGCACCCATAGTTTCAGCGCAAGATAAAGAACCCAAATTGCCGAAATCAGCTTGACGGCGGCTGCGATGGCCGGCTGGTCTTCAAGCAGCGGTGCGGCGATGCTCGACACCGGAATGATGATTGCGAGATAGCCGAATAGGACGGTGGTGACGAGCGACAGGGACCGCCTGACGGTCAGCGCCGTCGACGCCAACGCCAAAACCGCATTGGTCGGGCCTGGAAGGATCAGCAGTGAGAAGACGGCGATAACGAATGTCGGCAGGTTCATCAGATCCGATCCTTGCGATTGTCTGCCACCCTTCTCACGAATCCGGACGGACGGTTTTGATCTGTATCATTTCAAGCACTGCATCGGCCTCGACAGATCGCGGCAGACAGCGATGACCGTTGGGTGCCGATCAGCCGTAGGCGGCTTGCCCTCTTGCCTGTATGAACTCCGGTCAGATTGAGCTTTGTCAAGGACGAGCAGGGCGAGGGGCGATAGCAACGACATGCGATCTGCGTCTGTCACGCGCAACCCTCGCATCACGATAGGGTGTGAAATCCATGTTCGAAAAGCTGCCCGTGCTGCCATGCTTCTGAGAGATCTCGATCCAGCCACCGCCAGGCGCGTTCTGCGCATCTATGACCGCATTGCAGAAACGTCATGGTTCAATCGCAACCGCGCCACCGAATGGGAGCTGTTGAAGCTCGTGCTTCGTCATGTCGCGCGCGATCAGGACGAGGAATATCTCCAGAAGCTATGCACCCGCGAAGCGTTCGAGCGTTTCTGCCGAAGCGCGTAGCCCAGCCGACGGGTCAATTGGGTGGGGAACGGATGTGATGGTGCTGCCGATACCCTGCCACGTCCACAGCGGTTCTGACTGTGTATGACCGCGACGCCAGCGTCTTACGTCGGTTGCGGTGACCACCAGGGTCTCCGCATGCCTCGGATCGCATCTGCCATAGGCGAGCGCGATCTCGCAAAAGCTATGCAGAAACTGGAAAAGCCGCGCCTCATTCGCACGCGGGGGCGATGCCACACTCAACAGCGATCGCCTTGTGACAATCACGGTCCTCGTTTGGCCAGCCAGCTGAAGAGCTACGCGACCGCATTTTTCCGCGTCGTCGAACCACGCCGAGATGATCGAGTACTCCATTTTGTTCCCCTCTGGACGTTCACCCGTGGCCTGCGCATCGATCCTGATCAAGACCGATCTGCATCTGCGCCGTCCTTGTCCGTTTCGCCGGTGGCCTTGCCATCGATACCCTTCCTGAAGGCCCGGATCCCCTGCGCGACATCGCCCATCAACTCGGGGATCCTGCCGCGTCCAAACAGGATGAGGACGATCGTAAGGACGATCAGCCAATGCCAGGCGCTAAAACTTCCCATTCCAACCACGCCTTGAAACGCGATGAGCTTAGACCTTCCTGCTCGATCGTGATTGATCTGGAGCAAATGCAATGATGTTGGTGAAACCGGCCGCGACTGATGCGGCCGCCGCAGTTTCCGACGATAGGCCCGTTACGGATATCGATGTCCGCCCGCTTGCCCGTCGCCGTGCCCATGCGGCCCGGTCGCTCGCTCGCCGGCAGTCGGCTCCGGCGCGAGGGTCGGCCGGGTCTGCAGGAGAAACATTTCGAGAACTGCGCGCGATTCCCCATCGGCCGAGCCGCCACAGCTTATGACCTCGAGCATGTCGACGTGCCGATCCCGGCGGTTCTCTGCCTTCACGATGGAATTTCCCCAGCCTCTTTCGCGATAGAAGTTTGCTGGGCACCAAGAATGTCGCGCTGATTGGCGACGAAGGCTCTGAGAAGCTGAGAGCCCATTTTAGCCTGTTTTGCCACATCGTCGAAAATCAGAGCCGCTTCCTCGACCTCGCCGATTTCGGAGGCAGGTCCAAACTGCTCGAGTTCCTTCAGAAGTTCCAGAAGCGTGGCGACCTTCGTTCTCTGGCGCAGCGCCGACATGAACAGTTCCTGCACGACGGCGGCTCTTTGTCTTGGAACCAGATGCGCGAGCAATTCGTCGATGATGAGGGTGCAGCTGCAGTCGGAATCCGGGTCCTTCGCAAAGGCCTTTATCTGACGCAGAGCAGAGAAGATCCGTCTATCGCCGGGAGCATCGCTTTCCGACAGTCTCATCTTCATTGTGCCAAATCCTTTGCATTTTTCAGGCGCGCGACCCATTCCGCGCCGGTCCTGCCGTGGTAAAACCCGTTCGATAGCGGAACGTCCGGATAGACTTCGCGCAGCCTTGTCAGCGCCTGCGCAGGCTCGATCTCTCCATTCAAGACCCTGCGAAAAGTCTGGGACACCTCGACCATGTCGCAGATCTGCGGTGACAGCCGAAGTGAACTGACCCCTTGTGCCGTCCATTCGTTGGATCGCTCGATCAGGGCCTGGCATGTATGCGAGAGCGTTTGCACGCCGTTCAGGGCAAGGAAGGGCTGACCTGAAATGGTGTTGACCGTGATGCCATCAGGATCATCCTGGCAGACGAACTGGCAATTGTCCTTGGTTCGCCCTTTCGAGCGGGCGTGAGCGCAGCGCGCGGAAATGGCGAGCGGCACGCGGCCGAAGGCGAAGACCTCCAGATCGAGATTCGGACAGGTCCTGGCAATGGCGGCGACGGACGAGGCCGGAAGTTCCGGCGGCAGGCAGATCGCCGTCGCACCATTGGATGCCAGAACGCGTGCGGTCGCTGCGTTATAGACATTGATGAACGGTCCAACGGCGTGCGGCCGGCCCTTCAGGAGATAGAGGGCAGAGAGATCATTGGCCTCGACGAGCCTGGCATCCTCTTGAGCGAGCGCCCTTTGATAGTTCGCCTCGCGATCGAGCGTGACGAGCGCCAGTGTCGAGAGCCTGACCTCTTTTCCTGCGGCCTCCAGCCGCTCGATGACAACAGCAAGCTCGGCCTCCATGAAATGCAGGCGCTTCGAGCAGATCGTCTCGCCGATGACGAC
Organism: Rhizobium sp. BK275; assembly: GCF_014193555.1. Taxonomy (NCBI): domain Bacteria; kingdom Pseudomonadati; phylum Pseudomonadota; class Alphaproteobacteria; order Hyphomicrobiales; family Rhizobiaceae; genus Rhizobium; species Rhizobium sp. BK275. The sequence goes on from NZ_JACHZL010000001.1 coordinate 1,252,748, forward strand.
GACATCGACAGGCGCTTCGTCGGCGATCCCGAAATAGAAGTCGCGCCATCGGTCGCTCGGCCAGAGATATTGGAGCGGGCCAAGTGTCAGCTTCATCTCTTACCTCCACTGCTTCTCATAGGCGCCATGCGTCGTCTCCAGTCCCTCGCTGAGGGCCTTGAGACGGGCCATCAGCGCGGGGCGATCGGCGGGGGCGACTTCCATCGTGGCGCGGAGCGTCGAGACGACCTGCGAGATATAGGCTTTGCCGCGTTGGCGCCCCTCCACCTTCAGCGCCGTGACACCGGCCGCCTGAAGTTCGTCCAGCTGGTCCATGACATCGAGAGAAACCGGGTCCTCGAAGGCGTAAGTCTTGCTCTTGCCGATCGCAAAGCGCCCCTTGCACAGGGTTGGATAGCCGGCCGGCTCCTTCTCGGAGAACCTGTTGATCGTATACCCGCCCAGTTCCGATATCATGTCGGCGCCTTCCTGCCGGTAGCGGACATGGCTTGCCGGCGAGCAGACGCCGTTCATGTTGGGCGATTTTCCGGTGGCGTAGGAGGAGAGCGAGCAGCGCCCCTCCGCCATCACGCAGAGGCCGCCGAAGACGAAGACCTCAAGCTCGCAAGCTACGCGACGGGCGATGCGGGCAATATCGGCGACCGTCAGCGTTCGGGGAAGGACGACGCGCGCTGCGCCAAAACTTTCGACCAGATAGGCAAGAGCATCCGGATTCGAGGCCGAAGCCTGCACGGAAATATGCAGGCGCTGATGTGGGTGACGTTCGGCAACATGGGCCATCAGCCCGAAATCGGCGACGATCAGCGCGTCGGCCCCTGCATCGGTTGCTTCCTGCGCCCGGCGATACCAGAGATCCTCCCGCCCTGCCGTCATGAATGTGTTCAGTGCCACGAACGTCTTGACGCCTCGGGTGCCGGCATAGGAGACGGCTTCCCGGAGCTCCTGCAGATCAAAATTCAAACCTGGGAAGTTTCGGGCGTTCGTTTCGTCGCGAAACCCGCAATAAACCGCGTCCGCACCTGCATCGACGGCCTCTCTGAAGGACGAGGGGGTTCCGGCTGGGCATATCAGTTCCATCTGGCACCTTCTCCCTTGAGTGCACGGCGCCGGATGGATGAGAGTGCCGCCATCACGGGGCGGCGGATCGGCCCCGACATGTCTCCGGCCAGTTTCACCAGATCGATTCCGCTGTCATCGAGCGCATTTCGAAGCGCGAGCACCGCTTCCATATTGCCTGTCACGGCAAGCTTACGGGCAAAGAAGACGGCATCACCATCCAGGCGGCCCTCGGCAAGCCCGAGCATCAGGAGCAGGGGGCCGCTGATCCTGGCGTCCGCCTCCGGCGCGCGCCCGCGCCGGAAGGTTCGGATACTGCCTCCGGCAGGCCGGATCACGAACTCGAAGGCAAGGTCGGAGGGGGCAAAGCCGAAACATAAATATCGATAATCCCCGAGCCGGTCGAAGAGCCGGGGGTGGGATTTGAGCACTTGCTGAAACAGCAAGGATGCGGCGCGGGCCGCGATCGGCAACGGCACGATGCCGGCCGCAGCCATCAGGCGGGATGGAACAAGCATTGGGGCCTCTTCTCGTGAGAGTGGCACCCTAGAGCCTGCTGCATTCGCCCTGTTTGTTTTGAGACAAAGACAGGAGCGGTTTCCTCGCCGATTGCATCCCCATGCTGAACGATGCACCCAAGATCAAACGTCATGCCGACCTGCAATCCTTCATTCGTGAGCTCGAGCAGCGCAGGCTGCTTCTGTCGGTCGACGAACCCGTGTCGCTCGTCCACGAGCTGACGGCCCTGCATCAGCAGGTCCTCGAGGAAAACGGGCCGGCTCTTCTCATAAAGGCACCGATAGACGCCGATGGACGGCGCAGCCCTATCCCCGTGCTCGTCAATCTGTTCGGCACCAGGGAGCGCATAGAGCTTGGCTTCGGTGTCGGGCAGGGCGGTCTCGGGCGACTGGCAGAGGATCTCGCTGATCTTCGAAATCCATCTCCGCCAAAGTCGCTTGCAGATGCTTTGAGCAAGCTCTCCCTGCTCACGGCCGCAAGTCGCATGCGACCGAGGCATCGGCGCATAGGCCTGTCGCAGGCGGTGGTCTACCGGGGAGCCGAGATCGATACCGGCATGCTTCCAGTCCAATGGTGCTGGCCAGGCGAGCCGGCCCCCCTGGTAACCTGGCCGCTGGTCATCACCTGCGATCCCGACGATCCCTACGACGTCAACGTCGGCATCTACCGGATGCAGGTTCGCGACCGTTCCTCGCTGATCGTGCGCTGGCTTGCCCATCGCGGCGGCGCAAAACACTTCCGTGAGTGGCAGCGACGCGGTCAGGACATGCCGGTGGCGATCGCAATCGGCGCCGACCCTGCGACCCTGCTTGCCGCCGTCATGCCCCTGCCCGAAGGCGTGAGCGAACTGAACTTCGCCGGTCTTCTGCGTGGCGCGCGCACGCAAGTCGTCAGCGCTCTGACCGTGCCGCTCGACGTGCCGGCCTGCGCCGAGATCATTCTGGAGGGGCACGTGTCGATCGATGAGACTGCGCCTGAGGGTCCCTACGGCGATCACACCGGTTATTACAACAGCGTCGAACCCTTTCCGATCGTCCGGCTGAGCGCCATCACCACCCGTCGCTCGCCGGTTTACCTGTCGACCTATACCGGCCGCCCGCCCGACGAGCCTTCGAGGCTCGGGGAGGCGATGACGGAGCTGTTCATCCCGATCCTGCGGCGACAATTTCCCGAAATCTGCGATCTCTGGCTGTCGCCGGAGGCTTGCTCCTACCGCACGGCGGTCGTCGCGATCGACAAGCGTTATCCCGGACAAGCCCGCAGGGTGATGATGGGGCTCTGGTCGATGCTTCCGCAGTTCAACTACACCAAGCTGATCATCGTGGTCGATGCCGATATCGGCGTGAGGAGCTGGGAGGATGTCATGTGGGCCGTGTCCACGCGGTTCGATGCGTCACGCGACCTGATGGTCCTCGAAAATACGCCGATCGATTATCTCGATTTTGCATCGCCCCGAGCGGGTCTCGGAACAAAGATGGGCCTCGACGCCACCCGCAAAATCGGGCCGGAGAGCGACCGCGAATGGGGTCGCGAGCTGCGCATGCCGTCAGACATTGCGGCGCGCGCGGCAACAACATGGGAAAGGATCAAACGTGACATCGTTTCATGAGCAGCGCGACGTCGTGCTGGCGGTTACCGGAGCTTCCGGCGCGGCTCTCGGCCTTGCCGTCCTCGATCTCTTGTGCGGGCTCGGCATGCGGGTGCATCTCGTCGTCTCGCAAAGCGGCAAGCGGACCCTCCTGCACGAGGCTGGGGCCGACGCCCATGACCGGATGCTGCCGAAGGCTTACAGAAGCTATGACAATGGCGATATCGGCGCGACGATCGCCAGCGGCTCGTTTCCTGTCGCGGGGATGATCGTCGCGCCCTGCTCGATGAAGACGCTGGCTTCAATTTCAACCGGCCTTTCCGCAAGCCTCGTGGCACGTGCCGCCGATGTCCAGCTCAAGGAAAGACGGCGGCTTGTGCTGATGACGCGGGAAACGCCATTGCATCTCGGGCATCTGCGCAACATGACATCAGTTACCGAAATGGGCGGGATCGTCATGCCGCCGGTCCCCGCCTTCTATAACCGACCGCAGTCGGTGCAGGAGATCGTGGATCACCTTGCCCGCCGCGCCGTCGATCTTCTGGGCCTGCCGGTCGCGCCGCTGGCAAGCGCCTGGTCCGGCGAGGCGGACTTCGATCAGCCGAAGACGGAAATCGGGTCGGCGCCGAAGAGCAGGGCGTGACCGCCCGCAAGGAGCAGCCAGACGACCAGCGCGATCGTGGCCATCGCTGCTGCTACAAGCGCTGCGTCCGATTTCGGCCGGACCCCGGAAACAAACGCCGCCAGGGGCCAGACGGACGTCTGCGCGGCGTAGATTTCCCAGTGATCGCCGAGACGCTTTCTCGCCCGGCGCTCGGCCATCGGAATGCCGGCGAGTGCGAAAAGCCCAAGCCCACCGAACAGCAGGAGCGACGCAAGTCTACCCTCTAAGATACGCGTCTTGCCAGGAGAACGTGTGCGGCACTGATCATGGCCGTTCCGATTACGTCTTTCTCGATCGCCTGGATTGCCGCCTTTCTGAGTTGAAGCGTCGGTCCGGTCACGATGCCAGACCCGGGGTGTCTGAACGGAGGGAGGCGAAATTGACGGGCTTGTCGGTATCGGCCTTGTCCGCCCGGCTCCTGGGGAGGTCGACGAGACGAGCCGGACGGCGTCGGCGGCGTCTTTTGATTTCGACGATGAAGGGCTTTTGCGATGTGCGCATCGGCATTCCTTTCCTTATGTCCGCGGTCACCTGCCGCGAACCACAGAAAGATCCTTATGGCCTGAGGCTTTCGTTCTCTTTGATGGAGGTCAAAGACGTCGAAATGCTACCCGCTATGCTCCGGTCCATTATCGATGAGAGGGGAGGAGCCCGCATGTTCCCGAGGTTCATCACAGCATTCCTGAAATCTTCCGGAGAAACAGGTGTCGTGCTGATGGAGCACGAGGGCGCACAGCGCGTGGTCATCATCGATCGCGACGCCCTGCAGGAGATCAGCAATCCACCGCGCGCCGATGAGACAAGGCTGCAGGAGCATGTGGGAACGATATGCGAAATCGCCGCCTCCAAGATACTTCTGCAGCCGCAGTCGTCATTTTCCCGGATACGGATATCGAGGGACGACGTCGAGGCGTGGAAGGCGTCGCACGATACGCTCCACTAGGACAAAAGCTGAGCCGTGATAGGGCCGGCTCGGCTTGAGTTCGTTCCAGGCAGGTCGTGGCCGCGGGCCGGTTTCCTTGGGATGTGACCGTGCAGAGTTCGGCGACTAATCGCCTTCGCCTTCAGCAAGTCTAAGAAGACGCTGCGGATCGGTGACCGTCAGCTTCTGCCTGCCGCCCTCGACAATGCCCTTGCCCTCCCAGGCGCTCAGGATTCGCGACACCGTGTGCAGTGTCGTGCCCGTCATTTCAGCAATATCCTGCCGCGAAATCGGGAAATCGATTTTGATCGCGGTTCCCACCGCCTTGCCGGCCTGTTTGGACAAGCGCAGCACCGCATGAGCGACCCGCTTTTCCACCTCTTCGGTCGACATTTCGCGGATGCGGGTGTGCGCCTCCTCGAGCCGCTGGCCGATCGTCTGCATCGCACTCATTGCCAGGCGAGGATTTTGCTCGACGAACCGCGACCACATGTCGGTCGGCCATCCGAGGATGAGGCTTTCCGCTGCGGCAGTGGCCGTGCCCGGATAGTCCTGTCGGCGCAATGCCATGGCGAAGCCGAACAGGTCGCCTGGATGCACCATCCTGACGATGATCTGCTGGCCGTCATGCGTGACCTGCGTGACCTTGAGCCTGCCATGCAACAGCAGGAAGAACGATTTCGCCGGTGCTCCCTGCTCGAAAACAGCATCGCCCTGGGTGATGCGGCGCGGTGTGGCATGCTCGAGCATGGCGTCGAGGTCGGCATCGGTCATGCGTTCGAAAAGCGCCAGTGACTTCAAAACTGTACGGTCAACCTTCATCGTCGTCCCGCCGAACTCCCTTGGAAATGGCACCGGCGAGCATATCGGCTGCGGCACGGCGCGTGAAGTCTTCGATGCTCTCGATGAAGCTTGGCTGCCGGACGAGCCGGAAACCGAGATTGTCGGGCGGGCTGCCGACCGAGCATCCGCCGCCCTTGGGATTTCTCACAAAGGTACTCATCGGGGCGCGGTGCCTGCCGGCGGCGATCATGATGCCGCAGCTGGTCGGGTCGGGCTCGTCGACACCGGCTTGCTTGTCGAGGTCGATGCGCTTGTTGCAGGTCGAGGTCCATTCCCAGACGTTTCCGCCGAAATCGGCAAGGCCGGTCTGGCTCACGCCGAACCATCCCCTTGGTTGCGGCGCCGGGTCGATCGAGGCGGTGCGCCGTGCCTCGCGTTCATAGTCTGCAAGCCAGCGCAGCGCAGGATTGTTGCTGTCTGCATCGATGCCGAGCGCATCGTCGGGAAAACGATCGGCAGCGGCGTAGGCGAGTTCGAAATCGGTCGGAAGCCGCCAATGTTCGCCCGTCTTTTGCGACAGCCAGTGCGCGTAGCGCAGCGCGTCCTCGTAGTTGACGCCGGTAACCGGCGTGTAGTCGCCGGAGGTCGCGCTTCGCCCTTCCGGCTCTGTGCAGATGCCATCGGCCACGCAACGGTCATATTCGGAAAGGCTGGTCTGATATTTCATAACCGTCAGGGGCATCCGCACGTTGGCCTCGCGCTTCGGCGCATCGACCGCCAGGCCCCTGCGGAAATATTCGGTAGCGTCGCGATACTCAAATTCATGGGGTGCGATGGTTATGACCTCGGGAGCGGCAAATGCGGCATCGCGCCGCCCGATGTTCATGAATTCGGTCTCGACCGCAAGCGCTGCGGAAAGGACCCCAAGAAGCGCAAGCGGAAGTGCGATCGAAATGCCGGAAACTCGTGCCGTTTCGGCGTGCGGTGTCATGTCCTTGTCGCAGCATGCGCCCCCTTTTTAAGAAAAGATACTGTGCAGGCCGCCCTCACGGCCTGCACAGTCCCACCCCAAGTCAGCTGGCCGACGGCGACTTCACCGAAGTCATCAGATCGTCGTTCCAGTCCCCGGTGACCTTGAAGTGGGCAGCCGCACCGAGTTCGAACGCCTCGATGAGGTTGTGGTTGACATAGGCGTAGATGCCCGGCTGCGCGAAGGTGTAGAGCGCAGCACCCGCCGTGCCGCCCGGGATGAACCAGGTCTCCTGGTCTATGTCAGGCACGTTCGCAAACTTGCCGGTCGCCCAGACATATTCGCCGTGGCCGCCGATGAGATGCGGTCGTGTGTCGCGGTTGGCCTGCGAATGCACGATGAGCACGGTTTCGCCAACCTTGGCGGTCATCGCATTGTCGCCCGTCAGCGCGCCGACGGCGCCGTTGAAGACGATGTGGGTCGGGGTCAGCGTCTTCATCACGGCGAGCGTATCTTCATAGGCCTCGCCGGGGCTGTCATATTTCTTGAACTTGCCGTTCTCATCGCGCGGGATGTAGAAATCCTGCTCGCCGACGTAGTAGATCTTGTCGTAGACGAGGGGCTTTCCGTGGCCATCGGTGAGACCTTCGCGCGGAAGAACCATGATTGCGCCGTTCATCCCCGACGTGACGTGCCAGGGTACCATGCCGGGAGGTGCGCAGTGATAGACGAAGACGCCTGCCTTCGTCGCCTTGAAGCGCAGGACGGTGCTTTCGCCGGGGCCGACGACCGTCAATGCACCGCCGCCAAGCCCGCCCGTTGCGGCGTGGAAGTCGATATTGTGCTGCATCGTGTTCGTTTCAGGATTGACCAGCGTCAGTTCCACATAATCGTCCTGGTGAACGACCATCAGCGGGCCGGGTACCGAACCGTCGAACGTCATCGCGTTCACCTCGGTCCCATCCTTATCGAGCACCATTCTCTTTTCCTGGATGGTCAGCGTGAATTCCTTGATCTTCGGGCCACCCTCGGCTTTCTGGCTGTGTGGATGGACGAAGGGCGGCTTGACCAGTTCGATCTTCTCGCGCCGAAGCTTGGTGAAGTCGGCTGTCGGCGCCTTCCTGGGCGCGTTCACTGCCACCACCTCGTCGGCATGGGCAGCGTTATTTGCGATGATGATGGGGGTCAGCGCTCCTGCGACAGCAGCGCCCGTAAGCATCGTGCGACGGGTCATTTGCAGAGTATTCGTCATTTCTAATCTCCTGTAGTCGAAGCGCGAGCGTGAGCCGCCCGGTCGAGAAGGAAAGTAGTAGAAACCCCGCTGGACTGTTTGATTTGGAGCAAACTGACTATTTGTGTCAGCGCAAAGTTCTGCCCCCGCTCTTTGCGTAATCTCAACGACTACCTCGACAATCTCCAGCATTGCTGTGTCGTCAATTTGGAGACACGGAAATGAAAAACACTTCGGATGCCAGGCGAGATTTTCCGCGCGGCATGTCGCGAACCGGACCTGTCCTCTTCTCCTATGGCTTCCGGCCATTCTTTCTGGCATCGGCGCTCTGGGCCATCGCAAGCCTCGACCTGTGGGTGGCCTATCTGAGCTTCGGCATCCCTGTCGCATCGGACTACGGGACACTGTACTGGCATGCGCATGAGATGCTGTTCGGTTTCGCACCGGCGGTGCTGGCCGGCTTCTTGCTGACGGCGATCCCGAACTGGACCGGCCGCCTGCCGATCGCCGGCAGGCCGCTGGCAATCCTGTTTGCGATCTGGTGTGCCGGCCGCATCGCCATGCTGCTCAGCGGCTCGATCGGGATTGTCCTTGCGAGCGCCGTCGATAGCCTGTTCCTGCCTGTCATGCTCGTTATCTGCGCGCGTGAGGTCGTGGCTGGCAGGAAATGGAAGGATTTAAAAGTCATCGCGGGGCTCTTTATCCTTTCGCTCGCAAACCTGGTCTTTCACATCCAGGTCATCGAGGTAGCAGGCCCGGAACTCGCGATCCGTCTCGGAATCGGTGCCTACGTGCTGCTCGTGACGATCGTCGGAGGTCGGATTCTGCCGAGCTTCACCCGCAACTGGATCAATCAGTTCGGCCGTACGGACTTTCCGGTGCCATATAACAGCTTCGATGCGGCCACCATCATCGTCGGTGCGGTCGCGCTTGTCCTGTGGGCGAGCGTTCCGGATTCCACGGCAACCTGCGGGACGGCGGGCGTCGCTGCGATCCTGAACACGATCAGGCTGGTCCGCTGGCGCGGCTGGACCACCTGGCCGGAGCCCATTCTGTTCGTCCTGCATGCGACCTTCATATTCGTGCCTTTCGGTTTTGCCGCCATCGCACTTCAAGCATCCGGATGGCTGCCCGAAGTGGGTGTGTTGCATATATTCGCGATAGGCACGATTTCGATGATGATGCTCGCAGTGATGACGCGGGCAACACGCGGCCATACCGGGCGGAAACTGAAATCGAGCCGGATGACCAATATTTCCTACCTCCTGCTTGGCTGCGTTGCACTCGTCCGGCCGCTTGCCGAACTCGTTCCTGCGCTGAGCACCGGGATCCTTGCCGTGGCAGCGATCGGCTGGACGGCGGCTTTCGGATTGTTCGTGGTGGAACATGCGCCGCTCCTATGGTCGGGACGCAAGCCTCTGACGATGAAGGGAGGGTGATTATGCCCGAAGCGCTCAAGCTGGCAGCCTGAAGGCGAGAGCCCTTTGGCTGTGTGACCACCCGTCACGTGCCCCACCGACACTGAGAGCGGGACCGATCATCCTGTGCACATGAGAAAATGTCAGCCATCCCCAAATGGTCGCGTGCGCCTATAAAGCGCCCGCGCCAAGGCTATGGCGCGAGCGACTGAATGAGGGATGGCGGCCAGCAGGCCGACAGTTTTGCTATGGAGCTGCGCGGACCGTCAGTGGGCTGTCTGCGAATGAGCGCCGCCGCGTTGTGAGATGCCACCCAGCGCCTTGCCTGTTTCCTTGGCACTGCCTTTCATGGCGAGATCGCCAAGCGAGATGATGCCGATGAGCCGCTTTTTTCGGTTCAGCACCGGCAAGCGCCGGACTCGAAGATCGCCCATGTTATGAAGAACGTCTTCCACGTCTTCGTCCTCGAAGCAGTATTTGACATCGGTACTCATCACGTCCCGTACCTTCGTCTTCGGGCCTCTTCCCTCTGCCACGCCACGGATGGCGATGTCACGATCGGTGATCATACCGACCAACCGGTCATTCTCACCCACCGGCAGAACCCCTGTGTCGAGACGCCCCATCATTAAGGCGACATCCTGCAATGTATGCTCCGGATCGGTGATCTGGACGTCTGTCGTCATGCAATCGCTGATTTTCATGATAACCTCCCTCGCACTGCCCACGCCGAGTGGCTTGGGCTAACAACAATCAACGCGCATCGGTCGGAAACGTTCCGGACACGAGCCCAGTGGATGACCGTCGTGGAAAGCTCGCTTCGCGACTATGGTGGAATATCAAACCGGCCATTTGCCGGGGCAGGGCAAGTCGGTTCGGGAGCGGGTCGATCATCTTCGATGATGTCGGGCGCGCATCGTTCTTCCGCGAGCCGATTGCAGCATCTCCTCGGGGCGCCTCGATGCAGGGAGGACCGACTGACCGCCCTTGGCAAAGGGTCACGTCTTCGGCAGGCCGAAGAGCGATACCATGTCCGGCGACCAGGCCGGCTCGTAGACGAGGTCGACAACGGCCTGTCTTACGCCGGCAATATCCTCAACACGCTGACGTGCGGCGTCGGCAATATAGCCGGAGGCCGGACAGAAACGGGTTGTCGTCGTCATCTTGATCTTCACGACAGCAGGCTCGGTGACATTGATTTCGTAGACCAAACCGAGGTCGACGATACTCGTTCCCATCTCGGGGTCTTCTATTTCGCGCAACGCATTGCGAACGTCCTGTTCCGTGACCTCAGACGCCGGCATCGTTCTGGCCTCCCGTGGTTGTCCTGATCATGATCCGATAGGTCTTGCCGGACGAATCGAAATTGCCGATCCATTCGTGGCCCCGTGCCTTCAATTCGTTGAACAGGAAGACGGGTTCCCGGTTGAGAAGGGCAAACAGAACCTCGCCGTCCTCCATCGTCTCCAGCCGGGACAGAATGCGCTCCATCGGCTCGGGTGGCGCAAGGTCGGTCAGGTCGAGGTTCCAGACCGGCTCGGGCCAGACCGCCTCGGTCACCGCGACTGCCGGTTCAGATTGCTGGATGGACTTGTTCGGGATGAAATCGATTTCCCAATCATCATCGGCCAGACGCTTTGTGACATGTGAATAGCCGCGCTTTTCGAGCTGGCGGATCAAGGGGACGGGCTCGAATATTGCACGCAGTTTCAGACCTTCATCGGGATCGAGACCGGCGAATGCGTCCATGATGAGCTGGAACGGCATGCCGCCGTCACGCAGGATCTGTCGGACGTCGAGTTCACGGAACTGAACCATTGGCGTTACCTCTGTGGTTTGCGGCGACGAATAGCGCCGGCTTGTGAAATGGTGCGGTCTTGATCTGGGGTTCTACGTTCGCGAGCGTGCGGGCGAGCACCAGCTCGACGATAAGAGCAACGGTCGATGCGGTTTGAAGGACCGCGAACACGCGAAAACCCATGTCGGATCCAAGGCAGAGTGTGGTCGCAGCGCCGACGACCGAAAAGTAGAAGAGGCCAAGCCAGAGGCCGGCCCGGCGTCCGTTGATGAGTTCGCCGAGCTTGGGCGTCGGCTTGCGGCCAAGAAGCGGGCCGAAGGCCTCGATCCAGGTGAGAAATGGAACGATTTTCAGGAGTTGGGCGAGACCGAAGCCGGTGAGCCAGCCGAACACGAAGAGATAGACGATCGCCGACAGGTTACGCGTCTCGGCATGCAGGAACAGGGACAACGCAAGAAGGGAGACGGAGAGGCCGAGCATCGCGAAGGCCGGCAATGATCCCAACGTATTCAGCTCGAGCGCCGGACGGCGCCTGGCGCGATATGTTCTGTAAATTTCGAAGAGATAGGTGGCTACGATCAGCCCAAACAGCACCGCGGCCGACAGGAAAACGGCGTGCGCAAAATCGGGTTCGACGACGGCGGCGATCGCTGCCACCGACAGGAGCAGAACCGCCAGCGTGCTCGACCGGCGAACGAACTGGACCTTGCGCATATCGTCGGACAGCAGGAACATCGGAAGCAACTTGTAGCTGACGCCGATCGCCGCAAGGGTCATCCATCCGCCGAGGCCGAAACTCGCATGGTAAGCCACCGCATCCATGCCATAGGCAACGATTGCCGGTGCTTCCATCTGACCGGAGATCGTCAGCGCGAAAAGGGCGCCGAAGGCCGTTGTGACGAGTAGGCATCCGATACCAACGAGGACGATAAGGGAGGCGGCATGCACGCGTCTTCCCCGCCAGAGTAAGGCAGACAAGGATAGCGAAACAGCAGCGATGGAGGTTGAAATCGCGGCGGACGCTGCAATCATCACCGAACCGGCCGCGGAGGAACCGAGGCCGATCAGATGAAATCCCAGCATGAGAAGTGCCGGACCGACGACCATGCCGGCGAAAACTATCGGATCGAAGCGGCTGGCGGGTCTGTCATTACCTGTCAGGACCGGCGCGAACTGAAGCAACGAGCCGATCATGAGAAGCAGAAGCCATCCGAGCGTCACGGCGTGCACGATGGCAAGCGCTCCAGGCTCGGCGATACCAAGGGAAGGGGTCCAAACGCCGGCTGCAAGCAGGCACTCCGCCAGCAGCAGGTAAGACAGCGCCGCGCCGAAATACGACATCGTCCACCGCGACAGGGTCGTGCCCACTGGCATCATGGCACGTCCCCGGCGCTAGTGGCTGCCGCAGCAGCAGTCGCAACCCGCATCGAGGCGGATGATCTCCACGCGCCAGACGTCCGGTCCCTGTTCCAGATATTCCCAGGAGAATTTTCCGGGCAGGGCGGTGTCGAGCTGGTACTGCAGGGGGCGGGGCTCGTGATCGCTGGTGATATGGAGGCTCTGGCCCGGCGTCAGCGAGTGCAGCGTGCCGAAGATCCGGGGATGGCGCTCGACGGGTGGCAGGATCCGCACGTCGATATGCGCAATCGCGGTCTGTGTGGCTGGCGCGTCTGTCATTATGGCTGTTTCCTTCTGCCGCGGGATGACTGATGACCGGACCGCGACGCATCCTGTGTCAGGGCGGAAGATAGCTGGGCGCAGACCGGCCAACTTTGACAGCGAGCAAACAGTCGGGCGATTGTCGGTTGTCCTAGGCGCTGGCCACCGCCCGGCTTGCTGTTTGTCAGCGTCACGCGGGTCATTATTGATCCAGGACAAGGAAGCCTGCCCCTTCGTCGGCATATGCACATCATGACACTCTCATGAAGGAAGCCGAAATGTCCGATACTCTGGTCGCCAAATATGGCGAGGCCCGCCTGCCACGTTACACCAGCTATCCGACCGCACCTGCGTTTTCGCCGGTCGTCGGGCCGGAGCAATATGCGCACGGTCTTTCCGACGTCGCAGCCGCCGGACCCGTCTCCGTCTACCTGCATGTTCCCTTCTGTCGTTCCATGTGCTGGTATTGCGGCTGTCACACGACGATCACGCGTCAGGACGCGCCTGTTCTCGAATATCTCGACGTCTTGAGCCAGGAGATCGAACTCGTATCGCAAGCAGCCCGAAACGAGGTTCCGGTCAAGAATGTTCATTTCGGTGGCGGCACGCCGACAATCATGAAGCCGGACGAATTTTCGAGCCTGATGAACAAGCTCAAGAGTGCGTTCCAGTTTACGAGCGACTGCAGCGTTGCGGTGGAGATCGATCCGCGGACGCTATCGGGCGCAATGATTGCCGCTCTCGGCGAGAACGGCGTCGACCGCGCAAGTCTCGGCGTCCAGAGCTTCGACCCGGTGGTTCAAAAAGCGATCAACCGGATACAGAGCTTCGAGCAGACTCAGGCCGCCGTGATGGGGCTGCGAGCCTATGGTGTGACGAGCATCAATTTCGATCTTATCTACGGACTTCCATATCAGACCATTCAATCCTGTATCGAAACGGTCAGGACGGCTGTCGAGCTGCGACCGGAGCGTTTCGCCGTTTTCGGCTATGCCCATGTGCCGGCATTCAAGAAGCACCAGCGGCTGATCGATGAAGCCGCACTGCCCGATGCCACCCAACGCAACGAGCAGGCCGAGGCGATTGCCGAGGAGCTGGAGAGCGCCGGATATGTGCGTGTCGGCCTCGACCACTTCGCATTGCCCGACGATCAGCTCGCCATTGCCTCGCGCTCGGGTACCCTGCGGCGGAACTTCCAGGGCTACACGACGGACGAATGCGAAACCCTGATCGGCCTCGGCGCCTCGGCAATCGGACGGCTGCCTGATGGCTACGTTCAGAACCATGTCGCTCTTGGACGCTATGCCGAGCGGATCGCTTCCGGAATCCTCGCAACGGCCAAGGGGTACGGGCTGACCGGTGAGGACAAATTTCGCGCCAGAGTGATCGAGCGTCTGATGTGCGACTTCAAGGTCGATCTCGCAAAGCTCGGCGCGGAAGACGGCTATGATGTCGGCTTCCTCATCGAGCGGAACGACCGATTGGACAGTCTCCTGTCGGATGGCGTGGTGACGGTGGAGAATGGCTGCATCACCGTCTCGAAGGAGCATCGCTTCATGGTCCGCGCCGTTGCGGCGGCCTTCGATGCCTATTTCGGTTCGTTCGGCCGGACGCACAGCAAGGCGGCATGACCTCCGGTTGACCGTTGACACAAGCGGCAGGGGACCAATGGTGATATTCCTGCCGTTTACTCCTCCCCCTATTAGTGCGAAAAACCGGGCCGGAAACAATTCCGCCTGGTTTTCGACGTGCGAAAGGGGGGCTTGGTCTTTCACGCCGTTATGCCGTCAAGCTCCTGTAGATGGCCGGCAGCGCACTCGGCAATTTCGAAATGTTCGACACGAGGGCAAAACCGGATCTGCCGAAGATCGCCGGCAGGTAGTCGCCGGCGCTGCGATCGACCGTCACGGCAAAGACCGCCTGTCCTTTCGTGCGTGCTTCCATGACGGCCTTGCGGCTGTCTTCAAGGGCGAAACGACCCTCATAGTGATCGACGTCGTTGGGTTTGCCGTCCGTCAGAATAAGCAGCAGCTTCTTTCTTGCGCCGTCGCTTTCCAATTGGCTGGAGACGTGCCGGATGGCCGCCCCCATGCGCGTGTAGTAACCGGGCTTGAGGCTTGCGATGCGGCTGGCAGTCCTGGCCGAGAAACTCTCGTCGAAATCCTTGACGGTATCGACACGAACCCAGTTGCGTCGCCTGGACGTGAAGGTCTTGATGGCAAAGCGGTCGCCGCAAGATTGCAGGCCGCGGGCAAGGACGTTGAGCGCCTGCATCTCCACATCGAGAACCCGGCGGTTGTCGACCCAGGAGTCGGTCGAAAGGGAGACATCGACAAGGATCGAAGTCGCAAGCTCGTGGCGGGCAGGGCGCGCGCATCCATAGATCCGGTCGTCCGGCTGGCCGGTGGCGATGAAGTCGATGCGGGAGCGGATAACCGCTTCGAGATCGATCTGATCCCCGTCCAGTTGCGCCCGCCGCAGCTCACGCTTCGGGCGCAGCATCTCGAACTGACGCCTGACCTTGCGAACGAGAGCCGCGTCGCTGGCGATCACCTGGTCCACCCTGTCAGGCGACGAACCAATCACCACGCGGCAATGCTCGGCGAGATACTGGTTTTTCCGGAAATCCCATTCCGGATAGGTGAATTCCCCGTCTATCATCGTCGGGTCGACGGCCTCAGGCGAGAGGTCCAAGTCGAAGTGAAATCTGGACTTCGGCCGTTCGCGCGTTTCGCTGAGCGTGATTTCCTCGAGTTCCTCGGCCGCCGACGGATCGTGCTCCTCGCTGTCATCGCTCGGGCGATCGACATTGACCATCTCCGCCATGGCGAGGATCTTTTCGAAGCGGTTTAAGATGAAGGGGTCGCGCTTGCGGTCGTCAGCGGCGCGTTTGCGTGTTGCCTCATGCGATGGCCGCGCCTGCCGGTCGTCACCCGACTGATCGGATGGAAGATCATCGCGCTCTGAGGAGTGCATCTCGCTGCGGCCCCTGAAATCCGGCCAGATCGGCAAAGGCAGCATCGGCAGATAACCGGCAGGGGCGGCACGTATCTTCGGGCGGACGGCGTCGGGAAGGGGATGATGCAAGGGAACGGTGAGCGCCAGCTGGGCGAATTCCTCGATCCACCGTTCGGCTTGAGGAAGCGTCCCGCGCCTGCGGCAGCCAAGCAGCGCCCGGGTGAGCCGCGCGTAGCGCGCCGCCATTCCAGGAAACCTCTGGATGACCAGGGCGGAATTTTCCCGGCCCGTTTCGATCCGCCACAGGTCGGCAAGGGCCGGATCGGCAGGGGATGAAACGGACGGTGCGGTCGCCACATAGGCAGCCAGCCAGGAATAAAGATCGCGATTGAGCGAGCGCTCGTCGAAAAGATCGACGACGGCAGGCAGATGGATTGCCGTGCCATCCCAGCTCGGATGGTCAGATCTTTCTTCGCCGAGGCCGATGACTTGTCTCAGCCGCAGCCTGTGCATCGAGGTTTTCTGCCTTGCTCTTTGAACCTGCAGTGTAGCGTCTCCGCCGAATGCCCTGAAGCAGACGGCAAGCTGCGGTCTGAGTTCGGCAAGGTGAACGGCCGCCGCAGGGTGATGCGGCCATGAACTGGTGTCGCCGACCAGTCGATGCCAGGCGCGCCCCACCGTCTCTTCGAGTTCCAGAAATTCCAGCATGCTTCACCTATCCGATCGAGGCCCTGGCGACCTCGACGAGGGCGGCCTTGACGTCCGGTTCGTCTGTCAGCGGTTCGATGATGGCTGCCCGCACAGCCTCGATCGTCGGCAGGCCGGCGTCGATGAGCGAGGCGCAGTAGATCAGCAGGCGCGTCGAAACACCTTCCTCCAGATCCTGACCCTTGAGCGCGCGCAGGCGCCGGGCAAGCTCGACGAGCGGTGCGACCCTGGCCTCGGCAAGGCCGCTTTCGAGCGACACCGTGGCGATCTCCCGTTCGCGCGGCAGGAAATCGAATTCGATCGAGACGAAGCGCTGACGCGTGCTGGGTTTCAGCGCCTTCAACAGGTTCTGGTAACCGGGATTGTAGGAGACGACGACCATGAAACCGGGGCCGGCTTCGAGCACTTCGCCGGTCCTTTCGAGCGGCAGGATGCGACGGTCGTCCGTCAACGGATGAAGGACGACCGTCACGTCCTTGCGCGCCTCGACAATTTCATCGAGGTAGCAGATGCCGCCATCCCGAACGGCCTTGGTGAGCGGCCCATCCATCCAGACCGTTTCGCCGCCCTTGAGAAGATATCGGCCGGTAAGGTCCGCGGCCGTGAGGTCGTCGTGGCAGGAGACCGTCGACAAAGGCAGGCCGAGACGGGCGGCCATGTGCTGCACGAAGCGTGTCTTGCCGCAGCCGGTCGGCCCTTTCAGAAGGATCGGGAGTTGTCGCGTCCAGGCATGCTCGAAGAGTGCGCATTCGTTTCCCTGAGGCGCGTAGTGCGGTATTTCCACATCAAGATTGTGCGGATGGTTGAAGGCTATGGTCATCGTTGTTCTCCAGGAAAATGGCCCGCCTCACTCGGCGGGCTGGACCACTGGGCTTGGGACACGCGTCCGTCCGGGGACGAGCAGCGACCAGATGAACATCAGGGCGCTGATGAACACGAAGATGCCGGAGCCGAGTCTCACCCAGTAGAAGAGAGCGAGCTGATCCTGGACCTCCATGTAGGACTCGCCGAGGACCCGCTGCAGGTGCACCTGGATGATGCCGGCAAATGTGAGCGCGAAGGTCATGACCGACATGGCAGTGCACATGATCCAGAAACTGGCGATCGACAGCCATTGATTGTAGGGCGCGCGGCCGTGGATTTGCGGGACGGCATAGGCCATCGCTGCGAGATTGAGCATCACATAGGCGCCGAAGAAGGCCAGATGCCCATGGGCTGCGGTGACCTGCGTGCCATGGGTGTAATAGTTGACCGACGACAGCGTGTGCAGGAAACCCCAGACGCCTGCGCCAAAGAAGGCCATGACCGAGCAACCGATCGACCAGAGAAGGGCGGCCTTGTTTTCGTGCTTGCGGCCGGCGCGCCAGGTCATGACGAAAGTGAACACGACCATGGTGAAGAAAGGTGCTACCTCAAGCGTCGAGAAAAGCGATCCGATCCACTGCCAGTAACCGGGGGCGCCGATCCAGTAATAGTGGTGGCCGGTGCCGAGGATGCCGGAAAACAGCGCCAGTCCGATGATGACGTAGAGCCACTTCTCGACCACTTCCCGGTCGATGCCGTTCAGCTTGATCATCAGGAAGGCGAGCACCGACGCCATGATCAGTTCCCACACACCCTCGACCCACAGATGGACGACATACCACCAGTACATCTTGTCAAGCGCCAGATTGACGGGGTTGTAGAAGGCGAAGAGGAAGAAGATCGCGACACCCCACAGGCCGAAGAGCAGGATGTTGGTGATGGTCGTCTTGCGTCCCTTGAGCGCGGTCATGGTGACGTTGAAGAGGAACATCAGCGCCACGATCACGATCCCGACCTTGATCGCGAAGGGCTGTTCCAGAAACTCACGGCCTTCATGAATATGGAAGAGATAACCGACGACGGCCACTGCCGCCGCGATCAGGAAGATCCAGAACTGCGCGATTGCGATCCTGGTGCTGTAAAGTTCGGTTTCGCATTCCTCCGGCAGCAGGAAATAGGTCGTCCCCATGAAGCCCATGAGCAACCAGACGATCAGCGCATTGGTGTGGATCATCCGCACGATGTTGAAGGGCAGTTCGACGGATAGCGTATTGGGCAGCACGTAGATGGTGCCGGCGAGCACGCCGAACAGGAGCTGGGCCATGAACAGGCCGAGAGCTCCGTAAAAATAGAGCATTGCGACGCTCTGGGTCTTGTACTTCATTTCTATAGCCTCTCGCTGTCAGCCGGCCTGGTTCGGGGGCCAGTTCTGGGTGTTGGTCTTGCTGACCCATTCGAGGAAATCGGCGAGGTCATTGACCTCCTGGTCCGTCAGGTTGAATTGCGGCATCTGCCGTCGACCCTCGATGCCGGAAGGTTGCGCCGCCATCCACGCGTGAAGCGCCTCGCGGGCACTTGCCGGATCCTTGTCCCCACCCCAGCGGATCCAGACATTCGACAGTTCCGGCGCAAAATAGGCGCCTTCGCCATCAAGGGTGTGGCAGTTGATGCAGGCGTTCTTTTCCCAGACGTGTTTCCCGCGGGCGACGCTTTCCGTCAGCGTGGCCTCATTGGTGGAAACCGTGCGGATGTAGTAGTGACTGTGGGCAGTGAGACCCACGAATATGGCGAAGAAAAATGCCGACCCGCCGTAGAACACGTTTCGGGCCGCGGTTTTTGTCAGGCGTTCAGCCATCGATCATCCTTTCATGTCAGTGGCGGTGCCGCCGTGACGTCGGAATCGAGCCAGCGGGCTCGCTGGAAGGGAATGGCGGAATTCGACCGGGAGCTCTTTGCTCATTCGCAAGCAAGCCGACGAATGTGCGGCATGCCGGAGAAGCTGCACGCCGCGGACAGTCGGCACTCACGCGGGGAGCTTTTTTGAAGAGCGGAGCGAAATGTCAGACGGACAGTTGCAAGGCGGCGCGCGCGACCGCGATCAACAGCACGAGTGCCGCCCAGGACCACAAGGCCGCGATCAAGGGCGTCTGAGTTCCACGAAGTCCGAGAAAATCCAGCACGACAAGCCGGACCTTGGTGACGGTAATGACGGCGATCGTCATAGCGACGAGAACCGGAGGTACGCTGTCCGGCAGAGCGTGTGTCAGGATGAACGTGCAGCCTGTCAAAGCAAAGAGCAGCAGCAAAGCGCGCGAGCAATTCGGACGACCGGAGTGCTTCATAGCAGATAGACCACCGGAAACATGACGAGCCAGACGATGTCGATCACATGCCAGAGCGTGGTGATCAGATGGACATTTTCCCGCGTCGGAAAGACCGCGACGAGGACGAGGATCATCGATCCGAAAGCCACATGCGTCAGATGAAACCCGGTGATGAGAAGATAGAGCTGCGAGAAGGGATCGCCGGACAGAAGGGACGCGCCCTCGAATGCATATTCCAGGCCTTTGAGCCCGCCGAAAACGACCCCGCCCAATGCCGCCGCAAGCAGCATCATGCGCCGGCGAGAGATTGCGCTCTGTTCGGCTGCCTTGGCAGCAAGCCAGCCGCTTGCCAGAAGCACGATCGTGTTGGCGATCGGCAAGGCATGATCAAGCCTTGCCTTGCCGGCTGCGAATGTTTCTGGATGCAGCACGGAGGCGACGACGAAGGCCGTCAGCAGCGCCCCGAAGGCGACCAGCTCGCTCCAGGCAAGGATCCATACCAGGAGATCGCCATTGTCCGTATCGCGCGCGTCCTGGCTTGAGATTATCGAGGTCATGTTCTCAAGCTTATGACGAGGCCGAGCACCCGTCTTTGTGAAACCGCAAACAGCCGTGCGTCCCCTTCGGACGGACCGCTCGCCGAGCGGGAATTCTCTTTGATCGATCTCAAAGAAGCGCCCACCGCGACTGGCTATCCTGCGCCGCAAAGGAGACCTCATGAGCGACGCGCAAATCGGACTTTCGATAGCAACACCTGTCATCGTGATCTTCGCGATTACGCTTTACCGGATGGGCGTGCTGCAACGGACGGGTGTCGTGACTGCGGTCATTGCCGCCATTGCCATTGCCGCAAGCCTGTTCCTCCAGAGGTGAGCGATGAACCGCACGACATCTGACCCGTTCAAGGAACTCGAAGCCCGATACAGTGAGCTATTGTTCTGGGTGCGATCTTCCGAAGGCGATTGCCGATTTCCTGCCATGTCATGCAAATGAAAGGCTCTGCGGCACGGTCGCCGAAGGGCGCTTGTGCCTTGCTTCTGAGTACCATCGACTGGAAGAACAGATCGCTTCGGACTGGTTGGGGGCTATCATGGATGGCAGCGAGCGATCCGTCGATCTGCATCTGGCGTCCGCGCTCAGCCTACAATGTCTGCAAGCCACCGATTGCTCGCGGCCGAGGTCCCATCCGGGCGCCAGCCAGCGCCGGAGCGGCAAGCCAAAGATGATTGAAATGCGCCAATATGCGCAAGATTGCGTGAAAAACCGACCGCAATGGCCAGCGCACGTCAACATCGACCACCATGCCAGATCGTGCGGCTATTTCCATCGCTGCTGGCAATAGCGTCAAAGCAAATGGGAGGTACAGGCGGGGCGCATGACGCCACCGCCTGTGAGGGCCTTACGTTATTGGGTGAGCTGCGCGACCTGTGCGAGATCGGCATCAAGGCGCTTGCGCACCATGTTCGGAAGCTTGGCGGTCTTGATGGCTTCGAGGTTGGCGGGGTTGTCGCCGACCTGGATCAGCGCCACCATGCCCATGCCTGCGTGCGGCGTGCACTTGATGACATAGGCGCCGGGAACGTCGAATTTGGCCTGGTATTGCTCGCTCGGCTTGGATTTGAACTCCGCAGCCCCATCCGGAATAAGGCCTTTGTAGGTCTCGGCATTGTGGCTCTTGTCGGTGGGCACGAAGGTGACGGTGTCGCCGGGCGCGATCTTGACGAATCCCGGCTCGAAGACCATTGCGCCGTCAGCGCCCTTGTTGAGCATCTGGATCTGATGGTCGGCGGCCATGAGCGGCGCTGCCGATGCCATCAGAACCGCCGCGGCAGCGATCAGGCCAAATTTCAGACGCATTGCATTTCTCCTATCGTTCGGGGCCGATTTTGGCCTCGGCTGCGGTTCTAGGACATGCACGCGGCGCACTCTTTGATGCCCGTCAAATTGGCGGCGCCAATTCAGGCGATTGGCGGCTCTCCCGGTCCGGGTTCGACGACGTACAGCGAAAGGGCGGGGCAGGAGAGGGTGGGGATTTTGCGTACACGGAACCCTGCAGGCTCCGGCGCACGATCGGATTTCGGGATTCATTGAGAAGGCCAGCGCCCTCGCGTCACCGGGCGTCGATGAGCTCGCGCATTTTCAGGGCGAGGTCGCGGGCCGTATAGGGCTTGCGGAGCCATTGCGCGCCGGCGATGACCTCGTTTGCTGCCAGCGCGGGCTCCGAGTATCCCGACGTGAAGAGCACGGCGAGGTCAGGCCGTTCGACGCGGGCGGCCCTTGCCAGCTCATCGCCGGTCATGCCTCCAGGCATGACGATATCGGTGAACAAAAGCGCGATATCGGGCTGGTCTTTGAGCAGTTCAAGTGCCCTTCGGCCATTGTCGGCCTCAAGCACTGCATATCCCATCGCGGCGAGCCTGGCGACCGCAACCCTGCGGACGCGTGCGTCGTCCTCGACCACGAGAACGCGTTCGTCGCCGCCCGGCAAAGCTGATTCGCTTCTTTCGCCAACAGCGGCCTCGTCCCTCGTGCTGGCGCTTGAGAGCGCCGGCAGGTAGATGCGGATCGTCGAGCCGCGGCCGACCTCGCTATAGATCTGCAGATGGCCGCCCGATTGCTTGACGAAGCCGTAGACCATGCTGAGGCCCAGTCCGGTTCCGGATCCGACTTCCTTGGTGGTGAAGAAAGGCTCGATCGCGCGCTTCTTGACCTCCTCGCTCATGCCGCCCCCCGTATCGCTCATGGAGACGAGGACGAAATTGCCGCTACGAACCTCCGGATACATTTTCGCGTAGTCCGCATCGAGCTGCACGCGTGAGATCTCGGTGGTCAGAGTACCGCCTTTCGGCATAGCGTCGCGTGCGTTCAGGGCGATGTTGAGGATCGCGTTCTGCAGCTGGGAACTATCGACCAGCACGTTGAAATCGGATCCCGAAAGAACGGTCGACAATTTGATGTTTTCCCCGAGCGTCCTTCGCAACAGGTCCGAAAAGCCGGTGACGAGCTGGCCGAGATCGGCCTGCATCGGGTTCAGCGGCTGGCGTCTTCCGAAGGCCAGCAACTGTCCCGTGAGCTTTGCCCCGTCTGCTGCGGCATCCTGCGCTTCCCGCAGCATGTCGCGCAGCGGGCCTGACGGAAGCTTGTCCTCGATCATTTCCAGATTGCCGCTGATCACGGTGAGGAGATTGTTGAAGTCGTGCGCCAGCCCGCCGGTCAACTGACCCACGGCTTCCATCTTCTGGGCCTGGCGAAGATCCTCCTCGATCTTGAACCTGCTGGTCAGATCGCGAACGAAGCCGGTGAAAATCCGTTCGCCGTTTGCCGTCGCCTCGCCGACATGAAGCTCCATCGGAAACTGAGTGCCGTCAGCGCGCTGACCCGTCACGACGCGACCATAACCGATGATCCGCTTCTCGCCTGTCTGCATGTAATGGTCGATATATCCGTCATGCGCTGCGCGATAGGGTTCGGGCATCAGCTTCTTGACGTTCTGGCCGCAGATCTCGTCGGAAGCGAAGCCGAAGAGCGCCTCGGCGGCCTTGCTGAACGACATGACTTTGCCGTTCTGATCGATGACGACCATGGCATCGGGTACGGTATCGAGGATGGAAGACAGGTGCGCCTCACGCGCCCGTACGGCCTCTTCCGCCCTGCGTAAGGCACTGACGTCGCTGTTTGCCTCAATGATCACGGGATCGCCGTCGGGAAGATTGACGAGCACGCAGCGGGTTGCCACGTAGATGTCGTGACCGTTCTTGTGGCGATGCACGACCTCGCCCTGCCAGAAGCCTCGCGTCGTCAAATGTGCGCGTATGGCCTCCATCGGCTCGGGAAAGCGGGTATCGAGCAAAGCGTAGACGGTCTCGCCCACGGCCTCTTCACGAGACCAGCCGTACATGTTCTCGCTGCCGATCGACCAATGGGTGATCGTGCCTTCAAGCCGGTGCACGATGATATCGGCCGCGTCAAGAACATGCACGATTGCGTCCAGTTCCTGGGGTGATGCGATGCGCGGCGAGATCAGACGATGAGGCATAAACATTGGTTCCGTATTCAGTGGACGCTACTCCTATGGCAGGTTCCGTCCGAGAAATCATCCACATTGCCCGAGAGTTGCGCGAGGCGGCCAAGGTTGACGATGCGCAGATTGTGTCGTCCGTCCGGAACGACGATTTTCCTCTGGGCGAGTTTGCTGATCGAGCGCGAAACGGTCTCGATGGTCAGGCCGAGATAATCGGCGATATCCTGCCGGCTCATCGGCACCTCGAGCAATCCCTGGCAGAGCGTATCGCCGTGACGGGTCGCAAGCTTCATGAGAAAGGTGCAGAGGCGCTCCTCGGCATTTTTCCTGGACAGGAGCACGAGCTGGTCGTGGGCCGACGCGGTCTCCCTGCAGAGCAGGTTGATATAGGCCGGCCGCAGAAGCTCCGAGCGCTCCACCTCTTCCTGGAACTGTTTGCGCGAGAGGCGGCGAATCCTGCAATCCGTCACGGCTTCGGCGGTAAAAAGGAAATCCCCTTGCAGAAACGAGCCGACGACGTCGCCGGCGAAGTGAAAGGCGGTTATGACCCGGCGTCCATCGCCAATGATGCGATGTAGACGCACGACCCCTTCGGTGATCTGGAACAGATGCCGTGCGGCATCCCCCTCCCAACAGATCGCCTTTCCCGCCTCGATCGTCTCGGTCGCCGACATCTGGAAAAGCGACGACAGGCAATTGCCCTGAACCGCCTTTGCGCCAACATCGACGTTCTCGAATGCCTGGTGGCCTTGCATCAACATCCCAATGATCCCCGTGCCTTGATTGAGTGTGAAGCCAATAGAAAAGGCGTTCGGTCACAGCGGAATGAGCGGACGGTGCCAAAAGGTAAGAAACTGTAACAGTCTGTAACAACGGGCAAAGCCCGGCCTTCGTTGACCTGGATCAAGGAATGGGTGAGCTCTCCATGACAGTCGTTTCTCAAAGTACGAGAAAGGCGATCGCTCTGTGGTCGTCTGCGCACTGGGGACGTCATCATGAACTATACTACGGAAACCATGGTGGTCGCCGTGGCAGCATTCCTGGCATTGCTTGGCGCTGCTTTCGCTCACGACCAACTATTTTCAATCCACATGGGGATATTGAGCTTTTGCCTTTTGGCAGGAACGCTGCTTCTCGTCAGAAAGGTGGATTTCTCGCCGGCGGGGCGCCTGAAGAAGGCCGATCCCTCGGGCTATTTCGACGAGGTGATTCGCTATGGCTTGATTGCCACCGTGTTCTGGGGCGTCGTCGGCTTCCTCGTCGGCGTTGTCATTGCGGCGCAGCTGGCCTACCCGGATCTCAATTTCGCTCCTTATCTGAACTTCGGCAGGCTCCGGCCCGTCCATACCTCCGCGGTCATCTTCGCCTTTGGCGGCAACGCGCTGATCATGACGTCCTTCTACGTCGTCCAACGCACTTGTCACGCGCGCCTGTTCGGCGGCAGCCTCGCCTGGTTCGTCTTCTGGGGCTACCAGCTGTTCATCGTCATGGCGGCGACCGGCTATGTCCTCGGCATCAACCAGGCGCGCGAATATGCCGAGCCTGAATGGTACGTGGATTTGTGGCTGACGATCGTCTGGGTCGCCTATCTCGCCGTCTTCCTCGGCACGATCCTGAAGCGCAAGGAACCACATATCTATGTGGCGAACTGGTTCTACCTGGGCTTCATCGTGACGATCGCGATGCTGCATGTCGTCAACAATCTCGCCGTGCCGGCTTCCTTCCTCGGCTCGAAGAGCTATTCGCTGTTTTCAGGCGTTCAGGACGCGCTGACACAGTGGTGGTATGGCCATAACGCCGTCGGCTTCTTCCTGACCGCCGGCTTTCTGGGGATGATGTATTATTTCGTGCCCAAGCAGGCCAATCGTCCCATCTATTCCTACCGGCTGTCGATCATCCACTTCTGGGCGCTGATCTTCATGTATATCTGGGCCGGGCCGCATCATCTGCACTATACCGCGCTCCCCGACTGGGCGCAGACGCTGGGCATGGTCTTCTCGGTCATGCTCTGGATGCCCTCCTGGGGCGGTATGATCAACGGCCTGATGACGCTCTCGGGCGCCTGGGACAAGATCCGCACCGATCCCATCATCCGCATGATGGTCGTCGCGATCGCCTTTTACGGCATGTCGACCTTCGAAGGCCCGATGATGTCGGTCAAGACCGTGAACTCGCTCAGCCACTATACCGAATGGACCATCGGTCACGTGCATTCGGGCGCGCTCGGCTGGGTCGGCATGATCACCTTCGGGGCGATCTACTACATGACGCCGAAGCTTTGGGGGCGCGAACGCCTCTACAGCCTGCGCATGGTCAACTGGCACTTCTGGCTCGCAACGCTCGGCATCGTCGTCTATGCGGCGGTCCTGTGGGTCGCCGGCATCCAGCAGGGCCTGATGTGGCGCGAATATAATTCCCAGGGCTTCCTCGTCTATTCCTTCGCCGAAACCGTGGCTGCGATGTTCCCCTATTACGTGCTGCGCACGCTTGGCGGCGGCCTCTACCTGGCCGGCGGCCTCGTGATGGCCTGGAACGTCTTCATGACCATCCGCGGCCATCTGCGCGATGAAGCCGAAATTCCTTCTGCCTATGTGCCGCAGGCACAGGCTGCCGAGTGAGGTGACACATGGCATCAATCCTGGACAAACATCAGATCCTCGAGAAAAACGCGACCCTGCTTCTGGTCGGCTCGCTGCTCGTGGTCAGCATCGGCGGTATCGTCGAGATCGCGCCGTTGTTCTACCTGCAGAATACGATCGAGAAGGTGGAGGGAATGCGTCCCTATACGCCGCTCGAACTGGCAGGCCGCAACATCTACATCCGCGAAGGCTGCTATCTCTGCCACAGCCAGATGATCAGGCCGTTCCGAGACGAGGTGGAGCGCTACGGTCATTATTCGCTGGCCGCAGAATCCATGTACGACCATCCCTTCCAATGGGGGTCGAAACGCACTGGTCCGGACCTGGCGCGCGTGGGCGCGCGCTACTCCAACGAGTGGCATGTCCAGCACCTGTCGAACCCGAGGGCAGTCGTGCCGGAATCGATCATGCCGAGCTATGCCTTCCTCAGCGCGCGCGAGGTCACCGTCAAGGATGTCGGCATGGACCTCAAGGCGAATGTGGATGTCGGCGTGCCCTACAGCGAAGACATGATCGCCAATGCCGAGGCGGACATGAAGGTGCAGGCCGACCCGAATGCCGATACGACCGCGCTTCTCGCGCGGTATCCCAAGGCCAAGGTTGGCGACTTCGACGGTGATCCTTCGAAGCTCACCGAGATGGACGCCCTGGTGGCCTATCTGCAGATGCTCGGCACGCTCGTCGACTTCTCGACCTATGACGACGCCACCGGCTACCGATGAGGGGAAACATGGAAACCTACACCGCAATGCGGCACTTCGCCGACAGCTGGGGCCTCCTGGCAATGACGGCCTTCTTCATCGGAGCAGTGATTTTTACGCTCCGTCCCGGCGGCAAGCAGGCTGCCAAGGACGCGGCCAACATTCCCCTGAAGGATGATTGAGATGTCGGAAAAACACATCGATGAAATCAGCGGCGTCGAGACGACCGGCCATGAATGGGACGGCATCCGTGAACTGAACAATCCAATGCCCCGGTGGTGGGTGTGGACTTTCTACGCGACGATTCTATGGGCGATCGGCTATGCCATCGCCTATCCGGCCATACCGATGATCACATCGGCCACGAAGGGCTATTTCGGCTTTTCCAGCCGTGCCGAGCTGCAGCAGGACCTTGACCTTGCCAAGGCGTCGCAGATGAAGTTCCACGACATGATCGCCGCCAAGACCGTGCAGGAAATCGACGCCGATCCCGGCCTTCGCGAATTCGCGATCGCCGGCGGCGCCTCCGCCTTCAAGGTCAACTGCGCTCCGTGCCACGGTTCGGGTGCAAGTGGCGGACCGGGTTTTCCCAACCTCAACGACGACGACTGGCTCTGGGGCGGCGACCTTGATTCCATCCAGACGACGATTGCTCACGGCATCCGCTTCGACGGTGATTCAGACACGCATGTTTCCGAAATGCCGGCCTTCGTCGACATGCTCGACAAGGATCAGATACGGCAGGTCGCAGCCTATGTCTGGAGCCTGACGAACAAGCCATCGGACGAAGCCCTGGTGGAACCCGGCAAGCAGCTGTTCATCGACAATTGTGCGGCTTGTCACGGCGAGGATGCCAAGGGCAAGCCGGATATGGGCGCGCCTGATCTTGCCGATGCCATCTGGCTTAAGGGCAGGGGTGAGGACGCCATCGCTCGCCAGGTCGCGGCTCCGAAGCATGGTGTCATGCCGGCCTGGTCCGTGCGCCTCGGAGACACCACCGTCAAGGAGCTCACCGTCTTCGTCCATGCGCTTGGCGGCGGCAAATGAGGGGCGGGCACGATGACGAACCATGATCATAATGCACTCCTTGAGCTCTACGGCACGCCACGCGCGGTGATCCACTCGCGTGTGTCGATACGTGCAAGGTCCGCCCCGCCGGCCTGTGAGCAGGAAGATCCCGCAAGGATCGGCAGTTCGATCGTAAGCTTGATCTGCCTCAAAGATCACAACCCGACGAGCCGCTAGACCTGCAGACGAGGACGTCCCAGCGGCTTCTCCCCGTTGTCCTCTACGGCCGTGCCCCCTCTCCCGGGCGCGGCCTTTCTCTTTGATCAAACGCAAAGAGCGACTGAACGCAATTGCCTATGCCTATCGATTGCCCGGCTCCTTCAGGGCTGCATCTCCTGCCCGGGCAGGGCCTTCCTCCTCGCGGACCACGTCTTGACATGAATCAAGGATCGCGTGTCGGAAACGGAGGAGAAGGGCAGTCACAAACCGGAATAGGCCCATGAACCTCTACACAGCCCCCGATCCCGAATCAGTGGAACGCGTCAACGCGGAGCCGGTCAACGCCCGCCGCAACCGTCAGCCGCTTTATGCGGCGCGCAAGAAGGTCTTTCCCAAACGGGTCGAAGGACATTTTCGCCGGTTCAAATGGATCGTGATGCTGATCACGCTGG
Organism: Rhizobium sp. BK275; assembly: GCF_014193555.1. Taxonomy (NCBI): domain Bacteria; kingdom Pseudomonadati; phylum Pseudomonadota; class Alphaproteobacteria; order Hyphomicrobiales; family Rhizobiaceae; genus Rhizobium; species Rhizobium sp. BK275. The sequence goes on from NZ_JACHZL010000001.1 coordinate 1,281,190, forward strand.
CGATCTATTATCTTGCACCCTGGATCCGCTGGGATCGCGGACCCTATGCGCCGGATCAGGCGATCCTGATCGACCTGTCGTCGCGCCGTTTTTTCTTCTTCTTCATAGAGATCTGGCCTCAGGAATTCTACTATGTTGCCGGATTGCTGGTCATGGCGGGTTTCGGGCTGTTTCTGGTCACCTCGGCCGTCGGCCGTGCCTGGTGTGGTTATGCCTGTCCGCAGACGGTCTGGGTCGACCTCTTTCTCGTCGTCGAGCGTGCCATCGAAGGCGATCGCAATGCGAGGATGAAGCTCGACGCCGGACCGTGGACGTTCGACAAGCTCCGCAAGCGCCTGCTCAAGCATGCGATCTGGCTTGTCATCGGCGTCTTCACCGGCGGCGCTTGGGTGTTCTATTTCGCCGATGCGCCGACCCTCGTCAAAGGGCTCTTCACCGGGCAGGCTCCGGCTGTCGCTTATGCCACAGTGGCTATTCTGACATCGACCACCTACGTCTTCGGCGGGCTCCTGCGCGAACAGGTCTGCACCTATATGTGCCCCTGGCCGCGCATCCAGGGCGCCATGCTCGACGAGAACTCGCTGGTCGTAACCTATAATGACTGGCGCGGGGAACAGCGCTCGCGCCATGCCAAGAAGACGCAGGTGGAGGGACAGGCCGTCGGCGATTGTGTCGACTGCAATGCCTGCGTTGCGGTCTGTCCGATGGGCATCGATATCCGGGATGGCCAGCAGATGGAGTGCATCACCTGCGCGCTCTGCATCGATGCCTGCGACAACGTCATGGACAAGATCGGCAAGCCGCGCGGCCTGATCGCCTATGCGACGCTCAGCGAATATGCGAGCAATATGAACATCGCCACGGACGGGGGCAGGACATCCGTCCAGCCGGCACGCGTCAGAAATCCGGACGGTTCATTTATCGACGGCATTCGGCATTTCGACTGGCGCATCATCTTCCGGCCGCGCATCGTCTTCTATGCAACCGTCTGGACCTGCATCGGCATTGCCATGCTCGTGCACCTGTCGATGCGCGAACGGCTGGAGCTCAATGTCGTCCATGACCGCAATCCGCAATATGTGCTGGAAAGCGACGGATCGATCCGCAACGGATACACGCTGCGCGTCCTCAACATGGTTCCCAAACCGCGCACGATCGAACTGACCCTGTCGGGCATCGAGGGCGCAACGATGCGGATTCCTGAACTCGGCAAGGAGGAAGGACGTCGGTTCACGATCGACGCCGCGCCTGACGCTGCCACGACACTCAAGGTATTCGTCACCCGCAAGCCGACGGGCGATGCCGTCAACGAATTCCTCTTTTCGATCGAAGATGCCGACCATGCCGATCGCGCGGCCTATCGGGCTGCATTCAACGCCCCAGGAGATGTCAGATGAGCCCCCGTACGCAAGGATTTACCGGCACGCATATGCTGCTGACGACGGGTGCATTTTTCGGCGTCATTATCGCCGTCAACTTTACGATGGCCTGGTACGCCTCGTCGAGCTGGAGCGGGCTCGTGGTCGAAAACACCTATGTCGCCAGCCAGCAATTCAATGAGAAGGCGGCCGCCATGAAGGCGATGGCTGCTTCCGGGATCACCGGCAAGCTCTCGCTGAAGAGCGATGAAATCCACTACGATATCAGCAACAGGGACGGCTCGCCGGCCGCTGTCGACGACATCGTGGCCAATTTCAAACGGCCGGTCGGCGATCATGAGGATTTTCGCGTTGCCCTGACCAAACTCTCTGAAGGCCAGTTCGAGGCGGATCACGCGGTCGCGACGGGGGACTGGATCGTCGAGGTGACATCGCGCCGAAGCGGCGAAATCGTCATGCACGAGGCCGTGCGCATCGACACTGCGGAGTTTGGCCAATGACCTGCTGCACCATGAATGCCGACGGCGTGCTGGCGATGAGCACGACCTCCTTCAGCGCCGAGGAGATCGGCCTCGCCAGCCATGCGCTCGGCGGTGGCCTTCGTCAGCTCGATCTCAGCGTGCCCGACGTCCATTGCGGTGCCTGCATATCGACGATCGAGCGAGCCTTGTCGGCTTTGCCCTACGTGCGAAAGGCCAGAGTGAACCTCACCTCCAGGCGCGTGAGCTGCGTCTATGCCGAGGAGATGGATAACAAAACGGTCGATCCCACCGGCATTACCACCGCAATCAGCGCGACCGGATACAGGGTTCATCTCTTCGCGCCGCTTGCACCGGAAAACGACAAGACAAAAAACCAGCTTCTCCTTGCGGTCGGGGTTGCGGGCTTCGCCGCGGCAAACATCATGCTGCTGTCGGTATCCGTCTGGTCGGGCGCAGATGCCGCGACGCGTGACATGTTCCATTGGATCTCGGCAATGATCGCAGCCCCTGCGCTCATCTATTCGGGTCGGTTTTTCTTTCGATCAGCCTGGAATGCATTGAAGCGCGGACGCACGAACATGGATGTGCCGATCTCACTTGCCGTGACGCTCTCCTATGCCGTTTCGCTCTGGGAGACGATGCATCACGGCGAGCATGCCTGGTTCGATGCGACCGTATCGCTGCTGTTCTTTCTGCTGATCGGCCGCACCCTTGACCACATTATGCGCGAGAAGGCGCGCGCAGCGATCAACGGGCTGGCGCGGCTTGCCCCGCGAGGGGCGCTGGTGGTAGCGGCCGACGGATCGAGACGTTACGTGGCGATAGAGGAAATCGCCGTCGGTGACGAGATTGCCGTGGCGGCCGGCGACCGCATTCCGGTCGACGGTATCGTCGCCAGCGGCGAGAGTGATCTCGACCTGTCGATCGTGACCGGTGAGAGCAGTCCGGTCGCCGTCAAGCCCGGCACGGAAATCCATTCCGGGGCAATGAACCTGACAGGCTCGCTCACCGTGCGCGCAACCAAGCTCGCACGCAACTCGCTGCTTGCCGAGATCATTGGCCTCATGGAGGCCGCGGAAGGCGGACGGGCGCGCTATCGGCGGATCGCCGACAGGGCCGCGGCACTCTATTCGCCCGCCGTGCACCTGCTCGCTCTGGTGTCGTTTCTGGCTTGGGGGATCATCGGCGGCGACTGGAAGCAGGCGATGCTCGTCGGCGTCGCCGTGCTCATCATTACCTGCCCATGCGCTCTTGGGCTCGCCGTTCCGGTCGTGCAGGTCGTCGCAGCCGGCGAGCTTTTTCGCAGGGGCGTCATGGTCAAGGACGGTTCCGCGCTCGAGCGGCTTGCCGAGATCGATGCCGTTGCCTTCGACAAGACGGGGACGCTGACGCTTGGGCAACCGAGGCTCGTACGGACCGAGGCCGACAATATCGGGAGCATCGCGATCGCCGCGGGACTTGCTCAGCATTCCAGGCATCCGCTCTCGCGGTCGCTTGCCCGCCATGCTGATGTAGCCGAGCAATTCGAGCGCGTGGTGGAGGTCGCAGGTGGCGGTCTTGAAGCCTCGCGTGGGGATGTCGTCTACAGGCTCGGAAACGCATCCTTCTCCTGCGGCAAGGCCGAGACCGCGACATCAGACAGTCCGCTTTCCGAAGTCGTGCTTTCGGCAAACGGGGTGGCGCTGGCATGTTTCTTCTTCGATGATACGCTTCGTCCGGGAGCTGGCGAAGCGGTCACTGATCTGGAGTCGGCCGGCCTCCAGACGCTGATTTTTTCGGGGGACCGCCAATCCGTCGTCGACAGCACGGCACGCAGCCTTGGCGTCGATCGCGCCCTCGGCGCACTGACCCCGAAGCAGAAGGTGGAAGCTTGCGAAGCTTTGCGGGAGGAGGGGCGCCGCGTTCTGATGGTCGGCGACGGCATCAATGACGCGCCTGCGCTGGCCGCAGCCCATGTCTCGATGGCGCCATCCAGCGCTTCCGACATCGGGCGCCAGGCGGCCGACCTCGTCTTCTTCAACGAGAGGCTTGATGCAGTACCCGACGCGATTCGGATCGCCCGGCGCTCGGCTGCGCTCATCCGGCAGAATTTCGCGCTGGCGATCGGCTACAACATCCTTGCCGTGCCGATAGCGATCGCCGGCCTTGCGACCCCGCTGATCGCCGCCGTGGCGATGTCGACCTCTTCGATCATCGTCGTCACCAACGCCCTGCGTCTGAACGCCTTTACAGCGCGAAGCACTCCCCTGGCGGCTTCGCAGAGGCCGATCCGCAATCAGGAGGTCGAAGCCGCATGAACATGCTCATCTATCTGATCCCGATCGCGCTTTTCATGGGCGGCCTCGGGCTGGCGGCGTTCCTCTGGTCCCTGAAGAGCGGTCAGTATGACGATCTGGAGGGCGCTTCCTGGCGGGTGATTGCCGACGATGATTCCGATCCGACCGCTAAGTGATCGCGTCAGCCGGAAAAAAGATGCTCTTTCACCAATGAAAGGCTTTTACGGTCATACCATTCATGGGCTGAGCGAGGATGCTGCAGGATGACTTGCCGCCCTCGCACGGTGCGGGGTCTGCGTGAAGGGCTCAACGCTCAGCATCGAAAATGTCATTCTGCTGCACGAGGTCTGTTCGCGACGATCACGCAGCCTGCTATGCTGTCGGACGCTATCGTGATGAAGCCCACCAGGCGAGCCAGTCATCACAAGGTTTCTTTGGGAACTATCGTATAAGGCGCTGAGAGCGGTGGCGCTGGCCGGATTCCTGCGCTATCTCATTGGCAGGTCGAAAACGAGCTCAATGAGGACAATGGAACCGGACCGTATTCTGGTGGTCGATGACGACGCGCGGATCAGGCAGATGCTGGTGCGTTACTTCGAAGATAACGGATTTAAGGTGAACGCGGTCGCGAACGGCGCGGCGATGCGTTCCGAACTTGCCAAGAACTCATACGCGGCAATTTTTCTCGATCTGGTGCTCCCGAACGGCGAGAATGGTCTCGAGTTGCTTCGGGAGCTTCGAAGCACATCTGACGTGCCGGTTCTCATGCTGACCGGTCAGGACGATGTCACGGACAAGGTCGTCGGCCTCGAGATCGGCGCCGATGATTACATCGCCAAGCCCTTTCACCTGAGGGAGCTGCTGGCTCGTCTCAGGACAATTCTGCGACGCCGCACGTCCTCGGACGCCACCCGCGCCTCCAATGGAGAAGACGAAACGCTCGCCTTCGAAGGCTGGTGCCTCGATGTGTCTCGGAGACGATTGACCTCACCCCAGGGCGACGACGTTGCCTTGACGACGGGCGAGTTCGACATGCTGCTCGTGTTCGTGCGTAATCCCGGCCGCGTTCTTTCGCGCGACACCCTCATGGATCTGACGAGAAACCGCAATCTCGAAGCCTTCGATCGCGCAATCGACGCCCAGATCGTCCGTTTGCGCAAGAAGATAGAGGATGATCCGAAGAGCCCGGATCTCATCCAGTCGGTGCGCGGCGTCGGTTATGTCTTCACTGGGCGACCGGGACGAACACCGAAATAATTGATCCTTGTCAATGTCCGGTCCGCTGCTGCGGCTATGTGTTGAGCCATTATGGCTGCAACAATGACGATCTGGATTCTCTTCGCGCTGATGACGACCGCAGTGACTGCCATCCTGCTTCATCCACTTTCGACGGGCGGCCGCAAGGCGGCGAGCGCCAAAGCGGATGCCGGCAAGGTCTACCGCGACCAGCTTTTCGAACTCGACGAGGATATCGCCTCCGGACGCATCTCGCCGGACGAATACGAATTGGCTAAAGCAGAAACGGCGCGGCGTCTGTTCAAGGCTGTGGATAACCGCCGGCCGGCGCAGAGCGCGCAACGCTCCGGCAGATGGCTGAAGCACGGGATAGTCGCGTTCTTGCCCTTGCTCAGCATCGCTCTTTACATCTCGCTCGGTTCCCCCGACCTCCCCTCTCGTCCCTTGGCGGCAAGGCTTGCGGAGCCGGGCGAGGATCTCGCAATCCTGGTGAGGAAGATGGAAGATCACCTGGCCGGTCATCCCGAGGACGGGCGGCTATGGGACGTTATTGCCCCCGTTTACCTTAGGATGGGCCGGGTCGATGATGCGGCAAAGGCGTATCGAACCGCACTTCGCCTGGACGGAGCCAATGTCCCCCGCCTGGAAGGGCTGTCGGAAGCGCTCATGGCCACCTCAAATGGCATAGTGACGGCAGAGGTGCTCGATGAACTCAAGCAGATCCTCACGCTTGAGCCGAACAACCCGCGAGCGCGTTTTTATGTGGCGCTGAGCCTGGAGCAGGCTGGCCAGCCGGATGCGGCACGCAGCGCCTTCGAGGATCTGGCCAAGCAGTCGCCGGCCGACGCGCCGTGGCTGCCGCTGGTCAACGAGCATATCGCCAAAAACGGCGGCGCGGCGGTTGCACCGGCGGCCGAGCCTGCCGCACCACCGTCAGTTCCGGGCGGCCCGACGGCGGAGGATGTCGCTGCGGCCGAGAATCTGAGCGCCGGCGACCGTCAGCAGATGATCCGCACCATGGTGGAAAGCCTGGATGCCAAACTGTCTGCCGAACCCGACAATTTCGAGGGCTGGATGCGTCTCGTCCGCTCTTACGCCGTCTTGAACGACAAGGATCGCGCCGCGGATGCCCTGAAGCGCGGGCTCGCCGCCTTCCCGGCCTCCGGCGATCAGGGCAGGCAGTTGCTGGCTCTGGCTAGAGAACTCGGCATCGCCACGGAAGGCTCGGTGGCCACGGAAGGATCGGTGGAATGACGCGCAAGCAGAAACGCCTGGCGGTGATTGCCGGCGGCATGAGCTTCATCCTTGTCGCCGTGCTGCTCGTCATGTTCGCCTTCAGCCAGTCGGTCGCCTATTTCTATATGCCGGGCGATCTGGCCAACAACCCGGTGGCGCCCGGCACCCGCATCCGCCTCGGCGGCCTTGTCGGAGCGGGCAGCGTTGTGCGCGGCGAGGGTTCGGTGGTGCGCTTTGCGGTGACCGACCCGAGCGGTGAGATCGTCACTGTCCGCTACCAGGGCATCCTGCCGGACCTGTTTCGCGAAGGGCAGGGGGTGGTGACAGAAGGGACGTTCGAGACCGGCAGCAATGTTTTTACCGCCGATACCGTGCTGGCCAAGCATGACGAGACCTATATGCCGAAGGACGTGGCCGACAGGCTGAAGGCGCAAGGCCTGTGGGAAGAGGGCAAGGGAGCCGGACAAGGCGAGGCGACCAAGGGCGAGGCAGCAAAAGGCCAGGAGGCCCAGGCCCAGCAAACGAAGGCAACGCCATGATCATCGAGATCGGCCATTATGCGCTGGTTCTGGCGCTCGCAACGGCCATCGTCCTGTCGCTCGTGCCGGTGATCGGTGCCAGGCGCGGCGATCAGGCGATGATGGATGTGGCGCCACTTGGCTCCATCCTGCTCTTTGCCCTCGTCGCCTTCTCCTTCGGCGTCTTGACCTATGCCCATGTCGTCTCCGACTTCTCGGTTGAGAACGTCTGGGAGAACTCG